>JAFRMR010000023.1 GCA_017430535.1 Clostridia bacterium
ATTACTTTTTGCAGAGTTTTTACTCTCTTGAATCTTCAAGGGTTTTGTTTCGTCGTTGTTTAATTTTCAAGGTGCGTTCTTGCTCCCGTTTTTTTTCGAGTGCTCGCATACTATATCACATATTTATTACCATTGTCAAGATGCCAAACGAAAAAAAATACGCGGCTTTTACTCCGCGTAATAGCCGCAAATAAACCGATGTGCGTCCATATAGTAGTCGAGTGATTTATACTCCACAGGATATGTACATTTATTGCTTCTGTTGTAAACTTTTATGCCGCCCGAAAAATTTTCTATTGCAACGGTGTGAAGGCCCTTAAAAATGTGATTTGCGTTCCAGAATGAGATAACCGCAAATTTGTGATGCTCAAATTCATTTCTGAAAGCATAGTAATCATCAATCTTGTGAACCGGCAGATTATTCTCCTTAAAGTACCTTTCGAGAGCTCCGGGCCAGGTACCGAACAGCCCGGAAAAGGCATTGCCGTAAGGGTATATCTCCTTTGCCACATCCGGCAGCGGAACAGGTATGCCCATAAGGCAACGGAGATTGTAAACCGCTATTATTTCACAGCCGTTGTAGGACATAGGAAAGAACCCGTAGCGGCAGGTTGCTAGATTACCCGCCCCCTGCCCGTTAAGCAGGCCTTTTTCAAGCTCAACCTCAATATTCTTTTTGAAATTTGATTTTTCAATCACGCTTGCTTTCCTTCTTTCCGGCTTTGGGTTTATCGTTTACACGGATTATATAGCCGCTGTCAGACAGCAGATCGACATGCTCTATGGCTCTTCCCGCCCCGAGGGCAACACAGTTAAGGGGCGAAGATGCCAGCTTTGTTTTTATGCCTGTTTTACGCTCAATCATTTTATCGATATTCCTGAGCATAGAACCGCCGCCGGTGAGAACGATACCGTAATCAAGCACATCCGCCGCAAGCTCGGGCGTGGACTGTTCAAGAGTTTCTCTTATGCCGCCGATAATCATTTCAAGGCAGGGTCTTAGGGCAAGAAACACTTCGGTTGAACTTATCTCAAAAGCTTCCGGCATATTAGTAATGTAATTTTTACCCTTTGCGGTCATTCCCAGCTCCACATCACGCAGGGTTGCAGAGCCGATTTTAATCTTGATCTGTTCAGCGGTTTTTTCGCCTATTATGATATCCCTTTCACGCCTCAGCTGGCGCATAATTGCCTCATCAAAGGCGTTACCGGCAACCTGAAGCGATTTTGAAATTGCAATACTGCCCATAGTTATTATGGCTATATCGGTAGTGCCTCCACCTATATCAACAACCATAATTCCTTTAGGCCGACTGCTTTCAAGCCCGACCCCGAGCGCAGCCGCCAGAGGTTCCTCAATAAGCCAGGCTCTTGCGGCGCCGGCGGCAGACGCAAGACTGAGCAGGGTTCTCTTCTCAAGATCGGTTACAGCAGAAGGGACACACATAATAACATTGGGGCGCAGCACCATATTTTTGCACACCTTGGAGAAAAAATACTCCAGCATGTGCTTTGTGGCGGTAAAATCGGCTACAACCCCGTTGACAAGGGGCTTGATTACTCTGATGCCCGAGGGATTCCTGCCGTACATATCATAGGCCTTTTTGCCAACGCCCACTATACGCCCTTCGCTGTTATATGCCACTGCGGAAGGCTCGTTGAGAACGATACCCTTCCCCTGCATATAAATGACAACAGAGGCGGTTCCGAGGTCTATACCCATATTAACTCCGAGCATTTTTATCATTCCCTTTCCCTGTTTTCGGTTCGGTTAAAGCAAGAGCTGCGCAATAAACCTTTTTTGCCCCGGCAAGCCAGAGCATTTTTGCGCACTCGTTAAGTGTTTCACCTGAGGTGGATATATCATCACACAAAAGAATAACTTTATTCTCAACCTCACGGTAATCCGTTACATCGAACACCCCTGCCAGGTTGCCCTTTCTTCTGTAAGCGGGAAGGCCGTGCTGTTTTTCGGTTTCATAGATTTTTTTAAGAACATCCGGCCTGAAAGGCAGAGAAAGCAACTCCGCCGTTTCACGGGCAATAAGCACATTCTGGTCATATCCTCTGTCTTTGAGACTCTTTACGGTCATTGGCACTGCCGTTACGAAATCAAAGCTTATCTCCGGAAATCTTTTTCTTACGGTTTCCGCAATTTCACGGGAGTAGACCTTTGAACCGGAGGGTGAATTTCTGAACTTGAATATATGCAGGCCTTTTCTGACATTCCCTTTGTAGTAAAAGGGAGCGGCTATGCCGCTGTAATAATTTTTACGGCCTTTGCAGGCGCAGGCTTTCTTTTCAAGGCCGCAGCTGTTGCAGATTTCGCCCTCAATTCTGGGCAGACTTTTTCTGCAGGCATCGCACACATATTTATCGCCGGGAATCAGTCTGTCACAATAAGCACAATGCTTAGGAAAAACCGAGGACAGGCGCAGTTCACGAATCAGTTTCAATTCATATCACCCTGAATTATAAAGCTTTTCAGTGCCGAATATCTTTTTTGCTTTTTGTTATTTTCAACCATATTATATACGGTCTGCCTGCTGCCTACAAGGATAAGTTTTTCCTTTGCCCTTGTTACGGCAGTGTAAAGCAGATTGCGGTACTGCAGATACTCGTTTATACCGATTACGGGCATAACAATAACGGGGAATTCACTGCCCTGACTTTTATGAACAGTAACGGCATAGGCGTGCTCAAGATCCTCGGCACAGTCAAACGGAAATGCGGCTACTCTGTCATCAAACCTTACGGTAAGTTCACGGGATATTTCATCAATATCTTCAAGCAGACCGATATCCCCGTTGAAAACTCCGCTGCCGTCTTTTTCATCGGAATTCCACTCAATATCATAGTTATTCTTTGTCTGCATAAGTTTATCCCCCACCCGGAACACACGGTGGCCGAAGGCATGCTCTTTTTTACGCTTTTCGGGAGGGTTGATTCTCCGCTGAAGAACTGCATTAAGATTATTTGTGCCGGTTTCGCCTTTTCGCGAGGGGCAGAGAACCTGGATATCTTCTTTGGGCGAATATCCGTAGGCCTTAGGTAGGCGTACCTCAAGCAGATTGCCGATTGTATCGCTGACAGTTGAAACCGAATTTGTTTCAATAAAGAAAAAGTCTTTATTCCTCTCATCAAGTTCCGGCATTTCACCGTTAACTATCCTGTGGGAATTTTCTATTATAAGGCTTTCCATTGCCTGACGGAAAACCTCTTTAAGCTCGATAACAGGCAGTGCACCGGAAGCAATGATATCGTGAAGTACATTGCCGGGCCCTACAGGCGGCAGCTGATCCGCATCACCTACAAGAACAAGGCGGCATCCTATGGGGACAGCCTCAAGCAGGCTTGCAAAAAGCTGAACATCCACCATTGAAAGCTCATCAATTATAACCGCCTGACACTCCAGCGGATTACGGCGGTTGCGTTTGAAAGCAGGCCGGTCACTTTCATCCCACTCCACCTCAAGAAGGCGGTGAATTGTGAGAGCTTCCTCACCTGTAAGCTCACTCATACGCTTGGCTGCCCTGCCGGTGGGGGCCGCAAGGGCAACATCTATGCCTAAATCGCGGTAAACCCTGAGTATACCTCTGAGAATTGTTGTTTTGCCCGTGCCGGGTCCTCCTGTAAGGACAAGCACTCCCTTTTCAACAGCTGTTTTAACCGCTTCGAGCTGACTGCTGCTGTAACATACTCCCCCGGCAATTTCCGCCTTACGAATCTGCTCCTCAATATCCGGAAAAGATTTTGCGGAAATTTTTTTAATGAACAAAAGGCTTCTTGCGGCATTTTTTTCCGCTTCATACAAATCGGGTAAAAATATAAAATCCCTGCCGTTTACTATATCGGATACCAGCCGTTTCTGCGTAATAAGCTCATCAATATTTATTTCAATATCATCATCACTGCACTCAAGCATACCGGCGCAGGGAGCAATAAGCGCATCCCGCGGAATGCAGGTGTGCCCGTTATTCAGATTATGGCGCACAACATAAATTATGCCGGCCTGAAGCCGATACTCATCTATGGGCTTCTTTTCAAGGCGGGAGGCAATATCGCAGGCCCTTTCAAAGCTGATACCGATACTCAGACAGCTGAGCCTGTAGGGATCTCTCTCTACGGCATCTTTGGCTTTTGAGCCGAAAATTTTATAAACACGAAGCGCTTCCGCTGAAGTCATACCGTATTTTTCAAGGGCGATAACCGCATTCCTTTCCCCCGCATACTTTATGAACTCCTGAGAAATCCTCATCGCCCGCTCTTTGGTGATGCCTTTGATTTTAGCCAGCTTTTCCGGCTCAAATTCTATGATATCAAAGGATTTGTCGCCAAAAGCTTCAACAATTTTCTGCGCGGTTCTTTCTCTGATACCTTTAACCATACCGGAAGAGAGGAACATCAGCATTTCATCTGCGGTTTCGGGAATGCTTCTCTCTGCATTGGTGATTTTAAGCTGTCTGCCGAAAGTGGGATGCACAACAAAAGTGCCCTCAAGAATAAGCTTTTCACCCACAAATATATGCCCTACATTTCCGGTGGCAGTAAAATATTCACCGCCACTTGAAAACTCAAGGACGGCAAATCCGTTTTCAATATTCTGAAATGTTATGGCTTCTACTGTTCCTTCATAGGAAACGGTTGTATTCATAAAAAAACCATCCGGAAACAATAATTGAAAAATGCGAGAAGGTCTGTAAGCCGAGTTCTGTCATTTAAGGCAATCATCTGTCTACGCTGTACATTGCTGCACAGCTTTAGCCACCCTTCGGAGTATCGCTGAGCAAGCGCAAGGGCAATGCCCCGCCTCCGGTCGGTGTTGCTTCGGATAGGGTTTACATGGCAGTACGGTCTCCCGTACCCCGGTGAGCTCTTACCTCGCCTTTCCACCCTTACCTGCAAAGCAGGCGGTATATCTCTGTTGCACTTTCCCTAAGGTCACCCTCGGCGGCCGTTAGCCGTTATCCTGCTCGGTGAAGCTCGGACTTTCCTCACGCACAAAGTGCCCGCGACTGCCCAACCTTCTCGCAAATAATTATTTTATTACAAAAGTAGCGGTGTGTCAATTAAGGAGAACTGCGCATTAGCCTATTTTATCCTTAAGAGCCGCGAACAAAGCTGAAAACAGCTCTGCGGGGAAAGCGAAATTCAGAGTGAATTTCGGGAACGTGTCGGTGTATCCGATTTTTTTCGCTATGAATTTTGCAATATCCGTATTGACAACAGTTTCACCGTTTTTCACAAGATCATAAGAACCGAAAACACGAACGGGAACATCGGTGTTTGTATGGTCGCCGGAAGTGTACTTGTAGCTTTTTGTTTCGCTGTCAAATACAATGCCGCCTGTTTCGTGATCAGCAGTAACAATAACGATGGTATTGCCGTCGCGCTTTGCAAAATCAACGGCAGCCTTTATTGATTTATCAAACTCCAGCATAGCTTTAAACATATTTTCGCTGTCATTTGCGTGGCTGTATTTATCTATATGAGCTCCCTCAACCATAAGGAAAAAGCCCTTGCCGTTATCAAGCTTTTCAATGGCAGCCGAAGTAAGTGCACTCAGAGGTGCATCGGCATCGCTGTCGTTATCAAAGCAGATGTCGCCCTGCACCGCCGCAAAAGATTTTTTGCTGCCGTCCGAAGCAAGAATTTCGGCTAAGGTTTCGCAATACTGCCAGCCGTGTTTCTGAGCCTCCGCCTTTGATGAAACGCCGTTATCCTTTGCCCAGAGAATATCAAGGCCGCATTCCATCTGCTGCTTTGTTATTTCCTCCGGCATTTCTCTTTTATAAGTATGAGCGCTGAAACCCGACGGCGTGGCTCCTGAGTTATCGTCGGAAGTTACAACACCTGTTTTTTTGCCGATTGACTGCGCAGCTTCACAGACATTGAGATAGGTGCAAAGATTTGCACCGTGGCCGTTTATAAGAATTGAGCACTGGCCCAGGTTGCTGTTGAATGCATGGTATCCGCAGGAAAGCGCCGTTGCGCCTGCGGCGGAATCCGTGGTGCCGCTGAGAGAATCTGTCTGCGAATAGCCTTTATAAGGCATTGTATCGATAAACAGCTTTTCGCCGGTTGCCGCAGAAGCCCAGTTTATGCTGTTTTCACCCATGCCGTCGCCGATCATAAGGATAACATTCTTTACATCCTGAGGGATAACGATTGCCTGAGCAAAACCGAAGGAGCAAAGAATCAGTGACAGTGCAAGCAGTAGAGCAACGGTGCTTTTTATTCTCAGTCTTTTCATCATATTCTTCCTTTCACTTGATCATATCCATAAATTCCGCTTCGGTAATAACTTTTATGCCAAGTTCTTTGGCTTTATCCAGCTTTGAGCCGGCATTTTCACCGGCAAGAACAAACGAGGTTTTTTTGCTTACGGATGAAGCGCATTTACCGGAGTTTTTCTCAATCACTTCGGTTATTTCTTTCCTGCCGAAATTGCTGAGAGTTCCTGTAACAACAACAGTCATACCCGCAAGCTTATCGGTGGTATCGCCGGAATCCAGGCGCATCATATTGACGCCGTAGGACTCAAGCTCATCCATTATTTTTCTGTTTTCGCCAGAAGAGAAGAAATCCACAAGGCAGGCGGCGGTGGTTTCGCCAATATCATCAATGGCAACCAACTCATCCATACCGGCATTCATAAGCTCCCTTATACTGCCGAATCTTTTCATTATATCTTTTGCAGTCTGCTTGCCCACATTGCGTATTGCAAGAGCCGCAAGCAGGCGGGAAGCATCGTTGGCCTTTGAATTTTCAATTGCTTCAAGGATTTTATCCGTATTTTTTTCTTTACCAATTATGCCTTTCTCAACAAGCTCGTCCCTGTGATTTTTAAGAGCATAAATATCAGCGTATGATTTAAGATATCCTTCTTTTACAAGCTCATCAACAAGGGTTTCACCCAGGCCGATAATATTCATACAGTCAAGGGAGGCAAAGTATGAAATGGTTCTTGAAAGCTGGGCCGGGCAGGACGGATTGCAGCAGCGTATATCGGCGCCGTCCTCCTCCCTTTCAAGATGATAACCGCAGACCGGGCAGTTTGCCGGAGCCTCAAAAACCTTTGCCGGCTCTGTAACGCAGCCGTTAAGCTTTGGGATAATATCTCCGCTTTTGAAAAGCTTATAAGCTCCGCCGATGCCGATTTTCATATCCTTTATGTAATCTATATTGTGAAGAGTGGCTCTTGAAACACTTGTGCCGCAAAGGCGGGCGGGCTTGCCTGTTTCTCTGTCGTGAAAAACTCCGGTAAATGTAAGCTTACCTGTACGACCCACATCCGTAAGTATTTCATCAATAACCACTGTTTTCTCTTCGGGGGGATATTTATAGGCAATATGACCGCTTGAATATTTGCTGCCTGCAGAAAAATCATTCCTCAGGGCAACCTCATCAATCTTAACCACTGCGCCGTCAATATCGTACTCAAGCTCTCCCCTCATTTCGCCTATTTCATCTATGGCGGCAACAACTTCCTCCGGAGTTCTGCACCTTTTGCCGTAAACCGTGGGAACACCGGCGGATGAGAGAATTTTTAAGCCCTCAATATGGCTGCGGGTAAGCTCCTCAGGGCCTTGCTGAACATTGAAAACAAACATTCTGAGCCCTCTTTCTTTTGTAACGGAGGGATCAAGCTGCCTCAATGTGCCTGCGGCAAGATTACGGGGGTTTGCCGCCGGCTTTTTGCCTGATTCAGTCTGATTGACATTGAACCTTTCAAAATCACTGTGGCTCATATATATTTCACCCCGAATCTGGAGGGATTCATAGGGCAGGTCAATAACGCTTTTCACATCCGGAATCACAAGAGCATTGGCGGTAACATCCTCGCCGATATTGCCGTCTCCCCTTGTTTCACACAAAGTGAGGTGCAGTTTGCCGTCATCCCCCCCGCGGTATCTCAGGGTTGCGGAAAGACCGTCAATTTTGGTTTCGACGGAGAAGGAGCAATCGGGATAAACAGAGTGAACTTTATTTACCCAGGCTGTTACATCCTCCTTGGTGAATACATCCTCAATGGAAAGCATCGGCACATCGTGGGTAACCTTTACTCCGGCCTCCCTTTTTGCAACTCCTCCGATTTTTTGGGAGGGTGAATCGGGAGTAACCCATTCGGGATGCTCTTTTTCCGCCTTTTTAAGCTCCTGCATCAGGTTATCATATTCATAATCCGAAATCTCGGTTTCATTTTTATTGTAGTACAGATCCATATGGTGATTGATGGTCTGTTTAAGCACATTATATTCAAGCTCGGTCATAAAATAATTCTCCGTTCGGTTATATGTTTCCACTCAGTTTATAATACCACACCGGGGATTTCAAATCAAGAAAGAGACAGAATTTTGCAGGTTGAAAAAAGGAGGTATTTGTAGTAATATATAAAAAGGGAGAGTGGTAATAATGAAAAGAACATTTAAAATAGTATCGGCAGTGCTGGCTTTTATTATTATCTGCTGCCTTATTGCTCCTGCGGGAGCGTCATCGGCCGGTAATGCTGCAATAAAAATAACCAGCCCTTATGAGGGTGTTGATTTCAGCGCCGTGCAGGCATATAAAACCGCTCTGCACACCCACACCAACGCCTCCGACGGTGACCCCACCCTTAAGGAATCCATTGAAAGGCACGCCGAAACCGGATTTGATATTGTAGCCACAACGGATCATGGCACGGTAAACTACAGCTGGGAAACCGAAAACGCTGACGCCCTTATTCACGGTGTTCTTTCCGCTGTAGGCAAAAGCGAAGGCGCGCTTGAATATCTGGGCGCCGAAGGCAAATTCAATAACGGCACTTCATATAAAATGCAAAAAAACGGCGATGATGATTTCCTTGTGTTGGAAAACGGCAGAAAAATAATGCGTGTTCCTTTCGGGATTGAGCAAAACGCCGTATCCGCAAACGCCCATGTAAACAGCTGGTTTACCGATTACCACAACAATATGCTCACCTCATATAATGATGCAATCAGCAATGTTGACCGCCTCGGCGGAGTGTGCGTTATAAACCACCCGGGGGAATATTCAAAGGCAAGGTATGAAATACACTCCGAAGACGCATACAACCCAGATGAGTTTTCTTACAGATACCATATCAACAAGTGGGCCTCTCTTATTGATAAATATGATGCGTGCATAGGTATTGATGTGAACTCCAAAGGCGATGACAGAACCAGATTTGACAGAATACTCTGGGACAGACTCCTTACAAGGTTTGCCCCCAACGGAAAGAATGTTTTTGCAATATGCTCCAGCGATGCCCATCAGCTTGACAAAATAAATACCGGTTTTATTTATGCGCTTATGCCGGAACTGAACTCCGGAAGCCTTAAAGCCGCCTTGCAGAAGGGGCACTTCTTTCCGGCGTCACACTGCATAGGGAATTATGATGAACTTTGCGAAATCTCCGAGGCGCTGAACAAATATTACCCCGGTGAAGCTGTTACTGCCTCGGTTGATAAAACCGTTGCCGAGATGAAAAAGCGCATTGATGATATTGACAGCGGAAAAACCGATGCGGATGCACGCATAGGCATTACATACAGCGTGCTTGATGACAAAGGATATTACACCGGTGAAACAGAACCAATGATTACGGAAGTTACCGTTGACAATGGAACTGTTGCTTTGGCAACGGAAAACGCTCTTATAGTCAGATGGATTTCGGAAGGAAAAACAATCGCTGTTCAGAAGGCGGATGAAGCAGTTTTCAGCATTAAAGAAAACGCAGAAAAAGCAGGAAGCTATATCAGGGCTGAAGTATTCGGCGAAGGTGGTGTAGTATATACACAGCCCTTCATAATAAGCGGAACTTCAGCCGGAGATAAACCGGATATTGTTGACAAAGGATTCTTCGATTTCGGCATACTTGACTGCCTTATCGGAATTTTTGAAAACTGGGGAGACATTATTTCACGGGCTTTAAGTTAAAATTTTACCATATAGATTTTAAGGAGGACATATTATGAAAAGATTTATCAGCTTTACCCTTGCAATTGTTATGATTTTTGCTCTGATGAGCACCATGGCATTTGCCGCAGACAATAAAACAGACGCCCTTCTCAGCAAGGTAGCGAACGCAACAGAGATGCAGGTAACGGTAAGAAGCGGTGATACCGCTATGGGCAGCTCCGCCACAACCTATTATATCAAAGGTAATTCAGCCGCCTATGAATTCACAAACGGATTTTTCAAGGTAAGAGTTGTTTACAGGGACGGCAATGTTTACGCATACCTTCCCATACTCCCCTTCTTTTATGCAAAGCTCACAAATACCGGCCTTGTAAAGCTTGATATTCCTGCCCTGCTCAAGAGCGCAATGGGCCTTACCAAAACCATTACCGTTTATGAGGGCGCAGCCGAGGAAACCATTGACGGTGTAACCTATTATGTTGAAACCTATAATGACAGAGCTCAGGCGGTACTTAAATACTGCTATATAGGCGATGAACTCAAGCTCCTTAAGGTTACAAACAGAACCGGCACAGCCGCTGAATCGGTGCAGTACACTTATTTTGACAGTTATTCATTCTCCGTAAGCGACAGTATTGTTGCGGTACCTACGGGAATTGATGTTTCTCCCCTGTTCAAAACACTGTTTCTGGGAATGTTGGCAAGCGCAGTTTAAAGGCAATGAAAAGAACCGAACTGCTTATGCCGAAATACAGGTTCAGAGCCGTAATTGATATAACGGCCGATGACCTGAGAAAAATGGGTGCAAAAGCTGTGGGCCTTGATATTGACAACACCATTGCACCCGACGGCACAATGAACTTTACCGAAGGAATAAGAGAATGGATTGAAAGCATAAACAAAGCAGGTATTCCGGTTACTCTTATTTCAAACGGAACAATATTAAGGGTAAGATATATTTCAAACTACCTGGGCGGTGTGCCTTTTGTTCACCTTTCCTGCAAACCGCACACCTGGGGGCTCAAAAGAGCGGCAAAAAGAATGAATACCGGTATAAAAGAGCTTGCAATGCTGGGAGATCAGCTTTTTTCCGACATAAAAGCGGCAAACAAATGCGGGGCAATACCCGTAAGGATAGATCCTCTGCCTGCAAAAAGCCTCTACCCACACTACTATAAATGGAAAGACAAAAGAGAACGCCCTATACTGGAGCTCTTTGAAAAAGAGCACGGATACGGCGTAGAATAAAAAAATCAACCCCCGGTTGGTCAGCGCCAACAGGGGGCTTGTTTTATATTTACTGCGCTGTGAAGCTGAGAGTAAGGGTATCGGACTTCTTATGATAAGCGCTCTCGGCAACAACCGTAAGGCTGTAGGTCTTGCCGGATTCAAGAGAATTGCCTATGCGGAAATCGGCAGTACTGTCATCATCAAAAACAAAGTAGTCGTCAACAAACTTTTCGGAAACAACAGTTTTGCCGGATTCATCCTTGATTGTAACTTTATAGTTATGAACAATATAGCCGTCGGCAGGCTGAGCTTCATCAAAGGAAATCACCCATTCTCCTCCATCGTTCTTATAAGCGGTTGCCTTTGTATCCGCTTTGAAAACAGGAGCGGCATCGTGTGCCTTCATGTTTTTGTAAGTATAGGCGAATGTATCAGGATTATTTGCATCCTCAATATAATAATCGCAGAAATATGTATCGGACAAAAGATCGTAACCGCGGATGCGTACGCTGCCGTCGCTCTCAGCCTCCACAATACACATCTGGGCCGCGGGATCATAGCCGTCAGGGTGGTGGCCGGGAAGGTAATTATTATCTGTTTCAAAAGTTGCCATTGCTCCGCAGCCTACGGTTGTATATGAGCCCTGGAATATACTTCTGGGATCATTCATGGGATAATGGGAATGGCCTGAAAAATCAACTATTCCGGGGTGGGAATTAAAAATAAGATTGAGCTGGGGATCTCCCCAGTAAGTGCTGCCGTAAACCGTACCCCAAACATGAGGATGCTGGAAAACAAAAATCGGTTTGCCTCCGGACTTTTTCTCGGCTTCGGTTATTGAATTATTGAGCCACTGAAGGCTTGATGGAGTAAAGGTCCACTCTGTTGCGGAACGTTCGCCGGAGAAAGCAATACAGGAAAAGCCGTTTATTTCGGTAACCGTATCGGGCTCCTGGCCGAAGTTCTTGACAAAATACTCTTTATAATTATCATCTTTGAACTCGTGGTTACCGTGGATATTTATAAGCACGGTTTCTTCACGCACATGCTCGCGAAGAGCATTGATATAATTTACATAATCACCTTCGCCGCCTATGCTGGAAAAATCGCCCAGCCCGAAAAAGCCGTCGACCCCTGCATAGGTTTCATCATTATCAAAAAGCTCGTATGCAGTATCCACTGCATCGGCAACATGGTCATTTTTGTTATGAGAATCGGTAAAAATAACCAGACGGATTTCAGGCTTGAAATCAGCGGGAACAGCCGGAAAACTATCGGTAACACTGCCTTTAAGAAGCTGAGCGGCCTGCATGGGCAGTACGGCAGTCAGCACAAGAGAAACGCCGAATATTACACCTATAATCCAGTTTTTGATTTCGGTAAAATTCATTTTATACCTCCGCAATAAAAATATCAGACAATCAGCATAGCATCACCCAGAGAAAAGAAACGGTACTTTTCCTCAACGGCGATTCTGTATGCGTTCATTGTGTTTTCGTAGCCGCAAAATGCGCTTACCAGCATTATAAGCGTGCTTTCGGGCAGATGGAAATTGGTGATAAGCCCATCTATGCACTTGAACTCGTAACCCGGGTAAATGAAAATATCGGTCTGTCCTTCATCCTCGGAGATTTCTCCTTTGAAGGTTGCGACAGATTCCAGGGTACGCGTGCAGGTTGTACCCACAGCAAAAACCCGCCCGCCCCGCTCTTTGGTGCGGTTTATAATATCGGCGGTTTCTGCAGGCAGATAATAATACTCTGAGTGCATATGATGCTCTTCAATATTATCCGCTTTTACGGGCCTGAAAGTGCCGAGACCCACATGCAGCGTTACAAAGCCGATTTCAACGCCTTTTTCTTTTATTTTGCCGAGAAGCTCATTTGTGAAGTGCAGGCCGGCAGTGGGAGCAGCAGCGCTGCCCTCCTCTTTTGCATAAACGGTCTGGTACCTATTTTTATCTTTAAGCTCTTCGGTTATATAATGCGGAAGAGGCATCTGACCGATTTTATCAAGTATTTCAAAAAAATTGCCTTCATAATCAAACCGGGCGATTCTGTTGCCGTCCGGCAGAACTTCAATTATTTCAGCGCCCAGAATACCTCCGCCGAAAGTGAACCTGTGGCCTTCACGGGCTTTTTTGCCGGGGCCTGTAATAACCTCCCAGGTTTTGCCGCCTTTCTGTTTAAGCAGAAGAAACTCCACAACGGAGCCGGTATCGGTCCTCTGCCCGTAAAGCCTTGCCGGGATAACTTTGGTATTATTGAGTATAAGACAGTCGCCGGGCCTGAAATAATCAATAACATCTCTGAAAATCAGGTGACGGCATTCCCCTGTTACTCTGTCAACCACAAGAAGCCTTGAGCTGTCTCTGGGTTCAACAGGATGCTGGGCAATAAGCTCCTGAGGCAAATCATAGAAAAATTCGCTTCTCTTCATTTTTTCCTCTTTTATAATAAAAATATTTGACTATTAACTTTTACTGTGGTAATATCTTAGCATAATGCTTTCGAGGATTCAAGTGAATTTGAAAAAGTTTGATTTTTACAGCGAAACGAGGAATAACCATGAAAAACTACAAAGTAGGAATTATCGGTGCCACCGGAATGGTAGGTCAGAGGTTTATTACCATACTCTCAAAACATCCCTGGTTCCATATTGAAGTGCTTGCAGCCAGTTCACGCTCAGCAGGCAAAAAATACAAAGACGCCGTAGGCGCCAAATGGGCAATGAAAGAAGATATACCCGAAAGCGTTGCCGATATTACCGTAATGGATGCAAGCGCAGATGTTGATAAAATCGCTTCTCTTGTAGATTTTGTTTTCTGCGCAGTTGATATGAAAAAAGATGAAATCAAAGCTCTTGAAGAAAGATATGCCAAGGCGGAATGCCCCGTTATCTCAAACAACAGCGCAAACAGGCACACACCGGATGTACCCATGATTGTTCCGGAGCTTAACTCAGAGCATTCTGCAATTATAGATTACCAGCGCAAACGGCTTGGCACAAAAAGAGGATTTATTGCTGTTAAATCCAACTGCTCGCTTCAGAGCTATGTGCCCGCTCTGTTCCCCCTTCACGAGAAATACGGGGTTAAGGATGTGCTTGTCTGCACATATCAGGCAATTTCCGGCGCAGGTAAAACTTTTGAAACCTGGCCCGAAATACTTGATAATGTAATACCCTACATCGGCGGCGAAGAAGAGAAGAGCGAAATTGAGCCCCTTAAAATCTGGGGCAAAATTGAAGACGGCAAAATTGTTCCCGCAAAATCCCCCAACTTTACGGCACAGTGCCTGAGAGTTCCCGTATCGGACGGACACATGGCGGCTGTATTTGTAAGATTTGAAAAGAAACCCACAATTGAGGAGATAAAGAAAATCTGGAACGAATTTGAAGGCTATGCCCAGAAGGCAAACCTTCCCTCCGCTCCCAAAAAATTCCTCAATTATTTTGAAGAGGATAATCTTCCCCAGACTAAGCTTCAGAGAAACCTTGAAAACGGTATGGCAGTTTCAATAGGCCGCCTGAGAGAAGATACTCAGTACGATTATAAATTTGTTTGCTTATCACACAACACCCTCAGAGGCGCAGCCGGCGGCGGAGTTCTTATGGCCGAGCAGCTTTGCGAACAGGGTTACATAACCACAAAATTCAACTGGTAATCAGAAAGGAAGAAACACTATGAAACCGGTACTTTTTACAGGCGCAGGCGTTGCTATCATTACCCCGTTCAATGAAGATCAGTCAGTTAATTATGACAGATTCTGTCAGATAGTTGAATATCAGCTCAAAAAAGGCACAGATGCAATCGTAGTATGCGGCACCACAGGCGAAGCAAAGACTCTTTCAACAGAAGAGCACGTACGCCTTATAAAGCTCTGCGTTGAAGTTGTTGACCATAAGGTTCCTGTTATAGCAGGCGCCGGCAGCAACGATACACACTATGCCGTTACGCTTTCAAACGAAGCTGAGAAATGCGGCGTTGACGCCCTTCTTTCGGTTACCCCGTATTACAACAAAACATCCCAGAGAGGACTTATCACTCACTATAATTACATTGCCGACAGAGTCAGCGCACCCATTATTCTTTATAATGTTCCGTCAAGAACCGGCGTAAACATCAAACCTGAAACCTATGCCGCCCTTGCAGAGCATCCGAGAATTGTGGCTACAAAGGAAGCCAACGGCAATATTTCCGAAATAGCTCAGACCGCCGCTCTTTGCGGAGACAACCTTTCAATCTATTCCGGCAATGACGACCAGGCCACCGCCATTATGTCACTGGGCGGTAAAGGCGTTATTTCCGTTCTTTCAAATGTTGTGCCCGGCGTTGCTCATGAGATAGTACAGAAATACCTTGACGGCGATTATATCGGCAGCCGTAATCTTCAGCTTGAGTGGCTGGATCTCTGCAATGTTCTTTTTGCAGATGTAAACCCCATCCCCGTTAAAGAAGCTATGAATATGATGGGCCTTGATGTGGGTCCTGTCCGCCTTCCCCTTGTTGAGATGGATGAACCCTCAAAGGCAAAGCTGAGAGCCTGCCTTGTAAAGCACGGTCTGCTTGAGGGCTGATTATGGTAAATATTATCATCAACGGATGTAACGGAAAAATGGGCAGAGCGGTTGCCGAATGTGCAAAGAACAATGCCGGCGTAAATATACTTGCCGGGGTTGATATAAGCGCAACAGGCGGCTGTGATTTTCCTGTATATGACAGCATAAGCAAAGTTACCGGAAAAGCGGATGCTGTCATAGATTTTTCAAATCCTGCGGCCCTGAAAGCCGTTACCGATTACTGTGTTAACACAAAAACTGCCCTGGTTGAATGCACAACCGGGCTTTCCGAAGAACAGATAAAACTGCTGGGTGATATTTCGGCTGAAATCCCCGTGTTCTTTTCCGCCAATATGTCACTTGGCGTAAACCTTCTTTGCGAGCTTGCAAAAAAGGCTGCGAAAATACTGGGAGACAGCTTTGATATTGAAATAGTTGAAGCCCACCACAATCAAAAGCTCGATGCCCCTTCCGGCACTGCGATAATGCTGGCAGATTCCATTGAAGAAGGCCTGAATTATACCCCCGATTATGAATACAACAGACACATAAAACGGTGTAAAAGACCTGAGCATGAAATAGGCATGCATTCCATAAGAGGCGGTACAATAGTGGGAGAGCACGAGGTTATTTTTGCAGGCAACGATGAAATCCTGAAAATATCCCACTCCGCCAGGAGTAAAGCTTTGTTTGCTGCAGGCGCCGTAAATGCTGCGCTGTTTGTCAGCGGCAGAGAACCCGATATGTATAAAATGAAAGATATGCTGAAATGAGGAGAAAACTATGAAAAAAGCATCCAAAGCGGTAATCACATCTCTTTCCTTTGCGGCAGGAGCAGTAGCTGCAGCGGCGGCTGTGGGATATACTGCATTTAACGAGGTTATGAACCGCAACGCCAAAATCTTCCCTGCGGTTTCCGCTAAATACAATGATAAGGTGTTCCTGAACAAAGCGGATGAAGAAGATGAGAGGCTTACCTGGCTGCATCAGCAGACGCCCACCATCTATGAAATGGTTAATTCCAGAAACTACAGGCTTAAAGCAAAAATGTTCCCTGCCGATAAAGAAAGCGATGTTTATGTTTTCTGCTCCCACGGATACAGAAGCAGCGGCATAGGCCAGTTTGAGCTGATGATAAAATTCTACCACGATCTGGGCTACAATGTTTTCCTTGTTGACCACGCAGCTCACGGTGAAAGCGACGGCAAATACATCGGCTTCGGTTACTATGAGTGCATGGACTGCCTTGCCTGGCTTGAATGGATGAAGGAAAAATTCGGTAAGGATATTCAGATAATCCTTCACGGTATATCCATGGGCTGCGCAACGGTAACAATGATGTCCGGCGCGGAAAATCTGCCGGATAATGTTAAATTCATTGTTGCCGACTGCGGTTTCACAACTGCCAAGGCGGAATTTGAGCACGATGTAAAATCCTACATTCATCTTCCCGCCGCTCCGGTTGTAAACTCGGCCAACATTTTCAACAAAGCGCTTAACGGCTTTGATTTTGATGATATAAGCCCCATAGATGAGGTGGCAAAAGCAAAGGTGCCTATGCTGTTTGTTCACGGGGATTCTGATACCTTTGTGCCCACCTATATGGTACACCAGCTTTATGCTGCCTGCTCCAGCGAATATAAAGATTTGCTGCTTGTAAAGGGAGCCGGCCATGCGGAAAGCTACCTTACGGATACCCCCGCATACGAAGCAAAAGTAAAGAGCTTTATAGATAAGTTTATTGAAAAATAATTATTGAGGTGAAAGAAAATGAGATGTCCTTTTTGCTCCTGTGAAGACAGCAAGGTAATTGACTCAAGGCCCACCGATGAAGGTGAAAGAATAAGACGCCGCAGAGAGTGCACATCCTGCCAGAAGCGTTTCACAACTTATGAAGTGATTGAGTCTGTGCCCGTAATAGTTGTTAAGAAAGACCACTCAAGGGAAGTGTTCGACCGCAACAAGCTCCTGAGAGGTATGCTCAGAGCATGTGAAAAAAGGCCTGTTTCTCTTGAGCAGCTTGAGCGCGCTGTTGACAGCATTGAAACCCAGCTGCAGAATAATCTTGAAAGAGAAATCACTTCAGACAGCATCGGCGAGCTTGCCATGGAAAGCCTGAGAAATCTTGACGAGGTTGCTTATGTAAGATTTGCTTCGGTTTACAGGCAGTTCAAGGACATTAACACCTTTATGGAAGAGCTTGCAAAAATACTCAGCGACTCCGAAAAGAACTGATATGAAAAGAATAACGGCACTTATGCTGGCTGTATTCCTTCTGCTTTTGTGCTCCTGCTCAAAAAAGCAGAAGGATATTACTGTTACTGCCAATATGCTCAGGTTTTCAAGCGAAGATGACACCTTCCAGGGAGTCAGGGCAAGATACTTTGATGTGGTCAATGTTTTCAAAACCGAGGTTACGGTGCTGGAAGACTGCTACAACGATGATCTGAAACACAAGAACGGAGAAAGCTATTTTCTTGATGAGGACTATATTCTTATGTCCTTCTCCCCTTTTAACTGCCCTTCCTTCAGCCTGACACAGGATTTTGCCGAAAGCCTGACACAGAAAAATGCAGAGCAGTTTTTTGAATCCCGTGCCGAAGGCAAAAAAATATTTTTTGACAGCACAGATGATTCATTCAACCTGAAATTCATTACGGAAACGGTGACAAACTCATGGAATGTTACCTATGACGCCGGAAACAATAAATTCAGATATATCTGCGCCGACGAATCTCCCGAAGGCGACACGGTGAAAGAGTATATTGAGTTTTCACAAGTCAGTGATAACAGCTATATTGTGCAGAGCTTAACCGAAAGACTGTATATAGAATTTGATGCTGACGGGCATATCGTAACTTTCCGCTACTCCTCTTTAGCTCCGGAAAGAACAAATTCTCCGGATTCGGAAATCAACACTTCCGCCCTTTCCGTATCGCCCAAAAGCTGGGTTTCCGGCGGAAACAAGAACAAATACTCAAGCATAATTGATTTTACCGACGGTGTTCTTACACACACGGATAACAGTAACGGAAAAGCTAAAAAAGTTACAATCAAAGAAGAGGATTTTGCCGTAGCGTTTTACGGCTGAAACACATAAAAAGAACTCACAGAATCTTTGCTCTGTGAGTTCCTTTGAATTTATACAATGATTTATATCAGATAATGCCAAGCGGAATAAGCACGGCAAGCAGAACCGCAACCGTACCCCAGAGACAGATAAGAAACTTCTTCTGGGTTTTACGGGGCTTATCATAGATAAGATTTGCCGCTAGGAAGAAGGGAATATATGTGGTGATGAATACGGGCAGAGCCCCCCACCATTTATAAACCCAGATAAATGCGGGCGTAGAAGCAAGGAATATTTCAAAAATTGAGAAAAACAGTGCGTTGCCTATGGCGAACACTATGCGGTTGTTTATGCCGAGGATTTTCTTATTCTTATCCTCGGGAAGAAGCTCAACGCTCATAAAACCGGCTACGGAAAACATCATTGAAAGCTCCCAGGATACGCCTACAAGCAAAATAAAGCTGGTGCTTTCAGGCGAAACATGCCACAGAGCATAGCCTGTAAAATGGCAGATTACGGCATTTGCTATTTCATAAATCCAGTGAACACCGTAAAGAGCCAGCGCTGCTGCCATACCGTTGTAATTTTTCTTTTTGTACTGCGGAATCCATATGCCCACAATTACAACAGCAAGCAAGGCAATAAATGTCCAGTTGAAATTTGCAGTGCTTCTGACCGCCGCTTTTGCAGCCTCCGCCGCCGCCATTGCAGCAGCTGAACCGTCGCCGAACAACATAATTATTCTCTCCTTATTCTCTTATTTTTACGGATATCTCTGCTCAGAGATACCCGAGTGTTGATTATCTTTTCTTTTTAAGCTTTTTTTCTGCCTCGTAGCGTTCCTTCTCAAGCTTTCGCTCAGCTGCAAGCCGCTCCTGCTCTGCCCTTTCGGCATCAAGGCGGGCTTTACGCTGCGTAACAGTGCTGTCATAACCGGAAATCAGTGAATCGAGGTCTTTATATCCTTCATAAAGGTCAAGAGTACGCACTGCAGCAAGATAGGGTGAAGCATAAGCAGTATACATATTCTGCTCTGTATTTGCCTGCTTCATTGCCCTGCGCCTTATTTTTGCCTCTTCCCTCGTGCTGTCAGGCATATCAAAGGCACGCTGGGCTTTATCGGGATCATAATCAACGCCCCGGGGATAATACTCCCTTGCCAGCTTTTCGGAACGCTCAAGCTGCTTTGCATTTTTAATCTCCTGTTTTCTCCAGGTGCGTTCTTCCTTTACATCGGATTCAGGCAGGGCCCTTGCCAGATCATTTATTTCTTTATGCTTTTCAAAAAAGTGTTCTTCCCCGCCGTCGACTATCATTTTGCAGAGCTCATACTGCTTTTTGCCGAAATCCGTATCAAACCGGTTAAGCTCGCGCATTACGAAATCTGCAATTTCAATTTCTTCATTATATGCTTTGGCATCTTCAATCTTCTGCCTGGCTTCTTTTATTGCTTCAAACCGCGCAGCCTTTTCTTCCGGTGTGCCGGAGGGCAATTCCCTGGCCTTTGTGATAATACTGTGGTGAGGCACCTGCATTTTTTCAAGGCCGTAATATTTGCGGGCTTTGATAATGGCTTCGCAGCCCTCTATGTAAGATGCTTCATCGCGGTCCGGATTGTTTCTGTCCTCAACTATTGTGCGGATTCTGATAACCCTTATCATGGACTTCTGGCCGGTTTCGGAAATATCATAGGCGAACCAGGGCAGAACATCAACGGCAGCGCCGAAAATTGATATTTTAAGCAGAGTATCCATAAGGCTCCGGATTCTTTGTCTGCTGTGACAGGGGCTTGGTTTCATCGTAGTCTTTATAAACATCAAGAACGGAATAATCATTGCCGTCAAACCCTTTTTTACGGTAAACCCAGGGTATGAACAAACCTGTAACAGCGCCGATTGCTCCCCCTGCATAAGACTGGATTAATCCGAAAGCGCCGTCAATGCGCTCACCTATCAGATACTGCTGATTATCACGCATATCCGATTCTATGGCAGAATCTATAACATTATAAGTATCAATGAATCTGTCAATGGTGTAAACTATGAAAAAGCCGATTGCCGCATAGGCTTTTTTATAGAAAAGGAAGTAGGAAGCAATAAGGAAAATCTGAAATATATTTTTGAATATTTTTATATTGCGCTTGCCGAATTTTTTGATAAACCAGGGTGAAAGAAGCATGCCCCAGAAATTGGCGTTATAGGAAACGGTATTTAGCACGCCGTAGGTTGTGCTCTTCATAATATGGGCGCGGTAAACCATCCAGTCCCATATATTTCCCTTGGCGCCTTCAAGAAAGTCATTCCAGCCGTCGGCGCATTTAATCCAGAAAATCTTGTTGCCGGCAACGGCTCTCATGGAATTGGAAAAACTCATCTTTGTAATTCTGCTCTTGGGCAGAACAAGCCGCTCTTTTGTGCCGAAATAGGCAACAAGAACAATGGGCATAAGCAAAGCAACGGGCGTATAGGTGCCCCTGAAATAGCGCATATTGTATTTATCGCCGTTTTTGCACAGCACATCAACCATAAGCGGGAAATAGATGTTGCCTATGGTGTAGCCCATGGAATAGATAATGCTGGTAATGGCCATTATTTTAGTGCGTTCCTGGGTGTTGGGAGTCATTACATGCACAAGGTTTGTAACACCTGTATTTACCCAGCCCTGCACATAGCCCTGAACCTGCCCCACAATAAACAGCATGGCAATCATAATATATATACCGAAGGGGCCTGAATCCCTGACCCTTTCGTAAGGAAGCCACAGAGAAACAAGGGTAAGCACCATAGAGGGCAGAGCCAGTTTTATATAAACCCTGTATTTGCCGTCGGAAGAGCGCAGATTATCGATTATCCACGCATTAAGAGGAGTAAGGAGATATCCTATACCTGTGCAGACATAGCTCATCACAAGCAACTGGGTGTTGTTCATTTTTAAGGTCATACCCGTAAACTGGTTGCCTACGCCGAAGCCTATGGTCCAGGAAATGGACAGAAGCAGTGCCATCCAGCCGATTGAGAGCATAACAACCTCTCTGTAAGGCACATACTCGCCGGGCCTTGGCTGGCGCCAGTACATTTTTAAATCAACAACGCCGTCTTTTATTCTGCCGATAAGCTCTCCCAAAAAAGCACCCCTTTAAAATGGTGATTTGTCTTTATTATCATTATCTGCTATTTCTTATTTGTTGTCAAGAAAAAACGCCCTGAATAGGCAGGAGTTTGTGGATACAAGGAATCTGCGGAATACAAATCAAAAAAGCTTTGTGGGCGAAATGTATTTAAGTTTAAGCAACATGTTTTTCGGTATAACAGCGCTGTCCTTCGCAATTATGACCACATCGGCACTTCTCAATAAAACACCGGTACTCAAAAAGTGGGTTGTATTATCCGCCGAGCCTCATACTCATGCCAATGAAAAAAAGCAGACATCAGCCTGCTTTTTCGTTATCGGTAATTATTTTTCTTTTTACAAACCCTGTAATCTTATTGCTTACAAAAATCGTAAGCCTGTCAGCTCTGATAAGCTTATAAAGGAAAGCCAAAAGTTTGCCTATTAACGTGCAGCCAATATAAATTGCTCCTACACTCACAATGTAATTTAACAATAAATCAAGCATGCTATTACAAGCGGTAGGCTTTACGATATTCTTCCAGTAATAAGTCCTTATGCTTGGAGCCTCGTGAATAATATAAACATAAACAGCGGCAGACGAAAAGAAAGTGATGAGCTTATTTATCTTTTCCCCTTTTATGCTTATATTTTTGAAAGCAAGGAACAGGAACAGGGAAGCGAGAAATATAAAAAACATGTTATATCTCATAAAAAAAGTTTCGCCCAGATCTTTTTTATAAAAATGAAGAGAAACAGCTTTTACAGCGAACCTTAGAGCAAATGCCGCTGTGCAGCACAAAAAATACAGCAAGCCGTAAACTGTGGGCTTTCTTTTAAAGCAATCATATTTTCGTATATAAGATGCAAGGAAAAACAGGGTTATAAACCAAACAATATGGTAGCCCTTGCTAATTCTGAGCCATTCAGCTTTGAAGAATACGGTAGGAAGAACCGATGTGATAAAAAGAAGAGTAAATACAACAATTTTATGCTGATATTGATTTATTGAATCCGTAATGTAAACAAGAAAAGGAGCTATTGCAAGAAAAACAAAATAGGTTGTAATAAACCAATATGAGTTTGTAGTGATCGGAAGAAAGGATGCAAGAAACGAATCCCATGTAAATCCTTTTATAACACCGGCTTTTCCGGCAATAAGATAAATACAAACGGAAATAAACAAGGTCTGTATCCACAAATCAAGCATCTTATTAAGCTTAAAAGTCTTGCTTTTTGTAAAATATCCGCTTATAAATACATAAGAATTTACTGAAATCAGACAGAGCGCTTCAAGCGCCCAGGCAAAATAATAAACCACACTGCCTTCGTTGGCGGAAAGCAGCCCTCCTTTTTTCAGGTAATGAAGAGTAACAATCATTACCATTGAAATTATTCTGAGCAGTTCAAAATTGCCCTGCCTTTTAGTTTTGGTTTCCGACGTTTTCATCATCTTCTCCATTGGAATTTTGATTTAAAGGTTCTACCGTGGTTTCTTTTTTATTTTTGAAAACGAGAAGCTTGCTGAAAATATAGTTAAGTATTACAACAACCACGCTGATGATTATTTTGGCCGGTAAGCCGTCAATTCCGAAAAGTTTCTGATCAAGACCGATTTTAACAAGCAGAGGTACACCAACATTTTCAATAACTCCGGTAACAAGCCTGGAGGCAACAAATTTCCACAGTTCCCTCACTACAAGAGACGGCTCCCAGCTCTTGCTGCCGAATACCCACATCTTGTTTGTAACAAAAGCAAAAAGCACAGCGCAAATCCAGGAAAGTGTGTTAGATACAGCTACTCTGTAATCGCTCTCCGGCAGCAGATAAACAAACAGGCTGTAACTCCCCCAGCTTACAAAGGTGGTCATGCCACCCCAGAAAAGATAAGAAATAATCTCTTTATACTTGATAAACAGATTTTTTATTTTTTCAAACATCGGTTTTCCTTCTTTTTTGATTTTTTCGCTTTCTGTAATCAATAATCACCGTCAAAGCAAAAGCGGTAATACTTAACAAAGAAACAAGCATGCCTTCTCTGAGAAGAGGAGTTTTATATCTGAGTACTATATTATGCTCACCCGGATCAAGGAATAGCGCCATATTTCTTATGTTAGCCTGATAAAGCTCTGCCTCTTCGCCGTCAACCCATGCCTTCCAACCTTCGGTATAGGGAATTGACAGACAAAGAATTTTATTCTCATCAAGAACGATCTTTCCGCTGACAGTGTTATCACTTATTTTAACATCTTTAAGGGTATCATCTTTAAGTGCGGAAATCTGCGCCTCATAATTATCCATAGGCTGTGCAAGAACACTTATCGAATCCAAAGTATATATTCCCTTCTTCGGGAATGTAATTATCACATATTCAATGGGTTCAGTTTTATAGCCCATATTTACAAGATAATCGTGATTCCCACCGTAATGGATATAATCCTCGGTATAATAATAGAATTCTTTTTCTGTTCCGGAAGAATCTTTAACTTTAAAATTTATTTTTGTCGGTTCACTCCAGAACACTTTATCTTTAACTAACTTGTATTTGCCTTGCTTTATTAAATCTTTATCTGATAGGTTTTTAAGTTTAAAACAAATATCATAGTCAGTCAATCCCCGATAATGTAGGTTGCTAAGCGCAACATAAGATTCACAGTTACTCAATTCTTCAAAGGATAAAGTGATACTGGCATTATTTTCAGTTACAATATACTGCCCATCTTTTTGTTTAACACCTTTTCCACAAACAATATCACAGTTAACACTTTTGGATGAAAGATTTATATCATCCGGATCTGCATTTTCCCCTGGAATATATATTGCCTGAAGCATTGCTTCCTGCTTCTCAACAGAGGACATTTTACTCCACTTTTCATCTCCAATCGTTTTACTGTAACAATAACCAATAGGAAGACAATTATTATTTCTGTATAAAGTAAACTTTTGTGATTCAGAATTCTGAATTAAATCAAAACCATATGGTACAACACCGGCTTTTATATCTTTATATATTGCATAGTAACGAACTGATTCTAGAGAAAGCAAGGCTGCTCTGTCATCATACCCCTCTCTCTTTTGTGTCAAGGTTTCTTTTTCCGTTATATGCAGGTCATTGTAAAAATCCGCAACTCCCGGATTTGCATTACTCCAGTAATAATTAGTATTGGATACTCCATAAATGCTACCGGCATTATGCTCAATTCCCCTGCCGGAATACCTGTAAAAATCTGATGTTTCTTTTTTTGCTATTTCGGATATTATATTTGCATCATTGTTTATCAATGCAGAATTTATAGTCTTTCTATTTATCGTTTTATCAATATAATGACTTTCTGAATCCGGATGATAGAAAAACATACTTATGCATACAATACTAAAAACGGTCAGTACACATAAAGCTGATTGCAAATAAAAACCTTTGCGAATTCTTTGTTTGTTTTCAATCTCATTACGAAGAAGCAAAACAAGAACCATGGCCAAATTAATTGATATTCCTGCAAATACAGAAATCATTCTTGATGGCTTTAGAATCATACACAGAGAAAAACAAACCAAAAGAAACGACAGTAAAAAAGCTCCTTCTTTCTTTTTGAGTTCCAATAATTCAGGCCACATTTTTACCAATATATAGGAACACAAAAGTGCCAGAACCCAACACCATCTGTTATTCATATATGAAAAGCCGTTAAAAATCTGCCCGAAAGCAGGAATAACCATAAAAACAAAGCTTATAATCAAAAATATTTTTAAAATAAGCAAAGAAATGCATTTTTTGCAGTTTTTTTTGATAAAAAGAGCATTTGCGAGTATAACGGGAGCTGAAAAGCCCAAATACAGCCAATGGCGGGTTTTTTCCGAAAACAAAATGGCAGGAATAGAAGCGTAATATTCAAAAGAATAAATCAATCGTATTGGATTATTGATTCCAAACCTTGAATCTGTCAAGAAAGTATAACAAATCGGAAGCAGTATGACTGAAGCCATTAGCACTGCAACAAAAGCAAATAAACCTATGCGAATAATCAGCAGGAATTCTCCTCTGAAGTCCTTGCCGTAAAGAACAATCAGCCTAACAACAGTATAAACAATCGTTAGCAGAACCATCATATAGAAAAAATAAAAATTACTGATTGCTGCAAGAAAAACCGCAATAATAAACACATATGGTTTTTCTTTATTGATAATTTTTTCTATTCCAAGAACAATTAATGGGAAATACAACAACGGATTCAAAAAGAACGGATGCCTGTTAGCATTTAAAATATTCCAGAAACAAAATACATAGGATATGGTACCTACCATAACCGCTATTCTGCCTGCATTATCATTTAGATAAAAACAGAGATGCGAAAATGCAATACCTGTGAAATAAAGGCGAAGCATAATTGCAAACCCGTAGTAAAGCCACATATATTTTGTGGGAAAAAGAAGCGAAGGAACAGCAAAAGGATCACCAATCACATAATAGTGCAGAGTCTGTAAAATATCATTACCTTCACCAAGAGAAAAGTCCCACTGAGGTATAACAAAGCGGTGTTCAAGAAATAATGACGAAAGAAAACGCCTGCCATGCTCCGCATAATAAACAAGGGCTTTGTAGTGCTGCGCCCATCCGTCCATAGTCCAGATAAAGGATCTGTCCAAGGCAAAATTCCAGAAAAAAACCAGGAAAAATAAAAGCAAAAACACAAATGTATAAACAATATAAAATTGTTTCTTCTTGTTACTGCTCTTATATAGAATACAAGATAATGAATCAATCGCACCGGAAATTGATTTTTTTTCGTCTAAACGTTTCATTATTTCTGTTCCCTTAATATTATATATAAAAATAATTATAAACTGGAGCAGTATTATTGTCAAGTTATGCCGGTTGCAAAAAAATCCCGGGCCCTTTCATAAGGGTCCGGGTAAATAATTATATAATTACATAAGAGAGCGGAAGAGGTTTTCTATCTCCTCAACGCTTGTATCTCTGGGGTTGCCGGGGCGGCAGGCATCTGCAAAAGCATCCTTTGCCAGCACGGGGATATCCTCTGCCTTTACTATATTTGCGAGCCCCTGAGGAATACCGACATCAATGGAGAGCTGACGGACGGCTTCAATTGCAGCTGTTCTGTATTCATCCTGAGTCATGGAGTCCACGCCTTCAACGCCCATTACCCTTGCTATTTCACGGTACTTTTCGCCGGTGTATTCTTTGTTGTATTCCATAGACATTGGCAGAAGAATAGCGCAGGCCATACCGTGGGGAGTATCATAATGAGCCGAAAGAGTATGCGCCATTGCGTGGTCAACGCCCAGGCCTACATTTGAGAAGCCCATACCGGCAACATACTGACCCAGAGCCATACCTTCCCTGCCCTCTTTTTCGTTTTTGACTGCGGAGCGAAGGGAGCGGGCAATAATTTCAATAGCTTTGATATGGAACATATCGGAAAGCTCCCAGGCGCCTTTGGTGGTGTAACCTTCAATGGCGTGGGTAAGGGCATCCATACCGGTAAATGCGGTTAAGGATGCGGGCATTGTGGACATCATATCCGAATCCACAACGGCAACAACGGGTATATCGTGAGTATCTACGCAAACGAATTTTCTTTCTTTTTCAACATCGGTAATAACATAGTTGATTGTAACCTCTGCGGCAGTGCCGGCGGTGGTGGGCACGGCAATAATGGGAGCGCAGGGATTTTTTGTGGGGGCTACGCCTTCAAGGGAGCGGACATCGGCAAACTCGGGGTTGGTAATGATTATACCTACGGCTTTTGATGTATCCATTGAGGAGCCGCCGCCTATGGCGATGATATAATCTGCCCCTGCTTCTTTAAATGCTTTTACTCCGCCCTGAACATTTTCAACGGTGGGGTTTGCCTTGATATCGCTGTAAACTTCATAGGGAAGGCCTTCTGCATCAAGCAAATCAAGCACTTTTTTGGTGATGCCGAACTTTATGAGATCCGGGTCTGTGCATACAAGAGCTTTTTTAAATCCTCTTGCTTTGATTTCGCCGGGGATTTCTTTGATTGCCCCTGCGCCGTGATAGGATGTTTCGTTAAGTATAAATCTGTTTGCCATAATTACCTCCTGAATATTATAATTGTTTGCACACCTAAATAATACAATAAACCGATGAGTTTGTAAATGCTTTTTATATTTTTACTTATTGACAATTTAATTATTAAGTGGTAGAGTATACAAAACCGTGAAAGGAGTTTCCGTTTTATGAAAAACTCAATCAGATGCACCTCAAGCGGAAATTCCGCCGGATATGCTTACGTTCGCTTTTTTGCGGGCTTTATTTTTGCATACAAAAAATCATAAAGTAAACCTTACGTAAGCAGAAATTGAAACACTTTAAACGGTTCTGTTTCGTACGGAACCGTTTTTTAATACCGTACGGGGGAAATGGAAATGAAATATGATTTAGCTCAGCTCAGAGAGCAGATAGACAGCGCCGACAGAGAGATCGCCCTGAATTTTGAAAAAAGAATGCAGGTGGTTTCCGCTGTTGCCGCATACAAAAAAGATACGGGTATTCCGGTTGAAGACCGGGAAAGAGAAAAGGCGATAATTGAAAAAAATCTCAGATATATAGAAAACTCAGAAATTACGGGATATTACTCGGAGCTTGCCGAAAAAATGATTGAACTGAGCAAAAAATACCAGTTCCGGCTGAACAGCGGAATGAGAATAGCCTACAACGGAACCGAAGGCGCTTTTGCGCATATTGCTTCCCAGTCCATATTTCCGGGTACGGAGCTTATATCCAACGATTCCTTTGAAGAAACCTATAACTCCGTTGTTGAAGGAAAGTGCGATGTGGCCGTGCTTCCCATTGAAAACAGCTCCGCCGGTGAGGTGGGCGCCGTGGTGGACCTTATGTACGGCGGACCGCTGAATGTAAACGGAGTGTATACCCTTCCGGTATCCCACAACCTGCTGGGCTTACCGGGGACGGAATTCGATAAAATCAGCACTGTTGTCAGCCACCCTATGGCTCTTGCGCAGTGCGAAAAATACATAAAAAAATACGGCTGGCAGCTTACAACAGCTGAAAGCACCGCTGCGGCGGCAAGATATGTTTCACAGCAGAATAATCCCCGCCTTGCCGCCATAGGCAGCGAAGAAACAGCAAAGGCGAACTGCCTTGAGGTTATCAGCAGAAACATAAACGATCAGAGAGACAACACAACAAAATTTGCTGTTTTTTCAAAGCAGATAAGCAACGATATTCTCGGCAAGAAGATTGAAAAGTTCATATTGCTCTTTACGGTAAACGACAAACCCGGCGCACTTGTAAAGACCCTGAGCGTTATTGCCGACTTCGGGTTCAATATGCAGGTGCTGCGAAGCAGACCCGTAAAAGACAAGGCATGGCAATACTATTTTTATACGGAAATAGAGGGTAACAGCAATTCGGAAAACGGGCGTAAAATGGCGGAAAAGCTGAAAGAGCAGTGCGAAACAATAAAAATCATAGGTCATTTCAGTGAAAGCGGAGTTGAAGTATGATTATTAAAGCTCAGGGGTATGATATAATACTCCAAAATAATTCAATAAGCAGAGCCGGTGATTATTTCAGTCTTGACAGGAAAGCCATAATAATCACCGATACCGGTGTGCCTGCCGGGTATTCGCAGGCTGTTCTGAAGTGTTGCGGAAAAGGTTCTTTTATAAAAACCATTCCCATGGGAGAAAACAGCAAAAGCTTTGAAGTGCTTGAGGATATACTTGCCTCAATGCTTGAAAACAGTTTCGGGCGCAGTGACTGCGTTGTTGCCGTAGGCGGAGGCGTCGTAGGCGATATTTCCGGATTTGCCGCATCGGTTTATATGCGCGGTATTGATTTTTACAACATACCCACAACGGTTCTTTCTCAGGTGGATTCTTCGGTCGGCGGAAAAACAGCAATCAATTTTTGCGGTGTAAAAAATACCGTTGGTTCATTTTACAGACCGAAAGGCGTATTGATTGACACAAATGTACTCTCCACATTACCGCAGAGGCAGATTAACAACGGCCTTGCCGAGGCTGTAAAAATGTCCCTGACAAATGATGAATCGCTTTTTAATCTGTTTGAAAATGAAAACCCTTATGAAAATCTCGGAAAGATAATTGAAAACAGTATAAAAACCAAATTATCCGTTGTAAACAAAGATGAAAAGGAAGCCGGTTTAAGGCGGGTGCTGAATTTCGGCCATACAATAGGGCACGGAATTGAAGCTGACAGCGCAGGAAACTTATATCACGGCGAATGCGTGGCTCTGGGAATGATACCTATGTGCTCGGATGAAGTAAGAAGCAGGCTTATTCCCGTGCTTGAAAAGCTTTCCCTGCCCACGGTTTGTGAAGGCAATACCGGCAAAATATATGAGGCTATGCTTCACGATAAAAAAGCGACGGGAGATTATATTACCGTTACTTTTGTTGACAAACCCGGATCATTCCGCTTTGAAAAGCTATCCCCCGCTCGGCTCAGGGAAAGAATCACTATGGCAGTCAAGGAGAAAAAATAATGAAAAATACATTGGGAAGCAGTGTAGCCGTAACAATATTCGGCGAGAGCCACGGCGAGTGCATCGGCGCCGTGATTGACGGCCTTGCACCGGGCATAAAAATTGATGAAGATTTTATTGCTCATCAGCTGACTCTGCGCAGACCGGCCGGCAAAACAGGAACAAAACGGGTTGAAAAAGATGATTTCAGAATTGTAAGCGGTGTTTTCGGCGGCAAAACCACCGGCACTCCGCTTTGCATAATTATCCCTAATGAAAATGTAAAATCAGCGGATTATGAGGCTTTTTCGGGCCTTGTAAGGCCCGGTCATGCGGATTACGCCGCAAACTGCAAATATCACGGATTTGAGGATTACAGAGGCGCAGGCCATTTCAGCGGGCGGCTTACTGCGGCCCTGGTTGCAGCCGGCGCAGTTGCCATAAGTGCTCTGAAAGAAAAAGGAATACTTATAGGCACCCATATTGCAAGATGCGCCGGAATAGATGACGCAAATTTCACCGATTACGGCAAGGACATAGAAAAACTTAATTCAATGAATTTTGCCGTGCTTGATGATAAAGCTGCCAATGATATGAAAGCCGCCATAGAGAAAGCCGCCGCAGAAGGCGACAGCGTAGGCGGTATTCTTGAAACCGCAATAACGGGGCTTGAGCCCGGTATAGGCGAACCCTGGTTTGATACGGTTGAGGGAATGCTTTCCCGCGCTTTGTTTTCAATACCTGCGGTGAAGGGCGTTCAGTTCGGCGGAGCCTTTGAAAAAACGGACCTTAAAGGCAGCGAATATAATGACCCGTTTGTAATCAAAGACGGGAAAATACAGACCGTCACCAACAACAATGCAGGCATAAACGGCGGTATAACAAACGGTATGCCCGTAATTTTCGGCTGCGCAGTAAAACCCACGCCTTCAATATTCAAAGAGCAGAAAACCGTTGATATAAACAAAATGGAAAATTCGGAAATCCGGATTCAGGGAAGGCACGACCCCGCAATCATACACAGGGCAAGAGTTGTTGTTGACAGCGTTGCCGCTCTTGTTATCTGCGACATGCTTGCCGGAAGATATGGAACGGATTATCTCGGAGAATAATATGAAAGCTGTATTTGAACCTTCTGTATTAAAAGGGACAATAAAAGCTCCCCCCTCAAAGAGCGACGGTCACAGAGCCATTATCTGCGCCTGCCTGAGTGAAGGAAAAAGCGTTATTTCGAACCTTGATTTTTCAGATGATATCTGCGCTACCGTTGACTGTATGAGAGCCTTGGGTGCGGAAGCCGAAATATCGGGAAACCGCCTTACGGTGAATATGGGAATAAAAGAATGCGATTACGCAGAGCTTGACTGCAGAGAAAGCGGCAGTACGCTCAGGTTCCTTATACCCCTTGCATCTGTTTTCTGCAAAAGGTGCAGATTCACCGGCAGCAGTCGCCTTTTTGAAAGACCTCTTTCTGTTTATGAGAGTATTTTTGAAAAGAGCGGCGCAGATTGGTCCTCAGATAATAACTCGCTTAATTTATCCGGCGCCCTCAGACCGGGCTGTTTTGAAATACCCGGAAACATAAGCAGCCAGTTTATTACCGGACTTCTGTTTGCTTTGCCCCTTCTTGATAATGACAGCAGGATTGTTATTACACCGCCCTTTGAGAGCAGGCCTTATATTGATTTAACATTAAGAAGACTTAGTGATTACGGAATATCCGCCGTGTTTCCGAAACCGGATACAATTGATATTTACGGCAATCAGAGATACACCGCAGCTGACACCTCAATCGAAGGCGACTGGTCAAACTCGGCATTTTTTGAAGCTTTTAATCTTACCGGCGGTAATGTTACCGTTACAGGCCTTAATGAACTGAGCCTGCAGGGAGATAAGGTTTACAGAGAATTTTTTAAGCAGTTATCCGGTACCGGTTCGGTTATTGACCTTTCGGACTGCCCGGATCTGGGTCCTGTCTGTTTTGCGCTTGCACATATAAACGGAGCTGTTTTTACCGGGACAAAAAGGCTGAAGTATAAAGAAAGCGACAGATGTGCCGCTATGGCGCAGGAGCTTAAAAAATTCGGAATCAGATGCGAAAACAGGGATGAAAGCTTTACCGTTTACCCTTCGGTGTTAAGACGGCCCGCAGAGCCCCTGAATTCTCATAATGACCACAGAATAGTTATGGCTCTGTCTGTTTTATGCTCTTCTGTAGGCGGAGAGATACAGGGCGCGGAAGCGGTAAGAAAAAGCCTGCCCGGTTATTTTGAAATGATTGAATCTCTGGGAGCGGAGGTAAAACTTTATGAAACTGATTAACAATCAGAATATAATGATAGTAGGTCTCGGGCTTATGGGCGGCAGCTACGCAAAAGCCCTTAAGCGCCTTGACTTTCACATTGCGGCAATTGATAAAAACCCGGATTCCATTGAATATGCGCTGAATCACGGAATAATCGACGAAGGGTATACTCAGCCCGACGAAACAGCCCTTAAAAAATCGGATATTATTATTTTCGGGCTTTACCCGGGAATATTTAAAAAATGGATTGCCGAAAACCAGCATATGTTCAAAAGCGGAGCGATAATCACCGACGTTACCGGCGTAAAAAGCTGCATTGTTTACGATATACAATCCGTTCTCAGAGAGGACGTAAAATTTATAGCGGCGCACCCTATGGCAGGACGTGAGGTTTACGGCGTTCAGAACAGTACCGAAAAAATGTTCCGCGACGCAAACTTTATTGTTGTGCCGACAGATAAAAACACCGGAGAGGAAATTGAATGGTGTAAGGAATTGGGGCGGCTGCTGGGATTCATAAATGTTACGGTACTTTCCCCGGAAGAACACGACAGGATGATAGGCTTTGTGTCGCAGCTTACCCACTGCATAGCAGTTGCTCTAATGACCTGCTCGGATAATACACACCTTGCGGATTACACCGCAGACTCATTCCGGGATCTGACAAGAATAGCAAATATAAATGAAGTGATGTGGAGCGAACTGTTTTTGCTTAATAAAGAGCCACTTCTTGCGGATATAGACAGATTTATGAACGAGCTTCAGACCATAAGGAATCTGCTTGAAAATGACGACAGAGAAGGGCTGAAAGCAAAAATGCGGCTTTCAACCGAAAGACGCGCCGCATTCAACAAAAGATAAACAATACTCAGGAACCTTTAAGGAGAAATAAAAATGAGCATGAATATGGATTTTGAGAAAAAACTGGCAATACCCATGGAGGTAAAGGAAATGTACCCTATTTCCGCAAAGGTTGAACAAACCGTAGAGAAAAAGATAGCGGAAATGAAAAAGATATTCAGCGGTGAGGACAGCAGATTTCTGCTTATTATCGGCCCCTGCTCCGCAGACAGGGAAGACAGCGTAATGGACTATGTTTCAAGGCTTGTTCCCGTTCAGGAGAAGGTAAAAGATAAAATAATGATAGTGCCCAGGATTTACACAAACAAACCCAGAACCACCGGCTCAGGCTACAAGGGTATGCTTCACCAGCCGGACCCCAACGCGAAGCCCAACCTTTTTGAGGGAATTACCGCTATACGCCAGCTTCATATGAGAGCGGTAAGCGAAACCGGCTTTGTATGCGCGGATGAAATGCTTTACCCCGGCAATTCAAAATACCTTGACGATATTATCGGCTATATTGCCATTGGCGCAAGAAGCGTTGAAAACCAGGAGCACCGCCTTACCGCCAGCGGAATTGATGTGCCCGTAGGTATGAAAAACCCCACAAGCGGCGATATTGAAGTTATGATGAACGCCATAACCGCGGCCCAGGGCTCTCACCATTTTATTTACAGGGGCTGGCAAGCCCACTCACAGGGCAACCCCTACGCTCACGCTATTTTAAGGGGCTATGTAAACAAGCACGGCAATTCTTTGCCGAATTACCACTATGAGGATCTTGAATTTGTAAATGAAAGATACCTTGCATCGGGGCTGAAGAATCCCTCTGTAATAGTTGACTGCAACCATGCAAATTCAGGCAAAAAATTCATTGAACAAATCAGGATTGCGAAGGAAATAGTTACAAGCAGAGATTATAACCCCGATATCAAGAAACTGGTAAAGGGACTTATGATTGAAAGCTATATAGAAGACGGATGCCAGAAAACCGGAGAAATATACGGCAAATCGATAACCGACCCCTGCCTCGGCTGGGAGAAAACAGAAAAGCTAATTTATGAGCTGGCCGACAGGCTGTAAAGGATGACTGAAATGTACGGATTATTGGGAAGACAGCTGTCACATTCTCTTTCCCCGGAAATACACGCCTGCCTTATGGATTATGAATACCGTCTGTTCTGCCGTGAGCCGGAAGAACTGGATGCCTTTTTTTCGGATGATTCAATAAGCGCCTTCAATGTTACCATACCTTATAAAATTGAGGCCTACGGCAGATGTGATGTACTAAGCGATACAGCAAAAAGAACCGGAAGCGTTAATACGGTTGTAAGAAAAGACGGCCGGCTTTTCGGGTACAACACTGATTATTTTGGTCTTGAGTATGCTTTTGACAGGAACGGAATAAACATTGAAAACAGGAAAGTTCTTATACTCGGAAACGGCGGAGCAAGCAGAACCGTGCAGACCCTTGTGAAGGACAAAGGCGCACAAACCGTTACCGTACTCAGCAGGCAGAGCACTCCCGGCTATGACCGCATTGCCGATTATTATGACTCGCAAATAATCATAAACGCAACCCCTGTGGGCATGTTTCCGGAAAACGGAAACTCGCTTATCGATCTCGCCGGTTTTAAAAACACGGAATTTGTTTTTGACCTTATTTACAATCCGCTGAGAACAAAGCTGATTTTTGATGCCCGTAAGCTCGGTATTCTCCGGGATAACGGGCTGACTATGCTTGCCGCGCAGGCTTTCCGCTCTGCGGAGCTTTTCACCGGCAGGAAGCTTGATGAGACCCTGATTGACAGCACCTGCAAAAAGGTTGAAAGGGATATTTCAAACATTGTGCTTACAGGTATGCCGGGCTGCGGCAAATCAACTGTCGGTTCAGTCCTTTCCGGCTTAACGGGAAATGAACTGTGCGACACGGACACTCTGATTGCAGAAAAAGAAAAGGCGGAAATACCCGAAATATTCCGGCTTAAGGGGGAAGAATATTTCAGGCAGACCGAAACAGACATAATCAGAGAGGTCGGGAAAAACGGCAGGCAGGTTATAGCAACCGGCGGAGGCGCGGTTTTAAGGGCAGAGAACAGAGAAGCCCTGAAGCAGAACGGAACAGTTATTTACCTCAGACGGGATATTGAAAAGCTTGCCAAGGAAGGCCGCCCCCTCTCCTCTTCGGATGATAAAGTCAGAAAGCTGTACCTTGAAAGAAAGGATATATACGAAAGCTTTGCGGACTTCATTGTTGATGTGAATGACAGCCCCGAGGAAACGGCAAAAACAATATTGAAACTTATATAAATAAAACCGCACGGGTTTAACCCGTGCGGTTTTGCTATGCTGTTTTTATCTCATTGCTTCCACTTCTTTAAGAAGGCCGAATATTTCATCATAAAGCGCAAAGGTATCTTCAACCGGGGCAAAGAGGCCTATGGGCGTGCCGTGATCTCCCTTTCTGGTTTTCATAACATTCCAGATACCCGGCTTTATTTCGCTGTAATCGAAATCAAAGAAGATATAAGGTTCATCTTTCGGGTGCATGGCTGAGGGTAAATCCACAAGGCCGTCATTGCAGTAATCCTCAAAGGGCAGATCCTTTGAAGGCCTGAAAAAGTGATTGTAAATCAGCACAAGCTCCGATGTGAAAGCAAGGAACGGGAAATCTATATGCCAGGGAATATGTACGCCGCCGGTAAAGTTGCAGGAAACGGAGTTATAGGAATAAGAGAAATAGAAAACATTTGGCGAAATTTCAAGATAATCGTTAACCCGCTTTGCGCCTTCCGGCTGCAAATCATACTCCACATTATCCTTGTTGGCTCTGAAAACCTTTTTGGCTCTTCTCAAAGGATAGGCGTCCTTCTTGCCCGGGGTATCGCTCATGCCGTACTGCTCAAGGTGGAAATCAAAAATCGTGCCCTCGGCAGGCGAACGGCCCATTATGCCCATATAATTGTAAATAACAGCTTTCATCAAAGGCAGCAGTTTGAATTTTTCAACCGCCAGGAACATAGTGGAGCCGTTATGGGGTGAGCAGAGGGTAACAAGGCCCGCAATCAAATCCTCGTGGCCGCCGGTAAACAGCGGGGAAATATCGTGAGAGTCCGTTACCTCAATTTCGTGTTTATCACCGTAGGTCAGCAGATGGCATAACATACGGATGGTGTTGCCGCCGAAGCTGTGACCGATAAGATGAATTTTATTTTCGGCATCCCATTTTTCAATAAGAGGTTCGGGATAATAGCGGCCGAAACGCCTGTGGTTTGCCTGCTCCGAGTGATATTTGCCGTAATCAACAGCCCTGCCCGTAAGCCTTGCGTAAAGCTCACAGGCTCTGTCCCAGGCGGAGGAAGCCGGGCCTACGGACACGCAGTGAATATCATAGCCCTCTTCGATATAATGCTCCTTTATATTGCAGGTATTTGCTCCCCAGTAAGGCAGATGATTGTTTATACCCTCTTCATCGCCCCAGCCGAACATACCGTGCACAAGGATTATGGGGTATTTGCATTTATCGCTCATTGTATCACTCCTCATATATTAAAGCAGACTTTCGCAGTATTTGACTGTTTCCATAGCATCGGCGCCGTAAGCATCGGCACCCATTGACCGGGCAAATTCATCCGTAAGAACCGCCCCGCCCACAATCACTTTGCAGCCGGGTAATTCGCTGTGGAGCAGCTCAACGGTTTCTTTCATTGCGGGCACGGTGGTTGTCATAAGAGCGCTGAGCCCCACGACCCGGGCATTATACTGCCTTGCGGCATCAAGAATATCATCGGGGCTCACATTTTTGCCGAGGTCAATTACATCATAGCCGTAGTTTTCAAGTATAAGCTTTACGATATTTTTACCGATATCGTGAATATCGCCCTTTACGGTTGCGAGAATCACACTGTACTTGTGTTCCTGCGTGTTCCCGGAGCTTGCGGATTTAATTACCTCAAAACTGCTTTTTGCCGCTTCCGCGCTCATAATAAGCTGGGGCAGGAAGATTTTTTTCTTCTCAAACTGCTCCCCTACTTTATTGAGGGCGGGAATAATAAACTTACCGATAATATCAACAGCGGCAGTGTTATCAATTATACCGGCGGTTATTTTTGAGGCGAGCTCAGCTCTGCCGGAAATAATTGCGCTTTCAAGAGAAGGGGCTTCTTTTTCTGCAGGTTTTACCTGCACATCCTGACCGGCGGAATTGACATAATCAATATACCTCAGGCAGTTTTTATCGGTGCCGTTAAGGGCCGGAAAAGCAAAGAAGCTGTCAGTCATAACTTTTGACTTCGGGTTTATTATGGCACCGGACAGGCCGTTTTGCAAGGCCATGGTAAGAAATACTGAGTTGATTTTTTCCCTGGCGGGAAGGCCGAAGGAAATATTTGAAACACCCAGTATGGTTTTGCAGCCCAGCTCTTCGGAAATGATTTTAACCGCATCAAGGGTTACTCTGCCGGAGGATGAATCTGCGCTTACCGTAAGGCAGAGAGGGTCAAAAACAAGGTTATGCTTTTCGATGCCGTAGCTTTCGGCTTCTGATATTATTCTTTCTGCAATATCGGCTCTGCCCCTGGCAGTGGACGGAATGCCGTTTTCATCAAGGGTAAGGGCCACTGCAACTCCGCCGTATTTTTTAATAAGAGGAAAGATACTGTCCATTACCTCTTTTTTGCCGTTTACGGAGTTAATCATGGGCTTGCCGTTATAGATACGCATTGCGGCTTCCATAGCTGCGGGATCGGATGTATCTATCTGAAGAGGCACATCGCATACAGACTGCAGTTTTTCAATAAGGGCAGGGAGTTTTACCTGCTCATCGATTTCCGGCATGCCGCAGTTCACATCAAGAATATCGGCTGAATTTTCAATCTGCTCAAGGCCTTCGCTCACAAGATAATCTGTATCATCATTGAGCAATGCGGCTTTTACCGCCTTTTTGCCTGTGGGGTTGATTCTTTCACCTATTATGACAGGATATTTATTAAAAACAACAGTATGGGTATTGCAGGATACTGCCGTTATATATTTTTTCTCGACAGAATTTTTTGCCCTGCCGGACAGCACGCTCTTTACGGCACGGATATAATCCGGATTTGTTCCGCAGCATCCGCCCACTATATCCGCTCCCAGCCCGGCTGCCTGACCGATGTAATCCGCAAAAAACTCGGGACCGATATTGTAAACCGTTTTGCCGTCAATGAATTCGGGCATACCCGCATTGGGCTTGAAAATAACGGGAACGGAAGAAACGGATTTTATTCTTTTGAGAACGCTCAGGAGTTTTTCAGGGCCGAAGGAACAGTTAAGGCCTATGGCATCGGCGCCCATTCCCTCAAGCATTGCGGCCATTGCTTCGGGAGACGCTCCGGTAAACAGGCTGTCATCTTCACCGTAGGCATTTGTAACAAATACGGGAAGGGAGCAGTTTTCCTTAACCCCCAGCAGTGCTGCTTTGGTTTCATAAGAATCTGTAAAAGTTTCAAGGGTGATAAGATCCGCGCCGTTTTTCTCGGCGTAACGGGCCATTTCTCCGAAGGCGGCAACCGCCTCTTCAAAATCCACATCCCCTGCGGGTTTAAGCATTTTACCGGAAGGGCCTATATCAAAAGCCACATATTTCGGCTGAGGTTCAGCGGAAAGCTCCGCCGCTTTTCTTGCATTCTCAACAGCAGCCTTTGAAATACTTTCAATTTCATCGGGAGAAAAATTAAACCTGTTCAGACCGAAAGTATTTGTATTGACAATATTGCTGCCTGCATCAAAATACATTTTGTGTATTTCGGTAATAACCTCCGGTCGGGTGAGATTCCACTTTTCCGGCTTCTCACCGGGCTGAAGGCCATACCTTTGAAGCATGGTACCCATAGCGCCGTCAAGAATAACAATATTACTTTTTATAAAGCTTAACAAATCCATTGGTATTTCCTCATTTATCGATAATATGGGAAAGGTTGTTCATAATACTCTGCGCCACCTCCGGCTTATTCATTGAGTAAATATGAACATTGGTAATGTTATTTGCGTATAAATCTATTACCTGATCTGTTGCGTAGGCGATACCCGCCTGCATCATTGCCTGTGGGTTATCGCCGAATTTATCAACAAGGCTTTTGAAGCGCTGAGGCATATGGGAACCGGAAAGCTTTATGGCTCTTTCAACCTGGTTTGCGTTTGTTATAGGCATAATACCCGCAACTATGGGAACGGTGATACCCGCCTCCCTTATACGGTAAAGAAAGCTGTAAAGCAGGTTATTATCAAAAAACATCTGGGTTGTGAAGAAATCACAGCCGGCCTCTGCCTTTTCTTTAAGGTGCTTTATATCCTCATTTCTGTTGGGGCTTTCGGGGTGTACCTCAGGGTAGCAGGCGCCGCCCACGCAGATTTCGGGGGCAACGGTTTTTATCTCCCTTACAAGGTCTATGGCGTGGGTATAATCCCTGCCCTCGGGGCTGAAATTCTCGGGAATATCTCCCCTTAAGGCAAGCACATTCTCAATGCCGCTGCTTTTTATTTTTCCTATCATTTCCTCAATATTACCCTTTGTGGAGGAAATGCAGGTAAGGTGGGCAAGAGAAGGCACATTGTATTTTTCTTTTATATTTTCCGCAATATCAAGAGTATAGCGGCTTACTCCCCCGCCGGCGCCGTATGTAACGCTCATAAAGGAGGGTTTCAGGGCCGCGATCTGATTTACGGCGCTTATGACGCTGTCAAAAGATGAGTCGGTTTTGGGAGGAAAAACCTCAAAGGAAAGATTCAGTTTTCCGTTATTCAGTATTTCTCTGATTTTCATAATATACTCCTGTTTTGCATCAGTTAAGCGTAATCCCTTTTGAAAACATATAATTCACATTTTTTTTGAGCAAATCATATTCCACGCCTTCAAGCGACGGGTTATTCTTCATAAGGTTTTCGGCAGCTATATGGGTTTCTTTGATAACCTCGGAATCAATGGCGAGATTTGCGCATCTTAAGGAAGGAAGTCCGTGCTGCCTTGAGCCGAAAATATCCCCCGGCCCTCTGAGGCGGTAATCTTCATCCGCAATTTTGAAGCCATCTGAATTCTTAACGATTATATTAAGCCGTTCGTTTGTCTGGGGATTGGTATCGGCAGACACAAGAATACAGGTGGATTTATATTTACCTCTGCCTACACGGCCCCTGAGCTGATGAAGCTGGGCGAGGCCGAACCTTTCGGCATTCTCTATTACGATAATAACAGCATTGGGCACATCAACGCCCACCTCAACAACGGTGGTGGATATGAGCAGGTCAATATCTCCTGCGGCAAAAGAATCCATAACGCTCTTTTTCTCGGCCGGTTTCATACTGCCGTAAAGGAGCCCCAGACGGAAACCCTTGAAAAAGCCGTCGGAAAGTTCTTCAAAAAGCTTTTTGGAAGCTACGGTATCGGAATACTCCTCCGATTCATCTTCAACCAAAGGACAGATTATATAGCCCTGCCTGCCTTCCACAAGGTGCTTTTTAACATAACCGTAAGCCCTTTCCCTGATACTGTCCGGTATAAGATAGGTTTCGGTTTTTACCCTGCCTGCAGGCATTTCATCCAGCAGGCTTAAATCAAGATCGCCGTAAACCAGAAATGACAGGGTTCTGGGTATGGGAGTTGCGGACATAATGAGAATATGAGGATTGTTGCCTTTTGAGTTAAGCAAAAAACGCTGATTAACGCCGAACCTGTGCTGCTCATCCGTTACCGTGAGCCCCAGATTGCTGAACTCAACATCCTTCTGAATAAGAGCGTGGGTACCGATAAGGAAATCAATTTCGCCGTTTTTCAGCTTTTCTTTAATTGCTTTTTTCTCTTTGGCAGACGTTGAGCCGATAAGCAGCGCAGTATTTATGCCGCTGCCGCTGAAAAGCCCGGAAAAGGTTTTGAAATGCTGCTGGGCAAGAACTTCCGTGGGCGCCATAAGGGCTGCCTGAAAGCCGTTTTTCACACAGTTATAAACGGCGGCGGCGCTGACCACGGTTTTACCGGAGCCCACATCCCCCTGAATAAGTCTGTTCATGGGAACGCCGCAGGACATATCCCGGCGGCAGTCATCCATACACCTTACCTGGGCGTTTGTAAGCTTATAGGGAAGGCCCGAAACAAACTCCCCGGTATAATCGGTGCGGATTACATTTGAGGTCATTTTTCTGTGCTTTGTTTTAAGGCGCATAAGACCGACCTGCAAAACAAAAAGCTCCTCAAAAACAAATCTTCTTCTCGCTTCATTGAGCAGATCGGAGCTCCGGGGAAAATGTATATTCTTAACCGCCTCTTCAAAAGACATAAGGCAGTAGGCATTCCTTACGGATTCCGGAATACAGTCGGGGAAATCATTGCAGCTCTCTATGGCCGCTTTGACTGTTTTTTCTATCTGATGGCTGTTGAGGCCCGCCACCTGAGCGTAAACCGGCTTAAGGGGGCTTAATTCGGTAAGCTCCGCTTTGACAAAAACAGGGTTGGTCATTGACCTGAACGAACGACCGAAGGTGGTGACTTTGCCGAAAAAAACATACTCGGTTCCGTTTTCAAGGGCGGAGGCGGCGTATTTATTATTGAAAAACGATATATCCATAACGCTTTCGCCGTCGGTTGCATCCAGCTTATAAACGGTGAGATTATTGCGGATATAGTTTTTGCGCACCGCCGAGCCCACATAGGCCTTTACGCACACATTGACATCAGTGGGGGCATCTTTTATGGAATAAATACGGCTCCAGTCCTCATAGTCTCTCGGGAAAAAGGTAAGCAAATCATAGACGGTGGAAATCCCCATCTTTTTAAACAAATCGGCTCTTTTATATCCTACCCCTTTGAGTTCCGATACCCCGCTGTACAAATTCATCAGTTAATGCTCCAACTTTCTATATCATAAAAAACATCATTTTCACTGCAGTTAAAATCAACATTCATTGAATTGGTGTAAAATGCCACGGCGTTCCTGTAGCAGAGCGGAACAAAAGGCATTTCGCTGTTGAAAGTATTCAGAAAATCCATTATTTCACACTCGCCGGAAGTGAAACTGAGATACTTCTCTCCGCTTTCTGAGCCGGCGGCGAAACCTTTTGATGCTTTGCCTGTGAACAGGGGCTCAAGGTTCATATTCTCCTGAAGTTTAACCTCGCCTATATATAAATCATAGTGACCGTCCCTGAGTTCATCGGCAAAATATTCTGCCTCAACGCCGTACAGATTAACAAGGAAGCCCGCTTTCTGAAGGCGGTCCCGGATAATTTTGGCAGTTTCCTCCTTAAATCCGTTTTCCGCATTATACATAAGAACAAGCACGCGGCTCTTAAGGTCAATGCCGGATTCCTCGATGAGCTCCTCCGCCTTTTCTATGGTACTGCTCTGAGAGGAGGCAAGTGATTTAAGAGCATACCAGGAGGGGTTGAAGGGAAGCTCTGCCGGAACAGCGTGGCTGCTGAAGCCGCTGCTGCAGATTCTGTCCCTGTCAAGAGCGTAAGATACGGCTCTTCTTATCCCGGGGTTTTCAAAGAAGGGACAATCCGGATTAAAGCCCATATAAACAATATTGTTAAGATTGATATTGCAGTATTTTGCGTTGATCCTGCTGAACTTTCCGTCGCTTAAATCCGAATAGAAAAATGCGGTGTTGCCTATTACAAGGCTGCTTTCGGCAGATTCGCTGTCATGTATGGGCTCAAGGAATATTTTTTTGATAACCGGGTTGAAGCCGGTTCTTTTGGTATTTACAAGCAGATAGCTTTTTTCGCCGTCTTTATAAAGCTGATACCTGCCGGAGCCCACAGGGTCGGCATCCTCAACGGCCGTATCCTTTTTGATAATCGGGAAATACAGGCAGGAGGCGGCATAAGGATCAGGCTTTTCAAGCACAAACATTACCATATCATCGGAGGATATTGTAATATTCACAATATTATCAAGGATTGCGGAAAAGTTATCCGAGTTTTTTGCGGTATTGAATGAATACTCGATATCGGATGATGTGATTTTGCTTCCGTCGGAAAAAACTGCATCCTTTATGGTTACATTAACGGTTCTTCCGCCCACTATAACAGACTCCGCAATAACCTTCTGAGGCTCAAAATTACCGTCAAGAGTAAAAAGCCCGTCATAGAGGAGCTTTGAAATCTGCATATTTATTTTGGTTTTGCACTCAAAGGGATTGAGTGAATCGGTTTTTGAATAAGCAAGCTTCAGGTTGCCGTTATTCAGCACCGTATTATAACCTGAATTTACCTGAGTGGTGTTTTCCGGGTTTTCCGGATTCTGCCTGCTGCAGGCGCAGACCGTAAGCATCAATACGGTACATAAAATAAGAGACAGTAATTTTTTCATATTATGAACCTTTACATAAATCAGTAATAATTTTCCCCGCCATAATAAGCCCTGCGGCTCCGGGCACAAAGGGCAGGCTGCCGGGGGTGGAGGCCGTACCCTCGCCTGAAGTGTTTATCACTTTTGCAGGCACTTCCGGTGACCATACCACATTGAGCTTTTCTATATTTCTCTTCCTGAGCTCATTTCTCATTACCCTGCAGAGAGGGCAGTTTTCCGTTTCATAAATATCTGATATCCTGAACAGGGACGGATCGGATTTATTGCCTGTGCCCATAGCGGAAATGATGGGTATATTCATCTCAGCGCTTTTTACGGCAAGGTCGATTTTTGCCGTAACATTGTCAACAGCATCCGCAATATAATCATACCCGGTTTCAAAAAACTTATCGGAATTGCCGGGCAGATACATCTCAGTAAAAAGAGTAACATTGCAGCCGGGGTTTATATCTTTGATACGTTCGGCTGTAACATCTGTTTTATTTCGGCCTATTGTGGAGTGAAGCGCGCATAGCTGACGGTTAAGGTTTGATATGCTTACGGTATCCTTATCCACAAGATAAAGGCTGCCTACCCCGGCCCTTGCAAGGGCTTCGGCAGCATAGGAACCCACGCCGCCCAGGCCGAATATTATAACCTTTTTTGAAGCCAGGATTTCCGTTGAAGCGGAACCCAGCACCATTTCGCTTCTTATAAACTGAGATTCATTCATAATTATCCATCCTTTAATATTATATCTTACAACAAATCTTTCTTTAATGCAAATATAATATATAATAAATTATTGTTTTTTTCCGCCGGTTATTGTATAATTGCCGTATAATATTCACCGAAAGGGTATGATTACAGATGAAACTGGGAATCGTAGGCCTGCCGAATGTAGGCAAAAGCACATTATTCAACGCCATAACAAACGCGGGGGCACAAAGCGCAAATTACGCTTTCTGCACTATTGAGCCCAATATAGGCGTAGTAAACGTTCCCGATGAAAGACTTGATAAACTGGCGGAAATGTATAATCCGGATAAAATAACGCCTGCTTTTATTGAGTTTGTTGATATTGCAGGCCTTGTAAGGGGCGCATCCAAGGGCGAAGGTCTCGGCAACAAGTTCCTTTCACATATACGCGAGGTTGATGCCATTATACATGTGGTAAGGTGCTTTGAGGATGACGATATTGTTCATGTAGACAGCACCATTGACCCGGCAAGGGATATTGAAACCATAAACCTTGAGCTGATACTTTCCGATATAGAGCTTGTGGAGCACAGAATTGACAGGGTAACAAAAGCCCTAAAAGGCGATAAAACCCTGGCTGCGGAGCTGGAATTCCTCAAGAGACTTCTTGCATGGCTTGAAAGCTCCAAGCCCGCCAGAAACCTTGAAATGGATGAAAATGAAAAAGAGATGATTAAAGAGGTTGCTCTGCTGACAAACAAGCCGGTTATTTACGCCTGCAACATGAGCGAGAAGGATTTTGAACAGGGTGTTGAAAACAACGCAAATTTCAAAAAAGTGTGCGAAATTGCCGCCCTTGAGCACAGCGAAGTGCTGCCTATCTGTGCCCAGCTTGAAGCGGAAATTGCTTCACTGCCCAAAGATGAAAAAGAAATGTTTTTATCGGAGCTGGGAATTGAAACAGGAGGCCTTGACCTGCTTATAAAGAAGAGCTATTCCCTGCTGGGGCTTATTTCATACCTTACTGCAGGCAAACCAGAGGTAAGAGCCTGGACAATAAAGAAAGGCACAAAAGCTCCCCAGGCGGCAGGCAAAATACACAGCGACTTTGAAAGAGGCTTCATAAGAGCCGAAGTAATACCTTATGATGCGCTTGTTTCTCTGGGATCCGTTGCCGCAGCAAAAGAAAAGGGACTTATGCGCAGCGAAGGAAAAGAATATGTGATGCAGGACGGAGACGTTGTGCTGTTCAGATTCAATGTTTAAATAATGATTATCAAACGCCGTGTGCAGATTTGCACACGGCGTTTTTTCACTTAAATAATCCGGTTATACAGTTTCGATAACGATATTTTCTATAACAACATCATTTACGGGTTTGTCGTTTGCGCCCACTTCAACAGAAGCGATGCTGTTTACAACATCCATCCCCTCATAAACCTGCCCGAAAACAGTGTGGCGGTAATCAAGCCAGGGTGTTCCGCCGAGCTTTTCATAATTATCAACAACATGAGGAGGAAAGCTCTCCGGCATATCTTTCATCTGCTCAAGAAACAGGGTATCCACATTGCCCAGCTGAACTATGAAGAACTGGCTGCCGTTGGTGCCGGGGCCTGCATTAGCCATAGAGAGAGCACCGCAGATATTATGATAATCGGGATGAAATTCATCCTTGAAAGGTGAACCCCAGAGGCTTTCGCCGCCCATACCCGTGCCGGTAGGGTCGCCGCCCTGTATCATAAAATCTCTGATTACACGGTGGAATATTATGCCGTTGTAATAGCCTTTTTGGGCAAGGCCGGTAAAATTTTCCACCGCTTTTGGTGCTGCATCCGGGAAAAGCAGAACTTTGATACTTCCCATATTTGTGATTATTTCGGCTGTGATATCTCCCTTTTCGGGTTTTCTTGTCTGATTGCTCATTTTATTATTCCTTTCATCAGTTTGTTATAATCAATTTTACCCATTTCCGTATGGGGCAAAGAAGGCAGAAAAATAATATCCGAAGGCATGTAATACTTTGAGAGCCGCTTTGAAACAATATGCCTTATTTTTTCTTCCGTTTTTTCCGTTTCAAATCCGCCGCAGGAAACATACAGGAGAATTGACAGCTTTCCATCAACGGTTTTTTCAACGGCGCAGCACTCTGATACTTCATCTGCGGTGCAAACGGTTTTTTCAAGCTCTGCGGGAAAAACATTGTAGCCGGATATAACAATCATACGCTTTTTTCTGCCGGTTAAGAAAACATAGCCGTCTTCATCCACATAACCCGTATCTCCGGTCAGAAGCCAACTTTTGCCGTTTTTATCGGTAAAGAAGGGTTGTTCTCCCTCCCCCAGATAACCGCGGGCAACAGTATCACCGGAAACGGCAATTTCACCGGATGCGCCGCGGGGAAGAAAACAATTATCATCAACGGCTGAGACCGAGATACCCTCAAGAGGCATACCTACGGAACCGCTCCTGTGATTCTCGGGCGTATTAACACAGCAGACCGAAGCGGTTTCGGTGAGCCCGTAGCCGGCATAAAGAACGGCACTGCCGCCGTTTTTCTTAACCATATCACTAAACGATGCAAGCAGTTTTTCGCCTGCAAAATCTCCGCCGCAGAAAAGGAGCCGGAAATTACCGGCTGCAGGGGAATATCTCTGAGCAAAGGTAAGCATTTTTGCAAACATAGCCGGAACCCCTGCAAGGAAAGAAACCTTGTGCTTCAGCAGTTCATTTGAAACTTTTTCTTCGGAAAAACTGCTTAAGGGAACTATATTAAGGCCGCAGGTAAGGCAGAAATGAACACATACCGCAAGGCCGAAAGAGTGGGAAAAAGGCAGAATAAGCAGGGTGCTCTCTTTGCCGTACTCGAGATACTGCCTGAGGAAGCTGAGGTGAAGAGCAATATTGCAGATATTATCCTGAGATAAAACGGTTATCTTGTTTTCGCCTGTGGTGCCGCCTGCGCAAAGATAAACATCACCGCTTTTATCCGCAGGGCTGAAAGATATACCGGACAAATCCGGCATATTATCGCAGATATTGAAAACAGAGGAAAAAATGCCGCTGTATTTATCTGCTCCGGCACTGTCGGTTATAAGAAAATCCGCGCCGGTATCACGGGCAATATCCTTTACCGTTACGGCAAGTTCTCCGCAGTGTATGATGCAGATATTTATGCCGAGGCGGCACAGAGCATAAAATGCAACTATCGCCTCAAGAGAATTCGGCAGGCAAAGCGCCGCACAGCTGCCGGTATTTTTACCTGCAAGCTTATCGGAGAAAGCCTGAGAAACGCTGAGCAAAGCGGAGAGGCTCAGACGGCGGTCATCCTGCGTAACGGCGGTAAAATCCCCGCTTGTGTTATAGAGTTTTATCAGTTCATTGAAGCAGTTCATATCAGTGTAAATTATCGGTAAGCACAATGCGGTTATCATCCGTAAAGGTTGCAATTATACCGTTATGCTCATAAGTTGCGTAAAACGGAGCTTTTGCATACATGGTGAAATTCCACTTTACATTGGGGTAGACCTTGCCCTGCATATTGGGAACAATAATTACCTCAGGGGTAATGCACTTGAGAAAGCTCCTTGACGATGAGCCGTAATAGCCGTGATGCCCGGCTTTCAGCAGATCGCAGTGTCCTATTTCTTTGCCCAGCTTATCCTCAAGGCCGGATGGCCCTGTTATATCCGCAGCAAGCAAGGCGGTTTTTTCGCCTTTTGTAACTTTGATACCAATACTTTCGGAATTATCTCCCCTGCCCTTCAGGTCCTCATAATAACCCCTGTTGAAAAATTCAAGGTTAAAATCGCCGAACTTAAAGCTTTCGGGGATATCCTGAATAAGCTCAATCTGTTTTGATTCAAGATCTTTCACAATCTGATTGTAGGACTCGAGCAGACCCCAATCATATACTTCCATTTCCTTATCCATTTCGGGATTGTATTTTTTGAAATAAGCCCTGTCTATTTTTATTTCGCTGTCTGTTATGATTGAGTGGAACGAGCCCACATGGTCGTAATGATAATGAGTGCCGAGAATAAAATCCAGCTCATATTTACCGTCTGTTTTACTGACAGTCTTTTTGATATATGCAATTACTCTTTCTTCAAAGCCCTGATAGGCCTCTTTCCTTCTGGGGTTATGATTGCCCTCCCCGGAATCAATAAGGGCAAAATGCCCGTTGCTTTCAAGCATAATGCAGTCTGAATTTGCCGTATTGAGAAAATGAATACGGTCATCCCCAAACTCACAGGTAAAGCTTTCGGGAGTAAAGCTGTACTTCTTTGCATATATATTACCGATTATTACCGTAATGATATCCAGCACAAAGAAAGAAATCATCAGCGGCACTATAATCCAGGTGGCTTTTTTTTTGGCGTCAGGTTTTTTCATAAATTCTCCGGTTAAAAATTATTCCGTGTTATTTTATCATAAGGAGAATAATTTTTCCACTTTTTTTTATTAGCTCTTGTGCACCGGCGTTTTTTAATATAAAATAGTACATATTTCACATCAGAGGTTTTCAATGGACAGAAAAAAAGTATACGTTAAAGAAATAATATATAAAGCCACCCTTTTTTTCGCCCTGGCAATGAGCGTGGCGGCCTGCTCCGGTTTCGGGCTTTTCGGGTGCCTTATTGCCTTCTGTGCCGCCGCAGTATTTACAAAAGCGGATGATAAAAAAACTCTGCTTTACACTTTAACCGGGTTTGCCGTTTCGCTTTACTCTGTAAGCACAATCGGCGCCGGGCTTTCCGTAGTTTCGTTCTGTGCGGCGGGGCTGCTTTACTTTTTATTAAGTCGGATAAACGCTCTTAAAAATGCAGTGAGCAATCCGGCTGCTGAGATGTTCTTTATTTTCGCTTCTGCAATTACAATAACCGTAATAACCACAAACCAATATTTCGGCATTGGAGCAAACGGAACAACGGTGATTGAAATGCTGAAAAGCTACCGCTCTTTTGGCTTTCACCCCAACTGGCGGGGAATACTTTACGGCACAATAGTAATGGTAGTTATGATTACATATCCCCGTAAGTTCAAAAAAGCTTCGCAATATATGAATTCCGCATTTCTCGGGCTTGCAGTTACATTCATACTCAATATTTTTCTTATTCCAAAAAACACTATTTCACCAGTTGCTTTTACAGGCGCACCGGAAATAAATTTTGATTTTCTTAACGATATATCGTTTTCACAGATTGACGCAGGCGGTATTTTTAATATAATAATTGCTGCCGCCGCACTTGCGCTGATTATACTCTCTGCAAACAGCAAAAACGAAAGCATTAAAGAAGCGGCCGCCGGCTCTCTTTTGACAGTTGCAATCCCCTTTGCCGCAGGGTATTCAATGCCCGGCAGATTTGAATTTAAAAAGAAATCTCTTATCTGCGGCCTTATTTCCGCCGTATTGATTGCAGGGATAATGCTTTGCGGAGGATTCTGGCCGAGAATGCCCGTTTCATCCTGCGCAGTTGTGCTGATTGTAGCCGGATGGCAGAACCTGCACACAGGCCGTTTCAAAACCGTATTCAAGAACCCTGCGGCGGTAATTGCATTCCTTATACCGCTGATAATCGCCTTCTTTACAAATATGCCTGCAGGCATTATTGCGGCTGCGTTGCTCTCACTGATTCTCAGCAAAAAACTGCCGGCAGAAGAGTCACCCTCACACACAGCAGAATAACAAACAATTACTCTCCCGTTCAGAGAAATGAGCGGGAGAGTTTTTTTCACATATTATCAATATATCTGCAGGCGGCGAGGGCGGCAACGGCTCCGTCGGCAGAAGCGGTGGTAATCTGCCTTATGGCTTTGCTGCGGCAATCCCCTGCAACATAGACTCCGGGGGTCTGAGTAACGCAGGTTTCGCCGGAATCAAAGTAACCGCCTTCGTTAAGGGCTGCAACATCGGCGAAATTCTCATTATCCGGCTCAAGGCCGATGGCTACAAACAGGCCGTCAACGGTAAGTTCAGAAAGCGAACCGTCGCTCTCTTTTTTAAGCTCCAGGCCCGTAAGCTCGGTTTCGCCTTTGAGGGCGCTGAGCACTGTGCCGTAAATAACCTGAACATTTTCCTTTTTACCGATATTTTCAATCAGCTTTGCCTCACCGGTAAGGAAATCAAGATTCTGTATTACATAAACCTTACTGCATACATCGGAAAGGTACAGGGCTTCCTGCAGGGCGGAATTGCCGCCGCCGAGAACGGCTACGGTTTTATTTTTGAAGAATGCGCCGTCGCAGACTGCGCAGTAGGAAATGCCGTTGCCCACAAGGGCGTTCTCATTGGGCAGGCCTGTCTGCCTGTGCTTGCAGCCGGTGGCTATGACAACCGCCTTTGCCTCGTGGCTGCCTTTATTGGTAACAACGGTTTTTGTGTTTCCGTTATCAACAACCTTCTGCACGGTTTCCATCTCAATATCGGCGCCTCTGCCGATAACCTGGTCTATAAATAAATCTGCAATATCATTACCGCTCATACTTCCTATGCCGGGGTAATTCTCTATTTTGGGAGAGAAGGTTACCTGGCCGCCGAAAGTTCCCTTTTCGAGGATAAGCACGGATTTATCCGCCCTTAAGGCGTATAATGCAGCGGTCAGGCCCGCAGGGCCTGAACCGATTACAATAATATCATACATGGTTTTATGCCTTCTTTGCGTTTTCTACAAACTCAAGAACCGCTGCAAGATCGGAATACTTTTCAATATTGCCGTCATCAACAATTACAAGGGTGGGTGCGGTTTTGATATTGAGAGCTATTGCAAGCTCCTCGTTTTCATAAGCGTTGATTTCGGTAAAATCTATGCCTGCTTCCTTAAGCTTGGGGATAGCTATTTTGCACTTGCCGCAGGTGGGAGTTTTGAAAAGATACACACCGTCCGGCAGGGGCGCGGCATTTGCCGTATGGTCATCACAGCAGGAGCAGCCGGCTTCGTGAACGTGGAAATGGGAACCTGCTATGTTATACATCTTTCTGTCTTTATATTCCTGGGTTTTGCCGTCGTTCCAGTTCTGAACGGGACGGTAATAACCGGTAATGCGGCTGTAAACTTCAGTTGCCTGCTTACAATCGGGGCATACATACTCTTCGCCCTGAATATAGCCGTGATTCTTACATACGGAATAGGTGGGAGAAAGAGTGTAATAAGGCAGCTTGTAGTTTTCGGCAATCTTGCGCACAAGATCGGCGGCAGCTTTCCAGTCGGGGAGCTTTTCGCCCAGGAAGGCGTGGAAAACGGTGCCTGAGGTGTAAAGGGTCTGAAGCTCATCCTGAATATCAAGAGCTGCGAAAACATCATCGGTAAATCCGACGGGAAGGTGTGAGCTGTTGGTGTAATAGGGAGTTTCCTTGGAAGCGGTGATGATGCCGGGGTAACGCTTGACATCATGCTTGGCAAGGCGGTAGGAGGTGGACTCTGCGGGAGTTGCCTCAAGGTTATAGAGATCGCCGTACTGTTCCTGATAATCGCTCAGGCGCTCTCTCATATGGTTAAGAACATCCTTTGCAAATTCCTGGCACTTCTTATCAGTTAAATCGGCTCTTATCCAGTTGGCGTTAAGGCCGGTTTCGTTCATACCCACAAGGCCGATGGTTGAGAAGTGATTCTCAAAGGTGCCGAGGTAACGCTTGGTGTAGGGATAAAGGCCCTCTTCAAGGAGCTTGGTGATAATCTTCCTCTTGATGGAAAGGGAACGGGCTGCTATATCCATCATCTTATCAAGCCTCTTGTAGAAATCCTCTTCGCTTTCGGCGAGGTAGGCAATCCTGGGCAGGTTGATGGTTACAACGCCTACAGAGCCGGTGCTTTCACCGCTGCCGAAGAAGCCGCCGCTCTTTTTGCGGAGCTCGCGGAGGTCAAGGCGGAGCCTGCAGCACATGGAGCGGATATCGCTGGGCTCCATATCGCTGTTAACATAGTTTGAGAAATAGGGAGTGCCGTATTTGGAGGTCATCTCAAAGAGAAGCTTGTTATTCTCTGTTTCGGACCAGTCAAAATCTCTGGTGATTGAATAAGTGGGGATGGGATACTGGAAGCCTCTGCCGTTGGCATCGCCCTCAATCATAATCTCGATAAAGGCCTTGTTGACCATATCCATTTCGGCTTTGCAGTCTTTATACTTGAAGGGCATCTCCTTGCCGCCTACAATACAGTTCTGCTCGGCAAGGTCGGCAGGTACGGTCCAGTCAAGGGTAATATTTGAGAAGGGAGCCTGAGTACCCCAGCGTGAAGGAGTATTTACGCCGTAGATAAAGGACTCAATGCACTTCTTTACGCCGTCATAATCAAGGTTATCTGTTTTAACAAAAGGAGCAAGGTAAGTATCAAAAGAGGAGAATGCCTGAGCGCCGGCCCATTCATTCTGCATAATGCCGAGGAAGTTTACCATCTGGTTGCAGAGGGTGGCAAGGTGCTTTGCGGGGGCGGAAGTGATTTTGCCTGTTACGCCGCCGAGGCCTTCCTGAATAAGCTGCTTGAGAGACCAGCCTGCGCAGTAGCCGGTAAGCATGGAAAGGTCGTGAAGATGAATATCGGCGTTTTTATGGGCGTTGGCGATTTCATCATCATAAACTTCGCTGAGCCAGTAGTTGGCGGTAATGGCACCGGAGTTTGAAAGAATAAGACCGCCTACGGAATAGGTAACGGTTGAATTCTCTTTAACTCTCCAGTCTGTAACATTAACATAGCTGTTAACCAGCTCTTTATAGTCAAGAATGGTGGATTTGAGGTTACGGAGTTTTTCTCTCTGGCGTCTGTAAAGGATGTAGCACTTTGCTATATCGGCATAACCCGCCTGGATAAGGACGGATTCAACGCTGTCCTGAATATCCTCAACTGCGATAAAATCATCCTTGATTTTGGGCTCAAAATCTGCCGTAACTTTGAGGGCAAGAAAATCGATGGTGGAAGGATGATACTGCTTCTCAAGGGCATCAAACGCCTTTTTGATGGCCTCGGAAATCTTGCTTACATTGAACTCTGCGATACTGTTGTCTCTTTTAACAACCCGGTACATTACCTGTTCCTCTCTTTCATAGTTTATCAAACAGAAAAATAATAACAAAATATTGACTGCATGTCAACCTAAAATACAATATATTGTGGTATAAACTTGATTTTTGTGTGAAATACACTAAATATTATGTTTGTTTCTATGTGTTTTATATCCCTCTCACATCACAGAAATCAACATAGGGGCTGAGAATATCTCTGAACTCCAGCATGCTCTGCTTTGAGAATGGCTGAAGGCCGAAACCGATGAGCTCGCCGGAATCCTTGAACTGCTGAAGGTAGTGCCTCTTTGCACCGGCAACCCATTTGCCCATTTCTTCAATATCCTGCGCGGTATGAAGGCCCTGAGCAACGGTGGTGCGGAATTCATAATCCGCCCCGGAGTTTTTAAGGAACTCCATACTCTCATTGACTTTGGATGTATCGTAATCTTTTATGCCCACACACTGGGGATATCCGCTTTTTGAGGACTTGACATCCATAGCCACATAATCCGCAAGCCCGTTTTCAACTATCCTCTTAAGCTTTTCGGGATAAGTGCCGTTGGTATCAAGCTTGACAGCGAAACCCGCCTGCTTAACTTTTGCCATAAAGTCCTCAATATCCGGCTGCATAAGGGGCTCGCCGCCGGTTATTGCAACCCCCTCGAGTATGCCTTTCCTCTTTTGGAGAAGGTCAAATATCTCATCTTCGGAATAGGCCGGCTCGGAAGGCGGATTTATAACCAGAGGGGAATTGTGGCAGAAGGGACAGCGCAGATTGCACCCGCCTGTGAACACAGTGCAGGCCATCTTGCCCGGAAAATCCAGAAGTGTAAGTTTCTGCAGACCCTGTATATTCATTTCAGCCCCTCCTTAATATCACAATTTGTGTTTGCTAAGATAAGATACCACAACATATTGTGGTTGTCAATATAAAAAACGGATATTTTGAGGATTTTTTTACAGCAATAATATAATTGATATTTCGGAGACAGTATGGTATGATAAATTTTACAAGGAGTGATATGATGAGTAACGAAATTGAAGAAAAGGTGCCGCTTTCATCAAAGCTGTGGCTTTGCTCGGCGGACTGCCTGTGCACCACCCTTTGCAGCCTGCTGACAGGCGGCGGTATGACCTACTTTTTTACAAAGTTCCTGGGCCTCGGCGAAGGGCTGGCGAGCACGGTATGGATAATATTTGCAATATGGAATGCTCTGAACGACCCGCTGTTCGGCTATATTTCGGACAGGACAAAATCAAAACTGGGCAGAAGGATACCTTACATTAGGTACGGCTCATTTCTCTACGCTCTGTTTTTCATAATCACCTGGGTTAAATGGCCTCTGGGCGGCTCCCAGGCGGCTCTTTTTGCGCAGATGCTGACCACTTTATTTTTATTTGATACATTATATACTGCCATTGCCACATCCCTTTATGTTATGCCCTACACCATGGCGGTATCAAACAAGGCAAGGGGCAATATATTCCTGATGAAGATATTCTTCACCCTGCTTGCAATGGGTATTCCCCTTGTGGTATTCCCCCTTATCAAACCGGAACCCGGTGAAAATCCCCTGCAGTTCCAGCTTATTATGACGGGAATCGGAATATTCTCATTCCTCATAATATTCCTCTCAACATTTTTCTATAAAGAAAAAGTGCAGAATGAGAGCGAGGAGGAGCTGGGAATCATAAAATCCGTTACCACCTGCTTTAAAAACCGCTCTTTCATTATATTTGAAGTGCTCTCATTTACGGTTATTTTTATACAGACAATACTCATGCAGGGCGTTATCTACTATTTTGATGAATTCAGCATGCCTATGGCGGTAGCTTACGGGCTGCTGGGGGCAGGCGCTGTTTTCGGAGTGGTTCTTTGGAGCACAAAGGTTAAAACCTGGGGCGTAAAAAACTGCACGCTGATTATGTGCATTATATTTGCAGTAGGCGCGGCGTTTATGGCGGTATTCGGCAAGAATAATATTGTGGCCGGGGTGGCTTTCTTTACCGCAGGCATGGGCTTTGCGGGCGGTATGTTCCTTATACCCCTGATGAACGGCGATGTTATTGACTATGATGAAAGCGTAACCGGCATAAGGCGCGAGGGAATGTACGCCGGGGTAAACAGCCTTATTACCAAGCCGGCCATAAGCTTTGCGAACTCCGCTTTTATTATGATTGCAGGAGCTTTCGGCTACGATACAACCCTTCAGAGCGGCCTGCAGAGCGAATGGGCCAAGCAGGGCATACTTGTTGCCTGGATGGCCGTACCCTCTGCGCTGCTGATAATATGCGCAATAAGCCTTAAATTCTACCCCCTGGCGGGAGAAAAATGGGCAGAAACCAAGCAGATGATAGAGAAAAAACACAAAGACTCACAGGAATAAGATAAAACTCCGGTCAAAATTGACCGGAGTTTTTTAGTTTATAAGTAACAAGTGATAAGGTAATTTTTATTTAAGAGAATCCAGAAAAGCATCGGCATCATTTCCCCTTACCATTTATTACGACACATTTTGAAACAGAATCCTTAAATATCAAAGGGAACGGAGAAATTGTTGTTCTCCGTTCCCTTAAAAATGTAAGAAATATTAAGTTGCATATGTTCAAGAGGTATTAAATAAATGTTTATACTATAATCAGTTCAAATCTTTTTCCCGTAATAAATCACATCAATAACAGTTCCGTCGGGGAAACTTTCTTTACCTTGTTTGATAAACTCATCAAATCCGAAATGCTTATATATTTTCAGATTCTTTTCATCATCCGGTTCAACGCCCAGTGTTACTTTTGTATAGCCTTTGTTTCGCAGGTCATCAATAATATAATGAAACAGTTTTGAAAAATAACCCAATCCCTGATATTCGGCAGCAGTTCTGAATGCGCAAAGATATGCCGTTTGATTGTCTACCAATCCATCACTATTCTGCACCGTGTCTGAATGTATTAAAGCAGTCGCTTCGCAAATAATCATTCCGTCTAAGATTCCGTAAAAAGGGATTGATTTACCTTTATTGTAGTTCTTGATTGCTTCCTCTTTCCAGACTATCCAGTTGTTGTTTCCGGGATGAAGTGCTATTTCATAATCCCACTTTTTATTTATTTCTTCAATAGAAGCAATTGTGCAAATGTAGTTTTTCGTTGTTTGCGGGCCATCCATAATATCACTATCTTCTTTCCGCGGTGAAAATGAATCCTAATTCTGTTTCAGACAATTCAATATTTCTAAAGCCGGATGCTTTTAAATACTTATCTGTATCGTCGGGATTGTCCGGAAAGATGTGTATCTTCCTTGTCCCCATATCAATAAATGAATCCCGATTTTTATCAATGGAAAGCACGAACTTTCCGCCCGGATTCAACAACCCGTATATTTTATCAATCGCCTTTTGCTTGTCTTCAATATGCATGAATGTAAGTGACGAATAAATTACATCATATCCGCGTGTGAACTTAAAACTGCTGAAATCGCCGCAAAACAAGGTAACATTATTAAAGTCTGAAAGATGTTCCTTTGCCCGCTCTACTGTTTTCGGTGAAATATCAATGCCGGTGAATTCCCGACAAAGCGGAGCGACTCTGACCGCCAGTCTGCCTGTCCCGACACCGATTTCAAGCACGGATTTTTCCGGGGTTTCCTGCATCTTATCAATAAAAGTCTGACCGTCCCACTTATCCATATAATCTTTTAACGGCTTAGGGTCGGTAACAGGGTCGTTACCTTCGTCAATGAGCGCATCATAGTGAGCGATTACATTCTCACTTCTCAGCTTTGCGAGAAAGCCATCCGCTTCCTGCCTGCTTTTGAAAATAAGAGATTTTTTGCCGGGAAATTTCTTTATGCGTTCCAGGACTGTCAGGCGGTTTTGTGAATAATAGTTTTTAACAGAATCAACAAACTCTGCCTCCAAATCATCGGCGTCCTGCCATGGCATATCCGGGCGCTGCATTCCGCGCCTTGCCATAATTCCTTCAAGGCAGACGTTTGTCGGAAAGTCAAGAAATATGATTGTGTCACACAGGGACATTCTCAACTCCATTGTGCCGCCGTAGTTGCCGTCCATTATCCATTCATCCGTTGCACCGATTTCGTTGATTTTTCCAATCAGTTCCTCGCGTGACAAAGTAGTCTTGTCTTCATGCCAGTTAATCATATCAAGGTGATAAAGGGGCAACCCCGTGATGTCGTGCAAGGTTCTTGAAAATACACTTTTGCCACTGCCCGGGCAACCAATTACAATAACTTTTTTCATAATTTATTTTATCAATTCTTCCTCAAAATATCCAGCGTATGATGCGAAGCACCGATTAAATCCTGTCGCTCGCAGATTGACAGGTGATAATCCACCCATTTTTCAAAAGTGAAATCATCCATTTCGTCGATGCATTCCGTCATATAATTCGTCGCGCCGTCGGTTGCTATAAGCTTTTCGCGGGTGACATTTACTGTTGCGTCCAGTTCAGCAATATCCTCCGTGCGATACAGTTCAAATATTTCTTTCGGATCACTTTTACAGTGCCATTCATCAAGCAACATATTATTATCAAGAATATATTGCAAATTGCCCTGACGAAAACCGAAATTGATGATTGTCGGCTCGTTCATACAGTATGCAACCAGAATGAATCCGCCCAGTTTCGTCACGCGTACGGCTTCCGAGAGTGCCTTTTTCTTATCTTCAAAAGTGAAAAGGTGATACATCGGTCCGAGCAGAAGCGTCATATCAAAGCTGTTATCGGCAAAACGGGATAAATCAAGCGCGTTTCCCTGAATCGCGGTAAGCATTTCACTTCCGTCAAGCTTTTGCCTTAGAATATCAAGGTTATGTTCAACCAATTCGACGGCAGTTACATCAAAGCCCTCTTTTGCCAGCGAGACGCTGTAACGGCCTGTGCCGGCACCGACTTCAAGAATACATTTAGCGTTTACAGCTTCTGCACATTCATGAATATATTTTTGTGTAGTGATATATTCAACACTCCCGTGCTTTGAAAGCAGTCGGCCTTCTTCATCGTGAGATTCGTAATGTTCAGTTAATATTTCAAATTCATTCATAGTCATTCATAGATTCATCATAATTGTTATCAATCAATATCAGCCCGTTTTTGCAATATGAGAAAGATTCAATATACATCCTGTTTTCTTTAACGGCTGTTTCAATGTCAAAATCGGAGTCATCAAAACGGTGCTCAATAACCGAGGCGAATTTTTTAATATCGGTAAAGCGGGAGCGGATATATTCCTCTGACATGGCAAGGCAGTAAAACCTGATTTCATCAAGATATTCAGAAGTAAAATCGCTCTCCCATTGAGGGGGAACATAACCGCCCTCAACAATAAGATTTTGTTTGTTTTCAACGGCGGTTTTTATTATCTCACGGATAACGGGCCAGAGATACGAGGTCATCTGCTCATCATCATAAGGGGTAAGGTACGTTTTGCCGCTTCTTATAAGGCCCATTTTGATATGGTCCATTGAAATGTACGGATATTTATATTTTTCAAGCAGCTTCTGAGCCAGCAGGGTTTTGCCGGTATGGGAAGCCCCGGTAATAAGAATAATCATAGTTTATTTTCCGTTCTTTATATTTTCTCTTCCCTGTCTTCTTCTGTTCCGGGCTGCGATTCGGACCCTGATTGCGGGTGATTCTGAATGTAACGCGCCGAAAGCTTTTTATATAATGTTGCGCCGGGTATGCTGAGCAGAGCCGTTACCACGAAAACTATGGCGGCGACCTTGTAATTATTCTGCCCGAGATAGGCACCGCAGACTGTGGAGGTAACTATGGCGGGAATACGCGCAATGGATGAGATAATCATGAACTCCGTAAGATTCATATCCGTAAGGCCGGCAAAATAAGTCATGGTATCCTTAGGTGTGCCGGGGATCAGATAAAAAATGAACAAAAGGCGGTTGCGCTTCTCCCGGTTCTGCAGGAACCGCATGGACTGCAGCTTGTTTTCAAGGCGGAAAAGCCGCAGGATGCGCATACCTATCCGCCGGGTCATAATCAGAATAATGATTGACCCGATGATATTACCAAGCAGGCACAGAGCAAATCCGCCGAACCAGCCCCAAACCAACCCGGCGGCAATCTCAATGGGCTCAGTCGGTATAAACTTGACCACCGTCTGCAGAACACGGATTGCAACAAAAACTATAATGCCCCAGACGCCGAATCCGTCAATCCACGCTTTGAATCGGTCAGTATCCTTGATAAGCTCAATTGCGGACTTTCCAAAGTGCAGGTACAGGTAAACACACGCCCCGACAATTGCCAGCATTGCGACGATTATCAGGATACGCAGAATTATTGTTTTTTTCTTTTCATTCATTACAGTTTCTTTTCCATTCTGTAAAACTTTCCGTCCTTGTCTTCAGCTTCTTCATAAACGATAAAGCCGAGTTTTTTATAGAGATTCACGGCGGCAGTGTTATCACAATCAACGCCCAGAGCAATAGATTTATATCCTTTTTCTTTTGCCTTGTCGAGCAGAAACATTGATATTGCTTCTCCGTAACCTTTGCCGCGCTCAGACCGTTTTACAATAAGGCGTGAAAAATACAGTCTCTCGCCGGGAATTGTGCCGTATTCGGGATTATCATAAACAAGGTCACATTCGGCAGTATATTCATCGTCAACAGTGAGTATAAATACATCACGGTTGCCCGTCTTTATCTGCTCAATGAACATATCGGTATAAGGACAGGTCTGCATATTCCAGATTGCACTGCAATTTGAATATTCATCAAGGTTTATTTGCTTAATCTTATAGGGCTTCATTATTCACTCCATTGTAAAATGCGAAATGTAGACTATATGGCGCACTTTAAAAGTTTCGGGACAGGTGCCGAGAAATTCCCGGTGGGCTTTATCCCAGCTTTCAAAAGTTTCTGCATCCATCGAGGCGAGTGTGCCGCGGCAGGCGGTCATCCTGCCGTGCCAGCTCTCGCGGTCAAACGAAATATCCGCATAAAATGATTCGGTCTGCCTGCCGGGGAAAATATCATCATACATATCGGCATCGGCGTTTCTGCCGCTGTTCCAGCCGGGATTGAACTGCTCCACAAGGGAAATACTCTCAGCGGCAATCTTATCCTCAAAATCCCAGTTCATAAATATCTTTATGAACTTTCCCCCGGGCCTGAGCATCCGCTTTATTTCAGACTGCATTTTATCCCTGCCGAAATACCAAAAGCACTGGGCGGCAGTTATAACATCAAAGGAGTTATCCGGCAGCCCGGTTGACTCGGCGGGTGAAACAAAATAATTTATATTGCGGCCGCTTTCGTCCGCTTCCCGCTTTGCAAAGGCAATCTGCTCCGCAGATATATCAACGCCTGTTATATCCGTATTTGCATTATACAGGTTTTTGGGCAAAACTCCTGTGCCTGTGCCGAGATCCAGCCAGGCGGTACCCCCTGCCCCAACCCCCAGAGCCCTGAGGCGGTCATAAAGCTCCCGCGGGTAAATGTCACGGTAAACGGCATAAAAAGCCGCGGTTTTACCGAAATCGAAGGCCCGGCCTTTATCAATTGAGTTTATTTTCATTTTTTATTCCTCAATACTTTTATGCAAGAGCGGCAGATATCCGCAAAAACGAATACCTGCCGGAAATCATCAATTATTGAAAAATCAAAGACCGGTTTTCTCTCTGATATAATTCCTTGCGATAAGAGCGTACTCATAGGGATTGGCCTTTGCGGGATCCTGCTCGGCCTCAACCACAACCCAGCCCTCATATCCGCTGTCTGCAAGGATATCAAATACGGGAGTGAAATCAAAGTCGCCGTCACCGGGTACGGTAAATGCGCCGGCTCTGACACAGTCAAGGAAGCTCCAGCCCTCTTCTTTACCTTTGGCAATCACATCAAGGCGGGTGCTCTTGAGGTGAACATGTTTGATTCTGCCGGCGTATTTTTTAAGAACGCCGATGGCATCCTCACCGCTGAAAGCGAGATGACCGGTATCATAAAGAAGATATACAAGGCCGGGATCGGTAATTTCCATAAGTTTATCAATTTCTTCGGCAGTCTGTACTCCGGTGCCCATGTGATGATGAACTGTGAAATACATACCCTTTTCTTTTGCAAGGCGGCCCATTTCATTGAAGCCTTTTCTTATAAGCTCCCACTGCTCATCGGTATAAACGGGTTTTTCGCCGAAAATGGACTTTGAAGTGCCCTGAATTGAGTTGCCCTGCTCGGAGGCGCCGATTACCCTTGCGCCAAGATCATAGAGGAAATCCCTGTGCTTTATAAAAGCGGCTATGGTTGCATCGTAACCTTCCGAAAGCAGAAGGGAGGAGAACCAGGCATTGCAAATCTGAAGGCCTCTTACATCAAGCTTATGCTTAAGGGTGGCAACATCCTTTGGGTACTTATTGCCGATTTCGCTGCCCTTGAAGCCGGCCAGCGCCATTTCGCTGACACACTGCTCAAATGTATTCTCTGCGCCTAAATCGGGAAGATCGTCGTTAGTCCAGGCGATAGGAGCTATAGCGAGTTTAACTTTATTTTTATCAAGCATTTCATTTTCCTCCGTTAATCAATACAATCTTGCTTTTTTGATGTTGGCCTGCATATCTTCATAAGCGGCCTGAACGGTTGCGCTGGTGCTCACTTCGGCAACGCCGACTCTCCACCAGGCGTCATAGCCGTCGCTCATACTCTTGTGGCCTACCTTAATATCAAACAGGCAGGGAACGGTCTGCTTCTTTGCATCATCCAGAGCGGCTTTAAGCTCATCGGCGGTTTTTACGGTATATGCCTTGCAGCCGTAGCCCTCGGCTATCTTTGCAAAATCAGCCATAATAATCGGACCGTCCAGCAAATCGGTTTCGGGGTTTCTTGCGCAGAACCTGGTGCCAAAGGTATCGGTACCCTGATTATTCTGTAGGTTTTCTATACAACCCCAGCCCTGATTATCAAAGAGCATAACATTTATTTTGGCGTTTTCCTGCACGGCGGTATAAAGCTCGCTGTGAAGCATAAGGAAGCTGCCGTCGCCGCACATTGTGTAAACCTCTCTGCCGGGCTCGGCAAGCTTGACGCCGAGAGCACCGCAGACCTCATAGCCCATGCAGGAGAAGCCGTACTCAACATGGTAGGAACCGGGAACGCTTGACCTCCAGAGCCTCTGCAGGCACCCGGGAAGGGAGCCGGAAGAACCGATAACGATGGCATCCTTATCAATTGCTTTGTTGATTTCGCCCAGAGCTCTGGTCTGGGAAAGAACGCCCTGAAGCTCAACGCTGTAATTGCGGTCAATTTCTTTTTCGTAATCCGCTTTTATCTGAGCAAGCTCGCTGCCCCAGCCGGATTTGTAGCCGCAGGCGGAAAGCTTTGCGGTAAGCGCGGTAAGTGATTCTTTTGCATCCGCTATAACAGAAACGGAATCCATCTTGAAAGCATCAAAAGCGCAGACATTTATTGAAAGCATTTTAACGGCGGGATTCTGGAAGCCCCATTTTGAGGCGGTGGTAAAGTCCGTAAGCCTTGAACCCACGGAGATAACAAGATCAGCCTGCTTTGAAACGGCGTTTGCGGCAGGGCCGCCGGTTACGCCGATGCCGCCCATATTAAGGGGAACATCATAGGGGATATTGCCCTTGCCGGCCTGAGTTTCGCCGATGGGGATATTGAAGGCCTCGGCAAATGCTTTTGCCTCATTCCAGGCCTCGGAATATGTGACGCCGCCGCCGACTACAAGCAGAGGCTTCTGAGCGTTTTTAATCATCTGCGCAGCAGTATCAATCTCCCTTGCGGTGGGAACTCTTCTGTCAAGATGCCATACTCTTTTCTGAAGGAAATACTCGGGGTAATCAAAGGCCTCGCCCTCGGTATCCTGAGGCATTGCAAGGCATACGGCGCCGGTATCCGCAGCATCCGTAAGCACCCTCATAGCGTTGAGACAGGCAGTCATAAGCTGCTCGGGCCTTACGATTCTGTCCCAATATTTACAGACGGCCTTGAAAGCGTCGTTTGCGGTGGTGCTGTAGCCCGTGGGCTGCTCAACCTGCTGAAGCACGGGATCCGGCTGGCGGCAGGCGAAAGTATCGCCGGGCAGCACAAGGAGAGGAATTCTGTTGGCTGTGGCAGTGCCGGCGGCGGTAACCATATTGAGAGCGCCGGGGCCTATGGAAGAAGTGCAGGCGATTATTTTACGGCGCCTGTTCTGCTTTGCAAAGGCGATGGCTGCGTGAGCCATACCCTGCTCGTTGTGGCCCTGATAGAATTTAAGGTTATGGCCGCCCTGCTCAAGAGCCTGGCCGATACCCACAACGCATCCGTGGCCGAAAATGCCGAAAATACCGTCAACAAATTTTGACTCTTTGCCGTCAAACTCAACATACTGATTATCAAGGAATTTTACGAGAGCCTGAGCCATTGTAAGTTTCATTTTTCATTCCTCCGGTATAGCAAAAGGGAAAAGCCCGCTTTTGCCGATTTTATATTATATTATCAAAAGAAAAACAACAATTCAAGAGCATTTTCAATATCTTAAAAAAATATTGACAGAAAAATAAAGTAACCTTAAAATTGAATTGGGGTGATACAATGGATTTGTGCAGATATGTTGATGTTTTTCACGGCACCGGGGAATCCGCACCGGAAAAAACCGACGAAATAGCCGCAAGATGGTTTTTTATAAAAGCCCAGTGCGGCAATACAAGCCCGGGGGCAACGCTGCCCTTCGGGGGCATAAGCGTTTCGCCTTATACAGGCGGCTACCCCACCGGATATACGGACCACGAATTCAACTATCACTCAAAAGTTAAAAAATGCCCCTCCTGCAAAAAACTGCTGGGTTTTACCCACCTGCAGCAGAGCGGCACCGGCGCAATAGGTGTTTATTATAACTACGCTCTCACCGTGCCCTGCTATGAAAGCTCACCCGAAAGGCGGGACTTTACGGATGAAAAAGCAAGACCCGGATATTATTCCTGCAAAACAGAGGATATCCTATGCGAACTGACTGCCGGCAAAAAATCGGTGTGCCATAGATACACCTTCGGCAAAGATGAAGGCAGGGTAAAAATCGATTTTACAAATATGGGCCTTAAAACAGCGGAAAGCAAGGCGGAAAAAGCCGAAGTGCTGTATATTGAGCCTGTAAATGAAGGCATAATTTCAGCAGGAATAAGGGCGGAAGGGATAAAACTGCATTTTGCCGTATCTTTTAACGGGAAAGCCGAAACAGGCGATACCTCCGTTATAATAAAGGATTTCGGCAGGCAGGCTGATTTGAAAATTGCCCTCTCCTTTAAAAGCCGGGAGCACGCTCTTGAAATACTTAAAGAAACCGGAGATTTTGATTCTGTTTCAAAAACAGCTTATGAAACATGGAACAGATACCTTTCCGCAATTACAATTGAATCAGAAGATGATAAATTTAAAAGCATATTCTATTCAAACCTTTATCATTCACTGGTGAAACCCTGTGACAGAAGCGATGAAAGCTTTGTTTACGGTGACGGAAGCTTTATGGCCGATTTTGCCACCCTGTGGGATGTGTATAAAACCCAGATACCCCTTGTGATGATGCTTTACAGGGATGAGGGGCTTAAAATTGCGGATACACTGCTTGCGCTCTGCAATAAGCTGGGGTATATACCTAATAATCTTTGCTTTTCGGATGATTATAACAACCACTCCACTCAGGCGAGATGCCTTGGGGATTATGCCCTGCTGACCGCTTACAGATACGGGCTTATTGAGGACCCTGCCCCTGTGCTGAAAGCTGCGGAAAAAGATATTTTTTCCGAAGGCAACAGAGACTTTACGGAAGAGGGAAAATGCCCATCTGCCTCAATGGTGCTTGACCTTGCGGAGCTCTGCAAACTGTGTGCAGAACTTGCCCGTGAAAACGGAAACAGCGAGCTTGCAGAAAAGCTGACTGCCCTTTCGGAAACAGAGAAAAAGTTTTTTGACCGGGAAACGGGCCTGCTGACGGCAGACTCGGAATACTACGAAGGAACACTTTACAATTATTCCTTCAGGCAGATGACGGATATGGATGAAAGAATTAACCTTGCAGGAGGAAAAGAAAGATTTATTAACCTGCTGGATAAATTCTTCGGCTACGGCGAACCCCCGGTAACTCAGCCCGAAGACTCACGGGACGGAGATTATATTGCAAAGACCATGCAGAAGGGAATATTTGAGGGCTTCAACAATGAGCCGGATACCGAGGCGCCTTTCAGTTATATTTACGCGGGACAGCACGACAGAACCTGCGAGATTATAAGAGCGGGTATGAGATATATGTTCACCTCAGGCCCCGGCGGGCTGCCCGGCAACAATGACTCTGGAGCGCTCTCATCCTATTATGTATTTATGGCACTCGGGCTGTTTCCTCTTGCGGGGAAGGACTTATTCCTTATAGGTTCACCCCTTGCCGACACAGCAGAGGTTAAGCTCAGCAGCGGAAATACTCTTGTGATAACCGCAGAAAATAATTCGCCGGATAACATCTATGTGAGCGCTGTTTCATTTAACGGTGTGCCGGTTGAAAACTATATGATAAAGGCTTCGGAATTAATGAAAGGCGGAGAACTGAAATTTATAATGAGAGGTAAAAATGATGTTTGATTTCAGCAGAAATATCAAAGAAAATATGATACCGGGTAAACCTATGGTATGCGCTCACAGAGGGGTTTCCGGCGGAAATATACCCTGCAATACCCTCGGGGCGTTTCAGTGCGCGCTTTACCAGGGCGCTGATATGATAGAGCTTGATGTGGCAGTAAGCCGGGATAAAAATCTGTATGTTTTTCACCCGGGAATGGAGCGGCCCCACGCAAAAACACGCCGCCTTATTTTATGCACCGGAAGCAAAAATGTGGATAAGATGAGATTTGTGAACCAGGATATGACAAAAACCGAATACCCGGTAAGCAGGCTTGAAGATGTGCTGGATTTTCTCAAAGGCAAATGCTACATAAATGTGGATAAGTTCTGGACGGATATACCCAGAATAACCAACTGCATAAGGAAATGCGGGGTGGAAAAGCAGGTGATTGTGAAAACCCCGGCCAAAGAAAAATACTATAAGGAAATTGAAGCCTGCGCGCCTGACTTTATGTACTTGCCGGTTGTTCACCATGAGGACAAGGTTACGGCAGCCCTTGAAAAAAGAAACATCAACTGCATAGGCGCTGAAATCTGCTTTGACAGCGAAGAGGATCCGGTAGCCGGAGAACAGTATGTTGAGGAGATGCACGGCAGAGGAAAAGTAATATTTGCCAACGCCATAGTTTATAACTATAAGGATGTGCTGGCGGCAGGATATTCCGATGACACTTCTATTATCAAAGGCCCGGAATACGGCTGGGGCAAGCTTATTGACAGGGGCTATGATATTATACAGACAGACTGGTGCGCCATGCTGAAAAGCTACATTTACACAAGATAAAAAAATCCGCAGAGGTAATTACCTCTGCGGATTTCTGTTAATGATTTAATTATACTGATGCAGCGGGACCGATTTCGCCCTGCTCTTCTTTCTGGGATGTAGGCTCAGTCTTGTTATCATCAGCCTTTGAAGTGGTATCATCGGCCTTTGAAGTGGTATCATCAGCCTTTGAAGTTGTATCATCGGCCTTTGAACTGGTGTTATCGGCTTTTGAGGTGGTATCATCGGCCTTGGTGGTAGTGCCGTCATCAGCCTTGGTAGTTGAAGGCTTTCTGGTTGTGGTTGTGTTATTTCTTCTTGTTGTAGTGTTATATGATCTTCTTGTTGTGTAATTGTAATTTCTGCGTGCAGTAGTGGTAGTTGTGCTCTCGGTAGTGGACTCGGTGGTGGATTCGGTTGTTGATTCGGTAGTGGGCTGAGTCCAGGTAGTGAGCTTGGTGGTGGTTTCCGCATTGCTGTAAGTTGCGTAATATTCCTCAAGGGAGGTGGTTGTGGTAACCTCTTCCTTATCCTTGATGGCGGACTTGATAATGAAAAACGCCAGGGCAAGCACTGCAAGCACAGCTGCGGCAATACCCGCAATCATAAGAATTTTCTTTTTATCGATAGGCTTTTCATAAGCATAGGCATCCGCATTGGCATAGGGAGAAGCTTCGGCGCTCTCGCCGCCGGCAACGCCGTAGGAATTACGGTATTCCTCTTCATAATCCGGACCGTTATCCCCTACCATAGCCTCTGCTACGGGAACAAACACTGCGGTATTTTCGGCGGACATAAATGCGGTAACAACCGTAACATTATCTTTGCCGCCTTTTTCAAGAGCTTTTCTTATGAGTTTGCCGGAAACATCCTGAGGAGAATCACCGCCGGAAACAATAGCGGATATTTCATCATCGGTAAGCATATCCGTAAGACCGTCGGAGCAAAGAAGGATAACATCCCCTTCATCAACATCATCAATTACGCTGATGTTGGGGCTGAGGGCCGCTTCCTGAGGGAATACGCCCAGATGCTTTGTAAGGCGTTTTGCATCGGGTATGGTATTGATATCTTTCATGGCAACGGCGCCGGAATCAACTATGCCCTGAGCGTGGGTATGGTCAAAACTTGCCTGCTCAAGAATGCCGTTTGAAAAATGATAAATACGGGTGTCGCCTATGCTGACGCAGATAACCCTGCCCTTGACTGCATATACTGCCGCAAGGGTGGTGCCCATACGGGCTCCTCTTTCGGTTATTTCGGCACAGATTTTGCTGTTTGCCTTTTCAAGACAGCCGGAAACGGCAAGGGAAAAATCTTCGCCGCTTTCATATACGGACTTTGCTTCCTTGGCGATGGTTTCAACCGCAATACCGGATGCAATTTCACCGTAGCTTTCGCCCCCCATACCGTCACACACTGCAAGGTGGAAGGGCTCGGTCATTTTTTGCACATAGGCGCTGCCTTTTTTAAGGCCGCCGTTGCCGGTATGCCTGCCGTTAAGGCTGTAGTTATCCTCATTTTCACGGCGGACTCTGCCGGAATGGGTAACCGCACATACATTTGCGCTTAATTTTTTCATATAATTAACCTCTTAAATCAGGATTTGAATATACCTTCTGAAACTGCCCACTCAACATAGGCCTTAAGGGATGCCATACGGGCGCTGCTGAGCTTGTGATCGCCCCTTGTGTACCAGTTCATATTGACGCCCCTGAGGCGGCAGATATACTTGGCGCTGGCATTGAAGCCGGAATCTATGGCGTTATCAAGATTGATTATCTGATAATAGGTCTGTTTTGCGGCCCGTTTATCGCCCCTGACCCATTCATCCCACATCTTTACAAATAAATCCGCCCCGCAGGTGGTTGGGGTAGCTACCACTCCCCTTGCGCCCAGCTCATAGGCATCATAAAGGAATGGAATATTTGCCTGAAGTACATTTGAACTGCCCTGCAGTACGATCTTCTTCTCAATTTCGGTTATTTCGCTGGTGGTATCTTTAATGCCCTTGAACCTGCCTGTAGCGACCAGCCTGCCGTAAACCTCAGGCTCCATAAGGTGAGGCCTCATACCCGGGAACTCATAAAGAATAACGGGAAGCTCCGTGTGGGTGGCAAGCTCAGAAAGATACTCGAACTGCTCCTCCGGCCTGTCACACATCCCTTTTGTAACAAACACAAGGCCGGAAACTCCGGTATCCTCAAGGGATTTTATCTCTTCAATTTCCTCTTCGTGAGTGCTCCTGAGATTGCCTGTGGCAAAAACGGGAACGCCGCCGGAATTCTTAACTGCAAGGCCTGCGCATTTAATGCGCTCCTCAAAGGTAAGGGCAGTCATTTCGGAAGAGCCGCAGTTTGCAAAAAGGTGCTGGGGACGGAAGGCGGCCTGCCAGGAAACATATTCCTCATAGGCCCTGTAATCTATGCTTCTGTCTTCATTGAAAGGGGTAAGAAGCAGGGTGTATACGCCGGAAAATTCATCATAGACTGACATAATATTCTCCATTATAAATATACTTATACTCTTATAATTATATCCCAACCGGAAGCAAAAATCAATAGTTCTTGACTTTTTCCGAAAATATAATATATACTTTTATAAAAGAAGCCGGTTACAGGCAGGGAGGTGCTTAAGTGAAAGAGAAAACAGAGCTGAACAAATCCGCATCAAACAAGGTTCTCGGCGTAATTCTGCTCACTTTTGCCGTTTTCGGATTTCTGGTTTTTATTCACAGGCTTTGCTATTATAACTTCGAATATGACCCGGAATACAGCCCGGTTGATTACGGCAAATACAATATCCTCTCATATTTCACCGTGCAGTCAAATTTCTTCTGCTACATTTACTTTCTGCTGGCGGGGCTCGGAATACTCGGAGCGGAGAAGGCAAGAAAAATCGGATTCAATCCTGTTCTCGGGGCACTGGTTACGCTGTATGTGATAATCGCCGGCATAACTTATACCGCCGGTATTCCCATGGGTATGACTCCCCCGTTCAAATGGGACACACCCGCTCACTCCATGTCAAGCTTTATTCAGGTTTATTACCATATGATAATGCCCCCTGTGGCTTTTATAGTATGGCTGTTTCCCTTTACAAACGAAAAGCTTACAAAAAAGACTGTTTTGCTTTCGGGAATATATCCCTTTGTATATTCGGTTTTTTCCATTATAAGAGGGGCGTTTTCAGACCCGGTATATTATCCCTACCCTTTTTATAATCCGGAATTTATCGGCAGCCTTTTCAAGCCCGAACCCCTGTCAAAGGGTGCATCATACGCTGTAATAGGAGTTCTGCTGATTTTCGGCATAGGCCTGTTTATGGCCTGCTGCGCTCTTATTGTACTGGTACACAACAAAAGAATCAAAAAAATACCGGAGGAACAGAAATGAATTACAGAATTGAAAACGAATACCTGACCTGTGAAATACGCGATGCGGGCGCTGAGCTGCAGTCCCTTATTTCAAAAGAAAACGGCAAGGAATATATTTGGCAGGGAAACCCGGATATCTGGCACGGCAGAGCTCCCGTGCTTTTCCCCTTCATAGGCCAGCTCAACGGATTCAGGTATTTTTATAACGGAACCGAATACAATATGCCGAAGCACGGTTTTGCAAGGAATATGACCTTCACGCCCTGCAGGATAAGCGGCAACGAAATCTCTTTTTATATTGAGAATAACGAAGAAACTTTGAAAAAATATCCTTTTGAATTTAAACTGACTGTAAACTTTGCGCTAAGCGGCAGGGCGCTGATAAACACAATATCAGTTGAAAACAAATCGGATAAAACAATGTATTTTTCACCCGGGGCACACCCGGCTTTCAACTGCAAGCCGGGAGATGCCATTGAATTTGAAAAGCCGGAGACCGTTTGCACGGAAAGGATAGGCAAGGATAATCTGCTGCTCAGCGAAAAATTCCCTCTGCTTGAAAACGAAAGCACAATAAAAATCACTAAAGAAATATTTGAGCCGGATGCCCTCATTATATCCGGACTTCAATCCGAAAAGCTGCGGCTCAAGGGAGAAAATGTGATAGAATTCACCTTCGGCAAATGCCCGGTGCTGGGTATATGGGCAAAGCCCGGCGCACCCTATGTGTGCATTGAACCCTGGTACGGAATAAACGACACACCGGAAGTTAAGAAAGATATTTCCGAAAAAAGAGAAATCCGCTCCCTGGAAAGCGGAAAGGAATTCAGCTTTTCCTGGAAAGCGGAAATAATAAGTTAATAAACCGTATTCTGAGGCGTACCTTCGGCGTACGCCTTTAAATTTTGCCTGCAAATATCCATAAGCCGTGCTCTTGTTTCATAACCTGCCCAGGCAATATGGGGGGTAATCGTAATATTATCAAGGCCGAAAAGCGGATTATCTGCTTTGGGCGGCTCAACACACATAACATCAAGACCGGCCGCGGCAATCACGCCGTTTTTAAGAGCAAAGGCAAGGGCCTGCTCATCCACCACGGGGCCTCTGGATGTATTTATAAGCATGGCGCTTTTTTTCATTGAAGAAAGAAAATCCGCATTTACAAGGCCCGTGGTTGCCGGGGTAAGGGGGCAGTGAAGGGTAAGAAAATCTGACTTTTTTTTCAAGGTTTCGATATCCGTAAATGTAACCCCCTCAAAGGGCTGAGGATGGTTGGTAACTGCCAGCACCTTCATACCGAACGCAAGGCCGATTTTTGCCACTGCCTTGCCTATTTTACCGAAGCCGAAAATGCCGAGAGTTTTGCCGCTGAGCTCATAAAGTGGCGCAACACTGTATGAGAAATCCGCGCTGGCAGCCCAGCCGCCGCTGTGCACGGAGCCGGAATGCTTTGCTACGGCGTTTGTGCGCTCAAGTATATGGGCAAAAACGCACTGGGCCACAGCCTCTGTACTGTAGGTGGGAATATTGCATACCGGTATATTTTTTCCGCGGCAGTACTCCCAATCCACCACATTGAAGCCGGTGCTCAGAAGCCCTATATACCTGACATCCGGCAGATTTTCAAGTGTTTCCCTTGTAAGGGGAGTTTTATTTGTGAAAACAATATCGCAGCCCCGGGCACGCTCAAGTATTTTATCCTGAGGGGTTCTGTCATAAACAGTGTACTCTCCGTATTCGCCCAGCCATTCCCAGGATAAATCACCGGGGTTTTCTGCGTAACCGTCAAGTATAACAATTTTCATAATAATATCTCCTGTATCGGGTCATGATTATTTGATACAATTATACCGCCTTTCCGCAGATATTTCACCCCCTATTTTACTTTTTTTCAAAAAATCTTGATAATTTTTCTGTTTTATTATAAAATATAATGACTATGGTTTGAACGGGGCATTTTCCCGCTCTGCCGTCAATACCGATAAGGCGGATTATTATTTGAACAAACACAAAAAGAAAAAAAAGTCGCTGCTGTTTGCGGGGCTCATATTGATTGCGCTGTCCATCGCAACAAGCGTCTTGCTCTTTTCTTTGAGATACGAGGAGCTTTGGGGCTGGTATGCCGATATAAGGGACGCCCTTATGCGCCTTGAGAACTGGATAGCCTCCCTTGATAAAAACTGGCAGTTTTTCGGGGCAGTAATGGTGCTGTATATTGTCAAGAGCGTTATCCCGATTTACTTTACATCCACGGTATGCTTCCTTACAGGTATCGTGCTGCCTATGTACTGGGCAATACCGGTAAATATACTGGGCTTTATTGTTCAGATTACCATAAAGTACTTCTGGGGCAAAAAATTCGGTGCGGGTTACGCCTGGAAAATGCTGCAGAAAAACGACACCCTCAGGCACGCCATTCAGTTCAACGGCAAAGGCAACCCGGCGCTGCTGCTGGCGCTGAGGCTTGTGCCCGGCACACCGGTAAACACCATTTCGGCAATTTACGGTTCATTTGATTTCGGCTACCGTAAATTTCTGCTGCTTTCCGTAGGCGGATTTTTACCTAAGATAATCTCCTTTACCATTGTAGGTAAAAATATGTTTGATCCCCTTTCCGCCGGATTCCTGCTGCCCATTATCATTATTTCGTTCCTGACAGGCGTGTGCTGCCTTGGTGCAAACGGAGTATGGAGCGCAGTGGAAATTGTTGTGAAATGGATTAACGAAAAAGATAATAAGAAAGCCGCTGCAAAAGAAAAATCTGCAAACAGAAAGGAAGAAAAAGACAATGATTAAAAACGAAACTCTCAGAGAAAACATTAAAAACGGCAGATATGACGATAAACTGGCATATCTTTACTCCTCCTCTTCTGTTGAAGTGCAGAAAGAAAGATATATAAGAGTTTCAAAGGCATTTGACGATATTTTCGGCGCAGGCCGTGAAGTATGTGTTTTCAGCGCACCCGGCAGAACCGAAGTGTGCGGCAACCACACCGACCACAACAGGGGCAAAGTACTGGCGGCAAGCGTAAACCTTGATGCTGTGGCTGTTGCTTCAAAAAACGATAAGAATACCGTAAGCATCAAATCCGAGGGCTACGGTATGGATACTGCGGAACTTGATGATCTGACAGTCAAAGACAATGAAACCGGCCACTCAGCCTCTCTTGTAAGGGGCGTATGCGCGGGCTTTAAAAACAGAGGCTACAACATAGGCGGATTTGACGCCGCAACTGCTTCGGATGTTCTCTCCGGCTCAGGTCTCTCCTCCTCCGCCGCATTTGAGGTGCTTGTAGGCACAATTATGAATTACCTTTACAATGACGGAAAGGTAAGCGCAGTGGAAATAGCCGAAATAGCCCAGTATGCCGAAAATGTATTCTTCGGCAAGCCCTGCGGACTTATGGACCAGATGGCCTGCTCCGTGGGCGGGTTTGTTGAAATAGACTTCAAAGACCCCAAGGAACCCGTAATAAACAAGATTGATTTTGATTTTGCATCCTGCGGCCACTCACTTTGCATAATTGACTCAGGCGCAGATCATTCCGACCTTACGGATGACTATGCCGCCGTAAGAAGAGAGATGGAACAGGCGGCGGGAGTATTCGGAAAGAGCGTACTCAGAGAAGTTGACAGAGATGAATTTGAAGCAAACATTGCAAAGGTTCGCAAAGAGGTTAATGACAGAGCCGTGCTCAGAGCCAAGCACTTCTTCAATGAAAACGTAAGAGTTGACAGGGAGGCCGCTGCTTTGAACAGCAAGGATTTTGAAGCGTTCAAAGCACTGGTGATTGAAAGCGGATTTTCCTCATTTATGTATAACCAGAATGTTTACACCAGCAAGTACCCCACCAATCAGGCTGTATCGCTGGCTCTTTCCATCTGCCACGATATGCTTAGCGGCAAAGGCGCCTGGAGAGTACACGGCGGCGGATTTGCCGGCACAATTCAGGCCTTTGTTCCCAATGATATGGTTCCTGAATTCAAGGCAAAAATCTGCTCCGTATTTGGCGAAAAAGCCTGCTATATTCTGAATATACGCCCTGTAGGCGGTACAATGGTGATAGGTGAATAATATGGAATTCAAAGAAGTCAGAGAGCTTCTTGAGGCTCTTTGCAGTGCAGACGGTACATCGGGGCAGGAAAACTGCGCCGCTGATACTGCAGAAAAACTGCTTGCTGAATTTATGCCTGTTTCAAGAGATGCTCTCGGCAGTGTTATGGGCAGAAAAGGCGAAGGCAAAGGAATAATTCTTGACGCCCACATTGACCAGATAGGTCTTGTGGTAACGGGAATAAATGAAAACGGTTTTATAAAGGTTGCCAAAGTGGGCGGAGCGGATATAAGAGTGCTTACCGCCGCTCAGGTGACAATACACGGAAAAAAGGATATTTTCGGCGTTATTACAAGCGTGCCCCCTCACCTTGCAGATGAAAAGGACGAGGGAAAAGCCCTGCCCTTTGACAAAATAACCATTGACGCAGGTATGAGCAAAGCCGAACTGGCAGAAATTGTTACTCCCGGTGACAGAATCACCTTCAACGGCCCCTTTGATTCTCTTATGGGCAGCCGTATTGTTTCACCCTGCGTAGATGACAGAGCCGGTGTGGCGGCAATACTCAGGTGCCTTCAGCTTCTTAAGGACAAAAACACCTGCCCCATAGAAGTTATGTTTTCCTGCCAGGAAGAAACCGGAGGAAGTGGCGCGGCGGCAGGCTCATTCAGCACCCTATCGGATGAAGCCATTGCTACGGATGTAAGCTTCGCCTCAGCCCCCGGAGTAAGCAAAGAAAAATACCGCTCTTTAGGTGATGGCGCTCTTATAGGATTTGCCCCTTCACTGGACTATGAAATGAGCAGAAAGCTCACAGCCATAGCCAAAGAAAGAGGCATAAAGGCCGCGCCCGAAATAATGGGCGGAAGCACCGGCACAAACTGCGATGATATACAGATTGCAAGAGGCGGCATAAAAACCGCCCTTATTTCCATACCCATAAGAAATATGCACACCGCCGTTGAGGTGGCAGATCTTTCGGATATTGAAGAAACCGCAAAACTTATGGCCGCATATATTGAGGAAAGGAGCAAGGAATATGCTTGAAATGATTAAAGAGCTTTGCTCCCTGCCCGGAATATCCGGCCGTGAAGAAAAAGTAAGAGAATATATAATCTCAAAAATAGACGGATATTGCGAATACAAGGTTGACAACCTTGGCAACATAATCGCCTTTAAAAAAGGCACTGATCCCGCATCCAAAAAGGTTATGATTGACGCCCACATGGATGAAGTGGGAATGATTGTTACCGGGATTGACAGCGACGGCTTTATTAAATTTGAGCAGGTCGGTTCTGTTGACAGCCGTGTGATAATCGGCAGAAATGTGCTTGTAGGCGATAAAGGAATACCCGGTGTGCTTGGAATCAAGCCAATTCACCTTATCAAGAAGGATGAAGAAGGAAATATCCCCAAAAACGATGATTTATATATTGATATAGGAGCCGCAAACAAAGAAGAGGCTGAAAAGGCCGTTTCTTTGGGCGATTATATCGTTTTTGAGAGCGACTTTGTTGAATTCGGCAGCGGATTTATAAAATCCAAAGCCATAGATGACAGAGCCGGCTGCGCTGTACTTATTGACATTATCCGCTCCGATATACCTTATGACTGCCTGTTCAGCTTTACGGTTCAGGAGGAAATCGGCACAAGAGGAGCTGCAGCTGCTGCTTTTGATATTGACCCGGACTATGCCATAGTGGTTGAATCCACCACTGCCGCGGATATAAACGACGCCAAAGGCGAAGACAGGGTATGTGTTTGCGGTGAAGGCTGCGCCGTATCATTTATGGACAGGGGCACGGTTTACAGCCGCGACCTTTACACCCGGGCCCTGGATGCGGCAAAAGAGCTGGGAATCAAAGCCCAGTATAAAACAAGAGTTGCCGGCGGCAATAACGCAAGGTCAATTCACAAGAGCCGGGGCGGAGTTAAAACTCTGACCCTTTCCATACCCACAAGATACATACACTCCCCCTGCTGTGTCTGCAAATATGAAGATATAGAATCCGTCAAGGCGCTTGTTTGCGCAATGGCGGAAAGACTTGCAAAATGATAAGGCTCTGCACGGATACAAGAGAACTTGGTTTTCTGCCGCCGGATCCTTTCTGCGCAGTTATAACAGCCCTCGGGGACACCTACCCGGCAGACAGGGATTTCATAAGATTTTACCTGCAGGGTGAAGATGCCGCATTGAGTATAATTGACGGCAATGCCAATCTGTGGTGCGGCAAAAATGCGGACACCCGGGAAATTGCAGATTTTATCGAATTTGCGGGAATCAGAAGCCTGCGGAGCGATATTTCGTTTTTTGAAAAAGCAGAAATAAAACCGGATGATTCATCATATATTGTTAAATATGTTTCTGCCGGAAAACCAGAAGAGCCCGATAATTTCAGAAGCGAATCGGATTATAAGGAAATATTTAACTTGCTTACTGCCGCAGGATTTGAAATGGGCAGTTACAGCGCATTTCTTGAAGATATATGCGCAAGAATGAATAAAGGCACCTGCCGGGGCGGGTTTATTTACGCCGGCAGTCTGCAGTGCTGTGCCTTCCGCCTTTTTGAAGGGCGGAAAAGCGCCCTTATGGGAGCTGTAGCCACCGACCCCGGATGCAGAGGCAGAGGTTTTGCCTCATCCCTTGTGCCGTATATGGCTCAGGGAGAAAAAGATTCATTTCTCTTTTGCAGAAATGACTCTTTGCTGGATTTTTACGAAAAATGCGGATTTGAATATTACGGAAAATGGGCAACCAAATATTTTCAGGGGGAATAAACATGCTTAAACTTTCCATACCGCTGCTGATTGTTTTAACCGGATTATTTGCCGCGGCCTGCGTTATACTCAGGGGTAAGAACAAATCCTTTGAGGGCATGATATGCAAGTTTATGGCAAGCTTCGGCTTTATTTCCATTGCCATTGCAGGCAACTGGATTGACAGTGCAAATGTGAGATACTTCAGCCTTGTGGTATTCGGACTGATGTTCGGATTCTGCGGTGATGTTTTTTTGGGAATAAAGGAAATTGCCCCCACATTCAAAAAAAAGCTTATACCAATCGGCACCGCATATTTCCTTGTAGGCCATATTTTTTATATGTTTGCCTTCGCGGGCCTGGGCGGAATGAACTGGTACACCGTATTTTGTTTCATCGGCGGCATAGGGGCGGCATTTACCCTTATCAAGCTTCTTAAAATGCCTCTGAAAGGGCCTCTGGCTGTGATACTCTGCATCTACTACGGTATGCTTATATGGAAAATAGGGCTTATGATATGGATTGTTATGAGAGACACCTGCGTTGCAAATATAATGGCGCTTATCGGCTCCTGCCTGTTCCTTGTGAGCGACACCTGTCTCGGTATACTCTACTTCACTCCCATAAAGAAAAAGAACCCGCTTGTTACGGCGGAGCTCTCAACCTATTACCCTGCCCAGATACTGCTGGCAATGAGTGTGGCTTTCAGATAATAATTACAAACATAAAAGCACTGTGTTCTTCAGGGAACACAGTGCTTTTTGATATTAAGGCTTTATTTCTTTCTTGCAACAAGGGAATAAACGGTGCCGTCGGTTATTTCAACCGAGCTGAAATCATCCTTGCAGATATTGCCGTTTATATAGAACTTCCATACATAGCCCTCGGGCATCTGAACATTTGCAACGGAAACTGCTGTGCCTTTTTCTGCCTTTTCGGCGGTGATTACGCCAAGCTTTGTAAGGGCATCGCAAACGGTCTGCTCATCGGTTTTTATAACGAAGGACTGAATTTCACCGTCTGTACCGGTTATTTCATAAATGAATTCGTGAGCATATTCTCTGTCTGCACTGCCGTAAACGGTCCTGTTTATTGAGGGATCCTTGGTTTCGCAGGTATTATCTGCCGGGGAGCCGCAGGAGCAAAACAGCACCAAAGCAGCAAGTAAAAGGGAAATTGCCGATATAATCTTCTGCATAGTGAACCTCCGAACTTTGTTTTAACCATATTACCACACAAAAACAAATTATGCAACAATGCAAAAAAGAGGGCAAACGCCCTCTTTTTCAATTTATCAATACATTCCGCCGCCCTGGGCTGCTGCCATTGCCGCTGCATTAGCTGCATCTGCTGCGGGATCGGGCTTATCGGTAACAAGACTTTCGGTGGTGAGCACCATAGCCGCTACGGAAGCCGCATTCTGAAGAGCGGAGCGGGTAACCTTTGTGGGGTCAAGAATACCGGCTTTTGCCATATCGGTATACTTATCATCCGCAAAGTTGTAGCCGTAGCCGTTCTTTTTGGAAGCAAGAATTGCGTTTACGATAACGGAGCCTTCAAGGCCTGCATTTTCGGCAATCTGGCGTACGGGCTCTTCAAGAGCTTTGAGAACTATCTTCATACCGGTTTTTTCATCGGTATCTTCTGTAGTATCTATAAGGGCTTTTACCGAACCTGCAGCATTAAGCAGGGCAACGCCGCCGCCGGCTACACAGCCTTCCTCAACAGCCGCCTTGGTTGCCGCAAGAGCATCCTCTATGCGGAGCTTCTTTTCTTTCATTTCGGTTTCGGTTGCGGCGCCGACTTTGATTACGGCAACGCCGCCGGAAAGCTTTGCAAGGCGCTCCTGAAGCTTTTCTCTGTCAAAATCAGAGGTGCTCTTCTCTATCTGCATTTTAATCTGAGCAACTCTGGAGGCGATATCTTTCTTTGCGCCTGCGCCGTCAACGATAATGGTATTCTCTTTGCCTATCTTGACCTGACGGGCTTTGCCGAGCTGATTCATCTGGGTATCCTTAAGCTCAAGGCCGAGATCTGAGGTGATAACTTCACCGCCGGTAAGGATAGCGATATCCTGAAGCATTTCTTTTCTTCTGTCACCGAAGCCGGGAGCCTTTACGCATACGCAGGTGAATACACCGCGGAGCTTATTGACAAGGATTGTGGAAAGAGCTTCGCCCTCAACATCCTCGGCAATAATAACAAGCTTGCCGCCTGCGTGCATAATCTGCTCAAGAAGAGGAAGAATATCCTGTACGGATGAAATCTTTTTATCTGTAATAAGAATGAGAGCGTCATCAATAACGGCTTCCATCTTATCGGTATCGGTTACCATATAGGGGGAAATATATCCGCGGTCAAACTGCATTCCCTCTACAACCTCTGCTTCGGTGGTGGCAATTTTGGATTCCTCAACGGTGATTACGCCGTCTGCGGTAACCTTTTCCATTGCCTCTGCTATAAATTTGCCGATTTCTTCATCACCGGAGGAAATTGTGCCTACCCTGGCAATATCCTTTGATGAAGCAACGGGCTTTGAATTCTTTTTAAGGTTTGCAACTACTGCGTCAACAGCCTTTGCCATGCCTTTTTTGACTATCATGGGGTTGGCGCCTGCCGCAACATTTTTATTGCCCTCTCTGATAAGAGCCTGGGCAAGGAGAGTGGCGGTGGTGGTACCGTCACCGGCAACATCGTTGGTTTTTGTTGAAACCTCTTTTACAAGCTGAGCGCCCATATTCTCAAAGGGATCTTCAAGCTCAATCTCTTTGGCTATTGTAACGCCGTCGTTTGTAATAAGGGGTGAGCCGTACTTTTTATCAAGAACTACATTCCTGCCCTTGGGGCCAAGGGTGATTTTAACTGTATCGGCAAGTTTATCCACGCCGTTCTGAAGAGTTTTTCTGGCCTCTTCACCGAAAAGAATCTGCTTTGCCATTTCTGTTTACCTCCTGATTATTCTACTATAGCAAGAATATCGCTCTGGCGAACGATTGTGTATTCTTCTTTATTAAGCTTTACTTCCGTGCCGGAATACTTGCTTGTGATAACCTTATCACCTTTTTTAACATACATTTTAACCTCTTTGCCGTCTACAAGGCCGCCGGGGCCTACTGCAACAACTTCGGCAATCTGGGGCTTTTCCTGGGCGGATGCCGCAAGGATGATTCCGCTGGATGTTGTCTCCTCTATTTCAGTCATTTTAACAACAACTCTGTCAGCAAGTGGTTTGAGTTTCATAAGAATACCTCCGCATAAATCTGAGATTTAGCACTCTTTACTTTTGAGTGCTAACCATATTTTAACACGTTTTTTATTTATTGCAAGAGTTTTTTTCAAAGTTTACAATATCGTAATATTTGCTTTTTCGGTTTGACTATATATAATGAAAATGATAAAATAATATAAACTATTATAATTATGAGGAAGCTGTATGAGCAGAGATGCAATTATAAGAATAACTGCAAAACCCCGGGGATTCATACTTTCCCCCGGGTTCTCCGTGCTTATAATTCTGCTTTCCTCTTTCTTTTTGCTCAGCGGTTATGTGTTTGAGGGTGTGTGTGTGCTGGCCCTTATGGGCGGCGCCGTGCTTATGTTTACCGCAGATAATATTCCCTTTTTGCAGGTTCTGCTTGCGGCAAGCGCGCTGGTAATAAGGCTGAAGAATACTGCCACCGATTTTTTCAAGGTATGGCCCATTATATTTCCCCTTATTATCTTTCTTATAATCAGGCTGATTCTTTACCCGGTAAAGCTGAAAAAGACGGGTGTATTTTACGGCATGCTGGCTGTTTCTTTTGCGCTGATTGCCGGTGGCATAGGCTTCATAAGCCCGCAGGAATACTTTAAGCCGGAATCAATATTTCATATTATTATGCTGGGCGCCGGTATGCTGCTGCTTACATCATACTTTGCCGGATCCCTCAATGAGGAAACAACAGAAAAATTTGATGAGCGGTTCAGCCGTATAATGATTTCGCTTATTGTTATTATATTTGTAAGCCTGCTGGCGGAATACATACCCAGGTTTGAGGAATTCAGGCGTGAAATGAGCGTAATACCATTCCAGTGGCGCAACAACGGCTCCACCCTGCTTATGCTGGCAATGCCCTTCCCCTTCTACATTGCTTCAAAGAGATTCGGATATTTCTTTTTCGGGCTGCTTTGCTATATTTCAATCCTTTTTACAGGCTCAAGGGGAGGACTGCTTTTCGGCACCCTTGAATTCGGAATCTGCATTGTTGCAATGCTGATTATTGACAGACGCCATCGTAAGATTTACGGAATAATGGTCGGCATTTTTGCGGTGATTCTTGTGCTGATGAGCAAATATATGTATGAGCTTCTGAGCAACACTATAGAAAGATTTATGGACCCCAGCGAAAACTCCATAAGACTGGGGTTGCTGCAGAGAGGGCTTTATGACTTTATAAAACACCCGGTATTCGGCACGGGCATAGGATATATGGGCAACAGGGATATTCACAGGAGCGCAAAGTACGCCCTGTGCTGGTACCATTGCTCCGTGGTGCAGGTGCCTGCCTCCATGGGCGTTGCGGGAATACTTGCCTACCTTTTCCTTAATATACAGAGAATAAAAGTATTTATAAAAAATATATCCTTATTCAATATAACTCTTTTCATCTCGTTTATAGGGCTTGAGATGATGTCACTGGTTAACCCCGGCCTGTTTGCGCCGGTGCCCTATCTGCTGATGATATCCCTTTATTTCCCGATTATGGAAAGCGTTAAACAGAACACCGTTTTACAAAACAAGGAAGAAACACAATGAAATTATTATCAATAGGCAATGAGTTTTCACGGGAAGCGCATATGTACCTGCCCCACCTTGCCGCAGCAGGAGGCAAAGAACTGCTGCTTGGCAATCTGTTCCTGCCGGATGCTTCAGCCGAAGACCATTACAGAAACTTTATTGATGAAAACGAAGTATATATTTACGAAACCTATCTGCCCGGCACGGCAGACTGCCTGAGGCCCGACGGTATAGCGCTGCACGAGGCGGTGGAGGATGATGACTGGGATATAATAACCATACAGCAAAGCGCCGCCCTGAGCGGTATAAGCGAATCCTATTCACCATACACAGCTGAACTTGCGGAATACTGCAGGATGATGCACCCCGGGGCAAAGATAATGCTGCACCAGACAAGGGCTTATGAAAGCGGCTGCACAAGGCCGGAATTCAAAAACGATTACGAAAGCAGCCCGGAGAGAATGTATGAAATGCTGACGGAATGCTATATACACGCCTCCGCTGTTGCTCAGACAGACGGAATTATTCCCGTGGGAAAAGCGTGGAACTTTGCAAGGCAAACCAAGCTTAAAGATAAGCTTACCATAGACGGATTTGCGGCAAATGAGGCGGGAGCCTTCCTGAGCGGATGCTGTTTTTATGAAGCTGTTTTCGATGAAGATGTAAGAAACAATTCTTTCTTTCTGCCGGACTATGATATAAATGTGAGTAACCTTATAAAAGTTTGCGCACATCTTGCCTGTGAAGAAGGGATTGAATAATATTGGGTGTTATTTAACCCCCGCAGTTTGTACTGCGGGGGTTAATGGATTTTGGTTATTTGATGAAAATTCTGAGTAATTGTATCGCCCACACCCGTCTTGCCTTTGGCAATCCACCCTCTCCATTCGTGGAGAGGGCTAAAAAAGCACTATATTCAAGCAAAAAAAGAGCGGCCCGCTCACCGAGGTGAACGGGCCGTTTGTTTTGTTTAAGGGATTATGCGAAAGCAACTGTGAAGGTGTTGCCGCCGTCGGCATTCCATGCAGGACCTCTGCCCTGAACAGTATACTGAGTTGCATCTGTTGCAAACTTGTAGTTGATTGTCCAGGTTCTCAGACCGGTCTGATCATCATCAGTATAGGAAACATTGCTCTTGGATGTGGTCTGATAGGTTGTGTACTTCATCTTACCTGCATTATCATAACCGATACGAACCTTATCGCAGTCGGATGTGGTAACGATTGTTAATGTACCATACTGGCCGACAGTTGCGCTCTCGGGACCTGCTGCGCTTACTACGGTGTAAGGCTCATAGTATACGGTGGTGTCGGGAACTGCAGCTGCTGTTGCATATACATTGATGGCGATGGGCTCATCGTTGTAAGCAATGTAAGCGGATTCGCCGGCTACCTTGTAGTATACGGTGTAGTTCTGAAGAACGCTGTCAACCTCGCCGGTGTAGCTTGCCTTCTGGCTGATAGTCCAGGTTCTGGTGTTTTCATCCTCGGCAAACTTAACGTTGGCGCTGGTGGTGGTGTTCTTATACATAACTGTTACGGACTTGTTTGCGCCGTCAACTGTGTATCTGCCTGTAAGCTTGATATATTCAACATCTTTGGAGGTAACAACTGTCCAGGTGATGTACTCGCCCTTGATTACAGTATCCTTATCAGCCACTGCTGATTCAACATATACGGACCTTCTGTAGTTTGCAGTTGCGAAGAGGTTGAAAGCAGGAATGGTTGAACCGGTGTAAGCAACGCCGTCTCCGTCAGCATAATTCCACTTATCGAAGTAGTATCCTTCGGGAGCTTCGGGTCTTTCGGGATCAGTAATGGTATCGCCGTAAGATACGGTTACATCAAATGTTGCGCCGCCGTTGTTGGGATCGTAAGTGATGGTGTACTCATTTACAGTCCAGGCTGCGGTAAGAATGATATCCTCTGCGGGCATGGTCTTGGGAACATCTTCATCCCAACCGGTGAAGGTGTGTCCTGTCCAGGAAGGATCTTCAATAGCGGTAACTGCTGCTTCATAAGCATAGGTTTCAACTATATTATCCTCACCATTGCCAAGTACCCAAGTGATGGTGTAGTTGTTAACATTCCACTGAGCGGTAAATTCAATGCTCTCTGCGGGCATTGTTGCGGGAACATTGCCCCAGCCTGCGAAGGTGTAACCGGTCTTTTCGGGATCTGCGGGAGCAACGATTGCTTGCTCATAGATGTAGTGCTGAACTATGGGATCGTCACCATTATCAAGATTCCAGGTTACGGTGTAATCAATGGCTTCATACTGAGCGGTGAATACAAGATCCTCAGTGCCCATTGCATCGGGAACTGCGGGATCCCAGCCGATGAAGTCATAGCCGGTTCTTTCGGGATCTGCGGGAACATCGATAGCATCTTCATAATTATAAGTATCTACCTGATCTTCATCGCCATTACCGAATATCCAGGTTACGGTGTAATCAATAGCTTCCCACTGAGCAGCAAACTCAAGATTCTCTGCAGGCATTGCCTCAGGAATATCTGCGGGATCCCAGCCGGTGAAATTGTAGCCGGTCATTTCAGGATCTTCGGGAGCATTGATTGCATCACCATAGTTGTAGGTATCAACAATATCATCCTCGCCGTTGTTGAGAATCCAGGTTACGGTGTAGTCAATAGCATTCCACTGAGCCTCGAAGACAAGATCTTCTGTGCCCATTACCTGGGGAATATCTGAGGGATCCCAGCCAGCGAAGGTATAGCCGGTCATTTCGGGATCCGCGGGAACATCGATCTCATCGCCGATGTTGCAGGTCTGAACTATATCATTCTCACCGTTATTGAGAACCCAGGTTACGGTGTAGTCAATAGCCTCCCACTGGCCATAGAATACCAGATCGCTTGCAGGCATACCGTTTTCATATTCATCGGGAGCCTTGTTATCTGTAGACTCAAGCCAGCCTGCAAAGGTGTAGCCGTCTGTTTCGGGGTCATCGGGAACATCAATATCCTCACCGAAGACAACATTGTACTCTTCATATACACCGGTGTCATCTGCATGTGCATAGTAAGCAACGGTGTACTCTTTTGCCTCAAACAGAGCGTTGAACTCAAGGTTTTCGGCGGGCATCGTTGCGGGAAGATCATCATCCCAGCCGGTGAACTCATATCCCTCTTTTTCGGGGTTCTGAGGACCTGTTACCTCTGCGCCGAAAGCGTATGTCTGAGTATCATAAATTTCGCCGTCAACATAATAGGTTATGGTGTAGGATTCGGTATCCCACTGTGCGGTGAAGGTAAGGTCATTTGCGGGCATGGTGTAGGGAACATTGGCACCCCATCCGTTGAAATTGTGGCCTGCCCATTCGGGATCTGCGGGAGGAACAATGGTATCTTCATAATTGTAGGTATCCACCTGATTTGCATCACCGTTGCCGAATACCCATGTTACTGTGTAATCAATAGCTTCCCACTGAGCCGTGAACACAAGATTCTGTGTGCCCATTGCATCGGGGATAACTGCGGGATCCCAACCGGTGAAGTTGTAGCCGGTTCTTTCGGGATCTGCGGGAATATTGATTTCGTCTTCGTAATTGTAGGTATCTACCTGATTTTCATCGCCGTTACCGAACACCCATGTTACTGTGTAATCAATAGCTTCCCACTGAGCTGTGAACTCAAGGTTCTGTGTGCCCATTGCATCGGGGATATTTGCGGGATCCCAACCGGTGAAATTGTAGCCGGTCATTTCAGGATCTTCGGGAGCATTGATTGCATCACCATAGTTGTAGGTATCAACAATATCATCCTCGCCGTTGTTGAGAATCCAGGTTACGGTGTAGTCAATAGCTTCCCACTGAGCGGTGAACTCAAGATTCTCTGCGGGCATTGTTGCGGGAACATTGCCCCAGCCTGCGAAGGTGTAACCGGTCTTTACGGGATCTGCGGGAGCAGTGATTGCATCGCCGTAGTTATAGGTCTGAACAGTAGCTGCTTCGCCGTTATCAGGATTGAATGTCACTGTATAATCATCAGCAGTCCACTGAGCGGTGAACTCAAGATTCTCTGCGGGCATTGTTGCGGGAACATTGCCCCAGCCTGCGAAGGTGTAGCCGGTCTTTACGGGAGCTGCGGGAGCAGTGATTGCATCGCCGTAGTTATAGGTCTGAACAGTAGCTGCTTCGCCGTTGTCAGGATTGAATGTTACCGTGTAATCAATAGCTTCCCACTGAGCGGTAATGGTTATATCCTGTGAGGGCATTGTGGCAGGAATATTATCCCAGCCGATGAACTCATAGCCGGTCTTTTCGGGAGCTGCGGGAGGTGTGATTGAAGAACCTACAGCAAGAGTTTCTGTAACAGGAGATGTGCCGTTATTAAACACCCAGGTTACGGTGTGAGTAACAGGAGCATTCTCCTGGAATACTGCGGTAAAGGAAAGGTTGGATGAACCCATTGTCATAGCGGAAACCTGAGCAGATGTATAGGTGTTGGTTCCGTCTGACCAGCCAACAAAGGTGTAACCTTCTTTGGTGGGCTCTGCGGGAGCGGTTATGGTGGCACCCTCTGCATAGGACTGAGTGGCATAGGTTTCGCCGTCAACTGTATAAGTTACAGTATGGGGAACAACTATGGGGCCTGAGGGAGCTTCGCCAAGCTTGAATACGTGGTCACAGCCTGTCATATCAACCACAACACCCAGGTTGTAGGAGTTGTCTTCATCAGCTGCATCTGTGTCTGCATCAAGAACGCAGTTGAATGCCTGTGCGCGCTGACCGTTTGTAACATTGGAACAGCTGTTTATATCAATACCGAGGTCGCCGATGAGGTAATCATTAACTCCGTCACTGTCGGTATCAAAAGGATTTACCCTGCCATAACTGCTTGCACTTGCATTTGCTTTGGGTTTCTGGTAAGGCTCTGATTCTGTTCTTACAGTAATAATCCAGTCAAACAGCCATTCATCTGTCTGAGCATAAAGGCCTTCATAACGGCCGATATTGCCAATACTTACCGTAGCAAGATAATAATCCAGCGAATTCAGAAGAGATGCATCAAGACCGGTCTTACCAACAGTCATACCTGAATGCTGTGAGATGGTCTTCGGGCTGATTTCAATCGTGGTCTCGGGATCATCGCCGCCGGTTACATCGTCGGTAATCATGGGGTTAAGATCATTTATTGCATCAGGAGCCTTCATAGCCATTGCGGTATAACCGGTGTTGTTAAGACCGTCGCCCTGCTTATCAAGGCTTGATGACCAAAAGCCCTTGGCTGTGTAGGTGGGGCCGTTAAAGTCAAAGAACCTTCTGGAGCCCATAATTACGGCGTTAAAGCCGGTAATATAAACATTGGACTTACAGTAAGCTCTGAGTGTAAGCTCATCACCGGGTTCTACATAGTGGTCGGTAAGCTCGCCATCGCTTTCAAGTACTTCAATACCGTAGTAAATGAAAGGATCATCGCCGTATTCGTCACAAAGGTCTTCATAAGACTTAATGCCAAAGCCGTCGTTGTAGTTCTGGTATGCTGCATTGTAAACATCGAAATTTGCAGCTGTTACAGCCTGCCAGTCATCACTACCGTTACGGTAACCTCTGTAAAAAACATCGGTGACCTGGTTCTTGTTCTTGAACGAGTAATCTACAACAGTAGGCGGCGAAATAGCCGCGCTCGCTACAACAGAGCCAAGGCAGGTCAGCATTCCGAATGCCATGACAAAAGCCATAACGGCGCTCAGAAAGCGTTTAAAATTTGACATAGTTGTACCTCCAAAGAAATAAAAATTTGAAGCATTTGCTTTCTGTTATATTTTACACTAATAATAATAGATTGTAAATAGTTTTAAGATTGCGTGAAATATAGAAAAATCGGTTTTCAATTTGGTGAATATTACTATATGTTTTATTATAGAGAGACTGGCAAAGTTTATAAATTTTGACTCAATCACGGAACAAGCAACTTTGCCGCTGGGTATAAAAGCAGATATTTATTGTATTTTTCCTTATACTTTACGGCGAGAGCAGCATCCGGCAGGATGGTTTCCTTAACACCGTAAAAAGCGGTGATATCTTTGCCGTCGCCCTTTGCGGCAAGCAGACAGGCACCGAGAACTCCTCCGTGCTCGTGCAAGGGAACTCTTATCTCCATATCAAGAATACAGGCAAGCATCTCAAGCCATCCCCTGCTTCTGGCTCCGCCTCCGCAGACACCGGCGCAGGTGATATTATTGCCCAGGGACTTTATAAGCTCCACATTCTGTTTGAGAGAAAAAGCAACACCCTCCATAACCGCATACTCCATTTCCTCCGGGGTTGTTTCGGCGGAAAGGTTGGCAAACATTCCCCTCACGGCGGTATCGTTTACCGGAGAGCGCTCACCCATAAGATAGGGCAGGAAAATAACATTGCTTTTGCCTGCGTAGGCTTCAAAGCTTTCGGAATAACCGGTGTGAAGAATATCCTCGTTCCACCATTTCCGGGCGCTTGCGGCGGAAAGAGTGCAGGCAAGGTAATGGTATTTGCCGTTGGCAGAGCAGAAGGTGTGAATGGCGTTATTACGGTCGCAGGCATATTTATCAGCGCAGACAAATACTGTGCCCGAGGTGCCGAGAGAAATATTGCAAGCCCCGTTTTCAAGGGTGCCGGTGCCTATGGCGGAGGCTGCGTTATCCCCTGCCCCTATAACGATTTTAACATCTTCCGGCAGTTCCAGCTCCCTTGCAAGGCCGGGTAAAATGCTGCCGATAACTTTACTGCTTTCAAATACTCTCGGCAGTTTTTCTTCGCTTATTCCAATCAAATCCAGCATTGGTTCGGACCAGGCTCTTTTTTCCGTATTGAAATAAAGAGTGCCTGCGGCATCGGAAGTATCCGTTGCAAAACAGCCGGAAAATCTGTAAGCAATATAGTCTTTGGGCAGGCAGATTTTTGCCGCTCTGTCAAAATTTGCTCTCTCGTTATTCCTGACCCATAGAAGCTTCGGGGCAGTGAACCCGGCAAAAGCGATATTGCCCGTATTATCAAGCAAAAAATCCCTGCCGATTTCATTATTGAGGAATTCAACCTCACGGGCGCTTCTGCCGTCATTCCAGAGAATTGCAGGGCGGATAACAGCATCACTGCCGTCAAGCATAACAAGGCCGTGCATCTGGCCGGAGAAGGATATGGCTCTGACAGAGCTTTTATCAAAACCTGCTGTCAGTTTTTTAAGGACATCAATACAGCCGGCGTACCAGTCCTCAGGATTCTGCTCGGACCAGCCGGGCTGAGGATAATAAACCGGATAATCCCTGGACTCAAGCCGCAGAATTTCAGTTTCACTTATAAGCATCCCCTTGACCGAGGAGGTGCCTATATCAAGGCCGATATAACAATTCATCTTTTACCCCCAGGGATTTTCATCAGGATAAGGAATGGATGCGGGACGGTTGTAATCAATATTCTCAACACCGTAGTACCTGAATACTTCATAAAGGTATTTGCCGCAATGGCTGAAGGCAACGGCTCCGTGATGGGGGAAGCGCTTTGCAATAAGCACATTCCTGTAAAATCTGCCCATTTCAGGGATAGCAAAGACACCGATACCGCCGAAGGATCTTGCGGCAACGGGAAGAACCTCGCCTTGAGCGATATAGGAGCGAAGAACTCCCTGACTGTCACACTGCAGGCGGTAGAAAGTGATATCCGAAGCGGCAATATCGCCCTCAAGAGTGCCTCTGGTGAAATCCGGCTCGCTGCCGGCGGGCTCAAGCAGACGGTGCTGGATGAGCTGATATTTTACTGCGCATCCGCTGCACATTTTGCAGAAAGGAGTATTGCCGCAGTGGAAGCCCATAAATGTATCCGTAATGCTGTAATCAAACTTGCCCTTTATATCTTCATCATACAAATACTGAGGCACGGAATTGTTGATATCAAGAAGGGTTACGGCATCATCCGTAACGCAGGCGCCGATATACTCGGAAAGTGCGCCGTAAATATCAACCTCACAGGCAACGGGGATGCCTTTTGATGCAAGGCGGGAATTGACATAGCAGGGTTCAAAGCCGAACTGCTCCGGGAAAGCGGGCCAGCATTTATCTGCAAACACAACATATTCTCTGTCGCCCTTATGGTCCTTTGCCCAGTCAAGAAGGGTTATTTCAAACTGAGCCATTCTTTCAAGCATATCATCATATATGCCGTCGCCCATTTCGCTCTTCATATCTGCGGCAACTTCTGCAATCCTGGAATCTCCGCTGTGGGCTTTGTAGGCAACAAGCAGGTCAAGCTCGGAATTTTCCTCAATCTCTATACCCAGCTCATAAAGCCCCTTGATGGGAGCGTTACAGGCGAAGAAATCCTGAGGCCTCGGGCCGAAAGTGATGATTTTAAGGCTATTTATGCCGATAATTGCCCTTGCAACGGGGATAAACTCTTTTATCATCTCCGCGCACTGAGAGGCGGTGCCCACGGGATAAGAGGGAATATACGCTTTTATGCCGCGCATACCCAGATTATAGGAGCAGTTGAGCATACCGCAGTAGGCATCTCCCCTGCCGTTAATCAGATCTCCGTCACCTTCGGCGGCGGCAACAAACATTACGGGGCCGGGGAATTTCTTTGCAAGGAGGGTTTCAGGAGTTTCGGGGCCGAAGTTGCCGAGGAACACCACAAGAGCATTTACGCCCTTTGCAAGCACATCATCAATGGCCTTTGTTACATCCGCTTCATTTTCAACGGTTACGGGGCATTCATAAAGCCCCTCTCCGTAAGCTGAAACGATATTGCTCCTCCTCTGCTGGGAAAGAGTGATTGGGAAGCAGTCTCTTGATACGGCAACTATGCCGGGTTTAACTACGGGAATATTCATACTGTTATCTCCTTTAATTTATCTCAATTTCAAATTTTTTATTCATTGCGTCTTCGGAATCCTTGCCCACATAAAGGGTGTATTCCTTTTCAAAATACCAGTCCTCTGTTTCGGGATTATAGAAACGAAGGTCATCCTTTTTGAAGGATACAACCGCCCGGACATTTTCGCCTGCAGGCACAAACACCTTTGAAAAGCCCTTGAGGGTTTTTACGGGATGATCGCCGGGAGCTCCGGCGTAAACCTGAACAACGGTTTTGCCGTCATATTCACCGGCGTTTTTAACGGAAACAGACACTTCAACGGTATCGTCCTTTACCTGAGCTTTTATGCGGCTGTACCTGAACTCCGTGTAGGAAAGTCCGAAGCCGAAGGGATAAGCGGCGGTTTTGCCCTCTGAATCAAGCAAAGTGTAGCCGTGGTATCCGCTGTAATCAATCTTTCTTGTTTTATCCCCGGGGAAAAGAAAACCGGGGTAGTCATCCTCTGATTTTGCAACGGTAAAGGGAAGGTGACCCGAGAAATTTTCCCGGCCGCTGAGAAGGGCCGCAAGAGCGTTGCCGCCCTCCATACCGCTGTAAAATGAATGCAGAATTGCGGCAGGCTGTTCCTTCCACTCTTCAATAACATAAGCGCTGCCGCCGATTATATTCACAATAACATTTCTGCAGGAAGCGCAGGCGTGGCGGATAAGGGTAACCTCCTCTTCGGGAATGCGGAGCGAGTATCTGTCACCGCCCATACCTTTCTGCTGCAGGTCGTCATTTTTGGAGAAATTGGCAAGATTTTCGCCCTCCTGCAGGTAATCGCTGCCGACGCACAGGATAACGGCATCACATTTTTTGATTTCGCTCTCTTTGGGAGTAATTGACGTCCCTTCGCAAAGCACGACATTCTCTTTGCCGAACACATTGCAAAGGCCCTTGTAGGGGGTAACGGCGTAAGGGGGATGAACCGAACTCGAGCCGTGATCGCCAAGGTTGATTTTATCCGCATACCTGCCCACAACCGCTATTTTCGCGCCCTTGGCAAGGGGCAGAACACCGTTGTTTTTAAGCAGAACCGTGCCCTCGGCAGCGGCTCTGTAAGCAAGGTCACGATGCTCTTTGCAGGCAACCACGCTGCGGGAAGGCCGCTTTATGCGGGGCGTTATTTTTATAAGTCCCCTGAGAATGCTTTCAACGGAATTATTAATATCCTCAGCGGAAATCTTTCCTCTTTTAAGGTCAAGAGGAAGAGTGGCATAGTGCATAATCTGGGGCATTTCAATATCCATACCTGCTTTCAGGGCCTTGGGGGCATTTCTTACGCCCATAAGAAAATCTGAAATTGTAAAGCCCGTAAACCCCCATTTATCGCGGAGAATATCTTTGAGAAGATATTTGCTTTCGCAGCAGTGATCCCCGCGGAAAAGGTTATAAGCCCCCATAATTGACATGGCCCCTGCATCAATGCAGGCCTTGAAATGGGGAAGATATACCTCGTGAAGGGTAACATCATCGCACTGAACATCCACATCAAAGCGGATATTCTCAATGCTGTTGACGGCGTAATGCTTGGGGCAGGCAATAACGCCCTTTTCCTGCACCGCCTTTGTAAGGGCAACACCCATTGCGGAAAGCAGACAGGGATCCTCACCGTAAGTTTCCTGAGCTCTGCCCCAGCGGGGATTGCGCAGGAGGTTTATACAAATACCGGCAAAGTAGTTTGCCTCCCGGGCTATTGCTTCATCAGCCATTGCAAGGCCGATTTCATACTCAAGCTCCGGGTTGAAGGATGCGCCGCGGCTCATAGGCACGGGGAAACAGGTGCTGTCCCCCATCACAATACCCCGGGGGCCGTCGGTAAAGGCGACTTCGGGTATGCCCAGCCGTTTTGCGCCGCCGCTTATACAGGGGCGGTGATTATACTTTCTGCCTTTGAAAATCAGATCGTGGCCGTTGCGGAAAAAGAACTTCTTACCCGACAGCATTTTAAGCTTTTCACCGGGAGTCAGTTCGCCACGGAGTTCCGAAGCAACCCGGTAAAGATTTTCATCCGTAGGGTTTTCGTTATAGGCTTTTACCGCCTGTTTAAAATCCAAATCTCATTCCCCCTTTTATATAGAATAATTATTGAGCGGGTTTAAGAGTTATTACTTCATAATTGCAATGGGCCTGGGTGCGCATAGGCACGCGCCAGCCGCAGGCGCCGGAGCTGACATTCAGAACTGCGCTGCCCACATTATAATCCCCGTGAACAAAGCCGATAAGAGCATAAAGAGGCTTCAAGGGGAAAAGCTGGCCGGCGTGGGTATGGCCGGAGACCTGTAAATCCATACCCGTTGCAAGGTTTTCTTCGGCCTCAACGGGCTGATGGTCCGCCACCACAAGATAGGCGGAGGGGTTGGGATTGGGCAGAGCATCGGCTTTTTTGCGCCCATCCCCTTCCGTAATATCCTCCCTGCCGAGAAGAAGCAGATCGGGAGATATGGTAACATACTCATCCTTAAGAACAGTGATTCCGTTTAAAGTTATTTCTCTTTCAAGCTCTTCGGCTGTATACTGCCTGCCGTTTGCATATTCGGCGTGGCCCTGACGGTCGTGATTGCCGAAAACATAATAGACGGGCACATCAAAATCGGCAAACAGGGAAAAAGTATACTGCATTTCATCCTTGGTTGTATAATCATCGGTTATATCGCCGCCGAGGATTACAAAATCCGGATTCTGAGCCTTGATATCCCTTACGGTTTTTTCGGTAACGGAAAAAGGCTGGGCGCTGCCTGTATGCATATCCGCAACAAACACGAACTTATGCTCCGAAGTAAGCTTCGGTGAAGAGTAGGTATGATAAGCAGGCCTTACGGTTTCCATATTAACAAAGCCGTAAACGAAGAACAGTATGCCAAAGCACAAAGCCGCTGCAAGCTTTATTGAAAACTTTTTCTCTTTTTTGGAAACTTTGCAGAAAACAGCGTAAACGGAATCCACAACCGCATCTGCAAGAAGGGCGGCATAGCCCGCAAACAGCAGAGGCTGAGCCGGCCTTAAAACCACTGGACCCGCCAGAACAAGGACGGCAAAAGCGATTGCGGCTATATATTTGGCCGCAGTAATAACTGCCCGTAAAGAGGGCTTGATTTCTTTCTTTCTGAATAATACACGCAATGCGGTGAGCACCGCCTCCCAGGCGGCAAATAAAAGCACAAAACTCATTTCCATTCTCCGATATATTCTTTATTGTGGGCAAGGTATTCATCCGTAAGCTCCGAAGCCAGAGAGTAGCTGGCAACAAGAGGATGAAGGGTAAGGGCTTCAACGGCCCTGACCCGGGATTTTGTTCTTATGGCCTCTGAGGCAAGGCGCTCATAAATTTTAACCCTTCGTATGAGCTCAAGGTTCTGCTCATCCACTTTGCCGAAATTATGGGGAACAGCCCTGCCGCCTTCAATATCACAGGTTATTTCCACAATGTCCGTATCCTCAAGACCTTCTATTGCACCGCCGCTAGGCACGCAGAGAATCATTGAATCCCTGCCGCCGCTCTGCTCAATTTCAATGAAATTAAGGGCTACGCCGGCATAACCGCCGTCATCTTTTTCAAAAATATCAAAGTGCCAGCGGGTATTTCTTTTTACCCCGGATTCTGCGGCCATATAGTTATTTTCTCTTTCGCCGTACCAATATTCAAATATCTCAAGGGCTTTGTCAAAATCTTTTTCAACATCGATTTTTTCAAGCTCGGCGGTCATTTTTTTATTTATTTCCGCAATCTGCTCGCCCCTGGTCTGCGGAGCGTTCAGGATATTGGCAACCGCTTTTTCACGATAGTAGAAATAGTAAAGGTACTCGTTTAAAATTGCTTTGCGTTCCCTTAAAAGGGACTTGTCAAAATATCTTAAATCCGTTTCGGAATAGGCTTTATCGTTTTCGATTATCTCATTTAGGACTTCCCTGCCGTCAATCCTGATACTGCTGAAATACGAGAGATGATTAAGGCCGTAAACCTCTCCCCTGGCGCTGCCCTCGGGAGCCCCGTAAAGCTTCTCAAAGGTGCGCAGCATTCCGCTGGGCGCATCGCAGATACCGTAAGTGAAATCATAGCCCATATCACGGAGAGTCTGGGACACAACCCCGGCGGGGTTTGTGAAATTAAAGACCTTACAGCCGGGCTTTGAATACTTCTTTATAAGTTCGCAGTACTCAGCCAGAGCGCCTACGCTTCTCATAGCAAAGGATAGGCCTACGGCGCCGGTGGTTTCCTGACCGAGGATGCCTTTTGACAGTGCGATTCTTTCATCACGGACACGCATATCATCGCCGCCTACACGGATGGTGGTGATAACATAATCCGCATCTTTCACGGCTGCGACCGGGTCGGAAGTAAGAATGAAATCAAGCGACGGGTTTATTTTTCCGGCGGTGATTTTTGCCATTTTGCCGTAAATATTCAGTTTCTTTTCATCCGTATCCATAAATACCAAAGTATCAATATGAAGTTTTTCCGCCTTCTGGGCGATACTTTTGGCAAGGAACATGGAGCGGACACCGCCGCCCCCTATAACAGCAAGTTTCATACAGCCGATCCTCCGTGGCTCAGATAAATGATGTGCAAAGGGTTATAAGCAGGGAAAAGGCGCTGAGCAGGGTATCGGGTATATCATTGAGAACAGCCCTGCTTTCGCCTTCAACGCCGCTGAAAAGGTCCGCAGGTATGCGGGAAGTCATATAGGAAGGCCTCTCTATACCCAGGGCATAGAGAACAATGGCGCTGACATCTCTGTTACGGGTGTCGGTATCCATTTTTCCGCCTTTCGCAACGGTTTTGCCCCTTACGGCAACGGTGGTGTCGGTTTCTCTCTTGGTAAGGCCCCAGTGCCCTCCGGAAACCATTTCGCCGTGATCGGAAACCAGAATGATAAGAGAGCTCTCCTCAAGACCGTTTGCGACTATTGAATCAAATATTCTGCCGATATATGAATCAACAACGGTAATCTGATTAAGGTATTCGGGGGCTTTGCTGCCCACTTCGTGGCCAATGTGGTCAACACTGTCAAAGTGAACAAACATAAGCTTCGGGGCATTGCCTGCATCAAGATAGGCGCAGACTTCGCCGGCAAGGGCTTCATCCTCGCCGTTATTGACTTTGGTAACGCCTATGTCGTTTTCAATAATACCGATGTTTATATTGTTCCAGTGAACAAAGGAAGCAAGCTCGGCATCGGGAAACGCTTTGCGGGCATAGGTGAAAACCGTGGGATATTTTGTATCTGAAGAGCGCTCCTGAGAGCCGGCTTTATCATTGGTAATACCGTGCTGAAGGTAGGATACGCCGGTGAAAATCGCGCCCCAGTTCTGGCCGCTGACGGTTATCATTTCCGCCCTGGCGGTATAATCCACCGCTCCGTCTTTGAATATTCTGTCAAAATTCGGGGTATCGGTTTCGCCGAAAAACCTTCCGGCCCCGTCAACACCGATAATAAACACATGCTCATAGCCGCCGAAAGAATCATTTTTTTCTGCGGCAAAAGCGGGTAAAACACAGGCAAACAAGAGCACTGCGCAAAGTATAACCGCCGTAAGCTTTTTCATATTGAAATACCTCCGCGTTAAGGTCTTATTCTTCATCTGTAAATACATCCCTGATTGCTTCAAGGTAGCCATAGCCGTAAACATCATCCGGCTCAAGGTAACTCATTTCGGTCCACTCGTTCCAGGAGTTTATTGTAATAAGCGGAACATCATTGTATTTATCGGAAAACTCCTTGGCCATTTCAAGGCCTTTTTTGAATTTATCCGGTGTGTTGTCTTTCATTATGGGGTAGGTAATATGCTGATACCTGGGGTTATTATCCCAGCCCACGGAAATATGGGGATAGAAAGGCACAGAATACTCGCTGTGAATTCTTTTCCACTCTGCATCAACATCCTTAAGGGCATCGTAATAGCTCCTGCTCATATCCGCAAAATGGATAAACTGATAGTGGGTAACGGAATCAAGGCCCAGCATATTAACAAGATCTTTGGATGAGCCGGTTTTTCCGGAATCCACGCCGCTTATATTCACGGCGTTTTCGCTGTAAATAACGCCCTGCAGGTGAAGGCCGGGAAAGCCCGCCTCTATGGTAAGCTTACGGAAGCAGTCAAGAGCTTCACGGGTTTTGTCAATGCCGCCGAGCCCCCTCACAAGGTTACTCAGCTCATAAATCATAAACACGGGGCGGCCGTCAATCTTATAGTAGTTGGGCTTTTTGAAATACATATCAATAACCCTGCGGCAGATTATGTCAAATTCGCTTCTCGGCTGGGATCCGTACCAGATGGTTTCTTTAACATCGGTTTGGCGCTTATCCCAAAGATAGCCGGCATCGTGATTTGCCCACATAAGGTAAAACTGCATATTTTCGTTGCCCTTGGCTTTAAGAAAGCCGTCATCAAGGCACTGCTCAAGGAAGGGGCGGCGGTCATACCAGTACCAGTCATAAATAAACACATTTACGCCGTGCCTGAGGGCCTCTTTAATCTGAAATTCCATAACTTCGGGGTCCGCTTCATCCACAGTGCCCCAGAGAGGCTTACGGGGCAGAATCTGCCCCTCTTCACGGGACTCGGCGGAAAGCACGGACTGCCACTCGCCTATTCTCTGTTCCCAGAACTGATATGCCCTGGGCTCTTTGCCTGTATAAGAAGGCCATATAAATGCGGCTATATCGTATTTTTTCATTGTGTTACCTCACAACTTTTATTGTTTTGATTTCAAAGGGACGGAAGGAAAGGTCAATGCAGCCGCCGGAAACCGACAGTGCCTCTTTTTCATCCTCAAGCATATTTGTAAGAACTGCTTTTTCAAAGGGAACATTCAGCCTGATGCAGGCTTTTGCCGCCGTGCCTTCACACTCATAGGCGCGGATAACAAAGGAGGCGGTGCCGTCCTCTGCAGGTTTTAAGGATTCAACTATTACATTGGGAGCGGATATTTCCGCAACCGGGTTTATATCGGCTCTGCCGGAAACGGAAACAATGGGGATATTAAGCTCATATGCGGGCTTTACAACGCTCTCGGCGCCGAAGCCGCAGTTATGAGGCAGCAGGGAATAGGTCATTTCATGAAGGCCTCTGTCCCCCGTTACATCCGGGTGGTCTCCTCCCCTGTGCAGGGAAAGGCGCAGGTTACAGTCACTCAGGGAGATGCCGTACTTGCAGTCATTGAGGAGCGCAACGCCGAAACCGGGCTCGCTGACATCCGTATAATTGCGGTTGCAAACCTCAAACTTTGCTATTTCAAGGGAGTTATTCTCGGTGGTGGGGCGTTTTACGCAGCCGTACTGAATCTCACATCTGGCATCTTTTGAATTCACATCAAGGTCAAAGCCGGCCTTGAGAAGGCGGTGAGGGCTCTGCCAGTTTACAAGGGTATGAAAATCAACCCGGGGGCTGCCGGCATAGCAGACCATATCTTGGGTAATGACCGTACCTTCGCCTATATCGTAGATACTCCTCAGGCGTATTTCAACGGGTCCGTCGGAAACAAGTTCCCTGCCTCTGAAGCCGCAAACGGGCTTAAGGTTATCGACGGCATCCTTTTCAATATCCCAATTATCATAGGACAGAGGAACATCCTCGCCGAAAAGAAAAACATTGAGGGGCTCGCCGCCTGCCTTTTTAAGCTCTCTGCCGGATGCAGTATCAACAAACGATGAAATATATCCGTTATCATCAAAAGTTATCCGGGCAAATGGGGTTACAAGTGAATTGCCGCTGTAGGAAAATGGGGTTTCTGCGGCAAAAGGCTCAGACGCAAGCTCAATACTCCTGCAGCCAAAGCCGGGAATATCGAGACCGCCTACGGCAAGCTTTTCTATGCCGTTTATATCGGTATAACGTTGTGAAGGCAGATTTGCGGCATAGCCGGGCGCTTCAATAACAGTCGCGTCCCGTCTGTCAAAAGAGAGAGTATTGAAAAGGGTAAAGCCTTCGCTGTTATCTGTAAGGGATGAAGCGTAATCTGCCGCAGCTTTTTCATAATTATCAAGCAGCTCATCCATTTCTTTATTATACAGTTCGTAAACGGGTGTAATGGATGTGCCGGGGAGAATATCGTGAAACTGATTTTTAAGCAGAATCTTAAGCCATTTATCGCTGCTGTGATTGCGGGCATTGCCCGAGAGCACATTGAAATACTCCATATTTCTCAGAGCATACTCCGCCTTGCGGTTTTTGCGCTTAACATTGTGCATCTGGGTAAGGGTGCCCCTGTGCAGCTCAAGATAGAGCTCATCGCTGTATACGGGCAGGTTATCCTTCTGGGTTTCAAGCTCGCGCATAAACGCGCTCACGCTCATTGGCTCAATAAGCGGCATACCGGAGGTTTTGCGCGCCCGCCTTAAAGTTTCAATCATACCCGGTGTAGGTCCGCCGCCGCCGTCACCGTAGCCGTAGGCAAGCAGGCGCATATCCGTGGTATCTTTAAGAGAAATATCATTTACACTGTTTTTGCAGTCATCAACATCCGGCCAGCAATGAGTGCGGGCAAAATGTGTAAGAACCCCGGTGCCGTCAATTCCCTTCCACACAAAGCTTTCAAAGGGGAATTTATTGAGCTCATTCCAGCTTATTTTGGTGGTGAGGAAGTAACTGACCTCACAGCCTTTCATAATCTGGGGAATATTGGCGTTATAGCCGAAGGTATCGGGAAGCCAGAAGGAATCGGATGTATAATTGAAATTTTCTCTTGTGAACTGCTGACCTTTGAGAAACTGCCTTACCATAAGCTCGCCGGAGGTTATATTGCAGTCGCACTCAACATACACGCCGCCGTTTGGTTCGTACCTTCCCTCGGCGGTTCTCTTTTTCATTTCCTCAAAAATTGAGGGATAATACTCCTTCATCCACTCACCGTGGAGGGCGGAGGACTGAATGAAATTATACTCCGGGTACTGTTCCATAATGCTCAGGGCGTTGGAATAGGTGCGGGCGCACTTGCGCACGGTTTCTGCCACGGGCCACAGCCAGGCTGTATCCATATGAGAGTGACCGGTAACCCCAACTTTACCGAACACACGGGAGTTTTCTCCGCTGAAGAATTCCCCGGAAATTTCAAGTGCCTTTTTTACGCCCTGTTTTATCTCGTCATCAAGAGCGTGCTTGGGGTAGATATAAAGCACCTCGTTTATTCTTTCAAGGGCTTTCTTTGCTTTGCCTGATGCAAAGCTGTCACCAAGATGCTGGGCTGCCCCCAACAGCTCGCGTATATCAAAAATAAGATTGAAAATATCATCGTTTCTTGTGCAGATATCAACGCCGTTATATGTGTGCATATAATCCTCGGCGGGGATATCGGGATACTCATAATTATTGTAGGGATCCGTATCAACATCAAAATGCCCTGCGTAGCACTCAAAGGCAAGCTCTGCCTTTTCACCGGCGGCGAAAAAGCCGATGAACTGGCTTGCGTGGTTTCCGCCGGCAAACTCTCTGTTTTTTGAATTGAAAATTCCCCTGGGCATGCCGTTAAGGAAAAAGAGCTGCTCCCTGCCGCCGCACTGAGAGACAACATAAAGGTTTTTACCTTCCAGCCCGGCATGAACGGTGAAATCCCCTTTTACCCAGAGATTCTGCCACTCGCCGCCCCAGGAATATCCTTTTGACACAGGAGCAAAGCCGTTAACAGGCACCTGCCTGAAGTGTTCTGCGGTTGTGAGAGCGCAAACATTCTGAAGCTCGCCGACCTTATTGAAAACCAATTTTTCATAGATTGACAGAACATTTTCCATTTTACTGAATATTCTGTTTTTCAGCCCTTCATAGTACATATTTTTTCCTCCGGAAAGCCGATAAAATCAAATTTCGGGTATAATACCCCTATTATTAAATATAATAGACAATGGTAAAGGAAAAATCAAGAGAAAACTGCGGCTGAAAGGTTTTTTCTTTTTCACGGCAACGATCGAAGCATTGCATCATACATAAAAACCGCTCCCCTGCCGGAGAGGGGAGCGGCCGTATGCTGCTGCAATTATTTATCTGCCGAGAATCAGGCTGAAAATCCATTTAACAAGCCCGGTAATATCTATGGAGAATGCCGGGGCATTGAAAGCGGAATCACTCACATTTGTTTTGATTGACTCTATTTTGAGGTTAATTGCTTCGGTAGTATCAAGGCTTGTTTCCTTGAGAGTTTTTTCATCAACAAGGTTTATTCTGATACCTACAAGGTTGTCACCTTTGTAATAGAAAGAAGCAACGCCGTTTTCGCCCGTGCCCACTTCATAAAGTGCAATATAATACATAAGCTCGGGGATATTCAGCTCTTTCGCAAACGCTACAAGGGCAGCAATATCTTTGCCCTCTATTTCCGCGGATTTGCCCTGTTTTGCTGCTTCCTTCTTCACCATTTCGGCAATTTTATCAGCAGAAACAGTAAGAATCTCGGCCTTTACCGTGCCGTAATTTTTAAGGGAAACATCCTTTGTTTCCTTAAGCTCAAGCAGGTTAACAGTATCTTTATCCAGCTTCTCAAGAATTGGATAAAACTTATTTGCTATACCGTCAATATCAATATCGGTACCGATAATTTCGGAAACATTGACCTTAAATATTGAGAAGTAGCCGTCAAGCTTGCCTTTGCTGCCGAAAATCTTAACATCACTGATTGGGCCTACATTTGCCGTGCCGGCAATTTTTGTTTTGTTTTCGCCTTCAAACTTTGCCTTTACATCAACATCGGTAATGGGGATGCCGCCGCCGGAAAAAGCTGAATCATCAAGCTCAACTTCCAGTGTTTTGCTGTCAATAAAATCATTGAGGAATCTGATGCTTTTTGCCTGAGCGGCAGACGCGGGAATGAGAGCCGCCGTAATCATAACAAGCGCAAGTATTATTGCGGAAATTTTTCTGAGATTTTTCATATAACCTACCTCCTTTGTATTAATTTTACTCCCGCTTTCGGTGTAAATCAACATAAAACGTTTTGTTTTTATGAACTGTTTGTGAATTTTATACACAAAAACCTTAAAATGTTACAAATGTAAACAAAAAGAGCAAAGCAGAACTGCCTTGCTCTTTTAAGCCCACGGTTAAATAAACTTTTTTATCTCTTCAAGCGTTTTTTCTCCCTGGTCATAAAGGAAATTGTGACCGCTGCCTTCAAAGGACACAAACTCCGTCTGCGGGCAGACCTCAAGAAAGCGCTCATGCTGATAATAGGGCATGGTTCTGTCTATTGTGCCCCAGATGAGCAGAACGGGTATATTCTGCTCTGCAACGGCTTTATAGCCCAAAGTGGATTTTTTCGTTTTCATTATGGTATTTCTCAGAGAAGAAATGGTGCTTCTCAGAAATCCCTTGTAGCTGCAGGCCTGCGCTACTTTGCGGGTGAACTCATCCTGCTCCTCCTGAGGGCAGAAATAAAGCTCCCTCTGGGTGGCTTTTATAAGAATTTTGGCCCCCATAATCTTGAAGAGAATATCACCTACAACAGGGCAGCTGCTCAGATACATATAGAAAGGCGGTTTCAGGGAATCCATACCGGCGGGAGCAAGGCACACAAGCTTTTTAACCCGGCCGGGATTGTTTTTTATAAAGGTGGCGGAAATTGCTCCGCCCATAGAGGTACCCATAAGAATAAAGCTTTCATCACCCAGCAGGGCATCGGTAACCTCTTCAAGTTGTTTTGCAAAAAAATCAACGCTGTTTTTCTCAGGCAATCTGTCGGAAAACCCCCGGCCGAAAAGGTCATAACGCAGCACTTTATAACCAAGCTCAACAAGCTTGTAATAAACTTTATCATAGATGCAGAAAGGGCTTGCATAGCCGTGAACAAGCACTATTGCCTCACCTTCGCCTTTGAGCTCATAGTGAGTTGTGCCCATATGGGTTTTTACATATTCGCCGCCCAGCTTCTTCCTGCTATCATCATTGAGCTCAAGCGTTTCGCTCTGCTTAATGAGTGATTTAAGTTCGGTATCAGTCAATTTATTCACCTTCGCTTATAAATCTTTTAAGGTTTTCATAGCCGATTCTTATGCCGGTAAGGCAGTCTTCCATGCCTTCAAATTCAACGCTTATCCAGCCCTTGTAGCCGCTCCTTCCAAGAATACGGACGCACTGGTAAACGGGCACATCGCCCTGACCTATTATTGCGCCCCGCAGGTAGTTTCCTCCCCTGGAGCGGAAAAAGCCCTCGCCGGGGTTTACTCCGCTGCCGCTTCTTATGAAGAAATCCTTGGCGTGAACATGCTTTGCGTAGGGCGCAAGAACCCCGACGGCTTTTTCGCTGCTTTCATCGGCGCAGTTGAAATTGCCTATATCAAGAAGCAGGCCGAAATTGGGGTGATTCACTCCGGTAATGAGCTTCTCAACCCTGCTGCTCTGCTGGCAGAATGTGCCGTGATTTTCAACCATGGTAACGATATTCTTTGACTGCGCGTATTCCGTAACTGACCTGCAGCCGGCAACGAGCACGGGCAGCACATTGTCAAAACCGGTATATCCGCTTTTATCCTCCGCTACTCCCCAGGCGGCATCGTGCCTTAAGGAAGGAGCGCCCAGAATACGGGCAACATCAACCTTGCGGCAGACTCTTTCAACCTCGCGGAAAGGGTCTGCGCCGTATTTCAGCAAATCGGCACCTATGGTGTAGCTGATAACCGGAAGGGAATATTTATCGCATTCCTCGCGGATTTTAACTGCATACTCCTTTTCGGTAAGACCGTCGGGAGGGGTTAAATCCGTAAACTCAATGCCTTCAAAGCCCATTTCGGCGGCAATTTTAATAACGCTGATCTGGGTCTCTCTGCCGGATGAAATAAGCTGATTGAAGCTGTAGCTGCTTACTCCGATTTTCATAGCATTACCTCTCAGATTTTGCTTTTAAGGAATTCAACGGCGGCGATAATATCCCTTTCGGGATTGTCGCCCACTTCTCTTTCAATGGTGAGGAAGCCTTTGTAGCCGATTTCTTCAAGGGCGTCAAGGTAGGCATCCCAGGGAACGCTGCCCTCGCCCAGAGGAACCTCAAGGAAACTGCTGCCGGTTACAAGAGGATCCTTCACAAGGCCGTAGACAATTTCAGGATCCTTATAGAAAAGCTGTTTGCCGTCTTTTGCGTGAGTGTGAACAATATACTTTCTCAGGTTGAAAGCAGCACCTGCCGGATCATCTCCGGTAACCATAACAAGGTTTGCCGGGTCAAGGTTTACCGAAACGCCGGTTGAGCCCAGAGAATCAAGAAAATCCCTGAGAACCGCGGAGGTTTCGGGACCGGTTTCTACAGCGAAATGGGCCCCGATTGAATCTGCGTAAGAGGCAAGCTCAAAGCAGGCTTCCTGCATTATTTTGTAACGCTCGTGGTTTTTATCGGAAGGCACAACACCGATGTGGGTGGTAACGATATCCGTGCCGATTTCTTTTGCCAGATCCAGAATTCTTTTTGATTTTTCAACCTTGGCGGGGTTATCCTCTCTGCTGCCGAAGCCGCCGCCCAGATCGCCGCAAAGGGCGGAAACAACAAGGCCCTCGCCGGCAACAAGATTCCTGAAAGCGGCAATCTTCTGCGCATTCATATTTTCCGGCGCCATTTCACCGGAGGTGGCATAAACCTGTATGCCCTCAGCTCCGCAGGCAGCCGCTTTTTTTACGGCGGAAACGGTATCTGTTCTGAACGAATCAATGATAACACCTATTGAAAATCTGCTCATAAAGCTTCCTCCTTGACTTGCAGGTGGATTTTTTACAAGTATATCACATTGCTTGATATATTATCAATAGATTATATTTGATTTTCTTTTCTCTTTACTTTTTAAAGATAATGGTTTATTATTAACTATGTACATTTATTTTCACGGAGGTGCTGTTATGAGTAAAATTAAAGTCGCGGTAATCGGGTGCGGAAACATAGCAAACGCAGCCCATATCCCCGCGTATATGAAAAACGAAAATGCGGAAATAAAGTATTTCTGCGATATAATTCCCGAAAAGGCGGAGGCCTGTGTTAAAAAGTACGGCACGGGCACGGCGGTTACCGATTATCACGAAATACTCAGCGACCCTGAAATTGAAGCTGTTTCCGTTTGCACCCACAATGATTTTCACTCAATTATAGCCATAGATTTCATGAAGGCCGGCAAAAATGTCATGTGCGAAAAGCCGGCGGCAAGGGTGCTCTCCGAAGCCCTTGAAATGCAGAAGGTTGCCCACGAAACCGGCAGAATACTCAACATAGGCGTATGCAACAGATTCGGCACCTATGTTAACAAAGTGAAAGAGCTTATTGACGCCGGAGAGCTCGGCGAAGTTTACCATGTTTACGCTTCTTTCAGGGCTCACAGGTCAATACCCGGCCTGGGGGGAGATTTCACCACAAAGGCAAGCTCCGGCGGCGGCGCTCTTATTGACTGGGGCGTGCATTACCTTGACCTGATTTTATACTGCTGCGGCGACCCTGCCCCCCTAACGGCCTCCGGCGAAGCATTCTGCAAGCTGGGTAAGGATATGAAAAACTATGTTTATACAGGTATGTGGGCCGAAGAAACCAAAAACCTTAACGGCACATACGATGTGGATGATTCAGTAACCGGCATTGTGCGCACAGAGGGGCCCGTTATATCCTTCAACGGCGCCTGGGCTCAGAATATAAATGAGAGCGAGTGCTTCATAGACTTTATGGGCGATAAGGCCGGTATACGAATGCAATACTGCAGTGATTTCAAGATTTACGGGGTCAAGGACGGAATGCTGACAGAAACACAGGTTGACTGCCGCACCGAGAATATGTACGAAAATGAGATTAACGACTTCCTTGACTGCGTGCGTACAGGCAGGCACAACAGCCAGTATATTGACTGCGCTATCCTCACCTCCAAAATACTGCAGGCAATCTATGATTCATCTGACTGCCACAGAGAAATTGAGATTAAGTGAGGCGCGGTATGGAATTGAAAATCTTTAAAAATCCCGAAGAAATAGGCGAAGCCTGCGGCAAGCTTTATGCCGATTACATAAACAGTAATCCCCGGTGCGTGCTGGGCCTTGCCACGGGAGCCACTCCCCTGCCCACCTACAAGTGCCTGAGCCGAATGTGCGGCGAAGGTAAGGTTTCATTTAAAGATGTAAGCACTTTCAATCTGGATGAATACTGCGATATTCCCAAAACCCACAAAAACAGTTTTTATACATTTATGTGTGAAAATCTGTTTTCAAAAACAGATATAAATATGGATAATGTGGATTTCCTTGACGGAAACGCAGATCCGCAGGAAGAAAGCGAAAGATACGCAAAAGCCATTCTTGACAAAGGCGGAATTGATATTCAGCTGCTGGGAATCGGCAGAAACGGCCATATTGCTTTCAATGAGCCGGCGGACAGCTTTTCGGATGAAGCATACAAAGTAAAGCTTACGGACTCCACCATAGAGGCAAATTCAATTTACTTTGATGATATTCCCATGCCCCGTTATGCAGTTACCATGGGAATCGGCTCCATTATGCGGGCAAAAAAGATTATACTTATCGCTACCGGCAAATCAAAAGCCGGAGCGGTACTGGATATGACAGAGGGCCCGGTCACTCCCCGGTGCCCGGCATCAATTTTACAGCAGCACAGCGATGCCGTTATCTTCCTGGATGAAGACGCGGCTTCACTGCTGAGATAACAGAGAGGCGATATTATGAGCGACAAAAAATTCTATATAACCACACCTATTTACTACCCTTCGGATAAGCTTCACATAGGCCACACCTACTCCACCGTGCAGGCGGATGCTGTTTCAAGATACAAAAGGATGAGAGGGTATGATACGTTCTTCCTTACCGGCACGGATGAGCACGGCCAGAAAATTGAAGATAAGGCTAAGGAAGCCGGAGTTACCCCGAAGGAATATGTTGACAGAATTGTTGACGGAATAAAAGACCTGTGGAAGCTTATGAACATAAGCAACGATAAATTCATACGCACCACAGATGAATACCACGAAAAAGCCGTACAGCTCATTTTTCAGAAGATGTACGATAAGGGCGATATATACCTGGGCAGCTATGAGGGCCTTTACTGCAAGCCCTGCGAGTCCTTCTGGACCGAAACACAGGCCGTTGACGGCAAGTGCCCGGACTGCGGAAGGCCGGTTATAAAAGCCAGCGAGCAGGCCTATTTCTTCCGCCTTTCAAAATATGCGGATAAGCTGCTTGAATACTATGACAGCCATCCGGATTTCTTCGCCCCCTCAATGAGGCAGGCGGAGATGGTAAATAATTTCATTAAGCCCGGCCTTCAGGACCTGTGCATTTCCCGCTCCACCTTCAAGTGGGGAATTCCCGTGCCCATTAACCCGGACCATGTTATTTATGTGTGGCTTGATGCCCTTACAAACTATATTACCGCACTGGGTTACGGCAGTGAGGATGACAGCCTGTTCAGAAAATTCTGGCCCGCAGATGTTCACCTTATTGGTAAGGATATAACAAGATTCCACACCATTTACTGGCCCGCTTTCCTTATGAGCCTTGACATCCCCCTGCCGGAGAAGGTTTACTGCCACGGCTGGGTGCTGCTTGAAGGCGGAAAGATGAGCAAATCCAAAGGCAATGTTGTGGACCCGGTAAAGCTTGCGGAAAGATACGGTGTTGACGCCTTGAGATATTACCTGCTCAGAGAAGTTGGTTACGGCGCCGACGGCGTTTTCTCAAACGAAAACCTTATTAACAGAATAAACTCCGACCTTGCAAACGACCTTGGCAACCTTGTTTCCAGAACCGTTGCAATGGCCGATAAATACTTCGGCGGCACCATACCGGCAGAAAGAGTAAAAGGCGAGCCGGATGATGACCTGATTGCCCTTGCGGCCAAAACAAAAACAGATGCAGAAAACAGCCTTGACGGCCTGTGCTTTGCCGATTCCCTTTCCGCAATATGGAAATTTATTTCAAGAACCAACAAATATATTGACGAAACCACACCCTGGACCCTTGCAAAAGAGGAAAGCTCAATCCCCCGCCTTGCCCAGGTTATATATAACCTTTGCGAAAGCATAAGGATTATATCCGTGCTTATTGCCCCCTTCCTGCCCGAAACTTCAGATAAAATAAGGCAGCAGCTCGGGCTGGGAGCCATTGAGGACTGGGAGGAATGCGGAGTATTCGGCAAAGAGAGCACCTATTCCGTACAGAAAGGCGAAATCATATTCCCCAGAATCGATGCGGAAAAAGAACTTGCCGAGCTTGAGGCCCTTAACGGCGCAAACAAAAACGATTATCCTCACAAAGAGGAAATTGAAGGCGTTGCAAAAATCGGCATAGAAGACTTTGCAAAGGTTGACTTGAGAGCCGCGAAAGTAACGGCCTGCGAGCCCGTAAAGAAGGCGAAAAAACTGCTTCAGCTTACCCTGAGCGACGGAACGGGAGAACCCAGAACCGTTGCAAGCGGCATTGCAAAGTGGTATAAGCCGGAAGACCTTATAGGCAAAACCGTGGTACTGGTTTCAAACCTTAAGCCCGCCGTACTGTGCGGAGTGGAGAGCCAGGGTATGATACTTGCGGCAACTGCCGGGGAAGACGATGTTAAAGTTCTGTTCCTTGAAGGCGTGCCTGAAGGCAGCAAAATAAGCTGATGAACAATATATACGACAGCCACGCGCACTATGACAGCGAAGCCTTTGATGAGGACAGGGATGAGCTTGTTTCATCCCTGCCCGATAAAGGTATATGCGGCGTAATAAACTGCGCCTCTGATATTGAAAGCTCCCGGGCCTGTCTTGAGCTCGCCCGGAAGTATAATTTTATATATGCCGCCTGCGGAGTACATCCCCACGAAGTGGGCAAGGCGGATAAGGATTACCTTGACCGGGTTAAAGAAATGTGCGGCGAGGAAAAATGCGTTGCCATAGGGGAAATCGGCCTTGATTATCACTACGACTTTTCCCCGAGGGATATACAGCTCAAGGTTTTTGAGGAGCAGATAATACTTGCAAATGAACTGGATTTACCCATTGTGGTTCACGACAGAGAGGCCCACGAGGATACCCTTAATCTGCTAAAAAAATACAGGCCCAAGGGCGTTGTTCACTGCTTTTCCGGCTCTGCCGAAATGGCAAGGGAAGTTGTAAACCTGGGTATGTATATAGGCCTCGGCGGCGCAGTTACCTTTAAAAACGCCCGCAAACCCCTTGAGGTGGCAGCCGCTGTGCCGGATGACAGGCTACTGACAGAGACGGACTGCCCCTATATGACCCCCGTACCCTACAGAGGACAGAGGAACGATTCCTCTTATATCCCCTATGTTGCGCAGGTTCTTGCCTCGGTAAGAAACACAACAGCGCAGGATATACTCGATACTGCAAGAAAAAACGCCAACACTTTGTTCAGAACGGAGCTTTAATATATGTTCCTTCACGAAAAAACCTATAACCTTGATGAACTGACGGCCTACAATACCCATACCCACACAAACTTTTCCCACTGCGCAAAAAGGGAAATGGTTGCCGCAGATATGATAAAAGAAGCGGAAAAATCAGGGATAAAAGTGCTTGCCCTTACGGACCACAATTACCCCGATGAAAAGAATCAGGTGGCTGTGCAGCGCCTTGCGCTTCTGAAACAGATTGAAAACATTGAAACGGATGTAAAAGTGCTTATCGGTGCGGAGCTTTCATCCTACGATATAGGAAAATTCGCAGATGATGAGGAATGCGACAATTCCCTTGACTGGCGGCTTTACACCACAAATCACTTTCATCAGGGGTACTGGGTTCACCCGGAGGATAAAAGCCCACGGGGTTACTGCAGGCACATGCTGGCAATTATGGATAAGGTGATTGACAGCGGCAGGGCGGATGCCTTTGCCCACCCCTTTATGGCAAAATACATAAGCTGTTTTGATGATTTCAGGGTTGTTACCGCCGCCTTCACGGATAATGAAATAGGCGATATAATGGAAAAGGCCAATCAAAAGGAAATAACCTGGGAAATAAATGTGCCGGCAGTTTTCGGCGACCCGGTGTTTCACAAAAGATATTTCGGCATAGGCAGAGAAACCGGCGCGGTTTTCAATATAGGAACAGACGCGCACAAGCTTTGCGATATTGATGTTAAGCAGTTTATTCCCGAGCTTAAAAGAATACTTTATTAAGGTGATTTTATGGCAAGAAAACCCTGGTTTTCAATTATAGGTTCGGTATATTTCAATATGGTAAACAAGCTCAAGGTATCCGGCGGAGAATACAGAGGATACGCCTTCAAAAAATACCCGGAGCTTGTTTCTGTTTTCGGCTGTGAGGGCGACAAGGACGCTCCCATAGCCTTTATTGACGGCAGTTTTCTGCTGAGAGACGGCGGAAACAGGATAATAACCTTCGGCGTAAAAAACATTGAGAGCAAAATAAAATGGTACAATGCCGAGGGATTCCTCCCCTGCCTTGTGAGCGAATATGAAAAAGACGGGGTTAAATACACCGTTAAGAATTTTTCAGATAAACTGACAGTTGACGGCAATATATACGATACCGCCTATTCAAGAATAACTGCGGAAAACACAACCGGAAAAGCGGTTAAACTGAGCCCCGTATCAAAGTATCTTATTCCCCTTACGGATGAGCCGGAGCAGGTGCAGCCCTATGAGAGCGTAACAAGGGATTACGCTGTGATTGCGGACCGTTTTGCCGGCAGTTACAAGCTGCCGGATGCCGTACGCATAAAGGAATGCGGCGGATTTGACGAGCACTATGCCGCAATGAAAAACTACTGGCTCAAAAGGCTTGAGCCTCTTACTGAGATTACTGAAATACCGGACAGCCGCCTTTCTGATGCCCTTAAAGCCGGATATATTTACACAATGATATGCAAGGACGGCTTTGAGCTGCACGTGGGAGAAAACGGTTATGACAGGGTTTTTGACCACGATGTTATAGGAATACTGAATACACTGCTTTTGCTGGGTGATTTCAGGGATGTGGAAAAATACTCGGACTTTATCCTGAAGAATGTGCAGTACCCGGATGCCCGGTGGAAATACAGCTGGTTTTTTGCCCTTTACCTTCAGAAAACCGGCAACATTGATTTTGTAAAAAGCAGTTTTGAAAACATAAAATCCAATGCCCTTGATATTATTAAATCAATATCAAAAGACGGCATAATGAAGGAAACAATTGCCATTGATTCGCCGGGGCACTGGACCGTGGATAACTTTTCCGCCCTTACGGGGCTTATATGCTACAGATATATCTGCGAAAAGCTGGGCGAAGCGGATGAAGCGGCAAAGGCTGAAGAAGCATATAACACCCTGCTTGAAAACTGCGAAAGCTGCCTTAAACAGACCATAGAAAAATATGGCATTGATTATATACCGATGAATATGAAAAAGCCCAACTCCGAAACCTCAAGAAGCGACCCGAGGGACGCCAACCGCCTGAGTATGTTCCTTTTCGGCAGATGGCTGTGGGACGGCTTCCTCTTCGGCGGTAAGGGCAGTGATTATATAAACGGGCTTATTGACAGCACCTATGAGCACAGCGCAAAGGTGAGGGAAAATATAAGCGACAGCTTTTACAATTTCGGTGGCTACCCTCACGGCTATTTCTGTTCCGCCTATAATGCAGGCTACGGCTCTGCCGCCCTTATGGGCAGCAGGTACAGAGATGCAGGCATAAAGGCCTATGAATTTATGATTGACTGGGCTCAGAGCGGCCCCTACTCCTGGTGGGAGGGAATAAAATTCCCGAAAGATGACTCACCCTGGGATATTGACCACGCATCCGGCGGAGGCGGCTCCTGCCCCCATATGTGGGGCCAGAGCACTGCAAGCAAGGTGCTTATTGACTCAATAATATGCGAAAAAGCCGACGGCGCCCTTATAATAGGCAGAGGTGTGCCGGCAGAGTGGATATATGAGGGCAGTGTTATTGAAATAAAGAAATATCCCGTTTCCAGCGGCAGAGTAAATATGCGGGCGGAAATACGGGACAACAAAGCGAATATAAAACTCGAAGGTAATTATTCCGGAAAAGTTCAGGTGGATTTGCCGGGGATAACCGGATACAATATTTCAGATTAAAAAATACGGCGGCAGGTCAAACTGCCGCCGTATTACCGTTTGTTATTCTGCTCAGAAAAGCTGTTTGCACAGGCAGGATACTCCCGTTATACTGCCGTTTTCAACATCAAAGTAAAGCTCGGTGAAATATCCCGAAATGAAAACTGTGCCTATAAGATAATCCTCTCCGCTTTCTTCGGAATATCCGTATTTGAACCCGTACTTTTCAGCGGTTTCTTCTGCGCTGTCGCCGATTTTTATGTCCGGGAGGATATTGCAGGAATCCGAACGGATGATTACATTTTTAACCGTTGCACCCTCTTCAAAGGTTTCTTCGGTTTTTTCATTACTGTCAATAAAATATGCGGTTCTTTTAACCGGGGTATCAAAATCATCAAGACTTAAATTCACTTTGCCGCCGTAGGTGTCTTTCATTTCCCGCGCGCTTCTGCCAAGGAACAGTATGGGGTAGTTTGCCCTTTCATCCTCTTTTACGGCAATTGTTTTATAATCAAGTTTTTCAGCGGCGGTGATAACAAGAGAAGTGCAGGGAGAACCGGCATCATAGAAGAACAGATATGCCGTTGCTTTTCTGCTGCCCAGCATAAGCTTTGTTTCAGAAACAAAGCAGGCATAATCCCCATTATAAACAAGAGGAGACATAACAAAGATTTTTTTATATTCTTCATAGGTTTTGCCAGCGGCAAGGCCGGGATAAACTTCTGTGGCTGCAGAAGTATAAAGGGTTTCAAAAACAGCGCTTTTATCGGAAATGCCGTGCTCGTCATTATAAGCTTTTTCATTTGCCAGAAAATGGATACCCTCAAAGCCGTCAATCATCATATCATAGCCTTTTCCAAGTGTGATGCTTGACCCAAGAGGGCCGTATTCCTCTTCTGTATTGGCAATGTTTCTGTCAATAAAGGTGACGGCATAGCCGGTTAAATCATCATAAACTTTATTTGTTGCTTCCGGTACGCTTTCGGTTTCTTTGATTGTATTATCCGCCTCGGTAATTAAACTCAGAGATTCGGATGAAGTTTCTCCTGTTTCGCTCTTACCCGAAGAGCAGGATGCCGCTGCAAAAACAAAAACAAGCACAAGAAAAAGCGCAGATATTCTTTTCATTTTATTTCTCCTTTTTACGGTCGGCTTCAAGTTTTTGTTTAAGACTTTCATATATTTCATTGGGGATATCCGGGTTGCCTTTTGTATTTGAGGGGATAAGCTGACTGCCGGCAACAGCGGGGTCGGTGCATCTGGTATCATTGCGGAAGCGTTCCCTTTCCGCAGGGTTCCTGAGATCCGGTATATCCTGAGGTTTACCGCCATCAAGGGCCGAAAAATAGGCAAACATACCGGGCAGGAACATATCAAGAGCCTCGTATATGCCAACCACATCCGCCTGTTTATTGCCTCTGACAGCCTGACAGGCGTTATACATAAGGTAATAATCCCCTCCGCCGTGGTCAAAGCCGTCGGCTTCCTCCGAGAGGCCGTCTGAAAGGTTAAGGTCGGAATATTCGCCGTCATCGCTGCCGAGGACCTTATCCGCCTTCATATAGAGCTTGGAAACGCCCTCATCCCCCTCAAGGTTGCGCTGGGTTTCAAGCATGCCTCTGTCACCCATACAGGAGAACCAGAGGGAGTTTTTGACCGGGCCTACACCCTGCATACATTTGATAAGGCCGCCGTTTTCAAGGGTGATAATCTCAACGCCGAAGGGGGCGCCCAGAGCTCCCATGGAAAACATTTTATCATTATAGGGAAACTCAAAGCCCGAAACTTTTACGGGCCTTTGACCGGACATACGGATAAGGGGGCCTGTGGCGTGGGTGCAGTAATAAAAGGCGGACATTGTATTACGCCAGTGCCCTCTTTCGGAATGGCTGTGGTGGTGCCAATCCGGCTGACAGTTATGGAGATATTCCCCTTCGCCGTACTGGAATGCGCCCATTTTGCCGGTTCTGAAAAGCTTTGCCATCTTTTTGGGTGCAGGCATATAACAGCAGTTTTCCGCATAAAGATACAGCTTACCGCTGCTCTCGGCCGCCTCAACAAGCTCCACCGCCTCTTTCATAGTCTGCACAGGCAGCAGCTCGCTCATTACATTTATACCGGCTTTCAGGGCCTTTACAGCAAAGGGAGCGTGGGCATTGCCGTAATTTGCCAGCACGACAAGATCCATGCCGCATTTGAGGAATTCATCAAAATCCGTATAGTACTGCGCCTCATCGCCGTAAAGCTCCTTAACCTCCCGAAGGCAGCGCTCGTCGCTGTCACAGATAGCCACAAGGCGGGCTTCGTTGCTCTGCTTACAGAACTTCATAAAGGTTTTGCCGCGGCCTGCGCCCAGCACGCCGATTTTAACGGGCGGCTCTTCATCTGAATGAGCATAAAGCATTTTATATGGTGTGCCGTCATTATAAAGCATCTGCACGGAATCCACATTATATTCACGCAGTATTGCTTCCCACCGCTTCTGCATTCCGTAATCATACTCAACGGGCAGAAATCCGGCGGAAAGGTAGCTTTTGACTGCAGCTTTGCGGAATTCATCGGTTGTAAGAGAAATGAACTTTATATCTTTGGTGCTAAGATGCTTAAGGGTGATATAGCTGAGAAATTTGGCAAGACCTCTGCCGCGGAAATCCTCCCGTATGCCCACCATATGCATATCGCCGATTTTTCTGTCTTTGAAAACAAAGGCGCATACGGTGCCTATATGCTCCCCTTTATAATCAAGGAACCAGATATCCTCTTCGGGACAGATATCCTCAATACGGGTGATGGTGGCCTCATAGCCTTCCTCATCTGTATAATCGGTTATAAGCCGTCCGTTGCGCAGGCACTCCGCCCAGGCGTGGATATCGGTTTCGGGGTTGAAATTTGAAAAAGAGTAGCCCTCGGGAAGTTCCGGCTCTTCAATAGGCGTGCCGGGCAGCCAGTACATTTTTAACTGTTCCATAATTACTCCGGTTATCAATTTATTAAAGCTGTAAATTAAGGATGATGTCCGATAAACGAATATCCGACACCATCCTCCTTAATCAGTGATTATATATGCTGTTTCCGTTGCAGTCTATACCCACATAGACGGGGAAGTCCTTTAAAACAAGGCGTTTTACGCTTTCGCAGCCAAGCTCTTTGAAAGCAATCTCTTCGCAGCTTGTAATGCAGGAGGCGTAAAGAGCTCCGGCGCCGCCGATGGCGCAGAAATAAATTGCCTTATTTCTTATAATAGCCTTACGGACCTCTTCGCTTCTTTCGCCCTTGCCTATCATAGCGGCGAGGCCAAGGTCCAGAAGACGGGGTGAATAAACATCCATCCTGCCGCTGGTGGTGGGGCCGCAGCTACCTATTACCCTGCCCTCGGGGGCGGGAGTGGGGCCTGCAAAATAAATGCAGGCATCCTTTAAATCGTAAGGAAGCTGACCGTTACTGTCAAGCAGGGAGAATATCTTTTTGTGGGCGGCGTCCCTTGAGGTGTAACATACGCCGCTGAGCTCCGCTCTGTCCCCGGCTTTAAGCTCCGGTATAGCTGCGCGGATATCTTTAAGCTCTATACTGAATGTTGCCACAATTATTCTCCTTCTGATTCCGGTAAGCAGGCTGCCAGTTTCTTTGCAAGCGAGTCAAGATCGGACTGAACGGAATCCAGCTGATTATCAATATTATTTTTTGCGCTCTGAACCCCGGATTTTGCTTCCCTTATACCGGCGCAGGCACCGGCAACGGCTTCATTTGCTTTTGCCAATATTCCGGCGGCAGATTCCCTTGCGGCATCCACAAGGCTTTCGGAGTAGTTTACGGCATCCTGAACAACGGTGCCGGATTTTTTATCCGCAAGCTCAGTGTAATCTTTTTTGAGGCTGTCATAGTCTGCCCTGAGGGCATCAAGCTCGGCTCTGAGAGCCTGACTGTCATCAGAGCTTTCCGCCCTGTTTTCAAGCTCACGCTTAAAGCTGACATTTTCGCTCTGAAGCTTCTCAATATAATCAATTACATCCTTTTTACGGAAGCCGCCGAAAAGGGATTTTTTCAATACGGGTTTATCGCTCATTGCACTACCTTATTTCTTAAGTGAAATTGCTTTCTCTGCCTTTTCAACAATACCGTTTGCATCAAGGCCGAAAATGTGGAGAAGCTCCACCGCGGGGCCGGATTTGCCGAATACATCGTTAACGCCAAGCCTTACTACAGGGCAGGGATTGCTGCCCTCGCAGATTGCTTCGCATACTGCGCTGCCGAGACCGCCGATAATATTATGCTCCTCTGCAGTTACAACGCAGCCGGTTTTGGCGGCGGAGCGGCAGATTGTTTCGGCATCAAGGGGCTTGATGGTGTGAACATTGATTATCTCGGCATCAATACCCTTTGCGGCAAGGATTTTTTCTGCTTCAATTGCTTCATTTACCATAAGGCCGGTAGCGCAGATGGTAACATCCTTACCCTCTTTAAGGGTGACGGCCTTGCCCCACTCAAACTTATAGTCATCACCGAAAACGCAGGGAACTGCAAGGCGGCCGAATCTCATATAAACGGGGCCCTCATACTCTGCGGCGGCAAACACTGCTGCCCTTGCCTCAACGGCATCCGCCGGGTTGATAATAACCATACCGGGGATGGTTCTCATAAGGCCTATATCTTCGCAGCACTGATGGCTGGCGCCGTCTTCGCCAACGGAAATGCCGGCGTGGGTTGCGCCGATTTTAACATTGAGGTGAGGATAACCGATGGAATTCCTTACCTGCTCAAAAGCTCTGCCGGCTGCAAACATAGCGAAGGTGCTGGCAAATACGGTGTAACCGGTGGTGGAAAGGCCGGCGGCTACGCCCATCATATTTGACTCTGAAATACCGGTATCAATGAATCTGTCGGGGTAGGCTTTTTTGAACATACCGGTTTTGGTTGCCGCTGCAAGGTCGGCATCAAGAACAACTATTTTATCATTTACCGCGCCAAGCTCAACAAGGGCTTTGCCATAAGCTTCACGGGTTGCCATTTTAATGATATCTGACATTATAATTCACCTGTCCTTCCTTATGCTTCAAGCTCTTTGAGGGCTTCGCTCAGCTCTGCCATTGCCTGCTGATACTGCTCTGTATTGGGGGCTGTGCCGTGCCAGGAGCAGACATCCTCCATATATGAAACGCCTTTGCCTTTAATGCTCTTTGCAATAATGGCGGTGGGCTTACCTTTGAATTCTTTTGCGGCATTGAATGCGGCATCAATCTCATCAAAGGAGTGAGCGTCAATCTCAATAACATTCCAGCCGAAGGCCTTGAACTTTTCGTTGATGGGGTAAACGGAGTTGACCTCGGCGCAGGTGCCGTCAATCTGAAGGTTGTTATTATCAATTACGGCTACAAGATTATCAAGGCCTTTTGCGGAAGCATACATAGCGGCCTCCCATACCTGGCCCTCTTCAATTTCGCCGTCACCGAGAATTGTATATACTCTGAAATCCTCGCCGGAAAGCTTTGCGCCCAGTGCCATACCGCAGGCGGCGGAAATGCCCTGGCCCAGAGAGCCGGTGCTCATATCAACGCCGGGGGTGTAACGCATACTGGGGTGGCCCTGAAGCTTTGAGTCACTCTTTCTTAAAGTGGGAATCCAGTCCTCGGGGAAGAAACCCTTGAGGGCAAGCACGGCGTAAAGCGCCGGCGCGGCGTGACCTTTGGAGAGAACGAATCTGTCCCTTCCGGGAGCTTTATCATCAGCAGGGTCAACATTCATGTGGTTGAAATAAAGATAGGTGATGATATCAACACAGGAAAGGGAACCGCCCGGATGGCCGGATTTTGCGTTGTAAACACCCTCAATGATACCCATTCTGGCTTTACACGCTTTGATTTTAAGCTGTTTTTTTACTGCTGCATCCATTACAAAAACCTCCCGAAATTTATTTGATAATATTGTTTTCAAGATATTCAAGAAAATCCGCTACGGCGCCTTCGTTGCAGTGGCAGGTAACATAATCCGCTATTGCCTTCATGGGCTTGGGAGCCTGACCGCAGCAAGCGGATACTTCAACTGCCATAAGCATTTTTTTATCGTTGTAATAATCGCCGATTGCCGCCGTATTTTCTTTTTCTACCCCCAGTATTTCAGCAAGCTTCAATACCGAGGAGCCTTTGTTGACGCCTTTGGGCAGAATCTCAAAGGAAACAAATGAGGTATCCACCATATCAAAATCCCTGTCAGGGATAGAGGCGAAAACTCTTTTTGCTTTTTTTACCCGCCACCAGGGTCCGTTCACTATTACCTTGCCCCAGTTTTCTTTGGGTATGTGGTTAATATTGATAACATGCTTATGGGTAAGACGGTCAATAAAAACATAAAGGTAGCTCCAGAGGCCCAGGCCTGAAATATAGAGCATATCCTTGGTTACCACCATAGCATCAAGGGTGGGGAATTTTCTTTTGAGATAGCAAATCTGATTTATACCGTTGGTACCGATGGATGTGAAATCCACGTACTCTCTTTTTTCGAAATCATAGATGCCCGCCCCGTTGGTAACTATGCCCGGGGTTTTTATGGGCAGGTTGCGGTAATGCCGCCACATGGACTGGGGGTTTCTGCTGGAGGCAAGAGTAAAATGCCCGCCTTTTTCAACAAACTCCCCTATTGCTTTCAGGTTCCTTTCAGGCAGTTTCCGCTTTTTGTTATTGAGGGTGCCGTCTATATCAGAGGCAACAAGCCATTTTGAACAGGGCTTATTATCTGTCATTCATTTCTCCTTAAAAAATCCGTGAAATAATCCGGCAGGGGTGATTCAACCCTGATTCTCTCCCCCGTTACGGGGTGGGTAAAGCCAATCACCGCGGCGTGAAGGCACTGGCCGTTGAGGTAAGTAATAACATTGCGGGGGCCGTAAACGCCGTCACCGGCCACCGGATGGCCTATATGGGCCATATGAACCCTTATCTGGTGGGTTCTTCCTGTTTCAAGCACACATTTTATGTAAGAAAAATCCTTCATTTCACGAAGGACGGTATAGTGGGTTACGGCAGGCCTTGAATTCTTTGCAGTAACGCACATTTTTTTGCGGTCCGACGGGCTTCTGCCTATGGGAGCATCCACCGTACCCTCCGGTTCCCTGAACCTGCCGTAAACAACGGCTCTGTACTCACGGTCCAGCGAGTGCTCTTTAATCTGCTCCGCAAGAGAGATATGGGCAATATCGTTTTTTGCCACAACCAGCAGACCGCTGGTATCTTTATCTATCCTGTGAACTATGCCGGGCCTTACTGCGCCGTTTATGCCGGAAAGCTTGCCGTCGCAGTAATACATAAGGGCGTTAACAAGGGTGCCGCTGTAATTGCCCGGAGCGGGGTGAACAACCATACCTTTGGGTTTATCAACCACAAGCAGGCAGTCATCCTCATACATGATATTCAGGGGGATGTTTTCTTTTTCGATTGAAAGCTCCTTTGGCTCCTCAACGGTAAATTCGATTAAATCGTTTACCTTGGGCCTGTAGCTTTTGCTTACGGCTTTGCCGTTGCACAGCACTGCCCCGGCAGAGAACAAATCCTGCACAAAGGAGCGTGAAAATCTTTCAAGCACACAGGAAAGAATTTTATCGATTCTCTCCTGTGTGCAGGTTTCATCAATCCGAAAAGAAATCGGTTCGTTATATTCAAATGAACTTAAAGACTCAATCATTGTTACTTGTTTTTGCGCTTTTCTTTTCCTTTACCAAATCGTAAATCTCATAGCCGATGAGCAAAAATGCCCCAACAGTGATAAAAATATCCGCTACATTGAACACCGCAAAGTTCATAAAGAGAGGCTCAAAGAAATCCACAACATAGCCCTGAGAGAAACGGTCTATGAGGTTGCCTATGCCCCCGGCCGTGACCATAATGAGGCAGGCACACAGGAACTTTGACTTGACCCTGCGGGTGAAAATAACGAAAAGGCAGAGCAGGATAACCAGCGAGGTAAAAACCGTAAGAACTGCGGTGTTGCCTGAAAAGGCGCTGAAGGCAGCACCCGTATTCTCCGTATAACGGAGCTGAAAAGCGCCGAAAAGAAACTTTACGGGCTGTGCATCCTTCAGATTATTAACCGCAAGAATTTTGCTGACCCTGTCAATGCCCACAAGCGCGGCTATGAGCAGCGCCGATATAAGCTGAAACATATCAGTCAAACAGGCTGTTGAACATTGATGTTATATCATCGTCATCATCGTCATCATCTTCAACGCCGGTGATGTCAAGATCGTTAAGGAAAGCGTCGATATCTTCATCCTCTGTGCCGTCGGCTTCGGATGCGGCGGGAGCAGCGGGAGCGGCTGACGGAATATCAAGGCCGTCATCGTCATCTTCATCAACGGAAACCTGATTGAAATCGGGCACGAAATTATCAAGGTTTGCGGCAAAATCAACTGCGGGAGCGGTTTCGCCTTCCTCGAAAAGATCAAAGAGATCGTCAAGATCCTCTTCGCCGTCAATATCGGCTGCCTCTTCTGCCTGAGGAGCAGCAGGGACTTCCGGCTCGGGCTCTGCGGGAGCAACGTGCTCTACAGGAGCTGCGGGAGCGGGAACAACCGGCTCATCGGGAATAAGAGTTTCGGGAGAAGTAAAAGCGGGCTTTATTTCTTCCTCTTCGGGTGCCTCGGGAGCATCGGCATACTTTTTCTCATAAACGGGAATTTCCGCCTTGGGAATGGTAACATTGCCGCTGCAGAGATTCTCTACCATAGACTTGAAGTTATCCATTTCGGATTTGATTCTTTCAAGCTCTTTGCTGTAGAAATTATACTCGTTTTTACTCTCGCCGATTATGGCGTTGCCCTCTTTATTGGCGTTGCCGATAATCTCATTGGCTTTGGCCTTTGCGTTGGCAACGGCTTTATCCGCTTCCTGCTGAGCTCTTTCCTGAAGGGAAGCAACAGCGGTTCTTGCGTTATTGACAATATCGCCGGCCTGAAGACGGGCGGCCTCTGCAAGCTCGCTTGCCTGCTTTTCTGCGCCGTCGGAAATCTCCTTTGCCTTCTTTTCGGCATCGGAAACAAGAGAGGCGGCTTTGGAATCTGCATCTTTGGTAACGGAATCGGCCATTTTATGGGCGTCAAGCAGGGCGCTCTTGATGGCTTCTTCGTCACGGCGGTAGCTTTCTACCTTTTCGGCCAGAATGCTTATCTTTTTGACAAGGGCTGAATTCTGGTCCAGAACCTCTTTGTAAGCGGCGGCAACATCTTTGACAAAAGCATCAACCTCTTCTGCGCTGTAGGTACCTGCACTTACGGGGGTAAATTTAACATTGGCAATCTGTTCGGGTCTGATCATAAGGAGTCACCTGACCTCTCTGTTAATAATCTTCTTCGTCCGTGCCGGCAAGTTCCTCTCCCAATTCACCGGTTACGGGAACGTTATTCGGGGTGATGATATATGCTCTGCCGGCAACTTTCTTGAACTCGCCGTCATTTGCATAAGAAACGCCGTAGAGAACATCGATAATTCTCTGGGCAACATCGTTGGGGCAGGTTTCAAGGTTAAGCACAACGATTCTCTTCTCTTTGAGAATATCGGCAACCTTGTTGACTTCCTCAAACCTGTCAATCTTCTGGAAGACTACTCTGGGTTTGGTGGAAGCAGGTTTCTGGGCGTTGATGCTTACAACATTGGAGTTTGATTTTGAGTGGAACATCTGGGTTTTGGGAGCCGGCTGGGGACGGGGCTCTGCATTGGGCTGAAAATCAAAATCATCCTCGTAATCCTGATCTGCGCCGTCAATGTAATTATCGTCTGAAACATTGATCCAGCTCTGAAGTTTCTCTTTAAAGTTCATTGTTTTTCCTCCTTGATATGGAAGCCGTTGGCTGAAAACCGCCGGCATCATTAACTTTTAATGCTTATCTCTGTAAAGCCTGGGGCCGAAGATTGCCGAGCCCACCCTGACAAGATTGGCTCCGCCGAGAATTGCATCCTCATAATCACCGGACATACCCATTGACAGGATATTCATATTTATATTATCTATTTTTTTACTGTCAATGTCAATAAACTTATTATGCATATTTGAAAAAATTTTCATTAAATCCGATTTCTTTTCACAAATCGGGGCAACGCACATAAGCCCCTGAACATTTACGCCCTCAATTCCGGCGATTTCGCAGATTTTTTCATCGACCTCGTCAAGCTGAAAGCCGAATTTGCTCCATTCGTTGCCTACATTTATTTCAACAAGCACTTTCTGGGTAATTCCGGCGTTTACGGCGCGCTTGCCGATTTCCGCCGCAATCTCAACGGTATCAACCGACTGAATAACATCCACCTTGCCCACAATTTTGCGGGCTTTATTGCTCTGGAGGTGGCCTATAAGGTGGGCAGAAACGCCCTCAAGATTCAGCTCCGGCTCTTTTTCAAGGAATTCCTGCACCCTGTTTTCGCCGATCAGGTTCACACCGTTTGCAAGGGCGTGGTTTATATATGCCGGCTCCACGGTTTTGGTAACCGCCATAAAATAAATATCCTCCGGCTTTCTGCCGCTCGAAACGGCCGCCCGGGCTATATTTTCACGGATGACCTTAAGGTTCTCCTCAATATCCGTAAATTTTTCAGATAATTTTTCCATTCTCAAGCCCCCTGCCGGAAACAATAATTACATCGTAACGGGCAAGCCATCCCGGTGAACCGGTTTTATCCTTTGCCACAACTACGGATTCGTTTGAATAAATCTCTTCAATCTTATTGAACTTTGCCACATTGCCTTCGAGAATAAATACTCCGGGCTCGCCTTTTTCGTTGAAGCGAACGGCCTCGCGCCTGATTTTGATTCCCGTGTAATCACCCATAACTATTTTGCCCCGGGTTTTGCGGATTGTGGCAATCTGATCGTTCATTTCCGAAGATTTGAACACAAGGAGCATTTTATTGCCCTCAAGCATTTTTTTGGAATAAAGCTTGGCGTTTACAGTTTCTTTTTCACTGTCACCCAGCATAAGGCGAACAGATCTGCCCGGCTCTGTTTCGGCAATCTCGGCGTCATCCACAATGGCTGCCGCAAACCAGTCATAGTCTGTAATGATTTTGCCCATGGCGTTTTCGGGCACATCCTGTTTTTCTGCCTTGAAGGCATCGGAAAGCTGCTCTTCGGTGAGAGTATCAATGCTGTCGACTGTGAGCACACCCTCATAGCCGTCCGGTCTGCTGACAAAATAGCCTGCATATTCCGCCAAAACCACATCCGAAGGATCGGATACTTTGAGAGATGCTATTTCGCTTTCAAGAGCCGCTATCTGAGCGGAGCAGTCAACCTCATAGCCGAGGGAAATATTCTTCCTTGAAAGCTTTTCGCTGAAGGCCATTTCATCCTCGGACAGGGCAGAAAAATCGTTATTGTAGGCAGTATCCAGAATCCTGTAAAAATCGCTGTTAATCTCATCGCTGAGCTTTTTCATATCAAGGTTTGCAAGCTTTACCTGATTATCAATCTTACGGTAGTTTTCAAGCTTTTTGTTGAGAACCTCTGCAGAGGCGTAGTTTTCGGCGGCCTGTTCATTTGAAAAAACAGCGGCAATTTTACTGTTTTTGCCTATTCTTTCGCCGTTTACCGCCAGAGGTACCACTACGCCGGATTTATCGCCCTTGACGATTTCTTCATTTCTGATTATGAAAAGCTCCGCATCAACGGTATCTGCAACGGTGGTAACAACCGCGATGGATTTCTTATATGAGTTGCCGGTGGATCTGTATATATTCACGCCGAGAAAAAGCACCAGCACAAGAGCAACGGATACTACCAGCACATTTATAAGCTTATCTCTTTTCAACAAATCACATCCTTTGGAAGATTTCAATCGCCGTGCCTGCCAGCTCCTGCGGCGATAAACCGTCATCTATGTAAAGAAAATCTATATTTTCACGGTGCCTGAACCAGGTAAGCTGGCGTTTGGCATACCGCCTGGTCTGCATTTTGAGGTTTTCAACGCAGTCGGAGAGAGTTTTTTCATTTCTGAGGAACGGAAGAAGCTCTTTATAACCTATTGCCTGAACCGCCGTGCGGCCGAAGCCGGAATCATAAAACCTTTTTGCTTCCTCAACAAGGCCGGCTTCAATCATTTCAGCAACCCGCCGGTTTATGCGGTCATAGAGAAAATCCCGGTTCCTTGCGTCAAGGCACACGGTTCTCACATCATACCTTGAGCCGCCCGCCTTTGAGAGGATATTCTGCTGAGTGATTGTTTTGCCTGTTGTGTGATAAATCTCAAGGGCTCTGATAATGCGCCCCGTATTGTTGGGGTGAAGCTTTGCGGCGGCTTCGGGATCAACTGCCTCAAGTTCCTTTAAGAGAACCTCGCCGCCTTCGGCCTCCGCCCGGGCTTTAAGTAGTTCTCTGTATTCAAAATCGCTTTTCTCCTCAAAGAAGGTTAGCCCCTCTGCAAGAGAGGAGTAGTAAAGACCTGTACCGCCCACGAGAACGGGCACCCTGCCCCGTGAGTGAATATCATCGATAACCTCTGCCGCTTTTTCGCAGTAATCCGCAACGCTGAAAACTTCATCCGGCTCAAGGAAATCAATAAGATGATGGGGGATACCCTGCATCTCCTTTGCCGTGGGCTTTGCGGTGGCAATATCCATGTGCCTGTAAATCTGCATGGAATCGCAGGAAACAACTTCGCCGCCTATTCTTTTGCAGATTTCAACACCCAGGGCGGTTTTGCCGGACGCCGTGGGACCAACTACGGCATAAAGCTTCTTTTTACACTCTTCCAAAATTCTTTTCCAGCTCTCTCTGAGTCATTTCAATTATTACGGGACGGCCGTGGGGACAATACCTGATATCCGGCATTGAAAGCACCTGCTTTGCAAATATCTCCATCTCTTTGCGGGTGGTGAAATCCCCGGCCTTTATGGCGCTTCTGCAGGCGACGGAGTGGAAAATCCAATCCAGTTTTTCAAAAGAAACATCCTGCTTTTTTTCAACAAATCTGCCGGCAATCTCCGCAATAACATCGGGAATATCATCCTGAGAAAGCTCCATGGGGCATTCCCTTACCAGCACGCAGCCGCCGCCGAAATCCTCAGCATCAAAACCGGAATTCCTGAGCAGCTCCGTATTCTCTAGAATTGCGGAATATTCATCCTTGGACAGGGTAACCGTAACGGGCATAAGCAGAATCTGGCCGCTCCTCTCCCCGTTGCCGGCTTTAAGGCGCTCATAAATAATCCTTTCATGAGCAGCGTGTTTATCTATGAAAACCAGCTTTTTGCCGTACTGGCAGATGATATATGTTCGGAAAGCCTCGCCTAAAAGGAAGAATTCATCCTCATTGAATTCGGCATCGTTATTCTGTTCATCATTAACGGAGACCGGCTCTTCTTCCGGTTGCTGAGATGCATTCTGCGCCGGCCGGGAATTAAGCAGTATGCTTTCAAGAGAATCTACGGGATTTTTATCGGCGAAAGCGGATTCCTCAGGCGAAGAAGCGGTAACGGTTTCTTTTGCGGGCACAAAAGGTACCGGCTTCTCAGCAGATTCGCGGATTTCACGGGCAAGGTCAATTACCGCCGGGGTATCTTCACCCTGCTTAACGGAAGACCTTTGCCAGAAATTGGACTTTTCTTCCGCTTTACGGTATGAAAAACGGCCGCCCGTGCCGGTTCCGGATTCCTTGACGGAGGAAACAGCGGGCTTTTTGCCGATGGAATCTATCTGCTTGGGTGTGTCACCAAGTGCAACTGCGTTTTTGCAGGCATAGAAAACAGCGTTGAATATGAGCTTTTCATCCGAAAAACGCACTTCTGTTTTTGCGGGGTGCACATTTACATCCACCGCAGAAGGATCAAGCTCTATATTAAGCACACAGGAAGGAAACTTGCCGACCATTATGCTGTGCTTATATGCTTCTGACAGGGCCGCGGAACCGGTACCGGTTTTGACGAACCTGTTATTGATGAAGAAATACTGCATATTTCTGTTGGGGCGTGAATACTGAGGCTTGCAGATAAAACCGGATACCTTAACCCCGTTTATCTCCTGCTCACAGGGGATAAGCTGAGAGGCAAAATCCCTGCCCAGAGTTTCGCCGATGCAGGTGAGCATATCGCCTTTGCCGCTGGTAAGGAGCACCTGCTTGCCCTCGCGGATAAAGCGGAAGGAAACACCAGGGTGAGAAAGGGCGATTCTGTCCACAACCTGGGCTACGGCGTTAGCTTCGGTAACATCCTTTTTGAGGAACTTCATACGGGCCGGGGTTTTGAGAAACAGGTTGCGTACGATAATCGTGGTGCCCACGGGGCAGCCCGCATCATCGGTAAGCTTTTCTTCGCCGTATTCAATGCAGTACCGTGTGCCTATATTCTCCTGCCCGGTTCTTGTGAGCATTTCAACGGCGGCAACCGCCGCAATGCTGGCAAGGGCCTCGCCCCTGAAACCGAGAGTCATAATTGAATTAAGGTTTTCCGCTGTGGTTATTTTGCTTGTGGCGTGGCTTACAAAGGCGTTTTTGATATCCTCCCTTGCTATGCCGCAGCCGTTATCCGTTACCCTGATATGGGAAATGCCGCCGTTTTTAATCTCAACGGTTACGGTATCTGCGCCGGCATCTATGGCATTCTCAAGCAGTTCCTTGACTATGGAGGCGGGCCTTTCAACAACCTCGCCTGCGGCAATAAGCTCGGCAAGATGTTTGGGCATTACTTTGATTTTCGGCACAGAATCACTTCCTTTCTTAAAACGGATTATTCGCCGGCCATTGAAATTAAATCGTAAAGAGTCTGCATTGCTTCAATGGGGGTAAGGGTATTTATATCTATCTCTCTGAGCTTTTCACGGATTGACTGCTCCCCGCCGGAAGCAAAGGAGAGCTGGTCCGGCTCACTGCTCGGAACGGAATCCGGATAAACGGAAACGGGAACGCCCTGCTGCTCTTCAATCTCTTTAAGAACAGCTTTGGCTCTTTCTACCACGGATGAGGGAACCCCTGCAAGCTTTGCAACCTCAATACCGTAGCTGCCGTCGGCGCAGCCGGGAACAATGCGCCTGAGGAAAGTAATGTTATCTCCCCTCTTCTTGACGGCGATGTTGTAATTCTTAACGCCGGGAACTTTGTTTTCAAGCTCCGTAAGCTCGTGGTAATGGGTGGCAAAAAGGGTTTTGGCGCCGAGTTTCTTTTTATCGGAGGAATACTCCAGCACAGCCCTTGCTATGCTCATGCCGTCATAGGTGGAGGTTCCTCTGCCTATTTCGTCAAAAATTATAAGGCTTCTTGCTGTGGCGTTTTTGAGAATATCCGCAACTTCGTTCATCTCCACCATAAAGGTTGAGGAACCGGAGGCAAGGTCATCCGAAGCGCCTATACGGGTATAAATGCCGTCCACTATACACAGCCGGGCGGATGCGGCGGGAACAAAGGAGCCCGCCTGAGCCATTATACAGATAAGAGCAACCTGGCGCATATAGGTGGATTTACCCGCCATATTGGGCCCGGTGATTATGGCGCAGCGGTTATCCCCCGAATCAAGGTGAGTGTTATTGGGCACGAAGGGATAGCCGATCATCTTTTCCACCACGGGGTGGCGGCCGTCGGTGATTATTATTTCGCTGCCGGCGTTCATTTCCGGGCAGACATAGTTATTCTCTGTGGCAACAAAGGCGAAGGAGCAGAGGGTATCAAGAGTAGCAAGGGCCGACGCGGTGCGCTGAATTTCATAAATCTTTTCGGCGGCCTTGGCCCTGATGGTATTGAATATCTCATACTCGAGGCCCGTGGTTCTTTCCTGGGCGCTGAGCACCTTTGCCTCAAGCTCTTTAAGCTCCTGGGTTATGAATCTTTCGCAGTTTACAAGGGTCTGCTTCCTGATATAGTCATCGGGCACAAGCTCCTTGAAGGAATTGCTGACCTCTATATAGTAGCCGAAAACCCGGTTGTAGCCGATTTTCAGCTTTTTGATGCCTGTTCTTTCCTGCTCCCTCATCTGGATATCCGCAAGGAAGCCTTTGCCGTTCTTTATGATATTGCGGTATTCATCCAGCTCCGAATTGAAGCCGTCCCTTATCATACCGCCCTCTCTGACGGAAAACGGGGGTTCATCAACAATGGCGTTCTCAATAATTGCGGTTATATCCTCAAGTGGCTCAAGATCTTTGTTTATATCTTTAAGCAAAGAACAGCGGGAGTTTTCAAGCTTTGTTTTTATTTCGGGAATAATTGCAAGGGAGGATGAAAGGGCTTTAAGCTCTCTTGCGTTTGCTGTGCCGTAGGAAATTCTGGTAATAAGCCGCTCAATATCCTGGCAGCGGCTGAGAAGCTCGGTAATCTCATCCCGGAGCAGGGAGGAATCGTACAGCTCTTTTACCGCGTTATGACGTTTGGTGATGCCGCCCATATTGATAAGGGGCCTTTCAATCCATGCTCTGAGCATTCTTTTGCCCATGGAGGTTTTGGTTTTATCAAGCACCCAGAGCAGGGAGCCCTTCTTTTCTCTTGAGCGGAGGGTTTCTATAATCTCAAGATTGCGCAGAGATGAAACATCAAGCCTGAGGTAGCTGGTTTCGCCGTAGAAATTGATTGAGCGGATATTTTCAAGCTCGTTTTTCTGAACGGATTTAAGATAGGAAAGAGCGCTGCCGATTGCGCCGATAAGGGCGCCGCCGGGTTTTTCCGTTAAATCATCAACGGATTTTACGCCGAAGTGCCTGAGAATTATTCCGGTGTTTATTGAAAGATCAAAGCACCCGTCATCAAGCAGCTCGCAGGTTGTGCCGCTGAGACGGTTCTTAATGAATTCGCCGATTTCGGGAATGGAAACAACGGCGGAGTTTACGATTATTTCTCTTGGGGCAAATCTGCCAAGCTCGTTTATTATGCTTTTGCCGCAGCTTTTCCTCTCAAATGAGGCGGCGTACATATCCCCTGTGGAAACATCGGTAAAGCATACGCCTGCACCGTCATCCAGCACGCATACGCTGCCGAGAAAGTTGTTTTTGCCCTCATCAAGCATAGTGCTCTCAATTACTGTGCCGGGGGTGATAACCCTGGTAACATTGCGCTTAACTATGCCTTTGGCAAGGGCGGGGTCTTCAAGCTGCTCGCAGATAGCAACCTTATACCCTTTTGATACAAGGCGGGCTATGTAGCTGTCACAGGCGTGGTAAGGTATGCCGCACATGGGGGCGCGCTCCTGCTGGCCGCAGTCTCTGCCGGTAAGAACAAGCTCAAGCTCTGCGGATGCGGTTTTGGCGTCCTCAAAAAACATCTCATAAAAATCACCCAGACGAAACATAAGGATAGTATCCGGGTATTGCTTTTTAATCTCAAAATACTGTTTCATCATGGGTGTGTACTCTGCCATTTATGCTTACCTGACCTTTCAATAAACATCTGAACAAACATCGGAAACCGGGGCTGACGGATTATATACTCCGCCGGCCCCGACAGTTATCAGTTGCAGCCGCTGCAGCTTTCGCAGTCGCAGGAGCAGCCGTGCTCCTCGTGAGGCTCACAGGTTGCGGGATCCTCGCCCTGAAGGCAGAGGGTAAAAATTGCGTTGATGTACTTCATAAGGGAGTCAATCTCTGTTGCGGCCTCTTCGTAAGCCCTCATATTGGGGTTTGCCATAATCTGGGCATAAAGCTGACCGAACTCTTTATCAAGTTCCTGAAGCTTTGCTTCGCTTTTATCCGGCTTTGCGGCCTCGGCCTGAAAAGCGGACTGAGCAAACTGCAACTTTGCAATAAGCTCGTTGAGGGCGGTATCGCTCTCGTTTACCTTCTGGGCCTCGGCAAACTTAAGGTATCTTTCATCCTTCTGAAGAAGTGCGCCCAGTTCTCTTGCTTTTTCAACAATAATATCCATGTCTTTCTCCAATCGTGTTTTTATAAGATTAATGCCGTAAAACTTTATCAGTTGCACAGCTGTCCTCTTAAAATCCAGGTGAGGGATTCCGTAACGGTTACATCCCTGAAAGTGCCTATGCAGTCATCACCGCCGGGGAATTCGATTATAACATTGCCTCCGGTTCTTCCGGAAACAAGGCCCTGCTTGCTTCTGCCCTCGCAAAGAACCCTGTAGGTTTTGCCTACGGTTTCTGAGGTGCGCTTTGTGGCAATCTCCTCCTGCACCGCAAGCAGTTCCCTGAACCATACTCCCTTCTCTTCCTCAGGCACGGGATCCGGCATAGCGGCGGCCTTTGTGCCCGGGCGGGGTGAATAGATAAAGGAAAACATCGAGGTAAAGCGGGACTGCCGGATGAGATCAAGAGTTTCGCAGAACTCATCATAGGTTTCGCCGGGGAAACCCACAATAACATCGGATGTTACGGAAAGCTCCGGCATAACGGAATAGGCGTAATTCAGAAGCTCCAGATATTTTTCACGGGTATAGCCTCTGTTCATCTCTTTAAGCACCCTGTTGCATCCGCTCTGGAAAGGAAGATGAAGATGCTTTGCAACTTTGCTGCAGGAAGCCATTGTATCAAGCAGCTCCCGGGTGCAGTCCTTGGGGTGGGAGGTCATAAACCGGATTATGAAATCCCCCTCAATATCATTTATTTCACGGAGCAGGCGGGAAAAGTCATAACCGAAGGAAGGGCTTTTGCCATAGGAATTCACATTCTGCCCCAGAAGGGTAATTTCTTTATATCCGCTTTTAACAAGATTTTCTGCTTCTTCAATAATAAGGCGGGGGTCTCTGCTTCTTTCGCGACCCTTTACATAGGGCACTATACAGTAACTGCAGAAATTGTTGCAGCCGTACATTATGGGGAGCCAGGCTTTAAAGCTGCTGTCCCTTACCACGGGGAGATCTTCGCAGATAAAGCCGTCGCCCTGAGGTATTTCGCATATCTTTTCGCCTTTGGCAAGGGTTCTGTAAACAAACTCCGGCAGGCGGTGGCCTGCATTGGTGCCGAAAATAACATCAACAAATGAATAGCTTTTTCTTATCTTTTCGGCAACGGATGCCTGCTGAACCATACAGCCGCAGAGCATTATACGGAGATTTTTCTTTGCGAGCCTCAGATTTTTGAGAGCCCCCACATTGCCGAAGACTCTGTCCTGAGCGTGCTCCCTGATAGCGCAGGTGTTGTAAAGAATAAGATCCGCCTCTTCAAGCACATCCGTAAAACCGAATCCCATTTCAGAAAGCATACCTTTGAGCCGTTCGCTATCCGACACATTTGCCTGGCAGCCGTAGGTATGCACAAAGGCCTTGGGTGAAGGCCCGAAAAGGGAAAGGACCGTTTCACCTGCAAGGAGCATATATTCTTTTTGCTTTTCTCTTTCCTCGGCGGAAACCGAGAATTTCTGATTATCTGTCATATATCATTCTCCAAAATGCGGAGTATCTTATTTATTATATAATAAGCGAGGCGGATATTCAAGGATTATTTGAGGAAGTAACCTTCATTTTACCGCCGCTGCAGGTAAAGGTTATGCTGCCGCTTAAATCCGTTCTGTAAATATCATCCGTAAAAAGGCGCATACGCTCAAGGGCGGCATCGTGAGGGTGACCGTAGTCATTATCCCTGCCGCAGGAAATAACGCAGTAATCCGGGGTTGCCGCCTCAAGAAAAGCTTCGCTTGAGGAGCCGGCGGAACCATGGTGGGCTATTCTGATAACATCGCAGTCAATATCGGCGCCGCTTTCGATAATCTCACGCTCTTCGGCTTCTTCCGCATCGGCGCAGATAAGAAAAGTCTGCTTGCCGTAGGTTATTTTTGTTACTGCCGAGCTGTTGTTTAAATTTTCATCCTCAAAGGAAACCGGGCCCTCAAACTCCACCTTCGCATCGCCAAGCATGAAGGAAATCCCCTGCCGGGGCTCTTCAACCCGGGCTCCGCATTCTTCGGCGGCATTCATCATTGCGGAATAGGTTACGGCCGCATCCAGTTCCTTGGGATCTGTTCTTACGGAGTAAAGTACGCCTGCCCCGAAATAATCAAGCACTTCGGGTATGCCGCCTATGTGGTCGGAATGAGGATGAGTTGCAATAATGTAATCAAGCTTTTTTATGCCTGCAGAATTAAGTAAGTTGAAAACCTTCTGCTCATATCCGTTTTCGCCCGCATCAATAAGCAGGGACTTGCCGCCGCACACTGCGAGAGTGCAGTCCCCCTGCCCCACATCGCAGAAGCAGATATAAAACGGCGTATCGTCAAGAGGCTTTTTCTTCTTACTGCCCAGAGTATTTTCAAGGCCTGAGAGGATACCTCCGTTTGCGGCGAGAAAAACAAGAACCGCTGCGGCAAACGCGATAAAAGCAATTATTTTAAGTGGCTTTTTACTTCTTTTTTCTTTCATTGGGATGATAATCTCCTCTGCCGCTCTGCCCTCTTCCCGAGGGAGCAACAAGGCATTTTGCAGAGTAGCCTATAAGGTCTCTCCTGCCTGCTTTTATGAGGGCCTCGCGCACAAGGTCTGCATTCTTGGGATCATAATACTGGAGCAGGGCTCTCTGCAAAGCCTTTTCGTGAGGATTGACCGATACATAAACTTCTTTAAGGGTGTAGGGATCAAGGCCTGTATAGTACATGCAGGTTGAGATTGTGCCGGGGGTTGGGTAAAAATCCTGCACCTGCTCCGGGCGGATTTTAAGCCGTTTGAGGAAACAGGCAAGCTCAACCGCCTCTTTAAGGGTACTGCCCGGGTGGGATGACATAAGGTAGGGAACAAGGTACTGATCCTTGCCTGCCTTCTCACTAAGGGAAAAGTATTTTTTTGAAAACTCAAGGTAGGCCTCAATATGGGGCTTACCCATTTTATCCAGCACGGCGGCGGAGCAGTGCTCCGGGGCAACTCTGAGCTGACCGCTGACATGGTATTTTACCAGCTCACGCAGGAAAGTATCATCCTTATTCTTAAGAAGATAATCATACCTTATGCCTGAGCGGATAAACACCTTTTTGATACCCGGCAGGTTTCTTACCGCCCTGAGGATATCAAGATATTCGCTGTGATCCGCCGTAAGGCGGGGGCAGGGCTCCGGGGCAAGGCAGTGTTTGCCTTTGCACAGGCCCCTTTCCTCCTGACCTTTGCAGGAGGGATTGCGGAAATTGGCGGTGGGGCCGCCTATATCGTGAATATAGCCCTTGAAGCCGGGCTGATTTATGAAGCTTTGGGCTTCTCTGATAATTGACTCTTTGCTGCGGGAGGTAACATACCTGCCCTGATGAAAAGCGAGGGAGCAGAAATTGCAGCCGCCGAAGCACCCTCTGTTATGGGTAATGGAAAAGCGGACCTCATCAATGCCGGGAACACCGGAGTCCTTATCGTAAACCGGGTGCCAGTTTCTTTCATAGGGGAGCTCATAAACCTCATCAAGCTCATCCTGAGAAAGGGGCATTGATGGCGGATTCTGCACCAGCATTTTACTGCCGTGCCTCTGCTTTACGGCTTTGCCCCGGAAGAAATCCTGCTCATCCTGCTGAATACGGCAGGATACGGCGTATTCTTTTTTTGAAGCGACAACATTTTCAAAAGAGGGACACTCGGCGCCGGAATAGGGAGTTTCCCGCACATCGCAGGCGTAGCATGTGCCCCGTATATCTCTTATATCGGATATTTTTTCTCCGCTTTGAAGACGGCGGGCTATTTCAACAACGGATTTTTCGCCCATACCGTAGGATATAAGATCCGCCTGGGAATCGAAAAGTATGGAGCGGCGGATTTTATTATCCCAGTAATCATAGTGGGCAAACCTGCGAAGGGAGGCCTCAAGCCCCCCGATAATAACGGGAATTTCGCCGTAAGCTTCTCTTATCCTGTTGCAGTAAACAATTACGGCTCTGTCGGGCCTTAACCCCGTTTTGCCGCCGGGGGAATAATAATCAAAGGACCTTTTCTTTTTTGCTACGGTGTAATGGGCTACCATTGAATCAATATTGCCGCTGCTTACAAAAAAGCCGAGGCGGGGCCTGCCGAAGCGGGTGAAATCGGCGGTGCTTTTCCAATCCGGCTGAGCGAGGACGGCCACACGGAACCCGGCCTTTTCAAGCACGCGGGTTATGATTGCCATACCGAAGGCGGGGTGATCAACATAGGCATCCCCGCAAACATAGACAAAATCCGGGGCATCCCAGCCTCTTTGCTCCATATCCTGTTTTGAGATAGGTAAAAAGCCCATACTCCGTCCTTACTTAGTTAAAGTAGCTGTCTATATCATCGTCATCGCCCTCATCATCATCGCCGTCATTAAGAATATCATCTATATAAACAATGGGGGCTTCGTTTTCATAATCCGTCTCTTCGCTATCGGCGGGTTTTTCGGCGTACTCATAGCCGTCATCAAAAACTTCATACTCAACGGGTTCATCATCAAGCTTATCGTAATATGTTTCCTGAGGGGGTTCTTCCTCAGGCAGTTTACTTTCTGCCGGCTCATCCCAGGGTACTTCCTCAGGGGAAAGCTCAACCTCCTCCGGTTCATCGGAAATATCATCTGCATGTGATTCGCTGAGCTCTTCGGGTTCATCCGGCTCTTCAAGCACGGGGAACTGCAGAATTTCTTCAGGCTCTTCCGGCTCGTCGAATTCCTCGGGTTCATCGAATTCTTCGGGCTCGTCAAAGATTTCCTCTTCAGCGGGTTCATCCTCAGATTCGTCTTCAATAAACTCTCCGGTATCTTCCGACTCGTAAATAACCTCTTCATCGGGGGCTTCATATTCCGACTGACTGTTTACGGGGGAGCCGGAAACGCTGAGATCATCAAACTCAAGCTGCTCATCTTTGCCGGTGCCGCCTGCAGCAAGAGCCTGGCGCTCATACCACTCCTGCTTTGTAATGAGAACCTTACGGGGCTTTGCGCCCTCGGAGGGACCTACTATGCCGTTCTCCTCAAGCTGATCCATAACTCTTGAGGCCCTGGCGTAACCGAGCTTCAGCTTTTTCTGAAGCATTGTGGTGGAAACCTGGCCCATATTTACGGCAACCTCTGCGGCATCATTGAACATGGGATCCGTATCATCACCGGAATCCTCCTGCTCGCCGTTCTTACCGCCCGAAGCGGCGGCTTTGGCCTCGATTTCCTGCATAATTTCATCATCATACTCGGCAGAGGCCTGAGTTTTGATGTGATTCACAACCGCCTCAACCTCTTCATCGGAAATGAAGCAGCCCTGAACTCTGGTGGGCTTTGACGCGCCTACGGGGTTAAAGAGCATATCGCCGTTACCCAGCAGTTTTTCAGCGCCGCCCTGATCGATTATTGTGCGGGAATCTGTCTGCGATGAAACAAACAGAGCTATTCTTGAGGGGATATTTGCCTTGATAATACCGGTGATAACATCAACGGAAGGCCTCTGTGTGGCAATTACAAGGTGAATGCCTGCGGCTCTTGCCATCTGGGCAAGGCGGCAGATACAGTCCTCAACCTCTTTCGGAGAGGCCATCATAAGATCCGAAAGCTCATCAATGAAAATGACAATCTGGTGCATTTTTTCAAGGCTTTCATCGGTCTGGGCAAGTTTATTGTAGCCCTTGATATCCCTGACACCGGTAGCTGCAAAAGAAGCGTAGCGTTTTTCCATTTCGCTTACCGCCCAGCTGAGAGCGCCGGCGGCCTTGCGGGGATTTGAAACCACGGGCACCTGAAGGTGAGCTATGCCGTTATATACGGTAAACTCGACCATCTTGGGGTCAATCATAAGAAGCTTTACATCATCGGGAGATGCGTTATAGAGAATGCTGATAATCATTGTGTTGAGGCATACGGATTTACCTGAACCCGTGGTGCCCGCCACAAGCAGGTGGGGCATTTTGGCAAGGTCTGCGGTGATAATGTTGCCGGTGATATCCTTGCCAAGAGCAACATTGAGCTTGCTCTTGAGAGCGCCTGCCCTGTATTGATCGGTATCAATTATTTCACGCATTGATACCATGGACTTTGCGCTGTTGGGAACCTCAATGCCTATGGCGGATTTGCCGGGGATGGGAGCCTCAATCCTTACGCTCTCCGCCGCAAGGCGAAGGGCAATATCATCCGCAAGGGATGTGATTTTATTAATCCTGACGCCCGCTTCGGGGACCAGCTCATACCTTGTGACTGAGGGACCTCTGCTGATATTGGTAACCGTAGCGTTTATCTTGAAGCTTTCAAGGGTGGCGATAAGCTTATTGGCGCCGCTCATCATCTCATCCTGATTTCCGGCTCCGCCGGAGGATGCACGTTTTTCGAGGCAGGCAATAGGCGGGAAAACATATTTGCCTTTTTTGCGTTTTTCAGGCTCGGGAGGAGGAGTGAATTTTTCTTCATCCGGCTTTTCGGGCTTCTGTTTGCCCGATTTTTTATCGGGAACCTTTGCGAGCTTCTTTTCGGGGGCGGCGCTTTCGCCGGCAGCCATTTCGGGCACAAGAGAACTACCTGTGCCGCTTATGGGCTTTGGCAGAGCATCAACCGCAACGGGAGGAGCCGCAACAACGGGAGGCATATCCGGCTCTATGAGAACTGCGGGTACTCTTGTTTTACCTCTGTGGGAAGTTCCGTTATCATCGGGGAGCTCGGGAGGTTTCTTATTTTTCTTTTCTTCCTCTTCCTGCTCTTTTCTTGCCCTTATCTCTTCTCTCTTTTGGGCGTTCTTTTCAAACTGCTCGCCGGTAAACTCGCCGACTTTCTTAACGGGCTTCTTTATGTAAGATGCCAGCAGAGGAAGGGTGGTGCCGGTAACAAGCAGTATGAAAACAACCAGCAGCACAACGGTAAGTATGCCTGCGCCGGTTTTGCCGAGAAGCTTGCAGATGGCTCCGCCGAACACAGCGCCCACAACACCGCCGCCTGTGCCCTTTTCCCAGGCCTCTTTGACCTGAGCGGCAATTTCACTTGTAAGGAAATACTCGGCAGGGCTGCGGAAAATATGGGCCGTGGCGCACACAAACAGCATAAGGCCCGAGGCGCTTATTACATTGTTGCTCATTCTGGTATCGGGCCTGTCTTTGGCGCAGACTATTGCAATATACATAAGCACAAAAGGCAGCAGATAGGAGCAGGCGCCGAAAACCCTGAACAGAAATGAGTGGCAGAGAGCCCAGCCGCTCTCGCCCTCAATAAAGACAAGGCAGCCCGACAGCACTGCTATACCGAAAAGGATAATGGCCGTTTTCTGCCTGTTGAGGGCGGCGGCATTACCTTTGGATTTTTCTTCCGGCTTTTTGGCCGGGGTATTCTTTTTTGCACCTTTGGCCGGTTGCTTTTTCTTCGGAACATCAGCCATTCGGTTCATCTCCCCATATATAAAAATAATAATTAAATATAAAGTGTTATTATATTATATCATTAAAAAATAAAATATGCAATATAAAAATACTACATTTTGTTGATAAGTGCATTGAAAAGTACAAATTGTGGTGTTATTATCTATTCAGAGGTGATTTTATGGAAAGCGAAAAAATCAAAAAATTAAACGAGATAATCAAAGAGGGAAACAACATTGTATTTTTCGGCGGCGCAGGCGTATCCACCGAGAGCGGAATACCGGATTTCCGCTCTGCCGACGGAATATATATGATGAACTACAAATACCCTCCCGAGCAGATAATCAGCAGGAGCTTTTTTGACAGACATCCCAAGGAATTTTTTGAATTTTATAAAAAGTATTTTTACTACCCGGATGCAAAGCCGAACATTACCCACCTGAAGCTGGCGGAGCTTGAAAAACAAGGAAAACTCAAGGCCATTGTAACCCAGAATATTGACGGGCTGCACACTGCCGCCGGCAGCAAAAATGTATTTGAACTGCACGGTTCTGTTTTCAGAAACTACTGCATGAACTGCGGTAAATTTTATGATATCGATTACATAATAAACAGCGACGGCATACCGAAATGCTCCTGCGGCGGAACGGTGAAACCGGATGTGGTTTTATATGAAGAATCCCTTGATGAAAGGTGCATTGAAGGGGCTGTAAGAGCCATTGAGCAGGCGGATACCCTGATTGTTGCCGGCACGTCCCTCAGGGTTTACCCGGCGGCGGGATTCATAAGATACTTCAGGGGCAGAAACCTTGTGATTATCAATAAAGAAAAAACGGATATGGACTCCATGTTTAACCTGTGCATAAACGGCAGCCTGAAGGATGTTATGTCCGAACTGGAAATTTAAACCTGGGGCTGAATAAGGTTACATATAAATAATTTTGTTGCATAAATATATATAGTGTGATAGAATTATTGATTGGAAAAATATTCGGAGGATGAACAAATGAACTATGATGTTGCAATTATAGGCGCAGGCGTAATCGGCGCCTTTGCGGCCAGAGAGCTGAGCCGCTATAACATCAGAACCGCTCTGATTGAACGCTGTAACGATATGGCAATGGGTACCTCAAAGGCAAACTCTGCCATAGTTCACGCCGGTTTTGATGCCATACCCGGTACCCTTAAAGCCAGATTCAATGTTGAAGGCACGGCCCTTATGCCCAAGGTGTGCAAAGAGCTTTCCGTACCCTTCAAGCCCATAGGTTCCCTTGTGGTTGCCTTTTCAGATGAAGAAATGAAAACCCTAGAGAAACTGCTTGAAAGAGGAAACAAAAACGGTGTGCCGGGCCTTGAAATTTACGGCCGGGAAAAACTCAGGGAAGTTGAGCCGAATATAAGCGAAGAGGCCGTAGGTGCGCTTTTCGCCCCCACAGCCGGCATAGTGTGCCCCTATGAGCTCACAATTGCCGCCACCGAAAACGCGGTTGTAAACGGCGCCGAGTTCATAAGAAACTTTGAAGTTGCAGGCATAGATTACAGCGGCGATACCTTCACACTGCGCAGTGCAGATAAAGAAATCAAGGCAAAAATCGTTGTAAATGCCGCAGGAGTTTATGCGGATAAAATTGCAGCAATGGCCGGTGATAATTCAATAAATATTATTCCCCGTAAAGGCGAATATGTGCTCTGCGACAAGACCTCCGGCTCCCTTGCAAAACACGTGGTGTTCCAGTGCCCCACCCCCATGGGCAAGGGCGTGCTTGTTACCCCCACCGTGGACGGCAACCTGCTGCTGGGCCCCACCGCAAAGGATATTGAGGATAAAGAAAACACAGTTACTACGGCCCAGTCCCTTGCCGAAGTGCTTGAAAAAACGAAAAAATCATTCCCCACAATAAACACAAGAGATATAATCACATCCTTTGCAGGCCTGAGAGCCCACGAGGACAGCGATGATTTTATAATAGGCAAGAGCGCTGCAAACCCGAAATTTATAAACGCAGCAGGCATAGAGAGCCCCGGCCTTTCCGCCGCCCCTGCCATAGGAGCTTATATTGCAGGCCTTGTCAGGGATGAGCTCGGCGCAGATGCAAAGCCGGATTTCACCCCCGTAAGGGAGGAACCCGTAAGATTCAGAAACATGACAAACGAGCAGCGCAAGGCGCTGATTGAAAAGAACCCCGCCTACGGCAGAATAATCTGCCGCTGTGAAACAGTTACGGAAGGCGAAATACTTGACGCCATAAAGGCCCCTGCCGGTGCAAGAGATGTGGACGGCGTGAAGAGAAGAACCAGGGCCGGTATGGGGCGCTGCCAGGGCGGTTTCTGCGGCTCAAAGGTTGTGGAACTGCTGGCAAAAGAGCTTGGAGTTGAAGTAAATGAAATAACCAAGTTCGGCGGAAATTCCAGAATTCTTTATGAAAGAACAAAGTGAAAGGAGGATGCTGAATGCTTAACTATGATATAGTTGTTGTAGGCGGAGGCCCCGCAGGTATGGCGGCGGCGATACGCGCAAGAGAATGCGGTATTGACAGTATCCTCATTCTTGAAAGAGCTGAGTGCCTGGGCGGAATACTTGAGCAGTGCATACACACGGGCTTCGGCCTTCAATATTTCGGCGAGGAGCTTTCCGGCCCCGAATATGCCGACAGATTCATCTGCCGGGTTAACGAAATGGGCATTGAGTACAAAACCGATACAATGGTACTTGATGTTACGGAAGATAAAAAAGTTTACGCCATCAACAAGACCGACGGTCTGCTTGAAATACAGGCAAAATCCGTTATACTCGCCATGGGATGCAGAGAGAGACCCAGAGGTGCCCTGAACATTGCAGGTACAAGGGCTTCCGGCATTATGAGCGCGGGAACTGCGCAGAAATATGTGAACATAGACGGCTATATGCCCGGCAAAAAAATCGTGATACTGGGCTCCGGCGATATAGGCCTTATTATGGCCCGCCGTATGACCCTGGAAGGGGCAAAGGTTGAGTGCGTATGCGAGCTTATGCCTTACTCCAGCGGCCTTACCAGAAACATAGTTCAGTGCCTTGATGATTTCGGCATTCCCCTGAAGCTGAGCCACACCGTAATTGATATTCAGGGAAAAGACAGGGTAACGGGTGTTACCATAGCGAAGGTTGACGAAAACCTGAAACCCATACCCGGCACAGAAGAGAATATTGAGTGCGATACTCTCATGCTCTCCGTAGGCCTCATCCCCGAAAATGAGCTTACCAAAAATGCCGGTATTTCCCTTGACAGGGTTACCAGCGGAGCTGTTGTGGACGAATACAGGGAAACCGACCACAAAGGTATTTTTGCCTGCGGCAATGTGCTTCATGTACATGACCTGGTTGACTTTGTTACCCAGGAAAGCCAGATTGCCGGCGAAGGCGCCGCAAACTATGTAAAGGGCCTTAAAAACGAAGCAAAATACATTACCACAAAGGGCGTAGGCGCCGTAAGATATATTGTGCCCCAGAAGGTGAATATACTGAACGAAGGGGATGTAAAGCTCTTCTTTAGAGTGGGCTCCACATTCAAAAACGCCACGGTTAAGGTAAGCTATAACGGCAGTGAACTTATCAGCCGCAAACGCCCCCGCCTTGCTCCCGGAGAAATGGAAAATGTTGTAATTAAAAACGATATGCTCAAAGGTTTTTCCGAAGGCGGAGTAATTGAGATTACGGTGGAGGGATGAATATGACAAGAAACATTACCTGCGTTACCTGCCCCATGGGCTGCGGTATAACCGTTGAAATAAACGAAAACGGAGAGGTTACAAGCGTTTCCGGTAACACCTGCAAAAGGGGCGAAACCTACGCAAAAAACGAGGTAACCAACCCTCAGAGAAGCCTTGCGACAACAGTAAGGGTAAATGACGGCGTGTATAATGTTGTGCCCTGCAAATCCTCCGCTCCCCTGCCCAAAGATAAGATATTTGACTGTATGAAGGTTATAAACAGCATACAGGCACAGGCCCCCGTGAAGCTCGGGGATGTGCTGGCTGAAAACATCTGCTCAACAGGGGTAAACATTGTGGCAACAAACCACTGCCCGGCAAAGTAATAATACAATGTATAATAAAAGACTTGCAGTTTCTGTTACTGCAAGTCTTTTTGTTTTATTTTTTGCCGGATTTTTTAAGCTGCTCTTCACGGGACTCCGCCTGCTGCAGAAGAGCAACATAACTGCTGTGCCTTGATGAGGAAATATCCCCTGCCTCAACCGCCTCCAGTATTCTGCAGCCTTTGTCCTTTTCGTGCCTGCAGGAGGAGAAACGGCACTGCCCGAGATAATCCTCAAACTCAGGAAAAGAGGCGGCAAGAATATCGGTGGGGATATACTCGCTCTCCTCAGAAACTATTGAAGCAAAGCCCGGGGTATCTGCCACATAGCCGCCGCACATTCTAAAAAGCTCGCTGTGGCGGGTGGTGTGCTTGCCCCTGCCGAGCTTAGCGCTGATTTCTGCGGTTTTAAGACCCAGAGCAGGATCAATGGCATTGAGGAGCGATGATTTGCCTACGCCGGAATTGCCCGCAAAAGCGCTTATATGGCCTTCAAGCTCCGGCTTGATTGCTTCAATGCCTTCGCCGGTCTTATTGGAAACACAGAAGGTTTTTATCCCTGCGCTGCGGTATATTCCGGCGAATTCATCTGCCGAGGCCATATCGCATTTTGTGAAAACAACTATGGGCTCAATATTTTTGCTTGCGGCAATTGCCGTAAGCTTATCGATAATAAAGGGCACGGGAGCGGGCTCAACGGTGGATGCGATGATGAAAAGCCGGCTTATGTTGGCAACGGGAGGGCGCATAAGCTCTGATGTTCTTTCCTTTATAACATCAATTGTGTTTTCGGCGCCTTCATTTACGGAGATTGTTACAAAATCCCCTGCAACCGGCTTTTTGCCCTCTTTGCGGAATATGCCCTTGGCTTTGCACTCATATACCTGACCGGCGGCCTCAACATAGTAGAAGCCGCCGATTCCTTTAATTATTATGCCGTCTTTATTCATTGGTTGTTACGGTCTGCTCAGCCTGGACTCCCTCATACTGACCGACTACAATAACTATGGTCTGGGCTGTTGAGACGGTACCCAGAGCAATTCCTCCAATACCCTTGGTGGAGGGCTCGGGGCTCTGGGAAAGCACCAGGCCGTCCTGTGATGGGCTGTCAACCTTCTTGGTCTGGATTTCAATATTTCTGAAACCGGCTTCATTAAGAGTTGCCTTTGCTCCGGTCATACTCTGGCCCGTAACATCGGGCAGAGCCTTATATGAACCGATAGAGGGTGAAATGGCGTATTTACCGTCGCTGACGGAGGGACGGCTGGAGCTGAAATCAACAACGCAGGTATAGTACTCTTTGTTATCAATATATACTTTTACCTTGGTGTTGGCCTGGGTGCCGGCAACCTTGAAGGAGAAGTCACTGCCGTCCATTATAAGGTTTTTGCTTATCTGGCTCTCGTTATTTACATATACCTCAAAGCTCTGCCTTGTATCGGTGGAAGGCAGGGTTATTTTTATTTCAGCGGTCTTTTCTTCCGGTCCGCTGCTTACAACAACATTTATACGGGTGCCTTCAATAACCTTATCGCCGGGCTCAGGATTCTGGTCTATGATTGTGCCCACGGGCTCTTCGCTGGCTTTCTGCTCAAAGGTGCTGTCAAGGGAAAGACGCATACTTTCAAGCATTTCCTGAGCCATATTGGTATCCCAGCCAACTACATTGGGAACCTCTATAAGGTCCTCATCGCTGGCGTAGTAAAGGATAACTGTGCTGCCCTCGGGGGCTTCGGAACCTTCGGCGGGTGAAGTCTTAATAACCGTGCCGAACTCAACGGTGGCGCTGACGGTGGGAAGAAGCTGAACTACAAAGCCATTTGCTTCAAGCTCTGTTTTGGCGGTTTCCCACATCTTGCCCGCAACCTCGGGTATTGTAACAGGCTCGCTGTTATCCACAACCCTGATAACTATTTTTGAGCTTGAGGGGTCAATCATTGTTTTTGCCTTGGGATCCTGATCGAATACTATGCCGTCGGAGAAATTATCGTTTGCTTCGTCAACCTTTTCAAAGGTGAACATGCTGTAATCATTATTGCCGAGAATTTCGGTTTCATAGTTTTTACCTATGAAATTGGGCACCTCAACCTTGGCGGATTTGAATATATCCGTAAAGAAATACAGACTGCCAAACACCACAAGGCCCACTACCAGAAGGCCCAGAATAACGCCTATGGCGATAAAACCGCCCTTTCCTCTTGAGGGCTCATCCTCATCATCACCGGGAATTACCAGGGGCTCAGGCTTAACGGGCTCCGGCTTTGCGGGAGCCTGGGGAACGGAAGGCGGATTGGTGGCAAACTTTGTGGGTGAAGAATCCACAAAGTAATTCTGCTGAAATCTGATATTGGGGTTCCTCTTGAATTCCTCAATATCAAGGAGCATTTCGGATGCGGTCTGATACCTTGATTTTGTATCCTTTTCCATAGCCCTTTTTACAATCTGCTCAAGGCCTACGGGGATATTGGGGTTGATTTCTCTTATGCTCTTGGCGTCATTCTGAAGCTGCATAAGGGCTACGGAAACGCTGTTATCGGATGTGAAAGGCAGGGTACCCGTAAGCATCTCATACATTACAACGCCTACGGAATAGATATCCGTTCTTTCATCAATGGAGTTTCCTCTTGCCTGCTCGGGGCTGATATAATGGACGGAACCGATGGCGGAATCGGTCATAGTCTTGGTGTCACTGTAGCTGAAGCGGGCAATGCCGAAGTCTGATATTTTGATTGTGCCATTTGAAAGCAGAAGAATGTTCTGTGGCTTGATATCCCTGTGAATTATACCCTTATCGTGAGCGTGCTGAAGGGCGCGGAGAATCTGCATGGTAAAATGTACAGTTTCTTTGATACCCAGCTTACCCTGCTGCTCAATATACTCTTTGAGAGTGATACCCTCCACATACTCCATAACAATATACTGAAGGCGGTCACCGTAATTAACATTGAAAACCTTAACAATATTGGGATGAGAGAGCAGAGAAATTGCCTTGGATTCGTTTTTGAACCTGCGGCGGAACTCCTCATTGGCCAGAAATTCATCTTTCAGGATTTTGACGGCAACGATTCTGTCGTCAATATTATCGTAGGCCTTGTAAACAACCGCCATACCGCCTACGCCGATTACCTCCTGAATTTCATAGCGTCCGTCAAGCCTTTTACCTGTGTAGTTATCCATAAATCAACATCCTTTCCGTAATATCAGACTGAAACGGCAACGACAGTGACATTATCTCCGCCGCCGTTTTCAATAGAATTTTCAACAAGCTTGCTTACATACTCATCAAGTGATACGCCCTCCGAAAACAGCACCAGCTGAGAAACGGAGGAATAGTTTGTAAGGCCGTCCGTACAAAGCAGGATTATATCCCCGGGATAAATATTTTCCTGACAGAAGTCTGCCCTGACTGAGCTGTCAACACCGACGGCTCTTGTAATCAGGTGCTTCTTGGGGTGATCCGCCGCCTGCTCTGCGGTGATGGTGCCGTCCTCCACCATTTTCTGAACAACTGAGTGGTCTCTTGTGAGCTGAACTATATCCCTTTTGGCGGGATTTATAAGATAGGCGCGGCTGTCACCGGCGTGCACCACATAAACATAATCCTGGGTGATGATTGCGGCTACAACCGTTGTGCCCATACCCTCATACTTTTCATCTTTGAGGGAAAGATTGAAAATCTGCTTGTTTGCAAGGTCAACAGAAGAGGTCATAAGGGCTCTGACGGAACGATCGCTCATACCGTCATAGAAGCCGTTCTGTATTCTTTCCCGCATAATTCTCACACATTCACGGGAAGCCACAGCCCCCTCCGCGGCGCCGCCCATACCGTCACAGACGATGGCGTAGCACACACCGGGAAGCAGTTCGCCGAAGGAGTAGGAATCCTGGTTATTCTCTCTCTGAACCCCTACATCGGTTTTGGCTGCAAGTATCATATCAATCACTCCTCCTTTTCTCTTTCAGCCTGAGCTGACCGCAGGATGCGTCAATATCGGACCCCAGCTTGCGCCTTACGGTTACGGTGATACCCTTCTTTTCAAGCACAGATGTAAAAGATGCAATTCTTTCGGCTGAGCTTGGCTTGAAGGGGCTCTCTTTAACCTCGTTTATGGGTATAAGGTTAACGTGGCAGAGCATTCCCCGCAGCCGGGAGGCAAGTTCCCGGGCATTTTCGTCCGAATCATTCAGGCCGTCAATCATGGCGTATTCAAAAGAAATACGCCTGGAAGTTGCGTTTATATATTCTTTACAGGCAGACAGAAGCTCATCTATATTATACTTTTTATTGATGGGCATCAGCCTGTTTCTTATTTCATTATTGGGGGCGTGCAGAGAAATTGACAGGGTAAGCTGCAATTTCTTTTGGGCAAGGGCTTTTATGCCCGGCACGACTCCGCAGGTTGAAAGGGAGATGTTTCTCATTGAAAGGTTCTGCCCCTTCTCATCGGTAACAAGGGTAATGAAGCGGGTAACATTCTCATAGTTATCAAAGGGCTCGCCCATACCCATAAGTACAATGTGGGAAATTCTCTGGCCTAAATCCTTCTGGGCGGTATAAACCTGAGAAAGTATTTCGCCGGCGCTCAGGGAGCGCTTGAAGCCGCCCAGAGCGGAAGCGCAGAAGGCGCAGCCCATTTTGCAGCCCACCTGGGATGAAACGCAGATTGTGTAGCCGTACTTATATTTCATAACCACGCTTTCCACATAATCGCCGTCCGGCAGGGCAAAGAGGTACTTTGCGGTTCCGTCTTTTGAAACTGCTTTTCTTTCAATGCTGAAAACGGGCACGGGAAAGAGCTCTTTAAGGCTCTCCCTCATATCTTTTGGGAGATTTGTCATTTCATCATAATCCGAAACAAGGTGCTTATGGAGCCACTCATAAACCTGGGCGGCTCTGTAAGCCTGCATGGAGTTCTCTTTGAAAACCTCACGCATTTCATCACTTGTCAGAGATAAAATATCCATAGTCTCTCCCGAAATTACTCTGTTTTGTCAAAAGCCGCTATAAAGAATCCGTCCGTATTGTGAATATGGGGCAGAAGGGTAAGGTATTTATCATTGGCGGAATATCTGGGAACCTGCGGAAGATACTCCGATATGCGGAAATCCCTATGCTCTTTGAGGAATTTATCGCAGATATTGTCATTCTCCTCGGGATTGAGGGTGCAGGTGGAGTAAACCAGCCTGCCGCCGGGTTTCAGGTACCGTACGGAATTGCAGAGAATTCTGTACTGAATATCGGGAAGATTGGTAATATCGGCGTTATTTTTATAGCGTATTTCCGGCTTGCGTCTTATGACCCCAAGACCGGAGCAGGGCACATCGCACAAGACTCTGTCCGCAGTGCCGAAATTTGCGTTGTAAATCATGGCATCGGAAAGAAGGGGGGTAATACAGGTAAGGCCCATTCTTTCTGCGCCTTTGCGGATTAAATCCACACGGGACTGATATATATCGAAGGCCTTGATACAGCCCTGATTATTCATCATTTCAGCCATGGTGAAGGCTTTGCCCCCGGGGGCGGAGCACATATCAAATACCGTTTCGCCGGGCTTCGGGTCAAGGGCGGCGCAGCAGAGCTGTGAGGCTCTGTCCTGAGCGTGAAAAAGCCCTTCCTCATAAGCTCTTAAAGAATCCACAGCCCCTGTATTGCTGAGAATAAGGGTATCCTCCATATCCGGGGATTTTTCGGATATAACCCCCTCCTCCGCCAGCTTCCAGATAAGCTCATCGGGCTCAATTTTAATTCTGTTGGCCCTGACGGTTACCGGGGGAACATCCATGGCTTTCTCTGCGATTTTTACTGCGTTATCAAAGCCATAGGAATCAATCCAGAGGGCTACAAGCCACTCCGGGCAGGAATACTTGATTGCAAGGAACTCCGGGGATGTTTCATCCATTTCGGGATATTTAAGACCATTATCCGCAACCCTTCTCAGCACGGCGTTCACAAGGGAAGCCGCAAAGGAGGATTTATTCACCTTGGCAAGCTCCACGCTTTCGCTTACGGCGGCGTGGTCGGGAACTCTGTCCATAAAAAGAATCTGATAAGCTCCGAGAACAAGGATGGTGTGAAGCTCGGGCTTAAGCTTTTTGGAGGGCTGATTGAGGTAAAGGCCCAGGTTGTAATCAATAAGCATAAGCCTGTCAAGTGAGCCGTAAACCAGATTGCTTAAAAAAGCTTTGTCCCTGTCATCAAGCTGAGGGTTTTCTTTAAGGATACTGTCCACAACCAGGTTGGAATAAGCTCCGTCTTTATGAATTTTAAGCAGGGCCTCAAAAGCGGCCTGACGTACGCTTTTCAATGGAATAATACCACCTTATCTTCTTCTGTTTCCCGTAAATCTGATAACGAACCTCAAAAGGTTTGCAAGAGCAACAAGCATTGAGGCAACATAGGTCATTGCGGCGGCAAAAAGTACCTTTTTTGCTCCACCTATTTCATCCTGCTGCAGCAGCCCGGTTTCTTCTATAACTCTGATGGCTCTGCGGCTGGCATCAATCTCAGTGGGGAGAGTGACAAGGTGAAAAAGGAAAACAAAAGCGTAAAGAGCAAGACCTACATAAATGAGAAACTCAAAAATCTGAGAATACTGACAAAGGAAAAAGCCGATAATTGCAAGGGGAAGGCCCAGGGTTGAGCCGATATTGCACACGGGAATTATGGAATTGCGTATCATAATGGGTTTGTAATTATCCGCATGCTGGGCGGCGTGCCCCGCCTCGTGGCAGGCAATACCCACCGCCGCCACGGTACTGTTATTGAAAACGCCCTCGGAAAGGCTGATAACCTTGCTTGTGGGGTTGAAATTATCCGTAAGGCTGCCGGCTATGCCCTGAATTGAAACATCGGTAATACCGTAGTAATCAAGGATTGCTTTTGCGGCCATAGCCCCGGTAACACCCCGGGAATTTAGAACCTTTGAGTATTTTTTGTAAGTTGATTTAACTTTGACCTGAGCAATAAGAGCAATTACAACCGCGGGAATAACAAGCAGTATGTAATAGATGTCAATACCGTATAACATAGCAACCTCCTATTCGAATTTTGCCTGTATTACGGGATTGCCCCGAAGAAAATCCGGCGCAGGCATTGCCTTTTTATTTTCGGCCTGAAGGGTAAGAATCTCAATGCAGCACCCGTCACCGCAGGAAACAATAAGGCGTTTGTCTTTTTCGATTATATCCCCCGGCCCTGCTCCTTTTACCGGAGAAAGGCGGGCAGAGTGTATTTTGACTGTTTTGCCGCCCAGCAGTGCTGTGGCACCGGGCCAGGAATAAAGGCCCCTTATATGATTATGAACCTCTTTTGCCGTCTTTTGCCAGTTAATTGGAGAAATATCCCTTGACAGCATAGGGGCGTAGGTGGATTTGGCGCTATCCTGTTTAACGGGATTGAGTTCGCCTTTAATAAGAGCCGATATTGTGCTGCTCATAACCTGAGCGCCGAGGGAGGAAAGGATATCGTGAAGCTCTTCGGCATTCATTTCTTCTGTTATTTCAGTTTCGGCGCTTAAAAGCATATCGCCGGTATCAAGGCCCTCATCCATCTGCATGGATGTAACCCCGGTTTTATCAAAACCGTTTATTATGGACCACTGGATGGGTGCGGCTCCCCTTAAAAGAGGGAGAAGGGATGCGTGAATATTGATACAGCCGTATTTGGGGAAATGCAGAATTTCCGCCGGCAGTATTTTGCCGTAGGCCGTTACTATAACAAGCTCCGGATTTGCTTCTTTAAGCATTTCAAGAGCGGTGCCGTCTTTCATTTTTGAGGGCTGGTAAACCGGAATATCATATTTTACCGCCAGCTCCTTAACGGGAGGAGGGGTAAGAATACCGTGCCTGCCCTTAAGTTTATCGGGCTGGGTGAATACTCCGGTAACATTATGGCCGTCATCTATAAGCCTCTGAAGGCAGGGCACCGCAAAATCCGGAGTTCCCATAAAAACAATGTTCATTATGACTCCTTATTATCAATTACCCTGCGGGTAAAGAGAATGCCGTCAAGATGGTCTATTTCGTGGCAGAAGCATCTTGCCTTCATTTCGGTTCCCTTGTAAACGCACCATTTGCCGTTTCTGTCCTGCGCTTTGACTTTGACAACAGCGGGGCGGCAGGTTACACCTACTTCACCGGGGAGGGAAAGGCAGCCCTCGTTTTCAAACTGCTCCCCTTCTTTTTCTATAATTTCGGGGTTTATAAGCTCAAGGTAGCCTGTATGGTCCTCGGTGCAGTCCATAACCACAACACGCCTGAGCACGCCTACCTGAACGGCGGCGAGACCTACGCCGTTGGCCTTATACATAGTCTCTCTCATATCATCAAGCAGGGTCCAGAGCCGCTGATCGAATTTTTCAACGGGCCTTGAACGCTTATAGAGAATATCATCGTCGATTGTAACAATGTTTCTTGTTGCCATTTTTTACCTCACAGCATTGTATCCGGATTTATATCCGCATAAACGGAAACTGCCCGGAAACGCTTGTCTTTATCAATTTCACGGAGTATTTCGGAAATCATTTTTCTGAAACTCCGGCTATTTACGCATTTAATTATTATTCTGTAGCGGAACTTGCCGCCGATTCTGGAAACCCTTGCGGGAACGGGACCGAGAACAATGATTTTTTCGTCCTTATACTCTCCCCCTGTTTTCTGCCGGAGGAGCTCTATTATTTCAGAAGCGGAGCTTCGCACGGTAATCTCGTTCTCTCCGGTTATTCCCAGCACGCACAAATCGCAGTAGGGAGGATAAATGAGGCTTTTTCTTATGACAATCTCATTTTTGAAAAAGCTGTCATAATCCTGCCTTGCGGCAATCTGAATAATCTCATTTTCGGGGGTAAGGGTCTGGATAACGGCAATTCCTTTGCTCTCGCCTCTGCCGCTCCTGCCCACAACCTGAGTAAGCAGGGAGAAGGTTTTTTCAAGGGAGCGGAAATCATCATCATAAAGGCGGCGGTCAATGGAAATAACACCCACCAGAGTTACATTGGGGAAATCCAGCCCCTTTGCAACCATCTGGGTACCCAGAAGTATATTGTATTCGCCTTTCTCAAAAGCGCCGAGAATTTTTTCGTGGGAATCCTTGGCGGTGGTGGTATCCGCATCCATACGGACAACACCGGCTTCGGGAAAGAGCTGCCTGATTTCATCTTCAATTTTCTGTGTGCCGAAGCCCGCATATCTTACGGTATGCTCGTGGCACTCCGGGCACTCATCCGTGAAGGGCACGGAATAACCGCAGTAATGGCACATAAGGCGACGGTTTGCGGAGTGATAAGTCATTGAAATACTGCAGTGGGGGCAGGAAATAACATTTGAGCAGGCATCGCAGACTGCGAAGGTGTTATATCCCCTGCGGTTTATGAGCAGAATACACTGCTTGCCGCCGTCAATTACGGCCTTTACCTGCTCATAGAGCTCACGGCTTATTTCGCTGCAGCCGGGCATAACCTCGGCCGTGCGCATATCCACGGTAACAACCTGAGGCATATCCGCATTACCGTAGCGTTTGGTAAGGGTGCAGAGCTCATACCTGCCTTTAAGGGCTGCAGCATAGCTTTCAACCTTTGGGGTGGCTGAGGCAAGAAGCAGCAGGCAGTTATTATATGATGACCTGAATTTTGCAACCTCGGCGGCATCATAACGGGGAGTCTGCTCGGATTTATAGGTATGCTCCTGCTCCTCATCTATTATGATAAGCCCGATATCTTCAAAGGGGGCAAATATGGCGCTCCTTGTGCCGATAACTATGCGGGCTTTCTTTTCTTTTACTCTTTTCCACTGCTCCCGTCTCTCTCTGACGGAGAGAGCGGAGTGAAACACGGCAACATTGCTGCCGTACCTGTTGCAGAAAATGCTGAGGGCCTGGGGAGTAAGGCCGATTTCCGGCACAAGCAGAAGTACGCTTTTGCCGCTGTCAATAACCTTATCCATTACGCTCATATAAACAGATGTTTTGCCGCTGCCCGTTACTCCGTAAAGCAGGGCTGTGGACTTTTTGCCTGAAAAAGCCAGCTTTTCAAGCTTATCAGCAGCTTGCTGCTGCTCATCCGTAAGGTTGATGGGGGTTCTGTTTTCTTCACGGTTTTCCGTAAAGCCGAAATAATCCACGGGGCAGTCAAAATACTCTGCCATTCCCTTTTTGACAAGTGCCTCAACCACTGCGGGAGTGTAGCCGGTGAAATAGCACAGCTCCTTAACCGTGGCGGCTCCCACATCCTGCAGAACGCTTAAAACTTCCTTCTGCTTAGGGGTGAGTTTAAGCTCCTCTTCCGTTTCGGCAATGCGGACCATCCTGGTACTTAAATCCTCCATATTGCTGACGGCATCCGCCTGCTCAATAATCAGTTTCTTTTTGAGCAGTTTTTCCGGCAAAGCGGAATCGGGATGCATTGCAAGGCCCCGGAATATGACATCGGATTTTACAAAAACGCCTTTTTCGAGAAGAAAGAGATAAAATTCTTTTTCAGCTCCTTCAAGGGACTCGGCTTTACCGGCCGGGGCATCGGGATTTGCAGCATAGGATTTTATGATTCTGTGATTGATGCCGGTGGGCAGCATGGCTTTTGCGGCATCATAAACGGTGCAGAAGTATCTTTCGCTCATATAGCGGGCGAGAGCTATCATTTCACCGCTTAAAAGAGGGATTTCATCAAGAACCTCAGAAATCTGTTTGAGGCGGATTCCCGGCTCTTCATCGGAAATTTCCGTAACCACACCCAGGGATTTGCGGTTGCCGGCGCCGAAAGGCACCGTAACCCTCATACCGGGGAGAAGGCGGGAACTGTATTCTTCGGGGACAGCGTAACTGAACTCGGCATCAAATGAATAATTGGCTTTTGAAACCGCAACCTTTGCACAGTTCATCGGCTTACCCCCTTTACACAGTTTACGCGCCGGTTATCAGATATTCTTTATTTCGTCGGGTTCAACTATCACATACTTGCCGTCAAGAATTTCATCAAGGGCAAGGGTAACGGGCTTTTCGGTGATGATTTCGCCGTTGGCCTCGGATTCCTCAGCTATTTCTCTTGCTCTTTTGGCAGTGGCCGTAACAAGTGAATAACGGCTCAGGTTGCCTTTGAGAACCTTGCTTAAATCGGGATTAAACATTGTTGATTACCTCGCTTATAACATTTTTATTTCTTGACATTCTGAGCTTTTCAGCCCGGATAATGGTTTCAAAATCATCAAGGGCATCGCGGATTTTATCGTTTATAACATAATAGTCAAATTCCCCTGCCCTTTTGATTTCCTGCTCACCGATATAAAGGCGGTGGGCAAGGGTTTCCTCATCCTCGGTGCCTCTGGTACGCAGGCGGTACTCAAGGGCGTTGAGTGAGGGCGGCAGCAGGAAAACGCTGACTGCATCCGGATAAAGCTTGCGGATTTTTTCCGCGCCCTGTACTTCAATTTCCAGCACAACGCTTATGCCGTTTCTGAGCATTTCGTCAACCGGAGCTTTGGGTGTGCCGTAATAATTGCCGTTATACTCGGCATATTCCAGCATACTGCCGTCGGCAATTTTCTTTTCAAAATATTCCCGGGTAACAAAGTAATAATCCACGCCGTCGATTTCGCCGGCTCTGGGGGCTCTGGTTGTCATGGAAATTGAAACTTTTATATCTTCATTGCTGTCAATAAGCTGTGAGAGCACCGTATCTTTACCGCAGCCGGAGGGCCCGGAAAGAACTATGAGAATTCCTGTTTTATTCACGCTTACACTCCTTCGCCGTCTTTATTGAACTTAAGGGCCAGCGCTTCATCCGTAAGATGGGTGAGAATAATCTGGTCGCAATCCGTAAGAATTACGCATTTGGTGCGCCTGCCGTGGGTGCAGTCTATAAGATTGCCCTTTTCTTTGCCCTCCTGAATAATTCTTTTTACGGGGGCGGAATCCGGGCTTACCACAGCAACAACACGGTCGGCATTTATCATATTGCCGAATCCGATGTTAATCAGCTTCATAATTTCAGTCCTTACTCAATATTCTGAATCTGCTCGCGGATTTTTTCAATCTCCGCCTTGATATCCACAACTTTTCTGGCAATGGCAACATCATTGGCCTTTGAGCCGATGGTGTTGGCCTCCCTGTTCATTTCCTGAACAAGGAAATCCATCTTTTTGCCCACAGCCTCTCCGGAATCAAGGAACGTCCTCATCTGGTCAATATGGCTGCGTAGGCGGACGGTTTCCTCGGCTACGGCAATTTTATCCGCAAATATGGCGGCCTCGGTAAGAATACGCTGCTCTTCAATATGGGTATCCTCAAGCAGTTCCTTAAGCCGTGCAACAAGCTTTTCGTTATACTCTTTTACGGTTTCGGGGGACCGCTCCTCTATATACGCCACATTTTCAAGGATTGTATCCATACGGCTGTTTACATCGTTTTTAAGCCGCTCGCCTTCCGTCTCTCTCATAGCCACAAACCTATCAAGGGCGGCCTGGGCCACGGTTTTAACCGCCTGCCAGATTCTCTCCTCATCGGCTTCCTGCTTCCTTACGGTGAATATATCGCTTACCCTGCTTATGCCGGAAACTTTTATATCGTTTTCCAGCCCGAAATCGCGGGAAAGCTCCTGATAAGCGGCAAGGTAGCTTTTGACAAGAGGCCTGTTGAGCTCGATAACCACATCGGGCTCCTCAACGGTTTCAATACTGACATAGCATTCCGCTTTACCCCTTACTATGGCGCTCATGAAAAAACTTTTAAGCTTTTCATCAAGGAAGCCGTAGCTTCTGGGGGTTCTGGATGTGAACTCAAAATACCTGTGGTTTACGCTTTTGAGCTCCACGGTAATATTCATACCGTCAACAACAGACTGAGCTCTGCCGTATCCGGTCATACTCTTTATCATAAGATATCACTCCGATTTTATTTCGTGCTTACAGCAGGATGAGGTCAGAGCCTCGGGTATCTCCACAGTGAGGCAGGTGCCGGAAAAACCCAGACGGCTGAGAGCGGGGCACAGCATATCCTCTGCAGCCGAGCAGGTGTAAGCCCCACGGTTGGCCGCATAGTTCATTGCGCTGCGCACAAGCCCTTCACCGGTAAGGTCATCACCGGAAAGGCCGGTGATTCTCATACAGCTTCCTTCAAATGTGAAACTGCACTCGCCGGTTATATCTCCGTTTTCGTAAGCTCTGTAAACTGCCTCGCTTTCGGATACAGCAAAAGGAAGAAACTCAATCACCGTTTTTCCTCCTTTTTGCAGCCTGCTGCGGACAGTATGGCATCCTTTTCCTTTTCCGTAAGTTCCCTGTAGCGGCCTACGGGCAGGGTGCCCAGCCTTACGGGACCCACGGCGGTTCTTTTGAGCCGCGCCACTTCAAGACCGATTGCCTCGCACATACGGCGGATTTCTCTGTTTCTGCCTTCGTGGAGGATAATCTGCACTACCGCCTTGCCCTCCTCACGGTTAATGACCGTAACCTCTGCGGGGGCGGTCATACGCCCATCAAGTTCAATACCCTCGGAAAGGCGCTGTACGCCCTCTTTTGTGATATCGGGCTTTACGGTAACCAGATAGGTTTTGGGCACATGGTGGGAGGGGTGCATTACCGCATTGGCAAACTCGCCGTCATTGGTAAGGATAAGGGCGCCTTCAGAAACACGGTCCAGCCGGCCTACGGGATATACCCTCTCCTTAACATCGGGGAGCAGCTGGGTAACGCACTTCCTGCCCAGGTCATCATCTGTGGTGGTGACATAGCCTCTTGGCTTATTGAGCAGAATATAGCGCATGGTGCCTGCGCGGAATATTCTTTTGCCCCTGACGGTAACGGTATCTTTGGCGGGGTTTACCGAATCGCCTATTTTTGCCACACGGTTATTTACCCTGACTGCGCCGGCGGCAATAAGCTCCTCGGATTTCCTCCTTGAAGCCACCCCGGCATCGGCCATAAACTTTTGTAACCTGATTGTTTTTTCGGGCATAGGTCGGAATTATTCCTCTTTGGCTGCGGCTTCGGCGCCGTTCTTTTCCATATAATCCGCAACGGCGGCATCAACACTTACATCCTTGTGCTTGAGCTGAGCCACAACATCGCTGGCCTTATCAACAAGATCGGGAACCATACCGATAACTCTTTCAACAGAGCCCTCGGAGGCGTTGATATATTTGATTGATACATTGCCGTTATTGACAACGAGGAAAGCTACGGGGTTGATGGTAATGCCTGCTCCGCCGCCGCCGCCGAAAAGCTCGTTATTGCTTTTTGAGGGGAAATCGCTGCCGCCGGAAGCAAAGCCGTAGGATACCTTTGATACGGGTATTACCTGAAGGGTATCGCTGATAACGATGGGATCGCCTACGATAGTGCTTACATCAACAAGATCTTTGATTTTTTCAATTGAAGTGCCGAGAATTCCTGATGCTGAATTTTCTTTCATAATAGTTCACCTTTCAAAATGTATTTATTTTTCCTCTGTGAGTCAGGCCGTTTTTTTGGCTCTTGCGCCTCTGAGGAATTTAATCAGAACTTTGAATACCAGCCTTACGCCCAGCACGATAAACGCGTTGATGAGGCGTATGGGTCTTACGGATATTTTTGCGTGAAGTTTTGCCTTGTTGGAGCCGTTTATGAAATCCGGCTGAATTTCAAGATCTGATTTTTTCACGCGCATATGGGTTGTGAGGAACCCCATTGCCGGGTACGCTGCGGCGCAGGTTTTGCCGAATTTGACGGCGGTATCTGCGCTGTCCCCGGTACCCACAAGCAGATTTATGAAAAGCTCCTCGAAAAGGAAGGCTCTGCCTACACCGCGGAACATTCCGCCAAGGGCATCCGTGGTTCTCTTTAACAGCTCCACAACTCCGTCAACGCCGTTGTTGCGGTAAAACCTGAGAAAGATATTTTCGCCTTTCTTTTTGGGCTCGGGTATTGTTTCATCTTTTTCTTTGGGTTTCTTCTTTTTCTCCTTCTTGGGCTTTTTCTTTTTCTTCTCCTTTTTGGGAAGAATCTGAAACTTAAGGAAAAGCCAGCCGACGGATAAATCTATTCCGTCTTCGGAATGAACGAAAACCTTCAGCTTAACGGATAAAAGCAGTATGAAAAAGAGAATAATACCCAGTATTATCTTCCATACCAAATTACTCTTCACCTCCGGCTATGGTTTTTTCCAAATCCGCCTGGAAAAAGTTCCTTATCTGCTCGCCCTGAGATGAATCGATTTCATCCTCGCTGCCAATAATCTCCTCATCATTTATCTTCTCAGGCAGTTCCGGAAGATCGGAAAGAGATGAGAGGCAGAAGCATCTGAGAAAGTTGGGAGTGGTGCCGTAGAGCAGAGGCCTGCCCGGTAAATCCAGCCGTCCTCTCTCCTCAAGAAGGCCCTTCTGGCAAAGGGTGGATACAACACCGGAGCAGTCAACGCCCCTTACCTGCTCAACATAAGCTTTTGTAACGGGCTGGTTATAGGCAACAACTGCCAGGACTTCGAGAGCCGCGTTTGAGAGAGGAATATTCTTTTTCATATCAAGCACAGCTCTTATCTGGGGAGCATATTCAACCCTTGAGCAGAGCTGATACTTGCTGCCCAGCTTCAGCAGGCATATACCGCTGCCACGGTTATCCAGCTGAGCCCCCACTTCAAAAAGCAGGGCACGGACTTTTTCCGCATCAATATCAAGGGCATCTGCAATACGGCTTATTTCCAGCGGCTCGCCGGAAGCAAACAGTATGGCTTCTACTGCCGCTCTTTGCTGCTCATTCGTCAATTTCTATCTCCTCCCCTCTGCCCTGAAGCAATGTTATTTCGGGATTATCAAGTTCGCCCTCGGCATAAATCCTTTTTGCTTTTATCATGGCAAGCAGCGCAAGGAAGGTTGCCACCATCTCTGATTTTGACTCGGACTTTTCAAAAAACGAGGTGAACCTGCATTTTGTTGATTTTTTGAACTTATCCACAATAAAGCCGATTCTTGACTGAACCGATACAATCTTGTGGGCCACAATTCCGCGGAAGGCCTCAACCGGAGGCGGCAGACGCCGCATACCTTTGCCTACGGCGGCAATATAGGCCCGGAAAATATCCACGGGCTCGTGAATTCTGGTATAGGTTAAATCTGCTTCTATCTCTTCCGGCTCCCTGTACATATAGTCGAAGCCGTCCATACTGTTTCTCAGCTTACCGGCAACCAGCTTACAGTCACGGTACTCAATAAGCTCGCCGCGAAGCTCCTCAACCAGCTGCTCCGCCTCCTCCTGAACAGGAAGAAGAGAAACAGTTTTTATGTAGATAAGCCTTGCGGCCATCTCAAGAAACTCGCTGGCTATATCAAGATTATCTTCCTGAAGGGCTTTTACATAGTCAAGGTACTGCTCGATGATTTCCAGAATTGGTACATCGTTTATGCTGACCTGTTTTTTGCTTATGAGCTGAAGAAGCAAATCCATAGGCCCTTCAAAAACTTCAATTTTGTACTGTATCTTTTCCAAAAGAATTCTCCTGACTGCTAATTTATAAACGAGAAAGGCAGGCCGGCAAGTTTCATTATGCCGGTATAGACTACGGACATAAGCGCGCCGAGAGGTCTGCCCAGGATGCCGGTGAGCAAAAGAACGAAAATAACGATAACGATGTATCTTTCATACTGCATTATCTTGAAATAATACTTTGACGGCAGCACAAGGTTGAGAATACGGGAGCCGTCCAGAGGCGGAACCGGAATAAGATTGAACACCGCAAGAGAAACATTTATGTAACCGGCGTAGAAGAAAAACCAGTAGGAAACCTGCGATACGGTGGTGCCGCTTTTTGTGTGCCATATAATGCAGATATTTGCGAGAATTGCCATAACCAGGGCCATAATAAGATTTGCCAGAGGCCCTGCGAAGGCGGTTAACGCCATACCCTTCTTGGGGTTTTTGAAATTTCTCGGATTTACCGGCACCGGCTTTGCATAGCCGAACCCGGCAAGGAATATCATAAGGGCTCCGATTAAATCAAGGTGGGCAAGAGGGGCAAGGGTAAGCCTGCCCTGCAGCCTTGCGGTATCATCACCCAGCTTTGTTGCCGTAAGGGCGTGGGCATACTCGTGAACGGGAAGTATGCAGAACACCACAAAAATCCTTGCGGCAAAATTTACAAGGGTCTGTACCGAGAACCCGTTTCTGATTAAATCCAGAATCATTTTAAATCTCCTTCGCGAATAACAATCCGGTCAAGCCCGAAATAATCCCTGAGAATATATCCGCCGCCAAATATTGCTTTTACGCTTTCGCCCTGGTCTTCGCCGCATTCAACAATAACCGGGCACTCAAAGCCTGCGCCGGCAATTGCGCGGTAAAACTCCAGCCCGTCCTCACCGCCGTCAAGGGCGGTTTCCGGCTCAAAGGATACTTCCCTCTGAAGAGCGGGGATTTCTCCGGTTTTTATGTAGGGCGGATTTGAGATGATGAGGTCCGCCAGGGGAAGGGCTTTAAGGAAAGCGGTATCAAGAACATCGCCTTTTATGATTTCGGCGTTCGGTACCCCCTCTGCGTTTTTCCTGAGGAAAGAGAGAGCCGGATCGTATTTTTCAACAAGATAAACCCGGGCATCCGGCCTTTCAAGGGCAACGGTCAGACCGATACAGCCGGTACCTGCGCACAGGTCAATTACAACGGGGGATGCTTTTTCTTTTATCAGCCTCAGGGATTCTTCGGCAAGGATTTCTGTTTCGGGCCTTGGAATAAGCACTCCCTCACCCACAAAAAAACTTCTGCCGTAAAAATCCCATTTGCCTGTGATGTACTGCACGGGAACTCCGCTTATGCGAAGGCGCAGGTCGTTATCATAATCCGCCTCCTGCTCCGGGGTAATCTGCGCGCCGCCCTTTGCAAGAATACCGGCGCTGTTTATGCCCAGGCGGTTTTCAAGCAGCCAGAGGGCTTCGGCGGAATAATTATCAATATTACTCTCTTTAAGCAGAGCCCTGCCCTGCTTAAGAGCCTGCTCAACTGTCATTTGACGGTGCTTCGGAAGCTTCGCCGGTTTCTGCGGCAGATTCGGCAGAGCTGTCAAATAAGGATTCAAAAACCTCCCCCTCATCTTCGGTCTGCTCTTTTTCAGCTTCTTTTTCGGGAACCTCGCCGGTGAGCGCGGCTTTCATTGCCTCAATGGCAATCTCAACAATGGGGCCGTCCGGCTCTGCGGTGGTAATTCTCTGCATTGCAAGGCCGGGGGCGGAAAGAGCCATTGTGAATTTATTGGGGTATTTGCCGGCAAGCTGGATAAACTCAAAGCCCACACCCATAATGAGGGGTAAAAGCAAAAGCTTGATGCCTATCCAAATCGGCCGTGTTTCGGTAAGGGAGGGCCAGATTATGGCAACCGCCGAGGAAATAAGAATGCTGAGAATAATAGTAACGAAAATGAAGCTTGTTCCGCAGCGGGGGTGGAATCTTTTCTCTTTGAGTATATTCTCAACCGTGAGCTCGTGGCCGTGCTCAAAGCAGAAAATTGTTTTATGCTCGGCGCCGTGGTACATATAAACCCGGTGTATCTCTTTCATCTTTGAGGTGAGGTACATATACGCCACAAAAATGATAATGCGGATTATACCCTCAAACAGGGCTCTGAGCCGGGATATATCAACCTGAGCAAACAGGTGCTTGTTTATTAAATCATAGAGGAAGGAAGGCAGCCACATAAACAGGAAAAAGGCAAGGCCTATGCCCAGCACGGTGCCTATGGTGCCAATAACCGCCATCATCTTGGGGCCGAAATGGTCGCTGAGCCATTTATCGATTTTTGACTCGGTATCAAGAGTATCTGTATCAAGGGCGGTTTTTTCGGCGGACTCCATAAGGAGCTTGTAGCCCATTATCATAGATTCGATAAAGGATACGATACCTCTGAGAATGGGAATATTGAAAAACTTATATTTTTTCCTCAGGGAGGTGAACTCCTTCATCTCCGTATCTATGGTGCCGTCGGGCAGTCTGCAGGACATTGCGGTACCCTTGGGGCCTCTCATCATTATACCCTCCATAAGGGCCTGACCGCCTACGGCTACATAAGGACATTCTTTTGCTTTTTTACTCATTATCGTTTTCTTCCTTCGGTTCAGTATTGTCGGCCTGCTTTGAGGCCTTATCAAGAGGCAGCGTCACGGTAACGGTGGTGCCTTCGCCGTAGACACTGTCAACGGCAAGCTCCCCGCCATGGTGGCTGAGAATTTCATCGCATACCGCAAGACCTATGCCTGAGCCCCTCACGGTATTGTTGGCTTTATAAAACTTTTCTTTGATATGAGGCAGATCCTCTTCTTTTATGCCTGCTCCGGTATCGGCAAATGTGATAACCAGAGATTTTTTATCGATTATTTCGGCGGAAACGGTGATTTTGCCGCCTTCATCCGAATACTTGACGGCGTTGTCGAGTATATTTATGAACACCTGCTTTATCCTTGCAGGGTCCCCCGTGCCCGGGGCGGGCGCATCGGGGAAGTTATATACAACCTCAATGCCGTTTTTCATTGTGCGTTCCTTGAAGGAATAAACCACATCGTCAAGCTCGGCAAGAAAATCCATTTTTTCACTTTTGTATTTGAGACGGCCGCTGTTCATACGGGAGAAATCAAGAAGCTCCTCAACCATGGAATTGAGCCGCCCGGCTTCGCTGATGATTATTTCCATACCCCGTTTAGTCATACCCGGGTCGCTGTCACCTATCTGAATAAGAGTCTCGCCCCAGCCCCGTATGGCGGTAAGGGGTGTGCGCAGCTCGTGGGAGACCGTGGAGATGAAATCGTTTTTCATGCGGTCTGTTTCGGAAAGCTTGCCTGCCATATCGTTAATGGTGACGCAGAGCTCGCCTATTTCATCGTTATAGGGGTAATCCTCAATCCTTGCATTAAAATCGCCGCCGGCAATCTTACCTGCGGTTTCGCCGATTTCTTTAACGGGATTAACGATTGACTTTATGAAAACCATACCGGAAATCATAAGCACGGCAAACATAAGCACGGCTGTAAAGAATATCAGAAGAGCAATCCTTGCAAGCTGCTGGTCAACGGCGTCAAGGGAAACCATAAACCTTATGCCGCCGCCGAGGGTGCCGTCGCTGTAGCGGTAAACATTGGTGGAGGCCATAATCTTTTCGCCTGAGGGAAGCTTGCCGGTCCACCGGTCCGTGCCCGTTTCGTTTTTGACAGCGGAATTGAAATCCGGCATATTAACATTCTCACTTATTGAAAAGCCGCTGGATGTGGCTATGACCTTACCGCTGCTGTCTATTACCCAGACAGCAACATGGTCTTTATTGGAAAAATTCTCAACATAACCTCTTGCTGCATCTTCAAAACCGGTATCCGAGGCGCCGTAAAGGCTGAAAACGGAGCTGATATCGTTGGTATCGTAATTCTCTATAAACAGCTCCGCGGTGCCGTAATAGTAATTCCTTACGAGAGCGAAGGCAAAAAGGGACACGATAAGAAGAATAACCAGAACTATGGACGCAACATTTATCGCCCATCTTTTGGTAATTCCCGTAAATTTCACCGTTTTGCCTCCTTTCTCAAAACTTGCAGTTTAAATTATTCCTGCCATTTATACCCTACGCCCCACACCGTCATAAGGTGCCTGGGCTCGGACGGGTCATCCTCTACCTTCATACGAAGCCGCCTGATATTAACATCAACTATCTTTTCCTCGCCGAAATAATCCGTGCCCCAGACTTTGCTGAGAATATCGGTACGGCTCAAGGCCTCGCCGGGCTTCATGAAGAACAGCTCCACAATCTGAAACTCCACCTGGGTAAGCTCTATGCTTTTGCCGTTTTTGGAGAAGGAGCGGGAGCGGGTATTCAGGGTGAACTCGCCCAGCTGTATTTCATCGGACTTCTTTTCATCGCTCTTATTATTCATGGCAACGCGGCGGTAGACTGCATCCACCCTTGCCACAAGCTCCGTGGGGGAGAAGGGCTTGGTCATATAATCATCCGCCCCCATCATAAGGCCGGTGATTTTATCCATTTCCTGTGATTTGGCGGTTAGCATAATGATACCGATGTTGGAATTCTTTTCGCGAAGCTCCTTGCAGACCTGAAGGCCGTCCACATTGGGCATCATAACATCAAGAACGGCAACATCAATATTGCCCCCTTCGGCTTCGTAGAGCTCAAGGGCTTTTTCGCCGTCCTCGGCTTCAACAACATCATATCCGCCGCGCCTGAGATTTATGACTATAAAATCTCTTATGGCTGATTCATCTTCTGCTATAAGTACCTTTTTCATATTCTGTACTCCCGGTCAAGGCAGTTTAACTACCGTTTTTCTTATCTGTTCTGCATCAAAGCCCTGCTTTTCGCCGGCTGCTTCGGTTTTTGCAAGGATAACCTTATCGGTAAACTTCAGTATGTCAACATCGGAGCTGGAGTTTCCGCTTTCGTAATCCTTGCGGCTTACGGTGAACACACTGAACAGGACGGTTTTGCCGGAGCAGACCTGATAATAATGCACGCCGTCTTCTTCGCTTTCACGCACGACATAGTCTTTGCCTTTGTCGTTATCAAGGCGGATATAGTAACCATCCTGAAGGTTTACCCAGGTGCTCAGCTGCGAAGCGGGCATAAGGCCTACGAAGTAAACCCAGTTTGTTACGGGAAGGGTATCATCGGCCGGTAATGGCTTTGCTTCGGCTGCGCCTTCGGGAGAGGATGTTTCCTCCGTCTTTTCCGACGGCGGGGACTGAACGGGGATTTCAATCATACCGTCGTTATTGATATCTGCGCAGTGTATCTGCTCATACCTGAGGGTTACCGAATTTGAATCTGTTTTGCCGTCAAACATAGGGGCAATCAGGGTTTTCTTTTCGGAATCCCAGTAAACCACTTCGGTAATCATCATGTTGCTGTTTTTCTCGGCATCAAAATAAACCTTCATGGGGTAGTGGGAATTGTACTTTTCTCTCTTTACGGAAACATAGGCGCCCACATTTGGGTCAAGGCTGACGGAGCCCATGGTGACAAAATCTTTTTTGGAGAGTTTTATCAGGTTGGCGGTGCGTTTTATTATGTTGCCGCTGTTTTCGGAAAGAATATAGAGAACCTCGGACTGGCGGTCATCATCCATATCGGCTATTTCAACCGCATCGCAGGTCTGGGTTTTAATCTCTTCATAAGAAGAGCTGTCACTCAGGGAGCGGTAAACAGTAAAGACCTTGGCGTTGCCTATACCCTGATAATTCCACACAACCACGATTTCGGAAATACCGTCGCCGTCCATATCCTCAACCGTAAGGGAATCCACAACATTGCCGTAGCCGTTGAAAGAAACCGACTTTTTCCACACGCCGTCGGCAAAAGAAAATACCGAAAGCTGAACCGTGTTGCTTTCAAGGGTGTTGCGGTAAAGGATAATTGCATCCTCGGCACTGTCGCCGTTAAGGTCGCTGACGGTTATGGCGGAGAGGTGGTCGCCCCCTGCGGGATTTGAAAGAATAACATTGCCCTCAAGCTCGGAATTGAAAGCGGAGACCAGACCCTCATATTCGGAGTAGTAAAGAGGCGGGGTAAGAAGAGAATCGACGGTATGTATCAGGCTGCCTTTTTCGCAGGCAGACATAAGCACTGCCATAAGCAGAATAAACACGGGAAAAACCAAACGCCTGAGCTTCATATTGCCGCCTCCTCTCTTATAAATAAAATAATAAATATATTTGGTCAATGTATTATAGCATAATTGGTTAACCTATTTCAATAATAAATTATTAATTTTTATAATAAAATAAGAACTCTCCGCCCTGAGACGGAGAGTTCATTGATTCTGAAATTTATCTTACGGTTACCGTTGCGGTGTATTCGCCGTAAATCCAGCAGTTTTCATCCGTAAAGGTAACGGGTACGGTATATGTGCCCGGCTTTTCGGGATCTATGGTGCTGAGATCTGCGCTGAAATTGGTCTCATCAAAAGTTACGGCTTCCGCCTGCTCTGCGGGGCCCACTATTGCAACCTCGGCAAAATCGGGAACTACGGACTGGACGTCGGCTCCCCTGGGGGCATTGATATATGCAAGGGTTTCCGGAGCCGCCGTAATCCTGCTAGTAACATCCCGGGCAGTTACGGTAACGGTGAATTCCTCGGTGCCATCAAGGATAACAACGCCGTTTGTTTCCGCCTTGGAAGCGGGAACGGTAAACTTACTTGTGCCGGCGTTAATTTCGGTGAAATCCATACGCTTTACAACGAAGGAGCTGATGGAATTCACCCGGCTTTCGGGCACGCCCACCTGAATATTTGCAGGAGAAACAGTGTACTCAACTCCGGAGAATCCGGCAGGCTTGCCGGTAAAGGCAACAGCCGTTGAAATATTTACGATTTTATACACAGGCAGAGTGACGGCAGCCTCGGTTAACTGAGCCTGACTGCTGCCTTTGAGGATTGAAATATATTTATAATCCACGGTTTCGTCGCTGATGCCGGAAACCGCCGCTGTAAGGTTCTGGGTTTCTGTTACCGGAGCAGTAAGAGCGGCCCTTGCCACAATACCTTTTATCTTATGAACCTCGGACTCGGGGCCGGAAACTTTAACCTTTGATGTATCGGCAATAAACGGCTCCCCTGCCGTATAGCCATCGGGAATGTTTCCATCAAGACCGGTTATCTCCGGCTCAATATCAAACTCTTCCTGAGCCATATAGTCAAAATAAACGCTGATATTGTTATCGGAAAGAGAATCGATAGTGATGGCCGAATTATCATTGGGCTGGGCATCAATTCTCAGAGAATATACGCCGGGAGCCACTACGGAGCCCGTATTGGCCGTAACTGTGATTTTATCTTTTATATCGGATGAATCCACAACAAACCGCTGGCCCCTTACCGTGACATTTACGGTGAAATCCTTTTCACCGAAAGCGGTAAGACCCAGTTTGTTTTCAAGGCCTTTGTAGTCAATGGTGACAGGCACATCTTTTAACACCACGGTAGTCTGAGGTGTTTTTTCAAGGGTTACAAGGGCCCATATAAACACGGCGGCTATAAGAGAAAAAACCGCCACAAATTTGTTGTTGTAAAATAAACTACTTATTCTGTGCTTCTTCATTTTTTCTGCCCTTTTTCAGTATTTTAAGCGGGTTGGGTTTATTCTCATCATTTTTATCGGTAATGTAGCCGATAAGCTCATTTCTGAGCTCCGATTCCGTAAGACCTTTGCGCAGGTTTCCGTTCTGTGCAAGGGAAATTGCCCCGGTTTCTTCGGAAACAACAACCACCATGGCATCGCACACTTCGCTCATACCGAGAGCAGCCCTGTGCCTTGTGCCGAGCTCGCTTGAAAGCTCGGACTGCCCGGTATTGGGCAGCACGCAGCCGGCGGCAAGGATTCTGTCTTTCCTGACAATAACCGCGCCGTCGTGCAAAGGTGATTTGGGATAGAAAATATTGCCTATAAGCTCGTGGGTGACCTTGGCATCCATTTCTATGCCGTTATTGGCTATATCGCCCAAAAGGATATCCTTTTCAAACACAATGAGAGCCCCGGTTTTGCTTTCGCTCATTCGGTCAACAGCTTTGCAAATTTCAATTATGGCGGTGTTGACTTCTTCGGATGTTTCGCCCCGGTAGCCCCGCATTATTGCATTGACGAAGCCGAAACGGCTTTTGCCCAGGTGCTCAATAATCTGGCGGATTTCCTGCTGGAATACCACAACAAGAATAATAAAGATATTGGCAAACAGGAGCTGGAGAATATAGGAGCTTGCCTGCATATCAAACACATAAACCAGAAGGTAGATAATGCCAAGGAACAGCAGGCCTTTGGCCAGCTGAAAAGCCCTTGAATCCCTTATGATTTTGATGCACTGGTATATAACGAAAGCAACCAGGAATATATCAAGAAAATCCCTTATCCTGAACGACAGGGACGGTATTTTTGATATCAGTTCAAATAAGCTGTTAAACTCACCCATACCGGATAATATCCTTTCAGAGAATGTATCTTATTCGAGTATACACTTAAGCCTCAAGTTTTTCAATAAAGATGAAAACAGTTAATAAAAAATTAACTTAGGATTAAAAATCAGGCCTCATCCTGCACAAGAACCACTGCCCTTGCCGCTATGCCGAGCCCTTCGCCGGTAAAGCCCAGCCCCTCTTCGGTGGTGGCCTTTACGCTGACAAAGCTTTCATCAATGCCAAGGGCTTTGGAAATATTCCTTCTCATATCGGGAATATAGGGCGCCATTTTAGGGCTCTGAGCTATTACGGCAGAATCCACATTGACAACCGCAAATCCCTTTGATTTCAGCAGCTTTGCGGTTTCTTCAAGGAGCATTATACTATCCGCTCCCCTGTATTTTTCATCGGTATCCGGAAAGTGATAACCTATATCGCCGAGTGCCAGTGAGCCCAGCAGGGCATCTGCCACGGCGTGAGCCAGCACATCCGCATCGGAGTGGCCAAGGAGGCCTTTTTCGTATTCTATCTCCACACCGCCGATAATCAGCTTTCTGCCGGGAACAAGGCGGTGAACATCATAGCCCTCACCTATTCTTATCATTCTTCCTTTTCACCTCTTTTAATCGCTTCAAGATCCTGCCTGAACCTGCCGTAAGTTGTGATGAGATTAAGCACTTTGATAAGGGAATTTGCGCTCAGGCGGGAAGGGAGGCCGTAATATTTAAGCAGGGCTCTGCGCTTTACGGAGCTGTCCGGCCCCCCGGTAAGGCCCAGCTCATAGAAATCCTGCTTGGTAATGGGCCGCAAGGGCTCTTCCGTTGTTTCACAAAGGACCCCGGCATTTTCAAGGGCCTGCATAATAACGGATTCCGGCATTCCCTCAACCCCCAGTTTACCTTCTTTGGAGGGCTCGGTTTTGCGCTTTTCCTTGCCGAAAATATCGGGAATGTAGGCATGATATATATTTTTCTGATCCACTGTTGAGCCGATGAATGAGCGGATTTTAAAGCCTGCGGCATCACTGTCCGTAAGCACTAAAATACCGTTTCTTTCCGCCAGCAGCCGTATCATTTTCTGAAGCTCTTTATCTTTGAAAATGCCAAAGCCGTCGGTCTGGATTATGGGGGCGTCAATAATTGAAGAAAGCTTGATTTTATCATACTTGCCTTCAACAATGACCGCCTGTTTGATTTTAACCACTCAGGCACCTGCTTTCCACAGTTTCACAAGGGTTGTTTCAAGTACTGTTCTGCCGTCGGCGGAAGCGCTTTTAAGGGCAAGATCCGCCCCGGCAAGAATATCAAGGCATATTTTTATATGGGCAAGGGAAAAACGCTGCGCGGATTCGCCGCTCTTCTTGAGACGGTATGCGGATTTTCCTTTGTAGTCTTTATAGTAATCCCCCAGACTGTCGTAGGGTATATTCTCACCCCTCATAACCTTTGCGCGGTACATATCAACATATTTTGATATAAGGGCGGAAAGAATCATAACCTCGCTTTCCCTTTTGGCGAAAAGGTCCGCAAGAATACTGAGAGCGCTGTCAATTTTACCGGTGAGAATAAAATCCGTCATCTCAAAAACGCTTGCCTCAAGGCTCTTTATGCAAACCGCGTCAACATCCGTATTAGTGATAGTATCACCGGAATATGCGCAGAGCTTTTCAAGCTCATTGAGCAGGAGATTGAGATTTGAACCTACCGTATTAAGCATGTTGAAAGCGACACCTTTTTCGAAGGTTTTGCCCCGCTTTTTTGCGCCGTTTTCAAGTATACGGACTATATCGCTCTCCTGTTTTGCGCTAAACTCAACCTTATAGCCGTACTTATCAAAAAGCTTGAGCAGGTCTTTCATTTTCTTTGCCGGCGCAAGGGAAGTGTAGGAAAAAATCAGGCAGTTTTCTTCGGGATTATCCTGCAAAATCATTTCGATATTTTTAAAGTCCGCATCGGACGCGTCATCAACGGGATAATCCCTGACAACAACGCACTTTCTGCCCCCGGTAAATGAGAAGGCGGTAACCTCATCATAAACCGAGGAAAGCTCTGTGTTTTCGCCGTCAAAAACTCTGAGATTGAACTCTTCAAGGTCTTTATCAACTGCGGCGCGCATAAGCTTTTCGGTATATACTTTAACAAGGTAGCTTTCGGCTCCGTAAAGGATGAAAGCCCCTCCGGGATCGTTTTTTATTTTTTCGGAAAATGCGGATTCGGTGAGAACGGGCACTGTAAAGCCCCCTTATATATCAATAGAATTCATGGCGTATGCCGCCCTTTTTTGCAGTAACAAGAACGCCCGTTTTATCCCCGGGATAAACAGATTCAACTCCCTGTGAGGAAAGCTCATTTGCAAGGGTATACCCCCGCAGTTCATCCGCTTCAAAAACCGCCAGCTGAAGGGAATCAAGGGATATTCCCTCGGGATAATCCATCCTGCAAATAAGCATATCGCAGGAATAAGCGGGCAGAGAATAATCGCTGTTAAGACCATTTACAATCATTAAGTTTATATCTTCGTTTTTCACTGTGAACGCCTTGCCGGAATCTGCAGATTCAATTGAAAAACAAGAGGTTTCAACTGTTTTGGGAAGGGGTTTTACCTCTGCCTTTCCGTAGGCGTCGGGGTATATATCATTACCCGGAAAATAGACTGTTCCGGGCTCATAGATCGCAGTTATTTCATAAGAATAATCATCGGCGGTTTTGCTTGACTCAGGCAGAATCAGGGCTGTAAGAAAACCCCCGGATTCTTCAACGCTTTTTCTTATATTGTAAGAACCGCTGAATAAATCGCCGCTGCAGCCGATAAGCAGGGTTTCGTTCTTTTTGCTGAGAACAACGGCAGTGCCGTTGCCTGTGTTTACCGCCCTTATTTTTGTGGCGCCGTAACCGGAAGCAGAGTAAAAGATCACTGTAACAATCAGCATAGCCGCTACGGCAAAAGCGGCGCCGGGCATAACTTTTTTGCCCGTATAAGCCATAAGCACAAACAGAAACGCAAGGGCAAAAGCTCCTGCAAGAATGGTGTAGGCATCGCTCTGTGTAAGGTGAATATTAAGAAGTTTAAGGGATGCAATCTTATCTGTTATTAAAACAATATATTTGGCGCAAAGGCCTGCAATAAGCGCCGGAATATTTAATACGGATGTACTTATAAGCGCAATAATACAGCCGGCGGCAGCGCATATCATACATATCTCCGCCGCAAAAACAACAAGTATATTTGAGGGAAACACACTTAAATTGAAACTGCCGTAAAGCCCCGCGGAAACCGGGAGGCAGAAGCCGGTGGCGGCCACCGTTACAAACAGAAGCTTTGCGGGCTTCTGCAGAATATCAAGCTTTTTACGGCTCTTAAAGAAAGCTGTTACATAGGGGTTGAAATACTCGGAATACAGTATAATCCCCAGGGTTGAAAGGGCGGAAAGCCGCAGTGAAAGGGAACCCGGGGAATAAGGATTCCATACCGATACAAGGAGCAGAGCTATGCCCAGGGAATTAAGAGAATCCTTGCGCCTTGAAACAATAACAGACGCAAGATAAATCAGCATCATAATTCCGGCGCGTACCACGGAATAGGTCATACCGGCTGTTGCCATAAGGAGAATAACCGCCTGTATTGTAAGCGCCGCAGAAAGAACCCTGCCTGCCCCCAGCCTTTTTAAAACCCAAAGTATTGCAGCGGCCCACAGCGAAAGATGAAGGCCGGAAACACATACAATATGGGTAATGCCGCAGGCATTGAGATTGCCCGAGGTTTTGGCTGAAAGCTCACTTCTGTCACCGGTTACAAGGGCAACGCACAGTGCCCCGTAATCATTTGGCAGAAGGGTCATAATATTTCTTTTAAGGGCCTGCCTTATGTTTATGAAAAGTTTACCCGGCTGCAGGGATTTTCCCGCTTTACTAACCGAATAAGAATCACCGGAAAGGTAAGCGCCGAGAAACCTGTTTTCCGCTTTATGGGAAGCAAGGAAGCTGTATGAAGAGCTGCCGAGAGTATAGAACTTAAAGGTTCCGCTTATGCTGTCATAGGGTTCTGCCTCAGGCGGTGAAGAGAAAACAAGACGCACATTTACCTTAACTTTTTCGCCGTCTATCAGAGTGGTTTTTGCCTTGTAATAGTAATTGCCGTATTCCTTTTCCGGCTCCGAAACAAGTGTAAAACTTGCGGTATGTTCGACGCCGGAAAGCTGAAGCTGAGGGTAATAATAAAACTCATTTACGCACACAAGCAGCAGGCAGGCGGCTGCGGCGCTTGCCATAGCCACCGGGAACACTCTTCCCCTGCGAAGTGGGCCTGCAATAAGGCAGATAACGAGAGCGGCGGTAAAGAATATCAGCGCGCCCACCGCAGCCTTGCCGGAGGCATTATACAGCACGGAAAGAACCAGAAATACGGTTAATCCTATAACGGCAAATGGCCGGGACATCAGGTCACATCCTTATCTTTCAATAAGAGGAATGGTGCCGAGGAAAACAATATCATCTCTGTTTGCCGCATCCCCTTCTGCGAGAACTGCAGCCCGGGCAACCACTTTGCAGCCAAACTTATCCGCAAGCTCCTGAAGAGCTCTTATTGATTCGCCTGTGCTGATTACATCATCAAGCAGCACAACCCTTTTGCCCTTTATCTCTTCGCCGTCAACGCCGTCCATAATAAGGGTCTGGATGCCGCTGGTGGTGATGGACTGAACCTTTACGGTAACGGGAGATTTCATATAGAGCTTTGCCTTTTTTCTGGCAACAAAATATTTTTTGCCGCTCTGCCTGGACATTTCGTAGGCAAGAGGAATGCTTTTTGCCTCCGGGGTCAGGATACAGTCAAACTCCGGCAGCCTTTTAAGCAGCTCTGTAGCGGCGTGAATTGTTATATCAACATCGCCGAACATAATGAAGCCGGCAATATCAAGATGCTCATTAAGAGGGCATCTGAGCAGGTCTCTTTTTTTGCCTGCGATATCAACGGTATAATACTTATCCATTTTATTCTCCTTTTAAGCCGTCAATCAGCCTGCGGGCCAGCCGAATTCTCTGCCGCTCATAAGATGGAAATGAAGGTGCTTGACACTCTGGCCGGCGGAATCACCGCAGTTTGAAACTATTCTGAAACCGTCTGCAAAGCCCTTTTCCGCTGCGATTTTTGCGGCTACCTCAAAGATATGGGCTACAGCTGCGCTGTTTTGCTCATTGATTTCGGCAGCGGAGGCAATATGAACTTTGGGGATAATGAGAATATGAACCGGAGCCTGGGGCTCGATATCATTAAAAGCAAGGCAGATATCATCTTCATAAACCTTTGTTGAGGGGATTTCACCCGCTGCTATTTTGCAGAAAAGACAATCCATTTTCATTCTCCTTTATTTCAGCATTCCGGCAAGTATATCCGCAGCACCGGACATAGCTTCGCCTGTTTTATCAACATTTTTTGTGCCCGCCATGGCGCTGTCGGGTCTGCCGCCGCCGGAGCCCCCGGCTATGGCTGCAACTGCCCTGACTATATTGCCGGCGTGAGCCCCTGCCGCAACAGCAGCTTTACCGCAGGCGCAGGCAAAGTTGGCGGCTGTTTTTTCGGCGTTAATGCCGCAGATGATAATAACAAGGTCATCTTCATCCTTGGCTTTATCGCACATATTCCTGAGCTCGCCGGGGTTAACTCCCTCAAGGGTTACCGCACTCAGACGGATGCCTTTGATATTCTGAACATTATCGGTGAGATCTCCGGCTTTGAAGGCGGAAATTTCGCCGCGGAGCTTTTCTATCTCTTTTTCGTTTGCTTTTATTTCGCCCATAAGCGCCGACGCTCTCTTATCAATATCCGAAACATTGGTAAGCTTCATAGCGGCGGCTGTGTTTCTTATAAGCTCATTGTTTTCCGCAATATAATCCAGCACGCCGAAACCGGTAACGCCCTCTATACGGCGTATGCCTGCGGCAACGGATGACTCATAAACTATTTTGAAAAGACCTATTTTGCCTGTATTTGATACATGAGTACCGCCGCAGAGTTCGGTTGAGAAATCACCGGCTTTAACTACCCTGACTATATCGCCGTACTTTTCGCCGAACAGAGCCATTGCGCCCTGCTTCTTTGCTTCTTCAATGGGCATTTCCGTTACGGTAACGGGAAGGGCGGAGAAAATAACCTCATTAACTCTGTTTTCAAGAGCGGTTATTTCATCGGGGGTAAGTGCGCTGAAGTGGGTAAAGTCAAACCTTACGGCCTTGCCGTTTACAAGCTGACCGGCCTGCTCAACATGAGAGCCCAGCAGCTCTCTGAGAGCAGCCTGCAGAAGGTGGGCGGAGGTATGGTTGCGGGCGGTGGCTTCCCTTAACTTAACATCAATCCCGGCCCTGCACTTATCGCCTGCGGCAACGCTTTCGCCTCTGGTGATTCTGCCAATGTGAAGGAATATGCCGTCGGCGGTTTTTGTTACGGTATCAACGGTGAATTCTGCCGAGCCGAAATCAAGAACGCCTTTATCCCCTGCCTGGCCGCCGCTTTCGCCGTAAAATACGGTTCTGTCAAGCACAAGGGCGGCTTCGGTATCGGGGCCTATAAAATCAACTCTTTCACCGCCGGAAATCAGGGCTATAACTTCGCTTTCGCAGCTGTAGCTCTCATAGCCCAGGAACTCTGTTGCATTTATATCTTTGAGGGAGGCTCCGCCGCCTTTCCAGGCCTCTGCTCCCGCATCCTTGCGGGCGGCTCTTGCGGCGGCTCTGCTCTGAGCATAGAGCTTTTCATACTCTTCCATATCAACCTTCATGCCCTTTTCCTCAAGGAGCTCTCTTGTGAGATCAATGGGGAAGCCGAAGGTATCCTGAAGCTTGAAGGCATCCGCGCCGGAGAGGGTGTTATTCTCAGCGCCGTCAATAAGGGTTTCAAGCAGATTAAGGCCGGTATCTATGGTTTTATTGAAGTTTTCTTCCTCGGCCTTTATTACCTTAACGATAAGATCGTGCTTTTCAACAAGGTTGGGGTATGCGTTTTCATTCTCTTTAATTACGGTTTCCGCAACTTTATAGAGGAACAGGCCGTCAATACCCAGAAGCCTGCCGTGCCTTGCGGCTCTTCTGAGCAGGCGGCGCAGAACATAGCCCCTGCCTTCGTTTGAGGGCATTACGCCGTCGCCTATCATAAAGGTAGTGCTCCTTATGTGGTCCGTGATAACGCGAAGGGAAATATCGTTCTTTTCGTTTTCGTGATATTTTATGCCGGAAATATCGATTATGTGCTTCATGATATTCTGCACGGTATCAACCTCAAAGAGGTTATCAACCCCCTGCATTATGCAGGCGATTCTTTCAAGGCCCATACCGGTATCGATATTGCAGCTTTTAAGCCGTGTGTAATTGTTATTTCCGTCGTTTTCAAACTGAGTGAAAACAAGGTTCCAGAATTCGGTGTATCTGTCACAGTCGCAGCCGACTTTACAGTCCGGCTTGCCGCAGCCGTATTTTTCACCTCTGTCAAAGTACAGCTCGGAGCAGGGGCCGCAGGGGCCTGCGCCGTGCTCCCAGAAGTTATCCTCTTTGCCAAGGCGTGAAATATGATCCTCGGCAACGCCGATTTCTTTGGTCCAGATATCATAGGCCTCGTCATCATCGGTATAAACCGTAACATGCAGGCGGTCAACAGGCATTTCCATAACCTGAGTGCAGAATTCCCAGGCCCAGTTTATGGCTTCCCTCTTGAAATAATCACCGAAGGAGAAGTTGCCCAGCATCTCAAAATAGGTGCCATGGCGGGCGGTGATGCCTACCCTTTCTATATCAGGGGTACGGATGCACTTCTGGCAGGTGGTGACCCTGGTGCGGGGAGGGGTGAGCTCACCGGTAAAGTATTTTTTTAGGGGAGCCATACCTGCGTTTATAAGCAGAAGGCTTTTGTCGTTCTGGGGCACAAGAGAGAAACTGGGCATGGCAAGGTGCCCTTTTGATTCAAAAAATTTAAGATACTTCTCTCTTATTTCGTTTAAGCCCATCCATTCCATAATAATTCCTCCAAACTGTATAAAAATGAAAAAAGGTGCAGTATTGCAATTGCTTGGGACGATCTTACGACCGCGGTACCACCCAAATTGCGCAGAAACTGCACCACTTGATATCCTTAACGCAGAACTTACGCCGCCCTTCAACAGAGCGGAGCTCAAAAGCGGCCCTTCCGTTTCGCTTTGCCCGGCGGCTGTCTCAGCAAAAAGCCGTCTCTCTGTGAGCTGAAGCGGAATTCTTCTTTATCAAAGCTTTGTTTGTTTTATTTTGCCTGCATATATCCTATGGCTACCCAGCCGTATTTGTCGTTATCCATCTTGATTCTCAGCCAGGTTTTGCCGGTATCTTCGGCTTCCTTGGTTTCATAGCCCTCAACTTCATCGCCGGTGGCAAGGTCGCCAATATCTTCATAGGTTCCGCCGGGGCCGGACCTTACATTGATGCCGCTGTCTGCAACACAGATGTAGGTTCTGGCTTCATCGGTATCGGGAGGAGTATTTTCGCCGTTCTCGCCGTTTTCATCAACAATATCAATCTTGACACCGGTGAAGGTATTGATTGCGTTGCCCACAAGGATAACGCCCCAGGTGCCGTCTTTATTGGCAATAAATACGCCGTTATCGCCTACCATGATGTTTCTGTACTCAAAGGGAACAATAACATCATTGCTCATATTGATTATGCCCATAACGCCGTTTTTCTTTACGGCAACAAGGCCGTTATTGACGGGACGGCAGTAATCGCAGAATGAAGCCTCTCCGCTGGAGAGATCATTAACGGGTTCATATTCATAAGGAACAACTTTTTTATCATCTTCCTGCCTGATATATCCCCATTTGCCGTTCTTTTCGGCGGCGGCGTAGCCCTCAAAGAAGCGGTCCCTTTCATCATAGGGGGCTTTCTTATCAAGATCCTGAGGAGTAACGCCGTGCTTGCCGTGAGGTGTTTCTGAAATAATGGCGGTGCCGTTGTCAACGCTGACAAAATACTGCTCGCCTTCTATGGTAACAAGGGTATGGTACTGGCCCTGGCTTTCATAGTCCCTGCCGTAGCCGCAACGCTGGAATTCATCATAATTGGGCTGAAGAAGTACATTGCCTCTATAATCGATAAGACCGTACTTTTTGGTAACCGAGGAAAGGAATACGCAGCAGTTCTCATCAAGGTACTGGATATCTGCACAGTTTTCAAATCCGCCGGGAACCCATTTATAATCGCCGGTTTTGATTTCCGCTGCGGTGGTCTGGCCGGCCATTGTGGTATTATCGTTGCCTTTGTTCTTTTTGCCGTGGGATGCGGCGGCAACAATAATGATAACAAGAAGAAGGGCGGCGGCGATAATCGCGAGCTTTTTGAAATCCAGATTGCCGATTCTGATTTTTCTGATATCAAAGCCCTTTTTGCGGGAGCTTACGGGGGCGGGAGTATCGGCAAAGGAATCAAAATCTATTCCGCCGGATTCCGCGTTATCGGGATCTGTGGGGATACCCGGTGAAGGCGGAACTTTGGGGCCTGAGGAGGGAATGCTGGGCTCCGACCTGAAGTAACCGGAGGGAGCGGGAGCTTCGCCTGCTTTGACCTCTTCTGTATGTTTGAATGACTTGTAAATTTCAAGAGCGTAGGAGAATATGTCCTTAACCGTTTCGCCGGAAATCTCAACGCCGCTCATCTGATCCTGAAGGATTCTGGTGAGAACAGGCAGAGCACCGGAAGCCGGTGAGGGATCGCCGCTTTCGCAGGCGGCGAAGATTTCTTCACGGCCTTTGGCAAGCAGAGAATTGACTGTGCTTTCGGACACGCCCAGCTGCTTTGAGAGGGACTGAACCGGCATACCGCTGAAATAGTGAAGCACTATGGGCAGACGGTACTCGGGCCTGAGGGCATCAACGGCATCAAGTGCCGCCGCTGCCTTGCGGCTGTTTTCAAAAACATCCTCTGAGAGGAACTCAAAGGAACCCTCGGGAACATTGCCCTCGGCATCGTCAAAAACAAAGTTTTCGCCCTCTTTATAGACGGAGGCAACATTCTGCTTCATCCATATTTCAAAAGCCTCGGGCTTTTTGAGCTTTGTGATTGTGCAGAAAGCCCTTGCATAAGCTTTTTTGGTAATCTCAGCCGCTGCGCTTTCACTGCCGGAAAGCTTCAGGGCAAGAAAATATGACATCTTGAGAGTACCGGAATACAGCCTTGCCAGCGCATCGGTGTTTCCGTTACAGGCTGCGTTTACACAGCTTACGATTTCTTCGTTCATCAATAAATCACTCCTGTCTGCAATATTTTAAGCAACAATAGACAATAATATATTATATTATATAAATATATAGCAGTTTTGTCAAGCAGTTTATCAATATATTGGGGAATTAAATTGCAGGGAACAATATATTTTGTGTAAAGAAAATGAAAATCCCCTGCCCGGTTTAAACCGGGCAGGAGTTTTGCCGTACTGATTATCCGCAGCAGTCATAATCTGCGTAAATATAGATGCAGTTATTCAGCTTCAGGTTTTCCGAAAGGTCTGCAATATAGCCGGTTCCGTTTTTTACGGAGTAGGCAATCTTTTCTCCGCAGCAGGGGCAGACCGTGTATTTGGTTTCGCTGTAATTTGTGTGAGCAAGAAGCTTGCCGCATTTAAGGCACCAGATTTTCATAACATAACCACCCTTTTGTTATTTGATACTTTAATTGTAATACAAAGGGTGTACAATAAAACCGACTGTAATGCGGTTTTGCCGTATTTTTAATATTTTTCCGCAACCTTAAGGGCGGTCTGCTTCAGTTCATCCCTGACAGACTGAGGAGATACTATTTCGCAGGCATTGCCGAAGCCGAAAACCCAGGCAAAAAACTGGGGGCTCACCTGAGCGCTGACCGTAACAAGGAAAGTGCCGGAGAATTCATCGATAATCATAACATCTTTGCCGAAGCGGTCGATAACCGCATCAATAAGAGAATTATCAAAGCGCAGTGTGATTTTTTCCTCCTTGCCGCCGAACATACCGAAAACCCCGGTGGTATAGGCGGAAAGATCGGTTTTGCCGAATTCCTCTTTGCCGCTTCTGCTTTCATCGGATATCTTTATAGAGGTCATTTTATCCACTCTGAAGTGCTTGATTTTGCCGGAAAGATTATCATAGCCCAGCATATAATAATTCTCATTATCCCAGATAAGGGCGAAGGGGCTGATACTGTAAACCATACCGTCGTGGCGGTACTCGCGGCTTTTATCAAGCTTATATCTGTAATACCTGAAACTTATGGCTTTATCATTGTTGATTGCGGCGGAAATGGAGTCCACATTAAGATAAACGCTTTCGTTCATACTCTTGACCCTGCCGTTTACAAGAACCTGCCGCTGAAGGGAGCCGGCCTGGTAAATGCTGGTAAGGTCCTCAATGCGTTTTATAAGGCTGAAAGTCTTTTTTTCGGTAATGAATTTGGAAGACTGGACGCTGTCCACAAGCAGCTTGAGCTCGGGCAGCTGAAAGTCCCTGTCCCCTACAAAATAGCCAACATTTTTTCCTCTGCTCATAATGATATCCATGCCGTATTCTTTAAGCAGGGCAAGGTCGGAATAAACGGTTTTGCGCTCAACCTCAATATCGTTTTTGGCAAGGAATTCTGTTATCTGAGCTACGGTTACGGGATGCTCTTCATCGGAATTTTTAAGCAGATAATCCCTGAGATAAAGGAGCTTTAATTTCTGATTTCTGGACTTGGGCACAGTGCCACCTCCGAGTACAAATTATTGTACTTTAATTATATTGCCCGGGGTTGAAAATGTCAAGGAAACAAGCATAAAAAACAGATAAAAAATCTGTGCTTCTTTCGCCTATTGACTAAGTAGGCGATTGATGATATAATTACCGGGAATAATCTTCTGTAAGGTGATAATGTGAAGGAATATACTATAAATGAAACAGAGGACTTTTTATCCCTTTCAACCCTTTTTCACGAAAGCGGAATGGGTGTATCGATAGAGGAAAGAATGCCCGACAGAATAATAAAAATGTGGCGAATGGACAGTGCCGGAACCGGCGAACTCATGGCGGCATCAACCCTTGAAATGCGGGCGGGAGTTTACTGCCTGGGCGATATTGCGGTGCGCAATGACCTGCACTGCAAAGGATACGGCAGGATAATGCAGGATGCCGTATTTGAGGAAGCAAGAAAAAGAAATATAAAGGAACTCTGGGCCTGCGCCAAGGAACCCGATTACTATATGCACTGCGGCTGGGTAAAAATGAACTGGGATGATGCCCCCTGCATTGCCGTATACTGCAGCACCTGCGGAAAACGGGGCACGGCCTGCCACCCCGAAATAATGAAATATACACTGGAATAATATTATGAACACTGAACTGTTATTTACCGAATTTGAATCGGACGAAAAAGATACTTCGCCGGAAGTATATGAGCTGAATATAATAAGCGGCGGCTGCCGTATATACGGCTATCTGCTTTCACCGGACAAAAGAATACCCGCCCCCTTCCCTGCAGTGATTATGTCACACGGATTCCCCGGTTATACCACAAACAACGACCTGGAGCTTGCGCTTATGAGAGCCGGATGCGTTGTTATTCACCTGAACCACAGAGGCGCCTGGGGAAGCGAAGGAAACTACCTTTTTACAAACCTTAAGGACGATATGACCGCTGTTGCCAAATGGGCTCATAACCCTGCAATTGCCGAGCAATATAATATTGATACGGATAATATATTCCTTGTAGGGCACAGTATGGGAGGGCAGACCGTGCTGAATGCGGCAAAAGAACTGCCGTTTATAAAAGGAACTGCCGCCCTTGCCGCCTACGATATAGGCGCAGCTTTCCGCTGCAATCTGGAAAAAGAACTGTTCCTTATGATTGAAACAGAAGGTCAGTGCCTTAAGATGAGCTCTGCAGGGGATGTGTATGAGAATGCCCTTAAAAACAAATTTGAACTGAGCATTCTCAATGATTATGAAAAGCTGGCCGGGCGCAATATTCTTTTTGTTGAAGCAGCCCTTGATACAGTTGCGCCGGCAGATAAAATGATGAAACCCCTGGCGGAAAAGCTTATGGATTTATCGGATAAAGCGGAGTATAAATCCATTGTAAGCGGCCACAGTTTTGCCGGGCAGAGAATGAAGCTTGCGGAAACGGTGGGACAATGGATGGAAAAGGTTATAGGAAAAGGTGAATAAAAAGAGCACGCCGAAGCGTGCTCTTTGCTGGCTGGGACGGCTGGATTTGAACCAGCGGATGCGGGAGTCAAAGTCCCGTGCCTTACCCCTTGGCTACGCCCCAATATTCAAAAAAAACGCAAGACCTGAGCCTTGCGTAGTAATTTAATGGGGTGGTTAGAGGGATTCGAACCCTCGACCTCCAGGGCCACAACCTGGCACTCTAACCAACTGAGCTATAACCACCATAAACTGCATTGGACTTACAGCGTTTACAGATTATACATTATAATTATATGTTTGTCAAGATTTTCACGGCATAAAATAAACCCGCAGTAACTGAGGTTCAGAACTGCGGGTTAGTGTTTATAATTGATTTTATTACTTCTTATCCTTATCGAGGATATCGCTTACCATAAGGTAAAAATCATCGTCGCCGTAATTGCCTTTGGGAGCTTCGGGAGCAGCTGCAGGAGCTTCGGGAGCCTCAGATGATGATGAAATATCATTGCCGTCAAACTTGGGGATTGAGGGCAGGCCTGAGGGAGCGGCAGACTTGGAAGCTGCGGGCTTTGCCTCTGCTACGGGCTCAGCTGCGGGCTTGGATGAAGCATAGAAGGGATTAACGGGAGCTGCTTTGGCCGCATCGCCGGCAACGGACTCAAAACCGGTGGCAATAACGGTGATAACAAGCTCATCATCAAGAGCGGAATCAAATACGATACCCCAGGTGATGTTGGCATCTTCACTGGCGGAAGCTGTAATGAGCTCTGCTGCTCTTTCAATCTCTTCGATATCGATATCTTCGGATGCGGTGAAGGAGATGATAACGCCCTTGGCGCCGGCAATTGAAGTTTCAAGCAGGGGGCTTGAAATTGCAAGCTGTGCGGCAACCTCGGCCTTATCTTTACCCTTTGCTCTGCCTACGCCCATGTGAGCGTAGCCGGCATCTTTCATAACGCTGGTAACATCGGCAAAGTCAAGGTTAATGAAACCGGGAACTGTGATAAGCTCGGAAATGCTCTTTACGCCCTGAAGAAGAACTTCATCGGCCTTTGCAAAAGCATCTCTGAAATGGGTGGTTCTGTTTTCACCCACAAGGAGCTTCTGGTTGGGTATAACAACGAGGGAGTCAACATTTTTGGCAAGCTTTTCTATGCCTGCGACTGCCTCGTTCATTTTTCTTTTACCTTCAAAATTGAAGGGCTTGGTAACAACGCCTATGGTGAGGCAACCCATCTCTTTTGCGATACCTGCGATTACGGGAGCTGCGCCTGTGCCGGTGCCGCCGCCCATACCGGTGGTAACAAATACCATATCGGTACCTTTGATAGCGTCGGAAATGGAATCCGCGCTCTCTTCGGCTGCTCTTGCGCCTACCTCGGGTTTGCCGCCGGCGCCCTGGCCGTGGGTGGATTTTTCGCCGATCTGAATCTTATGAGTTGCCTTTGACTGCATAAGAACCTGCTTATCGGTATTTACAGCGATAAACTCCGCGCCCTGGATGCCTTCGTCAATCATTCTGTTTACAGCGTTTCCGCCGCCGCCTCCTACGCCTATGACTTTTATCTGGACAGCGCTTTCAAACTCTGAATCAATTTCAAATGCCATTATTTTTACCTCCGTGTACTAGTTGCATACATACAAGCATATATTATCATACCTAAAAAGAAAATACAAGAGTAATTTTCTTTATAAACACATTTTTTGAAAAACAGTGTTTTTCATCTATTCCTCAGAGGCTTCGCCGGTATCTTCTTCCGATTCTTCTTCGTTTTCCTCCCCTTCCTCTTCCGGGGACTCATCTTCGGGGAGCTCTCCGGCCTCTTCAGTATTGGAATTATATGCAACGAGTTCATCCATATTTTTATAATCTTTGGGAGCGAAAACGGCTTTTTCCGCCTGGGTAACATCCATCTCACCGTACTGGGCTGAGGAAAGCCGGTTTTCTTCGGCTATGGCTTTGCCGGCAAGGGTAATCTTCTGAAGGGCGTCGCTTGTGCTGCCCATCCTGATGATTATGCGCCCGTCATAAATGAGATAGATATTGTTTTTATCCTCAACATTTATATATTCAATTCCGGTTATCTCACTCTCGGCAATTGCCTGAGAAACCTGGGAAAGAGCCTGCTTTACGGGGTCGTCTCCCGGCTCATCCGTAAAGGGAAGCTCGCTGCCGGTTTCATAGGAAATTGCGTCGCTGTGCCCCTCAACAATTACCGTACCCTCTGCGGGAGTGCCGGCAACCTCAAGCACTTTCATATCTTCATTTGTGATTGCGAAAACACCTTTGCCGATGATAACCGAATAGGTTACATTGGCCGGAGCGGCATTTATAACAACAGTTGAGGGCAGTTTTTTGGTGATTTTTACATTATCGCAGTAGGGAAGCATTTTTTCTATGCTTTCACAGGCGGAATCATAATCTGTAAGGAACAGGTTTTTGCCTGTTTCAAGGCCGCTTTTTTCAACAACCTGGGCAGAGGTGTATCTGTCCGGAGCCTTGACGGTTATGGTTTTTATGCGGAAAAGCGCAAAGAATATAACCACAGCCGCAATTATCAGACAGATAACCAGCACGGCTATGCGCACAAGAGCTTTTCTCAGCCGCCTTTTTTTGGCTGCAGCGGCTCTTCTCCCGGCGATTATTTCCGCATTATCCGGTGTTTCTCTAAGCATTATAAAACAATCCTTTAAACAATTTCACACAAAGTATTGTAAATTTTTTCGGTTGCGTCGGTAACAGCCATTGCCTTGGCATTTGCGACGATTGACTGCAGCTTTTCTCTGTTTTCAAGCAGATCGTTTACGGTTTGCGTAAGCTTTTCAACCGTAAGGTCTTTTTCTTCAATTATCAGCGCCGCTCCGTTATTAACAAGAGCCATGGCGTTATGATACTGGTGATTTTCAGCAACATAGGGGGAAGGAATCAGGATTGAGGCCTTACCCAGAACCTGAAGCTCGCTTAAAGTGCTGGCGCCGGAACGGCAGATAACGATATCCGCCCCGGGAAGGCACTTGGGAATATCAATATATTCACATACCCTGACATTTTCATTTTTGGAAATGCCGGGGGCTTTTTCTTCAAGCTCTTTTCTGAAATCATCGGCATTTTTGCCTGTAGCGTGAAGGAAAACGCAGTCATTATCCTTATATTTATTGAGGATAAGACCCATAACCGCCTCGTTTATCGGCCTTGCTCCGAGGGAGCCGCCCATTGATAAAATAAGGGGTTTGCCGTTAAGATTCAGCTCGCTTACGGATTCCTCCCTGCTTGCTCTGAGCAGGTCGCCCCTTACGGGAAGGCCGGTAACAACACAGGGATTTTTGGGCTGCATATACTTTTCGGCATTGCCGTTTGTAAGCATTACTCTGTCTACCCTTTTGGCAAGGGCCTTGTTGGTTACGCCGGGGAAGGCGTTCTGCTCGTGAACTGCTGTGGGGATGCCCATTTTTGCGGCCATACGCACTACGGGGCCGCTGACATATCCGCCGAAGCCGATTACGAGATCGGGCTTGAAATCCTTTATGATTTTCTTTACCGCCGATGATGACCTTAGAAGAAGGAATAACGTTTTAAGGTTATGCTTTATATCCTCCCATTTGAAAGAGCGGTAAAAGCCCTGAATCTTAATGGTTTTAAGCTCAAACCCCGCTTCGGGAACAAGGCGGGATTCCATCTTTTCCGCAGTGCCCACAAAAAGTATCTGAGCATCGGGATTCTTTTCTTTTATATATGCCGCAGTTCCGAGGGCCGGGTTTATATGGCCGCCGGTGCCCCCTGCGGAGATAAGTATTCTTTTATTATTCAGCATTTTTTTCAGGCCTTCCGTCTTCTTTTGATATTGCAAGCATAATGCCCATACTTATAAGGGTAACCACCATTGAGGTACCGCCGTCGCTGAAGAAGGGAAGACTTATGCCCGTGTTGGGTATAAGGGAGGTGGCAACCGCAACATTTATAAGCACCTGCAGGGCCATCTGGGTACTGATACCCAGAGCCACAAGGGAGCCGAAATATGACTTTGACTTAAAGGCAATCCTGATGCCCAGAGCCACAAGCAGGCCGTAAAGGATAAGCATTATCATACTGCCTGCAAAGCCGAGCTCTTCGCCCAGCACGGAGAAAATGAAGTCATTTGCCTTCTCCTGAAGGTTGCTGACCTTCTGGCCGGATTCACCGAAGCCCACGCCGAAAAGTCCGCCGGAGCCGATGCCGTAAAGGGACTGGAGAACCTGGCGGGCGTTATTCTGCTTTTCACCCGGGGTTATTTCTTTATTGAAAAGAATCTTTTTCCAGATAAGTATACGGTCAACCTGATAGTCCCTGAGCGCCGGTATTTTTTCGGGGCTTGTAAGAAGGATGAGCATTGCGATTACCGCAAACACCGTAAGCACAACAAACCACTTTTTGCTTAAATTCGCATACCACATCATTGCATAACCTATGGCAAGGAAAAGTATGCAGCCGGAAAGGTGGCTTTCAAGGAATACAAGGCCGGCGTAAAAAATAATAATTGTAAGATAAACAGCAAAGGCGCTGCCCTTTGCTTTATGCACCCTGTACTTATCCATAAGGTAAGCAAGGAAAAGAATCAATGTTACTTTTGCAACCTCGGAGGGCTGAAAGAAAATAAAGGTACGGTGGGTTCCGTTATAATCCACCCTTGTAAAAACAAGAATCAGAAATACTGTGGCAACCGCCATTGCAAATGTGGCAAAATCCCTGAAAACTGACAGCCGTAGCTGAGAAACAATCAGCATAAGAATAATACCCGCAAGGGCGAAAATTGCCTGTGTTTTATTGGAATAGCTGGCGGAATAATGCACCGCAAGGCCGAAGGCCACAAGCAGGATAACAACAACAAAATAATAAACATCAAACAGGCGGAAATTGAAAATACCGCCGGGAGATTTTGCAAACCTCCTGAGCACATCCATGGGCCCCGTGAATATCCGGAGAATCTCCGGCTTCAGATATTTGCCGGCAACGGTTTTCGGCTTTTCTTCCGATGTTTCCTCAGCGGAAAATCCTGAGTATTCATACTCTTCCGTATTCAAAGGGCTCACCTCCCTGCCTGTTATTTTTCTTCTTCAAATCTTGAATAAATTCCTTCTATTACTTCTTCAAGCTTCATACCACGGCTGGCCTTGAAAAGAACGCAGTCCCCTTTTTCAAGGGCAGCGAAAAGCTCCGAAGTAAGCTCTGCTTTATCAAGAAATACTCTGGTATCTTTTACGCCCCGTTCCTTTGCGGCGGCAGCGCAGAGCTTTGCCCTTTCGCCGTAGGTGAACAGAATATCCACTCCGTTTGCGGCGGCGTAACCGCCCACATCGCGATGGGCTTTTTCGCTGTAATCGCCAAGCTCCAGCATATCGCCTATAACCGCAATTTTTCTTTTGCAGTCCATAGCCCCAAGCACGGACATAGCCGCCGCCTGGGAATCCGGGCTGGCATTATAGCAATCCTCAATAAATGTGATGCCGTATTTTTTTACAATCTTCTGCCTCATACCGGTTGTACGGTAATTCTTAAGCGCCTCAAAGCCCTGAGCGGGGCTAACGCCGAAGCGCTCCCCTACGGCAGCAGCCGCAAGGGAATTGTAGATGTTATGGCGGCCCGTAAAGGGAAGGCAGACCCTGACCGGGCCGCCATCGAAACCGCAGGTAAAAACGGTTTCTGCATCTGTGGAGGTAATATCAAGCGCCTGATAGGCGCAACCGGAATTCTCAATTGCGTAGCGGATAACGGGATGTGTGCCGCAGTCCGCCTTCAAAAGCATATCGTCATCCCCGTTGAGTATTACGGGAGAACCGGGTTTCATACTTTCCAGTATCTCAAGTTTGGCTTTTAAAATGCCTTCTCTTGAGCCCAGATTCTCAATATGGGAAACGCCGATATTTGTGATAACAGCGGCATCTGGCTTTACCGCCGCCGTTATGCGGGAAATTTCGCCGAAATTGCTCATACCCATTTCTATAACCGCCGCCTCATAGCTTTTGTCAAGGCGGAACAGGGTCATGGGAACGCCGATTTCATTGTTGAGATTACCCTCGTTTTTGAGGGTTTTGTATTTTGAACTCATTACCGTCCATATCATTTCCTTGGTGGTGGTTTTGCCTACGGAACCGGTAATGCCGATAAAAGGAATATCAAAAAGACTTCTGTAATAGCCCGCCAGTTTAAGCAGGGCATCTCTTGTGCTTTTTACAAGAATCTGTTTATCACCGAGGCCGCAGTCTTTTTCGGTAACAACGGCGGCAGCGCCAAGCTCAAGGGCTTTCGCGGCAAAATCGTGGCCGTCGAACCTGTCGCCTTTAAGAGCTATGAAAAGGCAGCCCGGGGTTATTTTACGGGTATCGGTACACACATCTGCAAAGGAGCCCTCAGGCACCCTTACATTACCCAGCGGTTCCGATATTTCCTTAAAAGTCAAAGGCAGCATTTTTATACCTGCTTAAGAATAGAATCAACTATTTCTCTTTCGTCATAATGAATTTTTCCGGTGGAAAGAATCTGATAGGTTTCATGGCCCTTGCCCGCAAGGAGAACCGTATCCCCTTCCTGAGCCAGGGAAAGCGCCTTGGCTATGGCCTTTGTTCTGTCACACTCCACCACTATTTTTGCAGTGTGTTTTGCGGTGCCCTCAAGCACATCCTCAATAATGGCCATAGGGTCTTCTGTTCTGGGATTATCGGAGGTTATTACGGCTATATCCGCAAGATTGGCTCCGATACCGCCCATAATGGGACGCTTGGTTTTATCTCTGTCTCCGCCGCAGCCGAATACCGCTATGATACGGCCTTCGCAGACTTCTCTGAGTGATTTGAGCACATTTTCAAGGCCGTCCGGCGTATGGGCGTAATCAACGATTACGGTATAGGGTGTGCCTGTGGGCAAAACCTCCATCCTGCCGGGAACGCCTGTGAAAGTTGAAATGGCATCAAGTACGGCTTTGAAATTAAGCCCAAGCTCCATAACGCAAATTATGGCGGCCATTGAATTATAAACATTGAAAAGCCCGGGAACATTGAATTTTACCCTGCCTATATCACTGCTGCTCACAAGCTCATATTTGAGGCCCATAGCGGAGGACCTGATATTTTTGGCGGTAAAATCGCTGTTATCCTGCTTTGCGGAATAGGTTACAACCTTAGTGTCTGTGCCGGAAACCATATACTCAGCCGCTTCATCATCGCTGTTGATTACGGAGATATCCGCATTCTCAAACAGCATGTGCTTTGCGGCCATATAATTCTCAAAAGTGCCGTGATAATCAAGATGATCCCTTGTAAGATTTGTGAACACGGCGGTTTCAAAGTGAATGCCGTCCACCCTGTACTGAGCGAGAGCCTGGGAGGAAACTTCCATTATGCAGAACTCGCAGCCCGCGGCAGCCATCTTTGCCAGGATTGAAAAAAGCTCGTTTGCATCCGGAGTGGTGAAGGCGGCGGGATAATCCTCATTATCTATTACATTCTTAACCGTACCTATAAGCCCGGATTTAAGGCCCAGACTGTCAAGGATATGTTTGATAACAAAGGTGGTGGTGGTTTTGCCGTTTGTGCCTGTGACGCCCACCATCCTCAGCTTTTTTTCGGGGTGGCCGTAATAGGCGGCGCAGAGCCTTGTGTAGGCGCTTCTTGTATTCTCAACAAGAATCTGGTTGGGAAGCCCCAGATTTCTGCTGACCACAACAGCGGCGGCGCCCTTTTCCGTTGCCTCGGCGGCCTTTGTGTGGCCGTCAAAACGCTTGCCCTCAATGCATACGAATATACAGCCCGGGCAGACGGCGGAAGAGTTATCGGTAATTTCCGTAACCTCCCTGTCGGCGAAGGTTCCGCTGTAAGATATATCTTTAACAAGATCGGAAAGTTTCATCTTGTTTTCCTCCGTTAATAGAAACTCCGGATTTATGTATCTCCCACATCCTGATAGGACTTGAAGTAAACCATTATTATTGAGCCGTATTCCACGGTTTCGCCGGGAGCTGTGCTCTGATCGTAAGAGACAACTCCGCTGCCGGCATTGCCGAAAATCCTGACATTGAGGCCTTCCGATGCGGCAAAGCGTTTTACTTCGTTTATTCCCCTGCCGGATAAATCGGGAACCGTAACCTCAAGGCGTTCCTCATCGGCGGCGGTATAAATGGCCACAACGCCGCCCTTGGGAATGGTCTGGCCGCCGGCGGGGCTCTGGCTGACTACCTTATCGCCGTCGCCTACAACCCTGACGCTGAACCCGGCCTGCTCAAGGATATCCTCTGCCTCGTTCACATCCTTGCCGATTACACCGGGAGTGGATGTGTCAAGGTCTTCCATTTCGTTTTCGGTATATTGCCTTTCAACGCCGAGATACTCAAGGACGGTTTCAACAACCTTTGCCGCCGCAGGGGCGCAAACGGTGCTGCCGTTAATCTCGCCTACGGGTTCATCAACAATGATAAGAACCGCTATCTCGGGATTATCCGCGGGAGCGAAACACCCGAAGGAGGCAATGTAAGTACCTTTGAGCTGATATTTCTGTGTGGTTCCGGTTTTGCCCGCAACCCTGTAACCGGCTACATAGCCGTTTTTACCGGTACCGCTTTTGACAACATCCTCCATCATTGAGGCAACCTGTGCGGCGGTATCCGATGAAATAACCTGACGCCTGACTACGGGCTCGGTTTTGCTGACTACATTGCCTTCGCTGTCAATCTCCTGAGCAACAATATAGGGCCTCATAAGATACCCGCCGTTTGCTATGGAGGAAATTGCCGTAATCATCTGCATGGGGGTTATGCTGAAGGTCTGGCCGAAGGATTCACTGGCAAGGGCAACCCTTGTGAGCTGGTCCTCATTGTAATAAATCGGGTTAGCTTCGCCGGGAAGCTCTATGCCGGTTTTTTCAGTAAAGCCGAAGGCCTTGAAATATTTGAAAAATCTTTCTGCGCCGAGGGTAAGACCGACTTTGATAAAGAAGGGGTTGCAGGAATGCATAAGGCCTTCTCTTAAATTCTGGGGACCGTGGCCGGAACCCTGGTGGCAGTTGAAGATTCTGTCCTCAATCGCTATTGAACCGCCGCAGGAGTAGCTGAAATCATCACCGAGAGCATTCTCTTCTATAGCGGCTGCGGTAAGGAAAATTTTGAAAACCGAACCGGGATGATAGGTTTCGGATACCATATAGTTATTCCACTGCTCCATCATAAAGTAATAATGCAGCTTTTCGGAATGAAGTTTAAGTCGGGTATCGTAATCCTCTGTGTTTTCTATTGCTTCAAGCTCGGCTTCGCCGCCCTCTTTTTTGGAAAGATACTCTTCGAGATTTTCAAAGTTATCGTTATTTACGGAGCGGTTAAGGCGGTTCTCATAATAGCCGTTGAGCTCTGTGGGGCTGTTGAGATTGTAACTGCCTTTATAGCCCACGCAGTCAAGGCCGAGAATGCCGCCGGTTTTTACATCCATAACAACACCGTAGGCGCCGATGCCGCCGCTGGATTTATAAACCGAGGTGAGCTGATCGTGAAGACAGTACTGCACGGTTTCATCTATGGTAAGCACAAGACTTGTGCCGTCCTTTGCATCAAACCTTGTTTCGTTTTTGCCGTTTATATTTGAGCCGTAGGAGGTGATTTTGCCGTTATGACCCGAGAGAAGGGTATTGTAAAAACCTTCAAGGCCGCTGACACCGTTGCCGTCAACATTTACATCCGCATTAACAAAACCGACTACGGAAGATGCAAATTCCTCCATGGGATAATAGCGCTTGGAATCCTGCTCAAGACCCATTACTTCGCTGTACTTATATGTTCTTGAGCTTGCTTTGCCGTCAACATAGGTGGTCTTTTTATAGCTTCTGTGCATAAGACAGTTGGTATTGCAGTCCTTTGCAGATTTTGCGCCGCAGTCCACAAGCTTTTTCACATCAAGCTCCATCTGAGCTTTAACATCTTTCCTGTGGGCTATTACCTGAGCGCCCTCCTCTGCTTTTTCAACCTTGCACAGCTCAATGAGCTCATCGTAATCAAGCTCGAGGGTATCGGCAACATCGTGGCAGACCTGACTTCTGAAATCATCATCCCTGAAATTTTCGGGGATAAGATAAAGCTTCCAGGTGCCGGCGCTTTTTGCAAGAACATTGCCCTGGGCATCATAAATGGCGCCCCTTTCGGCAACTATGGGCTCCTCATTCCACTGGGCCGCCGTGGCGTATTTCTTATAAGTATCGGAATGAATAAGCTGTATATCAATAAGGCGGCACGAAATAACGAGAGCGGCGGCTACAAGCACTGCGGCAGCGCTCTTTGCCTTGGATTTTATGATGGATTTTTCGCTGACTTTTTGGGATTTACTCATAAAATCCGCCCTCCTTTCATACCTTTCTATATGTCAAAAAAAGCTGTCCCAATTTTAGTTGAGACAGCATTTGCAGGTCAGGAGGCCTGCATATCTGCATTCAGAGCTTTACCATCCGCTATAACTACTTCGTCGCCATCCCTGTCATCGAAGTAGTGGATCTGATAACGCTCGGCTTTCTGCATACCTAAAACGCCTACGGCATAATCGCGGATTTTATCCGCCGATACCGTGGCGGTTGCCAAAGCGTGCAATCTTACATTTTCCGCCTCGGCCTGATTCATCTCCACACGGAGATTATCAATTGTTTTGCTGTTGTTAACAATGCTTTTATCAAGGGTGATTACTGTGGTTGCCATAATAAGAAGCACAACTGCACAGGCAACTACCATAACCAGCCGCTTAAGCTGTGTGATGCGGGCATCCGCCGCGCTCTTCCTCTGAGGAGGCCTTTGGCGGGGCTCGTCAATATTGATTGAGGGGAACTGATACTCGGATAATTTGGGAGCGGCTGTTGACGAGAAGGGCGAAGGTACAATACCGGGGATATAATCAAAATCGTCCAATTTTCAGCAGCTCCTTTCCTTATATATTATTCCAGCTTTTCCGCCACCCTCAGTTTTGCGGAACGGCTGCGGGGATTATTCTGTATTTCTTCGCTTCCCGGGATCACGGGCTTAAGGAGCCTTGCGGCAGGTTTTTTGCCGCAGACGCACACGGGGAAGTTTTTGGGGCAGGTGCATCCTTTTGTAAAAGGCTGCATGGCCTGCTTTACGATTCTGTCTTCAAGTGAGTGGAAACTTATAACGCAGAGCCTGCCGCCGGGCAGAAGGCAATCCATCATATCGGTTATTGCCTGCTCCAGGCCGTCCAGCTCGCCGTTAACATATATCCTGAGCGCCTGAAAGGTTTTTCTTGCGGGGTGCCCCTCCCGCCTTACGGCTGCGGGAACCGCAGATGAAACTATATCGCTGAGCTCCAGTGTTGTTTCAATGGGTTTGATTTCTCTTGCCCTGACTATGGCCGAAGCTATGGGAGAAGCAAACTTTTCTTCGCCGTAAACCCTGAGAATTCTGCTCAGCTCTTCTTTTGAAAGAGTGTTTACTGCGTCTGCGGCGCTTGCCCCTTCTTTGCTCATACGCATATCAAGGGGAGCATCGCTGTGAAAGGAAAAACCTCTTGAGGTTTCATCCAGCTGGTGGGAACTTACCCCCAGATCGGCAAGGATACCATTTACTTTATATATATTATTTCTTTTTATTATTTCCTTAATGTTGAAGAAATTGTCGTGCTCAACGGTGACGCATTTGAAATTTCCGAGGCGTTCCTTAAGCACGGCAACGGCTTCCGGGTCTCTGTCCACCGCAATAAGCTTACCGGTTGTGAGCCTTGATGCGATTTCGGCAGAATGCCCTCCCCCGCCTGCCGTGCAATCAACATAGAAGCCATCCGAGTCTATGTTGATTGCAGCAATTGTTTCTTTTAGCAGAACGGGATTATGATGAAAGGAGATAGGAGTATTCATACATCAGCGCTTGGGTGAAAGGCTGAACCTTGAGAGATCCGGAACAATGGGCTGCTTGAACTGGGCTTCCCATCTGTCCTGATTCCAGAGTTCAATCCTGTCGGGATGAGCTATTACAAGAGCTTCATCCGTAAGGCCGGCAAATTCGATGAAGTCGGGCTTAATGGTGATTCTTCCGGCTTTATCAATAACCGCCATATCGATATTATTGGAAAACAGCCTCTGAACATAAGTGAGCTCTGCGCCGCTGTAAACATCGGCAAGGCCGTCATAAACCTTGAGGTAATCCTCTTCGGAATAAACAACTATACAGTCGTTGCTCTGGAAGTTTTTGAAAAGGTAAACCGTATTGCCGTACCTTGACCTGAACCTGGTAGGAATGGTTATTCTGTTTACCTGATCGAATTTCCTGAGTTCTCTGCCTCCGAAACATTCGGGCTGGGCTGCAGCAGGCATCGGTTTTCCCCCTTTCGTATGTTTATAGTCGACAATAATTGGGTATAGCTCCCAATTACTCCCTTTTCTTCCCTTGCAAGCCGATTATACACACAATTTTTCCCAAATGCAAGCTTTTTTTCATATTTTTTTAACATTTTTTGATATTTTTCTTAAAAAAGGGGCGTTTTTCCGCCTTTTTGCCTGTTTTTCTTATAAATAACGGCCCTGAGCTGCTTGATCCGGCCCGCGGAGAGCGGACCGGATTTCAGACATCGGAGGGCGGTTGCGGGGCGGATCCTCTCCCCTTTCGCGTACAGCCCGGGCAGAGAAAAACACTGGCCGGAGTCCGGATTTCCGCAATTTCCCGTTTTCCCCTCCGGAAAGGGTAAAATGCCCGGGGATTGAGGCCTTTGAAAAAAGCGGAAACTTTTTTAATTTTTTTCTTGCAATCCCGTAAAAAGTGTGATAATATAACAACCTGTATGAAAGAAGGAGGTGTACATATGCCTAACATTAAGTCAGCCAAAAAGAGAGTTACAGTTAACAAGACCAGAGCTGCAAGAAACAAGTCCCGCAATACCGCTCTCAAAACAGCTATCAAAAAAGCAAACATCGCAGTTGCTGACGGCGCCCCCGAAGCAGAAGCTCTCATAAAGGACGCCATTAAAAAGATCGATCAGGCAGCGGCTAAAGGCCTTATCCACAAAAACAACGCCGCCCACAAAAAGTCTGCACTTGCAAAGCTCGCAAAATAAAATACCCTTATTTTAAAGAGTCCGGCCGCGGTTGTAAACAAATTATGACCGCGGCTGTTAAATGTTGACAATTAAGTTCAGCTTTGATATAATGACCCTGCATGAGGCATAAAACCATATTTCGGAGGAAGTATATGAAAACTTTCAAAAAAATAGCCAAGATAGTTGCAATAGTTATCGCCATTGCCGCGGCTGTTGCCGGCATAATCTATGCAGTTAAGAAAATCAAAGAAAAGAAAAACAGCGAGGACAGCGAAGAAAATTATGTTTCCTGCTCCTGCTATGAAAAACCCGAAAATATGTAATTAAACATCCCGGAGGATATTATGGTACTTGAAAAAATTACAGACATAATCAGCGAACAGCTTGAAATCGACAAATCCGTTATCAAAGAGACTTCTTCCTTTACCGATGACCTTGGCGCAGGCAGCCTTGATATGATTGACCTTGCCATGTCCATTGAAGACGAATTCGGTTTTGAACTCCCCGACACCGACCTTGATAAAATCAAGACCGTAGGTCAGCTTGCAGAGTTCATTGAAAAGAATATGAAATAAAAAATACGCGGCACGGTGTGCCGCGGTTTTTTTAGGTAAAGTAGGCTTTATATATGACAATCCTGAAAAACGCCCTGGTCTGCAACAGGGACTTCGAATTTGAAAAAACAGATATTGTTATTGAAAACGAAAGAATAAAAGAAACCGGTATTACGGACAGAGACGGTATTGACTGCAGCGGAAAAGTGATTCTGCCCGGGTTTATAGATATACACATTCACGGCTGCGCCGGAAGAGACTGCACCGATGAAAAGCCGGACAGCTTAAATGTAATGAGCCGGTACCTTGCGGAAAAAGGAGTAACCTCCTTCTGCCCAACAACCATGAGCTACCCGGCGGAAAAGCTGGAGAGAGCTCTGAAGGTTATAAAAGAGTCCATGGGTAAGGAAAAAGGAGCTTATATTCAGGGTGTTAATCTTGAAGGTCCGTTTCTTTCTAAGGAAAAATGCGGGGCTCAGAACCCGGAATATATAATATCCCCTGATTATGAGCTTACGGAAAAGCTCGCCGGAATATGCCCCGTAAAAATTGTAAATATTGCTCCCGAAGCGCAGGGCGCCCCGGAATTCATTGAAAAATGCAGCAAGAAATATCTTGTTTCCATTGCCCATACCGCCGCGGATTATGAAACAGTAAAAAAAGCGGAAGAAGCAGGAGCAAGGCACGCCACCCATCTTTATAATGCCATGACACAGCTTACGCCAAGGCAGCCGGGAGCTGTAGGCGCAGTATTTGACAGCGATATAATAACGGCAGAACTTATCTGCGACCTTATACATGTTTCCTCCCCCGCCCTGAGGACTGCCTTCGGAATTTTAGGCGAAGACAGGACTGTGGTTATAAGCGACGCCATGATGGCGGCGGGCCTTGAAGAGGGAGAATATGAGCTGGGCGGGCAGAAAGTTATTAAAACAAATGCCGCAAGGCTTGCAAACGGCACCCTGGCCGGCAGTACAACGAACTTGTTTGAGGAATTCGGAAATCTGCTGAAAATCGGTATTCCCGTAAAACAGGTGATAAAATCGCTTACAATAAACCCTGCAAAATGCATCGACGAGGATAAAAATACAGGCTCAATAGAACCGGGAAAGTTTGCCGATTTAATAATTCTCAGCGGAGATATGAGCAGAATAGAAAATGTCTGCATAAAGGGCAGATTTTTTCAAAAATAAGCATCGGAAAACGCCGGATTTTTCCCGGATTTAAACTGCAGTTATTTTATGAATTTTATCCTTCAAAATTCATACGGAAAAATATAGAAAAGCGCCTGTAAAGTTATATAACTTTACAGGCGCTTTTTGTAAAGTATGACTACTTTCAAAAGTGAAAAACTCGGTGAAAAATGTGAAAAAATCCGATTTATATTTCTATAATCGCATAATAAAGTAAAGATTTGAGCTTTACAACAGCATTTTTATTCTGTTTTGGCAATTTACTGCGTGAATATCCTGTTGTTTTGTGTGAATAAGAAATGCAAGCAAATCCGGTTTTCTTGCATTTTTACGCCAGTTTTTTTCCTGCAATTCTTTCCGGGCGAAGCTGCTTTGCAGGCTGCAGAATGCCGTGCTTTTTCTGCCTTTTTACCCGGATTACGGGCATAAAAATAACCGCGTGTTTTATGCTCTGTAAATGAGCTTGTAAAACACGCGGTTTTTTGCAGTTTTATACCGTTATCAGTCGCTGATGTAGGGCATAAGAGCAACCTGACGGGCGCGCTTGATGGCGGTGGTAAGCTCGCGCTGATGTTTTGCGCAAGTGCCGGTTACGCGGCGGGGAAGAATTTTAGCTCTTTCGGATGTGAAACGGGTAAGTTTGCTAACATCCTTATAATCTATGGATTCTACCTTATCAACACAAAAAGCGCATACTTTTCTGCGGCCTTTTTTGTTGGGTCTTCTTTCGCCTTTTTCAAAAGCCATGGATTAAACCTCCTTTTACAGGTTATAACTTTTTCAGAACGGTAAATCGTCCTCGGGAATTTCTTTGAAATCTCCTGCATCGGCAGTTGCAAATGATGCCGCGCTCTGGAAGGGAGCGGCGCCCTCAGCTCTGGGGGCTGCGCTGCCGTCGTTTCTGGAGCCGCAGAAATTCACATTGTTTGCTATAAGCTCGGTGCTTTTTCTTCTGTTGCCGTTCTTATCCTCATAGTTTCTGGTCTGGATGGAACCGTCAACGGCTATCATTGAGCCCTTGCGGAAATACTTGCATACGAATTCAGCAGTATTTCTCCAGGCAACAACATCAATGAAATCTGCCTGACGCTCTTCACCCTGTTTAACGAAGCTTCTGTCAACGGCTACGGTAAAAGAACACACCTGTACGCCTGTGCCCGTGGTATGGAGCTCAGGGTCGGCAGTAAGCCTGCCCATAATTGCTGCACAATTAAGCATTTGTGTTTCCTCCTCAGTCGTTCTTATTAAGGATAAGGGAACGAAGTACGCCTTCCGTGATCTTGAAAACACGGTCAAGCTCGGCGGGGAACTCTACGGGAGCTGTGTAATAATAAATTACATAGTAGCCATCGGGCTCATCGTTGATGGGATATGCAAGCTTGCGCTTACCCCACTCATCAATGCTCTCAAGAGTGCCGTTTGCCTCAATCATGGCTTTGAACTTTTCGGAAAGAGCCTGTGCGGCTTCTTCGCCGTCAGCTACGGAATAAACTGCCATGGTCTCATACTTGTTGGTTGCTGACATCCTTAAGCACCTCCTTTCGGTCTTAGGCCGTTTGCACGGCAAGGATATAAAAGTTATCTAATCCGGCGGGAAACCCCGCGGCGGAATGCTATTTTAACAGAAAGATATATTAAAGTCAAGTTTAATTTTGCTCTCTGTTTCTTACTATTTTCATAGTGGTGGTCTTGGGGAATTCCTCATCCCTGATCTTGCGGCGCTGAACTCTCTTGAACTGAGGCAGTTTTTCGTTGATTTTTGCCACATCGCCCTTGAGCCTGTCGCGGGCATCGGGATACTCCTCTTCGTTAAGGAAGAACTCGGCGGTAATCTTGTCATCCTCCTGATAAACAAGGACCTCGTTTACATAATCGATGCAGATGAGTTTATCCTCAATCTCTTCGGGAGAAACATTTTTGCCGTTTGAAAGAACGATAAGATTCTTTACGCGGCCGATAAAGAACAGGAAACCGTCCTCATCAATATAGCCGTGGTCGCCGGTTTTAAGCCACTCTCCGTCAAAGGCGGCGGCGGTAGCTTCGGGGTCATTGTAATATCCCTTCATTACATTGGTACCTTTAACATAAACTTCGCCTACGCCGTACTCATCGGGATTGTTGATTTTGATTTCGTTACAGGGGATGGGAAGACCCACGGAGCCGATTTTATAATTATCCCTGCGGTTTACGGTGATTGCCGGGGAGCACTCGGTCATACCGTAGCCGTTAAGAATCTGGATACCGAAATCGTTCATTCCGTTTTCATACTTGGGATCAAGGTTTGCGCCGCCGCATATGATGAACTCCAGCTCTCCGCCAAGATTATCGATAATGGTTTTGAAGAGCTTTCTGCGGACATCTATACCCACTTTAAGCAGGGCTTTGCTGATTTTAAGGCCTTTTTTAAGAGCATCTTCTCTGCCGGTGGCTCTGGCAGTGCGCCAGATGCGGTCGTAAATTGTATTTACAACAAGGGGAACGGCGGAGAAATTCTGAGGCTTATAGGTTTTCATATCTTTCTGGAGATCTTTGAGGTTATCGCAAATATAGCCCCACTCGGCCAGCAGATAGCCGGAGAAAAGAGCGCCTACCCAGCAGAAGGTATGGTTAAGGGGCAGGAAACCGATGGCGTGCTTGCCGGAGTTGGTTTCGCAGGAAGCAACAACATCGCTGGTGATATTGAAATGAGTGAGCATAACGCCTTTGCTCAGGCCCGTTGTGCCTGAGGTGTAAACTATGCAGGCAAGATCTTCCGGGTCGATTTCGGCATCAATACATCTGGTATCGCCGGCGGCGATGGCTTTCCTTCCCTCTTCTTTGTAAGTGGGAAAATCGGAAACAAGGAAAAACTCCTTGATGGTATTATCGGGGGATGCTTTTGCCGCCTCCATAACATGGGCGGTTTTTTCGGTATAAACAAGAGCATCGCAGCCGCAGCGGTTAAACTGGCTGACAAGTTCCTCATCGCTGAGCTTCATATCCATGGGAACGGAGATATTGCCGCCGATAAGGGTTGAATAATAGGCAACAATCCATTCATAGGAGTTTTCGGCAACGATGGCAACCTTCTTTTTGCCGTCAATACCGTGAAGATAATAATAGGTGCCAAGGGCAGTGATTTCGTCCCAGGTCTGGTTGAAGGACCTTTTATCCTCGTTTTTATCGGCATCAAGGAACATAAACTGAAGGGAATCCCCTCCCTTTTTGGTGCCGTAAATGATAATTTCTTTAAGGGTTTTGATATCGTGGATTTCTTTGATAAGCTGAGGATCGATTGCGAACTTTGATTTTTTCAATGCTGTTCTTCCCTTCTCAATTGATTCATTTAATCACAAACAGGAGTATTTTATTACTTTATACCGCTGTTTTCAATGGGCATTTTTATTTATATGTATAAAAAGGGCTGATATGTATCACTCTGTTTGACAGTACTATATGCCTATGATATAATAATTATTTAGATTGAAAAGCAAACGAAAACCGTAACAAAGGTGGTGAGACTGTGAACGAAAACCTGAAAAAGCTCCGCAAAAAAGCCATGAGCCTGCCCCTTACCCCGGGTGTTTACCTGATGAAAAACAAAAAGGGCGAAATAATCTATGTGGGCAAAGCAAAAGCCCTTAAAAACAGAGTGAGCCAGTATTTCGGTTCACAGCACAACCACACGGAAAAAGTGCGGAAGATGGTTGAAAACGTTGAAGATTTTGACTATATTCTGTGCGGCAGCGAATTTGAAGCCCTTGTACTGGAATGCTCCCTGATAAAACAGCATTCGCCGAAATACAATATTCTGCTCAAGGATGACAAGGGATACAGCTACATAAAGGTAACCGGCGGAGAGTGGAAAAACTTCACCGCCGTTAAACAGAAGGATGACCCGGATGCGGAATATATAGGCCCGTATATGAACTCCTTCGGCATATCCAACGCAATTTCAAACGCAAAAAAGATATTCCGCATACCCCAGTGCGGCAAGAAATTCCCCAAAGAATACAAAAAAAGCAGGCCCTGCCTTAACTATTCAATAGGCCAGTGCTCCGCCCCCTGCGCAGGCAAAATAACTGCCGAAGCCCATAACGAAGCCGTTGAAAGAGCCCTTGATTTTATAGTAAACGGCTCAGGGCCCGTGGTGGAAGAGCTTACGGCAAAAATGAATGCGGCGGCGGAAAACCTGGAATATGAAAAAGCCGCAAAGCTGAGGGATATAATAAACTCAATAAAAAAGGTTACGGATAAGCAAAAGGTTGTGGCTGCGGCCGTGGAGGAGCAGGATGTGTTTGCCGTTGTGGGCGCTTCACAGGGCAATACCTCAAAAGCCTGCCTTTCGGTGCTGAGATTCAAGGAATCCCGCCTCTATGAAAGCGAGCATTTTATTATTGACTTGCCGGAGGATCTGCCACAGGCAAGGAATGAACTGCTCAGAAGCTACTACAGCATGCGGGATTTTGTGCCCGGCAGAGTAACCCTGGACGGAAACATTGAAGATGCCTCTCTTATGGAGGAATGGCTCACATCCCTTGCGGGCAGAAGAGTGCATATTGTTATACCCCGGCGCGGGGAGCAGTATTCCCTTGTGGAAATGTGCCGCTCAAACGCAGCCCAGAAGCTGGCAATTTATATGGGTGTTGCAGGCAAATCCACCGCCGCCCTTGATGAGCTGGGCAAACTGCTTGGGCTTAAGGCTCCCCCGTCCTATATAGAATCCTACGATATTTCACACACCGCAGGCACCAACAATGTGGCGGGTATGGTTGTTTTCAAGGACGGCCTTCCCTTTAAAAAAGCTTATAAACGCTTTGCGGTCAAGAGCTTCTCAGGCCAGGATGACTACGGCTCCATGGCCGAGGTGCTGGACAGAAGGCTTACGGAATATGAAAACGCAGAGGATAAAACAGAAGGATTCGGCAGGCTGCCGGACCTGATACTGCTTGATGGCGGCAAAGGTCAGGTAAACGCGGTAATACCAGTGCTTGAAGCCCACGGAATAGATGTGCCGGTTTTCGGTATGGTAAAGGATAACCACCACAGGACAAGGGCCATAGCCACCTCGGGAGATGAGCTTGTGCTTACCTCAAAAAGAGCCGCTTTTGCTCTTGTGGGCTCAATTCAGGAGGAAGTGCACAGATATTCCGTTGCCTACCATCACAGCAAAAACAAGAAATCCGCCCTTGCCACATCCCTTAAAACCATTGACGGTATAGGAGACGGCAGAGCCAAAGCCCTGCTCAGGCAGTTCAAAACAATGCAGGCAATTTCACAGGCAACTGAAGAAGAACTTATGAAGGTTAAGGGCATGAGCAGAAATGCCGCCCGTGAAGTATACAGCGCATTTCACAGCGAGTGATACGGAGGAAGAAATGTTTGTAGATAAAGCCAAAATAAAGATAAAAGCCGGTGACGGCGGCAACGGAGCAGTAAGCTTCAGGCGCGAAAAATATGTTGCCGCAGGCGGACCGGACGGAGGCGACGGCGGAAGAGGCGGAAACATAGTTTTCAAGGTTGACAGCAACCTTTCCACCCTTTCGGATTTCCGTTACAAGAGAAAATACACCGCCCCCAGAGGCGGCAACGGCTCCGGCGGAAGGAAAAACGGAAAAAGCGGAGAAGACCTTGTGATATATGTGCCCAGAGGCACAATCATAAGAGAGGCCGAAAGCGGAGCGGTTATGGCGGATATGTCCACAGACGAGCCGTTTATTGCCGCCAAAGGCGGCAGAGGCGGCTGGGGCAACCCCCACTTTGCCACACCCACAAGGCAGGTGCCGAGATTTGCAAAAGAAGGCACACCCGGTGAGGAGTGGGAGGTTACCCTTGAACTGAAGCTCCTTGCGGATGTGGGGCTTATCGGCTTCCCCAATGTAGGTAAATCCACGCTGGTATCCGTTGTGAGCGAAGCGAAACCCATAATTGCAAACTACCATTTCACCACCATAACCCCGGTGCTGGGAGTAGTGGCAATGGGAGAAGGTAATTCCTTTGTAATGGCCGATATTCCCGGGCTTATAGAGGGCGCGGGAGACGGCGTGGGGCTGGGCCACGAGTTTCTGAGGCACGTGGACAGATGCCGGCTGCTGGTGCATATAATTGATGCGGCAGGCAGCGAAGGCAGAGACCCCGTAAATGATTTTGAGATAATAAACAATGAGCTTGAAAAATTCAGCCCGGAGCTTGCCGAAAGGCCTCAGATTGTGGCCGCCAACAAGATTGATATGGCATCCGATGAGCAGAGAGAAGCTTTAAGGAAGCATTTTGAAGATCTGGGTTACGAATACTATGAGATATGCGCCCCTATTCAGGAGGGAACCCGCGAGCTTGTGAACGCCCTGTGGAACAAACTGCAGACACTGCCACCCATTAAGAGGTATGAAACGGAGTCAATCCCTGCTGAGATGTTTGAAAAAACCGAGGATAAGGGCTTCACAATCAGGGTTGAGGATAATGTATATTTTGTGGAGGCGCCCTGGCTGCTTAAAATACTGAGAGCCTGCGACCTTGACGACTATGAATCGCTGCAGTATTTCCAGAAAGTGCTTGTGCGCAGCGGAATTGTGGATGCACTGCTGGAAAAGGGAATTAACGAAGGAGATACGGTTTCAATTTACGACCTTGAGTTTGATTTCGTAAATTAAGCCCGGAATTCTATGGATAAAGATCTGAACCCCAACGCAATAAATCCCCTGGCCCTTGCCTTTCTGGGAGATACGGTTTTTGATTTCTTTGTAAGAAGAGAACTTGTGACAGGCCCGGGAAAGCCCGTGAACGAACTGCACAGGGACGCCAGCGCAATGGTATGCGCCGGCTCGCAGGCGGCCTATGCAAGGGAAATTATGCCCTGCCTGAGTGAAGAGGAAACGGAAATATTCAAAAGGGGGCGTAACGCGCACCCCGGCTCTTCGCCGAAAAATCAGAGCTCTGCGGATTATCATTACGCCACAGGCCTTGAGTGCCTTTTCGGCTGGCTGTACCTTAAGGGCAGAACAGACAGGGCGGAAGAACTTTACGAAATGATAAAAAGGACAGACGAAAATGAAAAAAGATAAAAGCAAAGCCCTGCTTCTGCTGAAGGAAAACCTGCTGTGGGTATTGGGCTGCCTGCTGTATTCGGTGGCGGTGAATGCGCTGGTGCTGCCGAACCACCTTGCCCAAAGCGGAATGACCGGCGCATCGGTTATTTTACACCGGCTTTTTGACCTGCCGGTAGGCGCCGTGGGCTTCCTGCTCAACCTGCCCCTGCTGTTTCTTATGTGGAAGTTCCTGGGGAAAACCAGCCTTGCAAAAACCCTGTGGGTATCGGTGATACTTTCACTGTGCCTTGACGGCGTTGCCTGGCTTTTTGCAAACTATCTGCCGGTATATACCGGGGATAAAATCCTTGCCTCCCTTATCTGCGGTGTGCTGGAAGGCTCCGGGCTGGGTATAATAATGACCACCGGCGCCACAAGCGGCGGCACGGATATTATAGGCAAGCTGATAAACAAAAGATGGCCCCATATATCTGTGGGAACTATTGTAATGGCGGCAGACGGAATTATTGTTACCGCCTATATGATTGTTTTCAGAAGCCTTGAAAGCGGCCTTTATGCCCTTATTGTGGCCTTTGTGAGCACCAGGGTGATTGATGCCCTTATCTACGGCACGGGCAACGGAAAATGCCTGATGATATTCACAAAGAAGGCGGATGAGGTTTCAAAGGCGATGATTTCAAACTCCCCCAGAGGCGTTTCAATAATACCTGCAAAGGGAGCATACAGCGGCGAAGATAACAATATGCTTATATGCGTTGCAAGAAAAAGCGAAATAAGAAAGCTGATAAAAATTGTGAAATCAATAGATAATCAGACCTTTATCATTGTGAGTGAGGCCAACGAAATACTGGGCAACGGCTTCAATACGGATTTCTGAGCCCCGGCAGGGTTGACAAAGTATTGAGGAGCGTTATATAATTTAAAAGTTAAATCTGTACCGAAACGAGGTTTTTTTATGTCAGGTCATTCAAAATGGAGCACAATCAAGCGCAAGAAAGAGAAAACAGATAACGCCAGAGCAAAGGTATTCACCAAAATCGGCAGAGAAATTGCCGTTGTAGTGCGCGAAGGCGGCCCCGACCCCGCCAGTAACTCAAAGCTGAAAGATGTTATCGCCAAGGCGAAGGCCAACAATGTGCCCAACGACAACATTGAAAGAATAATCAAAAAAGCCGCCGGCGAACAGGGCGGAGCAAATTACGAAACAATCATTTACGAAGGATACGGCCCCAAGGGTGTTGCAGTTATTGTTGAAGCCCTTACGGACAACCGCAACAGAACCGCCGGCGATGTGCGCCACTATTTTGACAAATACGGCGGAAACATGGGCCAAAGCGGCAGCGTTTCTTTCCTTTTCACCAAGCAGGGCGTTATACTGCTTGAGAGCGAAGGAATAGATGAAGAAAAACTGATGGAAGATGCTCTTGAAGCAGGTGCCACCGATTTCCTCACCGATGAAGGCATATTTGAAATACGCACCGATCCCTATGACTGCGGCGCAGTCAGCGAAGCGCTTGCTGCAAAGGGATACACCTTCCTTTCAGCCGAAGCCGCCTACATCCCCTCCACTTATGTTACCCTTACGGAGCAGGATGATATGGTGAACATGAACAAGATGCTTGAAATGTTTGAAGATAACGATGATATTCAGGGCGTATGGCATAACTGGGAGAATACAGACGACGCCGAGTAATAAAAGAATATATGAAAAGAGCAACCGGAGGGTTGCTCTTTTTTGTTGACAATTGAAAGATTATCCTGTATAATGCCGCCGTCAGTTCGAAACCATCCTGACGTAAAACAAAACTAAGGGAGACAATTTAATAATGCGAAACAAAAAAACCATGTTTATCACCCAGGCGGCGATTATTGCGGCAATGTATGCTGCGCTGACCTATGCACAGAACTTTCTGCTGCCGGGCACAACATCCATGGCCGTTCAGTTCAGGGCTTCGGAAGCGCTGAATGTGCTGGCCCTTTTCACCCCTGCCGCAATCCCGGGCCTTACGCTGGGATGTGTGGTATCAAATCTGTATAATATCGGCTCAGGTCTGCCCCTGGATATGATTTTCGGCTCCCTGGCCACCCTGGGCTCCGCAATCTGCATGTATCTGCTCAGAAAAGCATGTGTAAATGGGTATCCCCTTACGGCAATGCTTATGCCGGCAATATGGAACGGAGTGATTGTGGGCTGGGAAATAGAGTACTTTTTTATTGAAGGAAAGTTTGAGCCCATAGGCTTCCTTACACAGGGCGGATTTGTAGCCCTGGGAGAGCTTGCGGTAATGTTTACTTTAGGCACCGGCCTGTTTTACGCAATAAAAAAGCACAATATAGATAAACAGTTGAAAAATAACAGAACCCCGGGTTAACCCGAGGTTCTTTTTTGTGCTTATTCAAGCTTACAGATACTCTGCGAGAGCTTTGAGATTCTCTACCTGAACATCTGCTTTTATATCCTGTTTTTCATACTCTTCCTTAGTGGTGACGCCGCTGTAAACCAGGGCGCAGGGTATGCCGTTATTCATGCCGATTGCAATATCCGTTGCGAGCCGGTCACCCACAAACGCAAGTTCTTCACCTTTACACCCAAGATACTCGGTTATGTACTCAACCGTGGTGGCCATGGGCTTGCCCAGCACCAGTGGGCGCCTGCCGGTGGAGGCATAAAACATTTCTATCATAGAGCCGGTATCCAGCATAAAGCCGTCTGCCGTGGGGCAGTTGAGATCCGGGTGGGTGGCAATATAAACTGCGCCGCCGTAAATATACATTGCGGCTTTTCTTATCTTTTCGTAAGTGAGGGTTGTATCAAACCCCAGCAGAACGATATCCGGGTTATCATCCACAAGGTTTATGCCGGCGTTTTTCATATCTGCAGTAAGCCGTTCGTTACCCAGAAGGTAAACCCTTTTGCCGGGATAATGCTTCTTGAGGTAATGGATTGCAACATGGGTGGAAACGATTATTTTGCTCTCATCCACGGGAAAGCCCATTTTTTCCAGCTTTTCGCGGCAGACTGCCGTGTTGTTTGAGGAATTGTTGGTGAAGAAGCAGAAATCCCTGCCTGTTTCTTTAAGCCGGTTTATAAAATCTACGGAACCTTCTATGAGCTTTCCGCTTAAATAGAAGGTACCGTCCATATCGATTATGAAATACCTGGTTTTTTCAAAAACTGATTTATCCATTGTAAGTTTTGCACCGCAGCCGGATGCCTTCCTCTCAGTCCGTAAGATTATCCTGAGCTTCCTGTGTTGTGAGTGCCCTTATTTTATTGCGGGCATCCTGAAGCTCCCTGAGGCTCTGAGCGACGGCCTCATCCGCCTTGTTGAGGATATCGTCAACAAAATCCGTGGCGGAGCTTCTTATTTCGGAAGACCAGTTATTGGCCTTTTCAACAGAAGCGGCGGCATCAATTTCTGCCTGGCCGGTAATATTTTCAAACTGCGCGTTGGCGGCGTCGATAATGGCTTTCGCCTTCTTTTCGGCTTCGTCAACCGTATTTTTTGCGTGCTCGGCAGAAACGGCAAGCAGATTATCGGCCTTTTCCTTTGCCTCAATAACTATTACGCTGTCATCCACAAGGGCGGCAGCTTCGGTACGGGCCCCTTCCCTTATCTGTGCGGCTTCGCCCTCGGCATCGCTGATTATCTTACCAGCCTGAGCTTCTGCCTCTGTAACTTTATTTTTACAGTAATCTTCTGTTTTGAGCACAAGGGTCCTTACTCTGTCCTCCGCGGCGGAAACAAGGGCTCTTGATTTTTCCTGAGCTTCAGTAACAACATTTACGGATTCGGTTTTTGCCTTGGCAAGGATATTGTTTCTGTCCACAACAATAAGCTTTGCCTGGGAAATCTCTTTGGGAAGGCCTGCTCTTATTTCATCTATGGTGGTCCTTATGGCTTCCGCATCCACCGCAACCTTTCCGCCCCTGAGTGTTTTGGAGCCGGATTCGATTATATCGTCTATCTGATTGAGAAGCTGGTCTGTATTCATCTGTATTTACTCCTTTCCCTTATGCGCTTTATGATGTCTTCGCAGACTTCTTCGGGCACAAAGTCCTTTATATCTCCGCCGAACTCGCAAACCTGCTTGACCACGCTGGAGGAGAGGAACATATTCTCGGCGTTTGTGGTCATAAACACGGTTTCAAGCTCGGGGTTGAGTTTTTTATTGGTAAGGGCCTGCTGAAATTCATACTCAAAATCGGAAACGGCGCGCAGGCCTTTCACAACTACGCAGGCGCCCTTTTTCTCGGCGTACTCCGCAAGCAGGCCGCCGTACATATCAACCTCAACATTATCTATGCCGGCCGTGCATCTCTCAATGAGCTCAACTCTTTCGGAGGCGGTAAAGTAACTGTCCGGCTTATGGAAATTAACCATAACAACCACTATGACTTTATCAAAAACTTTTGCCGCCCGGCGGATAATATCTACATGGCCTTTTGTTACCGGGTCAAAGGAACCCGGGCAGATTGCAATTTTCATACTGTCAGTCCTTCCTGTATATGGCAACCGAGGTTCTGCTGTACTTGTAAATCTTGTGCTCGCTCAGGCCTTCGGGGAGCTTCGGGGGCTGATTTTCAGAGGGGTATTCGCACACAGCCACGCCCCCGGGGGCGATAAAATCACTGACCTGCTCAAGGGCTCTGTCAAGCACTCCCGCGGCATAAGGCGGGTCAAGAAAAACAATATCAAACTTTTTGACATTCATCCTGAGAAATGAGAAAGAATCCATGTGGACTATCTGCGATTTTTCGGTGAATTTTGTTTTTGTGACATTTTCCTTGATAACCGCAGCTGCGTTTTTATCGGAATCCACAAAAACAGCGCTTTCCGCTCCCCTGCTCAGGGCCTCAATGCCCAGCTGACCGGAGCCGGCAAACAGATCCAGAACCCGGCGGCCTTCAATCTCAAACTGAAGGGCGCTGAATACGGCTTCTTTGACTTTTTCGGATGTGGGCCTCGTGGTAAGGCCTTCAAGGGTTTTTAAGCTCATTCCCCTTGCAGAGCCGGTAATAACTCTCATAATATCCTCCGGTTTCAGGCGGAATAACGGACGCTCCGCTCTTTTTATTTTCTCATACAGCGCCGATGATTGTCAAGGCATATTTTACCTGCCAAATAATAATTATTTGTGAATTATTTTTAAAAAGTATTTTATTTTTAAGGCGGATGTGATATACTGTGTGCCGATTATGATGGGGTAGTACAGGCAGGTGAGAGGGTTGGCAGTTAAAATATCTTCCGTTGACAAAGGAAGCTTATGCGATAAAAAGAAAATAGCGGCCGGCGACTGCGTAATCACCGTAAACGGAAACCCCGTAAAGGATGTGCTTGACTACCGCTTTTACCTCAACGATACCAAAATCACCCTTGAAATACGCAAAGAAAACGGAAAAATCAAAAAATACAGGTTCAGAAAAAGCGAAAGCGAAGATATAGGCCTTAATTTTGAAACCTACCTTATGGATAAGCAGCACGCCTGCAAAAACAAGTGTATCTTTTGCTTTATTGACCAGCTGCCCAAGGGGCTGAGGGACAGCCTTTACTTTAAAGATGATGATGACCGCCTCTCCTTCCTTTTCGGCAACTATGTTACGCTGACCAACCTTGATGACGAAGAGGTTGAACGGCTTATAAAGATGCGAATAAGCCCCATAAACATTTCCGTGCACACTATGAACCCGCAGCTCCGGGTTGAGATGATGAAAAACTCCCGCTCCGGCGAATGCCTTGCATATATCAAAAAGTTTGCCGATGCGGGTATAGATATAAACGCCCAGCTTGTGCTCTGCCCCGGAATAAACGACGGCAAGGAGCTGGAGTTTTCGCTGAAATCCCTTTTTGAGTACTACCCTGCAATGAAGAGCATTGCCTGCGTGCCCGTAGGCATCACCGCCCACAGGCAGAACCTGCCCCACCTTGAATCCTACAACAGGGAGAGTGCAAGGCGGGTAATTGAAACCGTTGACAGGTTCAACAGAGAATTTGAGAAAATCCACGGCGAAAAAATTGCCTACGCTTCGGATGAATTTTACCTGATTGCCGAAGAAGAGATGCCCGGGGAAGATTATTACGATGATTACCCCCAGCTTGAAAACGGCGTGGGTATGTGGACCCTGATGAAGGAAGAATTTTCACACGCTCTTGAAAATTGTGAAATCACGGAGCTCAGCCGAAAGGTTACCCTTGTGACGGGAACTGCCGCCTTCCCCCTTATTGAGGAACTGGCCGGGAAAGCCATGGAGAAAATAACAGGCCTGGATATTCAGGTTGTGCCGGTAATAAACCACCTTTTCGGCGAAACCGTTACGGTTTCCGGGCTGATTACCGGAGGAGATATTATAACTGCCGTTGAAGGAAAGGAACTTGGCGAAGAGCTTGTGATACCCCCCAACTGCCTGAGAAAAGAGGGGGATATGTTCCTTGACAATATGACGGTGGATGAGCTCAGCGAAAAGCTGGGAGTAAAAGTACGCACCAACGCAAACGGCGGAGACGGTTTGCTCCGCGCCATGACAGGAGGAGAATAATGGCCCGTAGTATTGTAGCCATTGTGGGAAGACCCAATGTGGGCAAATCCACGCTTTTCAATAAACTTGTGGGCTCCCGGGTTGCCATAGTGGATGATACGCCGGGGGTTACAAGAGACAGAATATTCGGTGACTGCGAGTGGCTCAACAGGCATTTTACCCTTATTGATACCGGCGGAATTGAGCCCTCCGGGGATGATATTATCCTTAAGCAGATGATAAGGCAGGCCCAGCTTGCCATTGACAGCGCCGATGTGATTATCTTTGTGACCGATATACGCACCGGGGTTGTATCAACGGATATGGATGTTGCCGCCATGCTTCAGAAGAGCGGTAAGCCGGTTATACTTGCCGTAAACAAGTGCGACACCATAGGCGAACTGCCCCCGGATTTTTATGAATTTTACAATCTCGGCCTCGGCGACCCCATTGCCGTTTCATCGGTTCACGGCCACGGCACCGGAGACCTGCTGGATGAGGTTCTTAAATATCTGCCCTCATACGATGAGGAGGCGGAAGATACCGATGACTGCGTAAAGGTGGCGGTTATAGGCAAGCCCAATGTGGGCAAATCCTCACTGGTAAATGCGGTGCTTGGCGAAAACAGGATGATTGTATCCGACATAGCGGGCACCACCAGAGACGCCACGGACTCACTGGTTGAAAATGAGCACGGCAGATTTGTGTTTATTGATACCGCAGGCCTGCGCCGCAAAAGCAAGGTTTACGATCAGGTGGAAAAATATTCCGTTATAAGAGCCCGTATGGCTGTGGAAAGATCCACGGTGTGCGTTATTATGATTGACGCTCAGGAGGGCTTTACGGAGCAGGATTCTAAAATTGCCGGCATTGCCCACGAAATGGGCAAGGGCTGCATAATTGCGGTGAATAAATGGGATGCTGTTGAAAAAGACGGCAAAACCATGGACAGCATGCGCAAAAAACTGATGAACGATTTTTCCTTTATGTCCTACGCACCCATTATATTCATCTCGGCAAAAGAGGGCACAAGAATAGACCGCCTGTTTGAGCTGATAAAATTTGTGGATTCACAGAACGCAATGAGGATTTCCACCGGCAAGCTCAATGAGGTGCTGGCAGATGCCACCGCCAGGGTTCAGCCCCCTTCGGACAAAGGAAGACGGCTTAAGGTTTTCTATATGACACAGGCCTCCACAAGGCCGCCCACATTTGTTTGCTTTGTTAACAGCGCGGAGCTGTTCCATTACAGTTATCAGAGATATATCGATAACCGTATAAGAGAGGTTTTCGGCCTTGAAGGCACACCTACGAGAATGGTTATAAGAGAAAGAGAGTCCAAAAAGAAATGATTGTTTTGGGAATTGACCCCGGCTACGCAATTGTGGGCTGCGGTGTTGTGGAGTATAAGGATAATAAATTCCGTATGCTTGAATTCGGCGCCATTACCACACAGGCCGGCGCCCCCTTTTCGGAGAGGCTGGAAAAAATCTGGGATGAAATAAACGCCCTGATGAATAAATACCCCATTTCCGCCGTGGCTATGGAAAAGCTGTTTTTCAACACAAACCAGAAAACGGCCATTGATGTTGCCCAGGCAAGAGGAGTTCTGGCCCTTGCGGCAAAAAAGAACAACCTGCCCCTTTTTGAATACACCCCTCTGCAGGTAAAGCAGAGCGTGGTGGGTTACGGCAGGGCGGAAAAAAAGCAGGTTCAGGAAATGACAAAAATCCTGCTTAATCTTGAAAAAATACCCAAGCCCGACGACGCCGCCGATGCCCTTGCAATGGCAATATGCCACTGCCACAGCGCAGGCTCCCGTCTGGGTTCGCTGAGAGTGAAAGGATAAACTATGTTTTACAGTATTACCGGCAAAATCGTATATACCGGCGAGAATGCAATAGCCGTTGACTGCAGCGGAGTGGCTTTTTACCTTACCGTATCCGCCAACACACTGAGAAAGTGCGGGGATGTGGGAGATACACAGACTCTCTTTACTTACCTGAGCGTAAGAGAGGATGCCCTTGACCTTTTCGGCTTTGCGGATAAAGCGGAGCTTGACTGCTATAAACTGCTCACCGGTATTTCGGGAGTAGGCCCCAAGGCGGCCATAGCCATACTTTCTGCCCTTACACCGGATGCCCTTGCCCTGGCAGTTGCCGGGGACGACGCCAAATCCATTTCGGCGGCTCAGGGTATAGGCGCAAAAATTGCAAACAGAATTATCCTTGAGCTCAAGGGAAAGATAGATTCAATCCCCGTTTCTTCCGGCTCCCTGGGCAATATTGCCGCAGTCAAGAAATCCGCCCTGAGCTATGCGGGAGAGGATGCGGTGAACGCCCTTGTGATGCTGGGATACTCCAAGAGCGAAGCGGGCATTGCCGTAGGCAAGCTTGACGGCAACCTTTCCACCGAGGAAATGATTAAGCAGGCCCTTGCTCTGCTGGCAAAGAATATGTAAGGAGGAAGAGATAAATGGACAGTGACTTTGAGAGCAGATTTGTGAATGCGGAATACTCCCCCTCCGATGACAACGATATAGAATTATCTTTAAGGCCTAAAATCATTGCGGATTATGTGGGCCAGGAAAAGGTTAAAGAGAACCTTTCCGTCTATATAGAGGCAGCCCGGCAGAGGGGCGAACCCCTTGACCATGTGCTGCTTTACGGCCCTCCGGGCCTGGGCAAAACCACACTTGCAGGCATTATAGCCAACGAGATGGGAGTAAACTTCCGGGTAACCAGCGGCCCTGCCATTGAAAAACCCGGCGACCTTGCAGCCCTGCTGACTAACCTGAGCGAAGGGGATGTGCTGTTTATTGATGAAATCCACCGCCTTTCAAGGGCAGTGGAGGAAGTGCTTTACCCGGCAATGGAAGATAACGAGCTGGATATTATCATAGGCAAAGGGCCCTCCGCCCGTTCAATACGCCTTGACCTTAACCCCTTTACCCTTGTAGGCGCCACCACAAGGGCGGGTCAGCTTTCCGCCCCCCTGCGTGACAGGTTCGGCGTTATTTTCCGCCTGGAGCTTTACACACCCGAAGAGCTTTCGGAAATTGTTACCCGCTCCGCCGGAATACTGGGCATTAACATTGAGCCTGAGGGAGCTATGGAAATTGCCTCACGCTCAAGGGGAACACCCAGAATTGCAAACCGCTTCCTCAAGAGGGCCAGAGACTTTGCCCAGATTGTGGGGGACGGCTCAATCACAAAGGAAGTGGCGTCCCTTGCCCTTTCAAAAATGGAAGTGGACGACCTGGGCCTTGATTCCATTGACAGGCTCATACTTACCACAATGATAAAGAACTACAACGGCGGACCCGTAGGCCTTGAAACCATTGCCGCCGCCATAGGCGAAGAATCCGTAACCATTGAGGATGTTTACGAGCCCTATCTTATGCAGATAGGTTTTCTGAGCAGAACTCCCAGGGGAAGATGCGTTTCCCCGGCGGGCTACAGGCACCTGGGCTTCCAGATGCCCGGCCAGCAGAAACTTGACGTGTAAAGAGGATTACCAATGCGTACTGCAGATTACTGGAAAGAATATGAACTGATTGACTGTTCGGGCGGCGAAAGGCTTGAACGGTGGGGCGATATTATACTTGTGCGCCCGGATCCTCAGGTTATCTGGAATACGCCGAAGGAAAATCCTCTCTGGTATAATCCCCATGCAGTCTACAACCGCTCAAGCTCCGGCGGCGGAAGCTGGCAGGTAAAAAAGAAAATGCCGGATGTGTGGCAGATAGGGTTTGAAAACCTTAAATTCAACATTAAAGCCATGGGCTTCAAGCACACCGGTCTTTTCCCCGAGCAGGCGGTAAACTGGAAAATGACTGCCGAAATAATAAAAAACGCAGGAAGGCCCGTTAAGGCGCTGAACCTTTTTGCCTATACAGGCGGAGCCACCCTTGCAGCCCTCAATGCGGGGGCAAGCGTAACACATGTAGATGCTTCCAAGGGAATGACCCTGTGGGCAAAGGAAAATGCCGCCGCCAGCGGACTTTCGGACAGACCCGTAAGGTGGCTTGTGGATGACTGCATAAAATTTGTTCAGAGAGAAATCCGCAGAGGCAACACCTACGATATTATCATAATGGACCCGCCCTCCTACGGCAGAGGCCCCGGAGGCGAGGTATGGAAGCTGGAAAACGAAATATATGATTTTGTGAGCCTCTGCTCACAGCTGCTTTCGGAGAGCCCCCTTATGGTGCTGATAAATTCCTACACCACCGGGCTTTCACCCAGCGTAATGGAATACATACTCTGTGAAACCGTGGGCAGAAAATATACGGGCAAAACAGAGAGCGATGAAATAGGACTGCCCGTTTCTTCAAAGCCCGGCAGGGTACTGCCCTGCGGCGCCAGCGCAATCTGGAAAAAAGGATAACAGGAATGGAAAATAAGCTCATCGAAATCAAAAACGCATATTATTTTTATGATCCGGAAGAAGAGGGCAAAGAACCCGAACCGGCTCTTAAAAATGTAAGCCTTGACATATATGAGGGCGAATTTGTTGCTGTGCTCGGTCACAACGGCTCGGGCAAGAGCACCCTTGCCAAGCTTTGCAATGCGGTTTTTGAGCCTGCCCGGGGTACAGTTACCGTGGACGGCATACCCTCGGACTCGGAAGAAAACGGCGACCTTATACGCCGCAAGGTGGGCATGGTATTTCAGAACCCGGATAACCAGATTGTGGCTACCATAGTGGAGGATGATGTGGCCTTCGGTCCCGAAAACTTAGGGGTTGATCCCGCGGAAATAAGGAAAAGAGTTGACAGCGCTTTAAAGAGCGTGAATATGTATGAATACCGTGAAAGGCAGCCTCACAACCTTTCCGGCGGCCAGAAGCAGAGGGTTGCCATTGCCGGAGTTATTGCCATGCAGACAAAGTGCATTGTGCTTGACGAGCCCACGGCAATGCTGGACCCTATGGGCCGTGATGAGGTAATGGATACCATACACAAGCTGAATAAAGAAATGGGCATAACCGTGGTGCTTATCACTCATTTTATGGATGAGGCGGTAAAAGCAGACAGGGTTGTGATTATGGATAAAGGCGAAATTATAACAACCGGTACTCCCCGCGAAGTGTTTTCAAAGGTGGATTTCCTCAGAGAACATAAGCTGGATGTGCCCCAGTCAACCGAGCTGTGCAATGCCCTTGGCATAAAAGGCTGCGTACTTGATACCGATGAGTGCGTAGAAGTGCTTGGCAGGATATTGGGAGGTGCGGTATGAGCAAAGCCATTGAAATTACCAACCTAACCCACAAATACACCCAGAGCGGAGCTCAGGAGGTTGTCGCCGTATCGGATGTGAACCTTTCCATAGAGAAAGGTGAATCCATAGGCATAATCGGCCACACCGGCTCCGGCAAGAGCACGCTTATTTCCCATTTCAACGGGTTGCTCAAACCCACATCGGGAGATGTGGTTGTGGACGGCACAAATATCTGGGCCGATAAGGAGACCCTCAGAAACGCAAGATTCAAGGTGGGCCTTTGCTTCCAGTACCCGGAGTATCAGCTTTTTGAAGAAACCGTTTATAAAGATATTGCTTTCGGCCCCAAAAACATGAAGCTTTCACCGGAAGAAATTGATGAAAGAGTGCTCAGGGCCGCAGAGTTTACCGGAATAAGCAAAAGCATGCTGGAAAAATCACCCTTTGAGCTTTCCGGCGGCGAAAAACGCAGGGCGGCAATAGCAGGGGTTATTGCCATGAACCCGGAGGTAATAGTGCTGGATGAGCCGGCTGCAGGCCTCGACCCCGCAGGGCGCAAGAGCCTTATTGATATGATAAAAGCCTACCGTGACAGCACCGGCTCCACGGTTATTATGGTTACCCATAATATGGAGGATATTGCCCGCATTGCGGAAAGACTTATTGTAATAAACAGAGGTAAAATTGCCCTTGACGGCACGGTTGACGAGGTTTTCTCACGCAGCGACGACCTGGTTCAGTGGGGCCTCAAAGTGCCTGAAATAACCGAAGTATTTACCCGCCTTCACAATATGGGCTGCAATGTGCCCCGGGGGGTATATACCGTTGATGAGGGCGTAAAAATCCTCTCACGGGTTATGAGGGGAGGTGCAGGCCTTGGTTAAAGATATCACCTTCGGCCAGTATTACGCCTCAAAATCCGTGCTCCACAGGCTGGACCCGAGAATCAAGCTGGTTCTGTGCCTGCTTATGATTGTTTTCCTGTTTGTGTGCAGAAGCTTCCCCGCCCTTGCTCTTATGGTGGTTTTCACTCTGGTTGCCGTGGGATTTTCCTCGGTGCACGTAAAGATGATTGCAAAAAGCATAAAGCCCGTGGCGGTTATTCTGATATTCACCGCAATACTCAACATTTTTTATACCAAAGGAAAATACGAAAACGGCGACAGCCTTGTTTTCACGGTTCTTGGCAGATTTGAGGTATGGGATAAGGGCCTCTATACCGCCCTGTTCACAATGCTGAGAATCATCTCGCTGGTGATTATAAGCTCCCTGCTTACCTATACCACCACCCCCACCATGCTTACAGACGGCCTTGAAAAGTTGCTGTCCCCTCTAAAAAAACTGCACATTAGGGTTGACACCCTGGCAATGATGATGACACTGGCTTTAAGGTTTATACCCACCCTTATTGAAGAGACAGACAGAATTATAAGCGCCCAGAAATCAAGAGGAGCCGACCTTGACAGCGGAGGGCTTGTGAAAAGAGCGAAAGCCCTTATACCTGTATTCATACCGCTTATGGTCTCCGCTTTCAGGAGAGCTTATGAACTTGCCTTTGCCATGACCTGCCGCTGCTACACAGGCGGCGACGGCAGAACAAGGATGAAGCAGATGAAAATTGCCCCAAGGGATATTATCTGCCTTGTTATCTGCCTGCTTGTCTGCGGCGGAGTTATTGCCCTTAACATATTCTTCAAGAAAGTTATCTGAGAAACAAATGAGAAATATTCTTATGACCCTTCGCTTTGACGGCACAGCATACCACGGCTGGCAGGTGCAGAAAAACGCCGTAACCGTGCAGGAAACCCTGCAGGATGCCGCTGAGCGCATACTGGGAAAAAGAGAAAATATTACAGGCTGCTCCCGTACGGATACGGGGGTGCACGCCAATATGTACTGCTGCAATATGCGCACGGAGCACCCTATGGACTGCGAAAAGCTTGCAACCGCCCTCAATGCGGTGCTGCCCCGTGATATTGCCGTGCTGCAGTGCAAAGAGGTGCCCTTTGAATTTCACGCAAGATATGACTGCAAATCAAAGGAATACATTTACAGGATAAATGATTCCGGCATAAAAGATCCCTTTGATTACAAGTATTCATATTTCCGCCCCTATCCCCTTGATACGGAATTCCTGAGCAAAGAGGCATCGGGTTACCTGGGCGCTCACGATTTCAGCGCCTTCTGCGCCGCAGGAAGCAGCGTTAAGGATACGGTAAGGACCGTAAGCGGCGCAAAATTTGAAAGAGATGGAAATATCGTGGTTTTCCGTGTGGAGGCCGACGGTTTCCTCTACAATATGGTGAGAATAATGGTGGGAACCCTGCTGGATATTTCCGCCGGAAAAATCCCCCCGGGTTCAATACCGGAGATTATAGATTCGCTGGACAGAAACAGGGCAGGTTTCACCGCCCCGGCCGAAGGACTGTTTCTGAACAAAATTATTTACTGAGGTATTATCCGTGAAAAACAAAGCCGAAACCAATAAGGTTGATTTTCAGAAAGCAAAAAACCGGGCTTCCGCAAAAAGAACTCTGCGAAAGCTCAGGATACCCGCCTGCATTCTGGCTGTTCTGATTGCGGCGGCAGCAATATATACGGCGCTGGGAGAAACAAGGCGCTCCAATTTTGCAGACAGCTTCAAGGCCATACCCTCAACCCTGAGGAGCAGCGCAGGCTACCCATTCAACGAGGATGATCTTTCGCTGGAAAAGCTTGCGCTGGTAGGCGATAAGCCTATGCTTATAAGCAAATCAAGCGTGCAGGTGCTCTCTCAGGAGGCGGATATTCTGCAGGAAATATATCCGGATTGGGCTGATACCCGCGCCGTTTCGGTAAACGGCAGAGCCCTGATATACAGCAACAATTCAAATAAAGCCATGCTCATAAGCCGCACGGACACCCTTGCCTCCTTCAGCGAGGAGGGCACCGTTGTAACAGGCGCTGTTTCCCGCTGCGGAAGAATAGCATTATCATACACCACGGATAAAGCCCAGAGCGTAGTCAAGGTTTATTCGCCCCGGCAGAAAACCGACTTCCAGTGGAACTGCTCAAGGGATTATGTTTCATCCCTTTCACTTTCATCTTCAGGCAAAGCCGTGCTTATTTCAGCCATGGGCGTTGACAATGCCGAGATTTACTCAAGAATAGTGCTTTTCAAAACATCAAAAACCAAGCCGGAATTTGATGTAAAAATTGAAAACACAAGCATTATAAAAGTTGTTTACGCCGCAAGGGGCAAATATGTTGCAATAGGCGACAACAAAACACTTATACTGAACTCCAAAGGCGAAATAAAATCGGAAATACCCTACTCTTACAATTCCCTTTTTGCTGTGGACTGCGACAGCGAGGGCAACACCCTGCTGTGCTGTAAAATTTCCGGAGGCTCAAAAATTCGGGTTATGAAAATACCCTCGCTTGGTTCGGTAAAGCAGTTTGATATTGACTATACCCCCGCAAGCGCGGATATAAGAAAAGGGCGCATTGCTCTGGCAATAGACAACACCGTAAACATATACTCCCCTTCCGGGTTCAAAAAGGAAACCTATACCTGCGATAACAATGTAAGCACGGCGCTTATTACAAGCGCGGGTATTTATACCCTTGAAAACGGAAGCGTCTGCAAATACTGATATGGATAATACTTACATACCCTACATAATTGACGGCGTAATAATTGCAATACCCGTGATATCAATTATAATCGGCAGGTTCAGGGGCTTTGCCGCAACCATACTGCCCATTGTCCTTACCATAGCCTGCATGATTTTCTGCAGAATTTACGCCGGCCCGGCGGCGAACCGGGCGTCGGAGCTATTTATTCACGAAAATCTTACGAAATATACCGAAGATCAGATTGAGAAAAAGCTGATAGACAATGAATCCGAAAGCAATCTGCCCTCCCTTGTTTCGGAATCCCTTAGTCAGGCTGGAATTAACACGGATGAAATTGTTGCAGACTCCCTGCACTCCGTAAGCGAAAAGGCGGCCTCGGCGGCGGAAAAGGTATTTATAATACCTGCCCTCACCTGCCTTATATGGTTTGCAGTTTACATAATATCAAGATTTGCCGGCAGGCTTCTTGCCGGGACAGCGGGGATTTTTCTCAAGCTGCCCGTCATAAAGCAGGCAAACAATCTGCTGGGCGCCCTTCTCGGAGCTCTGCTTGGCATAATAAGGGTTGCGGTGCTTCTGATTATTGCCTTTACCGTAATAAAAATTGCGGATAATGAAAGCATTAACCTTGCGGTATCGCATAGCCATATAATTCCGCTTATAGTGGATAAGTTCAATATTGCACTCTGAAAGGAGCAGACATTATGAAAGAAACATTGAAAGATTTATTCTCAAACTGGAAAACCATACCCAATTTACTCTCATTCCTGAGAATACTTATGGTGCCCGTTTTTGCCGTTCTGTTTATGCACGGCCATTACGGCTGGAGCATATTTGTGCTTGCCCTTTCAGGCCTGAGCGACTTTTTTGACGGCAAAATCGCCCGCCGCTTCAACCAGATAAGCTCCCTTGGCAAAATACTTGACCCACTGGCGGACAAGCTGACCCAGATTACAATAGCGGTTGTATTCTTTATTACCTTCTGGAAAGCAGAAGACAAATGGGTTCACTATATAAGCCTGATTTTCCTTATCTTCCTTATCAAGGAAGCGGTTATGGTGCTGGGCTCCGTTGCAATGATTATACTGGGCCTTCGCCCCGGCGCCGCAGAAATGCCGGGCAAAGTGGCAACATTTGCATTTTATCTTATTATGATTTCCATTATGGCTTTCGGGCCCGAAATAGGAATATTCAGGGAAACCCTGTTTGAATATCCGCCCCAGGTGATGGCGGTGCTGGTTGTTATCAGCGCAATACTCACCATAGTGGCATTCTGCGGCTACATACCCGGGGTAAAACAGCAGCTCAGGGAAAAGAAAGAGAAAGAAGCGGCACAAGCCGCCGAAAAGCAATAAGAGGTAAACTATGAAACAGGTAATGTGTTCAAGATGTCATGAAAGGCCCGCAATGTTTTTCATGACAAAAGTTGAGGGGGATAAAACCACCCAGGAAGGTCTGTGCATCAAGTGCGCCATGGACCTTAATATAGGCCCCATCAAACAGATAATACAGTCCATGGGAATATCCGAGGACGAATTTGACGAGGTCAGCGAGCAGTTCAACGAGATGTTTGAAAACGGCTCCTTTGAACCCGGCGGCGCCGGCACGATGCCCTTTATGCACAATTTCAGCGCAATGCAGGAGGGCGCCGACAGCGGCACGGAAGAAAAGAAAAACAAGAAATTCGGCAAAAAAGAAAAGCCGGCCAATCCGCAGAAAAAGAGGAAATACCTTACCCAGTTCTGCACGGACCTTACCCAAAAGGCAAGGGACGGAAAAATTGACCGCATAATAGGCAGAGATAACGAGATTTACCGCTCCATTCAGATCCTCTGCAGAAGAACAAAGAACAACCCCTGCCTTATAGGCGAGCCGGGCGTAGGCAAAACCGCCATTGCGGAAGGCCTTGCCCTCAAAATTGCCGCCGGCGATGTGCCTGCAAAGCTTAAGGACAGAGAAATTCAGATGCTGGATATTGCCGCCCTCGTGGCAGGCACCCAGTTCAGGGGCCAGTTTGAAAGCAGAATAAAAGGCCTTATTGAAGAGGTAAAATCAGAAGGCAACATTATACTTTTCATTGATGAGGTTCATCAGCTTGTGGGCGCCGGAGAATCCGAGGGCTCAATGAACGCTGCAAACATCCTTAAGCCCTCGCTTTCAAGGGGCGAAATTCAGATAATCGGCGCAACAACATTTACCGAATACAGAAAGTATATTGAAAAGGATGCCGCCCTTGAGAGAAGGCTTCAGCCCGTTAAGGTGGAGGAACCCTCCATTGCGGAAACCGTGGAGATGCTCAAAGGAGTAAAGACTTACTATGAGGATTTCCACAAGGTTAGGGTAAACGATACCCTTGTGGAAAAGGCGGTTAACCTCAGCGAAAGATATATAAACGACCGCTTCCTGCCGGATAAGGCCATTGACCTGCTGGATGAGGCCTGCACCTGCGCAAACCTGAGAAATGTGAATATAAGCAAATATGAGGTTGCCGTAAAAGAGCTCAGCGAACTTGAAGAGCTTGAAAACAAGCTTATGGAGGGCAACGAAGAGGGAGAAGCGGATTATGAGGAAATAGCAAAGGTCAAATCCGAAATACTCCAGAAAAAGAGCGAAACAGAAGAGCTTGAAAAGCTGGCGTCGGATAACCTGGTAACCGAAGAGGACCTTGCAAGGGTTATTCAGTTGTGGACCGGCATACCAGCAAGCAAGGTGATTGAAAGCGACCTTCGCAAGCTTTCAAAGATGGAGGAAAACATAAAGGCGCACCTGATAGGTCAGGATGAGGCGGTTGAGCTGGTCTGTGCCGCCATACGCAGAAGCAGGATTCAGATAAATCCACGCCGCCGTCCCGCCTCCTTCATATTTGTAGGACCCACGGGGGTTGGTAAAACCGAGCTTGTAAAGCTGCTTTCAAAAGAGCTGTTTGACACCCCGGAAACCCTTATTCGCCTTGATATGAGCGAGTTTATGGAGAAGCACTCCGTTTCGCGCATCATCGGATCCCCTCCGGGATATGTGGGCTATGACGAGGCCGGCCAGCTTACGGAAAAGGTGCGCAGAAAGCCTTATTCCGTGGTGCTGTTTGATGAAATAGAAAAAGCTCACCCGGATGTTATGAACATCCTGCTTCAGATACTTGACGAGGGCAAGATAACGGATGCACAGGGCAGGCAGGTAAGCTTTGAGAATACCATTATCATTATGACCTCCAACGCCGGCAGCAACAGGGCCGGAGGCGCTCTCGGCTTCGGCAAAACAAAGAACGAGGCATCAAAAGAGAGAGCCATGAAAGGGCTTACCGATTTCCTTAGGCCCGAATTCATAGGCAGAGTTGATGAGGTTGTTGTATTCAATGACCTTACAAAGGAAAACTATGTGGAAATTGCTGGCCTGCTGCTTGATGAGCTTGTGGCTCCCCTTGAGGATAAGGGCATAAAGCTCACCTGGGACAGCAAGGCAACCGAAACCATTGCCGAACTTTCCGCCGACGGCACAAGAGGAGCAAGAGACCTGCGCTCCTGCATAAGGCGTAACGTGGAGGATGCAATAACCGCAAGGATGGTTGAGGATGTTGATACCCCGGTTAAATCCGTTTCGGTAACGGCACAAGACGGTAAAATTATTTGCAACTTTAAATAAATCAGGAGGAAATAATTATGGCGCGTTTCAGGTTTTCGGCTTTTGCAGATGAGGCATCGGCCAATATAGATGAGCAGATTGCCGCCTGCAAAAAGAACGGCATAGAGTTTATTGAGCTGCGCAACTGCGATGGTAAGAATGTTTCAAACCTCACGGTTGACGAAGCAAGGGCAATCAAGGCAAAGCTGGATGAAGGCGGTATCGGCGTTTATTCCATAGGTTCACACTACGGAAAAATTGAGATTACCGATGATTTTGCACCTCATTTCGAGGCCTTCAAGAATACCGTTGAGGTTGCTAAGGTATTCGGGGCAAAATATATCAGGATGTTCAGCTTCTACTTCCTTAAAGGCGAAAACAGGGCCGATTACAAAGACGAAGTTTTTGCCCGTATGGGAGCTATGGCTGATTACGCCCTTGAGCAGGGCATAAAATGCTGCCACGAAAATGAGAGAGGCATTTACGGCGACACCCCCGAAAGAGCCATTGAAATAGCCGATTATTTCGGAGACAGGCTGGGAGTTATCTTTGACCCGGCCAACTACCTTATAAACCCCAACAAGACCTTCCCCGCCTTTGAAACCCTGTGCGACAGAATAACATATATGCACATAAAGGATGCTATATACGGTACAGAGAATATTGTACCCGCCGGAGAGGGCGACGGTGAAATTGAAAAGATGCTGAGAATGCTGGACAAGAGGGAAGATGAGATTATCCTCAGCGTTGAGCCACATCTGAGAGTTTTTGACGGCCTTAAGGATCTGGAGGTTGATGACAGCCTCACCCTTAAGCTCAGCGACAAATATGTTTACAAAAACAATGAGGAATCCTTTGCGGCCGCCTGCGGAGCTATCCACAAGCTGGTTGAGAAGGTTCAGCCCGTGCGCCTTGGCGTTATAGGCACCGGCAATATGGGTTCATCCCACATCAAGAGCTATGCCGCAGGCAAGCACCACGAGCTGCGCATTACCGCCTGCGCGGATATTATCCCGGAAAGAGCGGAAAACATGAAGGAATTTCTGCCGGGTATAAAAACCTACTATACGGCGGAGGAGCTTATTGACAGCGGCGAGGTTGACGCGGTAATTATAGCCACCCCCCACTACTTCCACCCGCCTATTGCAGAATATGCTTTTTCAAAGGGCATTCATGTGCTTACGGAAAAACCTGCCGGTGTTTACACAAAGCAGGTGCGTGAAATGAACGAAGCCGCGGCAAAGAGCGGCCTTGTATTCGGAATAATGTATAACCAGCGCACAAACTGCGTTTACAGAAAGCTCCGCGAGCTTGTCAAGAGCGGAGAACTGGGCGAAATAAGAAGAGTTAACTGGATTATTACGGACTGGTACAGAACCCAGGCCTACTATAATTCCGGCGGATGGAGAGCAACCTGGGCAGGCGAAGGCGGCGGAGTGCTGCTTAACCAGAGCCCCCACAACCTTGACCTGTGGCAGTGGATATGCGGCATGCCCGTTAAAATCAGAGCATTCTGCCACGAGGGCAAATGGCACGATATTGAGGTTGAGGACGATGTAACAATCTATGCCGAATACCCCAACGGAGCCACAGGCGTATTTATCACCACCACAGGAGACTGCCCCGGCACAAACAGGCTTGAAATCACTATGGACGGCGGAAAGATTATATGCGAAAACGGCAGTTCCCTTAAGCTTTACCGGCTCAAGGGCAGAGTTTCGGACCATATAAAAAACGCCGCTCAGGGCTTCGGAAACCTTGAGGGCGAATGGGAAGATGTGGAAACCGACGGCATAAACAAGCAGCACATTGAGGTTGTAAGCAAATTTGCCGCCGCCATACTCAGGGGCGAACCCCTGACCGCAAGAGGCGAAGAGGGCATAAACGGTCTTAATATCTCCAATGCCGCCCACCTCTCCTCCTGGCTTGACAGAGAGGTTTCGCTCCCTGTTGACGAGGACCTTTTCTACAGCGAACTTCAGAAGAAAGTTGCCAAAGGCAAAGCTGAAAAACAGAATGTTACCGGCGCGGTACAGGGAGATATGTCAAGCACATTCTGATTACGGAGAGATAGCTTATGATTAAAACGGCAGTTGTGGGCTGCGGCAATGTTTCAAAAAATCACTTTCACGCCCTGGGGCTGATTGATGAAGTGAAAATAACCGCAGTTGCGGATATAAAGCCGGAAAGAGCGGATGAAAAAGCCCGTGAAACCGGAGCAAAGGCATACTATGACTTTGATGAGCTTCTTGAAAAAGAGGAGCTTGACTGCATACACATTGTAACGCCCCACTACCTGCATACCTCCATGGCCGTTAAAGCCCTGATGAAGGGGATAAATGTTTTTCTTGAAAAGCCCTGCTCCGTTACGGCGGAAGAGGCGGATGCACTTATCAAGGCGGAAAAACGATACGGCAGGCAGGTGGGTATATGCTTCCAGAACCGCTACAACGAAAGTTCAATTACCGCAAAAGAGATAATTGACAGCGGAAAATACGGCGGCATAAAAGGGGCCAGAGCCTTTGTAACCTGGAACCGGGGCGCCGACTACTATTCGGATGATTGGCACGGCACGGCGGATAAAGAGTGCGGAGGCGTATTCATAAACCAGGCCATACACACACTTGATCTGCTTCAGTGGTTTTGCGGCGGATGCGAAAACATCACCGCCCACACCTTCAACGACCACCTGAAGGGCGTGATTGAGGTTGAGGATACCGTAAGCGCACTTATGGATATGAAATGCGGCGCAAAAGCCGTATTTTACGCCACCACCGCAAGCGCCGTGAATTCCGATGTGTTTATTGAAATTGTTACGGAAAAAACCACCCTCAGGATTGAGGGGGAAAAGCTTATCAAAATTGATAACAGCACAGCGGAAATCCTCTGCGACAAAAGCCCGGAGGAATTTACCGGGCGAAGCTACTGGGGTCACGGCCACCAGGCAATAATCAGGGATTTTTACGATTGCCTTAAAACCAGAAGGCAGTTTTCAATCAACGCGGAGGAAGGTGCCAAAGCGGCAAAAATTGTTGCCGCCGGCTACAAATCATCAAAAGAAAATATTACCGTTGAGGTGAAATGATATGACACACGAAAACATAAGAAACAGAGTAGCAGTTATTACCGGAGGCGGCGGAGTGCTCTGCAGCGGATTTGCCGAGACACTTGCGGACCTCGGAGTTAAGGTTGCGGTGCTTGACCTTAATGAGGGCGCGGCTGCTGCAGTTGCGGATAAAATAACCGCAAAAGGCGGTAAAGCCATTGCCGTAGGCTGCAATGTGCTGGAAGCCGAAAGCCTTGAAAATGCAAGGCAGGTTATCAACAAGGAGCTTGGGCCCTGCGATATACTCATAAACGGCGCAGGCGGCAACAGTCCCAAAGGCACCACCACAAAGGAATACTACGAAAAAGGTGACCTTGAAAACAAGGTAGAAGGGGTAAAGACTTTCTTTGACCTTGACGCCGGCGGAATACAGTTTGTATTTAACCTGAATATTCTGGGCACACTGCTTACTACCCAGTGCTTTGCAAAAGATATGGTAAACAGGGAAAACACCTGCATTATCAATATATCATCAATGAACGCCTTTTCTCCCCTTACCAAAATACCCGCCTACTCGGCGGCTAAGGCCGGTGTTTCAAACTTTACCCAGTGGCTCGCCGTTCACTTTGCGGGTGCCGGCATAAGGGTAAACGCCATTGCCCCCGGCTTTTTCGCCACAAACCAGAACCACAGCCTGCTCTTCAATGAGGACGGCTCCCTTACCCCCAGAAGTGAAAAGATTATAAGCCACACCCCTATGGCACGTTTTGGCGTACCTGAGGATTTAAGCGGAGCTCTGGCCTTCTTCTGCGATGAAACCTACTCCGGCTTTATTACCGGAGTTGTGCTGCCCATAGACGGCGGCTTCAGCGCATATTCGGGAGTGTAAATAAAGCAAAAATCTGATATTTAATTATCATATAAAAAATCTCCCCGGCCGGGAAGGTCGGGGAGAAAGTGTTTATTGGGTGTTTGTTTGCTGCTTTGCGGTTCGCAATCAGCCGTTGATTGCTGCCTGGGCGGCTGCAAGGCGGGCGATGGGAACTCTGAAGGGTGAGCAGGAAACATAGTCAAGGCCGATCTTGTGGCAGAACTCAACGGATGAGGGATCACCGCCGTGCTCGCCGCAGATGCCGCAGTGAAGCTTGGGATTAACGGGCTTGCCAAGGGAAATAGCCATCTCCATAAGCTTGCCTACGCCGGCCTGATCAAGCTTTGCAAAGGGATCGTTTTCAAAAATCTTGGTATCATAGTAAGCGTCAAGGAACTTACCTGCATCGTCACGGCTGAAGCCGAAGGTCATCTGGGTAAGGTCATTGGTACCGAAGCAGAAGAAATCGGCTTCTGTAGCAATCTCATCGGCTGTAAGAGCAGCTCTGGGGATCTCAATCATGGTGCCTACTTCATACTCAAGGTTTGCGCCTGCTGCTGCGATTTCGGCATCAGCGGTTTCAACAACGATCTTCTTGACGAACTTAAGCTCTTTGATTTCGCATACAAGGGGAATCATGATCTCGGGCTTAACATTCCAGTCGGGATGAGCTTTCTGAACATTGATGGCAGCGCGGATAACGGCCTTGGTCTGCATAGCAGCGATTTCGGGGTAGGTAACTGCAAGACGGCATCCTCTGTGGCCCATCATGGGGTTGAACTCATGAAGAGAGCTGATGATTGCCTTTATTGCTTCAACGCTCTTGCCCTGGGTTTCGGCAAGGAGTTTGATTTCGTCTTCGGTGTTGGGAACGAACTCATGAAGAGGAGGATCAAGGAATCTGATGGTAACGGGGTTACCTTCAAGTGCCTCATAAAGCTTTTCAAAGTCGCCCTGCTGATAGGGAAGAATCTTATTAAGAGCAGCTTCTCTCTCTTCAACGGTATCGGAGCAAATCATCTCGCGGAAAGCTGCGATTCTGTCTGCCTCGAAGAACATGTGCTCTGTACGGCAAAGGCCGATGCCTTCTGCGCCGAGCTCGCGGGCCTTCTTGGCATCTGCGGGTGTATCGGCATTGGTGCGTACCTTAAGCTTGCGGTATTTATCTGCCCAGGCCATGATTCTGCCGAATTCGCCTGCGATAGTGGCGTCAACGGTGGGAATGATGCCGTCATAAATGTTACCGGTGGAACCGTCTATTGAAATATAGTCGCCCTCGTTGAAGGTTTTACCTGCAAGGGTGAACTTCTTGTTATCTTCATCCATAATGATGTCACCGCAGCCGGAAACACAGCAGGTGCCCATACCGCGGGCAACAACGGCTGCGTGGGAGGTCATACCGCCGCGAACGGTGAGGATGCCCTGGGAGGCCTTCATGCCGGTGATATCTTCGGGGGAGGTTTCAAGACGGACGAGAACTACCTTTTCGCCTCTTGCGTTCCAGGCGTCAGCGTCATCGGCAGTGAATACTACCTTGCCGCAGGCAGCGCCGGGGGATGCGCCGAGGCCCTTGCCGATGGGAGTTGCAGCCTTAAGGGCAGCAGCATCAAACTGAGGATGAAGGAGGGTGTCAAGGTTTCTGGGGTCTATCATGGCAACTGCCTTCTTCTCATCAATCATACCTTCGTCAACAAGGTCACAGGCAATCTTGAGAGCGGCCTGAGCGGTTCTCTTGCCGTTACGGCACTGGAGCATATAAAGTTTGCCGTTTTCAACGGTGAACTCCATATCCTGCATATCTCTGTAATGATCCTCAAGCAGAGCGCAGACTTTGATGAAATCTGCATAAGCTTCGGGGAACTCTTCTTCCATCTGGGAAATGGGCATGGGGGTACGAACGCCTGCAACAACATCTTCGCCCTGTGCGTTCTTAAGGAACTCGCCCATAAGCTTCTTTTCGCCGGTGGCGGGGTCTCTTGTGAAGGCAACGCCGGTACCGGAATTGTTATTAAGGTTGCCGAATACCATAGGCATAATGTTAACTGCGGTGCCCCATGAATAGGGAATATCATTATCACGGCGGTAAACATTGGCTCTGGGGTTATCCCATGAACGGAAAACGGCCTCAATAGCAAGCTTAAGCTGCTCGATGGGGTCTGAGGGGAAATCCTGGCCTAGCTGATTCTTATACTCTGCCTTGAACTGGGTTGCAAGCTCTTTGAGATCGGCGGCGGTAAGGTCAACATCAAACTTAACGCCCTTTCTCTCTTTCATCTCGTCGATGAGCTTTTCAAAATATTTCTTGCCGACTTCCATAACAACGTCGGAGAACATCTGGATAAATCTTCTGTATGAATCGTAAACGAATCTCTCAAAAGCGGGATCCGGGTTGCCGGCGATCATAGCGGCAACAACATCATCATTAAGGCCGAGGTTAAGGATGGTATCCATCATACCGGGCATGGAAGCACGGGCGCCGGAACGAACGGAAACGAGAAGAGGATTGGTCTTGGAGCCGAACTCTTTGCCGTTGGCCTCTTCCATAAGCTTAACATAGCTCATAGCCTCTGCCATGATTTCATCATTGATTTTTCTGCCGTCTTCATAATACTGAGTGCAGGCCTCGGTTGAAATTGTGAAACCGAAAGGCACGGGAAGACCGATATTGGTCATTTCAGCAAGGTTTGCGCCCTTACCGCCGAGGAGCTCTCTCATAGAAGCGTTGCCCTCTTTGAATGAATAACAGTACTTGTGGGACATAAGTCATTCTACCTCCGAATTATATAGATTTGAGTTTTTCGTAAAATTGACCGCAACTATTATATCAAAGCATATAATAAAAGTCCATAGTACATTATAAAAATAAATGCGCACCCGAGGCAAATGTTTTTGTTTACATTAAACAATACGGGTATTGAAACCGGATAAAAAGCCTGCCTGAATACATCTAAAAACCGCAAAATCTGCTTGACATACCGTTCCCGTTATGATATTATACTCTAGCATTCGGAGAGATACCGAAGTGGTCATAACGGAACGGTCTTGAAAACCGTCGTACTCTTACGGGTACCGTGGGTTCGAATCCCACTCTCTCCGCCAGTAAAAAACAATCCTCAATTTCATATATAAGCATTAACGCTGCCATGGAGAAGTACTCAAGTTGGTGACGAGGCGCCCCTGCTAAGGGCGTAGGTCGGGTAACCGGCGCGGGAGTTCGAGTCTCCCCTTCTCCGCCATTGCAAAAGGCACCCCTTTTTGGGGTGCCTTTTGCAATAACAGAAAGCGAGAACTCACGCGCCGGGACCCGGCGTGGGGCAAACCCGCTGAGCGCGCCCGGTGGGCGATGCAGCGAAAGCGGGTTTGGTGAAGAAACAAGGAGCAATGCGACGCAAACCGGCGAGCAGTGCGACTATGTTTCTGAGGGGGGAGTCTCCGCTTCTTAATCATTCCGGTATCTTGAAATGATAGCAACACAAAAAGCCCTTGTATTAAGGGCTTTTTACTTTGTTATGAACTTTTTGTATGCAGGGTTTTACCCGGCTTTTTTGCTTTTGAAAAGTATACTCGGTAAAAAATGGATTTCATTTTTCATCGGGTTCTTTCAATTTTCACCGGGTTTGGTAATTTTTCGCCGAGTAATAATTTTGCTTGGGCTTCAAGCAAAAATTACTTCTTCGTCCATTATGCGAAGCGCTTCTTGCTCTAAACAATATGCTTCATATCTCTTTTCGTTTGCTAATAACGCAAGGTCATTGATGTGTTTTTGGACAGCACTATGTTTAAGGATTGGTATTTGAACCTGCTTTATATGTTCTGGTTCAATCGCATCAACAACTCCACCATATGTGTACCTTTGAATTAGTCTTTTTCCGTAGTCTGAATTAAGAAATACAAACAGATACCCGCAGATGGTTTCAAAAGAAAAAATTTGCATCATATTATCACTAATAGCCCAATTGATAAAGTGTTTTGGCGGCAAAACAACTTCTCCCAATGAACCTCTTGCGGGGGTTAGAATAGAGTTTTCTTTAATTCCCAACGATTCATCAAGTTGTTTTTTGTGCGCTTTTATGGATAAAAACTTTTCGCTTGATGGGTCTAACTGTTTCATTACTTTTCCGCCGAGAAACTTAACACCATATTCTTCATCAACATAGACCCGCTTAAATCTTCCGGGAAGCACAACATCAGAACTTATCCGCTTATCGCCTATGGTTGTTACTTCTTCTGCGTGATTTTTGAGATGCTCAACAATAGCGTCAACTATCGGCAAATGATAGGAGGCGTCAGCGCGACCAGCCATACTGCTGAGTTTCACACTAAAGGTTTCTACAGGTGCGTCTTTTTTGTAATCATTAACATCAAAATCTTCTATTCTCGGAAGTTGCAATTCTTTAACCATTAATTCCGTAGCTTCATCAATTAAATCATTTGATTCATCACGAAGCTCATAGGATTTAACGATTAAATCATTAATTCTGTTCTTTATTTCATCAGGCGCATCCGGAATGGGAATTGTAGCAAGATGCTCGGGTTCCAAATGAGTAATGACAGAACCGTAACCATTCGTTGTAAGTATAATATTACCTGTTTTTGATTTAAGGAATGTGAATACATATCCTAAATCTTCTTTACGTTTAAAGGTTACTCTAATTACATCATCGGAAAAAACAGTTCCAACAGTTGTTCTTGATGATAGCGAGATAGTTCCTATTGTACCAGAACGAGTTAGTAACAAAGTGTCTTTATTTAGGCGTAATTCTTCTAAATCACATTTTGTTAAAGCAGAGATATACTTATCCGGTTTAGGATAAATATCAGTCATCTGCGATGGAAGAAAAAACGGTATCCCGTTAATTTTGTTACTATATACTCTTTTAAACCTACCAGGGTAAAAAGCCGTATTAATGAAACCACTTTCACCGCCAAGTTTTTTGTGCTTGTATTTTCCGTTTATTACTCTTGACCAAGCCTGTTTTGCTTCAACATCAAAAACACTTGCCTCTAATCGCTTTTCTCGGTTTATAACATCTGATAATGATACAGAACACCATTTTAAAGGTTTTTCATTGACAATTACCTGTAACGTACTGTCTTGTTGCGTTTTCGTTGCAAGAGATGAATTTACCATAACAAGCCCTCCTGCGTTTTCCACTCATTGAAAATCGAGGGAACATCATATGTCTGATCGTCCTCAACCTTCTTCTTTTGCTGTTGTGATACTGTTCGGTCGCCTTCGCTGGTTTCGCCTAATACAAGAATGCTGTTTGTATCGGGAACGAGTATTTCATTTCCTTCTGCGTCTCGTTTAAAGAGCGGATTGCCACGCTTATCATGACCGACTTTTTCAACCATAGCCATAAATATATTATAATCAGCCATTGTGCCGCTTTTTTCCTCTTTATCCTTTTGCTCCTGCGTTTTCTTTTCAAGGAAAAGAACCGAGGTTTGTGTACCGTTACGAGGCTGGAACGTGTCTACATGAAGGTCAACACTGGCAACAATACGGTGATTTTTGATTAACCATTCTCTGATATATCCCAATCCGGGAGAACCAAGAATAGAATCAGGCAAAACAATACCCATTCTGCCACCCGGAACGAGGAATTGTGTGCAACGTTCAATAAAGAGTATTTCCGGCGGAACCGATGATTGCAATCGCTTTGTCATTGTCCATGTTCCGGTGGATTTATTGTTTTCCCAAATATGCGCTAATTCAAATTGTTCCAAAACATTTTTGTCTTTAACAGGGATTTTGCTGCCGAAAGGCGGATTTGTTACAATTACATCAAAGAATTCAAGAGTAGAATAATTACGAATGTCTGTTTTTGAAACTCCGAGTGCTTCCGCTAATTTTGTTCTGAATTCATCAGACCATTCGTGAGGCGGTAAAAGTGAATTCGTTTGGAGAATATTACCGCTACCGTCGTTGTTCATAACCATATTCATTTTGGTCGCTTTTACGAGGTCAGGGTTAATATCAAATCCAAAATAATTATGAGAAGCCATATCTGAAATACGGTCATTAAATGCTTTTACGGTATCGGTATCCCAATCTTTTCTTTCCTGCCCGAGCTGTTCTGAGAACTCTTTTTCAACCTCGTTCATAACATGAGTCATAGCGGTAACCAAGAAGCCGCCTGTGCCGCAAGAGCTGTCTAAAACCTTTTCATCAATTTTGGGGTTAACCATGTCAACCACCATTTTCATAACATTTCTGGGCGTGAAAAATTCACCCCTGTCCCCACGGAGGTTAGCACCGACGATTTCTTCATAAGCTTTGCCTTTAATATCAATATTTGTGTTTAAAAGGCTATATTTTTGCAACTCGCTAACGATATATGCCAGACTTCGAGGTGAAAGCTTTATTTCGTCGTTTGAATCAAATATTTTACCATGCTTTTTCTTAACACGCTCAAATATTTTTGATATTCTTTTCTTTACGGTCAACTGTCCGTCAGGATTAGAACGTTCTTCCGAAGTGGTATAGAACTCCAAAGGATTTGGGATATTCCTTTCATCCTCTATTTTACAGAATATTACTTTGAGCAGTTCAAAGAAAGCAGGTTGTTTCTGCAGACCGTCATTGACATGAATATGATTGTGGCATGTTTTGAATACGAATAAAAGGTTGTCGTCATAAGCGTTCTTTAACGATGTTCTTTTCGGACGGTTAACATCGTCAAGATTACCGTCAGCTGAAGGAATATCGTTATATTCCATAAAATCTACCGAGCCCTTATCGTTGGTGTATTTACGGAACACTTCTTTTTGTTTTCCGTTAGTCCACATACCCCATTCGCAATTCGGACAAGCGGACATATAAGATTTGAGCTGTTCTACACCGTCTTTGGCATTTCGAGCGTCAACAGCTTCCTTTTTGCACTCAATAATAAGTTTAATATTATTTTGAGTTTGTTCTGTGCAATCTTTGTCGAAAATAACTATATCAGCTCTTGGCTTACGCGAACCAAGTTGAAGCGTGTATTCGATTTTTACCTGACGGGGAAGATATTTGTGTTCATTCACAAGACGCTTTTCAATCGTTTGGCGTACATATTCTTCCGGCGTGTCATTACGGAATTTTCCGTCAATATAGTCGCAGATTTTACCTTCTGGTATTACTATTACTTTCGTTTCAGCCATTATTCTTATCCTCCGTTTGTAATAATTCTACTTTATCGTTATCAATCATTCTTTTATATCTCTCATAAGAAATAATTACATTTTGCGGCTTACTGTTTCTGTTAACAATAACAACAGAATCATTATCAGCAACTTCTCTGAAAATAATTGAAGCCTTACCGCGTAAAAAGTCAGTTATAGGCTTATAATCAAGCGTTTTGCTTTTCTTTTTTGCCACTATTCAATCGCCCCCTTGACAAAATACTATGCATTAATCTTACCATAAAGTAATTACTTTTGTCAATATAATAACAATTTTAATAGTAATTATAAAAGTAATTACTTTTCGGTATAGCAACACACCGTTCTAAAATGCAACAAGAATCATTATTTTTGTAACTCGCTGTTGCTTGTGTAATTACAGTTACATATAAACAGAAAAGAGCACTTGAATCAATAAGTGCTCTTTTCAACTAAGTGGTCCTTGCGGCACGATAAGCACGCCTCGCGCGACGCGAACCGGCGAGCAGTGCGACTATGTTTCTGAGGGGGGAGTCTCCGCTTATCCACAATAAAAGCTTGCTAAAATCGGAAAATCCGGTTATTCAATAACTTGATCTCCTCACTTCATTATATCCAGTATTTCCTTGAATTCCGGTTTTGCCTTGAACTCGTCGGACAGCGGATAATTATCCAGCATGTGATGTGTCATCTGCCTGCATAAACCGGTATCAAGAAGTATATCAACATCCTCCTGCTTGTTTAATTTCATGCCTTTAAACAGCAAAGCGGTGCGCTCCGAAACTTCCGGCAGAGTGTCAAACCGCTTTGCAAGTTCGGCGCATTTCCTGAGGTTTTCAATGGCTTTTGAATTGTTGCCGATTCTGTGATAATACTGCCCGAGATAGCCGTAATTGTATATTGCAAACTTCCAGCTGGGGCCGTAATTGCCGTCCGAATACACTTTTTCCTGAATACCGGTTATCAGCTCAAAGGCCTCAATGGCTTCCCTCAGCTCTTCATCTGTGGGCTCTCTGTGATAAAGCAAATAGGGCCGGGCATAATTAGATACGGTATCATCAAGATGATAAAGGAGCGAATCAATAAACTTCTGACAGCTAAGCCTTGCATTTTCCGGATCTTTTTCAACATGGCACAGCAGCCTTTCTTTTGTATCACGGATGCCGGGCATCTCATCAACCAGATCATACATATCCCTGGCAGTTACACCGCTGTTTTCAACATCGGTAAGCTCACTGTAATAATAAATAAGGGCTCTTTTTGCCTGAATTCTAATTCTGTCATTGGTGCAGAAATTCTGTATTCTGTCATAGATTGACAAGATTTCTTTCTTGTTTTTAAGACAGTCGCCTGATCTGTAATTATCGGTGATAAGAGCATCCATATACCTGAGAAGAATGCGGAAATCCGAGGGATATCTGACAACCGCCTCTTTCATAAACTCAAGGGCGCCCTCGCTGCCCTTATATTTGCCGTTATCATATTTATCGATATATGCGAGGATTTCCTTTTCGCTCTTTGCCCTGTCAATACCCAGCAGACTGTCTGCTGACACACCGAAGAAATCGGCAATTGCCGGCAGAAGCTCGATATCCGGGTAGCTCTCGCCGGTTTCCCCAAGATAAAGATACTTACTCGATTTTTCCGATAAAACGATAGAAGATTTCAATCGTCTGTATTCGATTTCCTTCTTCATCGGAATGAGGCTCATGAACAACGATTTTTTCAATCAGAGTGTTCAGCAATTCTGCGGTAAGTTCCTGAGGGCTTGCATACTGTTCAAGTAGCTGTATCCACTGCTGAACATTGTCCTCATTTTGTTTCTCTTTTTTCATCGCTTCCGTCAGATTGGAAATTGTTTCTGAAATTGCTTGCTGCTCAGCCTGATATTTTTGAGAAAGCATCGTGAAATTGTATTCCGTAATCCGTGACGCTGCCCAATCTTCATACAGTTTAGCAAACAAACGATTCAGTTCGGCTTGCCGCCTCTGTGCTTTTTCAAGAGCGGAAGCTTTTTTCTTTGTCTCCGAGGTAAGCAGACGGTTCCCTTTTTTCAAAAGTTCTTTACGCATTGCTTCTTTGTCTTGCACAAGCCTCGATGACCAATACTGAATACGTGCCAACACATAGTGATAAAGCACATCATAGCGAAGATAATGAGATGTACAGGAATGCGG
>JAFRMR010000024.1 GCA_017430535.1 Clostridia bacterium
CCGCATTCCTGTACATCTCATTATCTTCGCTATGATGTGCTTTATCACTATGTGTTGGCACGTATTCAGTATTGGTCATCGAGGCTTGTGCAAGACAAAGAAGCAATGCGTAAAGAACTTTTGAAAAAAGGGAACCGTCTGATTGCTTCGGAGACAAAGAAAAAGGCTTCCGCACTTGAAAAAGCGCAAAGGCGGCAAGCCGAACTAAATCGTTTGTTTGCTAAACTGTATGAAGATTGGGCAGCGTCACGGATTACGGAATACAATTTCACGATGCTTTCTCAAAAATATCAGGCTGAGCAGCAAGCAATTTCAGAAACAATTTCCAATCTGACGGAAGCAATGAATAAAGAGAAGCAAAATGAGGACAATGTTCAGCGGTGGATACAGCTGCTTGAACAGTATGCAAACCCTCAGGAACTGACCGCAGAATTACTGAACACTCTGATTGAAAAAATCGTTGTTCACGAGCCTCATTCCGATGAAGAAGGTAACCGAATACAGACGATTGAAATCTTCTATCGTTTTATCGGAAAAATCGAGTAAGTATCTTTATCTTGGGGAAACCGGGCAGGGGTTTCCGGATATCAGCCTGCTGGAGCCCCTTGCGGCGGCGCTGGATATTTCGGTTATTGAGCTTCTCTCCGGCGAGGATATTCGAAACAAAAACAGAGCTTTCAATATTGCAAAAGGCGAATTTTATGTGTGCCCCGTGTGCGGAAACATAATACAGTCAACGGGTTCGGCGGTTATAAGCTGCTGCGGCATCACTCTGCCGCCCCTGTGCCCCGAGGAGCCGGATGAGGAGCATATAATAAATGTTGAAATTGACGAGGATGAGTATTATGTAACGGTGAATCACCCCATGGCAAAGGAGCACTATATCTCCTTCCTTGCCGCCGTAACGGACAGAGGCGTGGATTTTGTAAAACTCTACCCGGAGGAAGCCCCTCAGGCAAGGTTCAGGATAAACGGAGTAAAATACTTTTACGCCTGCTGCAACCGCCACGGACTTTTTCGCCTGAAAAGATAAAACAAAAAAGAAAAAAGTGTGTCAACGGGGACGTTTCTCATTGACACACTTTTGTTTTTTATCGGTGCGAATTGACTTCAGATTCCTTTCCCGTTAAGCCAGGTTTTTGCAAGCACATAAGTCTGCCTGCCGTCGTGGGACATATAGGAGCTGTGATCCGCGCCTTTTATTACGGCCATATCGCTGCCTTTTATATTTTCGCTGATATACACCGTATCCGAAATCCACATAATATCAAACTGACCGCTGACTATGTAAGCGGGGCAGGTGACTTTTGCCAGATATTCCGGGGTGAAATCCGGCAGGGTGAGCATCATATCGTTCAGCTTATCGGGGGCAAATATGTTCCTTATGGCCACCCCCAGGGGGAAGTAAAGCTTGAAGGTTTTGGGGTGTGAATTCGCCCCGCAGGCAATGATAGCCCCCGGCACATCCGGGTAGTCTGCCGCAAGGGTTATTGCGTTTATTGCGCCGTCGCTGTGGCCCACTATAACGGGCTTTTCAAGACCCAGTGCGGCAATAAAATCTTTTAAGTCGGCCGCCATAAGCTCGTATGAAATCTCCCCCGGGTCGCTGCTCTGCCCGTGGCAGCGGCTCTCCGGCAGGTAAACCGTGTAATCATTTGCAAGGTACTGCGCCGCTTCGTCAAGGGAATTGACGCTGCCCCCGTTGCCGTGGACCAGTATAAGGGGCTGCCTGCCGCTTTTGCCGTAAATGCGGTAGTGCATCTTTACCTGCGGCAGGTCAATAAAGCCGTCAAATTCCGGCTTCTTCACCGGTTCCGGCAGGGATGAGGTATCAAGGGTTATGCCGCCGTATTTCTGTGGGTTAAGAATAAAATCAATCTGGGAATAAATCCCCGAAAAAACCATTGTAAAAGTCAGAAGAATATTTATAAACGCGGTCAAAAATATACACTCCTTAAAGCATCGTTTTTCGGTATTGCAGGAAAACGTCAGGGGAAAGAGAAGGCTCACGGGTTATGTGCGCCCGTGAGCTCAACTGTAAATAAGTTAATGAAAATTGCAGAAGGCCCCGAACGAATTATTCGTTAACAACGGGTGATTCGGGAGCGTTCTTTTTGATACTCTTGATGCCGTTCTTGCAGCCGGCCTTGGTTTTGTAGCCCTCGCCTGTAGCGATGATTTCGCCGTTCTTTGCTTTAAGGCGGAATCTGAATTCGCCGGATTTGTCGGTGTAAAGCTCAAATTTGGGGTTCTTAAGCTTTGCAAATCCTTCTACGGTCTGGTCTTCGATTTCGGCAACGGAATTTTTCCTTACGCTTTCAATTCCGCTGAGGCAGGCCTTTTCGGTGGAATAAACTTCGCTGGTGGCGATGATTTCGCCGTTGCCTGCCTTAAGGTTAAACTTGATGCCGGATTTAACTTTTTTTACAACGAATTTTCCCATAGTCTTTCCTCCTTTTCGGAAACCTGTGTTTCCGTATTACAAATATATAATATTACAATAAAGAAGCAAAGTCAATTTTTTTCTTGACAAGCGGAGTGTTGTTTGCTATAATCACCCTTGCAATTGCGGATGTAGCTCATCTGGTAGAGCGCCACCTTGCCAAGGTGGAGGTAGCGAGTTCGAGCCTCGTCATCCGCTCCAGGAAAAACCCTGCCGATATTCCGGCAGGGTTTTTTTAATTTATTCAGTTCCCGGAGGAGAGCTTTTCGATTATCAGCCTGAATAGGCTTGCGATTAGGCGGAAGGGGCGCAGGAAGAAGCCAAGGGCATCGCTGTTGCCGTAAAGCCGTTTGGCGGAGTAGCCCTCGCCGGTGGTATAGGTTACGCTGTATGTTCTTACGGTGATTTTGCCGTTTTCGTTTTTCATCCCGATTGTAAGGTTTCCGGGGATAACGGGAGCGGGTATTGTGAGCAGGCGGCCCTCTACGGTATAGTTATCGGTTTTTATGCCGTTTATAAGCACATAGTCCACGGTTTCAAGGGTGCCTATATCCAGCACAAGGTCTTTGTAAATTTCCCTTTCCGGCAGAACGGAGAGCACCTGACGGGTAATATAGTTATAGCCGTTCTGGCTGGGGTGGGTGGCGGCGAAGGAATTATCCTTGAAGTCCCCCAGCAGGGACCAGCCTTTTTCCGTGGCCAGGGTTTCGGCATTTTCTATATTGGCATAGAGTACATTATACTTTTCTGCCCATTCTTCAAGGCAGGTGTTCATTTTTTCGGTGATGATATTCATAAGGGACCCCAGGGGAGCCATGGTGTCATCCAGAAGGGTGAGGTCGGATACAAGGTTGAAGGTACCTACCATTACTATTGTGGCATTTGGGTTAAGGGCTTTTAGTTTTTCAATAAGCACGGGATAATATTGCTGCCAGTATTCAAGGCTTGCTTTCAGTTCGCTGATGGCGGTGGCAACAAGCTCCTTGATTGCATCGGCGCTGTCCGCATCAAAGCTGAGGCCCCCTGCAAGGCTGCCGCCGTTTGTGGTAATACGGTATGCTCTGTAAAAAACATCCGCCATACCAAGCTGAACCGTAATAAGGCTTGCCCTGCCTGTGAGCTCATTGATTTTACCGCAAAGGCCGCACTCGCCCTCGGTATATTTTTCACCCTCGTGGGTGCCGTCAAAAGAGCCCTCCCAGCCGAAATACTTAAGCATATCGTCATAATACATATAGTCAAGGGCGGTATCGCTGAAATTATCCTCAACCCCCAGCAGATCCAGCATCATGGCAACGGTCATGCCGGGATAGGTGCAGGGCCAGTAGGTGCCGCTTTGGTCCGTAATATCCGCAGGGGCTTCGCAGCCCACGGCCTGAGCTATAAGGTAGGGGAAAGCTCCCTCCACATTGCGCAGGTCAAATAAATCGTACTGGCCGCCCTCCGCCTTATCCGTATCCATATAGAATCCGTCGGCGCCGCAGCCTCTTGAAATGCTGTCGCCTATAGCCAGGTAGCCCCCCTGCTTGCCATACTGAGCAACATTTTCCGCCGTGGCGGAAAAGGCCTGAATACCGAAAGCGGAAAGGGCAATTATAAAGGCAAGAAATAATGATAACGCTTTTTTCATATTTAAATCACTCCCGTTATTTACCATCTGTTATCCGAAAGCTCGCAGAAAGCATCCATACCGTGTATTTCTATTACAGTGCCGTCGTCAAGGGTGGCGGTGCCGTCCCACTTGCCGAAAACCTGGTGGCAGATATTTCCCACAAGGCCCAGCACGCGGTTTGAGGTGAAATTATCAAAATAGGGTGTCATTGTCATTTCAAACCTGCCGTCTTCACAGGTGAAATGCCAGGGGGCAAGCCAGTCATTTTCATCGCGGGTCATTGTTATTTCACCCAGTTTGTGGGCTTTGCCGTTATAAAAAATCGTATTTTCGCTGGCGGCGCTCATATCCCCGAAGCCCCAGCCGATTTCAAAGCCGAAAAGGTCACCATTTGGAAGCCGGGTGGTGCCGTTGCCCCAATACCACTGCTGGGCATAGGGCCATACTCCTCTGCCCCAGTCAAGCAGGGCGAAGGCCTTATCCGGGCTGAATTCCACGGTAAGGTCGCCGCAAGTCACTTTGCCGGTTACCGGCATTGAGTTGATTTTCTGGTTCAGGTAAAACTGCCTTTTATTTTCGGGGAAGGGAACCGCCATAACAAGGGATTCAAGGCCGTCCATCATAGCAAGGGATAAATCGGCGGTGATTTTCTGCCCGTCCTTCTCCGCATCAAGGGTTATCTTTGTTTCTCCCTTCTGAACGGTTATATCAAGGTTGAAACCGGACCTGTGCCTTGATATTGTGTGAGGGGTCATGGCGTCGCTTTCCATACCCATACGCCCGAAGGTGAGCAGGGAAAGGCTCATCACTTCATATCTTTCGCCGGTTTCCATATTTACAAGGGTAAAAATCCCCGCCCCGGCAAGGGAGATATCCGAGATTGTAATCTGCAGCATATACTTGCCGTCTGTAATCTGGTAAAAATCCCACTCCTTTATGCGGGTGGGGCGGGCTTTTATTGCCGCCCTGTCATATTCATAAAGGTTCTCGGTGCAGTAGCCCGGCTCCGTAAGCACGCCCTTTTCATCAAGGAGGGGCGTCTTTTTTGTTATGCGGTGCTGTTCCGAGGCAAAGGCCGTTGCGGCAAGAGAAAAAATCAAAACAAAAACAAGAACAAGCGAAACAAGTTTTTTCATTTTATATTACCTCCCGGAATCAGGTGATAAACCTTATATAGTCAATGCAGACCCTGCCGGCCGCCTCAATGCGGATATTGTGCGTGCCGGCTTTGAAAGTAAGGGGTATTTTTTCCTCGGAATAAACCGAAAAAACTCCGCAGTCTTCCGGGGCCTTTCCCCTTTTTACGGCCCCTGCAAATTCACCGTCCGCATAAACTTTTATTTCGGAATCCTCAAGGGCCTTGCAGTGAATCATAAGGTAAGGATTATCCTCAAGGCCGTAAATATTGGGGAATTCAATAAAACCATCTGAAATTACTGCATCAAATGTGCCGAAAGCGTTTTCGGCTTTTTCAACATTTCTGCCTTTTGTGTACCACGCCGCTTCAATCATATTCCATCTGCCGTTATACTGCCCCACGCCGTATTCCCTTATGAGGGCATTGGAAACTATTTCGCCGTTTTTACGGTAGTGGATATATGCAATGCCTGTGGCTCTGCGGGGCTGGTGCAGGGATTCGTTTACCGTAAAAGCCATATACTGCTGGCCGTCCCGCTCAAAAAATGAGCCGTGGTCGTGAGTAAGGCCGATGTTCCCCCTGAATTTATAGGGGCCGTATATGTTATCCGCCGTAGCGTAAAATGACGCCCAGGACAGGTAATAAATACCGTTATGCTTATGGATGAAGGGCTTGTCATCCGCAAGGTCATCAAGCTGAATTTTGCGGGGAGTTTCCGCAAGGGAGGACATATCTGGATTCAGCTTTGCAATATAGTAGCTGTCCCCTGCGGCCCAGACGGGGGTGCCGAAAACAATGTAGCTTTCGCCGTCATCATCCGTAAATACGCCGGGATCGTAAGAGCGGGTTTTTGTAAGGCCTTTCGGCAGCAGAGGGGTCTGCCTGACCGCCCTGAATCCCTTGCCCGGGTTATCGGATTCCAGCACATAAGTTTCCCACACATGGTTTGAAACATAGAGGTAATACTTCCCGTTTTTTTCTGCCGCATCAACCGCCCAGCAGTAGCCGGTTTTGCCTATGGGGGTATCCTCCGGGCGGATTACGCTCTCCCTTTCCCAGGTGACAAAATCAGAGCTTGACCATATTTCCCAATCCTTCATATGGTCAAAGTCTCCGCTTTGAGTGCCGTCATAGCAATCGTGAGAGGCGTAAAGATACACTTTGCCGCCGAAAATATGTATGTGAGGGTCGCAGACCCCCATTTTGGAAATAATCGGATTTTTTTCGGATTTCACAATCAAAGCTTACCGCCCCCTTATGAGTTTAATTATATAAACAGGCGTATGAAAAGTCAACAAAAGCAAATACAAACCGATTTTCGGAAAAGCAAAAAAATCATTGCACCGCCCGCCGAAAAATGTATAATATATAATAGTTAAAAATACTTTTTGACCGGGAGGGCAGAGAATGAAAAGGTGGGCAAAATATGCAAAGCCATATTGGCCTTACTTTGTGCTGGGTCCCCTTTGCATGATAATTGAGGTGCTGGGTGAAATAACAATGCCCAAGCTCCTTGCGGGCATTATAGACTACGGCACGGGTATGAAGGATATAAACGAGGCCTCTGCATTCATCAGGAAGGTATATGAAATTGCAGGGGATAAATCCCCCTTTATTGTGGCGATTATGTGCGCAATGATTCTTACCGCAATAATTATGCTTATAGGCGGAGTGGGCGGAGCCTACTTCGGCGCAAAGGCCAGCGTAAACTTTGCGGCGGACCTGCGCTCCGATATTTACAGAAAGGTGCAGGAATTCTCGTTTGCGGATATTGATAAATTCAGCACCGGCTCCCTTGTAACAAGGCTTACAAACGATGTGACACAGATTCAGAACTTTATAATGATGCTTCTGCGCCTTTGCCTGAGATCTCCGGGTATGTTTATCGGCGGTATAATTATGGCGCTTATAGTAAGCCCCTCCCTTACCGCAACGCTGCTCATTGCATTCCCTATGCTGGTGGTGGCGGTTGTGGTGTTTATCAAGGTTGCCCTGCCCCGCTTCACAAAGCAGCAGAGCAATATTGACGCACTGAACTCCACCGTGCAGGAAAACATAACAAACATAAGGGTTGTAAAATCCTTTGTGAGAGAGGACCACGAAATAAAGAAATTCGGGGGCGCCAACCGCAACCTCAAAGAGAGTGCAATGGCAGCTATGAGGATAATTATACTTATGGCCCCCGCCGTAACTTTCTTTATGAATGTTATTATAATATCCATATTGTGGTTCGGCGGCAATATGCTGGTTAAGGGCACAATGACAGCCGGCGACCTTACCGCATTTATCACATATGTTACCCAGATACTTATGTCACTGGGTATGCTGGCAATGATATTCTTTTCACTTTCAAGAGCTATGGCATCATCAAAAAGAATAAAAGAAGTACTTGATGAAGAGGTGGATATAAAGAGCTGCGAATCCCCTGAGGCGGAGAACCTGAAAGTAACCGAAGGCAACATTGAATTCCGCAATGTTTCATTCAGATACTACAAAAGCAGCGATGAAAAGGTACTTAATGATATAAGCCTTACAATCCCCGCCGGGCAGACCGTGGGCATAATCGGCTCCACCGGCTCCGGCAAAAGCACACTTGTTTCGCTTATTGCCCGGCTTTATGACCCGGATGAGGGCGAAGTGCTTGTGGACGGCGTAAATGTAAAGAACTACAACCTTCACAATCTGCGTGACGGTATAGGCTTTGTGCTGCAGAAAAACGTGCTCTTCTCCGGCTCCGTTGCGGATAACCTGAGGTGGGGCAACGAAAACGCTACGGAAGAAGAAATAAAGCAGGCGGCATCCCGGGCCCAGGCGGACGGCTTCATATCCTCCTTTGACGGGGGCTATGATTACACCATTGAGCAGGGCGGCAGGAATGTTTCCGGCGGCCAGAAGCAGAGGCTGTGCATAGCAAGAGCCCTGCTTAAAAGGCCGAAAATCCTTGTGCTGGATGATTCTACCAGCGCCGTTGATACCGCTACCGAGGCCCTTATAAGGCAGGCCTTTGCCAATGAGCTTCAGGGCACCACAAAGATTATAATTGCCCAGAGGATTTCATCCGTAATGGACGCTCAGATGATAGTGGTGCTCAATGACGGCTGCATTACCGGCACAGGCACCCACAGCGAACTTCTTGAAAGCAATGAGGAGTACAGAGAAATCTACTACTCCCAGATTGAGAAAAAGGAGGGAGCATAATGGCAGGAAGAAGCCTTGAAGAGCTGCAGAAACGCTACAATAAAGTTGCTCCCGACAAAAAGAGAGGCGCTTTCGGCCCCCCCGGAAGACCGGGCAGAAGACAGCCCGGGGCAAAAGGAAAAGGCAAGCCCAAAAACACGGGGGCCACTGTGAAAAGGATATGGTCCTATGTGGCAAAATATAAGCTGAGAATAATGCTTGTGGTGCTGTTTATGCTTGTGAGCACCGTTACATCCCTTGCGGGCTCCTATATGCTAAGGCCCGTTATAAACAGCCTGATTGCCCCGGAAACCACCCCAAAGGAAAAAATCGCAGGCCTTGCCTCAATCCTGGGCGTTGTTGCCGCCATATATGCCGTGGGTATTATATCAAACTACATGCAGGGGCGGCTTATGGTAACCGTTTCGCTTCACGCATCGGAGCAGTTAAGAAACGACCTTTTCAAAAAGCTGGAAGCCCTGCCCGTAAGATATTTTGACTCCGAATCCACGGGCAACATTATGAGCCGCTTCACAAACGATATTGACAATATAGATACCATGCTGAACCAGACCCTGACTCAGCTGATATCCGGCGCCATAACCCTTGTGGGCACCCTGAGCCTGATGATTTACACCAGCCCGCTGCTTACGGCAATTACGGTGGCGTTTGTGCCCCTGCTGCTGCTCGGCGGCAGGTTTGTGGCAATGAAATCCGCCAAATACTATACTGCCCAGCAGGCGGCCCTGGGGGCAGTGAACGGATATATTGAGGAATCTGTTTCCGGGCAGAAAGTGGTAAAGGTATTTAACCACGAGAGCATAAATGTTGACGAATTTGAAGAGCTTAACGGGGATATGAGAAGCAAGCAGATGGGCGCCCAGTTTTTCGGCGGCCTAATGGGGCCTGTGCTGGGCAACATAACCCAGATATGCTACGGCGTAATTGCCGGCGTAGGCGGCCTGCTCTGCCTGCTTAAAGGCTTTGATATAGGCGGCGTTTCAATATTCGCCAATTATTCAAGGCAGTTTTCACAGCCGATCAATATGATATCCCAGCAGACCTCAACCATATTTGCCGCCCTTGCCGGCGCGGAGAGAGTATTTGACATAATGGACAGAGAGCCGGAAAAGGCCTTTGACACCGTTAATGCAAACCCGGAAACCATAGACGGCGAGGTTGAGTTCAGGAATGTAACTTTCGGTTATCTGCCTGAAAAAACCGTGCTTAAGAATATCTCCCTTAAAGTGCCCTCCGGCAAAAAGGTTGCCTTTGTGGGCTCCACCGGCGCAGGCAAAACCACGGTAACAAACCTTATAAACAGGTTTTACGATATTGAGCAGGGCGAGATACTCATTGACGGCATAAACATAAAGGATATAGACAGAGATTTTCTCAGAAAAAATATTGCGGTGGTGCTTCAGGATACCCACCTGTTTACCGGCACGGTTATGGAAAATATCCGCTACGGCAGGCCGGATGCCACGGATGAAGAAGTGATTGCCGCGGCAAAAACAGCCAGCGCCCATTCCTTTATTATGCGCCTCTCCGACGGCTACGGCACCCTGCTTGAAGGGGACGGAGCCAACCTTTCACAGGGGCAGAGGCAGCTGCTTAACATAGCGAGGGCTTCCATTTCACTTGCACCCATACTGATACTGGACGAGGCCACAAGCTCCGTTGATACCAGAACGGAAAAACACATTGAGCACGGTATGGACCGGCTTATGAAAAACCGCACTACCTTTGTTATTGCCCACCGGCTATCAACGGTGCGGGATGCGGATGAAATAATGGTGCTTGAAAAGGGCGAGATTATGGAAAGAGGCACCCACGATGAGCTGCTTGCAATGAAAGGCAGATATTACGAACTGTATACCGGAAAGAAAGAACTGGATTAAGAAATACGGATATACTGAGGCAAAGTTTAAGCCCGCAGGTTTTTATAACCTGCGGGCTGATTTTTTTATCTAATTACGGGCGCAGCGAGTAACAAGGTTCTGCCGAAGGCAGGTTCTTATTTTACCTTCGGTCCTACGGTTTTGGTGGGAACGGGGCTGAAGAGGTACTTGAAGAAGGCGATGATTCTCTGGAAGAATCCGGTGCCTGTTACATCAATCTTTATCTCTCCGCCGAGGCCCTTCTGAGCGTTGCCCTTGGAGTCGATTACTTTCACTTCATAGGTCTTCGCACTCTTCATTTCGCCTGCTTTGTAGGATACGGATTTGGCGTTACCCTTTGCAAGGGGTTTGCTGCCGCCTTTTTCATAGATGGCAAGCACTGTGCCCTTGGGCAGGTTTTCACCTGTTGCGGTGATTGTTACATCGGTGCGGTAGGCAACGCTTGCGATCTTTTCAAAGGTAACCTTTGCAACTGCCTTCTTTTCAAACACGGCCTTGAAGGTCATATTCTTTGCGGGCATCTTGGCGGGAACCTCGGGGCTCCAGCCCTTGAAGGTATAGCCGGCTTTTGCGGGCGCGGGAGGAACGGGAATCTTTGCGCCGGCGGTAAGCTTAAAGGTCTTTACGGTTTTGCCGTCTGCAATGAAGGTGACGGTATATTCAACAAGGGCAAAGGTTACGGTTACGGTCGCATCGCTGTCCGGCATATCGAAGCCGGCAGCTTCTGTTATATCAGCGGTTTCTTCGCCGTATGTATATGTGATTTTGTCAACCTGATAATTGGCATCGGGGGTGGCAGCAACTTTTACGGGCAGGCCGCGATAGGCTTCAAGAGAATCCGCCGAGCCGGTTTCTTTACCGTAACCTTCAACATCAATATAGATGAGCGCGCTGCCGTTTTCGCCGCAGCTGAGTGTCGCGGTCCTCAGGGGAACTACGGTATAGAATTCGCCTTCATCTGTCACAATCTTTACAAATGAATCACTGTATCCTTCTGCGATATAATTCTCATCAACCGGGTGAGAATACTCACCGCCGCTGACGAAGGGACCGTTTGCATAATCCTCCACGCGTACAGCTGCCGCATCGGAAGAGGTATCTGTTGAAATGAAAGTACCGCCGGTTATTTCATAAGTGATGTTTGCCACATCTTCAGCAGGGTTTTCAAGAGCGTTTACCTCGCTGAAAGGTAATTTTGCCTCAAAAGTGCCACCGCTGATTTTTACATCAATAGGCTGTTTTGTTGTGTGCTGACATACCGAGACCGCGGCGCCTTTGGTAGTGAGGCCGTTTTTGTTTGCGGTGCAGTCATATTCTTCTTTGTTGCCTGAGATTTTGCCGCCTTCAATTGTAAGCGAGCCGGCTCTGATTTCAACACCGGTTCTGCCGCCGGTAATTGTGCCGCCGGTTATTACTGTTTCGCCGTTAACCTGAGGGGCGTAGATACCGGCTCCGGCAGTGGATGTTAAAGTTCCTCCCGTTATGGTGAACTTTGCGTTTGTTCCTTCGTTAGCTTCCCCGGCAGGGGAGCCGTTGCCTGCAAGCGCATGGCTGAAAGCCGAAACGGAGCCGGCTGTAACAGTTACCTCAGTATTTTTGAATGCGGTTATACCGGCGCCGCCCTGCTTTTCTTCCGGATCGGGGTATGCGGCTTTGATTGTGCCGCCGTTAACGGTAAGGGTTGCATTGCTGTGAAGGTTTATCGCGGCGCCGTTGCCCAGGGCTTCAACTGTTCCGCCGTTCAGGATAAGCGACGCTTTAACGGTTTCGTCTTCCCCTTTTACCTGTACAGTCGGCCTATTATCAGCATTATCTGAAACTATTTTGCCGCCGTTTATTACTGCGTCTCCCAGGTTGGTGATTGCGGCATAGCCGGCGGAAACCGTTCCCCCGTTAACTGTGAGAGTGTCGCCTTTGCCTGCATAAATACCGGTGTAATTTGTTGCCGTAACCGTTCCGCCTGCTATGGTTACAGATGCGCCGACATTATCTTTAACATTGATGGCGTCGTTCGGCGCCTGAACGGTTCCGCCGTCCAATGTAAGCGTTCCGCTTGAAACATAAACGCCAATCTGACTTGTTGCCTGAACAGTGCCTCCGTTTAGTGTAGAGTTGCCGAGGTTGGTGATGGCCTGCTGCGGCGCTGTAACGGTTCCGCCGTTCATTACAAACTCCGAACCCGCTACGGTATAAACGCCGACCGCAGTGGTTGCTTTAACAGTTCCGCCGGTCATGGTAAACATTGCGCCCGCTGCAGATACATAAACAGGATATTGTGTGGCTTGTACAAATCCGCCGGTCATGGTAAGCTCACCGCACGCGGCTACACGCAGCATGCCGTTTCCCGAGGTAACATATGTTCCGGATTCAACAGTTAAAGTGCCCGGGTAAGATTCTCCGGCAGAAACAAGACCTGCATATATTTTATAATTGCCTGTTCCGCTGATTTTACCCGAATCATTTCCGGAACTGTCTTTGAATGTTGAATTGGACAAAACATAAAGCTTACTGTTGCCCAGATTCAAAGTATGACCGTTAAGGTCCAAAACAATATCTTTCTGTATATATATTGCGGAGGTGGTGGAAATATCCGCACCCAGGCAGATATCCTCGCCGTTGGTAATTGCTGTTGTTAATTGATCATAAGTGGTAACAACAGTCGGCTCCTCTGCCCACACCGAAAACGGCATTAACGAAAAAACAGAAAGAGCCATTAAAACTGACAGAATAATTGACAAACTCTTTTTCATAATTTTTCCTCCCGAAAAGATTTAGGGAATGCTTACCCGTATATTTTATCATACCGATATATTGAAATACAATAACTATTTATAAATAATCAGATTCCGTAAGGGCTCCGGCAGCGCTCGCCATGAGGCTTCCGGTTACCGGAACGGCAGATAAATTTAATCCGGGCAAGTGATAAGTCACCTGCCCGGATGTTACTTATATTTCTATTTCAAAAAACTCTCTGCTATAAATACCGCAAGGCTGCAGACTATGGCTGTGGGGAAGAGGCCTGCGCCGAAGTAAGCGGCAACCATACCCAGCACCAGAGCTATGGCTCCGGAAAGGGGATTCCCTGTTGCCTCAATTATGGCGGGGAAAGTCATAACCGCCAGGGTTACATAGGGCACATAATAGAGGAATGAGCGGATGGTTTTATTCTTTATCTCTCTGCGTATGAGGGTAAGGGGCAGGGAGCGCAGCAGGAATGCCACCGCCCACATTATCAGGATATAGATATAAACATTATGTTTCATTTTTCGCCCTCCCCGTCATCTGTATTAACAGGGAATATAAGAGCCGCCGCTCCGGCGATAACAATGGTGAGGATAATGATTCTTGTGCCTTCGCTGAGCTTTGAAACATAGGGCATTACGGAGCAGGCCCAGCTTAAAGCCATTGAGAGCAGTATAATTACGCCTACTTTTTTATTCTTCCTGCCCTCCGGCATAATGATTGCAAGGAACATGCCGTAAAGCAGCACACCGAGAGCCGTAACAATGCCCGGGGGCAGTATGCTGCCCGTAACCACGCCTATGCAGGTGCCCAGAGCCCAGAAGCTCAGGGAGCAGATGGCAAGGCCGTAGTTGTAGTGAGGGTTAAGGCGGCCCGGCACAGTTGAGGAGGCGCCGAATATTTCATCCGTAACCCAGAAGCCCACCATAAGCCGCTGAGGAGTATTCACCCCGGGGGAAAGCTTCTGCGAAAGAGTGACGGACATAAGCATATACCTTGCGCTGATTATGGCGGTGATAAGAGCCATGGTGATATAGGAGCCCTTTGATGCAATAACCTCAAAGCCGGCGTATTCCCCGGCGGAGGCGTTGCACAGCAGGCTTGCAAGGGTGGCCTGGTACCAGGTAAGGCCCGCTTTTTTTGCGGTTATGCCCAGAGCGAAGGATACGGCAAAATAGCCCGCCGCAATGGGGATACCGTCGCGCAGGCCTTTTAAAAACCATTTTTTCGCTTCTTTTGTGTTACTCATAGCATTTCTCTTTCTTGTGATAAAAGGATTTTACCACAAGGCAGGAATTGTTTCAACAATAAAAATGGGGCAAAGAAAAAGCCCTGCCGGCCGGCAGGGCTGAATTATGAGGGTTATATTATTCTTTTGTGAACTCCGTGCCGTCTATTATTATGGTTTTGCCGTTGATTTCAATGGGTTTCTCAAGGGTGGCGCCTATGCCGGCAATGCCGCTGTAATTGAATTTGATCATATCGCCGTTGATTTCATAAGTGCCGTCAATGGTGATGCCGAACAGCTCGCCGGTTACCTTCTGATCCTTATCAAAGGTAAGGCTTGCGCCGCTTTCTGCTTTGTAAGTGCCCTTAAGGGATTTGACACAGCCTGCAAACATGCACAGAACGGTGGCAGCCACAAGAACCAGAGCGATAACTTTGAGTGCTTTTTTCATTTTGATTACTCCTTTTATTGATTTATTTTGTTTGCATATTGTAAAGAAAATCTATTGCCTCAAGATAGCCCGCAAAACCTTTGCCTTTGATTGTTTTGATGCAGGCCTCTCTTACAAAGCTTATTTTTCTGAATTCCTCCCGGGTATCCGGGTCGCTTATATGCACCTCAACGGCAGGGATATTCACCGCCTTGAGGGCATCAAGCAGGGCAACGCTTGTGTGGGTATAGGCGCCGGGGTTTATCACAATGCCGTCGGTACTTCCGAGGCACTGCTGTATTTTATCCACAAGGTCGCCCTCGTGGTTGGACTGATATATTTCGGCCTCAATATTCTTTTCTGCGCAGCGGGCAAGGATTTCGCCGCACAGGGATTCATAGTTTCTGCCGCCGTATATTTCCGGCTCCCTTATGCCCAGCATATTGAGATTGGGTCCGTTTATAACTGTAATTTTCATAATTTATCTCTTTTTCAGTTCAAGCAGCTCACGGTAGCTTATAAGCTCAATATCGCAGTTTTTGAAAAATTCGTGGGTTTTCGGGTCCTTCATAAGCAGATATTCCCAGTATCTGCGCTGCCAGGAGCCGGTGATTTTTTTGATCTCATCCGTATCAAGGGCGGGGTGGATGTAGGTTTCCGTAATGCCCTCGGGTATTCTGCTGTGAAAATCAAGGAAATTATCGCGGAATTCCTCATAGGTTTTGCAGTCATTGAGCACTTTTACCTGATCGGGCAGGATAAGGTAATCCGGGGTGGGAACTTTATAGATTTTGCTCAGGAGCCTGCTTATGCCGCAAAACAGCTTGTAAAGCCCGAAGGAAACCTCGCCGGGGCAGTACTCCTTAACCGCCTTTGTGCACATACGGAAGGGGTAGCCCCTTTTGCCGCACACCTTAAAAACCTTGGGCAGCATAAGATATTTGCCGTTCATGCCGTAAAGAGAGCCCATGTGGTTATCAATCTGCACCGGCTTCATGCCGTATTTAAGGGCAAGGTCAATCTGGGCGTTTACCTCTGCAATTGTTTCTTTATAGTTGCAGTGGGCTTCAAAATCATCGCTCTCAGGCCACATTCTGCCCTCTTCGTTTTCAAGGGATTTGCCCCCCGTAAGGGAACCCCAGGGCCAGTTTTCCTTCCACTCATTTGTAAGGGTAAGGTGCACGCCTATGGCGTACTGAGGGTTTTCAGCCGCAAAGCGGGCGCCTTCTTCGGCTTTGGGGCAGGGCATCATAAGGGTTGAGGATTTGAGGTATCCGCCCTTGAAGAGCTCAAATACAGCTTCGTTGGCGGCGCTGCACATACCGAAATCGTCTGCGTTGATGATAAGATATCTTTTCATAATCTCTCCCTGAATTTTTAATTGAAAATATCAAGCGCGCCGAATATAAGCTTGAGGAAAGCAATTATTCTGGCGAAAAATCCGCTGTCTATTTTTATATTCTCTGTGGCACTTACAATGGTTTTGCCGTTGCCGTCGGTTGCGGTGCAGTAAATGCTGAAATCTTTTTCCGCCCGCCTTACGGTATGGCTGCTGCCGGTGCCGGCTTCTTTGCCGTCTACATACCAGGTGATTTTGCTGGGCACGCTGCCCTTTACACGGGCCCGGAATGTTACGCTTGACCTGTAGGGCAGAGTTTTGCCGTTATACCTGCCGGCATTTGCAATCATAATCCTGCCGGAGCCCGCCGCCGACTCCGAGGGCCAGGGCGCGCCGGAGGAGGGGGAGGTGTTGGAGCTTAAATCCGGCTCGGATGATTCGGAAGAGGATGTTGGGTCCTCTCCGCCGGATCCGGAAGAGTAGGTGTATTCTATGCCGTAATCCTCCCTGGATGTTTCGGTTGCAATAACCTGCGTGCTCAGATCGCAGTAAAATACACTGTCACGGGCGGTAAAGCCGATAAGCTCAACGGAACTTGTATGCTCGGGCGAATAAACAAGAGTGCCGTCAAGGGTGTATATTCCGCTGTTATCGGAATAATAGATATTGCTGCTGTCGCTGCCGAGCCGGGAGAAATTGGTGACATGCTCTCCGTTGCTCAGGGGAATAGAGTAGATATATTGCGAGCCGAAAGACCAGTTGCCGCTTACGGTTTTTACAAGGGAGGGGCTGAAAACACTGTCGGTACAGGAGTACAGCTTGCCGCCTCTGTTGTCAATATAATAGATTTTACCGCCGAAATACTGAAACTCCGATATGGAATTATCCCAGAAGGTATTGTCATAAGCGGTTGAAACCGCAGTCATTTCATAATCGTTTGCTTCATAGTCATTTGCCGCAAAATAAGCGGAGGACTTCATGAAATGATCGTGGTGAACGTTGCCGTAAATATCATAAATCGGGTCATCCCAGGTAACATCCACATTGTAAAGCTGACCGTTTATTTCAATCATATTCCAGCGGTGATTGAGGGTGTTTGAAATGCAGTAGCCGCAGTTGATATTGAGTTTGTTAAGCAGATATTTGTAGGTTATGGCATAGCCGTCGCAAACAGCCTTATGCCTGTTGAGCACACCGCTTATGCCGTAGCTTTCGGAGCCCTGGGTCTGATTGATATCGTATTCGCACCATACTGCAATGCGGTCGTGAACAAGCAGGGCTTTTTCAATATCGCTCAGGGGGCTGTTATATAAATCCGAAAGAATTTCATCCGCAGCCTGCCTGCAGCCGGCAAGTGCGGCGGTATATTCGGATTGCGGCATATTATAAGTGGGGGAAATTGCCGCAACAGTGCCGTTGCTGTAATAACTGTAACCCAGACCGGAAAAGCAGAAGGCCTCCGGCAGATTATCTTTGATTTTGTTTCCGAGACCGGGCATATCGTCCAGTGTGAGCCCGTAAGTTGACACATCAATACTCTGGGTATAATCGGATATCTCAGCCATGAAATATTGATAGAAGCTGTCGGTGAGGGCATCCGCCGAAGCAGAGGAGAGGGGAATAACCCCGGAACCGGCGCCCTTTATAAACGCAATACCGATAAGCAGAGCAAAGGTAAGGGCAATAACTTTTTTATGCAGATTCTTATTCACGGGGGCACCTCCTTCCGGTTGATTCAACCCGCCTTAATACCCGGCAGATTTGTATTCATAATTATTATATCTTTTTTTCTGCATAAAATCAATAATAAAGTACAAGTATAATTATTTTGATATTCAAAAAAAATGCTTGACAGAGGGGGAAGTTTGTGTTAGCATACTTTTACCTCTGCACGAGGGTTTATTTTTTGCGCCCTTATTCAAGCGAAAGCAGAGGGAGGCTTAGCTTCACGGCGGTTGCCTGATAGACCGTGGCTGAAGCTGAAAAATTCCGAATATTGGAGGTGCCGCACATGGCTGCTAACGGTAAAAGAGTCAAGATTACACTTGCTTGCACCGAATGCAAACAGCGCAACTACAACACAATGAAGAACAAGCAGAATTCACCCGACAGACTTGAAATGAACAAGTACTGCCGTTTCTGCAGAAAACACACTCTTCACAGAGAATCAAAGTAAGCGGGAGGTTAACCTAATGGCTAATAAGGAAGTTTCCACAGCTGCAGAGAAGGTTGCCGCCGCCGAAAAGAAAAAGGACAAAAAGCCTGCCAACCCCAACGGTAATTGGTTCGCAAGAGCCGGCAAGGCAATCAAAAAGTTCTGCAAAGATCTCAAGGGCGAAATCAAAAAGATTGTTTGGCCCAACGGTAAAACCGTAGTTAAATCCACACTTGTGGTTCTTGTTATGGTAGCGATTTGCGGAATAGCGATTTTCGCAGTTGACCAGCTTCTCTCCCTGAGCATTTCTCTTCTCAAGAGGCTTGCGGAGCATGTAGCTAACTCAGGCGCTGACGCTGCCGAAACAACAGAAGCTGCCGTTATAGCTTTACGCAGTTTCTTTATAGGCTAACTCGGGAGGAAAAGAAATGTCTGCTGAGACAAGATGGTATGTAGTTCATACCTACTCCGGTTACGAAAACAAGGTTAAGACCAATATTGAAAAAATGGTTGAAAACCGCAAAATGCAGGATCAGATCCTTGAAGTAATGGTTCCCGTGGAGATAGTTGAAGACGCAGAAACCAAAAAAGAGGTTGAGCGCAAGCTTTTCCCCGGCTACGTACTTGTAAAAGTGGCCGTAACGCCTGACAGAGACAATCGCCCCAAAATGAAGGACGAAACCTGGCTCCTTATCAGGAACACCAGAGGCGTTACAGGATTTGTAGGTCCTGAAAACAAAGCGATTCCCCTTTCCGATGAAGAAGTTATCAGGCTCGGAGTCGAAAAGAAGGTTGTTGAAGTATCTTACGCCGTGGGTGATACGGTGGATATTATTGATGATATGTTTGACGGCTTTTCGGGAGTTGTTCAGGAAATCGACCTTGAAAACAATTCAGTCAAGGTTGTTGTTTCCGCCCTGTTCGGCAAAGAAACCGTTGTTGAGCTTGAGCTTGACCAGGTTGAGCTTGCCGAAGACTGATCACGGTAATTTGAGGGCGAAGCCCTTTCAAATCAGTACCTTCGGGTACAGTCGGGGTTAATCCCGGCTTCGTGGGAGGAGCGAAAGCTCCGCAATCTACCACTTTATATTTGGAGGTTAATTATTATGGCACAGAAAGTTGTCGGTTTAATTAAGTTACAGATTCCCGCAGGCAAAGCCTCTCCGGCTCCCCCTGTAGGCCCCGCACTCGGTCAGCACGGTGTTAACATCATGTCCTTTACCAAGGAATTCAATGAGCGCACAAAGAACGATATCGGCCTCATTATCCCCGTTGTTATCACTGTTTATGCAGACCGTACATTCAGCTTTATAACCAAGACCCCTCCCGCTGCTGTTCTTATCAAGAAGGCATGCGGAATTGAGAGCGGTTCGGGCGTTCCCAATAAAACCAAGGTTGCAACCATCACTCAGGATCAGATCCGCAAGATTGCGGAGACCAAAATGAAGGATCTCAACGCTGCTACCATTGAAACAGCTATGAGTATGATCGCCGGCACTGCCCGCAGCATGGGCGTTGTTGTTGCGGAATGATTGCAAACTGTGGGAGGAAAAATCCGATTAACCACATAATTGGGAGGAATAAATAACATGAAACATGGTAAAAAATATAATGAAAAAGCAAAGCTCGTTGAGAAGGCTAATCTTTATGACCCCAACGAAGCTCTCTCACTTGCAGTTCAGACCGCAAGTGCAAAATTTGATGAGACCGTAGAGGTTCACATCAGGCTGGGCGTTGACTCCCGTCACGCAGATCAGCAGGTCCGCGGAGCCGTGGTGCTCCCCAACGGAACCGGTAAAACCGTAAGGGTTGCCGTTTTCGCAAAGGGCCCCGAGGCTGACGCAGCCGCAGCAGCCGGCGCAGAAATCGTTGGCGCCGAAGATCTTGTTGCTAAAATCCAGGGCGAAGGCTTCATGGATTTTGACGTATGTATCGCCGCTCCCAACATGATGGGCCTTGTTGGCCGTCTGGGTAAGGTACTCGGCCCCCGCGGCCTTATGCCCAGCCCCAAAGCCGGCACAGTTACCCCCGATGTTGCCAGAGCCGTTACAGAAGCCAAGGCCGGTAAAATTGAATACCGCCTTGACAAAACCAATATTATCCACTGCCCCATCGGCAAGGTTTCCTTCGGCCCCGAAAAGCTTGAAGAAAACTTCACCACTCTCCTTGATGCCGTTATCAAGGCTAAGCCCGCAGCAGCAAAGGGCCAGTACATCAAGTCCTGCGTTCTTGCCACTACCATGGGCCCCGGCATAAAGGTTAACCCCAACAAGGTAGGTTCCGCCGTTCAGGCATAAATTTCTGCTTGACACAGCAGAAGTTCTGTGATAATATAATCGCGCTGTTCTTTTTGAAGACAGCAGGTGCTTTACGCATAATGGTTCAATCCGCCTGCCGAGAAAGGAAACATACACACAATACAGGTATGTTTTGCCCTTTCCGGTTATGCGGAAAGGGCTTTAGTTTTTGAATATTCACACGGAGGTGAAAACAGTAAATGCCAAGCGAGAAAGTTTTAGAGCAGAAAAAGCAGATAGTTGCTGATCTTGCAGAAGCTCTTAAAGGCTCAGTTGCAGGCGTTGTTGTTGATTACAAAGGTATTAACGTTGCTGATGATACCGTATTGCGCAAAGAGCTCAGAGAAGCCGGCGTTAAATACTCAGTAGTTAAAAACACCCTCCTCGGCCTTGCTGCCAAAGAGGCCGGCCTTGAGGACATCACAAAGGTTCTTGAAGGCACTACCGCCATTGCGGTAAGCCCCGAAGATCACACGGCAGCCGCAAGGATACTTTCAAAGTTTGCAGATACCCACAAGAACTTCAGCATCAAGAGTGGTTATCTTGATGGCGATGTTATTGACCTTGCAACTATTGAAAGCCTTGCAAAGCTTCCCACAAGAGAAGTACTTCTTGCTACCGTATGCAACGCATTCAATGCTCCCATCGCTGCTTTTGCCCGCGCAGTTCAGGCAATCGTAGACAAGGGAGGAGTTGAAGCTTGCGAACCCGCTCCCGCAGCAGAGGAAGCTCCCGCAGAGGAAGCCGCTCCCGCAGCTGAAGAGGCACCCGCAGAGGAAGCCGCTCCTGTAGCCGAAGAGGCACCCGCAGAGGAGGCCGCTCCCGCAGCCGAAGAGGCACCCGCAGAGGAGGCCGCTCCTGCAACCGAAGAGGCACCCGCAGAGGAAGCTGCTCCCGCAGCTGAAGAAGCTCCCGCAGAAGAAACCGCAGAATAATCCGTTTTAACTATATTAAAATTTTGGAGGAAAATAAAATGGCATCAGAGAAAATTAATGCTATTATCGAAGAAATCAAAGTTCTTACCGTTCTTGAACTTTCCGAACTCGTTCACGCTGTAGAAGAAGAATTCGGCGTAAGCGCAGCTGCTGCTGTTGCTGTTGCAGGTCCCGTTGAAGCAGGCGGAGCCGCTGCTGAAGAGAAGACCGAATTTGATCTTGTTCTCGCTGAAGTTGGCGCAGAGAAGATTAAGGTTATCAAGGCTGTTCGTGAGATCACCGGTCTCGGCCTTGCTGAAGCCAAAGCTGTTGTTGACGGCGCTCCCAAGACCATCAAGGAAGCTATGTCCAAGGACGATGCTGAAGCTGCAAAGGCAAAGCTTGAAGAAGTTGGCGCAAAGGTTGAACTTAAATAATTTAAGGCTGTCACATTCAGGCGAAAAACAAACAGACAATGTTTGGTTAAATATGAGCTCGCAGTTAAACAATACTGCGAGCTTATTTTTCTACTTTTTTATAAGGAAAGATTTATGTTGTCTGTTTTTGCCGTTTTTTCGGCTCTGCCGTACCGTCGTACTGTCTCCCGCCGAAGAAAACGGCATTTTCATCCTGACTGCAACCGCCTTGCCGGAATAATTGGTCGAAAAACAGACAGAAAATTGTTTGTAAAATCGAAACTCGCGGGTTTATAAAGCCCGCGGGTTTTTATTTGACAGCGGTCTGAGAAAATCAGATATTATACATTTTCTGTCTTCAGCGCTTTTCCTCCCTCGCCGTACCGTCGTACTGTCTTCGGTCGGAGAAAGCGCCGTTTTCATCCCAATTCTTCTCGCCGAAAACCAAACAATCAAGTTTAATAAGCTATCAGCTCGCAGTTAATCAATACTGCGAGCTAATTTTTCTACTTTTTTATAAGGAAAGATTTATGTTGTCTGTTTTTGCCGTTTTTTCGGCTCTGCCGTACCGTCGTACTGTCTCCCGCCGAAGAAAACCAAGCAATCAAGATTTATAAGAGAAGAGCTTGCAGTGTAAAAAGCTTGCGAGCCTTTTTTCTTTTATATTCTTGACATAGATATAAAAAAGAAGCATAATGTAAAAGTCAAAAATTCAAACGGAGAACGGAGAATATGAAAAGATTAGTTTGCGTAATAGTTGCTTTTTTAACCCTGATTGCCGGTATTCACGCGTCCGCGGCAGAGAATTATGAAGCCCCGGCAGAAACCGCTCAGGTAGCCGAAGATGAGGTACTGCTTAAAATAGACCTTATCTCCGATACCCATATCGGCGTTGACGGCACCGAGGAAATCTTATCATCTGTTATGAACCGCATAACAAGAGAAGCGGATGACAACACCGGCCTCATAGTAGCCGGCGATGTTACCAACAGCGGTGAAAAATACCAGATGAATGCGTTCCTCAAGGAGCTGCAGAGGTTCCCCAAAGAGAGAACCGCCTTCTGCTTCGGCAACCACGATTACGGCCTGTGGTCATCTTCCGAATCCCACAGAGGCACAATGATTGAGGGCCGCAACGAATATTTCGGCATGGACAGCAAAAAGGATTATTACAGCACCGAAATTAACGGCTATAAGGTTGTTGTTATGGGTAACGAGGGCAACCATGTAAACAGCGCCAATATCAGCGGCGCCCAGCTCAAATTCCTTGAGCAGGAGCTTGATGAGGGCTCGGCAAACGGCAAGCCCGTATTTGTTCTCTGCCACTGGCCCCTGAGAAACACCCACGGCGAAAGGCTGCTCTGGCCCATTATCCCCGGCGGCGCTCTCAGCTCATCCGATACCGCCAAGGTCAAGGCAATACTTAAAAAGTATGATAATGTTTTCTATATCAGCGGCCACCTGCACATGGGCCTTAACGGCGCCCTTTTCCAGAGGCTTTTCAATATCTGCTGTGTTGAAGAAAACGACGGCATCACCTGCATCAATGCCCCCTGCTGCGGCAAGGGAAACCGTTTCGGCGTTACCGGCAAGGGTACCGGCATGCTGCTCACCGTTACAAAAGATAAACTGATTATTGAAGGCAAAAACTACCTTACCGGCGAAATATACAGCAAATACAGCTTTGATATTGCTCTTAAAAACTTTACCCCCGAGGTTCCCGCCGAAGCGGATACGGGTGCCGATGAAGGAATTGACGCTGATTCCATAAGAGATCTCTATGCAGGTAATGTTGAGCCTGCTCCTCAGGAAACCGGAGAAGCAGCGGTATTTAATGAAGAGGAATATGAACTTGCCGGAAACTGCGGAGAAAACGAGGCCGCATAACTTTAAAAACCGATGAAAAAACTGTTTTCATTTATTCTCATATTATCTCTGCTGTTTTCCCTTGCCGCCTGCGCAAAGGGCCCCGATAAAAACGAATATATAAGGAACTGCCTTGCAAGGGCAAAGGCCAGCGCCGAGGCAGGGGACAGAGACACCGCCATAGGCATACTTGAAGAGGGGGAGAAAAAATACCCCAAGAGCCAGGAAATTCAGAGTATGCTAAAAAAGCTCAGGGAAGAGCCTCAGGGGGACCCTGCGCCCACAGAGGAGCTTGTGCTTGAAAAGGCAAAGGAATTTGCCGCCCTTTATAACAGCTGGGTTTTCCCGGGTTATGAAGGGGAAGCCCCCGAAGGCGCAAAAGCCGTATCCACTGCCGATGAGCTTAAAGAGTTTTTCTGCGCCTATTGCACCGAAGGGGTTTTTGAAAAGATTATTCCACCCTGCGGGGCCTTTGAAAACGACGGCGGAGCGCTTCGCTGGGTTTACGGTGAAGAGCCCCACGATGTTTATTATGCCGATGAGCTTTCATTCAAAGCAAGCGAAATAACCGGCGAGGTTTTTGAGGTAACCGGAGAGATACTGGTTTACGGCGAAAACCCGAAGATAAAGGAATTCTCCCTTCACTACATTCCCGGCGAAAGCGGGCACTATGTTTTCAGCGGCCTTCGCACGGCGGATATAAACGGGGTGCTTGCAAGCGGCGAATATTATACCGATACGGACAGTGAAACTGTTGCGGTTTACGCCCTGCCCCACAGAAGCACGGAGAAGAAGGATGAGCTCAGAAACAGAGTAAAAGTCAATGTTAAGGTGAGCAACTCCAACTGGGCTTATATTGAATACGGCGATGAAAACGAGCCGGAAAACGGCTGGGTCAATATCAACTACCTTTCAGAGCAGAAAAACGGCAACGGCAACGGCGGCTATAACAGGCGAGGCCGGGGCAGCGGAGGAATTGTTGATGACGCCATAGACTTCGGCGCGGAAATAGCCGGCAGAATTTTCAGAAGGATATTTTAACAAAACGGGCCTGCCAAGGGGCGGATGCTCATAAAACAGTAATGCCTCAAAAAGCGACCTTTGCGCATCTTGTGCAGGCATTCCTCCTCGGAATACAGCCAAGTATTCCTCGTCGTCAAAACCTGCAAATATGCACAAATTTCATCTTTTTGAGGTGCA
>JAFRMR010000025.1 GCA_017430535.1 Clostridia bacterium
AATCCGAAAAATTATTTTGAGGGATTTTCCAGCGGCGTAAGCCGCATAAGCAGGGTTTGGGGAAGGCACTCCCCAACAAGATTCCCGCAGGGGCAAAATGAGCGATAAGCGAATTTTGGTACTGCGGTAGAATCTTGCTCTGAAAAACTCCGGCGTTCCCCGGCTTCCGTACTTTCCGCTAACAAGACGTTTCAAAAGGGCTTTGCTACCCGCTATTCCGGCATATCTTGAAAATTTTCCTTTCACTACCTACAACACCACGCAAAGCAAAATGGACGGAGATTTTTAGAATTTCCCCTTATTCCCTACAACACCACGCAAGCCGAAAAAGGCGGACAATGGCAGTATTTTTTTCTTTGATACCCTCCACGGATAAGTAAGGGATTTTGCCAACTGCGGCGGCAATTTTCCCTTTTGTTTTTTCATACTGGGGATTTTCAAAAATGCCAAACAGGAACGAAAAAAAGCAGCAAATCTGTTGAATAGATTTACTGCTTTCTGGTTGCCGGCGAAGCGGCGGTTATTCAGTTGTAGGCGGTAGGGCTATCTCCCAAAGCGGAACTTGAAAATAGCTGTGAGAAGCGTCTGGGTGATGTAGTCCTCTGTATCTTGGTCTACCCGTCCATTCACACGGGCGGCACATTGTATGCGGCGGCGGTAATACTGCAATACAGTTCCCACCGCTTCCGGCTCCCCGCTGGTGGCTTGGACGATTGTTTCATAGGGGAGAAGCCTATTATTTCTCATATGCCATTCCCTCCATTTCCGCTTGGAGCTGCCGTAGGGCTTTTCGGATATGGTAGCCCGCTGTGCTGCGGCTGCGCCCGTACTGTCTGCCAATTTCGTGCTGTGGAATACGCTTGAAAAAGGACAGGTAAATCATTTCCCGCTCCCGTTCGTCCAGCCGTGACAGGGCTTCCGCAAGTAAGCCGCTGCTGAAAATGACCGTATCGCCGCAAAGGGTAAGTATGTATTCCTCGTCCGGCTCCGGGGCTTGGAAATATTCATCTGTCGTGCCTAAAGGGTAGTGCTTTTCGTCTGTGAGGTATTCAAGGGATATTTCTCTTTTGTGCTTCCTGCTCCGTGTCCTCGCTGCGTTGATCGTTGCATTTCGGATAACGACTTTGCAAAAGGCATGGAAAGTGTACTCGATATGTTCCCGATATTCTTCTGTACAGGTCATGGAAAATCCCCCTTTCCTCCCAAAAGGGCTGTGGCTGGTTAGTAGTTGCTTTTTATGATAGTAAGGGGCGGCAGCACTTTAGGCTGTCGCTCCTTGACTGCCTAACTGCAAAACCGGGCGGGGCTGTCAACGGCGGGCGAAGCCCGTTCATCTTGACCGTTGACTGGCTCGGCCAGGTTTGCTATTTATCCGGCAAACTTGAATTTATTTTAAGCTATCACGTTTTACCTTTTTAAGCCTTACTATCATTACCATAGGAATTTCTTTATTGTTTTTGAAACATTCTTCATAAAATCCATCAATGACAAATCCAGCTCTGAAACAAAGGTTAAAAATATCTTGTATGGAACGATGATAATAAATCTGCTCCTCCGGCTGCCCTTCGATCGCTATATCATAGTAACTGTGCGGTGTCATATATTTTTCAGTCAATGTGATAAAACAAGGGTGCTGCGTTGCAAAGACAAAAATCCCGTTTTCCTCCAATAGTTCATAAACAGCCATAAAAAGCGGTTCAATATCCGTAATATCCATAATTGCCATATTAGAAAC
>JAFRMR010000026.1 GCA_017430535.1 Clostridia bacterium
GGACTCCACATTCAGCAGTACAGATATAACAGCATTTAACCCTGTAACCAAAGGCACACACACCATAAATCAGGTAACCGGCAAAGTAGTTGCAAAGTCCTGAATTATATATTCCCTGCCCCGGGTTCCCGGGGCAGGGATGTGTACTGTTTTGGTTATTATATATTCGCCCGGCAAAAGTAATATGCCGGCAAAAAATCATTGCCGGATTGCCGATTTTACATTTTTTGAAGCAAAAATTGTGAATATATTGTAAATTTTGTATTGACAATACGACTTTTCAATGTTAAAATAAACTGTATTTTAATGTGTGTTATTATATGCGTCAGGTGGCTCTGCGTGTAAATGATGCACTTGTCAGTTCACAAAATGCAAACTTAAGGAGGACTAATTTTATGAAGAAACTCTTTAAAAAGCCTTTGGCCGTATTCCTTGTTCTGGCTCTTATTGTGGGCAGTATCACTGTCGCAGTAAACGCCTTAACAGAAAACGACCATGGTATCTTCAATGTTTACACCAAGTTTTACATTGTTGATGATGACGGGAATACTTTGAATGAAGTTTCCTATGATGGCACAGATACCAACGATGGCACCCTTTATGTTAAAAAAGGTGACAGAATCAAGGCCGTTATGAGCTTTGAATCCAAAGTGGACGAAAATTACATTGATCAGGATAGCGGAGCCGATTTTAATGTTAACGCTTTCCAGTTAATTTTTTCGTACAATAATAAAATGCTTACCACCGAGAATGCATATACACCCGGTAATGATGGTAAAAATATCCAATCAACTATTGGTGAATTACATATTAACGAAGGCGATTCATGGATACCTCTTGCAGGCGGAACTGTGGACGCTAATAAAACATACATTGCTATGTTCAATAACACCTATATTAACACCAGTGGTTCTGAGCCCTATGAAAATGACGGTTTGGTATTTGATCCGACCGGCAACGGAAAAGATGTAGTCGCATTTTACTTTACCGTAAACAGTGATGCTCCTCTCACAGCAACATCTATTATAGAATTTGAAACCGCAACTGTAGCGTCTATGCCCGATAAAACTGATTTGGCTGTTTACGGAAGCCATGTCGACTCATCGGATTCGCAGGGCGGATTAGCTCCTGAGTATTTCTATTTGACAGTTAACGGCATATCCGAAAACCTTGCTTTCGGCGGCTCTATAAATTATAACACAATTAATACTACTCTCGGCGTTACCGGCACTATTGCCGCAGGCAATGGTATTACCAATAAAGGCAGCGGTGTTTATGAAGAGGTTGGCCAGAATGGTGCCAACGCAACTCTTCCCAGCGTTACCGGTCTTCCCGAAGGCGTTACATTCCTCGGCTGGGCAACTACCCAGAATGCCACAGCAGCAGATGTAACTGCTGATACTCTCAAAGCAGAGAATCCTGATACTCTCTATGCAGCATACAAGAAGGCAGCTACCGTTACATTTGATTTTAATGATGATGATCAGACAGCTGATCAGGTAGTAAACACCTCTGTAGGCGCTGCACTCGCTGCAAACGAAGTACCCACTCCCGCAGAATGGCCCGGCCATGAGTTCAAAGGCTGGACAAAGTCCGGTGATACTGCCGGCACCCTCTATCAGAAAGATGATATTGTCGGTATGACAGTACCCGACGGCGGCCTTACATTCACCGCTCAGTGGGATGATATTCCTTACACCATCACTTATGAATATACCTATGAAAATGTTAAGGATGCTGATAGACTTACAGCTCCTGAACAGGTAGCCAACAAGTATGTCGGTGATGATATCCCCGCAAAGACTGCTGAAACCAAGACCGGCTACAACGTAACCGACTGGAAGTATTACGATGCCGATGAAAATGAAATCACCAATGGCAAGATGCCTGCAAGCAATGTAACCGCAAAGGCAACCCAGAGCGGTATACCTTATACTCTGTCTTACTCAATCAGCGGTGATATTCCCAACGGTGTGGCTGCTCCCACAGATGATGGCACTTACTATACAGGTGACAGCAAAGCTCTTGAAACCGTAGCTCCCGTTGAAGGTTACACCTTCTCCGGCTGGATGCAGAACGGCAGTGCTGTTTCCGAAGTAACCTTTGTAGATGATAATATTGAAGTTACCGGCGTATGGACCAAGGGTAACTACGCAGTTACTTATGAATATGAGTATGAGAATGTAAAAGATGCCGATAAGCTTACACCTCCTGCTGCCAGCTCAGCAGATTACGGTGATGACATTCCCGCAGGTCCCGCCGCTACAAAAGACGGTTATACCGTAAGCGAGTGGAAGTACTACGATGCAAGCGGTACTGAAATCACCAACGGTAAGATGCCTGCCGGTCCTGTAACCGCAAAGGCAACCCAGAGTGCTATTCCCTACACTCTTACCTATGAATTCACCGGCACTGTTGCTGCTCCCGCCGGCGTAACCGCTCCCACAGATAACGGCACATACTATATCGGCGACACCAAGACCCTTGAAACCGTAACCGCACCCAATGGCTACACATTCTCCGGCTGGAAGCTGAATGGCTCAGATGTTACCAGCGTAACCTTCGGCGCAGAAAATATCACAGTTACCGGCGAATGGACCAAGGGTAACTACTCCATTACTTATGAATATGAGTATGAGAATGTAAAAGATGCCGATAAGCTTACACCTCCCGCTGCCGGCTCAGCAGATTTCGGCGATCCCTTCCCCGTAATTGATAAGGGAGAAAAGGAAGGCTACGAGGTATCCGATTGGAAGTACTACGATGCAAACGGCGATGAAATCACCGATGGCAAGATGCCTGCAGGTCCTGTAACCGCAAAGGCAACCCAGAGTGCTATTCCATATACTCTTACCTATGAATTCACCGGCACTGTTGTTCCCGCCGGCGTAACCGCTCCCACAGATAACGGCACATACTATATTGGCGACAGCAAGACTCTTGAAACCGTAACCGAACCTGAAGGATATGAATTCTCCGGCTGGAAGAAGGACGGCACAGATGTCACCAGCGTAACCTTCGGTGCAGACAATATCACAGTTACCGGCGAATGGACCGCGAAAGAATACAAGCTCAACTTTGATTTTGCTAATGAGAGCACAAATCCCGATGAGCAGACTGTAGCTTATAATACACCCCTTTCAGAAGTTAATGTTCCCGACAATCCCGAATGGCCCGGTCACACCTTCTCCGGCTGGAAAGACGGCGACGGTAATGTTTATGCAGACAAGGCAGCAGTAGAGGCCCTTACAATGCCTGCAAAGAACTTAACCTTAACCGCTCAGTGGGAAGTAACAGAAGTTACATTCAAGCACGCTGACGGCTCCACAGAAACCATAACCGGCGCTCCCGGAACAGCTATTCCTCAGGATAATATTCCCGACATCACGGATGCTGACGAAAAAGACGGTTATGATGCCGAATGGGATAATGTTCCCACCAGTTTCCCCGCAGTAGGCGCTACCGTTCCCGAAGTAACAATTAAGTACACACCGAAACCTGTTGAAATAACATTCCTTGATGAAGATGGCAATCCTACAGGTGATCCGGTATCGATACTTTATGATGAAGCAATTCCTTCAGATAAGATCCCCGGCACCGATAAACCCGGTAAGAACTTCGCAGGTTGGGTAATTGAAGGCACAAATACTCCCTTTGATCCCACTAAACCTATCGAAGGTCAGCTTCCCGATGGTTGGGTAGAAGCTTTCTCACTTACTCCCGTTTATAATGTTTCCGATTCTTACTATGTAGCAGACGGCGTAGATAAAGACGGCAACATCACTTACGCTTCAACACCCGCCAAGCAGTTTGCAGGCGATCCCGGTGATGAGTACGAAGTTCCCGGTGAAGATGTAGCTGTATCCGATAAATATAAAGATCAGCTTGTATTCAAGGGCTGGTCACTTACCGAGGGCGGCGATGTAATCACTCCCGAAGGTAAGCTGGGCGAAGAAAATGCAAAGTACTACGCAATCTATGAGGTTAAAGAGTACAATGTTAAATACCTTGTTGACGGCAAAGAAGTAGCAAACGAGGATGTTGCTTTCGGCGGCAACCTTGCAGATACTCAGCCTGCAGATCCCAGCAAAGAAGGATACAAGTTCGCCGGATGGAAAGACAAGGACGGCAAGAAGCCCGATGATTACGGCACAATGCCCGCAAAAGACCTTGTATTCGAAGCACAGTGGGCTTCCGAAGATGTTTCCGCAACCTTCATGAAGCAGAAACTCAACGGTGACTATATAACCTTCGATACAATTCCTCAGACCGTAGGTCAGCCCATTATCACTCCCGAAACCAGTGCTTATAATCCCTTCAAGTTCGGTTATAAGTTCACCGGCTGGCAGGATGAAAACGGCAAGGCTCCCGAGGATTACGACGGCATGCCTTCCGAAGACGTAACATTCTACGCTCAGTATGAGCTTGATGAAACCTTCATCGCTCTTGCTATCGGCGGCGCAGTAGTTTCAGGCGTAGTGGTCGGCTCCGTATTTGCCGGCAACGCAGCCCTGATTACCGCAGGCGCCATAGTAGGCGGAGTAGTTCTTATCGGCGGAGCAATCGCTCTTGCAAAGCACACCTACAAAGTAACTTACTATGTAGACGGTGATGTTTATAAGACCTACTACATTCTTGAAGGCACCAAGGTTCTCGTTCCTTCCGATCCCGTAAGGGAAGGCCGTGAATTCACCGGTTGGGATAAGCCCATCCCCGAGAAGATGCCCGCTAACGACCTTGAGTTCAACGCCACCTTCGATAAGGCCGGCAATGGTTCCAAGGGCACCAACGGCAACACCAACGGCTATGCAGATACCGACAGCGAAATTCCCGCCACCGGTTCCGCAGCAGCAGGCATAAGTGCATTTGCAGTTATCGCTTCTGCAGCCGCAGCAGCTTATGTTCTTTCCGTAAGAAAAAAGAAGGAATATTAAGTTAAATAAATAAAACTCATCCCCGGGCCGAAAGACCCGGGGATATTATTTATTGCAAGTCGTTTTAAAATATGATTAGTCAGTTTATACTAAAGTATACTCTATACAGATGATAATAAAGAAAACAGCCTGCTTTTAACACAGGCCGTTCTTTGGTTTAATATGAATTAAAAAGGCAGGTTACCGAGGAACTGCGCAACAATCTGTACAATACCGGATGCTTTGAATTCACCCAGATATGCAAGAAGAGTCTGAACTGCCGCCAGAATCTGAGATACAAAATCCATAATTACAACTCCTTTGTATGAATTAGGGATATTCCCTGCATTTATATTAACATTTTATTATATTCATTTGTACAGGCATTCGGGCTTAAATGCATATTTCTGAATAAAACAAGGGCGGTTAAAAAACCGCCCTTTTTGGTGCCGGTGACCGGACTTGAACCGGTACGGTGTTGCCACCGAGGGATTTTAAGTCCCTTGCGTCTGCCTATTTCGCCACACCGGCTTAACTTACCCGTGTATTATAGTTTATTTTCCTTTTTTTGTCAATATTTCACCGGTTATGGTTTTGCGCTGTTTCCTATCGTTTGCTCCTTCTCTTATACTCCTCATACAGCTGCTGTTTTCTTTCCTCGGTATATTCATACTGCCAGAGGTTATATATGCCCTCAAAATCCTCAAAGGTTTCATCCGGGTAAATTTTTGTTTTGCCGTATTCATAGGGCAGGGGGATTTCGACCGTGCCGTCGGATGCTATGTAATATTCCTTTGCAATTTCAGCCGCCACCCGGTTGGCTTCCTGCCTGGGCCATTCCTCATCAAATTTTATTACCGTAACGGGGAAAAGGGCGCACTTTGCGTCGACTCTTCTGTAAAATTCCGGCGAAAGCCCGCTGTGACCGTGGTGCGAAACCTGGATTATTTCGCATTTCAGGGCCTCTTTGTATCTGCCGGTAAGCACCTTATCGCTCAGGGCGGAGCAGTCCCCGGGGAACAGTGTTTTACTGCCGTTTACGGTCATTTTAAGGGCGGTTGACGAGTTGTTGAAATCTGCAAGTGAACCCGGGTAAACATCCTCGTGGGTGCACAGAACCTCAAATTCCAGGTTTTTTATGAAAAAGTGATTGCCTGTGTGCAGTCTGATTTTTTTAATATCCGGTCTTTCTCCCGTAATCTCATAAAAGCTCTTCATAAGGTTATAGAAGGATTTATCCCAGAGGGGCGCGTCCCTGTGTGTAAGGGGCGGGAAATTGAAATACAGCGCCTCTATACTGAGTTCATTCCCGTGGTATTTAAGTATACTGTTGAATATACCTATATGGTCCTCGTGGCCGTGGGAGAAAAACCAGCCGGAAACCCTTGGCTTTTCTTCACCGCTAATTTTCCTGAGGAAATCTGTTATCCTTATATCATCATTTACCGAATAAAAATGGGGGCTGTCAATTATAAAGAAGCTGCCGTCATCGCACCTTACAATATAGCACATACCGCAGTCTATCAGAGAGTGGTCCACCTCAAATTGCCAGAGAGTCGGTGTGTATTCTCCCGAATAAACCGGAGAAACGGCAAATTCCGGCTTTCCCTCCTCTGCAATTACCCTTATTTTGCTTTCGGAGGGCGTAAAGTATGTGTTCACCGTTACATTTTCCGCAGTAAAAACGCGGTGCAGGTTGTTTTCAATATCGTGAGAGCTGTAAAGTGAATAACCTTTACAGATAAATTCATCGCAAAGCGCCGCAAAATCCTTTTCACTGCAGTTTTCAAAACCCAGTATAAAGTATTCGCCGCAGTCATATTCTTCTCCGGTCTTGCCAGGCAGGGGAATATTCTCAAAAATACCGTTCATTTTTATCACCTTTTTCAGTATAGCAAAAGGGTATTTCTATGTCAAATAAAAGCAAAACTTGTTTTTTTAATAAATTTAGGTTAAAATACTTAGCATAAATCTTCAGTTAAAGGAGGTGCCCCGGTTGAAAAAAGCATTATCTTTTGTTCTTGCCCTTATGGTTGCCTTTTCCTGCCTTGCCCTTTGCGCCAATGCGTCGGATGATATTACCTTCATTTATTCCGTCAATAACGATGCCGGCAGCGAGTTTTACGGCATGGCTCAGGTTCAGGGCTTTGTTGATAACGGGGCAAGGGAGATTGCAATCCCCGGCACAATTAACCGCAAAACAGTGTGCCTGTGCAATCTTGTATCTGTACCCGAAGCCGTCTATAACGGCAACCCGGAGGATCTTGATAATCTTAAAAAAGCCGCGGATAACACAAGCGTTATATCCGTAAGCTTCCCCCGTGAACTGGTTTCGGATTTCAAGGCCGTTAATATTTTCAAAGGCCTTACCGCCCTTGAGAGGATAGAAGCAAATATTGATAACGAGGATTATTCATCATCGGGCGGAGTGCTGTTTTATGATGATGTTCTTGTGTGTTACCCCGCCGCAAAGCCCGGCAGCATATACTCCGTTCCCTTTGAGATTACGGCCCTGAGCGATGAAAGCTTCAGCGGCAATAAAAATATTGAAACCGTTGAAATTCTTTCACCCTGCCGTATTGCTCCCAAGAGCGTCAGCCCCTTTGCCGGCTGCTCAAAAATAAAGGAATTCAAAACCTCAGGCACCGCCGCAGGGGGCTATTTTACATTGGACGGCATTCTTTATAACGGCAATAAGCTTGTGCAGTGCCCGCCCAAAAGCACCATTAAAACTGTTTCCGTTCCCTCCGGCGTAAACTTTGCCTGCAAAGGCAGTATGATAAACAGTTTTATTGAATCAATAACAATCAACAGCAATCTGGCTTTTTCAGAGGATCCGTATCTGCCTGCCCTTGTTTCGGTTAAATACGGCCCCTTTACCGGCAACTACAGTTCCTGCGCCAAAAACGCTTCTGCATTTATCTGCAGATGCGCCGCGGCAAATCTCAGCTCAATTTCCGCCGATGAAGGCAACAGAGTATTTTCCGTAATCAATAATGTGCTTTATAACTACGCACAGACCGAGCTTGTGGCATATCCCCCGGGGCTCAGCCAGAGCTGTTTTATACTGCCGGAAACCGTAAAATCCGTTTACGGCCGTAAGATTATTTATTTCAACCTTAACGGCACTTATGCTTCGGCCCTTAAAAAAGATACAATTCTTCACATGAGCCCTGAGCAGTTTGATTCAATTATGGTCAGCCCCTCTGCAACCACCCTGTTTTCCGTGTTCTCAAAGGTGTGCAGCAACACCACCCGCAAAAAGGCGGATATTGCCGCAGACGCAAAGAAAAAGGAGATGAACGGCAGAATTTCCGCTTTCTCCTATATTTCCGCATCATTCGGCACAGACAGTATTGCCGGGCTCAATGAAAAGGCAAAAACCAAAACTCTCAGCGCCGCCGATACCGAAACTGTTAAAACCCTTAACAGCTATGCCGCCGAATACGGTTTTACCGCAATCAGCGAGTGTATAACCTACACAAATTATCTTTACTCATATTCTGTTGAAGTCTGCGATAACAAGCATGTTACCGCTCAGGATTATGTAAAGGATACCACCCAGAGCGGCAAAGTTATCAAGGCCAATCCCTCCGGCAAAGTAAAGGCCTATGATTACGGCTCCACGGTAACATTCTATGCAAATGTGCCCAAGGGCGGCAAGGTTTACTGGTATGTTGATGATGATTTTAAAGGTGAAGGCGAAACCTACAAGGCGGAGAATATTAAAGAGAGTTTTACCCTTAAAGCAATTGCCGTAAGCAAAAACGGCAACAAGGTACTGGATAAGGAAAAAATCGAGGTTGACTCCACATTCTGGGCAAAATTCGTCTGGTTTTTCCGCCACCTGTTTTCACCTAAAAGCTATATAATTGAGCAGAAATAAGCGGCATAAATCATAAAATAAAGGCTTGCAGTTTAATATTACTGCAAGCCTTTTTAATGTGTTTACACGCTATGATATATAGTTTATGGGGTTCTGTGTTTCGCTGTTATAGATTACTTCAAAGTGCAGGTGCGGGCCCGAGGAGTTGCCCGTTGACCCAACCTTGCCTATGGACTGGCCGGCCTCAACATGGTCTCCCGGGTTAACGGTTATTGAGCCTGCCACCATGTGGGCATATCTTGTTTTGTAGCCGTCGCCGTGGTTTATAAGCACCATGTTGCCGTAACCAGAGTTGCTGCGCTGCACCATTTCAACCGTGCCGCCCTTTGCGGCAATTACCGGGGAGCCAAGGGCCGTGCCGTTGGTGGTGCAAAGGTCAACACCTTTGTGCCAGCCGCTGCTTCTCCAGCCGTAGGGGGAGCTTATGTAGTGGCAGTTTGGCGCAGGCCACAGGAATCCGCTTTCGGAGGCCTCGCCTATATAGATGCCGCCGTAGGTGGTCATTGTGCCCACAATAACTATCTCTTCCGTTGATTCCGTGAGCACTTCGTTCCTGATACTTGTATCTTCAAGCTCGTTGTTGATATATACCTTGGTGGTTATTATTCTCTGGGTGCCGTCGGCGCCCTTCTGCTTCACAACCCTGTAGCCGCTGTACTTTGTGGCATCCCTCTGCTTTATTGTGCGGAAGGGGATTGCCGCAATGCGGGAGGATGTAACGGTTTTCTTTATATTGACCATTTTATTGTAGGAGGGTACATTTATAAGGTCTCCCTCTTCCATGGTCTCATCGGTCATATTATTGTTTATTTCGCTTATATATTCCGCCGTGGTGCCGTAGTGCCCGGCTATGGATGCAATGGTATCGCCCTCCATTACGGAGTAATAGGCGGTGGCGCCGTCAACCCCCAGTATGGTGCGCTCCAGTTTGGAGGCATCCCACACAATGGTTTCATTATCGGGGTAAAGGCCCTGCACATAGTCTATATCCTCTGCAAAGCTTATAACATAGCCGTTTATTCTCGCATCCTCTTCGTATGGCTCAAGAATCTTATAAAAAACGGTTTTTGCGTCAGATTCGTTTTTGACTGCGCATATAAAATCGCCGTCAATGTATATTCCGCAGGCGTTTATAAGGTTCTCGGCGGAATTCTTTATCATTTCGTCGGATATTGTTCTTGCGTCTTTCAGCTCATCAAGGGAAACCAGCGCAAGGTTATAGCCGGCGTTGAAGCTCTCGGCAGCAGTTGTTTTTTCTGCGTTTACGGTGTTAGCCGAAAGCCGATCAATAACCATATCCCTGGCTTCGGTGAATACGGATTCATCCGTAATATATCCTATGCTCTTGTCATTATAAATAACATTAAGGGCAAAGGTAACATTGTTCCAGTAATTGAAAACCGAAAAAAGTATAAACAGCGCAGCAACGGGCAGGGCAATGTTCACAGCCGTTGTAAGCAGTTTTTTGTGCCTTGTGAAGGCCTTGCCTATGTAGTGGCCCAGTATTCCCGGTATTGAAAGGGGATGCTTCAGGGCACGCCGCAGGTAACGGTTGGCGGATTTAATTTCCTGCCTGAAATATACCAGCTCTCTTGCGTTGCTTTTCGCCTGCCTGCGCAGCTTCCTCTTTGTGCCGTAAGTTACCCTTGAAATATACCTTTTGAGCTTATAAACGGGTATTGCAATAAGGTGGAATATAAAGCCCAGCAGGCGGGCAAGGTTTTTAACCACAACATCGCCCAATGAATAAAGAGCCCTGTATATTCCGTTCTTTTCATCAAGGTCAATATAAACGGGGATTTTTTATTTTTTCTATTTCTCTTTCTTTTCCCGTTTCTTACGCCTTTTGCTCTCTTCATCTCCCGCTCTGATAGCATCCATATCTATCATTTCATTAAGGTCGGAAACGCTGTCGGATTCCGCGGAGGCGGGGGATGAAACCCTGCGGCCCATAATACTGTCCATATTACTCTTGGCCTCTTCAAGCTGCAGGGAATAACGCCTTTCAATATCTTCCTTTATGGCGTCCATTTCCTCTTTACGGCGCTTTTCGTCTCTTTCGCGCAGTTCTCTTTCTCTGTCCGATTCGCCGCCGTATTTCTCCGCAAGGTCGGCCATGCCGCTCATTATCTCATCAAAAGCCTCACGGCTCTGCTGATTTTCGGGCTCACCTTCATTATTCACTTTTTTGATGTCTTCATTATCCATAAAACACTCCAAAAAAGTTTGCCTTTGTTATCTTACCTCTTCAAGGAATCTGTCAAGGGCATCCTCCCACCGGGGCAGGCGCGTAAAGCCCGCATCATCAAGAGATTTTTTTGAAAGCCGCGAGTTGCGGGGCCTTTTTGCCGGGGTGGGGTACTGCTCCGTTGATACAGGTATAATCTTTGTATCTTTTCCGGCCCTGCGCATTATCTCTGCGGCAAATTCCGCCCAGGTGCAGAAGCCCTCGTTTGTGGCGTGGTAAACGCCGTATTTATCCGTTGCAATCATATCGCATATAAGCTTTGAAATATCAGGGGTAAAAGTGGGGGAACCAGTCTGGTCGTTTACCACCCTTATTTCCCGGTTATTTTCCGCAAGGCGTAGCATGGTGTAAACAAAGTTTTTTCCATGAACTCCGAACACCCAGGAAATGCGCACAATAAAATGTTGTGGGCAGTGTTTTTTTACCGCCTGCTCGCCCTCGTATTTTGTAAGGCCGTAGTAATTGCAGGGGGCAGGGGATGAATCCGTTTCAAAGGGTGTATCTCCCTCTCCGCCGAAAATATAGTCCGTGCTGGTGTAAAGGAGCTTAATGCCTTTTTCACCGCAGATTTTTGCTATATTTTCCGTTCCCTTTACATTGATAAGGGCGCACTTTTCTTTTTCCTGTTCCGCTTTGTCAACGGCGGTGTAGGCGGCAAGGTGAACAACCGCATCCGGCTTTTCGGCTTCAACAAAAGCTTCAAGGGCCTCATAATCGGTTATATCAACGGTATCAATATCAATACCCGCTGCCTGTATATTTCTTTTTTCCATTTCGGCCGTAAGGTCGGCGCCGAGCTGACCTTTGCAGCCGGTAACGGCAACTTTCATATATGCTCTCCGAAATATCATAATATCCAATATATTTTAACATATTTTTATAATTTATACAATATTTTTTGAAAATCGCTATCATAAACGGAACTTATGTGATAAAATAAATATATAATTTTTTCGGAACAGGAGGCGTTTTATGAGTATTGCCTTAAAGGCCTATGCAAAGGTAAACATACATCTTGATATCACGGGCCGGTTCAGTGACGGCTACCACAGCCTTTTTATGGTTATGCAGAGCGTGGGGCTTTATGACAGAATCATTCTTGAAAAAGCCGGAAAAGGTATTACCCTTTTATGCTCAGATAAAAACATCCCCCTTGACGAATCAAATACCGAATACAAAGCCGCCCGCCTGTTTTTTGAAAAAACGGGAATTCAAGGCGGAGTGATTATTGAAACAGAAAAAAACATCCCTCAGCAGGCAGGCCTTGCCGGGGGCAGCGCAGATGCCGCTGCGGTGCTTACGGGCCTTAATATTCTTTACGGCGCAGGGCTCAGTGAGCATCAGCTGCGTGAAATCGGCCTTCAGGTCGGCAGTGATGTGCCCTTCTGCTTAAAGGGCGGCACCTGTCTTGTTCAGAGCAGGGGAGGAATTATTGCCCCGGTTAAGCCCGCAGAAAACAGCTTTGCGGTTCTCGTAAAGCCCGAAAGAGGCGTTTCAACGGCTCAGGCCTATGCGGATGCGGACGAAACCTACCTTTACCATCCTGATAATTCCCGTATGCTGGAGGCCTGCGAAACGGGCAGTTTTGAGGATATATGCAAATATGCAGGCAATGTTTTTGAGCAGGTTGTCGAAGTGCCCGAAAGGGTTGATATCAAAAAGATTATGCGCGAGCATAACTGCCTTATGGCTCAGATGACAGGCAGCGGCCCCACGGTTTTCGGTCTGTTCGGCAGCAAAGATGATGCACAGGCAGCGGCAGAAAAACTCAAAAAAATATGCCCCGGGGTTTTCCTTACGGAGCCTGTCGATTGCGGAGTAAGTGTTGAATAAAAAAACGGCTTGCAGCAAATCTGCAAGCCTCTTTTTTATCTCTTATACTTTTTGATTATTTTCACCGCTGCGGTTACGGCGCCCACTGCGCCGGCGGTGATTCCCAGCTCCTTGAAAGCGGTTTTTACCCCTGCAACGCTCACCGGGGCTACTGCCTGCTTAAGGTAGATGAGCTTATTGTCATATTCCGTGCCGCACAGTTCCCTGTAGGTCAGGGTTCTTGTCTCAAAATGCCCGTCCGGGTATATATCAATATATCTTACGCCCCTGTTAAGGCCGGGGCCGTAAACGTTGAAGCCGCACCCCTGAGTAAAACCCAGGGCTATGCCCTTATAATCCGCCACATAGCTGTTATTATGGTTGTGGCCGGCAAACAGGGCTTTCACATCCCCCTTTTCAAGGAAGGCGTCAATTTCACCGGAGTTAATATGGGAAGGCGCCGGCGCCTCTCCCAGAAAACCCCGCAGGCCGCTGTTGTGGGGGTCCAGCTTGTACCAGGTGTTTTTATGGGGGCCGTAGGCCCTTATGCTCCCCGGTATAAGGGGCGAAACCTTGTGAAGCACCTCAAAAAATTCCGGGGTGGGTATGTGCTGAAATGCAATGCCCGGCAGCAGCCGGCCGCATTTTTTCTCATACTCATCTCTTGTTTTTCTGTACCACTCTATCTGATCCGGGTGCAGGCAGCCAAAACCGCCGTGGCCGTCTTTTTCGTGGGTGTCAAAAATCCAGATAAGGTATTTATCCTCAACCGAGAGCACAAAGGTTCCGTAATCGCCGAAAACTGCGGGCTCGCCGTAAACAAAGCCCGGGCAGCTTTTATACATTTCCGCCTGCAGCTCTTTGCCTATGCCGCACTGCTCATCATGGTTTCCGAAGGTTGCGGTGAAAGGTATGTTCCGCTCCGCCATAGGGGCACATATATCCTTTATGAGCTTTTCTGTTTTCTCTTTGATGTTTCCCGAAAAGAAAGAGGTGGAGTAGCCCTTTATCTGGTCGCCGGTAAGCACTGCAAAATCCGGCCTTGCGTAATCCAGGGCTGCATTTATGAGCCGCATTGTGTTTGAGCTTATTGAGGGCGGCTCCTGTATATCGGTAATCTGTAAAATACGGAAAACACCGTTGTTAAAGGATAATTCTCTGCTCTGCATATTTCACCCTTTATTTCAAAAAGCGGATGTTCGTAAAACAGCTGAAGGTTTACGGGCATCCGCTTAATTTTTTTACTTTTTCTCTGCAAGGGGGCCGAAGCCGTACTCTGCAAGTTTATTGTATATTCTGTCTCTGGGGTCAAGCAGGCTGGCCAGGGATTCGTCGTGGTTAAGTGTATCTACAATATATGCGCAGTATTTGCTCATATCAATATTCACATACCAGGGCTTTGAAAGAAGCTCAGGGGAGTTGTAAATAAGGTTGGTGGTGAATACTCTGTCAATAAGTCCGTCTGCATAGGCCTTGTCAAATTCTTCAAATCCGTTGCAGAAAAGGCCGAAGGAGGAGTAAACGAATATACGCTTTGCGCCTATCTGCTTAAGTTTTACGGCAACCTCAATCATGGAGCCGCCGGAGGAAATCATATCGTCAATAACAATAACGTCTTTTCCGCCGATGCTGTCGCCCAGAAATTCGTGCCTGAGTATGGGGTTGGAGCCGTTCACAACTTTGGTGTAATCACGCAGCTTGTAGAAAGCGCCCAGCTCAAGGCCCAGTATGGAGGCAAGGGAAATACATCTGCCCATGCCGCCTTCGTCGGGTGATACAATCATCATATGTTCATTATCAATCTGTATGTCGCTTACATTGCGGCAAAGCGCCTTGACAAACTGATAAGAGGGCTGTATGCTTTCAAACCCCTTCTGGGGTATTGCGTTCTGAACTCTGGGATCGTGGGCGTCAAAGGTGATGATGTTTTCCACATCATAGCAGTAGCAGATTTCTCTGAGCATATCGGCGCAGTCAAGGGATTCGCGGGCTGTTCTCTTATGTTGCCTGCCTTCATAAAGCATAGGCATAAGCACGGTAATGCGCTTTGCTTTGCCTTCAATGGCGCTCAGGGCTCTCTTAAGGTCTGCATAATGCTCGTCGGGGCCCATGTGGTGCTCCGTGCCGTACATATTGTAGGTTACTCCCCAGTTGAAAGGATCGCAGAGAATGAAAATATCATATCCGCGCACGGATTCGTGAATAACGCATTTGCCTTCGCCTGTGCCGAATCTGACAAATTGAGCGTCAATAATGTAGGAATCCTTATGGTAGCCTTCAAAATGGTCGTTGGGTCTGTCTTTCCTTGAGTTTACAAGGTAATAGTTGATTTTTCTCGCCATTTCCTCACAGCCCTGAAGAGCTATGATGCCCAGTTTTCCGATGGGTTCGGTCTTGAATTGCGGATCAGCCATGATTGTTCCTCCCGGCAAAGCATTCGGTATCTCCCACATTTATTATATGATAAAAATACGGTTTTGAAAAGACAAAAACGCAAATTTCAGGATAAAAATTCCGGCCCTGTTTTGCCCTAAAATTGTCTATATTTCACAAGACGGGGAATAACAGAAAAACAGAAAAACCTCAATAGGTTTTTCAGAGCGCAGTCCGCAAAGCGCGATTAGCAGCCGCTTACTCATTCGGCCTTGTATTTCAAATATAAAAAAGCCCTTTCGTTTGGGCGGATGTTCGTAAATCAGTATTGGTTTTCACGAAAAACTAAAACCGCAGTACATCGTCAGATTTGTTCACAATACACAAAGTATGCTTCGCAAATCTTCCTTGTTCTGCGGCTTATTTTTCACGAGAAAACTGCTTTGCACCTCAAAAAGATGAGATTTGTGCGTATTTGCAGGTCTTGACGACGAGGAATACTTGGCTGTATTCCAAGGAGGAATGCCTGCACAAGATGCGCAAAGACCGCTTTTTGAGGCATTACTGTTTTATGAGCATCCGCCCTTACGGAAAGGGCATGTTATAAGTAAAACGATTAAAAAGGTGAATAAGATAACAATAACCGGGAGCGAAGCGACCCTTCATCCGATATCAGTCATCCTTATCCGTTATCTGATTTATGTGCACATCCAGCTGATTGAAGGGGATAGTGATTCCTCTCCTGTCAAATTCCTTTTTGGATTCCTCCTGCATATAATAGAAAACGGGCCAGTAGTTTCTCGGGTTGCACCATATAAGGCAGGCAAGGTTAATGCTGCTCTGGCCGTGCTCGCCTACAGAAATAAAGGGCATGGGGTCCTTGAAAATCATTTCATTTCTTTCAATCACCGCCAGCAGGGCTTCCCTTGCTTTGTCAATATCCGTGCTGTATGAAATGGCAAAGGTCAGGTCGATTCTCCGCTTGTTTTGTGCATTGAAGTTTATAACATTTGAAGAGGTTATGGTGGAGTTCGGCACAATAACAAGGCGGTTGTCAAGGGTAATAAGGGTGGTGTACATTATCCTTATCTCTTTTACCGTGCCGCTTACGGTGCCAATATCAATGAAATCGCCGCTTTTGAAGGGGCGGTTTATGAGTATGAGCATACCGCTGGCAAACTGGCTTATGCTCTGCTGGAAGCCGAGACCTGCGGCAACACCGCCGGCTGCAAGGGCAGCCACAAGCGAGTTGACATTTATGCCCAGTGCCGAAAGAAACGCAAGGAAAACAGCTACCTTCAGCACAAAGGAAACAATGGTTTTTATAAAGTTGTGGATTGAGGGGTCAACACCCTTTGCTTTCAGGATTTTAACGGTTCCCTTGCTCACTAAATCGGAAATAAGGAACCCCACCAGAAGCAGCACAAGGGCAAAAACAAGGAAGGGGAGCTTTGCAAGCAGCAGATCGGCAATGCCGCGAAAATTCCTGCTTAGTATATAGTTTTCAAGCTCCGTGGAAAAATTATTCAAATTCATCACTCCAAAAGGGCCGTGAAACAGCCGCAGTCTGTAAAAAAATTATACAGTTTTTTCCCGGATTTGGCAACAGAAAAGTTGAAAGAAAACCGGGTATTTATATAATAAGATATTGCAATAGTATAAAAAAGTGTTTATAATATAAAAGATATGTTGCAAATAAGGAAGGAGGAGTAAATTGGCTTCCGAAATCATAAATGCCGTGGTAAACGCGGAAAAATCCGCCGCAGATTCAATTGCCGAGGCGGGAGTTAAGGCGGAGCAGATCAAAGCAGATGCTGCCGCCCGGGCAAAAGAGAAGGAAGAGCAGTATAAGCAGGATGCTCTCAGGCAGGCGGAAGAAATCAGAAAAGAAGCTCAGGCAAAAGCCGCCGAGATTCTTGAAGCAGCCAAAGCAGAGGCAGGCGAAAAAGCCGTTGTGCTTAAAGCTGCGGCCAAAACAAAAATACCCGAAGCGGTCAAGGCGGTTACAGCCGAAATCATCGGCTGAGTATCCCCCTGCCGCAGTAAATAATTCCATAAAGAAGGAGGTGTTTTTATGGCTAAAGTCGGTATGAAGCAAATTGAAATAGCAACCATGCTGGATGAAAGCAGGGATCTTTTTGATTTTCTGCAGATGAAATCCGTAATAGAGCTTCACGAAACAGAGCAGACAGACGGCATTTCCGCCTTCTCAACCTCAGGCGTTGTTTCACAGATTGACAGATTCTCGGATACCGCAAAAACCGCTCTTAAGATTCTTAACAGATATTCTCCCGATAAAAAAGGCCTGCTTGCTCCCTTAAAGGGCCTGCCGGAGCTTACTTTTTCGGAGTATGAGAAAAAGAGCGACGATGCGGATAAAATTCTTTCGGTCTGCCACGAAATATGCGACTGCGAAAAAGAAATAACCGAAGCAAAGGCCGAGATTGCGCGAAACAGCGCCGCCAAAGAAGCCGTTGAGCCCTGGCTGCCCCTGGATGTGCCCATGAAGTATCAGGGCACAGAAACCACAGCGGCAATAATAGGTCTTCTGCCTGCGGACTATACCGCCGAAACTCTTGAAACCGCTCTTGTTCCGCTTACGGAAGGGGAGGGAGAGTATCAGTGTGAGGTTATATTCCACAGCAAAGAGCGCAGCGGAGTTTTCATCCTGTGCCGCAAAGAATGCTATGATAAATTGCTTTCCGCTTTAAGGAGTCTGGGTTTTGCCTTCCCTGCGGACCCGACCAAGCATCCGCCCAGGGTAAGGTATGAGCGGCTCACAAAGCGCAACGAAACCCTTACCGAAGCCATAAGAGAAAACACAAAGAATATAGAAAGTCTGGCGTCAAGAAGAGAAGATATTGAGTTTGTAAACGATTACTTCTCAATTCGCCGTGAAAAATATGAGGGCCTGTCCAAGGTTTCCGCCGGGGATACCGTTGCTGTGTTTACCGGCTATGTGCCTGAGGACAGAGCCGATGAGCTCAAAGCTCAGATAGAGGAAAAGTTCACCGCCGCCGTTACGGTAACGGAGCCCGCAGAGGATGCGGATGTTCCCGTAACCTTCAGAAACAAACCTTTTGTTGCCGCGGTTGAGCCCATTACAAACCTCTATTCGCCTCCCGGCAGAGAGGACCTGGACCCCAACCCGATTATGGCAGGGTTCTACTATCTGCTTTTCGGCATTATGCTTTCCGATGCGGGCTACGGCCTGCTTATGGCCATCGGCTGCGGAGTAGCCAAGTTCAAGTTCAAGGTACAGGGCGCTCTTAAAAAGACAGTGGATATGTATTTCTGGTGCGGCCTTGCCACCTTGTTCTGGGGTACTCTTTTCGGCAGCTGGTTCGGCGATATTTTTGAGGTTGTTGCAAGCAACTTCTTCGGCATAGAAAATCTGGGTGCTCACCTTAACAGCCTGCTGGGCTTCAACCTTTTCAAGGACGGCCTGGCAATCTGGTTCCAGCCGGTGAACGACCCCATGCGGCTTATGAGGTATTCCTTCCTCTTCGGCATAATTCACCTGTTTGCGGGTCTGTTTGCCTGCTTTGTGAAGATGTGGAAGGCGGGCAACAAAGTAGGCGCCGTGTGCGATGTGATACCGGTGTTTATGCTGGTTTCCGGCATTGTGCCTATGGGCGCCGGAATACTTCAGGTTGATGTAAACCCCACCCTCAAAACCGTAGGTCTTTATATAGCCGCGGCAGGGGCGGTGCTTGTGGTGCTTACCGCAGGCAGAAGCTCCAAAAATATCGTGGGCAAGCTCGGGCTCGGTCTTTACGGCCTTTATAATACGGCTTCCGGCTGGCTGAGCGATATTCTCTCTTATTCAAGGCTTCTGGCCCTGGGCCTTTGCACAGGTGTTATAGCTTCCGTTGTAAACACTCTGGGCACAATCCCCGAGAATAAGATTGTCAAGGCCTGTATGCTGGTTGTGGTGTTCATTTTCGGCCATGTTGTGAATATGGCCATAAACCTTATCGGTACCTATGTTCACACCAACAGGCTTCAGTATGTTGAATTTTTTGCTAAGTTCTATGAAGGCGGCGGACGCTCCTTCACACCACTCAAAGCAAATACCAAATATTACAAAATCAAGGAGGACTAAGATTATGAATATGGGAATTATGATAGCAATTTTAGGCGGCGTTATTGCCGCAGCAATGGGCGGCATCGGCTCCGCCATAGGCGTAGGTACTGTTGGCCAGGCGGCCGCAGGTGTTGTATCCGAGGATCCTTCCAAGTTCGGTAAGGTGCTTATCCTTCAGATTCTCCCCGGCACTCAGGGCCTTTACGGTTTCCTTGTTGCCTTCCTTCTCCTCGTAAGAATCGGCGTTATGGGCGGTCAGGTTATTGAAGGCCTCACTGTTGCACAGGGCCTTATGTATTTTGCCGCATGTATGCCCATGGCTTTCGGCGGACTTGCATCTGCAATCTATCAGGGCAAAGCTGCTGCCGCAGGCGTAGGCATTGTTGCCAAGAAGCCCGAAGAGAGCGGTAAGGCCATAATCTTTGCGGCCATGGTTGAAACCTACGCTGTTCTTGCCCTTCTTATTTCAATCCTTGCTATTTTCAACATCACCTCAATCATCACAGCTGCATAAGAGGTAACAGAATGACAGGACTTGATAAAATCATAAACAAGATAAATGAAGAGTCAGAGTCCGAGTGCAGCGCCATAATAAAATCAGCTCAGGCAAAAGCGGCAGAAATTATTGCCGCAGGTGAAAAATCCGGCAGTGAAACAGCCGGTAAAATCATTGCCGGGGCAAAAGATGAAGCGGAAAAGATAATTGAAATTGCAAAATCCGGCGCAGAGCAGCAGACCAAGCAGACCCTCCTGGGCGCAAAGGTTGAGGTTCTGGATGAGGCCCTTGCAAAAGCTGTTGAGGCCCTTAAAACTCTGCCGGATGAGCTGTACTTCAAAGCGGTTATCAAAATAGCCGCGGCAAACGCCATGGCAGGCAAATGCAAAGCAGGGCTCAACTCTGCGGATCATCTGCGTATGCCGGCGGATTTTGAAGCAGATCTTGCCCGCGCACTTGAAGCAAAAGGCGCTCAGTGCACTCTTTCTTCCGAACCTTCGGATATAGGCAGCGGAATAATTCTTGACTACGGCAATATTGCGGTCAACTGCTCATTTGAATCTGTGGTTGAAGAAAAATCCGATGACTTCAAACTGAAAATCAGTGAAATATTATTTTAACAGGCGGTGAAAGACAATGCGTGAAACCGAATACGCATACGCTGTGGCCCGTATAAGAGCCAATGAGGTAAGTCTGCTCACCGACTCCGATATGAATCAGCTTATTTCGGCAGAGGATTACGGCAGCGCCCTGCGCATGCTCACCGGCAAAGGCTGGGCAGAGCCCGCCGGGGGCGATATCTGCGAAGCGGAAATGAATAGGGCCTGGGAGCTTATCAAAGAGAGTGTGCCCAAGGCAGAGCTTCTGGAAGCACTTGTAATCGGCAATGATTTTGTTAACCTGAAGGCCGCAGTCAAAACGGTGTTTTCGGGTATCGAAACCGGCGATTACTTCGTTTATCCTTCCGTATGCCCTCCAGAAAAGATAGGCAAAGCCGTAAGGGAAAATGATTTTTCCGATCTGCCTCCCTACCTTGCGGAGACCGCTTATGAAGCTTACCACGCGGTTTCCGGCAGCCAGGACGGCCAGTCTGCCGAGATGATTATTGATAAAGCGGCTCTTGAAACAGCGCTTAAATCTGCCGAAAAGGCAGAGAGCGAACTGCTTGTTAAAATAGCTTCCCTTGCCTGCGTTACGGCAAATATAAAAATTGCACGGCGCAGCGCAAAAACAGGAAAATCAGAGCAGTTTGCCCTTGATTCAATGTGTGACTGCGGCCTTACAGATAACGAAAAGTTAGTTGCCGCCGCATTCGCCGGCAAAGAAATCGGCCCCATTATTTCGGATGCGGGTTTCCCCGAAATATCCGAAGAAGCGGACGGCGATTTCAGTGCCCTTGAAATGAAATGCGATAATTTAATAACCCGTTGGATACAGGACGCCCGGTATCTTGTTTTCGGTCCGGATCCCGTAATAGCCTATTATTACGCCAAAACCGCCGAAACAAAAAATGTAAGGATAATACTTTCCGCAAAATCCGCCGGAGTCCCCACGGAAATCATCAAGCAGAGAGTGAGGGATATCTATGTATAAAATAGCCGCCGTAGGCGATAAAGACAGCATATACGGATTTGCCTCCCTCGGTATTACCATATTTCCGGTGGATGATTCTGCCGAAGCCGCAAAGCTTATAAGGAAGCTGGCGGAGTCGGAATACGGAGTTATATATATAACCGAGCAGCTTGCCTCCCGCATCAGCGCCGAAACAGAGCGCTATGCCTCAATGCCCCTGCCGGCAATAATCCCGGTGCCCGGGGTAAGAGGAAACACGGGAATAGGCCTTGAAAATGTAAGCAAGTTTGTTGAGAAGGCCGTAGGCAGCGATATCATTTCATAACTCCGCACCAAAAGAAATACAGAAAGGTATGATTCAATATGAGCACCGGTGTTATAACCAAAATTGCCGGGCCTCTTGTAGTGGCCTCCGGTATGCGGGACGCCAATATGTTTGACGTTGTCCGCGTAAGCGAAAGCAGACTTATCGGTGAAATTATAGAAATGCGCGGCGACAGGGCATCCATACAGGTTTATGAGGAAACCTCCGGCATAAGAACGGGAGAACCCGTTGAATCCACAGAGGAGCCCCTGAGCGTTGAGCTGGGCCCCGGCCTTATTGAAGGCATTTTTGACGGTATCCAGCGCCCCCTCAACAAAATAGTTGAGCTTGCCGGCAACAACCTTACAAGAGGTATTGAGGTTCCCGCCCTTGACAGAGAAAAGGTATGGCATTTTGTGCCAAGCGTCGGCGCCGGCGATGAAGTAAAAGGCGGCGATATTCTCGGCACCGTGCAGGAAACCGATATAGTAAGCCATAAGATTATGGTGCCCCCCTATGTAACCGGCACTGTAGAGGAAATTGCCGAGGGGGATTACACCATTACCGATAAAGTCGGCTCCATCAAAAAAGATAACGGCGAAAGCTATGATTTTACCCTTATGCAGAAGTGGCCCGTCAGAAAAGGCAGACCCTATGCAAAAAAGATTTCCCCCGATGTTCCCCTTGTTACGGGCCAGAGAGTTGTTGACGCTCTTTTCCCCATTGCAAAGGGCGGCGTTGCGGCAATCCCCGGCCCCTTCGGCAGCGGCAAAACCGTAACCCAGCATCAGCTTGCAAAGTGGGCTGAGGCAGATATAGTTGTTTATATCGGCTGCGGCGAGCGCGGCAATGAGATGACGGATGTTCTCAATGAGTTCCCGGAGCTTGTGGACCCCCATACCGGCAAATCCCTTATGGAAAGAACCGTGCTTATTGCCAACACCTCCGATATGCCCGTTGCCGCCCGTGAGGCGTCAATCTACACAGGCATCACCATTGCTGAGTATTTCCGCGATATGGGCTATTCCGTAGCTCTTATGGCAGATTCCACCTCCCGCTGGGCTGAGGCTCTGCGTGAAATGTCCGGCCGTCTTGAAGAGATGCCCGGCGAAGAGGGCTACCCCGCATACCTGGGCAGCCGTCTTGCTCAGTTCTATGAAAGAGCCGGCCGGGTTATTTCTCTCGGTTCCGATGAAAGGGAAGGCGCCCTTTCGGTAATCGGCGCCGTTTCGCCCCCCGGCGGCGATATTTCAGAGCCGGTTTCACAGGCCACCCTGCGTATAGTAAAAGTATTCTGGGGTCTTGATTCCGCCCTGGCTTATAAGCGCCACTTCCCCGCAATCAACTGGCTTACCAGTTATTCCAACTATGCGGATTCTCTCGGAAACTGGTTCAATAAAAATGTAAATGAAGAGTGGACCTCACTCAGAGGCCGCATTATGGCCCTGCTTTCCGATGAGGCCGCCCTTGACGAAATAGTTAAGCTTGTAGGTATGGATGCTCTCTCACCCGAGGACAGGCTTAAAATGGAAGCCGCCAGGTCCATAAGAGAGGACTTCCTTCATCAGCTGGCCTTCCACGAGGTGGATACCTACACATCCCTCAACAAGCAGTTCAGGATGATGAAGCTGGTTACAAGCTATTACGATGAATCCCTTGAAGCTCTTGCAGCAGGGGCCGGCATAGAAGAGATTGTTGCCCTCCCCGTAAGAGAATCAATCGGCAGGTTCAAATATGTTCCCGAAGAAAAGGTTGACAGCGAGTATAACTCGGTAATGCAGGAGCTTAATTCACAGCTTAAGCTTGCCCGCTCAAGAAAGGAGGACTACTGATGCCCAAAGAGTACAGAACAATACAGGAAGTGGCAGGTCCCCTTATGCTTGTAAGGGAGGTTGAAGGCGTCGCCTATAACGAGCTGGGTGAAATCGAGCTTGCAAACGGCGAAAGAAGAAGGTGCCGCGTGCTTGAGGTTGACGGCTCCAACGCCCTTGTTCAGCTGTTTGAGGATTCCACCGGCATCAACCTTGCAAACTCCACCGTAAGGTTTACCGGCAGGCAGATGGAGCTGGGCCTTTCCCCGGATATGCTGGGCAGAGTTTTTGACGGCCTGGGCAGGCCCATTGACGGCGGCCCGGAGATTATTCCCGAAAAAAGAATGGATGTTAACGGCGTGCCCATTAACCCCGCCGCAAGAAGCTATCCCCAGGAGTTTATTCAGACAGGCGTTTCCGCCATTGACGGCCTTAACACCCTTGTAAGGGGTCAGAAGCTTCCCATTTTCTCGATGTCCGGTCTTCCCCACGCAAACCTTGCGGCTCAGATTGCAAGGCAGGCAAAGGTAAGGGGCAAAAACGAGCAGTTCGCCGTTGTGTTTGCCGCCATGGGTATCACTTTTGAAGAGAGCGATTATTTTGTTCAGTCCTTCAAGAGCACCGGCGCCCTTGACAGAACCGTTATGTTCTCAAACCTTGCAAACGACCCCGCCATTGAGCGTATAGCCACCCCCAAGATGGCTCTTACCGCCGCGGAGTATCTTGCTTTTGAAAAAGGTATGCATGTGCTTGTTATCCTTACGGATATCACAAACTACGCCGATGCCCTGCGTGAGGTTTCCGCCGCCCGTAAAGAGGTTCCCGGCAGGCGAGGCTACCCCGGCTACATGTATACTGACCTTGCCTCCATTTATGAAAGAGCCGGCAGGCAGAATGGCAAAGAGGGCAGTATCACAATGATACCCATCCTCACAATGCCGGAGGATGATAAAACCCACCCAATCCCCGACCTTACGGGTTATATTACAGAGGGTCAGATTATTCTTGACCGCGAGCTTTACAGAAAAGGCATTAATCCTCCCATCAATGTTCTTCCCTCCCTTTCCCGTCTTAAGGATAAGGGTATAGGCGAGGGCAAAACAAGAGAGGATCATTCCAATACAATGAACCAGCTCTTCTCCGCCTACGCAAGAGGCAAGGATGCAAAAGAGCTTATGGTTGTTCTGGGCGAAGCCGCCCTTACGGATATGGATAAGCTCTACGCAAAGTTTGCCGATGAATTTGAAAAGGTTTATGTTTCCCAGGGCTTCAATACCAACAGGGATATTGAAGAAACCCTCAATATCGGCTGGCAGCTTCTCTCTATCCTGCCCAGAAGCGAGCTTAAGAGAATCAGCGATAAATACCTTGACGAATATTACGGAAAGTTTTAAAAAGGGAGTGGATGTATGGCAGTAATGAATGTCAATCCCACCCGAATGGAGCTTACAAACCTTAAGCGCAAGCTGGTAACGGCCCGCCGGGGTCACAAGCTCCTGAAGGATAAACGGGATGAGCTTATGCGCCGTTTCCTTGATATGGTCCGTGAAAACAAGGCCCTTCGCAAAGAGGTTGAGGAGGGGGTCAAAAAGGCTAATGTGGCAATGAGCGTTGCCCGCTGCGTTATGAGCGATAAAGCCCTTGATGTGGCCCTTATGCTCCCCACCCAGGAGATGCACCTTGATGTTACGGAAAAGAATGTTATGAGCGTTATGATTCCCGAATTTGATGTAAAATTCAGAACAGCCAACGAGCACGACATTTATTCCTACGGCTTTGCAAACACCTCCGGGGACCTTGATACCGCGGTAAAAGCACTTTCCGATATAATGCCCAAGATGATACGCCTTGCGGAGATTGAAAAATCCTGCCGCCTTATGGCGGATGAGATTGAGAAAACCCGCCGTCGCGTAAACGCCCTTGAGCATGTTATGATTCCCCAGTACGAGGAAACCATAAAATATATCACAATGAAGCTTGATGAAAATGAAAGAAGCACCACCACCAGACTTATGAAAGTCAAGGATATGATGCTCGCCAAAGCTCATAATTATTAAAAATAACCCGCCGGGTTCCGAAGAAACCGGCGGGGTTTATTATGTCTTGTTTTGTTTTTTATTCGCCTTTGAGGAAGGATTCTATGGACTGCAGGTACTGGAGCACGGTGCTGTCAACGGAGGCGTAGATTTCGTGGCGGCAGTCCGGGAGCTTAACAAGACGTCCGTTGGGGATAAGAGAAATAAACTCGTTCTCTTTTTCGCTTATAACGCTTCTGTCTTCCTCGGGCTGGAAAAGGAGCACCGGGCACTTAATTTTTGCGCACCTTGCCTTGTCAAGGTTTTTCTTTGCAACCTTTATGGATTCATCCACCCAGCGGTAGGAGGCGGAAGAGGTCTGCAGCAGCTTGTCTGCAAGCCGCTTTTTATGGTAATAATCAAATCGTGCCTTGCTGGTATCATGGCTCTCCTCGTATGAATAATTCGGGTTAAAGCCCTTATGCACAAATACTCTCTTATCCTGCTTGCCCGCAAGTATAAAGGAGCGGGTCATTGCCTTTGTAACCGCAGGGGGTATGGGCATCTGCGCCTGAATCATGGGGGCGGAAAGCACCGCTTTATCAAAAACATCCGGGTAGGTCTGCATGTACTGCACGGATATTGCTCCGCCCATGGAGTGAGCGTAAAGGTAAAGGGGCAGGTCACCGATGGCGGGCTTCACAACCTTTGTAACAAAGCAGTTCAGGTCCTCCACATAATCCTCAAACTTTCTTATGGAAACAGTCTGGGGATCCCCGGGATTATATCTGAAGGATTTGCCGTGACCCCTGTTATCAATAACAAAAACAGAAAAATCCATCTGCAGGAAGTTGTAGCTCATTTCGCGGAATTTTTCCGCGCTCTCGGTAAAACCGTGCACCACAACAACTGCGCCCACGGCCTTTTCGTTGATATAGGCCTCGTAGTGGATTTTGTTGCCGTCAAAGCCATCAAAGTAATCATCCTTGCGCAGGGCGGCAAGAGCCGGCTCCACAACATTTACCATAGTGTTTTCATAATCGTTTTCACTTACGGGCAGGGACTTGATATTAAGACTCATTCGCTCACAACCTTTCATAGTTTACCTGTTTATTTTATCATACTACCTGCCATATACGCAAGATGTTAAAACAAAAATCCGTGTCTGATTTCAGACACGGAAAAACTTTATTATCAATCACCCAGGCTGTCTGTGATTTCAACAGTCTTTGTGGCGTTGTAGCACTCAAACATTTCTTCGGCATTCTGGGGTACCGTCTTCTTGGTAAGCAGGCTTACAACGGGCACTATGATAAGGCCGCCTACCATGGCAATTACGCCGGAGTACAGGGAGTTTTTGAATACGAAGGAGAAGAGCGGGCTGCCGGAAACATCAAGCTTGCCAAGGGAAACAAAGAGCTGGATTATCTCAAGGCCCACGCCGAAAATAAAGGAGCAGATTACGGAAACCTTTGAGGTCTTCTTCCAGTACAGACCGTAGAGGAATGGGGCAAGGAATGCTCCTGCAAGAGCGCCCCAGGAAACGCCCATCATCTGAGCGATGAATATATTCGCGCTCTTTGACTGTTTGATGGCTATAATTGCGGAAAGAGCAATGAATATAACGATGAATATGCGCATGATGAGCATCTTTTTCTTTTCTTCCATGCTCTTTTTGTTCAGGGGCTCAATAAAGTCAAGGGTGATTGTTGAGCTGCTGGTGAGCACAAGTGATGAAAGGGTGCTCATTGATGCGGAGAGCACCAGCACTATTACCACGGCAATAAGCACGGGGGCAAGGGTTGAGAGCATTGCGGGTATAATGCTGTCAAAGCCGCCTACGGGTCTGCCGGTTGCTTCGTCAACGCCTACGGTTGAAGCATAGAGCCTGCCGAAACCGCCCAGGAAGTAGCATCCGCCGGCAACAACAATGGCAAACAGGGTGGAAATGATGGTTCCTTTTTTGATGGAATCTTCATTCTTGATTGCGTAGAATTTGCCCACCATCTGGGGAAGACCCCAGGTGCCGAGAGATGTAAGCATAACAACAAAAAGAAGGAATAATGGCTGAGGCCCGAGGAAAGATGTGAAGCCGCCGCTTGCCCAGGTACCGCCGTCTGCTGTGGTTGAAGGCATTGCAGAAAGAGTTTTCATTGCCTCCATAAGGCCGCCGTTTGCTTTAAGCACTGAGAGCACAACGGCAACAATGCCCACAAGCATTATAATACCCTGAATAAAATCGTTGGTGGCGGTTGCCATATATCCGCCTATGATAACATATACGGCGGTGAGCACGGCCATAACTATTACGCACACAGCGTAGGGTATGCCGTTATAGGCCATGGTGAAAAGCCTTGAAAGGCCGTTGTAAAGGGATGCGGTGTAGGGGATAAGGAAAATAAAGGTTATCATGGATGCCGCAACCTTAAGGCCCTTTGAATTGAATCTTGAGCCGAAGAAATCCGGCATTGTTTTTGATGAAAGGGACTGGGTCATGATTCTTGTTCTTCTGCCCAGTATGCTCCAGGCCAGCAGGGAGCCGATGAATGCATTGCCCAGGCCTATCCAGGTTGAAGCCACGCCGAAATTCCAGCCGAACTGGCCCGCGTAACCTACAAAAATAACTGCGGAAAAATAGGATGTGCCGAAAGCAAAGGCGCTGAGCCAGGGGCCTACGGACCTTGAGCCCAATACAAAGCCGTTAACATCGGTTGCGTGCTTGCGTGAGCGTACGCCTATAAAAATCATAAGCGCAAAGAAGCATACAATCATTATTGAAGTGATAATTACAGTGGTGTTCATGTTTTCTCCTCCGGGAACCGAAATATTCCGTTTGTTTTAGCGTATTGCCGTTTTAACGTGCTAAAACTTACGGTGGTTATTGTAACAGATGTTTCGCCGGTTGTCAACACTTTTTTTGCAATTATTTATATTCATTGAAAAAAGGCCTGCAGGTCAAAATGCCTGCAGGCCTGTTTCTCATATTTGATTGTTCAATTCAATCCGCCACATAGGTAATTGTAAAGCAATGGGATCTAAGTTTGTCATCCAGAATCTTGCTCTTGAAAGAGTTGCCTGAGAATGTTACATCACCTACGGCAATTTTGGTTACATAACCTATATCGGCTGAATAGGAACTGTCATGGGCAAGAATCTTCAGCCAGTTGGCAGGGTTGCTGTCAAGGTTGATGGTTTTGCCGCTGGACTTTGCATAAGCTTCTATAAAAGCCTTCATTTCCGCCGAGGTGAATTCTCTGGTGGATTCGCTGACCTTTTCGGGGCTGGCCACTCCGCCTTTGAGGTAGGCAATCTCTTCGCCGCCCCATACAGAGGCCGAGGATGTGGTTTTGCCTGCTGCCGTGTCAAAGTAATAGGTTTCGGCGCACTTGCCGTTATAGGTTACATAAGTCGCCTTGGGGGTCTCAGATTCATTGCTTATATTAAGCACTGCAAGCACGGCTTTTTCAACATTCGTTCCCTTGTAGCTGAAGCTTGAGGAATAGGCCTGGCCCGAGGAGAAGTTATCAAAGCGCTTTGCGTAGGTATAGGCGGCAACCGCCTGGGCTTTGAGGGCCTCCATAGGCGCATCATCGCCGATTTCCTGCTTCACCGTTTTACACAGGTACTCAACAAGGCCTACGCTTGTGCCGTTTCTCTTCACCGTTGAGGGCGTGTTGTTATCGGTGGAAAGCTCGGTGCCGGGGTAATATGTTTTAAGTATCTCTTTATAGGTTTTACCGTTCTTTGCCATCACTATGGCGCCCTGCTGGCTCATGCCCACGCCGTGGCCCCAGCCGTAAACCTTGAAAATAAATTTACCCGAGGTGGTTGAGCTGCCGCCGGGGCTGCTGCTGTCGTAGGGGTTCTTCACATATTTCATAGGGTCATCATAGGCTGTGGAGCCGTCCGAGTTTATTTTGATAACAGCAAAATGCAGGTGCGAGGCCGTGGCGTTGCCGGTCTGCCCTATAAGGCCCAGCTTGCTGTCCGTATTCACCTTGTCGCCTACGGAAACATCAATTTCCTTTGCGTGGGCATAAAGGGTGTAGATATTCAGCTTTTCGTGGTATACCACGCAGTAGTTGCCGAAGCCGTCGTTATACTGGCCGTCGTTTGCCGCCAGGGTAACCTCACCTTCGCCTGCGGAGTAGAAAGGCTCGCCGTCGGTTTTGCCGTCCGAAACGAAAATATCAATTCCGTTATGGGCGCCTCCCCCGGGGTAAGCGGGGTATCCGGCATTAACATAGCTTGATTTTTTAAGGGGCCAGCTCAGTACACCCGAAACAACCGGTGTGGGCTCGGGAGTCGGGTCGGATGGGGTTGGGTTAACGGGAGTTGTGCCGCCCCCCATAAATGAGCTGATAAGTGTCATAAACATTGTGAGCAATGACATCAGTATTGAAATAAGCTGCTCCATATTAATACCTCCTTATTTCAGGAAACAAAGGGAAAGAGCTATTGCATACTGAGCTATGTAATAGCTTGTGTGGTTTATTATTACATCAACGGGGCGGTTTTTGCCGCTGCCGAAATATGTGCCGTTAAGTATAAGGTCTGAGAAAAGGAAGGATATGCTTGCAAAGAAGAATATATCAAGTGATACGCAGGTAAAGCCGTTCAGTATTGCCAGGGATGCGGAAAATACTGTGATAGAAGCCACTACCGGTGAATAAGCGGCAACCATGGGCTTGAATTTGCCGTACTTCACCTTGAACAGATCCTCGGTAAACCAGATTACAACCGCAAATGATACTGATATAATTGCAGGCACAATCAGGTACATAGGGTGGCCCTTGATGTAGAATCTGGAAATAAGGCCGGCATCATAAAGCAGGTGGCCGAAAAGGAATGTGGCAAAGCCTGCGTAGGTATAGGGTATGCCGGATTCGGCGTGAGCGTATTTAAGGTCAAGCCATATATCGCCCAGCAATCCGAAAAGCAGTGCAAGGATAACAAAGGCACAGTACCTTGAATTCTGAAAGCTGAAGTTGTTTGAGGCAAGGGCGCTGACGGCCGTACACATAAAGCCCACAGACACCATGGATTTTGAAACCGTGGTTTCCGGGCTGCATCCGTATTTAACCCTGCGTGCAAGGAAAACTACAAGCAGTATGGCTCCGATAACGCAAAAAATAACGGGCATCAGCATAAAATCACCTTCCGTTTATTACAGAGAGTTTACTATCTGCTTAAAATGTCTGCCTCTTTCTTCAAAGCCGCTGTACTGGTCAAATGAGCTTGTTGTGGGTGAAAGGAGAACTGTATCCCCGGCTTCGGCTTCATCCGAGGCGGCGGCAACAGCCTGCTCCAGGTTTTCAACTACAATGCCTGCATCCCCCACAAGCTCTTTTACAAGGCGGGGCCCGCATACGCCGAAGCCTATCACCTTTTTCACAGGGGAAAGGTGTTTTTTCATCTCATCCATTGAAAGGCCCTTTTCAAAGCCGCCCACAAGCAGTATAACGCCTTTATCAAAGGATTTAAGGGCGGTTATGGTAGCATCGGTATTGGTGCCTTTTGAGTCGTTATAATATTTTACGCCGTCCTTTTCCCGCACAAACTCAATCCTGTGCTCAACCCCTTTGAATGAGGAAATAACATCGCATATTGTTTCGTTTGAAATACCCAGGGCTTTTGCAAAGGATATTGCAATAATTATATTCTGCAGGTTGTGTTTGCCTACAATCTTAACAGCATCAAGGGGCAGTACCTTTTCGCCGCAGATATACATATATCCGTCTTTTATGTAGCTGTCTGTATCTGTTCTCTCAAGGCTGAAGGACTGAACACGGCAGTGCACCGGCACTTTATCCGTGTATTCGCCCAGCACCGGGTCATCCGCATTAAAGATAAATAAGTCATTATCCTTCATATTCTCATAAACCCGGGTTTTGGATTTATAGTAAGCGTCAAGGCTGCCCATAAAGTCAACATGGTCCGGGGTAAGGTTGATTATCGTGGCTGCCTCGGGGCGGAATTTATCTATATTGACAAGCTGAAAGTTGCTGATTTCAAGGGCGATGTAATGCCCCTCTTCGTTCATCAGGTTGTTTTCATATACTATTTCGCAAAGGGGTATGCCTATGTTGCCGCAAAGGTGGGCTTTGCCGGGGAAGGCCTTTTCGAGCAGCTCATAGGTAAGGGTGGTCGTGGTGGTTTTGCCGTTTGTGCCGGTTATTGCCACATAGTGCTGAGGCTTTGCAACCTGAAACGCCAGCTCAATTTCCGTAATAACGGGTATATTTCTTTCCGCCAGGCGCTGCATCTCCGGGCTGCGGTAGGGTACCCCCGGGTTCTTTACGCAAAGGTCATAGCTGCCCTCAAACACTTCGGGGCTCTGCTCTTTTATTTCCACACCCATTTTCTCAAGCTCCGGGGCTTCCTTTATTTCGGATATGCTCTTGCTTTCGGTCAGGGTGACTTCCGCTCCCAACTGTTTAAGTATCTTTATCGCCGCCATACCGCTGCGGGCAAGGCCCACAACCAGTACTTTTTTATCTTTAAGGTCCATAAGATATTTCCTCCGGTATCTGCTGTGTATGCATACATATTTATTATATTACTATTAAGGATAAAAGTCAAATTTAGGGGGCTTTACGGAGTTTATCTACCATATTTTGTGTAATTTTGTTCTATTTTAGACTAAAAAAGCCCACGGTGTATAGTTTTTTTCGGCTTCTTGTACATTGTTTTTTGGGGCGCTTAATGGTAAAATATGGCAAATCCAAACATAAGAAAGGAAAAGACTATGAAAAAGATTATCTCCAAAAGAGAATATGACACTGCTAAATCTGAGCTTATAGAGAAGCGCACTTTCGGTGCTTTCGGCGATCCCGCTGGTTATGAAGAGACCCTCTACAAAACCGAAAAGGGTTATTTCTTCCTCTATGTTAACGGCGGCGAAGAGTCTCCCTATAAGAAGGAAGATATCAAGTGCGTATCCGCTAAAAAAGCAGAAGAGTGGCTTGCAAAATAATCAGGCAGATTAAAGCCATAACCGCTGTGGATTTCCACAGCGGTTGTTTTTTGCTGATTTGTCTTATTCAAATGCGTTTCCGGCAATTGACTTATTTTCCCATAATGGTATAATTTTCACTATAAATGCCGTGAAAGGATTGAAAGAGAATGCGGTATATAAAACCTCAGAAAGAAAAAGCGCCTGTTGTAAAGAATATCACCTGGGCGCTGAAACACAGCGGATTCTCAAAGCCGCTTAAAAACGGTGTTGATACGGAAATTCTGCGTGAATTTGATGATAACGGCACAATGCTCTCCGGCGGGGAAAGCCAGAAAATGGCGGTGGCAAGGGCGTTCTATAAAGACTGCCCTTACGCCATCCTTGATGAGCCCTCGGCAAATCTTGACCCCATAGCCGAATATGAGCTTAACAAAACAATGCTTGAAGCCGCGGAGCATAAAACGGTTATCTTTATTTCACACCGTCTTTCCACCACGGTCGGCGCCGATAAAATCTATGTAATGGCGGACGGCGAGATTATAGAGAGCGGCTCTCACGCCGAGCTTATGGAAAAGAACGGCATCTACGCCTATATGTTCAACCTGCAGGCGGAAAAATACCTTGCTGCCGATGATAAATAAAACATTTGACTTTTAATAAAAGCAGTTATATAATATGTGCATTAAAGGCATTGACGGAGAACAATCCCGGCCCACCGATCTTTAGAGAGACGCGCCACCGGCTGTAAGCGCGTTGTTCGGCCCCGGAGGAGACCGCTCCCGAGCCGCCTGCGAAACAAGCAGAGCCGTTACCCGCGTTAAGGGGCAAGAGTTAAAAATCAAGGTGGAACCGTGCTTATTCAGCACCCTTGGAGCAATCCCGGGGTGCTTTTATATTTGCAAATAACCCTTGAGAAGGAGTATGAATATGAAAATCATTTACAGAGACGGAACAGTTGCCGAATGCCCCGAAGAGGAAGTTCAGCATGTGCTGCGCCACTCCACAGCCCACTGTATGGCTCAGGCAATCCAGCGCCTGTGGCCGGATGCGGATTTTGCCTACGGCCCCGCTACCGAAAAGGGCTTTTACTATGATGTGGATTTGGGCGACAGAAAGCTTACGGATGAGGACCTTGCCGCAATCGAAAACGAGATGAAAAAGATTGTTAAGGAAAACATCCCCGTTAAGCCTTTTATCCTGCCCAGGGATGAAGCGGTTAAGCTTATGCACGAAAGAGGCGCAAAGTATAAGGAAGAGCATATAGGCGATCTTGATGAGGATGCTGTTATCAGCTTCTATCAGCAGGGCGATTATATTGATATGTGCATTGGCCCCCATGTGTGCTACACCAAAGCCCTCAAGGCTTTCAAAATCACACAGCAGTCCGGCGCTTACTGGAAAAACGATGCAAATAACAAAATGCTCACCAGAATTAACGGCGTAGCTTTCCAGACCAAAGAAGAGCTTGAAGAGTATGAGAAAGCTCTTGAAGAGGCCAAGCAGAGAGATCACCGCAAGATAGGTAAGGAAATGGGCCTGTTTATGACGGATGAGCTTGTAGGCCGCGGCCTTCCCATGTTCCTTGCAAAGGGCTATACCGTATGGCAGGAGCTTGAGAATTATATTAAAGAAAAAGAGCGTAAGCTTGATTATCAGCATGTTATGACCCCCTGCGTAGGTACGGTTCAGCTTTACAAAACCTCCGGTCACTGGGATCATTACAAAGAGAATATGTTCCCGCCTATGGAGGTTGAGGGCGAAAGCTTCGTTCTGCGCCCCATGAACTGCCCCCATCATATGATGATTTACGCAAACAAACCCCATTCATATAAGGAGCTTCCCATCCGTATAGGCGAAATCGCCCACGATTTCCGCTTTGAATCCTCCGGCACCCTCAAGGGCATTGAAAGAGGCCGCCACTTCTGCCAGAATGACGCCCACCTCTTTGTAACACCGGAGCAAATTAAAGATGAGGTTGCCAAAGTTGTTGCCCTTATCCGTGATGTTTACAATGATTTCGGCATCACCAATTACCGCTGCGTTCTTTCCCTTCGCGATCCCGATGATAAAGTTAAATATCATCAGGATGATGAGATGTGGGATAAGGCCGAAAGCGCCCTGCGCGAGGTTATGAAGGACCTGGGCCTTGATTTTACGGAAGAAATCGGCGAGGCCGCCTTCTACGGCCCCAAGCTGGATGTTAATGTTACCCCGGCCGTAGGCGCGGAATATACCCTTTCCACCTGCCAGCTGGATTTCTGCCTGCCCATGAAGTTTGACCTTAAGTATATCGATAAGGATCAGAGCGAAAAGACCCCCGTTGTGCTTCACAGGGCAATCCTCGGCTCCCTTGACAGATTCATGGCATATATTATTGAGGAAACCAAGGGCAAATTCCCCCTGTGGCTTGCTCCTCTTCAGGTCAAGGTGCTTCCCGTTTCCGAAAAAACAATGGATTACGCTACAGAAGTTTACGAGGCTGTCGCCAAGGCGGATATCCGTGTTCAGCTTGATGACAGGAACGAAAAAATCGGCTATAAAATCCGCGAAGCACAGCAGATTGACCGCGCCCCCTATATGCTCATTATCGGCGCCAAAGAGGCGGAGAGCGGCATAGTCAGCGTAAGAAGCCGCGACACCGGCGAAACCTCAGAAATGACCCTCGATGAGTTCATAGCCAAAGCAAAAGGAGAGATAAAGAATAAAGTAAGATAAATAAAAAACATCCCGCCTGCACAGTCCTGTGCAGGCGGGGTTTTTATACATTCCGCTCTTTTTGCTCTTTTACGCCTGCGCCATATTCTTGGCATTTGCAAGCATAAGCTTAACTCTGTTTTCCTGGTTAATTCTTGTTGCGCCGGGGTCATAGTCTATTGCCACAATGTTGGATTGCGGATAGTTATCCTTAAGGCATCTTATCATACCCTTGCCCACAATGTGGTTGGGCAGGCAGCCGAAGGGCTGAGTGCATACTATGTTGGGCACTCCGCTGTGTATCAGCTCAAGCATCTCGCCGGTAAGCAGCCATCCTTCGCCCATTTTGTTGCCGTCCCCAAGGTATCCGTCAACCAGCTTGTGCATTTCCTCAAAGGTGCCGGGGGCTCTGAAACGGCTGTTGTTCAGGGCGTTTATCATATCCTGCTTGCAGCCCTCTATATAGCTTTTAAGAATGCCGCAAACCTTTTTCTTAAGCCATTTTCCACCGTAGATATCCACATCCACCATACGGTTGTAAACCTTGAAAATCATAAAGTCCGTAAGGCCGGGCACCACGGGCTCCGCGCCTTCGCTTAAAAGGAACTGCTCAAGGTTATTGTTGCCTAAGGGAGAAAATTTAACATATATTTCGCCCACAACGCCAACCCGCACCTTCTGCTCGCCTTCAACGGGTATGGATTCAAAATCTTTTATAATCCTTGCAAATATTTCGCGCATTGCGCCTCTGTTCATGCCCTTGCCTCTGGTGAAATACCTTACAAGCCGCTGCTCCCACACTTCCGTACGCCTGTCGGCGGAGCCGGGTTTGACCTCATAAGGTCTTACCTGGTTGGCAACATCCACAATAAGGTCGCCGTAAACCATTGCGTATATAAGCTTGCGCACAAGGGGTAAAGTCAGCTTGAAGCCCGGGTTTTTTTCAAAACCTGAAAGGTTTACCGAGATTACGGGCACAAACCCAAGCCCCGCTTTTTCAAGGGCCTTGCGCAGCAGGTGAATATAGTTTGATGCTCTGCATCCGCCGCCGGTCTGGGTTATGAAAAGCGCCACTTTGTGCTCATCATAGCCGCCGTGCTTTATTGCGTCAATCAGCTGGCCTATAACCAGCAGGGCGGGGTAGCAGGTATCGTTGTGAACATATTTCAGCCCCTCATCCACTATGCCCCTGTGGTTGGTGGTGAGCATATCCACATGGTAACCCTCAAGCTCAAGGAGCTGGCGAAACATACCGAAATGCACCGGGAGCATCTGAGGCATAAGTATTGTATATTCTTCCTTCATTTCCTTTGTGAAAATGAGGCGGCCGGTTTTATCATAAATCAATTCAGCCATTGATTTTTCTCCTTTAAGCGTAGTTTCTGTTTCTTTCTTCCATAGCGGCCATAAGGGATCTCACCCTGATTTTTACCGCGCCCAGGTTGCTTATATCGTCAATTTTAAGCTGAGTATAGAGCTTACCGCCCTTCTCAAGTATTGAGCGCATTTCATCACCGGTGATTGCATCCGTGCCGCAGCCGAAGGAAACAAGCTGAATCAGCTGCATATCATCCTGCTTGCATACATATCTTGCGGCATTATACATTCTGGCCTGGAAGGTCCACTGGTTAAGCACCTTGCGGGGGGCAAAGCCCTCAATGTGTGAAACCGCATCCTCGCTGATAAGCACAAAGCCGAAGGAGGTTACAAGGTCGTTTATGCCGTGGTTTATTTCCGGGTCAATGTGGTAGGGTCTGCCTGCCATAACAACTATGGGCAGACCGTTTTTCCTTGCGTAGTCAATGTATTCTTCGCCGGTTTTTATTATATCAGCTTTATAGGCATCATAAGCGGCGTAAGCGCTTCTTATGGCGGCTTTAGCTTCCTTCTCCGGTATTCCGAAAGTCTCGCGGAACCAGGCGGCGCCTATTTTTTCATAATCCTTTCTGCGGTGAAGGCCCACATAGGGGTTATGGAATTTCACCTGTTTAAGCACCGGCATATTTGCCGCCAGCAGCTCGGGGTAGTAGGCAACAACCGGGCAGTTGAAGCAGTTATCCGAGCATTTTTCATCAAAGTTATAGGACATGCAGGGGTAGAATATACCGTCAACATTTTTCTCTGCCAGCGCCTCAATATGGCCGTGGAGCAGCTTTGCCGGGTAGCATACCGTATCCGAAGGGATTGTGCGCTGACCTTTGATGTATAAGCTTCTTGATGATTCTGGCGAAAGCACAACCTCAAAATTAAGCTTGGTAAAAAGCTCAAACCAGAAGGGCAGGTTTTCATACATATTAAGGCCGAAGGGGATGCCTATGCGTCCTCTGGAGCCGTCTCCGTTTCCTTTGCCCTCAAGGGCGCGGAGTTTTTCATATTTATATTTGTAAAGGTCCGGCAGTTCAAGGGCTTTTTTGCCCAGGGGTTTTGAGCATCGGTTGCCCGAGATAAACTTTCTGCCGGAATCAAAGGTGTTTACCGTAAGGGAGCAGTGGTTTGTGCATCCGTTGCAGGTAAGGGGCTTTGCTGTGTGAACAAAAGAGCTCAGAGCCTCTTTATCAAGCAGAGCGGATTTTTCAAGCTTCAGGTCCTTTGCGGCAAGGGCTGCGCCGAAAGCGCCCATTATGCCGGAGATTGTGGGCCTTGTAACATTTCTGCCAAGCTCTTTTTCAAAAGCTCTCAGCACTGCGTCGTTATAGAATGTGCCGCCCTGCACCACAATATTTTTGCCCAGGTCATCTGCGCTTGCCGCTCTGATAACTTTATAAACTGCGTTTTTAACTATGGATGTGGAAAGTCCGGCGCTTATATCCTCAACAGTGGCTCCGTCCTTCTGTGCCTGCTTTACGCTGGAATTCATAAATACGGTGCACCTGCTGCCAAGGTTTACCGGCCTTGTGGCAAAAAGGCCCAGTTTTGCAAAATCCTCAATGGAGTAGCCCAGAGCTTTTGCAAAGGTTTCAATAAACGAGCCGCAGCCGGAGGAGCAGGCTTCGTTGAGCATAATTGAATCAACTGCGCCGTTCCTTATTTTGAAGCACTTCATATCCTGACCGCCGATATCAATGATGAAATCAACATCCGGGTTGAAGTGGGATGCGGCTTTGTAGTGGGCCACGGTTTCCACAAGACCGAGGTCGCAGGAGAAGGCGTTTTTGATAAGGTCCTCGCCATAGCCGGTTACCGCGGCGCCTTTTATTGTGATTCTGTCTTCACAGAGTGAATATATTTCTTTCAGGCAATCAAGCACTATTGAAACCGGGTTGCCCTGATTTGAGTGATAGAAGGTATAAAGCAGGCCGCCGTCCGGGGCAATAAGTGCCATTTTTGTGGTTGTTGAGCCCGCATCAATGCCCAGGTATGCGTCGCCCCTGTAGGTTTTTATATCAAGGGCAGGGGGCGCAAAGGAATTGTGGCGGTCCGTAAAATCTTTATACTGGGCTTTTGTTTCAAAAAGCTCAGGCAGGGTATCAACTGAGGATACCACATTTTTGCTGTCCTCAAGCTTTTTGATTATATCTTCATAAAGGATTTCGCCGTAGTCCTCCGAGCAGAGCGCAGCGCCCATGGCGGCAAAGCAGTCGCCGTCCTCGGGGAATATTGCGTGCTCTTCATCAAGCTGAAGGGTTTCGGTAAACCTTTTTCTCAGCCCCATAATGAAGTGGAGAGGGCCGCCCAGGAAAACTATTTTGCCCTTAAGTTCTCTGCCTTGGGTAAGGCCTGCCACGGTCTGGTCAACAACGGCCTGGAAAATTGATGCGGCAACATCCTCTTTTCTGCCGCCCTGGTTGAGTATGGGCTGAATATCGCTTTTTGCAAAAACACCGCATCTTGAGGCGATGGGGTAAATCTTTTCATAGTTCTCGGAGAGCTTATCAAGCTCGTCTACGGTAACATTCATCAGGGTTGCCATCTGGTCTATGAAAGCTCCGGTGCCTCCGGCGCAGGAGCCGTTCATTCTCTCCTCAAGGGCTCCTCCGAAAAAGATGATTTTTGCATCTTCTCCGCCAAGCTCAATAACCGCGTCGGTATCGGGTATGTATTTGTTTACGGCTGCTGCGGTGGCGTAAACCTCCTGCACAAAGTCAAGCTTTGCCGCTTTTGCTACTCCAAGGCCCGCAGAGCCGGTAATAACAGCGGTAAGCTTCTGACCGCTGAGCAGGTCTTTTATTGAAAGCAGGGTTTCAAGGGTTCTTTCCCTTGTTTTTGAATAATGCCTTTCATAGGAACGGAAAAGCAGCTTTCCGCTCTCATCAATGGCGGTAACTTTTACGGTTGTGGAGCCGATATCAATACCTAATCTTATACTCATAAATATACCTCGTAAAGTAATACTTAATACGGGTTGATTATACCCATACCCGTTTTTTTAGCAATGTATAACATTCACAAATAAACAAAAAAAAGCCGGCAAATCTGTCGGCTTTGTATAAATAAATATTAAAATTTTTCGAAAATCATACACTTTTGCGGTTTTGTCGGTATATAAAATACTTTACACTTCTTTTTCATTGTATCCTTTCACAAGGTCCTTGAAATGCTTGCCTTTATGCTCAAAATCTTTATATACATTATAGCTTGATGCGGCAGGGGACATAAGGCAACTTTTGCCTTTTTCCGTAACCGAAAATGCTTTCTGAACGGCGGATTCCATATCCTCTACCATAATAAGATCCTTTGAGCACCCGCGGTTTGCAAGCTTTGTGCATATCTGCCTTCCCGTATCTGGCAGGCCTATAAGGTGCGAGATGTGGCTGTTCATCAAGAATCTTTCAAAATCATCAAAATTGGGGTTTATTGACATTCCGCCGAAAATCAGGGTATCCACATCGCCTATGGCTTCAATGCCGCAGATTGTGGCCTGGGGGATGGTGGCAATGGAGTCATTGTAAAATTTGATGCCGTCATAAATACCCACGGGCTCAAGGCGGTGCTCAACCCCCTTGTAGCTGAGTATGCCGTTATAAATATCATCCTCGCTTATTTTCAGGCAGCGGGCCGCCTGAGCCGCAAGAAAAGCATTCTGCAGGCTGTGCATGCCGGGCAGGTAATCGTTCTGCTCCACGGCCTCATAAATCCGCTCGTAGCCGGAAATATCGGTGGTAACTTTTATTATTGTGGATGGAATATTTGAAAAATCGCAGTATTCGTCATAGTTCTGGTTTGCTGTTGCTATGAAGTAATCATCAGCCGCCTGATGCCTTACTATATTAAGCTTTGAGGTAACATACCCCGTAAACCCGTTGTGGTGGTCAATATGCTCCGGGTAGATATTTGTAAGCACCGCAATATGGGGCGAAGCGGTAGTGAACTCAAGCTGGTGGGATGACATTTCAACCACCGCAATTTCCGGCTCGCCGTCCTCAAGGGTATCAAGCACCGGCAGGCCTATGTTGCCTATAAGGCAGGAGCTTTTGCCTGCCTGCAGAAGAATGTTGTGAATAAGGGTTGAAACAATGGTTTTGCCCTTTGTGCCCGTAACGCCTATACACATACAGTCCGAAAAATGCAGGAACAGGTCCGTCTGGCAGGTGATTATCACCTTTTTGGGCACTATGAAATCCGTAAATGAAATGCCCGGGGTTTTTATTACCAGGTCGTAATCCTTTATGCACTCAAGGTAATCCTTGCCGCTGTAGGTTTTTACATTAGGGTCCGCAAGCTGTATTTCTCTTATATCGCTTATGCCCAGCTCTTTTTCCGGTAGATGGCGGCGGATTATATCATAAGTGGAGCGCCCCTCTCTGCCGAAGCCGAGAATAAGCACCTTATGGCTGTTTATGAATTCTGTGAACTGTTCAAACATACTGCCGGCCCTTTCCTGAGATTTGAAAAGATTATAACAGAAAAACGGTTTTATATCAAGATTTTAATTGCTGCTGTAAAGATTAAACTCCGCTTTCTGTACGGAAAGCGGAGTTTGCTTATATTGTTTACTTTTATCAGAAGCCGAATTTCTCACCGAGGAATTGGTTTACAAGAGCCCAGATGGGGTTCCAGATGGGAGCAAAGGTGGTAAGAAGCTGCTGGATGTATTCGGTGTTGATGGTTTTAACATCAAAATCCCTTATCCATCTGAAAAGCATGATAATCAGTTCCTGAAGTCCGCTGGTGTCAACGCCCATGATATCGCTCCTTTCTTTTATTTTTTGAAATTATATATCTTTATGTAACATTTGTCAAGTTTTGTAACCCGCAGATACTCTCACACGCAGAAGTCCATATACCTGTCTATCAGCTCAACTCCGGCTGTAATATCAAGCAGCAGGCCGTTTTCCGAGTATTCTTCCGAGTGCACCGTGCCGTCTTTTCTCAGCACGGCAGCAGCAGCTCCCTGAGAGTAGGGTATCAGCATTTTTACCCTTGCCCTTGTGGGCGGCAGGGCCTTTGAAACGGCATCAAGCATCTCCTCAATGCCTTCTCCCGTAAGGGCTGATATTCTCACAGCTCCGGGCTCACTGATTTCATCCGGTATTACTCCCGGTTTATCGCATTTGTTGTAAACCGGAATTATGGGTGTATTCTCGCACCCAAGCTCCGCAAGCAGTTTGCTTGAAACCTCAAGATGCTCCTTGAATTCCGGGTCCGAGGCGTCACATACATTAAGTATTACTTTGGCGCTTGCGGCCTCCTCAAGGGTGGATTTGAAGGCTTCAACAAAATCGTGGGGAAGGCGGCGTATAAAGCCGACAGTGTCTATCAGCATAATTCTGCGCCCGTCTGGCAGGGTAAGGGCTCTGGAGGTGGGGTCAAGGGTGGCAAACAGTTTATCCTGCGCAAGCACCCCCGCCTGTGTCAGGGTATTCATGAGGGTGGATTTGCCGGCGTTGGTGTAGCCCACTATTGCAACGGTTTCAACCCTGTCCTTCTCTCTCCTTGCCCTTGCAAGGTTTCTTCTTTTTTCAAGCTGAGCAAGCTCATCCTCAAGGTTTTTTATCCGCCTTCTTATGTGTCTTTTGTCGCTTTCAAGCTTGGTTTCACCTGGACCTCTGGTGCCTATGCCGCCGCCCAGCCTTGAGAGCTTCGTTCCCTGGCCCGTAAGCCGGGGCAGGCTGTATTTCAGCTGAGCAAGCTCCACCTGAAGCTTACCTTCGTTGCTCACTGCTCTTGCGGCAAAAATATCAAGAATAAGGGTGGTGCGGTCGATTACTTTTGTGTCAACGGCCTTTTCCATATTTCTCTGCTGAACCGGGGAAAGCTCGCTGTCCACAATCACCACATCTATTTCGTTGCTTTCGCAGAATTCCGCCAGTTCTTCAAGCCGTCCGCTGCCCAGGAATGCCGCATTATCCGGCTTATCCCGCTTCTGGGTAACAAAGCCGCATACTTCCGCTCCGGCGGTATGTGCCAGCTCCTCAAGCTCATCAAGCGATGAGGAGCAGTCATATTCCCCGGTGTCAACGGCAACAAGCACCGCCTTTTCGGGTTCCTGTTTATTCTCGTAAAATTCCATATTGTCTCCGAAAAAAGCCGGACAGTATTATGCCCGGCTCAGATCATTATAATCAGTTTATTTTAAGTGAATCCGCCTTAAGGATTGCGCCGTTTCCGCTGAAGTTGATCGTAACGGTATCTCCCTTGTTGAGGATAACAACATTTTCATCATCGGAAGCGGAGATTGAATAGTACGCTTCGGAGCCTTCAAGCCTGATGTAATAGTAGCTTTCGCCGCCCTTTACAGCTGTGCGGATATCCTCAACCTTGCCCACAATAATGCCGGGAGCATCGGGGTTTACATCCGCGGGTTTGGTTGTATCGGGCTCTTCGGGTTTATCGGTTTCATCGGGTTTTGTGGTTTCCTCAATCTGCTGGGCAACCTCATCCGGGTCAATATCTACCTTGATGCCGCTGCCTTTAAGGGCCGTAATGTAGCCTGCAAGGCACTTGGCAAGGTCCGTACCGTTAGCGCCCATCTTGTTGTTATTATACTGCTTAACATTGATAAGGGCGTACTGCTGAACTATATTGCTGCCGCCTGATGTATCCTTGAGTGAGAGGAAGTAGGTGGGCTCACCGCCGATGTTGAGCAGCAGGGGGAAGGTGGCGGTGTAGCCAAGGTCCTTAACACGGCCCTCTGCGGCAAGCTGAGCCGAATTCTCGGTACCGCCGGTAACAGAGTAGAATTTTGCTTCCTTGGTTCTCTGGTTTACAAGGGCAAAGCCGGTAATGGACTGGTCCGAGGTAACGGAGGTGATGCCGGTATACATCCAAACATCGTCATCCTTGGCAATGTAGTTGTAGCCCGAGGTGGTTTTAACAACGTTCTTCTGGCCCAGTATTGAGTTCCAGAAGCCGTTTCTGTATTTTCCGTAGAAATCGTACTGCTGTACTATAAGGTCGGAGCTGTAGATTCTGTCAATCCACTGAAGCTCGGGGTCGTTTTTGAACTGGTCCACGGTATAGTAGTTGTTTTCGCCGTCGGGACTGTCCGCCTTCACAACAACTGCGCCTATAACATCCGTGCCGCCGAAGAGGCCTATGGTTTTGTCAAGCCTTGCGCAGATCCAGTAGGGGTTGCCTTCATCGTCAATTTCAAAGGTAGCGTCAGCAAACATATATGTAGGATATTCAAAACGAAGGTAACGCTTGAGCAGTTTGTTGAAGTGCTCGGAAGGGGAGTATCTTATGTGCTTATCCTCATTGAGCTCAACAAATTCTGCGCTCTCATTGGCCATATCAATAATAACATAGCCGGGGAAGCCGTTGCCGGTGTTGAAGAACCACTTGATAATGCTGGCATACTGAAGGGGAGCTACCCTTACGGGTATTTCCTTGTAGTTTATCTGGGTATTCTGGGGGTAAACGGTAAACTGTGAAACATAGCCCATTTCGCCCAGGGAACCCAGAGCCCTTGCCGCAACCTGTGATGCGGAGTCGGCATCAAGGCGGGGGATGGCGGAGAAGGATTCTGCATCCTCTTCGCTCAGATCCTCTGAAAAGTTGGTATCGGTTTCAACATCAATTATTCTGCTGTAGCTTTTGGCTCTGAAAAACTGGGATGAAACAACCCAGCCTATTGCAACCACTACAACAAGCAGGCCTATAATGATACCGGGTACTATTCCCTGCTTTTTAACATAAGGGGTGTATTCCGGCTTTTTCATAACTCCGGCTAAAATGCCCTGCCACACAACATAGGAGGCGGCCACAACGCCGAGGTAGATGTAAAGGTCATAAGATTTCGGGTTAATTGCCGGCAGCATAACATAAAAAGCCACAACTGCGGTAACAAGGGTAAGCACTATGCTGATTATGGTTTTTAATGCAGCTTTTTCAGGGGGAATAACAATTTCCTTCTGCCTGCCTTTGTTTGCAAAATCAACTTTAATAGGATCCATTTATTCATCTCCTTAAGGGGCTTAATAAAAATATTATACAATAAAGCACTGTTATTTACAAGGGCTCATTTCAAAAACTCAAGGGTAATGCCGCAGAGCTCATCGGCCCTGTCCTCAATGCACTGGTGGCCGGCTTTATCAAGCGTATGGGTTTCTGCATCGGGGAAGGCGGCCAGCATGGCGCCTTTCTGGCTGTCGTTGAGGATAATATCGTTTGTGCCGTTGCACAGAAGCACCGGGCAGGTTATTTTACCTGTGTTTTCAAGGTCCGTGGGCAGCACATTATACATCATTTCGCATATCCCCGCCCCGAAGCCGTCATACTGCACCGGGCCGGTAACACCCTCAACATCATAATTCATTGCGAATTTGAAATTATTGGTTGCCATATAGATAACGAGCTTCACAAAGGGAGTGATTTTTGTGCCGTATTTGAAAAATCCGTTCATCAGCCCTTCCATAAAAGAGGACTGAACTAATCCCTTAACGCTTTCGGGAAATTCATTCTGTGGGCAGGGGCAATAGAGCAGCAGGGCTTTGGCCTTTATCTGCTCCGCTATATTAACCGCAACTCCGCCGCCCATTGAGTGGCCTGCAATTATCCACTGCTCACCTGGGGCAATGCTGTTCATCAGCTCAATCATCAGCTTTTCGCGGGGGATAATTGTCATATCCTTCGTTTCCCTTGTGCTGTAGCCGAAATCCGGCAGATCCGCCATAACGCACTCATAGCCCGCCTCGCTGAGGAGCGCGGCCATATTGCGCCAGCTGTAGGTGCTGCACATAAAGCCGTGAATCATAAGTATACGGCCTTTATATTCACCCTTTGCAGGCGATATACGGTAATGAACAGCATAATCGCCGTATTCAAAATAGCGGCTGTCATCATAGGGTTTGTATGATGTATCGGCAGCTGAAGTGGCAAAGGAAAGCGAGAGCAGGATTATAACTGCCGCCAGCATCATAGATAAAGACTTTTTTGCCATATTTTTCACCTTTTTCCCGTGGAGCCGAAGCCGCCGGCTCCTCTTTCCGTTTCATCCAGTTCTTCCGCTTCCTCAACGGGAATCAGGGAAACCGGCATTATTATCATCTGGGCTATGCGCTCATCCGGCGCAATGGTATAGGGCTCGCTGAGCTGATTTATAAGCCCTACGCATATTTCGCCCCTATAATCGCTGTCAATAACTCCCACAGCATTGAGCAGGCCTATGCCGTGCTTTATTGCAAGGCCGCTGCGGGCAAAAATAAACGCACCCAGCTCCGGCGAGGGCAGAGCTATGGCAATGCCGGTGGGTATAACCGCTTTTTCGCCGGGGTTTACCGTTACGGGCTCATCTATGCAGGCATAAAGGTCCATTCCAGCCGAGCCGGAGGTGGCTCTTGCGGGTATGCGGGCGTTTTCTTTAAGTTTTTTGATTTTAAGTGTATCCATTTTTATTCCGCCTTATATTTTTCTTCCGGTGACTGTTTTACATGGGGGCTGCCTTCGTCTTTTTGCACGGGATTCTGAGGCGCAGCCCAGCGCACTGCGTTTATTATTATCCGCTGTATATCCTCATTTCTGTATGTGGGGTTTGATTCGTGGCCGGGCTGGAAGTAGAATACCCTGCCAAGGCCTCTCTGCCAGCAGCAGCCGGAGCGGAAAACTTCGCCCCCGGCAAACCAGCCGAGGAATACCAGCTCATCCGGCTCCGGTATGTCAAACCTTTCGCCGTACATCTCCTCAACATCAAGGTTTATATAAGCAGGCACGCCCTGTGCTATGGGGTGGGAGGGGTTCACGGTCCACAGCCGTTCTCTGTCTCCCTCTCTCCAGTTAAGGTTGCAGGTGGTGCCCATAAGTTTTTTGAATATCTTTGAATAATGGCCGGAGTGCAGCACAATAAGCCCCATACCGCCCAGCACACGCTCATACACTCTGTTTACAACTTTATCCGGTACCATATTGTGGGCCATGTGGCCCCACCAGATAAGCACATCCGTGTTATCCAGCACTTCCTGTGTAAGGCCGCACTGTTTCTGCTTGAGGGTTGCGGTGCCGGCAGTGATATCCGGCTGTGAAGAGAGGAAATCTTTTATTGCGTTGTGTATGCCTTTGGGGTAAACTGCAGCTACATCTGTGCTCAGGGTTTCATGCAGCCCTTCGTTCCATACTGTTACTTTTATCATTTCTCCCGCCCCTATCTCATTTTTTTGATTATTTTCTGCGCTTCGTCAACAATCAGGGCCGCTCCGGGTTTCAGCACAAGCTCCATTTCTCCCATAAATTCTTCTTCGTAGGCGCCGAATTTCTTTTTGAAGCGGTAAAGCCCGTCCTCTTCGTCAAATCTTGTAACGCCTCTGAAGTCATATATACGGCAGCCGCATTCCACCGCCCAGCGAATCATCTCCCACTGAAGCAGGTAATTGGGCATCACATTTCTGTGAATATTCCGCGATGCACCGTAAAAATACCAGAGCTTATCACCGTAAACAAGAGCTATTGCCCCTGCTATTGCCGTTCTTTCGCCGCCTTCGGGGGTATAGTATGCAATATACAGCCGTGCTTTATCGCCGAAGGTATCAAGTATTTTTGCAAAGTATTCTGCGCTCCTGAGCTCAAAGCCGTCTCTTTCCGTGGTTTCCTTCATCATATCGTAAAAGAGTTCCGCTTTTTCGCTTGAGCATATTTCAATTTCAACATTGTTTTTCAGAGCCACCCTTACTTTTCTTCTGTGGCCGGAATCAAAAGAAGCAAAAACCTCATCCTCGGTTTTGCCCTCAAGGTCAATGCGTATTACCCTTGCGCACTGGAACCCCTTGAAGCGGTCCGTAACCGGGTCAATCCTGAATTTTGCATCCGTCACAAGTTTTCTGTAAACATCGTCTTTTGTGTCCGCGTCCTTATCAATTTTAAGGGCGTAGGCATTCAGTTTTTTGCCCTCTTTTTTTATTGCGGCAATAAGGGCTCCGAAGGTTTCCGCATCCTCAAAGTCGCATACGGGCCCTCTGGGGGCGTAAAGCATTTTGTAGGGGAGCTTTGATATTTTGCGCACAAGTACCCCTGCCGTGCCGGTAATATTGCCCGAATCATCGCGGCATATTACCCCGAACCAATCCCAGTCCGATTTCACCTTTGCCCACAGCGAGCTCTGCATAAAATGGCCGTTTTTGTGGCTCTCAACAAACCTGTCATATTCAAGGGCATTATCAAGCCCGATTATTTCTGTTTTCATATATTTCTCCGGCAGTATTGTTTATTTTGTTTATTATACATTATGGCTGTAAGAATTGCAAGAAATCACGCTTATATAAGTTGACAAAAGCGCTGTTTTTGATATAATAACCACGGTAGGGATTCTACCCCCATGCTTTAATTACGGGGCAGTGCCCTTTATTGAACCACATTTTTTATTTAGGAGTGTATATTATGCCATTAGTTACCACAACCCAGATGTTCAAAGATGCGTATGAGGGCGGCTACGCCATAGGCGCATTTAATGTAAACAATATGGAGATTATCCAGGGCATCGTAAACGCCGCCAAGAATCTCCGCGCCCCTGTTATTCTTCAGTGCTCCAAAGGCGCCAGAGACTACGCAGGCCTCAACTACCTTACCAAGATGGTTGACGCTGCTGTTGAGGAAGCAGGCGTTCCCATTGCCCTTCACCTTGACCACGGCCCCGATTTTGAAACCTGCAAGCAGTGCATTGACGGCGGTTTCACCTCTGTTATGATTGACGGCTCATCCCTCGCTTATGAGGATAATATCGCAGTTACCAAAAAGGTTGTTGAATATGCTCACGCCCACGGCGTAGTTGTTGAGGGCGAGCTTGGTACCCTTGCCGGCGTTGAAGACGATGTTGTTGTTGAAGCAGGCAATGAGAGCTACACAAAGCCCGAGCAGGTTGAGGATTTTGTTAAGAGAACCGGCGTTGATTCCCTTGCAATAGCTATCGGCACAAGCCACGGCGCTTACAAATTCAAGCCCGGTCAGAAGCCCCAGCTCCGCTTTGATATTCTTGAAGAAGTGGGCAGGCGCCTTCCCGGTTTCCCCATCGTTCTTCACGGCGCATCTTCCGTTATGCCCGAGTATGTAAAGATGATTAACCAGTACGGCGGCGAAATGCCCGATGCCATCGGTATCCCCGAGGATATGCTCAGGAAGGCATCCTCAATGGCAGTGTGCAAAATCAATGTTGATTCCGACCTCCGCCTTGCCCTTACCGCTACTATCCGCAAGCACTTCGCAGAGAATCCCTCACACTTTGACCCCAGGCAGTATCTCAAGCCCGCAAGAGCAGCCATCCAGGATGTTGTAGAGCATAAGATGACCGCCGTTCTCGGCTGCGCAGGCAAAGCATAAACAATTATAATAAATCAAGCCGGCAGGTTTCTGAAACCTGCCGGCTTTTTATATATTATTGTTTGTTATATTCAGTGGGTGGCAGCCATTTTGTTTTATTAAGTTAACTGTGCTCTTTGATTTTTTCGCATCTTACGGTCACTCTCGCCCTGCCGCTGGCTGTGCAGGTGAAAAGCGTCAGACCGTCTGTGTATGAAGTCATTTTGTTAATTTCCGTCGGTTGAAGGATTTCTGTTTCCTTGACTGAATACTCAAATTCATTGCCGTCGGTATCCGTGAAAATCACGGTGTCGCCCGATGAAAGCTTCTGAAGGTCTCGGAAATAGGAGCGGTAATTATGCGCCGCTATAACCATATTGTCAAGATAAGCCGAGCCGCTGTAACGGCAGGGTGAGTTTTTCAGCACCGGCATTGTCAGTTCAGCCGCAACGGGAAGCTTCAGACCGATTGAAGGCAGGGTTACAGTGCCTATATAATCAACTCCGTCAATCGTGACGCACGGCATATCCATTTCGGGGTTGAGCATGTAATCAGGAATTATAGCTTCGCCGGCATCGTTGGTTTCCCTGACGGTTCCGGTTTTTTCTGAAACCGCCGTTGCCGCCCCGTCAGCCGCTTTCCCGGCGAGATAATCAGTTACGATATTATAAGTGAAAAGCCCGAGGGACAGCACAAGAAGTGCTGTCCCTGCGATTATCAGTTTTGTGCCTTTATGCTTCATTTTCCCTCTCCTTGCGCTTCTGATCGATTCCGCAGACCAGAAGTATCAGGCCTGCTGCAAGCATGACAGGCAGAGGCCACCAGAGCTGGCCTGTCTGCGGAAGCCGTCCGGAATCAGTCGGTTCGGTCTTTTCTGTTTCCTGACCGTCACCGGGAGACTGCGGTGTTGTTTCAGGCACAGGATCGACCGGCTGAATCGGGAGCGAGGGTATATCCGGAATATCCGGAATATCGGGGAACTCGGGTGTTTCCCCAGGAATGTAAATAATCGGAATAAAAGGTATTATGGGGATAATCGGAATTATCGGTACTATCGGGATAATCGGCACTATCGGAATAACCGGGGTGGATTCATCCCTCTTAGTGTTTGTTATAACAAAGGTTTCGCCCGCCTGTGTTACCGAAATGGTGTAGGCATACGGAGCGGGAATCTCGGCAACTGTCCAGTCGCTTGTTTCATTAAGATTGCTCCAGGTGTGACGCCAGTGGTTTAATTCGCTCAGGCGCACCTCATCATATACCTCGCCGTCTTTGAGAAGAAGCACCTTCACGTAAGGCGGTCTTGCTATATGAAGTTTATCTTCGTTTTCCCAATCCTTCAGGACCTTGCGTTCAATACTGGCACCGGTTTTTTTCCTGACATCGGATTTCGGGATTATCTGAACATCATTTGTCCATTCGCCATCAACGGTTTTTGCCGGCAGGCGAATAAGAATTGCCTTTGAGGAGTATATTCTGCCGTCATACTCGCAGGGGTCGGAAAATACAAGATAGATGCCCGAATCAAGGCCATTAAACTTACATCTGCCGGCGCTGTCGGTCTGCGCCGAAGCATCGGGTGCGATATCCTCCGCCAGCACAAAGCCTTTGAGCGCGAGAGCTGCGCCTAAATTCCCGCTGACATTGTCAACCTCAGTGATAAGAACGGGATAGTATCCGTACGGCTCAACCGCGTAAATATCACCGTCCTCGTCAACCGCTCCGACTCTGTAAATATGAAAATCGGCTCCGGGAATCAGGGTGTCTTTATCCGCCTGAAAAATAATCTCCAAACTGTTTTTTGCATAGGGATCGAAATCCGCGGCAAATGCAGGCGCTGCAGTCGTAAATATCAGTATAAGGCAGCACAGCGCCACAGTCAGCGTGCGGATTGCTTTTTTCATTCGGATTCACCTCGTTCCTTTTTTATAATTTCTTCTGTTTCTTTCTTTTTTACCGGCCGTGTGAGCACAAGAATTATCCACGTCAGAAGTATCGGCGCTGCGAGAACCGGAGCCACTATCAGCGGATCAATCCTGATCGCTTCGGAGGTTACGGCCGCGCTTCCTTCTTTTGTTGCCACACGGTGGCCGCGCACAAGCAGTCTGTGCGTATTGATTCCGTAAGGCGTGCATGTCACAAGCGTGCAGTAATCGCTGCCTTCTTCAAGCGCGAGGTTGGAAAAATCCTCGGGTACAACTATGTGAATACTATCCACCTCATAGGTCAGCACCTCACCCATTACGTTCAGGGTGAACAGGTCTCCCGGCATAAGCTTGTCAATATCCGTGAAAAGCTTTGACGACGGAAGTCCGCGGTGGCCCGAGACTATGCAGTGGCTTGTTTCACCGCCTACCGGCAGGGAAGAACCTTCAATATGGCCTATTGCCCTCTGAAGGACTCTTTCCTCAACTCCGTGATAAACGGGCAGCATAATTTTTAGCTTGGGTATTTCTATATAACCCATATTTCCGCTGCCGTCAATATTCAGCAAAGATTCGTACTCGGCTCTCTGAATATCATTCATTTTCCAGACCATGCCGTTTGCGGCAACAGTCCTGTTATATTCTCTTGCAAGTTCAATTTCCTTTTTCAGATATGCCGGACTGAGATTTCTGATTTCCTTTTCATATCCCAGCACAGCCTGTGTCTGATGGTATCCGTTCCATCTGTTTGAAACAGCAGGATACAGCATCAGCGACAGCCCGGCAAGAAATACAAGAACAAGCAGAGCCGTTGACAATCTTCCGCTTTTCCGTTTCATTTATGATAATCAGCCGTTTGCCTTGCTGCTCATCTTGCGTTTTGAAATGAGAAGGATGCCTGCGCCGAGAACAAGGATAGCGCCGAGAGTATAGAAGATCGTGGTACCGATTCCGCCGGTTCCGGGAAGCTCGAAGCCCTTCTTGTTTACTATAGGCTGTTCAACGGTAACATTATGGCCGGCTCCTTTGCTGTCAACTGTAACGGTGACATCTGCACTGAGCTTGTTGTAGCCGGTGGGAGGGGCGATTTCTTCGATCTGATAGGTACCGTCCGCGATACCTTCAAAGAGTGCTACGCCGTCAGTGCTTGATATTGCAACAGTTGCGTCGTCTTTACTGTCAACCCATGTAACAGCTTTTGTGGTAGGATCCTGCTTGTAGTATTTGACATTTGTGCCTTCGCCCTTTTTGAGAACGAACTGTGCGCCCTGAAGTTTGGTTGCGCCAGCCGCTTCGGAGTCAACCTTGTTAATCTGAATCGTGCCGGTGTAAATATCAACTTCAACGGGAGTGCTGTTGTCGGTACCGGTTTCACCGGAAATGCTAGGATCTCTGCTGTATGTAAGCTGGGCATTGTTTGATTCCATAGCAGCTTCGTTCGCGGGACGTTCTCTGAGAGCGTTGGATGTGATTACCGCCGAATAGGTAACGGTGATTTCATCGCCGACATCATAAGAGCCTATATCCGCGATTTTGAATGAAAATCCGGTTGCCGAAACTGTCTTTTCCTCAAGGTCGGTATCTGTAAGAGTGGTTGAGCCGACGGTGATTGTAAGGGAAGTTGTGTCAAACTCAAGACCTTCGGACATTTCGTCGGAAATCTTGTAGATATATGTTGTGTAACCTGTGGTATCGGGAACAACGCCTTTGATTGTGAATTCAAGCTCATCGCCGATATCGTAACTGCCGTCGGTTTCGCCTGCGCCGACAGTCTTTTCAATGGTCGGGTACTCTGATTTCGCCGCTATTTCCTGAGTGAGATTTGTGGAAGTAAGAGCGCAGATGGAAGCGTTTATTCCTTTAAGCTGAGTTGCGCCGTAAGGATAAACAAGATAATAACCGAGGTCGAGGTTTGTGAAGTTTACCTCCATCGGAACTGTTCCTGCAACAGGAGCGTCCTGAGTGGCGGTGGCGGTAACGGGCTTGCTGAGAACATATTCCTGCGCCGCCTGTGCGAATTCTGCTACATTATCATCAGTGATGTTGATATATTTGGTTGCGCTGTTAAACACGGTAATAGGCAGCGTGTTTGTGGAATCGCTGTTGACAAGATATGCAGCGCCCGCGCCTGTTGTGAAGAAATCTGCCCAGTCCGCATTAACTGTATAGAAAACGCCATTGACTACGGGGTTTGCGGGATCGGTGTCGTCAACATCCGCCGTCATATCAAAAACACGGTAAATGTTGTAAGTCTTTTCGGGTGTAACATCAGTAACCTTGATCGCGCCCTTGTGATCAGCCGCGAAAGCCGGTGCAGCCATAATGGCGACAAGAATTACTGCAAATAAAACAGCTGAAATTCTTTTAATGGTTTTCATAGTTTGTCTCCTTAACTTTAATTATATATCGGTTGATGTTTATACTTTTACTGCGTCACGTCTGCGGCGCACGATGTAAATCCATGCCGCGGCTGTCATCAGCAGCGCTCCGGCGGTTATGTGGAAGAAGATTCCGCTGCCGCCTGTCATCGGCAGGGTGTGGCCGCTCATCGTGTTTGTAACCTTGACTGTTACGGGAGCAGTTCCGTCCGCTGCTGTGGTGGAGCCCTCAACGGTCCGTTCGTTTCCGTTTTGCATCACCGTGACCTTGTCCGCGTAAACCGCTATGGTTATAACGGGATTGTCGGGCATTGCGTAGCCGTCCGGCTGTTTGGTTTCAATCAGTTCGTAATTCGTCGCTCCTGCATTGGGACCGCCCGTGTGGGCAAGGTTGAATACCGTGACACCGGATGCCGAAAGCATGCCGTCCGTTCCGGACACAATGTTGTCATACAGCACCGTGCCGTCGGGTCCTTTCAGAGTAAACTCCGCTCCTGCCAGCGGCTGGGAAAGAGTTTCGTTTGTCTTCATTATCGAAACGGCGTATTCCTTACGGATATTATATACCGTTATATCGGTGTCACCGGTTATTACAAACTCGTTATTTCCTGATCCCTGCGGAGTCAGGGTGACTGCCGGAGTTACGGGATTGTGATAGGCGTCTGTGTTTCTTATTCCGGTATAAACCGTCTCAAACGAATCATCCGCCGTTGTTTCCGTAACTGTCATTATCATACCGAACGGTACAACGTTATCAAGATCCTTCGCAGGGTCGCCGTCTTTTAGGGTGAAAGTGTCATTCCTTTCCTCTTTGGAGGAAGTGTTTACATTATACTTAATGTAATTAACCAGGAAATCAAAATCTTTCAGCTTGTCATCGGTTGTTCCTTCAACGACCTTGCTTATTTTTACCCTGACCGTGGTGGGTTCCCATATCGCGTAGAGTGTGTTCGGCAGAGGATCCGTCTGGTCGCCGGCTATCTGCGTGACCTCAATGGTGTACTCTCCCGTATCGGGGTCTGCAACATAAAACTTTCCGTTGCCTGAATTATACTTGAACTGCGGCGTCTGGGTTTCATCCAGATACGGGTTCTGGTCCCATCCGAGGAACGTATATCCGTTATGCTCATCCCATTGATCCCAGTTTACGTCGCCTTCGCTGTGACTTTCGGAGGTGAACTCATTAAGATACCTTATATCTATTGCTTCATTATACTGTATCTTTTGGTCGAACGCCTCAAGCGCGGGAAGAACGGTGCCGCTTTCGGTAACAAGCGTGTTGCCGAGAATATCAACAGTATTTGAATTATACTTGATTCCCGCCGCTTCAACCGGAAGGTCTTCATATTTAAGATAAACCGCTTTGAGATGCAGGGTGTTGTATTCATCCGCATAGTCGGAGTTTATCATATAGGTGTTTCCGGGATAATATCTTCTGACTATGTTTCCTTCGTCATCAACCAGCGCCCAGTAGAGGAACTCGTATCCGTCCGGGGATTCCGGCTTCGGCATTGCCTGCGCATTTGACTTATCGGAATATACCGACAGGTCATTGGGAGCACCGGTACCATGTATTGCACCATCCGATGAATATGTGCCGTCGGAATTCAGAAGATAACCGTCCGCCGAGTATGAAACATTGAATTGACCTACCTTTTTCCACATTGCCCTTAGCAACAGGTTTCCGGTAACCGGGGAATCAAAGTCATACAGGGACATTACATCTTCGCCCGATTCGTCCTTGACAATATGATTGTTTGCATCAAGCTCGACTTTATACCAGCCCCAAAGGGAATAATTCGAGGGAAGGTACATATATTTCGTCTCGGTGTCGGTAGCATCGTCGGGGTCTGTCGTGTACCGTGCCTGACGGGTTACCGGCTGCGGATAATCGTCATCAAGCGCGTGATCGGTGTCGAACTCATCATAATGATAATAGTATTCTCCGTCTTCATATTCAACGAAGTCTCTCTTGACATCATAATAGGGTTCAACTTTGCCGATTTCTGCTTCTTCCCAGAACCAGGTGGCTTCTGTTTCGGTTAATGCGCCGCCGTTGGGATCTATCTTGATCCAATACCACTGTGTATCCCATCCGGCATAAACCTGGAGGTTGTTATTGGGCATCTGTCTGTTGAAATCAAACTTTTTCGAACAGGCAGGATCCGCATACCAGCCGGTGAAGAAATATCTGTTTCTTATATAATCCGGTTGTTTGTTCGCTACGGAGCTGATATCGTCCAGATACTTGAATGTCATCGACGTGGCTGCTACCGTATGCGTTCCGTTTCCGTCTTCATAGTCGCCCATTGAGTCGAAGAAAACTATCTCACGCTCAAACCGGACATGGAAAACATACAAATCATTGTTGTTTGAATTGTACGTCAACTGATAAGCCTGAGATGTGTTGCTGTAACTCGTGCCCGACGTGATTGACTTCTTGTCGTTTGCGGTATAGGTCGCAGGCGGAGTGTTAGTCGCGCCTTTAGTCACGTAATACGTAACTTCATATCCGGTGAATTTATTAGTAAAATTAAACGTTGATGAATTACTCGAATTCATCTTGACCGTTTGCTTGAGCGCAAATGAACCGTCGGACTGTTCAAGATAATGATGGATTTCCGCATTTCCGTTATTACCGGTAGTACCGAGATTATAAACGGTATTGCTTCCGTATCTTGCCGGGAAAATAAATCCGTCAATATATGTCTGAGTAGTGCCGAGAGTATTACTGATTCTTCCGTTTGAAATAGTGGCTTCCTGCCATCTTTCCGTGGTAGGCCATGTGTATGTATACATCTGTGTGCCTTCGGCATCCGTCTGAGTCAGAGTCTGTCCGTAAAGGCCGGTAAAAGAAAAGTTCGGGTTATCCGGCGAGGGCCAATTGTTGCCGGTTTTTTTGTAGAAATTAATCGTCATCAGTTTCCGGTCGTAATAGACATTCAGAACACTGTTTCCGTCTTTTCCTACCGTTATCGGTTGGTTTTTTGCCTCATTGAATGTGTAGAAGGCCCAATTGTCGCCGGTAACACCGCTTGGTGTATTTGTATCGTAACTCTTGTCAGCATTCGTTGTACTGACCGTGGTTTTTGCCTGCGCCTGGCGGACTTCGTGATAGGCGTAATCGTAATGCTTTTTAAGATTGCTGTACGCCTCGCCCGCAGCGACGTCATCGTCGGTGGCGTCTTTGTTATCGGTAACCTGCTGCTGCCAGAAAACAACCGTATAGTTGACAATCTTTCCGGTCCAGTGGCCGTAGAGCGTAATATCTTCATTAAGGGTTAACGCTCCGCCCCTGAGATAGTTTGTACGCGAATCGTTAAGATAGGTTGTTCCGGCAGTCGAAACAACATTTCCGTTTCCGTCCGTAACCTGAATACCGCCGTCCTGCTCTGTGTACCATCCGAGGAATTCCATACCCTCTTCGGTGGAAACACCGAGTTGGGAAATGCTGGCTCCGGGCTGTATATGTACGGCGGGAACATATTCGGCTCCCTCGCCGACTTTGTCTGCCTGGTATCTTATCCAGCACGCATCCTCAAAGACGGGATAAAGCTCGGTACGGAAGGTGTTGACCGTTATCGTGTTGCCCGGAATGGCAGAACCGCCTTCGGTGTATGACCATCCCATGAATGCCTGCGTCGGCAAAGGCGCCTCAACCGTTATATCGCTTATCGTAACCGTCGCGGGAGGATTTTCTTCTCCCGATGCAAGATTGTCGGGAACAGCCGCCTTGCTCGTCAGAATAATATTTTTGTATTCTTCGGTGTCGGGATTAAAGGATTTTGCGCCGGAATAAAATGTGACGAAATAAACCTGAGTGAATCTTGCGTAAACCTTGACTTCCTCTTCCTGGGTTACTGTTACCGGCTGCTCGAATTCGAGCTTTGTTCCGTTCGCAAGATACCAGCCGAGGAATTCTCTCTTGACCTTTATCGGCTCGCCGGTATCGGGGTTTACATACGGATTCTCTTCCGAGTCATATTCGGGGTCGGGAATAGTCTGAAGCACTTCCCCGTCCTTGACTATCTGATAATATGAAATTATACCCGCGTTATTGCGGAATAAATATTTGGGCGGCTCTTCTGAGCCCTCGGGCTCTTTCCAGTAGAATTTATAAGTTCTCCTGCCTTTGACCTGGCCGTCAACAACGGCGTAAACCGAGAACGACTCCGCCTCAAATGAAACCTCGTTCATCGCGACGGTTTCATCCGCCTGGTCAACCAGCGCCGTTTCTCCCTCGTCATTGAGGTGAACCACAACGGGCTCGTTACAGCCGGAGATTTCCTCTGACGCGAATTTAACCGAAACAGGCAGCGCGGGTTCAACCTCCTCACCGTCTGCGTTGATGAACGAAATGTCAACGGCGATTACCTTGTCCGATTTTTCCTCAACGGCATTTCTCAGAGTTTCAAGCGTCTGCTCGTCGTCAACCTTTTCGACCTTCATCGTGACCGCTGACGGGAACGCGCCTTTGGGGGCGTTGACGGAAACCGTAAGTCCGTCAATCTCCCGGACAAAATCGGGCTCTTTGATTCCACCGTCGGGAATCGCATCGTAACACGCGTCTGTGTGAGTGTGCTCTGCCTTTTTGCATTTGAGAACCTTTTCCGTATGAGCGGGAACGGCTTTCATACATTCGCCGGTGTGCGAGTGTTCCTCTTTGCCGCAGACAAGCTCGCGCTCGATGAACATACAGTCTTCGGTGTGTTCATGGTCCGGGTCGGTGTTGCCGCAGATGTAGGAAACTTTCTTAACATAGCACTCATCGGAATGACTATGCTCTTCCTTTCCGCAGTCAATCGCCTTCCCTGCGGGAACCTCTACCTCCTCATAACAGGCGGCGGAGTGGATATGCTCGGTCTGCTCGCACACAAGAGATCTTTCCAGCGTTATCGCGGGAAGTATCAGCGCATAGGTCGTGCAAAAAACAACAAACACACCCAGCGCCAGAACAATTCTGTTGCGTCGACGGCGTCTTACATATTCTGTTGTATAGCGCTCAGCGCTTTCAACAAATTGCTGCATGATTTTCCTCTTTTATCTTAATTGTTTTATCTTATTACTCCTATTTTTTTGAACGGCCAGGCGCGGAAAATGATTTTTCCGGCTATGTCGTCCGTTTCAATACAGCCGACAGATGTGTTGCGGCTGTCAATCGACGTTCTTCTGTGGTCGCCCATAACAAACACCGCGTTATCCGGCACCTGATAGGGCAATTCTATATTGCATTCACCCAATGCCCTTTCGGAAACATAGGGCTCATCAATAAGCTGATTGTTGACATATACATTGCCGCGGGCGTCAATATTGACCCATTCACCCGCCTGCGCGATGATTCTCTTGACAAGAATCTTGCTTCCGTAATAAACTCCGACGACGTCGCCTGTTTCAAACTTCGTTCCTTTGACCGAAATCACAATATCTCCTTCGACCAGCGTTGGCGTCATCGAATTGCCGTATATTCTCATTACCGGCAGCAGAACGGTGGCCACAAGAACGGCAACAGCCGCAGTTACTACAAGAGTATATACCGTTGACCTTATCGCCTTGCGGAATTTCTGTTTCTGCTTTTCACGGCCGAGTTCCCGCTCCAGTTCATTTAATTCGGGAGACGGATTGATTTGTCTTTTTTTCATTCTGTCTTCTCTCCCGGCATATTCAAAAGTTCTTTCGCTTCCTCAGCCAGAGCGGAGCAGCCGTTTTTGTATTCCTGCCTCAGGGGCATGAGCACAAGCCTTTCAAATTCATCCTGTGAAAGGGGGACTCCGGATTTCAGCTTCTCAGTCAGGCGCGTGAAAGAACACGCCGTTTTGTCATTTAATAGCGAGATATAATCGCGGCTGAGACGAACCATCGCCTCAACGTAACGGTTTTTGATTTCAGCGGTGTATCTTTTTACGGCCTCATCCGCCGCCGTGAAAACCCCGTCAAGCTTAAGCGACGCTTCTGCAAGCGAACCGGAATTTTCTATATTGATGTGAACGTTTTCAAGCTCAGCTTTAAGCTCTTCAATCTTTCCGTTCAGACGCGCGATTTCCGCTTCTCTTCTGTCGTTTTCTCTCATTTCGCCAATCAGAAGCTCAAGCAGTTCTCTGCGGTTAAGCTTTTTCAGTTCGTTTGCCGCCATAACCTCTCCCCAAAATAAAAAAGACTGCAAACCTGACGGCGCCCGGAGGGCGCTGTTGATTTGCAGTCAGTCAATCATGAGATAAAATCTTTTAGACACTAAACTTTGCGTCGCCGGATTTCCCCGGTTTTGCCAAATATTATTTTTAAAAATAAAACATTATTATTATAATCATTTTATTTAATTTGTCAAGAAAAAATTTTTTGTATTTAAATTTTTTGATAATTTTTTATGTTTCATTTTGTGCAATTTGTCTTAATTTGCGCGGCTCTTCTGCTTTACACTTGACATAAAAATACTTTTTGATAAATAATATAAATATATAAATGATTTTATAGAGCGGGGGTATCAATATGATTGATTCTCTTTATACCGCTATGATATTTATCACGGTGCTTTCATCAATAATTACGCTTGTAATAATGAACAGTTTCAAACTGCTCAGCAGGCATGACCGTCTGTGCTTCGAAATCGCGTTTGTTTTGGTGGTGATTTGCACACTGCTCGAATGGGCGCAGGTTCGCAGCGACGGCCGGCTCCTCTCCTATATATGGATACATTATCTGATTGTAACAATTGAATTTGCGCTGTCTCCTACCATTTCATTCATCTTTGTTTACGCTATCAGACCGCAAACGCCCCATAAAGCCATGTCGGTTATTCCGGTAATAAACTTTATTCTTCTTATGCTGAATCTCCGCTTCCGCTTCATCTTTTATTTTGATGCGGACGGGTTTTATTGCCGCGGAAAATTTGTAATTATTTATGCCGTCGTGCTCGGTATTTCAATCATTTATCTCTTTACGGGGCTTATTCTTCTGAGCCGCGATTACCATTCATATAACATTGACGCGGCAATTGCCGTCACAGCATTCATGGTGCTCGGAATAGCAGTTCAGTTATATGACAGAAAATATATGGTTGACTGGCCGGTTATAACGCTTTCATCGATAATGATACTTGTGTTCTATTCCTCGCTCGTTTCCCAATCGGACGAGATGACCCATCTGCTGAACCGCAATAAATATGAAACGGACTGCAGGCGCCTTGACAAAAAGGCGTGCTTCATAACCTTTGATATCAACGATTTTAAAATGGTAAATGATTTGAACGGCCACGGTTTCGGCGATAGAGTTCTCAGGCGGACTGCCGACGAGCTGATTGAAGTTTTCGGACCGTACGGCAGAATTTACCGCATCGGCGGTGATGAATTCTGTGCGTTGCTGATAAAGAATCCCGAAAATGCGGAAGCTCTTATCAGGGAATTCAACGGCAAAATCACCGCTGCAACAATAGACGGGACTCCTCTGCCGACCGTTTCAACCGGCTACGCGGAATTTGACCCCGAAAAGGATACCGTTGAGTGCGTGAGTGCCCTTGCCGACAAATATATGTACCGCCATAAAGAAAACAAATACAACTGACTCTGTTTCCTCATCCGTCCGGGTGAGGAAATATTTATTAAATAAATATATTTTTCACAAAACAGTAGTTATTACTGCAGGGAATGCTTCGGCAGCGGCCTTCAAAACGAAGACCGCTGCCTTTTTACGCTATCGCGAGAAGAATCAGAAGCCCGGCATATAAAGCGCACCTAATTTCAGCCGAACACCATATATTGCGGTTAATGCAAAAACAGAATGTATTTATTTATAATTATATTAAAAAAAGATAAGCAGAGAAAAATAGAAACCGGTTTTACACCGGAAAAGAAAAATAGGACCCCTTATTTGCAGCGGATTATTATTTATTATCGGCGGCATTTATTGTAAATTATATTCGAAATCAAAGAAAGGAGATGACGAAATGTTCTGCCCCAACTGCGGTCATCACGGCAGGGGAGGTTGCGGCTGCGGCTGCGGCTGCGGAACCTTCTTTATGCTCCTTCTTGCAGGAGCCCTGCTTTCCCTGCTTTTCAGGTGATTGAAAAATAAACAATAATGATGTAAAATAACAGGAGATGATATTATGAAAAAACTTACAAAAAGCTCAGTTGACAGAAAGATTTTCGGAGTATGCGGAGGCCTTGCCGAGTATTTCGGCGTTGATTCCACCTGGGTACGCCTTGCAGTGGTGCTCTTTACCCTTGCAGGCGGCAGCGGAGTTATCGCCTATCTCATAGCCGCCCTCATTATACCCGAAGAAGCGTGAGGTTAATTTATGCTCAGAATCGAACATCTTACCAAAAAATTCGGCAGCAAGGTTGCCGTGGATGACCTTTCTTTACACATTCAGCCCGGAGAGTTATTCGGGTTCATAGGGCACAACGGTGCCGGAAAAACCACAACGCTGAAAAGCGCTGTGGGTATTCTGCGCCCCGATGAAGGTGAAATATTCATAGACGGCATTTCCCTTGCGGAAAAACCCCTTGAGTGCAAAAAGAAGCTGGCCTATATCCCCGACAACCCGGATTTGTATGATTTTATGACGGGAATCAAATACCTCAATTTTGTGGGCGATATTTACGGTGTTCCCGCCGATGAAAGGCACGCTCTCATAAACAAATATGCCGAAGCCTTTGAGATAAAAGGAAACCTGGGTCAGTCGGTGCAGTCCTATTCCCACGGTATGAAGCAGAAGCTTGCCCTTATTTCCGCCCTGATTCATTCCCCGAAACTGATTATCATGGATGAGCCCTTTGTGGGCCTTGATCCCAAATCCTCCCATGTTCTTAAAGAGATTATGGCGGATATCTGCTCCCAAGGCGGCGCCATATTCTTCTCAACCCATGTTCTTGAGGTTGCCGAAAAACTCTGCCATAAGGTAGCTATTATCAAAAACGGCAGGCTCGTTGTTTCCGGCACAATGGATGAAGTCAAGGGCGATGATTCCCTTGAATCCGTATTTCTGGAACTGGAGGAATAATTATGCTGAAAGCTCTGATAAAAAAACAGTTTTCGGAGTATTTTGCGGCGTATTTTGTGGACCGTAAAACAGGCAAAGCCCGTGATGCAAAAGGCATAGCGATGTATATGGGCATTTTTGTTTTTGCCCTTCTGAGCATCGGCTATATGTTTTTTAACATATCCTCTCAGCTTGCGGGTCCCCTTTATATGCAGGGCATGAGCTGGCTGTATTATTCCATTATGGCTCTTATGGGTATTGCCATCGGCGTTTTCGGTTCAGTTTTCAATACATATGCGTCCCTTTATAACGCCAAAGATAACGATCTGCTTCTCTCAATGCCCATCCCCGCCGGCTATGTGCTTGCATCACGGCTGCTGGGCGCTTATACCCTGGGCACCATTTATGAGGGCGTTGTTTTTATGCCCGCAATAATTGCGGACCCCGGCATCCGTGACAGAGGCGCTGCCGGCGTAATACTGCCCCTGCTGCTTTTATTCATTATCGGGTTTGTTGTGCTTACCCTTACCTGCCTTCTGGGCTGGCTGGTTGCTCTGGCGGCAACCCGTGTAAAAAACAGAAACATAGTTTCCGTAATAATTTCCGTTATACTTCTGGGCGGCTACTATTACCTGTGGATAAATCTGCAGAAATATGTGACACTTATCATAAACAGGGCGGATTCCATAAGTGACGCTTTATTGCGGAAAGCAATGCCGGTTTACGCTCTCGGTATGGGCGCCGCCGGTGATATAAAGCAGTTTGCCCTGTTCACGGTTTTCGCTTTTGTAATGCTCGCTTTAACTCTTACCGTAATGTCCCTTACCTTTCTTAAAATGGTTACCCGCAACAGGGGCTCGGCAAAGGGTGTTTACAAAAACCGGGCGGCAAAGCAGAGGAGCGTTAAATCCGCCCTTCTCAGAAAGGAGCTGTCAAGGTTCCTGGGCTCCGCCAACTATATGCTTAACGGCGGCTTCGGGCTGATTGTAATGATTGCCGCTTCGGTAATACTTATCATAAAACCGGATTTTATTTCAAAAGCTTTTGAGAACGCGCCTCAGGCTGTTGGCGCCATGCCATCGGTATTCGCCTGCCTTATCTGTATGATGTGCGGTATGAATCCCATTTCATCCCCCTCCGTTTCACTTGAGGGTAAAAATGTATGGATTCCGAAATCCCTGCCCGTAAGGGCTTACGATATACTTACCGCAAAGGCGCGGCTCCAGTTTGTGCTTAACATTCTGCCGGCGGAGATTCTTGCCGCTGTTTCGGCAGCTGTGCTGGGGGCGGATTTGCTTACGGCCCTGTTTATGTGCACGGCTGTGTTTGCTTTCAACTCCTTCTTCGGCAGGCTGGGTGTTATGGTAAACCTTTATAAGCCCGTAATGACCTGGACCAACGAGGTAATACCCATAAAGCAGAGTATGTCCGTTTTCCTCGGCATTATGTCGGGTATGGTTATATGCGCACTTTCCGGTATTGCCGGTTATGCCCTCTCTTCATTAGTTCCTCAGGCTATTATTCTTGCGGCACTTACCGCGGTTTACGCCCTTGCCGCCTTCGCCCTTGACAAAGCTTTTAAAGGCAAAGGAACACAGCTTTTTGAAACCCTTTGATTGTATAGTAAAAAACAAAGGCTTACAGCCGGTAACCGGCTGTAAGCCTCTTTTTTTGTGTATTTTTAACCTTCTATATCTTTCAGGGCTTCCATTTCATCCTTGTTCACTTCAATGGAGCCGTCTTTGATGATTTTTACATCATCCTTATGGAATACCTTGAGTATGCCGGCGGGGCTCTTTTCAAGCTGAATTTTCAGCAGACCCGAAAGAATATTGTTTTCAACCACCGTGCCGTTGCCTTCTCTGGTTTTTACAAGAGCACCGGGTTTCGGTGTGTTTTTAAGCAGATATTTGTAGGATTCCTGCTCGTATTTCAGGCAGCACATAAGCCTTCCGCAGCATCCGCTTATTTTGCCCGGGTTCAGTGAAAGCCCCTGCTCTTTTGCCATTTTGATTGATACGGGCTGAAAATCACCCAGGAAGGTGCTGCAGCAGAATGGCCTGCCGCAAATACCTATGCCGCCCACCATTTTTGCTTTATCTCTTACGCCTATCTGGCGCAGTTCAATCCTTGTCTTGAATATGCCCGCAAGGTCTTTTACAAGGTCGCGGAAGTCAACACGGCCGTCGGCAGTGAAGTAGAAAAGGATTTTACCCCCGTCAAAGGTGTATTCCACATCCACAAGGTTCATTTCAAGCTTGTGGAATTCAATCCTGCTGCGGCATATTTCCGCCGCTTCCTCTTCCTTTTTCTTGTTGCTTTCATAGGTCTCCACATCTTTGGGCGTGGCGGCTCTTATTATCTTTTTAAGGGGCTTTACGATTTCTTCTTCATCAACATCCTTGTTGCCTATGGCAACCTCTCCGCATTCTATTCCCCTTACGGTTTCAACTATTGCGAAGCTGCCTTTTTCAAACTTTTCCCCGTTGGGGTCAAAATAGTAGATTTTACCTACTTCTTTGAATTTTACTCCAACTATTTCAGCCATAATTTTCTCCTGTTTCAATCTCCTCCGGCCGCTTTGCGCAGGCGGGAGCTCAGCCGTGATATTGCAAGGTTCAGGTTAACGTGGTAATTCATTGATTCCCACAGTTCGTCAATAAAATCAATAAGTTCAGCAATGAATTTTGCCGGCAGTTTTGCCGCTGTTTCCGCCGCGGTTTCAAAGCCGGTTTCCTCCGGGGCATTGTATTTTATTCTCAGGGCCGCTGCAAGTATTTCTTTGATAACAGGCAGCGTTTCCTGCAGAAGCTTCTGGTTCTTATCAAAAACCGAGGCGCTCTTCATTATTTCATATTCCGAGCCGCTGAGCATGGCTTTTATCATTTTTTCTGCGGCCTCAGCAAGCTCTTCACGGGTGAAGGCGGCGCCTTCCGCTTCCGTGCCCCCGGAAAGGGACCACACCGTAACCCTTGAAAGTATGGTGTCAAGGAAGTAATCCTTTGACGGGCAAAGGAATATGAAATAGGCGTACCCGGGTGGTTCTTCCAGTATTTTAAGCAGAGAATTCTGCCCGGTGTCGTTCATCCGCTGGGCGTTTGAAAGTATAACGATTTTTTTATCCGCCTCATTGGGGATTATGAATACTTTATCCCTTATATCTCTCACATAATCTGCAGAGAAGGCTTCTTCTTTCTTGCCCTTGTCGGTTTTGGGGTAATATTCCTCAATATCCGGGTGTATATGTTTAAGCGCCTTGTGACAGTGGCTGCATATACCGCAGGGGACTGTTTCCTTATTGCCGCATATAAGCGCGCCGGCAATTTTACGGGCAAGCTCCAGCCGGTATTCCTCGCTGCCGCCTTCAATTATGCAGGCGTGGGGGAATCTGCCGGCGGCCACGGTTTCAGCTATCCTGTTTTCGGTTGCCGAGGATAAATCGAAACCCTTAACTTCCATTGTCGTCCTCCAGCAGTTCAAGATTCCTTTTAATTACTTTTTCTCCTCTCCAGGCAAAAGCCCGGCCTTCAATTTCCGTGTCAAGGGTAACCTCCGGCTGAGAGGATGCTATAAATTCTTCAATCCCGGTTGTGCCTGCATTTTTATTAAGGGGGCATACATTCTGGCATATATCGCAGCCCCAGGCACAGCCGCTTTTTCTGATAAGTTCTTTTTCTTCCGGGGTCAGCTCTCCCTTTTTTTGGGTGATGTGGGAAAGGCATTTTTCCCGGTTTATAATGCCGTTTTCTATGGCTCCCGTGGGGCAGGCTTTGCTGCATCTGCCGCAGTTTGTGCACATTCCCGCGGCAGGCCTTTCGCTTTCAAGGGCAAGTGTGGTTACTATTTCGCCCAGAAAAACAAAGGAGCCGTATTTTTCCGTAATCAGCAGGGAGTTCGCTCCCTTTACTCCAATGCCCGCTTCACAGCAGGCGTAAACCTCGGGTATGGGGGAGTTATCACTGAAGCACACAAACTCCTCACCCGGGTACAGTTCTTTAAGCTTATCGCAGCCCTGCTGAAGCTTTACCGGTACAATGCCGTGGTAATCCTCAACAGCGGCGTATTTTGAAACATTGAGCCCTTCGTATTTTTCCTCGGGCAGAAGATATGGAAAGGCAAAAACAATAACCGTTTTCGCATCCTGAGGCAGGCGGCTTTTGGCCCTGCACTCAATAAGATTATCCTTAACCTTATCAAAGGGGCAGAAGCCCCACAGGTCCGATATTTCGTTCAGAATATTATACATACATACCGCCCAGAGCAATCATAAAGGGTAAAGTGAATATTGATAAAATGCTGACCACCGCCACAATCTGCGAGCCGAGGGCCGTGTCTTTATCATACTTTGCGGCAAACATTGCCGTATTGTTGGCAGGGGGAGTGGCACAGTCAATCAGAAGCGTGGTGGCAAGGGCTCCGGTAACACCCGTAAAGTGCAGCGCAACCATCATTGCAAGGGGCATGGCAAACAGCTTAAAAAGCGCCACGCCGAATATACGGGGGTTCCTGAAAACGGAGCGGAAATCAGTGTGAGCTATATATGCGCCGAATATGAGCATTGCAAGGGGAGAGAGCATGTGGGCTATGGAGCTTACCGGGGTGCTGATTACGCCCGGAAGTTTTATCCCCGAGATAAAAACAGGCAGCCCCACAAAAACCGGCAGCACGCCGGGGTTAAGTATAAGCTTTTTGAGGTTTATGGCTTTTTTGCCCTCTTCGCTGTCCCTTGTCATGAGCCACACGCCGTGGGTAAAAGTGAATATCTGAAATGAAATAACAAAAGCCGAGCAGTAGAATACCCCTTCGCTGCCTACAACCGCATCCACAAGGGGCAGCCCCATATATCCGCAGTTGCCGTAAACGCAGGCATATTTGTAAATCGCTTTCTTCTCAGGTGGAGTTTTGTTGAAAAACAGCCCCGCCCCAAGAGCTGCCGCGGCGTGGGCCAGGAGCCCCGCGCCTATGGCAATAAACAGGCCTTTGAGAGTTTCTTTTGAATACTCAAGGGTAAAGAAACTTTCGAGTATTTTGGCCGGGGTAATCACATAAAACAGGATGTCCGTGCACTTTTTTGCAGTGGATTCGGAAAACCATCCCACTTTATCCGATATAACCCCAACAAGGGCCATTATGAACAGTATGGCGACCTGACGGGTCGCAATCAGCATGTTAGCGAGCATAAATTATTCAGCCGTTTCGCTTTCGGGCTCTCCGGCGGTGATAACCGAGCCGGAAACGGCAACCATCCTTGTTGTAACGGTAGCTATGGCAAACAGCGCCAGCGCAAGGTCTGCAATATCTGCCCTTGAAAGGGCATACATCATATCGGCGTGGCCGGTTACGGTAAGTATTGCCCTGGGCACAAAGCAGATAAGGCCAAGCAAAGCCGCCGTAAAGCCAAGTGCCGGTATCTTCCACTCGATGCCCTTGGCGTTTATCTGAGAGTTGCTCTGAGCAAACGCCATAAGGAAAAGGCAGAATGCGGATATCATAAGCATTTCAAGCAGCAGATCGGAAACTCTTATGTAGCTTATGGTTCTTGTGAAACGCACCACCAGGCGGAAAACATTCCACAGCACCGGAGCCAGTGAAAAGAGCTTGTAATCCGATAAGTTTCTGCCCATAAAGCAGGAAATGGCAAGCAGAATAAAGAATACGGCGGAAAGAACCGCAAATGACATCTGAAGGGCCAGCAGGCCGCTTGAGGCGCTCTGCATAACCGTGGATGAAACCGTGTATTTTGAGGTGTCAACATCTTTAAGGGAATATTCTCTGTAAGCGCTTATGCCCGCGGCAATGCCGCAAAGGGCGCAGAAAAATCCGTAAACCGGTCTTTTCTTTGCCGATGAGTCCAGAGTATATTTTTTCCTCTTTGCAAAAGAGGAGCACACAAAAAACAGGCAGGCAGCGGCAATGAGGATATAAAACAGTATAACCGTTGCGCTCATCTTGGTATAAAACCCGGAGCCGGGTTCAATTACGGAGTAATACTGCACCGTCCTTAAGGGGAGGGTGAGCAGTATTATTACCGCCAGAATAACGGATTCAATAATATAGCCGGATTCAGCTTTGGTTTTCATAGTATTCCTTCTTACTTTCTTATTGATAACGGGGTGTAGGAAATCTTCTGGTTTACATTCTTGTAAGCCGGGCGGATTATCCGCTTGCCGGTAACTATCTCTTCTATGCGGTGTGCGGACCAGCCTGCGCAGCGGGCAACGGCAAATACCGGAGTGTAAAGGTCATCGGGTATCCGCAGTATCTTATAGATAAGCCCGGAGTAAAGGTCCACATTGGCGCATATTTCTTTATCTGAGCCCTTTATTTCAGCAAAAAGGGTGGGGGTGTATTTTTCTATTGCAGAAATAAGCCTGAATTCATCCTCAAACTCGGAGCCGACGGCGAATTCCTCCGCCTTCTTTTTGAGAATTCTGGCTCTCGGGTCGGATATGGTGTAAACAGCGTGGCCCATACCGTAAACAAGTCCGGTTTTGTCGCCCGCTTCTTTTCTCAGGATTTTGGCTAAATAGTCCCTTACCTGATTCTCATCCGTAATATCATCAAGGTCGTTTTTGAAGTAGTTCAGCATCTCCGCAACCTTTTTGTTGGCGCCGCCGTGCTTTGTGCCCTTGAGGGCGCCTATGCCTGCGGCTATGGCGGAGTAGGTATCGGTGCCGGCGGATGTAAGTACCCTTGTGGCAAAGGTGGAGTTGTTACCGCCGCCGTGCTCAGCGTGAACCATAAGGCAGATATCAAGCAGCTTCGCCTCTTCATCGGTGTAGTGCTTATCCGCCCTTAAGGAGCGCAGAATGGTCTGCGCCGTTGAAAGTTCCGGCTTAAGGGGATGAATATACATGCTCTTGTGGTAAAACTGGCGGCGCTTCACCTGATAAGCGTATGCCATAATGGCAGGGAGCTGTGAAATAAGGTTTATGCTCTGCCTTATCACATTATCAAGCTCAATGCTGTCCGGTGTATCGTCAAAGGTGTAGAGCGACAGCACGGACTGGGCGATTTTATTCATAATATCCTTTGAGGGGATTTTCATAATGACATCTTCAATGAAATCCTCCGGCAGGGTGCGGCAGGCGGAAAGAATATCGCAGAAGGTTTTGAGCTGGTCCGCAGTTGGCAGCACGCCGAAAAGCAGCAGAAACACAACTTCCTCAAAGCCGAAACGGTCCTCTTCAATGCAGGCGTTCACTATATCCGTAAGGCTTATTCCGCGGTAGTAAAGGTTGCCTTCCTTGGGCTTCTTTTCACCGTCGTCAATAAAATAGCCCTCAACGGAGCATACCCTTGTAACCCCGGCCATAACGCCGGTGCCGTCTGAGTTTCTCAGGCCTCTTTTAACGCCGAATTTTTCGTAATTTTCCTGTGAAATAAAGTTATACTTGAGAACGTCATCTATGTAAAGGCCCATTTCCTTGGGGCTTACTTTTGATTCAATGATGGACATTTCAGTTCTCCTTTCCCTGAGGTATCTATATATACAGATAGCTATTATATACCAAAATAAATATAATTGTCAAGAAAAGGCGGATGCCCGTGTGTTTTATCTTATTTTCTTATTGATAAATTCCCGTGTGGTATGTTATACTGTATCAAACAGACTCAGCCTGGTTAATTTTATGCCGGGCGCCATAAAGGAGCAGAGTTATGGAAGTTAAACTTAACGGCAGAATCGATTCCTCAAACGCAGCTGAAAAAGAGCAGCAGATTAACAGCCTTATCGGCTCTTACACCGGTGAGATAGTGCTGGATGCCTCTGAGCTTGAGTACATTTCAAGCGCAGGTCTGCGCATTATACTCCGCCTTAAAAAGGCATACCCCGATATCAGAATCATCAATGCCTCCTCCGAGGTTTATGAGATTTTTGATATGACCGGTTTTACCGAGATGATGGATATTTCCAAGGCCTACCGCGAAATAAGCGTTGAGGGCTGCGAGGTTATCGGCGAAGGGGCAAACGGCAAGGTTTACCGCATAGATTCCGATACCATCGTAAAGGTTTATAAAAACCACGATGCTCTTGAGGAAATCCACAACGAGCGCGAGCTTGCCCGCAAGGCCTTTGTTATGGGCGTGCCCACCGCAATCCCCTATGATGTGGTGCGTGTAGGCGACCTTTACGGCTCCGTTTTTGAGCTGCTTAACGCCAAATCCTTTGCAAAGCTCCTTATTGCGGACTCCTCCCTTACGGATGCCATTGCAAAAGACAGCGTTGATATACTCAAGACTATCCACTCCACCATGCTAAAGCCCGGCGAGCTCCCCGATAAAAAGGCGGAAGCACTTGTATGGGCGGAATACTGCCGCGACCATCTGCCGGCGGAGGTCGGTGATAAGCTTGTGAAGCTTGTAAGCGAAATACCCGATACCCTCAATATGCTTCACGGCGATTATCATATAAAGAACATTATGCAGCAAAACGGTGAAAACCTGCTGATTGATATGGATACCCTCTCAATGGGTCACCCCGTATTTGAGTTTGCGGCCATTTACCTTGCCTATGTGGGCTTTTCCTGCATAGATCACAATAATGTAAAGGACTTCCTCGGCATACCCTATGAGCAGGCCGGTCAGTTCTGGAAGGCCACCCTCAGGTACTACTTCGGTACAGATGACGAAGCCGTCCTGCAGGATATTGAAAACAAAGCTGCAATCATCGGCTACGCAAGGGTTCTGCGCCGCACCTTCCGCAAAGCCAAAGAGAGCAAGGATTACAAAGCCCGCCTCATCGAGTACTGCAAAAACACCCTTTGCGACCTTGTTCCCAAAACGGATAAATTGTATTTTTAAAATCAATTCTTGAGCAGTTAACATCACTTAGAAAATATCACGAAAAAGCCATATCACTCCGCCGCAGGCGGAACATCACTGACCGCAGGGACTTTGCAGTTAAGATGAAAACGCCGTTTTCTTCGGCGGGAGACAGTACTGAAGTACGGCAGAGCCGAAAAAACGGCGAAAACAGACATAAAACAACAATCCTTAAAAAAATCAAAGGCTTGCAGCTGATAGCTTGCTGCAAGCCTTTTCTTTATTTTTGTCTGTTTGTTTTTCGCTTAAATGCAAAGTCTCTTTTCACATATTCGGTATTTGCTCAAAGACTTCAACTTTCTTGCTCCTCATCCACATTGCCGGGTCAAGGAGTATGGTGTAGCCGCAGCAGTCCGGGCACATCCACTCGTGCATTGGTGCCTGAGGTATGCCGTAGGCGGCAAGTATAATGCTTATAACTCCGCCGTGGGTGATTATAGCGGTTTCTTTAACTCCGCTTTTCATCATACCCTCTGCAATTTTTTCAAAGGTTTCGCATATTCTTTTGCCGAATTCCGGGCTGCTCTCCCCATCGGGTGGAGGGTTTTTGCCTGCAATCCAGCCGGCAAAAACTTCATTATCCTTCATTTCATCGGCGGTTTTGTTTTCAAAAATACCGAAATTGCACTCACGCAGGCCGTCAATCCCCACGGCTTTTTTATAGGGGTAGAGTATTTCCGCCGTTTCCGTGCAGCGCTTTAAAGGGCTTGTGAAAACCGTATCGGCGTAAGGGTAGCCGTAATCGGCGGCCATCTGCCCGGCTTCCGCTCTCCCTTCTTCGGAAAGGGAAAAGTCCGTTACCCCTATGTATCTGCCCTCGCCTGCGCCTTCGCAGGCGGCGTTTCTTATAAGGTGGATTTTATAGCTTTTCATAAAACGGATTTATAGAGCTCTATGTATTCTTTTGCGGATTTGCTCCAGCTGTTATCGCACTTAAGGGCGCGGTCAACCAGTTTTTTGAAGTAATCCTTGTTGTAGAATGCATCAAGGGCTCTTCTTATTGCATCAAGCATATCATAGGCATCGTAGGTTTTGAAGGTAAAACCATTGCCTTCGCCGTCGCCGCTGTCCGTAATGCTGTCCTTAAGCCCGCCGGTTTCCCTTACAATGGGTATTGTGCCGTATCTCAGTGATACCATCTGGGAAAGGCCGCAGGGCTCGCTCTTTGAGGGCATAAGGAATAAATCGGAGCCGGCGTAAATCTTCCTTGCAAGGTCGGGGATAAAGCCGATTCTCAGGGCAACCTTATCGGGAAATGCGGTGGCAAGATCGCGGAAGAAGCACTCATATTCCCAGTCACCGGAGCCCAGCACAACAAGCTGAATATCGGAGCCGCCCACAAGGTCCCATATAACCCTCTTCACAAGGTCAAAACCCTTGTGTGAAACCAGGCGGGAGATAATGCTCATTACGGGCACATCCTCCCTTACGGGCAGGTTCAGGTATTCCTGAAGCTTTGCCTTGTTTTTGGCTTTGCCTGCAGGCTTTTTGGCGGAATAATTAAAGAATATATCCGGGTCTGTTTCCGGGTTGTAGTTATCTGTATCTATGCCGTTGAGTATGCCGCTGAGCTTGTAGCTCCTCTCCTGCAGAATGGGGTGCAGGCCGTGGCTGAACCAGGGGTCCAGAATCTCCTGAGCATAGGTTTTGCTTACGGTTGTAACCTTATCGGCGCACTCAATGCCGCCCTTCATAAGGTTTATGCAGTCGCCGAATTCCACAAGGCTGGCGTGCTCTTCCCCAAGGCCGAAAACATCGCCGAGTATCTCTTTGCCGTAAATGCCCTGATACTGGATATTGTGGATTGTGAATACGGTTTTAATGCCCCAGTAGCCCTCTCTCTGGGCGTACATAGTGGAGTAGTAAACCGGCACAAGGGCGCTCTGCCAGTCATTGCAGTGGATTATATCCGGCTTGAAATCAAGGTAGGGGAGCACTTCAAGCACGGCTCTTGAAAAGAAAGCGAATCTTTCGCCGTCATCATAGTGGCCGTAAAGCCCGTTCCTCTTGAAATAGTATTCATTATCAAGCAGGTAATAGGTAACTCCGTTTGCCTTTGCCTCAAAAATGCCGCAGTACTGCATACGCCATGAAACGGGTACCATAATGTTGGCGATAAATCTCATTTCCGAGCGCAGCTGCTCGCTTACGGAGCCGTAAAGGGGCATAATAACCCTTGCGGATATTTTATTCTTCTGAAGTGCGGCAGGCAGTGAGCCGGCAACGTCGGCAAGGCCTCCGCTGGCCGCAAAGGGATAAGCTTCGCTTGCTACATATAAAACTTTCATTTGTTACACACTCTCTTTACTGAACATTGGGGGTATCGCCGTTCTCAGGGCCTACGGAAACTGCGGGGATCGGAATCTCCGATGTGGGCTCCGTGTTTTCGGTGGAGGGGTTGGTAACCGAAAGGTCGGAGCTTGTTTCGGCAGGCTTCTTGGTGGTAGTTGTATCTTTGGCAGTTGTGCTGCTCTTAGTGGTTGACGGCTTTTTGGTTGTAGAGGTTTCACCCACTACATGAACAACCGGCTTTGTGGTGGTTGTTGTGGTGGTAGGCGCTTCGGTTGCAATACTGTCAATGATGTATTCGCCCCTGATATTCTTTATGGGTTTCTTCCTCAAGGGGTCAGTTTTATAAACGATGCTGGTGGTCTGCATACTGGTGGTAACTGTGGTGGGTTCGGCGGTGGTGCCGTTTTCGAGTATGTTGCCCTGCTCGTCGGTCTTCTTTGTCTGTATTACGGTTTTGGTAACGGCTTTGCCGTTTTCATCCGTAACCTTTTCACCGTTTTCATCGGTTTCTTCTTCCACCGCAGTATACTCGATGTAATACTGTTTCTCTGTTGTGGTTACCGGCTCGGTATGCTTTTTGGTGGTGGTTGGGTAAACATGGTTTGAGCGGATTTTGGGCCTTGTGTAATAATCCGTAATGGAGTAGTACACAACCTCGCCGTTTTCATCCGTAACCTCCTGGCCGAACTGGTCCGTCTGTGGCATATAGATAACGGTCATTTCCGTAATCATATCCGCGGCGGATGTAGCCCTCGGGGGTGTTATGATGCCGTTCTTAACAAGCACGGCAACCGTGCCCAGCACAACGGCAAGGCCAACCACAACAAAAACTATTATGTTTTGAGTTTTTCTCTTATCCAGTGCCATAGGATTCTCTCTTTTCTCAGATTACTATTCCCTTACCGATATATACAGGGTAGCTGGAAGCTCCGCAGAGCTTCTGGCCTGTTTTGATTGTAACATCCTTATCGGCAATAACGCATTCTATCTCGGCTTTGTCGCCTATAACGGAATTCTGCATAATGATTGAGTTCCTGATTTTTGCGTCTTTTCCTATTTTGACTCCGCGGAAAAGAATGCAGTTTTCAACCTCGCCCTCAATCACGCAGCCGTCCGCCACAAGTGAATTGGAAACAGATGCGCTTATGCCGTAAACTGCGGGCACCCGGTCGCCGATTTTGGTGTAAACCGGTCTGTCGGGATCGAAAAGGAACTTTCTTGTTTCGGGGTTGAGCAGGTCCATGCAGGCCTCATAATAGGAGGTGATGGAACCTATTGCCTTTGAATAACCCTCATATTTATATACATAAGTGTTTATATTGGAAACGTTTGTTGCAAAAAGCTCCTCAAAAGTGGATATTCTCTTTGCGTTTGCCTCGTGCAGAAGGCGCTCAAGCAGCACTCTTCTTATCACACAGATTTTCATTGAATAGGTTACGGCTTTGCTGTAATAGTCAATTCTCTTCAGGTCCGTGATTTTTCCGCTCTCATCGCAGACCACTTCGGTGGCATCCCTTATTTCGGGGGGAAGACCGTCTGTGCAGGCGATAACCGCATCCGCATTCTTAGCGGCGGCGCAGTTTATCATATCCTCGTAATCAATGTTGCACACAATATTGCAGTCCGTGATAATAACATAATCCTTGCCGGAATCGCTGATGTAACCTATGCTGCCGTAAAGGGCGGGAATTTTATCCGTTGAAATTCCCACATCCGGCATATTGAAAGGCGGAAGCAGGGTAAGGCCGTCGTTCTTTCTGGAAAGGTCCCAGGGCTTTCCGTTGCCCAGGTGATCCATCAGCGAGCGGTAGTTGCTGTTGGTTATAACGCCGACCTTTGTGATGCCGGCATTTACCATGGCCGAAAGGGGAAAATCTATAAGCCTGTAGCGGCCTGCAAAAGGCACGGAGCCGATGGCTCTCAGGGCCGTTATTTCGGGCAGAGTTTCATCGTAAGTGTTTGAGAATATAATTCCCAGCGCATTTTTTACTGCCATTATTCTGCACCTCCTATATCCGAGTCAACCATCAGCTTGGCGTCAACCACGGCATTTTTGCCTATTTTAACTCCGTCGCCTATTACGGTAACGCCCCAGGCTGAAATATCCTGCATATCCTCGGGGCTCTTGCCCACAACGGCTCCTTCTTCAATAACTGCGTCCTCCGCAACTATTGAGTACTGAACCTTTGCGCCTTTTTTGACCACTGTGCCGGGCATAACAATTGAGTATTTGACCTCAGCGCCCTCTTCAACGGTAACATTGGAAAACAGCACTGAAAAATCTATTGTGCCGTTTATATCGCAGCCCTCGGCAATCATTGAGTTTTCTATCTTTGCAAGGGCGCCCACATAGTGGGGAGGCGCAACCGGGGATTTTGAGTAAATCTTCCAGCTGTCATCATCAAGGTCAAGGTCCACTTTGGGGTTAAGCAGATCAAGGTTTGCATCCCAGAGGCTGTCAATGGTGCCTACATCCTTCCAGTAGCCGTCAAACTGATAGGCAAACATCCTTTCGCCGGCTTCCTTCATGGCGGGTATTACATTGTGGCCGAAGTCGTTGTCGGATTCCGGGTTGTTTTCATCCTCAATAAGGTATTTGCGCAGCTTTTTCCAGTTGAAAACATATACGCCCATAGATGCCTTGTTGCTTCTGGGGTTTTTGGGCTTCTCTTCAAATTCGGAGATACTGCCGTCATCGTTCACTATCATAAGGCCGAAGCGGCTTGCCTCCTCCCAGGGAACCTCCAGCATGGCGATGGTGCAGTCGGCATTGTTTGCCTTGTGGTAATCTATCATCTTTGAGTAATCCATCTTGTAGATATGGTCGCCGGAAAGCACGAGCACATATTCCGGGTCATATCTCTCAATGAAATTGATATTCTGGTAAATTGCGTTTGCCGTGCCTTTGTACCACTCAGTGCCCTTTATCTGCTGGTAGGGCGAAAGCACATGCACACCGCCGTTGGCTCTGTCCAGATCCCAGGGCTGGCCGTTGCCTATGTAATCATTGAGCTCAAGGGGCTGGTACTGGGTAAGCACACCAACGGTGTATATTCCGGAGTTCACACAGTTTGAAAGGGGAAAGTCTATAATCCTGTATTTTCCTCCGTAGGGTACTGCGGGCTTGGCTATATTTTTAGTCAGGATGCCCAGGCGGCTTCCCTGCCCGCCGGCAAGGAGCATAGCAACGCATTCGGTTTTCTTCGCCATATTATTTGACCTCCTTAACGGTTTTCTTTTTTGAAGTGTTCTTTATGTACATACAGCTCAGGCCTTCAAGGTCAAGCTCAATACTGTAATCAAACCCGTGCATGGGCTCTTTCTTTGCCCTTACGGAGCCGGATGTTCCCTCTCCCTTTCCGCCGTATTCCGGTGAGGCTGAAGAGAAAACAACACGGTAGGTGCCGGGCTCCGGCACGCCGATTTTATAACCTCTGCGGGTCATATTGGTAAAGTTGCATATTGAGATAATGCCTTTTCCGCTCTTATCGTAGCGCAGGTAAGAAACAACGGAATTAACGCAGTCATCGCTTACAATCCACTTGAAGCCGTCCCAGCTGTAGTCATCCTCCCACAGGGCGGGGTTGTCAAGGTAGAATTTGTTGAGATCCGCGGTGTATTTCTGAAGAGCTGCGTGGGCATCGTAATCAAGCAGCAGCCAGTCAAGGCCCTGTTTGTAGTTCCACTCTATAAACTGGCCGAACTCCGTGCCCATAAACACAAGCTTTTTGCCCGGGTGGGACATCATATAGCCCAGGAAGGACCTTACGCCGGCAAACTTTTCTTCGTAGGTGCCGGGCATCTTGTTAATGAGTGAGCACTTGCCGTGCACAACCTCATCGTGGGAGATGGGCAGCACAAAGTTTTCGGAAAAAGCATAGAAGAAGGAGAAAGTCAGGCAATCGTGATTAAACTTTCTGAATATGCCGTCAAGGGAGAAGTACCTCAGGCAGTCGTTCATCCAGCCCATATTCCACTTGAAGTTGAAGCCCAGGCCTCCGCTGTAGGTGGGTTTTGAAACCATGGGCCAGGAGGTGCTCTCCTCCGCAATCATAAGCACATCGCCGTAATCGCGGAAAACCGCCTCGTTGAGCTTTCTTATGAAAGCCACGGCTTCAAGGTTTTCTCTGCCGCCGTGTACGTTCGGTATCCAGTGGCCGTCGTTCCTGCCGTAGTCAAGGTAAAGCATGGAAGCCACCGCATCCACCCGCAGGCCGTCTATGTGGTATTTTTCAATCCAGAGCATTGCGCTGGAAACAAGGAAGCTCTGCACTTCTGTTTTGCCGTAGTCAAATACCCTTGTGCCCCACTGGTAATGCTCGCCTTTGCGGGCATCCGCATATTCATAGCAGGGCGTGCCGTCAAATTCATAAAGGCCGAAGGCATCTTTGGGGAAGTGAGCGGGAACCCAGTCCATAATAACGCCTATACCGTTCTTGTGGGCATAGTCCACAAAGTAGGCAAAATCCTCAGGAGTGCCGTACCTTGAGGTGGGTGCGAAATAACCCGTAACCTGATATCCCCAGGAGCCGTCAAAGGGATGCTCCATAAGAGGCATCAGCTCAATGTGGGTGTAGTTCATTTTCTTAACATAGGGTATAAGCCGGTGGGCAAGCTCGCTGTAGGAGAGAGGGTTGCCGTCCTCGTAAAGCTGCCAGGAGCCGGCGTGAACCTCATAAATATTGACGGGGGAGGAGTAAATATCCGTTTCCTTCCTCTTTTTCATCCATTTTTCATCGGTCCAGCTGAAGTCAATGGATTCATAATATTTTGATGCGGTGCCGGGTCTTGTTTCGGCATGGAAGGCGAAGGGATCGGCCTTATAAAAAGTTCTGCCGTCGCCGGCGGTTATGAAATATTTGTAAGCGTCGTACTGCTTTACGCCCTCAAGGGTGCATTCCCACACTCCGCCGCTTATCTTTTTCATTCTGCCCGCTTCCGGGTTCCAGCCGTTGAAATCGCCGGTTACGGAAACCGCGGATGCGTTGGGCGCCCATACTCTGAAGGAGACTTTATTCTCTCCCGCAGGGTGTGAGCCCAGGTATTCGTATGCCTTTGCGTTTGTGCCCTCGTGAAAAAGGTACAAAGGCAGGTTGGTTTTGTTTGCCATATCTTATCACCTGACCGATTTTTATTTCTGCCGGACATAATTATTCAAAATAATTATAACAACTCAATTAAAACTGTTCAAGTATTTTAAGGTTACATTTGGTTACAAAATATTATAAAAGATATTGTTTATTCTTACGAAAATATTTACAACTTTGTATCAATTATTGACACAAAAGCTCCCGTTTGTTATCATACACAAAAGTGGAAAATTATCATCTTCTTACAGGAGTTTTTATACTATGATCAGTTCAGATAATCTCTGCATGGGCTGCATGAGGGAAATCGGCACCGAAAAAAAGTGTCCCCACTGCGGCTACCATGTTGATACCGTGCAGGTTGCGCCCTATCTGCCCGTGCGCACCTTTGTTGCCAACAGATATATGGTGGGAAAAATCCTTGATTTCAACGGTGAAGGAGCCACCTACATCGGCTGGGATATCAAAGAAAAAAAGGCGGTTAATATCCGCGAATTCATACCCGACGCCTTCACCACCAGAGTAAGGCCCAACCTTACCCTTCAGGTGATGCTGGGCTCCGAGGGCACCTTTGCGGAGCTTCGCCGTTCTTTTGAAGAGCTGTGGACCAAAATCGCAAAACTCAGCGGGCTTTCCGCTCTCATAAATGTTACCGATGTTGTTGAGGATTACGGCACATCCTATGCGGTTTATGATCATTTTGACGGCATTTCTCTCAGGGATTTCCTGCTCAGAAGTAAAACCGGCTACATCTCCTGGGAAAAGGCCCGTCAGCTTCTTATGCCCATCCTCTCAACCCTCGGCACTCTGCATAAAAACGGCGTTATTCACCGCGGCATTTCGCCCTCAACCCTTGTTATAGGCGAAGACGGCAAAATAAAAATCACCGGTTTTTCCATCGGCGAAGTCCGCACCGAAGGCGGCCCGCTCGCCGCCCAGATATTTGAGGAATATGCGGCCATTGAGCAGTGCGGCCACGATTATCAACAGGGCCCCTGGACCGATATTTATTCCTTTGCGGCAGTCCTTTACCGCACCCTTATCGGCAGTGAACCCATTGCCGCAAGGGAGCGTATAATAAATGACCGGCTCATGGTGCCCGGCAAGTTTGCCGAAGCCCTGCCCGCTTATGTTATAAACGGCCTTATCAATGCCCTTCAGATACTTCCCAAAGACCGTACCAAATCTGTTGAGCAGCTCAGGGCGGAGCTTTCCGCTTCACCGGCCGCAAGGGCTACCGGCGTAAGATACAACAACAGGCAAAACACTCAGTCCGGTGCGCCTCAGCCCCCCGTCAAAAAGAAGAAGAAAAAGAGCGCCGGCGCCATAGTTGCCATAACCACCTGCTCCATTGCCGCGGTGGGAATTATCACCTTCGGCGCCCTGGCCATGACGGTATTCAGGGATAAATTCAACCTGCCCGGCGACAAGCCGGAGGCCACCTCCGTTTCCGAGGTGGATAATCAGGTTCCCGTTCCCAATTTCAAGGACAGAAGCTATTACGATATTGAGCTGAACCCCGTATTCAACGAGAACTTCAAGCTCAAAAAAGAAGAAATTTATAATTCCGGAGTTTCCTCAGGTTATGTTATTTCCCAGAGCCTTGAGCCGGATACCATAGTTCCAAAAGGCACCGAGATTATCCTCTATGTAAGCAAGGGTTCCGAAAAGATTGTGCTGCCCGATGTTGTGGGTAACTCCTTTGAGGATGCCGAAAAGCGGCTTACGGAGCTCGGCTTTGAAGTTGTCAAATCCGAAACCTTCTCCGGCTATCACTCCGTAAATGAGGTTATTATGATGTCCCCCGTAGCCGGCAAGAGCTATGAGAAAGGCACAAAGGTTACCCTCAAGGTTTATATCCCCGCTTCCGTGAGCACAAATCCCGGCGGCGAAACTCCCTTTGAGCCGGATGAAGAGGACCGCACTCCCGATGAAACCGAAACCACGGCGGCCTCAGATACTGAAGAAACCACCGCGAATACAGAAGAAAACGAATAATTTCAGCATAACAGAAAGCGCCTTCTCCTGATGGAGAAGGCGCTTTGAATATTGTCATTTATCAGCTTTCCATATGGTAAACCACAGCAAATCCGTCATAAGAGATTCCGCTTTCGCTGTCAGAGTCCACAGCGTTTTCGTTCATACCCTCAAAATACAGATCCTTTGAGGCAGAGCTGCCGGCGGCAATCAGGTATTCGCTGGTGTAGGCCAGGGCATTCAGTCCGTCCCTTGATGAGCCGGCAAGGTAATAGTTTTTGATAACGCTGCCGGAGGATGAGAGAACGGTAAGAAATGCGTCATCTCTGCCTTTGTTTACGGAGAACGACATATCGGAAGAACCGGTGTAACCGCCTACGGAGTAAATATTTCCGCACCGGGCTATGCAGGTGATGTAATCATCCTTTGAGCCGGAAAGTGTCTTTGTCCAGGTGATGCTTCCCGAGCTGTCGATTTTTATAACGGAGGAATCAACACCTCCCATAAAGTATATGGAGCTGAGACTTCCGCCAACAGAACCGGAGGTTGCACCGTTATAGGTGTAGTTTCCCGCTGCGGCGCAGCCGCCGTTTCCGTCCGCCGCAAGGGCGCAGAAGTTATCCGTTCCCTTGGTGGAAAGGGTGCAGTACCAGCTGAAACTGCCGGCATCGGTGTATCTTATAATAATGTTGTCAATGCTGTTTTCAACCAGTCCGTCAAACTCTGCAAAATCATATTGGGTGGCGGAGGTCTGGCAGGAAACGAATACCCTGTTCAGGTTGTCCGCGGCTATATCCGTAATGGTGGCGTATTTATCGCCGCTAAGGTATCTGTTCCATTTGAAAATAAGCGAGCAGTTTCCGCTGTCATCATAAGAGAGGGAATACCTTGCAAGGTATGCGCAGGCGGCTTCCTGCCTTGTGGAATCGGCGAAGGCACCGTCTGTGGAGCTTACTCTTCCGCCTACGGCAAAGCCGTTTGAGGTGGCGGCTATGCAATAAAACAAATCGTTTTCGCTGGCAGTGAATACCTTTTTGAGGAGCTGGTTTCCGTTTGTATCATATACCGCTATAAACGGTGTGTATTTGGTTGATGCGTTTCTGTCAATGAATTCATAGCCGCAGATTACGGCGTTGCCGTTTCTCTGGGCGCATACGTCGGTTACATAGACCGAGGCGTTTGCAGTAATAACCTTTGTCCACAGCAGGTTTCCGCCGCTGTCATATCTCTTGAGGAAACCAAAGGGCATAGCATAACCGGAGGAGGGGAGCAGGGATGCAAACTCGCCGTCCCTTGAGCTGCTCCTGCCGCATACATAGAAGTTGCCGCTGGTTCCCGCTGCGCCCGTTACTACCTCTGTTCCCGTGCCGCCGAAGGAATCTTTGGCATTTTCAACTGCCGGACCCGGGGATGTGGTGGGAATAGTGGGGGCTAAAGTGTCGCCGGATGTATCATCCGTATCGTCCGTTATGTCCTCCGTAGTATCGGAGGTATCATCTGTTATATCCTCCGTAGTGTCGGAGGTGTCATCGGTTATTTCCTCGGTTGTATCATCTGTAATATCCTCCGTAGTGTCGGAGGTATCGTCCGTAATGTCTTCAGTGGTTGGTTCCGTAGTGGGCTGAGTTACCGCCTCAGCCTTGTATTCTATTGCCGTAACCCCTTTATCCGAAAGGTTTCCGTCGGCATCGTAAAGGGCAATTACAAGCAGCTGCCAGTATTCATTTTCACCGTGGTCTTTATCCGTTGTTTTCTGGCGGATAAACATAAACTCCTGCCCGCAGTTCTCCGTTTTATATGAGAATAAATCGGAGTCAAGCTGCTCTTCAACCGTAAGGTCATCCGGGGTATATTTTTTGCCGTTATAGGTAAAGGAAACTATATCGGAAAGGGAGGATACCGGCAGCATAACAAGATAACCGTTCAGGTTGTCATATTCCAAAAGCGGGTCGGCAGAAAAATCCGAGCCGTCCAGGGTTCTGTTGGCTTCCTCCACAGTGGGGGGGATATTGAATATCTTGTTTTCCGGCTGTGTGGTTCCCGTGGTGTCCGGATCTTTTTCTGAGGTTTCCGGCGGAGAGGAAGTTGTTCCGGTCTCGGTTTCGGAGGGGGATGTGGTGCTCAGTTCCCCTTCTCCGCCCCCTTCCCTGCATATGGGGCAGTGAAGATTTCTGATGAAATATATAAGATTTGTGATTACTCTCCACCAGACTACTTTAACTTTAACCGTATAAAAAACGGTTTCTCCGGTTTCATTGTTCAGGGCGCTTACGGTGCAGGTGCCCCTGCCCATGGATCTGATTGTGCCGTCTTTGCTCACGCAGGCAATCCGCTTTGAGGAGGTAACATAAGTTGCATCATCCGCTTCGGCACCGAAGTAATCCGGTTTAACCGATTTTCCGTATTGTATTATAAGCGTGCGGCCGCTGTCCGTTGCCGTATTTCTTGCGGCAGCAGACATTACACAGGATATTAAGATAGCAATTATGAGCAGAACCGCTACTGCGGTTTTGCCGGTTTTTGCTGATTTAATATCGGCCATAATACAAACCTTTCCGTGTATAAAACACAAATGCGTATAAACTGTCACATTAATAATATACTCTTTTTTTGTAATTTTCAATGTATAAACTGTTAAAATTTATAATTAACCTTAAAATACCTTGTTTTATCTCCCGTTTCGTGATATATTATTACAGATTAAAATGGATAATTATAGCCACTATTCAAACGGCTGACAGGAGACGCTTGCACGATGATTGTAAGAGATGAACCCTATATAACCGATGACCGGCTCAGAGAGGCTCTGAGGGCCGCCCTTTCCGGCAGAGAGCTTAAAAAGGTGCTTATTCTGCCGCCGGACTACACAAGGATGTACTCCGGAGCAGGCAAAATCACCGCAATTCTTTATGAGATGCTGAAAGACAGCTGCGAAATAGATATTATGCCGGCTCTCGGTACCCATGACCCTATGACACGGGAGGAATGCCTTGCCTTTTTCGGCGAAGGCGTGCCTTTTGAACAGATAAAGGTGCACAACTGGCGCACCGATGTTGTTAAGCTGGGTGAGGTTCCCGCAGAGTATGTAAGCAGTGTTTCCGACGGGCTTGTCAACAGCAAAATAGATGTTGAGGTCAACAGAAGAATCGTTGATGAAAGCTATGACCTCATAATTTCCGCCGGTCAGGTTGTTCCCCACGAGGTTGTGGGTATGGCAAACTACTCAAAGAATATCTTTGTGGGCTGCGGCGGAAGCAGTATGATAAATTCTTCCCACATGCTGGGCGCTTTTTACGGTATGGAAAGGATAATGGGCAAGGACTTTTCTCCTGTAAGGAAAGTTTTTGACTATGCTCAGGAAAAATATCTCAGCAAACTGCCCCTTCTTTATATCCTTACCGTTACCACCAATGAAGGGGATAAAACAAATATTCACGGCCTGTTTATCGGTGATAAAAGAGAAGTTTTTGAGCAGGCGGTGGCTCTGAGCAGAGAGATTAACCTTACCTATGTCAAAGAGCCCTTTAAAAAAGCGGTGGTTTATCTTGACCCCAGGGAGTTCAAAAGCACGTGGCTTGGCAACAAGGCCATATACCGTACCAGAATGGCCATGGCGGATGAAGGCGAGCTTATCATTCTTGCTCCCGGAGTAAAAAAATTCGGCGAAGACGCAGCGGTTGATGCCCTTATACGCAAGTACGGCTATGTGGGCAGAGAAAAGGTCCTGGAGCTGGTTGACCGGAATGAAGACCTTAAAGAGAATCTTTCCGTTGCCGCCCATCTTATCCACGGCTCTTCCGACGGCAGGTTTAAAGTCACCTACTGCACAAAGCTCCTTACGGAAGAAGAGGTCAGGGGAGTATCCTTCGGTTATATGCCCTATGACGAAGCGGCAGAGATTTACAACCCGGCAGAGCTTACCGACGGTTATCATACCGTAGGCAATGAAGAAATATTTTATATCAGCAATCCTGCCTTAGGGCTCTGGACTGCGGAAAACAGATAAAGGAGAAAAACTATGAAAAAATCTGATATAGGCCTTATCGGTCTTGCGGTAATGGGTGAAAACCTTGTTATGAATATGGAAAGCAAGGGCTTTACCGTATCGGTTTACAACAGAACCGCACAGAAGGTCACAAACTTCATAAACGGCAGAGCCGCAGGCAAAAACATTGTGGGCACCTACTCCCTTAAGGAGCTTGTGGACTCCCTTGAGAAGCCCCGCAAGGTTATGATGATGATAAAGGCCGGTCAGGCGGTTGATGATACAATTGAGCAGCTTATTCCTCTGCTTGAAGAGGGGGATATCATAATTGACGGCGGCAACAGCCATTTCCCCGACACTTCAAGAAGAACCGCTTATGTTGAGAGCAAAGGCCTTCTCTACATCGGTACCGGAGTATCCGGCGGCGAAGAGGGCGCCCTTAAAGGCCCCAGCATGATGCCCGGCGGTTCTCCCGCCGCCTGGGAGAGCGTAAAGCCCATATTCCAGAGTATTTGCGCCAAGGTTGAGGACGGCACGCCCTGCTGCGACTGGGTAGGCGAAAACGGCGCAGGCCATTTTGTAAAGATGGTTCACAACGGCATAGAGTACGGCGATATGGAGCTTATCTGCGAAGCTTATCAGATCATGAAAACCCTGCTGGGTATGAGCGCAGATGAAATGCACGGAATATTTGCAAAGTGGAATGAAGGGGAGCTTGACAGCTACCTTATTGAAATCACAAGAGATATTCTTGCCTATAAAGATACCGACGGCAAGCCCATAGTTGATAAAATCCTTGATACGGCAGGCCAGAAGGGTACCGGCAAGTGGACCGGAATAGCAGCCCTTGATGAGGGCATCCCCCTTACCCTTATAGCCGAGGCCGTGTTTGCACGCTCCCTTTCCGCCATGAAGGAGGAGAGAGTTGAGGCCTCAAAGATTCTCACAGGACCCGTTCCTGCCTTTGACGGCGATAAAGCTCAGCTTATTGAGGATATTGAAAACGCCCTTTTCGCTTCAAAAATCGTTTCCTACGCCCAGGGTTATACACTTATGCGCTCCGCCGCAGGCACCTACGGCTGGAACCTTAACTACGGCGGCATCGCCCTTATGTGGAGGGGCGGCTGCATAATCAGGAGCGTATTCCTCGGCAAAATCAAAGAGGCTTATGATAAAAACCCCGGCCTTACAAATCTGCTGCTTGACCCTTATTTCAAAGCGGTAATGGATAAGGCACAGGCAGGCTGGAGAAGAGTATGCGCCACAGCGGCTCTCAACGGAATCCCCGTGCCCGCAATGGCCGCAGCCCTGAGCTATTATGACGGCTACAGAAGCAGCAGACTGCCCGCAAATCTCCTTCAGGCCCAGAGAGACTATTTCGGAGCCCACACCTACGAAAGGGTTGACTGTGAAAGAGGCAAGTTCTTCCACACCAACTGGACAGGCGAAGGCGGAGACACAGCGGCAACTCAGTATAACGCATAAATCGGAGGAAATAAAAATGAGCTTAAAAGTCAAAGATAATTACACCTGGGCTCTTGTAGTGCCCACAAGTATGGGTGTGCGCATCTGCCCCGCAGAGGGCCAGACCGTTGCCTCCAGCAATCTTTTCCGTATGCAGGCAACATCGGCGGAAACCAATGTTGCGTCAATTTCATCTTATTTGGGCCTTCCCGTAAAAGTGCTCACCACTTTTGTAAAGGACAGCCAGATTGCCTCCTTCATAAAGCAGGATTTAAGGGCAAGAGGCATGGTCTTTGAAGGCAAAGATGTTGATAAGGGCGGCCCCTGGGGCTACCGTCACCAGTTCAATATTGCGGACAGCGGCTGCGGCTCAAGAGGCCCCAGAGTTGAAAACGACAGAGCAGGTGAAGTGGGCAGAACCCTTAACCTCAACGATTTTGATATTGACAGGATTTTCGGCCGCGAGGGAGTTGGCGTGCTTCATCTTTCCGGCCTTATAGCGGCCCTTTCCCCGGAAACAGGCAGGTTTTGCCTTGAGCTTGCAAGAGCGGCCAAGAAATACGGCACACTCATATCCTTTGACCTTAATTACAGAGCCACTTTCTGGAAGGGCAGGGAGGCCGAGCTCAGCGAAATCTTTTCCGAAATCGCCGGCAGCGCGGATATTCTCGTAGGCAACGAGGAGGACTTCCAGCTCTGCCTTGGCATACAGGGTCCCGAAGCCGGAGGAAAAGACCTTTCGGCAAAAATCGATTCCTTCAAGGAAATGATAAACAGGGTCAAAGCCCGCTATTCAAACGCCAGTGTTTTCGCCACCACCTTAAGGCAGGTTGTAAACGCCAACACCCACCTCTGGGGCGCAATTATGCTTGCCGACGATCAGTGGCAGGTTGTTGAGCCCAGAGAAATCAGGGTTCTTGACCGCATAGGCGGCGGCGACGGCTTTGTAGGCGGTCTGCTTTACGCCGTAATAAAGGGCTGGGAGAGCGAAAAATGGGTTCAGTTCGGCTGGGCCAGCGGTGCTCTTGCCACCACATTCCTTACGGATTATGCTCAGCCCGCGGATGAAGATATGGTCTGGAGCGTATGGTCCGGCAATGCCAGAGTAAAGAGATAAAAGTTTAATACATTCAGTTTTCGTTTAAGGAGGATACTGCTTTTATGGACGACGGAGGTCCTGCGTTACAGATTATAATTCCGAAACTTCTGCTTTTACTTGTTCTTATTGTAGTAAACGCATTTTTCGCCATGAGCGAAATCGCCATCATTTCACTCAACGATACCAAGATAAAGCACCTTGCCGAAGAAGGAGATAAAAAGGCAAAGCAGATTGTGAAGCTTACGGAGAATTCATCCCGTTTTCTTTCCACAATCCAGATAGGCGTTACCCTTGCCGGGTTCCTTACTTCCGCCTCGGCTTCCGCATCTTTTGCCGGTATTATCACAAAGGCGGTAGTGGGCCGCTGGCCGGGGCTCAGCGCCGGGCTTATCTCTGCGGTTTCTGTTGTGGTTATTACAATAATCACCTCATATTTTTCCCTTGTTCTGGGTGAGCTTGCCCCCAAGAAAATAGCAATGCAGGCCCCCGAAAAGGTATCATACAAAGTTGTGGGCATACTGCTGTTTTTCTCAAAGCTGGTAAAGCCTTTTGTTAAATTTCTCGCTCTGTCAACCAACGGGGTTGTGCGGCTTTTCGGCTTTGACCCAAATGCGGATGAAGAAAATGTAACCGAAGAGGAAATCCGCCTTATGGTGGATGCCGGCGAGGAAAAAGGCGTTATTGAAAATACTCAGGCGGAAATGATTGACAATATTTTTGAGTTTGACGATCTTGATGCCGGTGATATTATGACCCACAGAACCGATATGGTTGCCATTGAGGCCACCCGCGCCCTTGATGAGGTAGCGGATCTGTGCGTTGAAAACGGCTATTCCCGCCTGCCTGTTTACAAAGACGATCAGGATAACATAATCGGCGTTATTTATGCAAAGGATCTGCTCAAATATGTGGGCAGAAATATCCCATCAAAGCTTACCATTGAAAAGATTATGCGCAAGCCCCTTTATGTGGCTGAAACTCAGGCCTGTTCCGATATTTTCAAGGCTATGAATGAGAGCCGCACTCAGTTTGCAGTGGTGGTGGATGAGTACGGCGGCACTGCCGGCATAGTAACCCTTGAGGATGTTATTGAATCCATAGTGGGCAATATCCGCGATGAATATGACGATGATGAAGAGGAAGAGATTGTTCAGATAAACGAAACCACCTTCACCATTGACGGCACCACAAATATTGATGAGGTCAATTCCAGGGCAGGAGTCAAGCTGCCCGAAGGGGATTACGATACCCTTGCAGGTTTCATAATAGACCGCCTGGGCTATCTGCCGGATGAGAATACGGAGCTTCCCCTTACCATAGAGTATGAAAACATCCGTTTCACCGTGCTCAGCATGGATGAAAGAAGGCTTGAGGAAATCAAGGTTGAGATTCTCCCGCCTGAGGATGAAGACCCCGAAGAATAAATAAAAACAAGAGCTGTGCCTCCGCCGGAGGCACAGCTCTTTTCATAAAAAGCAAATAAATTTCTTGGTTAAACTGCCCAAACTGTCTATTGAAATAATCTAAACTTTAACTATAATAAAAAAGGTTATGTTACAAATTCAGGATTTGTGTTGCAAAGGAAGGGAAATTGTTTGAAAGAAGTGTATATCCCCACTCTTCGTGAAATAATTGATACCTCTGCAGAAAAATACGGCGATAAGCCTTTTATAAAATTTGTCAGGAACGATGAAACTGTTGAAAAGAGTTACGCAGATTTAAGAAGAGATGTTCTTGCCCTGTGCAGATATCTGCGCTACACTCTCGGCGGCCGCAAACATATTGCCGTGCTGGGCAGTTCATCCTATGAGTATATCGCCTTTATTCTGGCGGTTATAGTGAGCGGCAATGTGGCAGTCCCTCTCGCCCCTGAAATTTCCGCCAAAGAGGCGGCGTTTCTGGCGGATTTTGCCGATGCTCAGGTGCTTATTCACGAGCAGAAATTCGGCAACAGGGTAAATGATTTCAAAAAGCTCAGCGCCAAAAACACCCATGTGCTCAATATCGGCAATACGGATGCCTTTGAGGATACCGTAAAAAAATTCGGCGACGGCTCAGAATATGCTTCCCTTTCCGAGCTTGAGGTCAATAAAGAAGAATGCTGCATCATTGTTTTTACCTCCGGCACCACAGGAGTCAAAAAGGGTGTGATGCTTTCCACCAAAGGCCTTATAGGCAACATAATGTACGATGATTACTGGAATGTACTCTGTGAGGGTTATACCACCCTTTCGGTGCTTCCGATTCACCACGTTTTCTGCCTGTCCGGCGATATTATCCGCAATCTCAAGGACGGCCTCACGGTCTGCCTTAACGGCGATATAAGAAATCTGGGCAGCAATCTTCTGCGCTTTGAGCCTCATGTAATGAGGGCTGTGCCTATGATTGCCCAGTCCCTTCTTCAGAAGGTCCGCGTGCTTGAGGACAGAAACCCTGATTTAACCCCCGAAGAAGCAGCCGGGAGAGTTTTCGGCAAAAACCTGCGCCGCATTATTTCCGGCGCCGCATACCTTAACCCGGAAATGGTTGAGGAATACAAAAGGATGGGTATAGCCATCCGCCAGGGCTACGGTATGACCGAAGCGGGCTGCCGTATTTCCGTGCCGGATGAAACCGCCCCCGAAGGCTGTGTGGGCAAGGTAATCAATATTTGCGATGTGCGCATCAGCAGGGGAGAGATTCAGGTTAAATCCCCCTCCGTTATGCTGGGTTATTATAAACTCCCCGAAAAAACCGCGGAAATGTTCACAGAAGACGGCTGGCTGAGAACCGGAGATATGGGCTATGTTACCCGTGAGGGCTACCTTTATATCACCGGCAGGCTCAAAAACCTGATTATTCTCTCCGGCGGCGAAAATGTTTCTCCCGAAGCCATTGAAAAGAAGTTTGCGGATTTCCCTGTTGTGCAGGAAGTTCTGATATACGAAAAGAACGATCATATTGCCGCAGATATATATCCCAATGAGGAGTACTGCAGGATCAACGGTATAGAAGATATTGAAGGCGCCATAAAGGAAAGAATAAAGGTGCTCAACTATCTGGCAAAACCCTCCCATATTATTTCTGAGGTTACTGTATGCGATGAGCCCCTTCCCAAAACCGAATCCGGTAAAATTGTCAGGAAAACCGTGCAAATCGGCTGATTCTGCGTTTTGATATTTTTTGAAAGGACAGTTATATGAGCAGTAACAGAGAGTATTTTCCCTTTACCCCTGCGCAGGAAATGATTCATTTCATGCTTAAGTATTCTTTCTTTCACAAGCAAGTAATACAGATTCCCGCCTCCATCGTTGTCAAAAGAAAGATTGATTTTGACATAATGCAGAAGGCAGTTGAAAAAGAAATTGAAAGAAACGACTGTATGAGGCTCAGGTTTGAGAAAAAAGGCGGCCTCAGGCAGTATTTTGAGGATAAGATTGAAATCGGCAAAATTCCCGTTATCAGTTTCAAAACTCAGCAGGAGCAGGAGGATTTCCTCACCGCCGATGCTCAGAAACCCATCCGCTGCTTCAAAGGCGAAACCTACCGCCTTTATTTCTTCAATACCCCCGACGGCAGAAACGGCATTTACATCAATGTAATTCATCTTGCTATGGATGCCCCCGCCGTTTTCACCTTCTTTGCTGATCTGCTTGCAGTTTATGAAGCCCTTGAGGCAGGTATCGATATGCCCGCTCCTCTCGGCAGCTACAGGGAAACAATCAAAAAAGAGCTTGAATATATCAACAACAAAGAAAAGGTCCAGAAGGATAAAGAGTTCTTCGTAAACTATTTTCAGAAGGACGGCGAGCCCATCTGGAACGGCGTTATGGGCCCCGAACCTCTTGATAAGGCAAGAATCAAGAAAAAGAACCCCGAATTAAAATCCTGCGGAAGCTTTGACCCCATTCACGATAAGGCTGAGCTTGAAAAGAAGCCACTCTCCGTTGAAGACAGCAAAGTTATCCTTGATTTCATGAATAAAAACAGCATAAGCGGCGAGTGTGTTGTTCAGCTGGGTATGCGCCTTTATGTAGGCAAAATCAACCACAGGCACGAAGACACCCACTTCCTTGTGCTTTCCAGCAGGCGTAAAACCCTCAACGATAAGCGCTGCGGCGGTACTATGGCCTCCGCCCTTCCCTGGAGGATTATCCTGCCCGAAACTCTCACCTTTGCACAGGCCGTTGACAAGCTCAAGGTGCTGCAGGGCGATATTATGAGGCACAATAACTACCCCTTCCTTACCTGGCTTGAAGTTGAGCGCGAGATGTTCAATTACGGCATGGTGGACGGCACCTCAACCATGATGTTCTCCTGGTTCCCCCTTGAGGACGATACTATGAACGGCTGGGAGTATGAGTTCCACAGCTATTGCCTGGGCAGATATGTTATGCCCCTTTACACCTATGCGATGAAGGATTCCACCACCGGCGGCCTCAGGTTCGCATATCTCCACAGAACAGATACAATTTCCAAAGAGAATATAGATAACCTTCATAACGGCACCGTAAAAGCACTTGTTGCGGGCTGTTCAAACCCCGAAATGACTCTCGGCGAAATACTTGATATTATATGAGGTGAATAATATGCTTGAAGAACTTAAAAAAATGATCTGCAACTATGTTTCCGCAGATGAAAGTGAAATTGATGAGAACACCAACCTCAGAAGCGAGCTTGCAATGAGCTCCCTTGACCTTATAAACCTTGCCGTAGAGGTTGAGGAAACATACAATATCGAGCTCCCTAACGAGGATATTTCAGGAATCACCACCCTCGGCGATCTTATGAAGTACATTTCCGTTAAGAAATAAGAATTGTATAAACAAAAGATTACAGAAGGCAAAGCAGCCCGGTCAGCCGGGCTGCTTTTTGTATAAAATAATTGTCTGCAGAAAAAACAGCTTGAAATTATAATGTATTTTATGTATATTATTTTGGTAAAAAATTTTAAGGGAGATTAAAAAATGGAGAATAAAAAAGTTGATTTATCCCTTCTTGACGGTGTGCTTGAGGAATACGGCCCGGTAAATGGCAGCCTTATTACAATCTTACAGCACACCCAGAATATTTACGGCTATCTGCCCAAAGAGGCAATTGAGCTTATAAGCGAAAAAACCGGTATTGCCGCAAGTGAAATTATGGGCGTAGGCACATTTTACACTCAGTTCAGGTTTGAGCCTGTGGGTAAGTATCTTATTATGCTTTGCCAGGGTACCGCCTGCCATGTCAATTCAAGCGAGCTTATTCTGCAGGCAATCAAAGATGAGCTTGGTATTGACGACGGTCAGACTACGGATGACGGCCTGTTCTCTCTCAAGTGCGTTGCCTGCCTCGGCTGCTGCTCTCTTTCACCTGTTATGATGATTAACGAGGATACTTACGGCAGCCTTACGCCGGAAAAGGCAAAGAAAATTCTTAAAGAATTAAGGGAGGCCGCAGTATGAGGATAGTTATAGGTGAGGGCTCCTGCGGTATTGCTGCAGGTGCGGAAAAAGTCAGGCAGGCTCTGCTTGATGAGAATATCGGCTGTGAAATCGGTATCACGGGCTGTATAGGTATGTGCTACCTTGAGCCCATAGTTGATATTTATGATAACGGCAATAATCTCACAAGGCTTGTAAAGGTCAGCCCGGATGATGCAAAGGCAATAGCCGATTTTGTCAGCAGCGGCAATACAGGCGCCGTTGAAAAGCTTATGGTTTCGGATGAGGATAAAGCGTTTCTTGCCAAGCAGACCAGAATCGCTCTTCGCAACTGCGGAATCATAAACCCCGAGGATATAGATGCCTATATCGGTGCAGAAGGCTATACCGCGCTTAAAAAGGCGGTTTGCGATCTTACTCCCGAGCAGGTAATTGAAATCATCAAAACCTCCGGCCTTGCAGGCCGCGGCGGCGCAGGTTTCCCCACCTGGTTCAAATGGAATGCGGCAAGGCAGAGCGAAGGTGAAGAAAAATACCTTATCTGCAATGCCGATGAAGGCGACCCCGGCGCGTTTATGGACAGAGCCGTTATAGAATCGGATCCCCATAATCTTATTGAGGGTATGCTTATCGGCGCATACGCAATCGGCGCAAAGCACGCTGTTGTTTATGTGCGCGCCGAGTATCCCCTTGCGATCAAACGGCTTAAAAAAGCCATTGAGCAGGCAGAGGAAAAGGGCATTATCGGCAATAATATTTTCGGCAGCGGATTTTCCTGCGATTTTACCATAAAAGCCGGCGCAGGCGCATTTGTCTGCGGTGAAGAAACGGCGCTTATCGAATCACTCGAAGGCCACAGAGGCATGCCCAGGCTCAAGCCCCCGTTCCCCGCTCAGTCCGGCTTTTGGCACAAACCGTCAAATATCAATAATGTTGAAACCTTTGCAAATGTGAGCTGGATTATCAATAACGGCGGCGAGGCCTTTGCCGCTATGGGCACGGAAGGCTCAAAAGGCACCAAGGTATTTGCCGTTACAGGCAAGGTAAAAAGAAGCGGACTTGTTGAAATTCCCATGGGAAAAACCCTGCGCGATGTTATTTTTGACATCGGCGGCGGTATGAAAGGGGATAAGCCCTTCAAGGCCGTGCAGATGGGCGGCCCCTCAGGCGGCTGTATTCCCGCAGACCTTATTGATACCGTTATAGATTACAAGGCCCTGGGCGCTACCGGCGCAATTATGGGCAGCGGCGGTATGGTGGTTATGGATGAAAGTACCTGTATGGTAGGTATGGCAAAATTCTTCCTTGATTTCACCGCAAAAGAAAGCTGCGGCAAATGCATTCACTGCAGAATCGGCACAAAGCGTATGCTTGAAATGCTTGACAGGATTACAAAAGGCGAAGGCAGGCAGGGTGATATTGAGCTGCTTGAAGAGCTTTGCTATTCTATCAAAGACGGCGCTCTCTGCGGCCTCGGCCAGACTGCGCCGAACCCGGTTCTTACAACCATAAAGTATTTCAGAGATGAGTATGAAGCTCATATAAACGATAAAAAATGCCCTGCAGGGGAATGCAGCAGCCTTATAGAGTACAGAATTGACGCCGATAAATGCAAAGGCTGCACCCTCTGTGCCAGAAACTGCCCGGTGGGTGCTGTCAGCGGCGCAGTAAAGCAGCCACATTCCATAGATAGCGTAAAGTGCATCAAGTGCGGCAAATGCTTCACTTCCTGCAAGTTCGGCGCCGTAATCAAAGCATAAGGAGGGCTTGAGAGATGATTAACTTAACAATTAACGGCAAAGCCGTTCAGGCCCCCGAAGGCGCTACAATTCTTGAGGCCGCAAGGGCAAACGGCATTTATATCCCCACACTCTGCTATGATGAAGCCGTTGAGGTTTACGGTGCCTGCGGGCTCTGCGTTGTTGAAGCCGAAGGCATACCCAAGCTTCTTCGCTCCTGCTCCGCAAAGGTAAGCGAAGGTATGGTTGTCAATACGGAGAGCGAAAGGGTTGTTCAGTCCAGAAAAATCGCCCTTGAGCTGCTTATGTCCGCCCATGACGGCGACTGTGTTGCTCCCTGCCAGCTTAACTGCCCTGCCCGGACGGACTGCCAGGGTTATGTGGGTCTTATTGCCAACGGCGAATATGATGCCGCAATACGGCTTATCAAAGATAAAATACCTCTGCCCGCTTCAATAGGCAGAGTATGCCCCCATCCCTGCGAAAAAGCCTGCAGGCGCAGAAATGTTGAGGAGAGCGTCAATATTGCTCAGCTCAAGGCATTTGCGGCCGATATTGACCTTCGCTCAGATAGCTATGTGCCGGAATGCAAGGCAGATACAGGCAAAAAGGTTGCGGTAATCGGCGGCGGCCCGGCAGGCCTTACAGCCGCTTATTATCTGCGGCAGCTCGGCCACAGCGTCACCATTTATGATATGATGGAAAAAATGGGCGGAATGCTGCGCTACGGGATTCCCCAGTACAGGCTTCCAAAAGAAGTTCTTGATAAAGAAATTGCCCTTATTGAAAAAACAGGGGTAAAAATGGTAAACGGCAAAAAGCTGGGTGTTGATTTCACAATAAAGAGCCTTAAGGCGGAAAACGATGCTGTTATAGTAGCTGTGGGCGCCTGGCAGTCAAGCTCAATGAGAACCCCGGGTGAGGATCTGCAGGGTGTTTACGGCGGCATAGATTTCCTTCGCGCGGTAATTCAGGGCAAAGCTCCCCATATCGGCAAAAAGGTTGCCGTATGCGGCGGCGGCAATACCGCAATGGATGCCTGCCGCACCGCCGTCAGGCTCGGCGCCGAGGAAGTATATGTTATTTACAGAAGAACAAGAAACGAGATGCCGGCGGATAAGCTTGAGATAGATGAGGCGGAAGAGGAAGGCGTAATTTATAAATTCCTTACAAACCCGATTTCCTTTAACGGCGCAGACGGCAGGCTTACCTCGGTAACTCTGCAGCTTATGGAGCTGGGAGAGCCGGATGAATCGGGCAGGCGCAGCCCTGTTCCCATTGAGGGCAAAACCGAGGAAATTGCCGTTGACAGCGTAATTATGGCAATAGGCCAGAAGCTTGTTGCAGATGATGTTAAGGAGCTTGAATTAAACAAGCGGGGCAATATTATTGCCGATGAAGATTTCTTCACAACCGCTATTGACGGAGTGTTTGCCGTAGGCGACGCAACAAACAAAGGCGCCTCAATTGCCGTTGAAGCCATAGGCGAAGCCGACCGTTGCGTAAAGGCTGTTGATGCTTACCTGAACGGCCTTGAGATGGAAGCAAGGGTTCCCTATATCAGCAGGCGCGATGAAAGCAGGATAGATTATTCCGGCAGAGAAAAGGCGGCCAGGATTACCGCAAAGGTGCTTCCCGCAGCTGCAAGAAAAACCGGCTTTGATGAGGTTTCTCTCGGGTTAACAGAGGATGAAGCTCAGACCGAAGCAAGCCGCTGCCTTGAGTGCGGCTGCCGTGAATATTTCAAGTGCCGGCTGCTCAGTGTTGCTCAGCGTTACGATATTAAGCCGGAGCGCTTTGCCGGAGAGATGCCCGTGAAATACTCTCACGATGAAAATGCTTTCATTGAAAGAAACACGGCAAAATGTATACTCTGCGGTCTTTGTGTGCGTGCCTGCCGCGAGGTTATGAATATTCACGCCCTGGGCCTTATGGGCCGCGGCTTCACAACAGATGTGTCACCCGCATTCTCCCTTCCCCTTGATAAAACAAAGTGCAATAACTGCGGTCTTTGCGTTCAGCTTTGCCCCACAGGTTCCCTTACCTCAAAGGCAAACCTTAAAAAGCAGGTGCCCCTTGATGAAAATTACAGCAGGGAATCGGTCAGCCTTAACGGCAGGCCCGTAAGCGTTCTTGTTTCAAGGTATAACGGAAAGGTTCTCAGAGTTATACCTGATGACGAAGCAGGCAGAAATGCAGGTCTTTCTCCTCTGGAATGGATTTCACTTGTAAAATAAACGAAAAAAGCAACCCCGGGAGGGTTGCTTTTTTTATGCTTTTATTTGTTTTTCTTACGGTTTTTTCTCTCTTCTCTGTCCGCTTTTCTGCGGGCGGTTTCCTCTGCCAGCTGGGCATCGTGCTCTTTTTCCTTTTCCTCAAGCCGCGCTTTTGCTTCGTCATAGAGTGAGAATATTTTTTCAAGATTGCCGTAATTCTCTTTTTCGTTCAGCAGTTTCTTTGCGTCAAGGTAGGGTTTTGCGGCTTTATTGAAGCGCACATGCTTTTCCATTTCCGCCTTTGAGTTTGCCCTTGCCGTTTTCCGCTTCAGCGCAAGCTCTTTCAGCTCTGCCTGTTTTTCTTTTGCGGCTTTTTTATCTCCGGATTTCTTAAGGCCTGTTATCTCCCTGTTTATCCGTTTTATTTCAATGTCGCAGTTATCTTCATCATCGTAGTAGCCTTCAAGCACCGCAAAATCCGGCTGCACGAATTCTTCTTTGCCGGCAAAAAACTTTGCGTAAGCCTTGCAGGCGGAAACTTTGTTTCTTGCAATGTCAACGGCGGCGGCTCTCAGTTCCTTTTCCGCCTGTGTTGATTTAGGCATGGCCTTTGCGGCGGCAAGGTCAGCTTTCACGCTCTTTGAGTCATAGGTGGCTATACCTTCAAGGCCCGACTCAACCACGGCTCTGCCCGCCTCCATTTTTGTTTCGTAAAGCTCGGATGAGAATTTGTTTACTTCATTTCTCACAAATTCCGCTATCTCAATTTCTTCATTTAGTTTCTTTTTGTCTTTATAAGCGGTTTTTGCGGCTTTCCTTTCCGCCTTGTCCTTTATCTTTTTGTAACTGCTCTTGTCGGGCTTCGTTTTCTGTGTGCCCTCAAGTTCCTCAGCCCGCCTTATTATATCGCAGGTTTCAACTAGGTCCTCATCTTTCAGCACCCCGTTGCTGTAGTCCTCAAACATGGCTCTGATTTTAAGAGTCTGCACCACGGATTTCTGCTTTATTTCATTGAAATCATACCAGAAGAAGGGTATTACATTAAGGGCCGCGCCTATGGCTGAGAATATAATCAGCACATGAAGCAGGTTAAGAAGTATATTGGGGTCATAAAGGGCCGAGTTTGCGTTTATGTAGTTATTCTGCCCGTTCTCAAGCTGTTCCGCAAGAAGCTGGCCTACGGTTTTGTCGCCTATTATCCTGCTGAGTATTGCGGGGTCGGATGTTACTTTTGCGGCAATCTCCTTTGTAAGGCCGCCTTTTTCATAAATCTTGGGCAGTACGGATGAAGTTGCAAGGGTAATAACCGTGCCTATGGTTGCAACGGCGGAGAACATGCCGTCTATTCTTTCACCGGTAACATACTGCTGGTAGTCTCTTATATCCGCCTGTATAGAGGGGTTCAGTATCAGGGCAAAGGCTCCCATAAATGCATTCATATAAAGGCAGGCAAGCACCAGCCATATTGTGGCGCCGCTCAGCTGCCGGGTTGCAGGCAGCATAAGCAGGATAAACAGTATATTGAAAAGGTTTGTGATAACAAGCACTGCTTTTTTGCCCCATTTTCTTATGAGGAAGGGCGCCAGCAGCATGCCCCAGAGTGAGGCGTTGCCGTATATGGTTACTATTATGCCGTACTGGTTTCCGTTGCAGGAGCCGCCGTAGTTATAGAGCCAGTAAAGTATATTCACATAAGCGGTTTCAAGGAATCCTATCCAGCCCGCAAGAGATATAATCCAGAAGTATTTGTTCTTTGCCACCGCCCTTATGGCGTCGGTAAACTTAACCTGAATAACATGGGTTCTTGCCTGCACTATTTTTTCTTCCGTATTCTTGTAAACCACCATGCACAGCACCAGGCCGAATACGCAGAGTATGGGATAAAGCAGGCGGTAAACCCTTATATCCGTTGAGTTTGTGTGGAAGATATTCTGGGCGATAATGGGGGTGAAAAGATTTACAAGCGTAGGCGCAAGGGAATAAACAATGCTCTTTACCGATGAAACATCCGCCCTCTCCTGAGAGTCCGGTGAAAGCACATGGATAAGGTTTTCATAAGCATCATAGAAGAAATAGTAGAAAAAGTGAAGCATAAGGTTCAGCATCAGTATTATGGCGCATTTTATCACATATGCCTTCGCTTCACCGAAAAGGGTCTGCCCCGCAAACATATCCTCAAGCTTGTTGTAGGGGAACCATACCATGGTAATGCAGATTAGGGATGTGGGTACCGCCATGGAGAAAATATAGGGCCTGTATTTGCCCGCCTTGTTACGGGTGTTGTCTATTATGTTTGCCCTGATGCCGGTCATGGGTATATTGGCAAGCACCGCTATAACATACATCACATACATATCCATCGGGTCTATGCCAAGGGTGCTCTGCAGCAGGGTGTTGCCCACTCCCAGCAGGCAGGCCGTGCCCAGTGTGATTATGCAGTATGCACCTATGCCGCCGAAGCTGTAGGCGCCTATTTCCTTGAAGGTCATATACCTGCCCTTAAGGGGCTTGTTCCAGTATATGAATATATCCGTAATTTTATCCTTTACTGTTGAAACCAGAGAAGACAATGCTTTCATCCTTTCCTCGGTTTTTGATAATGGAATTATAATACATTATTGTTATTTAGTAAAGAGCAATAAACTTTTCGCGCCGTAATAAAAAACATTTATTCCGGGCAACAAAATTCCGGTATAAATACACTTATAAACGAGAGAATAATTATTGAATTGAAAAATGCCGCGTGATATAATTACGGTATCTTTTTATATTCCCGGGGGAAATATTATGAAAAAACTTTTATCTTTAATAATTGCCGCGGCAGTAATGCTGTGTATGAGTGTCAGTTCCTATGCCGCTTTATTGACACGGCCCGTAACGGTGGAGCCCTATACCGCTGTTGTAAACAGTGTAGGCGGCTACATTATCCTTAACGGCACCGATGATGCGGATTGGATTCCTTACGGCGGCAAAATCAATGTAACCGGCGAATACAAAACCGTCGACGGCACAGAGTATGTAAAAGGTACTTATGAGGGCAAAAATGTAGAGGTGCAGAAAAGTTATGTGGTTAAGGAAGATGATTTCAAACCCTTAAGCAAGGAAGAACTCAGCTCCATTATTGCCGAGAACGAAAAAAATCCGGATTCCGAGCTTTCCCTTCCGGATATCACAACCTCACCCATCACTACCACAAGGCGCAGGCTTATAGATAATATTCGCCAGTCAACTACAACCACCAAGCCTTCTGCCACAGAAACAACCACTCAGGAGCCGGAAACCACCACGGCAGTTACCACCACACTTGCTCCTTCAACCACCGCTAAAGCAACCACAACCACCACAGTAAAGGCAACAACCACCACAACCACTCTTCCTGCAGAGACCGAAACGGAAACCTCGGAAATTCTGCTTGATGAAACAGAGGAGATTACCTCTTTTTCCGAAGAAGAAACCGAAACCGAGAGCGAAACTGAAATCCTCACCACTTCAGAGAAAATAACCGAAGCTCCCGTTAAAAATATGAAAGGCGTTATCACCGCAGGCGCGGCAGGGCTTCTTATACTTGCCGCCGTTGCAGGCGTATGCGTATTCTTTATCAAAAGGCGTAAAATGTAATCTGCAGGTGAAAAAATGACCGGACTTAAAAAAGCGCTGACAAGTAAAAACATCATATCCGGGTGGATGTATTTCTATATCCACTTTGCTATGGAAGTGCTCTGCTTCTTCTGCCTTAAAAAGCAGATTGCCAATGCGGATGTTTCCCTTCTGTGGCTTTTCCCCTTCGTCTATGATGCCCTCGCTTTTGTACCTCAGGCAGTTGTGGGTTATATCAATGACAGGTTCCCTAAATTCAACGCAGGGCTTACGGGTATAATCCTTATGGTTTTTGCGGCGCTTTCATTTTGGCTGGGGATTCTTCCCGGCAGATATCCGGCCCTTATTGTGCTGTGCGCAGGCAACGCCCTTACCCATGTGGGCGGCGCCGAGGTCACAATCAGAAGCTCCGGCGGGCGCCTTGCCCATCCGGCGGTGTTTGTTGCAGGCGGCGCTTTCGGCGTAATAACCGGCACCCTGCTTTCGGGCACAAACCTGCCCTATATCGCCGTTATTCTTTTCCTGCTTTCCGCCGTACCTTTTGCGGTTCTGGCTCAGAAATTCAGATTCCCGTATGTTGATTCCCGTGAACTTTGCAAAGGTTTCAATTACGCAAAAAAAGGTATTCCCGTTTCCGTAATTCTGTTTGTTTCCGTGCTGGTGGTTGTCGTCAGAGCATATATGGGCTACTGCCTTCCCATGGCGTGGAAAACCACCGCCCTTCACTCCGTACTGCTGTATGTGGCTATGGGCGTGGGCAAAGCCGCAGGTGGCATTCTTGCCGATGCTTACGGTGTAAAGAAAACCGCCCTCATCAGTGCGGCGGGAGCACTGCCTTTTATACTCCTTGGCAATAAAATAATGATAGTTTCCCTTATAGGCATAATGCTTTTCAGCATGACCATGTCCATTACCCTTGCCCTTAATGTTTCCGTGCTCAAAGGGGCCCCGGGCCTTGCCTTCGGCTACACCACCACGGCCCTTTTCATCGGCACTCTGCCTATATTCTTCATAAGCGTAAAATCATATTTACTGAGCAGCATAATTCTTTCTGTTTTCACAGTTCTTTCCTTTGCTGCCCTTGCGATTATTATAGGAAAGGATGAAAAAATCAGTGAACAGCATCAGTAAAATTATGGATTTATTCCTTTGGGTCAAGGTCCGCGACGGCTTTGCCCTTGTTATGGCCGCCGTTGCGCTTGCCGTGATTCTTACGGTTATTTTTACAGCTGTTGAGCTTAAAAAATACAGGAGGGATGGGGATGCTGAAATCACTTCCCCTGATGATGGCGGAATGCCTGATTCTGACAATACTGATTGAGGGCGCCCTCGCCGTTATTATAGGTGTCAGAGGCAGGCGGAATCTTGTTACCGTTACCCTTGTCAATATAATAACAAACCCGGTGCTGGTGCCCCTTACCTTCCTTGTGGGCTATTTTTACGGCCTGCATACAAGGATGATTGTTGAAATATCCGGCGAAATTGCAGTGTTTATTATTGAAGGCCTTATTTACCGCAAGTATCCCGTGCATAAAAAGCTTAATCCGTTTCTTGTTTCTCTTATTCTCAACGGAGTTTCTTACGCAAGCGGGTATATAATAAACTTTTTTGCAGGGTGATTATATGAAAAAACTTGTTGCATTATTATTCTGCCTGGCTTTTGCCGCCGCCTTTTCATCAGCCGCCTTTGCCGATGAAATAGACCCGGATTTAGGCAGATACACAGGCAGTTACAGCGAAGAAGAAACCAGCACAAAACAAGAAAGCGAAACGAGACCCCTTCTCAGAATGAATGCCATCACTTTTTCAAACCTGTGCATGGCAGGGGGAGTTGCCCTGTCGGCAGGGGGCATAATAACCCTTGCCGTTATAAATAAAAGGAAACCGGAAAAATCCGAAGCCGATAAGGAGAATACAGATGAAAAGACTGATTAAACCCCTTCTTGCCGCGGTGCTTACGGCGCTTTTTGCAGTTACCGCTTTTGCGGATGCCGCCGCTCCGGGTCTGAGAGATGCTGACAGCAGCGGATTCCTTGCGGCAGTGATTATTATTGCAATAATCGTTACTGTTGCGGTTATTGTTACCGTAAAAAGGAAAAAGAAAGATGCCGCCGGCGCCGCTTCACGGGAAGCTGAAAAAGAGGAGGAAAACCGGTGAAAAAAGCCCTTTGCATTCTGCTGGCAGTTATTATTGCCTGTGCCGCTTCGGTTGCGGCTTTTGCAGATATGATGGCTCTCCCCGATCCTTTGGATTTGTTTCACAAATTAGTGGATTATGATTACAAAGAGGGCGAGGCTGTTGTTTCAAACAAAGACGGAGCAAAGGATCTGAAAGACAGCTCCCGTACCCTTCCCTACGGCACAGCCGTAATTGTCAAAAGCTATGAGATTGAAAACCTAAAGGTTGTTGTAACCGTAAGCGATTCCGAGGGCTATTATTACAAAGTCCCTGTTGAAGACCTTACCGGACCCGGTGTTGAGAACCTTACAGTGGCCTGGATAATTTTTGATGAAATAGCCCATTATATCAAAGTCGGTTTTGTCCTTATAGAAGTCGGCCTTACGGCTTTGGTTACTCTGCCAATTGATTTCATTACAAATCCGCTTTTGTTATTCTGATTTTCAATTAGAAAGGAAGTTGCAATATGAAAAAGCTTATTTGCATTCTGCTTGCTTTATCGGTTATTGCCGGCTTTTCCGTTACCGCTTTTGCGGATATAATAGTGCCTGCCCCATTTGAGCGCGGTCAGGCGGACCGTGAAGCCGTGGTAACCGCCCCCGGCGGAGCCAAGGATGTAACAAACCCCGACAGGATTATTCCAAACGGCACTACGGTTTATGTCACCGGCTACAGCAAGGATGACAGCGGCAATATCATAGTTGATGTATATTGGCAAAACAGCAGGGAAGAAAACAGCTATAAAATCGCCGTTGATGATTTAAGCGGCCCCGGTGTTGAAACCATAAAGAATACCGAGGGGCAGAACGGCATTATCGGCACCATTAAAGAAAAGCTGTATGATTTATATATGAGTGCGGTCAATGCTTACCGCAGCTTACAGTACAGAATCAGATGGTTCGTTACCGATCTTTACATCAAGATTCATAACAACTGATTGTCTTTATTTTCAGCACAGGCATTGCCTGTGCTTTTTTGTTGCCCTTTTCTTAATATTTGATTTGCTTTTTTGTTATTGTGTGATATAATGGTAAAAAACAATACAAAGGAGATATAATTATGCCAAAAGTAGTATGTCCCTGGAACCTTATCACCGATTTTGTCACCGATGCCTTCAAGGGCTACGGTATCCCCGAAGAGGAAGCGAAAATGTGCACCAGCGTTCTTCTTGAATCCGACAAGCGCGGCATTGAGAGCCACGGCTGTAACCGCTTCAAGCCCGTTTATCTTGACAGAATCAAGGCCGGCATCCAGTTCCCCACCACCAATTTTGATATTATCAAAGAAACAGAAACTACCGCTGTTGTTGACGGTCACAACGGTATGGGCCAGGTTATAGGCACCAAATCCATGCAGATGGCTATAGATAAAGCCAAGAAATACGGTATGGGTATGGTAGTTGTAAGGAATTCCTGCCACTACGGTATTGCAGGTTATTATACCTCCATGGCCACCAAGGCCAGCTGCATCGGCCTTACCGGCACCAACGCAAGGCCCTCAGTTGCCCCCACCTTCGGCGTTGAAGGTATGTTCGGCACCAACCCCCTCACCCTCGGCGTACCCACCGATGAAAAATTTGATTTCAATATTGACTGCGCATCCTCAATCACCCAGAACGGCAAGGTTGAGTATTATGCCCGTATAGGCGAGGATATTCACCCCGGCACCGTAATTGACCTTAACGGCAACCCTGTTGAAGGCGACTCCGGCGTTGCCCTCAAGAAGATTCGTCAGGGCACTGCCGCCCTTACCACCCTTGGCGGTATCGGCGAGGCTCTCGGCGGCTACAAGGGCTACGGCTATGCTCTGTTTGTTGAGCTGCTTTCTTCCGTTCTTCAGGACGGCGCTTTCGGCAAGGACCTTGACGGTAAAGATGAAAACGGCAATATTCGCCCCTATCATCTGGGTCACTTCTTTATTGCAATAGATACCAACCACTTCCTTGGCGAAGATCTCTGCAGAAAGAAAGCCGGCGAAATCATCCGCACCATCCGCGCCTCCAGAAAGATGCCCGGAGCAGACAGAATCTACACTGCCGGCGAAAAGGAATACGAAATCTGGAAGAGCCGCGAGGGCTCCGGTGTTCCCATCAATGAGTCCGTACAGGGCGAAATCAACGCAGTTCGCGATGAGCTGGGCCTTGACTACACCTTCCCCTGGGAGGATAACTATGTTCCCTATGAGAAGGAAATGAAGATTACCGCTCTTATTGAAAATGACTGACAGCATATAAATCTTTACCGGCTCACGGTAATCCGTGAGCCGGTAATTTTAAAAAATTCCGGAGGTAATTCGGTGAAACTTGAAAAATCAACCGTAAACATCGGCCTTGAAAAGCCATTGAAGATTCTGCATGTAACCGATTCCCACCTCGCATTTGTTGATGAGCGTGATAATGAGCGTAAACATGCCCTTGCCCGCAGATTATCAAGCCCTGAAAAAGAAAAGTATTTTTACGAGCACCTTGAATACGGCAAAGCTAACTGCGACCTTATAGTTCACACCGGTGATCTTTATGATTTTACCTCACAGGCAAGTTTTGATTTTGCCCGGAAAGTTCTTGCGGATGAAAAACTGTTTTATGCGGTGGGTAACCACGAGTTTTCGCAGTATGTGGGCGAAGCCTATGAGGACAGGGCATATAAAATGAACAGCTTTCACGAAATGGGCCCGGGCCTCGGCGTACCTCTGTTTTTCAATTCACGGGTTTTCGGCGGGGTGAATTTTGTTGCCATTGATAACAGCTATCATCAGTTTGAATTCTGGCAGATAACACGGCTTGAAAAAGAAATAAAAAAAGGTCTGCCCGTGGTTCTTGCAATGCATGTTCCGATTTTTGAGCAGTCCCTTTATGATTACCATATTAAGCGTAGCGGCGAGGGCAGCAGCAGTTACCTTGCGGGCTGCGATGAGGACCACCTTCCCTATGATGAGTGGCGGGCCGTTGAAATACGCCCCCGTGGCGCAACCATGCAGATGGTGGAGTTCATAAAATCCCGGCCCTCAATTAAGGCAATACTGGCAGGCCATGTGCATTTCAGCTTTGAAAGTATGCTCACCGAAACCCTGCCCCAGTTTGTAACCGGCGGCGGCTACGAAGGCATCGCCCGTGAGATCACACTGTTATAGAATATAAAAAAGAGAGCCCCAAGGCTCTCTTTTTTGCACTTTTATTAACTCCAATACTCGGCAGTTATTTGGGGAACCGAATTTGCATTTCCGCGAATTGTTTCATAGGTGTATATTTCGTCAAATGTTCCCCAAACAGTGATTGTATCACCTTCAAGAATTCTACTATCGGAACTATAGTTATTTATTCTTACATAGTACAAATTACCGTTTGACCTAATAAAGTAAACCGAGTAATAAAGAGGGGAACTTGACTCTGAAATAACTTGAAAAACTTTTCCTGTGACTTTAACATATGTTCCTTCGTATTTTCCAGGATATCTTGAAAGTGAATCGTAGGAAACAGACTGACAAGATGCTTTGTATTTACTTTCACTCATATCGGAACAAATAATATCGAGATTACATTTGAATTTATCATATGTTATTTCTACGGTAACAGTTCCGTCTTCCTTTAATTCTGCTGGTTTTGAAATTTTCCATCCACTAAGAGTTTTCTTTGTTCCGTCTTTCAATTCACCTGTAACAACAATATCTTTATTGTTTTCATCAATTAAAGTGCCTGCTTTTGTACTTCCTTTATATACGGCAGAAATTGATTTGATGGATAAGGTTGAACAAATCAGTTTTAATTCATTTTCAAGCTCTTCACCGGATACAGGATCGGTATATTTTACAATTATAGAATACTCACCATCGGTTTCTAAAGTCACAGATTCGGGGTCGAAAGTACAGTCGTTTGTTACATCAACCTCTTCTCCGTTTTTCAGGGTTGCTTTAACAGTTATCTGATTTTTTGAAACAACAGTTTTATCCTCTAAACTCCCGTCATATGATGCACTTATCTTTAGTGCCTGACTGGTAGAGCATTTAACTTTTAATTCTGTTCTGCATTCCTTATAGGATATAATAACTGAAGCAGATTCATCAGCTTTAAGTTCTTTAGGTTCTTCTATTTCCCAGTTAGACAGGTTAACTGTTTTTCCATTCTTTTTTTCGCCTGTAACTATAATACCCTTATTCTTTTTGTCAAGAATAACTAGTGCAGATGTATCTCCATCATACTTAGCATTTATTTTTACAATCTTTGGCTTGAGTGCAATAGATAGAATAATAGCTAGTAAAACAATAAAAGCCGCTAGGGTTCCAATAATTACCTTTTTGTTTCCTTTTTTTGAAGCAGAAGTAATAGTTTTGATTCCTGATGTGTTTTCGGTTATCACTTCGTTTTTATCTTGAGTATCACATATTTCATTTTCAGTTGAATTGACAGGGGATGTCATGGCTTCTTCTTTTACATTTTCATTATTATTTATCGGGGTTCCACATTCAGGGCAGAATTTGCTTTCACCAACATCTTGGCCGCATTTAGGACACAGCATATTTTTACCTCCAATATTCAATATATGAATATTATATTCAATAAAATTATGACTGTCAAGCATATTTTATGACATAATTTAATATGTGAGGTGACAGTATGAAGAATATAAAGCTTATAAGGGTTATAAATGACTACACCCAATTAAAGGTTCAGATGGAAACCGGTATTCAGCAGAGTATCATTTCAAAATACGAAACCGGCGAGCTGACACCCACAACCGATAATCTTCTTATACTTGCCGCCTTCTATAACACAAGCATTGATTATTTACTTGACCTTACAGATGAACAAAAGCCATACCCCAAAAGGAAAAATAAATAAAAATACAGGAGCAGTTATTATTCATAACCGCTCCTGTTTGTTTTATCAGTTCTGCATACTGACGCGCAGCTTGTTTAATTATCTCAAAACCATTTTTTCTTTTTTGCATATACCACAAGAGCCGCTACCACTGCCACCGACAGGGCAATCACATATATATATCCGTATTTCCAGGTGAATTCCGGCATGGAGTTGAAGTTCATCCCGTACCAGCCCACAATTATGGTAAGGGGGAAGAATATGGTGGTTATCACCGTGAATATTTTCATTGAGTGGTTAAGCTTCAGGTCAAGGGATGAGGAGTAGGCGTCGCCCAGATGGTCCGCCGAATTTTCAAGTGAGTCTATATCGTTCACAATCCTCTGTATCTTATTCTGCAGGTTTGAAATATAAATAAGATCCTCGTGGGGAAAAAGGTCGTTGTCATTATCGCTCAGTGTTTCCGCAATATCAAGCAGCTGCTCGTAGTAATTGTTGTACCTGAGCAGTTCCTTTTTTATGCCCAGAAGCTCAAGGCTGAATTCATCATCCGTATTTCCGCTGAGTATGTCTTCTTCCATACTCACAATTCTGTTCCGGGCGTTTTCAATTATGGCGCCGCTGTCCGAAACAAGGGACTCCATAAATGAGCAAACCATTTTTGCGCAGTTGATTTTTTCCGCCGGCACACGCCGGGTTATCTTGTGAAAAATATCTTTGGTGGAGCCGTCGCGGTCCAGCACATCGATTATAAGTATCAGGTTCTTTTTAATGAACAGGGCTATATAGTCGCTTTCTCCGTCTCCCGCAGGCACACGCAGCTCCGTGAAGGTATAATCGCTGTGCACCTCAACCTCCGTGCGGAACATGGGGTTTGCTCTCTTGCACTTTTCCACCGTAGCGTCGGAAAAGCCCAATTTTTCATATATACCCTCAAGTTCCCCGCTGCCGATTATGCCCACCGTCAGAAAGGAACTGTCAATTTCATCAAAGGAAATTTCGGTTAATTTGCTGTCAACTCTGTAAAACATAAAAATACACCTCTGTTTTATTATATTTATATTTTACTACACAGTGCAGGAATTTATCAATGCTTTTTTGTTTTGATTGAAAAATCACTCTCATCCGTGTTATTATATTCCAGGTGATGATTATGAACAGAATTATATCGGCCTTTATGGCAGTGTTCGCATTTATTTCGGCGTTCTTTGATTTGGGAACATATAAATACGATTATGATTTTTCTCAGGCCGGCGGAACTATAGGAAATAAGGTCAGCAATGTGAATGTTTGGGAAATGGGCAGGCAGTTTTATGATGCCCGTAATGCAGGGGAAAACGATATCTATGATTTCGTTGAATATGTGCAGCTTATGCAATGCTCCGGCGGCAGTGAAGAGAGGGATTTATTCCTGAACCCGGGTGACAGAACCCGACTTGATGATTACGATTTTTCACGGCTTGTTGAAAACTGCAGGGGTATCATCGCCCTTGGCGCAAAACCCTGCCTGAAGCTTGGCAACGTACCCCTCAAATATACCGCAAAGCCTTATATCGGCGGCTTCGGCGTAAATGTTCTTCCGCCGGATGATTACGATGTTTACTATAATTATATATCAGCCCTTGCCCGTGCGCTTGTTGAGGCGTTCGGAGCCGGTGAAGTGCTGAAATGGCATTTTACGGTTTTTACCGAGTTTGAAAATGCGGACTGGTTTGAGTGCGAAACTCCGGAAAAAACCGCGGAGGAATTCTGTAAAATATATGATTATACCGTGCAGGCTCTTATAGATAATATAGGCACGGAGGTTTATGTGGGCGCTCACGCCATGTCCACTACCGAGGGTTACTGGGATGAGGAGATTTTCATTAAGCACTGCGCTGTCGGCACAAATTATAAAACCGGAAAAACCGGCACAAAAATCAACCTGCTTTCAGGATCCTATTATGAAAACTGTCCCGGTGAAACGGGAAAGAGAAATAATTTGGTTGAAACAATCAATAATTTGAGAAAAAAAGCGGAAAAATACGGCCTTGAAAATCTGGATTACGGCATTGATGAGGGCAGGGTGCTTACATCTTCCCCGGGCAGAACCTCCGGGGAACTGATTTCAAGAACAGTGGGCTACAGGTGGCAGGCGGCATACGATGCCCGTATATTCGCCCTGTGTATGGAAAACGGTATTGATTATTTTTCAAGCTGGTCTTTTAAGTCAAACGGACTTAATGACGGCAATCCGACTCTCAGCTTTCATATCGCAAATCTTGTTTCAAAGTGGAAAAACGCCGTCCTGATTAAATCCCGCAGAATGCCCGGGGGTGTAATCCCCGGGGCCGAGGTGAAAGCTCTTGCCTGCCGTGAGGGGAACACCCTGAGAGTAATGGCATATAACTACAAAAACAGTCTTGATTACGATAAAACCGCAAATCTCAGCATCACTTTCAATAATCTTCCCCTGAAGGACGGTAAGATTACCGCAAAGGTTTATACTGTGGATGACAGCTGCAATTATTTTGATGACTGGCTCCGCGACCGCGAAAAATACGGCATAGACAGCACCTGCTTTGACTGGTCACCGGACTGCCCCAATATCGGCGGCAGCCTGAAAGATGAAAAAGCAAGAAAAGTATATTACGAAACCCTTGAAAAAGACTACGCCGCAAAATCAAAGCTTACCCCAACCGAAACCGTGCTTGAAGTAAAGGACGGCAAACTGACCATTCCCGCTTCAATCCCCGGCAACACCGTAATATTCTGGGAAATAACGGGATGATTCCGCTTTGAAAAGACAATACCTATATCTTATATCTATATTATTATACCGGCCGGAATCAGCGCAGCTCCGGCCGGAAATTTTTTCATAACCCTCTTGACAATGGGCCGGGAGGGTGATATTATACAGGTGTGATATCACACATAGCACACCTAAACCGAAAGATGAGGTGAACGCCTTTGATTCTGATTGATAAACTCAGCAGAGTGCCCGTTTATGAGCAGATTAAAAACCAGATAATCACCTTAATACGCCTGGGGGTTTATCCCGTGGATTCCCAGTTGCCTTCCATACGCTCCATTACCTCGGAAACCTCCGTTAATATCAACACGGTAAAAAAAGCTTTTGCGGAGCTTGAGGGTGCGGGGGTAATCTACACCGTGCCCGGCATAGGCAGTTTTGTGAGCAAAAACGCCATTGACAATGCGGCGGTTACCGCCAAGGCAAAAAGGAATATTGCCGATGCTTTTGAGGCGGCAAAGTCCGTAGGCGTTACTCCCGATGAAATCAAGGAGATTTTAATTTCGGTTTACGGGGAGGAAGAAAAATGATTAAAGTACAGAATTTAACAAAAAAATTCGGTGAAAAAACCGTACTTGAAGATATAAACTTCACCGTTGATAAGGGCTCAATCTACGGCCTTGTGGGCTTTAACGGGGCAGGCAAAACCACCCTTATAAAGTGCATTGCCGGGGTGTATGAGGCGGATGAGGGCTGCGCGCTGATTGATTCCCGCAATACCTTCACCGATGCCGCAGTGAGAGCCGGTATGTTCTATGTGCCGGATGATATCTGGTTTATGCCCTATTCAACCCTTGAAAAAATGGGCCGGTTTTATTCCGCATATTATCCCGATTTCAGCTTTGATACCATGGATAAGCTATGCGAGGTTTTCGGCCTTAATAAAAAAGCAAAGCTCAACAGCTTTTCAAAAGGTATGCAGCGGCAGGCGGAGATGATACTGGCGGTTTCCGCTCAGCCTAAGGTTCTGCTTCTTGATGAATCCCTTGACGGCCTTGACCCTGCCAAAAGAAACATTATGAATAATATGATACTTGACTATTCCGCACAGAAGGAATGTTCGGTTATCATTTCATCCCATAACCTTAGCGAAATATCCGATATCTGCGACAGAGTTGCTCTTATTGACGGCAAAAGGATTGTTTTTGACTGCTGTGTTGACAGCGTAGGCGAAAACAGATGCAAATACCGCCTTGTGTTTACGGATGATAAAACTCCCGAAGATTTTGCAGGCTTTGATGTTAAAAAAATAAAGTGCGACGGCAAAATAGTCACACTCTCCCTCAAAGGGGACAGAGAGGAAAACGAGGCAAAGCTCAGGGCTATGTCTCCCGTGCTTACGGAAACCTTCCCCCTTACCCTTGAGGAGGTATTTCTTGAAGAAATGGAGGGTTCGGAACATGATTTCACGGAAATCTTCTCCTGATTCATTCGGGATTACGCTGCGAAAAGGTTTTATGTCATTACTGCCTGTGTGCATTATACCGGCCCTTGCTCTTATTCTGTTCGGCAGCGGAGGTGTATTCGGCAGAATTTCCGAATACAGGCAGCTGGTTGCCCGGGGTATGATGAGCCGGGCTGCGGAGCTTAAAGCCGAAGTAATTTATGATTTCTTCCCGGACGGGGACGGCGAAATAATCGTTATGGGTTTCTGCCTGCTGTTTATGGCTGCCGCAATATTTGCCGCATTCCTGCTTTTCGGTTTTATGCTGAAAAAGAATACATCCAATGTTTATTACAGCCTGGGAATTTCCCGCAGCAGGCTTTTTGTTTCAAAGTATCTTGCCGGGGTGCTGTGGATTGCCCTCAGCGCCTGCCTTCCCTTCCTTATTCTTGCAGTTGCCAATCTGCTGTTTTACGGCAATTCGCCGGAAATGTGGAAAACATTTTTATACATTTTTATTTCGGTTTTTGCTCTTATGCTTTTCTGCTTCACGGTTACGGCCTTTGTTATTTCACAGCTTGGCTCTTATATTGAAGCAGTTATCATTTCAGCAGTATGTATTGTTTCCCCCGGTCTTATTAACAGGGGCATAAGCGCCCTGCTTTCCGTAACAGCCAAGGGCTCGCCCTATAATTACGGAAACTGGCTGAGCAATTTTGTAAGCTTTCTGAATTACCGCCACGAGCTCATTTATAAGCCCGCCGGCACAATATGGGATACCTTTTCGCTCTATTTCCCGCTTAACACAGCTTCCGGCTCGTTTATGATGGCAAAGGGTGATGAGTTTGTTCCTTTCAATTACGGCAAATATATTATTTTCATCTTTGTTTCCCTTGTGATTGCCCTGATTGCCGCCCTGCTTCACAATCACCGTAAAAACGAGAAAGCCGGTTTTATGGGTACCTGCCCTGTGCTTGAGGGCTGGTGTGTGGTTGCCGTGGGTACCTTCCTCGCTTCACTGGTTGCATCTTTTTTCGGCAATTCGGAGCTTGGCGACGGCACCGTAAAGGTCCTGACCGCCGCGTCAGGCATAGTTATTATGGCTGTGGGCTACACGGTTGTCGATCTGTTCTTTGTCCGTTCCTTTAAAGCTTACCGCAAAAGGCTGTGGCACCTGGCAGTTTCAATATGCGCTTTCCTTATTATCATATTTGCAACCGGCGTTGTTATGAACTCCGTTTATTCGAAGGTTCCCGATGCCTGTGAAATCGAAAGCGTTTCGGTTTCTCTTCCCGACGCGTTCAGCAGTGATGAGGGCTACTCATCTTATGAATCGGGTATTCAGCTCAAAATTGACAAAACTCTGAGGGTACGGTCTTATGACAGAATGGTTGTTGAGGGCTTTGAATCCCGGGAAGATATTGAAAGAATAAGAGAGCTTAACACTCTTCTTTCACAGCAGAAAAAAGAAGATAAAGGCTCCTACAGTTTTCTGTTTATTTATAAGCTTAAAAACGGGCGCACCGTTAAGCGGCTTTATACCGACGGGGGAGAGGCCGCCTTCGGCAAGGCTCTTGAGGCGGTAAAAACAGATGTTTACAGGCAGTTTGCCGCAAAGTCCCTTGAGTATTTGAATTACATTGACGCAGGATATTTGTTTGTTTCGCCCAATATGTCCTCTGCAGTTATTCCCGCAAAGCTCTATAATGATTATGACCGGAAAGCAGAGCTTATCAGGTGCCTTGAAAAGGATTTGCTTGCAGGCACTCTTGATCCCGCTCTTGCCCCGGGGGCCGAAGTGCTGGGCTATATCTGTGTGCATCATTATCAGGTGCCCACAGCGGCTCAGTCGGATGAGTATAATGAAAACGGCCCCGCAACTCTCACTGCGGATTACAGCCCCACAGAGGATGACGGCGTCCTTACGCTTGTGAATTATAATGTCTTCCCCGTAACAGCCGGTATGGAAAATACACTGGCTTTCATAAAATCAAACGGTCTTGACGGCTATTTCAAAAACAGGGTAGAAACCGAAGAAATAACGGTATGCACCTGTGTGCCGGACAGCGATGATATAGCAATATCCGATGATACGGGTAAAATTGCCGCAAAAAAGTACCCTGCGGATTATGTTATGGAATTCTATACGGAATACGGAGAGGTTACTGCGGCTCAGATGGAGCTGCCCGATAACGCTCAAAAGGTTACGGATAAAGCGGAGATTGAAAAACTTGAGAAGAAAATCCGCCTTACCGGCTACGGCTGTTACGGCAATAAATATGCCCGGCTTCTGCTCTCGGACGGCACCGTTGTATTTGCCTATCTTCCCGAATAAAACAAAAAATACGGCCTCAGTAATGAGGCCGTATATTTATATTATTTACGGATTGCAGTGACTGCAAGGAGAATATCCCAGCTGAATCATCTCAGAACGGGTTTTGTAAAGAGAGCTTCTGTTGTTGGTGGGCAGATAGCTGCAGGTCTGAAGATGAAATTTTCTTGAGGATGTATCCACAATATAGTTGTAGGCAGCTTCGCTTGATGAAGCAGAGCCGCTGTAAGAGCTGCCGCTTGTTTCCGCTGCTTCGGCTGCGGCAACGGCATTTTTGTAGTTCTTATCGGACATATTGTAGTATGCCGTAACCTTGAGGGTGGTTTTGATTCCGCCGAAGCAGAGTGCTTTTGATACGGAAAATCTGCTTACGCCCTTGGGAACGCTGACTTCTCTGAAGTAGTTGGGCTGCAGCCTGCAGTGCTGCACATACATTCTGCTGTGAACGCTGTCGCTTACATACTCTTCCGCATACTTGTAGCCCACAAGCACATTGTAATCATACTTCATTACAGCGCCTTTTTTAAGGCAGGCAGTTTTTGAGTTTTTCTGGTGTGTTACGCAGTCGCAGCCGGGCTCGGTGATTGTAACATTTGTCTGCTTTGTTTTATAGAAAACAAGGCCCTTTGAATCACAGGAAGAAACAATAAGGTTTTTGATATTCTTCCCGGATGTGTTTTTAAGCGTGATTTTAACTTTGATGGAACCCATGGTGCTTGTGCAGTCGCTGCTTGTTTCAAGCTTAAGGGTAAAGGGTACCTTTGATTTTGCAAAGCCCATAAGTGAAAACGAGGAAAAGATTGTTGCAGCTGCAAGAACAAGGCACAGTAATTTAATTCCTTTTTTCATAATCATTCTCCTTACGGTTTCATTTTCTGCGTTTCTTTATTAAGGTTATTGCGGCAGCACACACCGCCGCGGCGGCTGCTGCCCCGCCGCATACTGCGGCAACAGGGAACTCTTTAATTTTAACATTATCTGCGGGTTTGTCAATAGTTTCGCTTTCCGGGGCGGTGGTTTCGCTCAGGGTTTCCTCTTTATAGGGAGCGGTAACATCCGTTACGCTCTCTGCCTGCGATTCCTCTTCGCTTGTTTCTTCGCCTGAGGATTCTTCTTCGGTTTCGCTTACGGTTCTTGCGGTTTCCCCTTCTTTAAGCGCCGCCATAAATCCGAAAATCTCGGGGGATGCAACCGTATTTTCGTTGCCGTCAACGGTTTTAAGCCCCGTATATTTTGCCTGAACCCCGGGGGCAAAATCCTGCTCCGCAACAAGCCAGGTGTAGTGGCTCATAAGCAGGGCGGCTCTGGGGCAGGTGGTGCTGGAGGTAAGGCGGACCTGAGTTTTATCGGGTACCGCATCCTTCAGGTTTTCCCAGCAGGGCAGGGCAAAGGTTGCGTAGTTTGAATAGGTATCTCCTTTGCTTGCAAAAATCCAGGCCTTCATGTGCTTTATTTTTGTCGCCTCGGATTTTGTGATTACGGTTCTCGGTGAAAAGAGCATTATGCCTGAAAAATAATCCGGGTGAGCGGTTGCCAGCCTTGAAACACCGCTGGCTCCTATGCACCATCCCCCGAGGAAAATGCGCCTTTTATCAATATTGTGGTGCTCTGCAAAGTCCTTTATTGCGCCGAACATAGGGGCAAGGGGGCAGGTGTCAAAGTAAACCGGCTCCGGGGCTTTGAGAATCTGAATATACAGCCCTCCCGCGTCGGGAATCATTGCCTGATATTCCTCGCTTGACCAGTAGGCAAATTCATTTGCCTTAAGCTCGTTGCCCGAGGGTATGCCCTCACCGGCGCCGCCCAGCAGCACAACAAGGGGGCATTCGTTTTCCGTTTCCGGTATATAGTAGCTGTATTCTATGCCAAGCCCGTCCGATTCCGGCCCAGTTGCTCTTGACCACTGGCTCCTGAGTTGATCAAGGCCGGCGTTTATGCTTACCGCGCCTGCGGCAGGGGATAAACTCACAGCAAGAATACAGGCGGTAAATATTGCTGAGATAATTATTTTTACGGTTTTCATTCGCTGTGTCCTTTGAAAAATGCTATTTGATGTTTATTGTTATGTCAAAATCCTCAACATAATCGGCAAGGAAGAAGTTCCTGCCCTGAAGCTCAACTCTGTCTTCATAAATATACATTACGATTCCCTGGCCCAGAACTCCCCACTCATCCGTAAGGAATGAGCCGTATTCGTAGGAGGGCAGGTTAACGCTTGTAATGTTGCTGCCGATTTTTTCAACGCTCTGGAATCCTATGGATTTTTCGCTTGCCTCTGCCACAAGGTTGTAGTGCTGATGGCCGCTGAAGTATATTACATTCTGATATGAGTTGAGAATCTTCTCAATCTTTTCAACGGTTTCGTTGCTGTTGAAGCCGTTGCTGTGCTCGTTATCCCCCACAATGTGGGTAAAATTGAAGGGCTGGTGGTTTATTACAAAAATGGGCTTGCCCCGGGATTTTTCCGCGGCAGCTGCCATTGCGCTCTCAAGCCAGCTTATCTGCTCATCGCTTATATCGCAGGCAACGGAGGTTTCCTCCTGCCCCATTACTATAAAGCTGTAGCCGCTTATTTCCCTTGTGTACCACACGGTTTTGTTATCCGTGCCCATTATCATATTTGAGTATTTAAGGAAGTTTTCTTTTGCCGGGGCGTAATCGTGATCCCCGTCGTATGAAATCCAGGTATCGTGGTTGCCGAGGGTTATTATCTTTTCCGCATCCGGCAGGTATTTCATAACCATATCGGCAAAGGCCTTCCAGTTTTTCTCATTGCCGTTGTCGGTACAGTCCCCGGTGCAGATGAAAAGGTCCGGCTTAATATTTTTCTGCATATCAAGAAGCCCGGGCAGGAAACCTATTTTTCGGTAAAGCTCATTTGTAAGGTGAACATCGGAAACAACGGCGGCGGTTACAATCGCCCCTTCCGGTTTTTCTATATTCAGGTTTCTTCCGAAATTCAGCGAGAATATGGTTACAAGAGCCACGGTAATAACGGAAAAAACCTTTTTCATCAGGCTGAAAAAATCTTCCATCAGAGCAAATCTCCTGTTTTGAGTTTTCTGAGCCAGTCAAGTATGGTGGTCTTAACGGCATTCATTTTTTCTGAATTCATTTTCTGCCTCTGCTCCTGTGTGCCGGCAGTATCAATAAGGCCGAAGGTTAAAAGAGACATATAGTCCGAATATCCGCCGGTAAAGTTCGCGGCGTAATCCGCAAAGTTTGTTTTGCTGAATTTTCCGACGTCCGTGCGCAGGCACTCACCGAACTTTTTAAGCAGGGTGTCATAATCGTCTTTTTCATAGTCTATTTTTTCAATATCCGAGGAGCCGTAAAGGAACCAGGGCGAGGTGTCGGCATCGGGGCCGGCTCCCTTATAGGTCCAGGTGGTCCAGCTGTAACCCCTCTTGTTGAAAATTGAGAAAAGGTAGCCGAAGGTTGTGAGCCCTCTGGGGTAGAATTCGCCGATATAGAAGGGGGCGTTGTAGCCCGCATCCCTTATCTCATTAACTTTGCGCAGTATAGTGAAGTTTGTTATATCGTAAAGATGCTCCTGGTAAACAATATTCTTCCAGCCGTAAACATCCGGTGATGCGATGGCGGAAGGGTCCCATATAGCTTCCATTGTGATTATATGGTCAGGGTCAACCTTCCTTACGGCGTTGTAAATATCATTGCTGAAATCCCAGAAGGTCTGCTGAAAGCTGCCTTCTCTTGTGATATTGGTGCCCAGGGGCTCGTTCATCAGGTCATACATTGCTATAGCCGTTTCACCGGCATAGTGCTTTGCAACCTCGGTCCAGAAATCTATAACAACCTCTCTGTACCTTCTGCCCTTATCCGTATCGTCAAAAAGAGACATGGATTTTGACTGGCCGCAGTGGTCATAGTCATTCTGGTATCCGGGCAGGCCGTGAAGGTCTATGATAAGGTAAAGGCCGTATTTTTTGCAAAGGGCAACGGCTTCGTCAAGCTCACTGAAATCAATGTTTCCGTTTTCATCCCTGTACCAGGTGCCGTTGTCATCGCTCTGAAAGTTGCGGTACCAGATGGGCAGGCGTATAACATTCATACCCAGGGCGGCAACATTTTTGTAGTCTGTTTCCGTAATCCAGTTGCTTCTGTAGGTTTTGAAAAGCTCGTGGGTTTTTTCAAGGCCGAATCTTGATACAAGGGTCTGAAAAACCTGCTCCTCACCGGCGGGGTTGGTATAGGGGCAGAACCAGTCCTCCATTATGCCCCAGCCGCCGAAATTGGTGCCCCTTAAAACAACCTCTTTCCCGCTGCTGTCAAGGATTTTTTCGCCCTCTGTGTGAAGCAGAGGCAGGGTATCCCCTGCGGATGCGGCAAATACCGGCAGAGCCGATAAAGCCATAATAAGGGCAATAAGAGCGCAGATTAATCTTTTAACTGATTTTTTCACAAGCGGCATCTCCTTTTGTGTTTATAACAAACTATATTATATTATTGCCCGGCAAAAAAGTCCATAGTAAAGGGAAAAATTTGCAATTATGTGTTTATATGGTATAATGTAAGCGTTAAAGGGGTGAGAAACTGATGAAAGTTTGTTTTTACTGCAATGCCGAATGTGAAGATGATGCCGAGCTCTGCCCGGAATGCGGCAAAGATGAGTTCAGCTTCAAATGCTATAACTGCGGTGAGGTTTTTGACTCCGGCTTTTGCCCCAACTGCGGTGTAGAGGCCGGCAACAAGGGCAAAATGTGCCCCAACTGCAATAAGCCATATTACGGCCGCTCCTGCCCGGATTGCGGTTATCACGAAATAGCCGCCGGCGCAAACAAAACCTATAAAATGTCCCCGGAAGCCATGGCAAAGGCCGCCGGAGAAGGTGGAGCAGAGAGCAAGGTTATAGGTTTAAACAGCAAAAACCTTTCCCCCGAAGCTCTGCAGCTTGCGGAGATTGCAATGAACAGGGAAGGAAGAGCCCCGGTGGATTTTTCGGCCTTTATGCCGAAAACCAGCGATAAAACCAGAGGCGCCGCCCTTATTCTGTGCATCTTTTTCGGCTGGATAGGCGCCCATCAGTTTTATGTGGGCAACAACAAAAAAGGTATGCTTTATTTTGCCACCTTCGGCCTGTTCGGCATAGGTATTGTGCTTGACCTTATAGCAATTATCAACCGAGATTTCACCGATAAAAAAGGCCTTCCCCTCAAAGAGTGAAAAGGCCCCTGAAATTGGCAGTGGAGGCAAGTGAAAGCGAGCCCCCCGTGCCTATTATTATATGATCCCTGAGTTTTATGCCGGTTTCCCCGAGGAGCCGGCTTATTTCTTTTGTCAGCTCAATATCCTCCCTTGAGGGGGCAGGTTCCCCATTCGGATGATTGTGGGCTATTATAACGGAATCTGCATCGCAGGAAAAAGCAAATTCCAGTATATCCCGCTTGTTTGCCGTAACCCCCGTGCTGCTGCCCTGAGCAATAATGCGGCAGTTTATTGCGTTGCCCGCAGGGTCAAGGCAGATCATAAGCAGGGTTTCGTTTTCTTTGCCGCTCAATTTATCTCTGATGAAATCGGTTAGTTCAGAAGAATCCGGAAAGGCCACAACCGGGGCTGAATTATTCGTATATCTTTTTGCAATTTCAGGCAGCACCGACAGCAGAAGGGCGGAGCTTTCACCCATGCCTTCAGTCTTTTCAAGCTCATCATAAGGGGCGTTCAGTATGCCTGCAAGGGAGCCGTATTTTTCAAGCAGAGCCCCGGCAATGCCGTTTGTATCTTTTCTGGGTATTGCGTAGAAAAGCAGCAGTTCCACAAGGCTTCTGTCCGGCATTTTATCCGCTCCGGTTTTCCTGAAAGCGTCCCTGACTCTTTTTCTGTGGTCTCCGTGGGGGTATTTTTTGCTTTCCGCCATAGTGCGCATCCTTCCGTTTTAACAATAAAACCGGCTATTGCAAGGGCGGATGCTCATAAAACAGTAATGCCTCAATAAGCGACCTTTGCGCATCTTGTGCAGGCATTCTTCCTCGGAATACAGCCAAGTATTCCTCGTCGTCAAAACCTGCAAATATGCACAAATATCATCTTTTTGAGGTGCAAAGCAGTTTTCTCGTGAAAAATAAGCCGCAGAACAAGGAAGATTTGCGAAGCATACTTTGTGTATGGTGAACAAATCTGACGATGTGCTGCGGTTTTAGTTTTCCGCGAAAACCAATACTGATTTACGAACATCTGCCCAAAGGAAAGCCGGTGGTTTTATATCAGCCCGCCGTCGGCGGTAATAACCTGGGCGGTGATGTAGGATGATTTTTCACTTGCCAGGAAGGTAACAACCTCTGCAATTTCCTGTGCCGTTCCGAAGCGTGAAAGGGGAATTTCTTCGCAGAGCACGGCTTTGTCCGCCGGGGTGAGGTTATCGTTCATCTTTGTATCAACCGCTCCCGGGGCAATGCAGTTTACCCTGATGCCCGAGGGGGCAAGCTCCCTGGCAAGGGCTTTTGTGAGGCCTATGATTGCCGCCTTTGTTGCGGAGTAGAGCACTTCGCAGGAGGCGCCCTTGATGCCCCACATTGAGGAGATGTTGATTATACATCCTTTGTGGTTTTTAAGGAGCAGGGGAGTGCATTCACGGCATACATTGAAAACGCCTTTGAAATTTACGCCGTTTATTCTTTCAAAATCATCATCCGAGGTATCCTGAAACAGCTTGTTTAGGGCCGCTCCGGCACAGTTTACAGCCGCATATATTCCGCCGAAATCCGCTTCAACTTTTCCGGTAACGGTTTTTACCTGCGCAGGGTCGGAAACATCCAGCTTATACATCCGGCACCGTCCGCCGGCAGAGTTTATCCGAGTTTCAAGCTCTGCGGCGCTTTTTTCATCCGAAAAATATGTGCCCGCTATATCAAAGCCCTCTGCGGCAAGCTTCAGGGCACAGGCCCGGCCTATGCCGCCGGAAGCCCCGGTAATAAATGCAACAGGATTCATATATCAGAAGTTCAGGGGCAGTGAGTCGGAATCCATAAGGTCTGTCATATTGAAGTAACCCTTGGGGGTAACAAATTTGGATTCGTCAACCTCATCCGAAATCTCTGTAAACTCAACTATGCTGATATTGCCGTCCGGGTCAAGGGCTTCAATTCTCTTGAGCTCATCATTTGCATAGTACTTCTTTATTGTGGTGCCGTCTTCGGTGAATATATCAACATCATAAGTGGTGCCGTTCACATCAATTTTACCGCTTTCAACAAACTCGGCGTCGTTGTTGCTGGCATCTGAAGCCGCCTGAATTTCTTCAAGCATGGTTTCGTATGTATCATCGGGTATATCCATATACGCCTTCATGCTGGTAACATACATGGTGCACTTGCCGTCTTTTTTGACTATGGACATGGGGAGAACGGTATTTGAGCCGGCAACGGGCAGCTGGGTTTCAATATAGGAATCATCGCCGTTTTTCATCATTGTAACATTGGTGGAAACAGTGTCACCGTCGGTAGGTATGGTCTTTATGGTCATTTTTACCGTGTATTTTTTGCCCTCGGTAACCTTTTTGATGTATTCAACATCCCTGTTTTCGGGGTTTGCATCGGGGTCGGTGCTTACATCAACCATTTTTTCGGTATCAATAACGCCGTCGGCAATTGAAAGCTCCGCCTCGTTGGGCTGGTAATATTCAGACTCCTTGGCAGGGTCGGTCATGGAGTCAACAAATTCCTGCATCTCCTTTGAAAGGGTTGTGGAAACATCGGAATTCTCCCCGCCGTTTACATCGCCGTTAACGGAATTGCCGTTTACATCGATTTTATTATCAAGCTTGCGGCAGGAACAGAAGCCGAAAGCAAGAGCAAACACAAGTATAATTGCCGCCCAGTTTTTTAATTTCATAAGTCGTTCTCCTTTGAAATTATTTACAGATATAGCATACATTTTTTTTGTTTTCAAATCAAGGGCTAAATATTAAAGTGAAATAATAAAATTGTAAAGATATTGTTTCTAAATTATTAACAGCCGGAAGTCACACGGGAAAATAATGAGGCAAAAATACTTGAAATAATACAGATTATGTTGTATAATCCCACCTAACCCCTAATACCTAATATCTAGTACCTAGCTTGCTACTGTGGCTCAGTTGGTCGAACCGCCGAAACGCCGCCTGTGGCGGATGCAGTGAGGCGGTGAGATGAGCAAACAGGGAGAATTGCGACGCGGACCAGCGAGCAAGGCGACCATTGTTTGCGAGGGAAGAGCAGCGCATTTCTATATGCGCGACAGCAGGAATACGGGTCAACATTGAATCAAATAACATAATAAACCTGCTACTGTGGCTCAGTTGGTAGAGCAGCGCATTCGTAATGCGCGGGTCGCCGGTTCGAGTCCGGCCAGTAGCTCCACGATAAAACACCCACTTTGATACAAAGTGGGTGTTTCCGTTTGTTTTTGGCTATATATAAGGGTTTATGTGGTTTAAGCCGATAATTCCATTTCTAAAAAAGTGTACTTTTGTGAGACTTTTGACCTCATTTTTTGTGCTTTTTTCGTTTCAATTTACACTCCGTGAAAATTGACCGCACTACGTGAAAATGAAATGCACTTCGTGAAAAAGGGGATCGGAATCGTCCATTAAAATAAAAACCTAACATAAAGCCATGCTTTTTATAAAACCAAATTATATGGAAGTAATGCGCCAAATAAATAAACCCGACGAAAACCAGTTCTATTTTTCATCGGGTTCTTTCAGTTTTAGTCGGTGCAAAACAACTTTCACCAAGTGTCAGTTTAAGTTCATATTTGACATTTATATAAAAGTATGTTAGTATGTAAACATACATACTTTGTGGAGGTGATAGTTTGATTGAGGATACCGAATTGACTTTTGGTCAATTACTAAAGACTATGATAAAGCAATCCGGCTTTTCAAATTATGAATTCTATACTCAATTAGGTATTGCTAAACCATATTTTTATGAAATTATTGGTGATAGGACGAATCCCCCGCCGCCTGAAAAACAATTTGCAATTCTTAAATTGTTAAACGTAGATAAAAAGACGGAGGAAAACTTCTTTAATCTCGCTGCTGAAGCAAGAGATGAAGTTCCTGCAGATATAGCAAAATACCTTAAAGAGAACAATTTGTATTCCGCTATTAGGGCTGACATAAAAAGGAGTTAAAAAAGATGAAGAGATTTGATATAATAACTAAAATTGGCGATAAATATCATGTTGGAAATACCGAAACTGGCGAATTCAGTTATGCGCAAGCTTTAAAACAAGTTGGAAAAGACATCAAGGATTACCAGAAAGGCGACACCGGAGAAAAACATAAGTTTCTTGACATCAGATTTGAAAACGAACGACTGTCTATTTTAGTTGAATGTAAAAACAAATTTGGCAAATGGGATAAGTCAAAAATACAAAAGCAATTACAGGATTATGTTAGATTTGAAAAAGCATATTCGGATAAGAAAATTGTTGCGATACTTGCAGAAACTGACGGAGACGATGTTTGGGTATGGTACGGTCAATCTGTTATTATTGACGATGAACACAGAATTGTAGATGAAAAAACTATAAAGACTTTTGAAGAATACGAAGACTTATGTTTTGGTAAGGTTAATGACAAAATCAAAGTTGTTGACTCAATTAAAGCTTTAAATGAAAAGTTGCACTCTGATGGCATAAACGAAAAACTCCGTAGTCAATTTGTTGGAACTTGTCTTCTTGCATTGAAAAATGGGTTGGTTTACAAAGATGTCAAGGAAACAATTGACCCGAAAACAGGAAGAAAGCTTCCACCTGAAAAAGTAATTATTCAGAGCATAAAAGATATTCTTGAAGGATTGTTAACAAGAAGCGGAAGCATAAACAAAGCAAGTAAACTTGCTATACTGAACAACAAGGTTTTAGGCGATCAAGACGTTCGCAGTTTAACATATGACGAATTAAAAGATATATTAGCTTTTATAGATGAAAATGTTGTTCCTTATATTAATGACAAAAATACCGCAGGGCAGGATTTGTTAAATTTATTCTTTACAACGTTTAATAAATACGTTGGTAAATCTGATAAAAACCAAGCTTTTACCCCAGACCATATTTGCGACTTTATGAGCAAAGCTGTTGGAGTTAATAAGAATTCACGAGTTCTTGACCCTTGTTGTGGTAGCGGCGCTTTTTTAGTGCGCGCTATGACCGATGCCATGGACGACTGTGAAACGGAAGAAGAAAGAGAAAACGTAAAAAAGAATCAAATCTTTGGTATTGAATATGAAGAGGGTGCATTTGGCTTAGCTTCAACTAATATGTTGATTCACGGTGATGGCAATTCGAACGTTATTCAAGATTCTATGTTCAAGTGTGGAAAGTGGATTGAAGAAAATGACATTAGTATTGTCCTTATGAATCCACCCTATAATGCAACTAAAAAGTGTTGTGACCCCAAATATACTTGTAATTGGAGTTCAAAGCAAAAAGAAGATCCCTCAAAAGGACTACATTTTGTATACTGGGTTTCGACACACTTACCTTCCACATGTAAAATGGCTGTTTTGTTGCCAATGCAAGCAGCAATAGGTAATTCAGAAGATGTCAAAACATTCAAAAAGAAGATGTTAGATAATTATACTCTTGAGGCAGTATTTTCCTTGCCTACAGAAATGTTTTATCCTGGCGCAGCGGCAGTTGCTTGTTGTATGATTTTTGACCTTTCGCAGAAGCATGAGAAATCAAATAAAGATACTTTTTTTGGATATTACAAAGACGATAAATTTATTAAACGTAAAGGGCTAGGTCGTATTGAATGTACAGACTTAAATGGAAATAGTTTATGGGCCAAGACAAAAGAATTGTGGCTAGATTTGTATAAAAATAAGCGCGAGGTTCCTGGTCTATCAGTAATGCACAAGGTAACTTGGAAAGATGAGTGGCTTGCGGAAGCATATATGGAAACTGATTATAGTACTATTAATCAATTAGATTTTCAAAATGTATTAAATGACTATTTATCATATTTAGTTAAAGAAGGTGAAGTATTTGAATCTTGAAGTTGTCAATTGGAAAACCTTTAGATATGATGAAATATTTATTATTAGAAAAGGATTCTATAATAAAAAACCTGAGGCATCTGGAATTGGCACTATACCTTTTTTAGGAGCTACTGACAAGAATAACGGTGTGACAGGATATTACACTTTGGACGAAATTGATTCAGCCTCAAAAACAGGAGATCCACCCAACGCTCCACTAGAACAAAAAATATTTCCTGGGCACGCAGTGTGCGTTACTAATAACGGTTCGGTCGGTTATGCGTACTATCAAGAGAACGAATTCACTTGCAGTCACGATGTTAATCCGTTGTACTTGTTAAAAGGAGAGTTTAATTATTATACTGGTCTATTTTTTGCCTCCGTAATAATGTTTGATAGATATCGATGGGGATATGGTAGGAAATGGCGACCTAGTAGAATGAAATATTCTAAAATCAAACTGCCTGCCAATTCAAATGGAGATCCAGATTTGGATTTTATGGAAAAATATATAAAATCATTACATCACAAACGCATATCTACAAATATAATAAAAACAGAAATTAATATTGATACTGTAGACTGGAAGCCATTTTTATTGCATAAACTTTTTATTGCCAATATGGGTAATGGAATTGATGCAATTGCTACAACTGAAGATGAGCCAGAATTCAACTATGTTTCCAGAAACAGCAATGGCAACGGAGTTGTTGGATTTGTTGATAGAATTCCCGGCGAAAATCCTTTTCCTGCCGGTGCAATGTCCTTAGCTTTAGGAGGAAGCTATCTTGGTTCTTGTTTTATTCAAAACAAATCTTTTTATACAGCACAAAATGTAGCCGTATTGCAAGAAAAGCTACCATTGTCAAATCACACGAAACTATTCATTTCTGCATTGATTCGAAACGAATGCAAAATAAAATATCAGGCTTTTGGTCGAGAGCTTAATGCTCACTTTAGAAAGGATTTCACAATTAAGCTTCCAGTCAAAAAAGACGAAAATGGTTATGTAATAGATGAAACAAAAGAGTTTTCAGATGAAGGATACATTCCAGATTGGGAGTGGATGGATAACTATATGAAATCATTACCTTATGGAGATAGAATATAGTCAGATCGCGCTTAACTGTTGGAAAACCACCTCGAGAATTTGAACACAACGTTCCACGTTTTATCAGAGTTTCCATTAGACAATAGCAGATTCATTGTATCATATTATTAGACAACAGTCTTTATTATAACGATATTTGCAATTTGTCGACCAAATCATTTTATTTGCCCACTTACTGGTAGTTGATAAAACCGACTATCAGTAGGTGGTCACATTTTTTCAAGGTGGTCACATTGTATCATTTTTAGGATTCTCAGACATAAAAGCAAAACGCCTGTCAAAAGACAGGCGTTTTGTGATTTTTCAGTGTTTTTTCAGAGCAGTACTTCTCTGTTTGTTCCGTAGAAAATATCGTTTTTTCCGCTCATCATTCTGCAGAATTCCTCAAATCTGCCCCAGCTGTTGTTAAGATCAAACTCATAGGAGTGGCCCCACACATAAAACAGCTTCGGGGTATCGGGTTCAAGCTCAATAAATTCTTTTCCCAATTCAAACATTCTGTCAAATTCAAGGTGATGATATACTGTGGGCCTGAACTCAAAAAGGTTATCCTGCAAGTCAAAGGAGCCGCTGCTCTCAAAGGTGCGGCAGTATTTTATGCCGGTGTTTTTTCTTATGGTTTCCGAAACTCTCCGGTCATAGTTTTTGCCACCGCCGGGGTAGGCAAAGCCCGTAACCTCATACCCCGCAAGTTCCGAAAGCCGCAGTCTGTCCTGCTCAACCTGCTCTGTTATTTCCTCTTCGCTGAGCTTAGGAAGGGAGGGGTGGGTCAGGGTGTGGGAGGCGATTTCGTGGCCCTCATAAATGGCCCTGACTTCCGAGCTCTGAGGCTTGCAGTGGGCAACGGTTATTCCGCCGATTACAAGCAGATTCGCAGTGCCCAGCAGACCCGAATTCAGGTTGAATGTGCATTTAAGGCCGTATTTGTTCAGTATTTCAATCAGCCGTTTATCCTGTGTAACGCCGTCATCGTAGCTGAATGTCAGCGCTTTCATTTTTCCGCCGAACACGGTATCACCTCCGCACTTATGCTTTATTTGAAAACCACCGGGCAATAACTGCCGGAATCTGAGATAAGGCCGCCCATATTACAGCCCCGGGAACAACCGTATCAAGGTAAAGGGATGAGAACAGCCGGCGGAGTTTTACAAATACATTCACATTTTCCGTTTCAACTTTTATGGGCCCGCTTTCGGTTTTACAGGATTCATCCTTGAGATTGTAGGCAACAACCTTGTATTCGCCGGAGGGGGAGGATATGGTAACATAGGGCTCCTCATCCGTAAAGGTTTTTACAAGCTCGTTTCCGCGGTAAAGCTTGTAGCCCACCGGGTCTCCGTTGGGTATGGAGGCGAAGGCCAGCACATATTTATCATCAAGGCTGTCTTCCCCCGCGTAAGCGATGGTAAGTTCTTCCCGCACATTGTCAAATACCGGGATTTTATCCTCTGCATTTTCCGCCGCTGCACAAAAACCGGGCAGGGCACAGCAGAGCATAAGAACTATGCAAAAAATCGGGCATATAAAAGCTTTTGCTGTTTTCATCTTTAACACCTCAGTCAGCTTAATGTTTCATCCGCTTCATCGCAAAGCTTCTCAATCATATTCCGTTTCTGAATTGTCTCAATCCAGTCTGCGGGTATACTATCAAAGCCGTAGTAAAGCCCTGCAAGGCCGCCGCAGACTGCGCCCACGCTGTCTGTGTCATCCCCCAGGTTCACTGCCGTGAGCAGCGCGTCACGGAAACTCCCGGTATTAAGCAGTGACCATATTGCGGCTTCAATGGTATCTACCACATAGCCGCTGCTTCTTATTTTGTCTGCGGTAACCGCGGAAAAGTCACCGGGGCTCCTTAGCCGGCTGTAATATGCAAGCTCTTCGGAGGATTCGCCGGCATTTTCATAATACTCAAATCCGCTCTCAAGGCCGAGACTGATACGGGAGGCAAGAGAACCATTGCCGCTTATTATACTGTGAGCAATAAAGAAATACAGGCCGCAGGCAATCTTAGCCCTTATGTGGTTATGGGTTAAGCCGGATACGGCGTGGATTAGCCCGATTGCCTCATCTGCTGTTATTTCGCCGCGGCTTAATGCCTTGCTGCAGTAAATGCAGGCGGGCATAATCCGCATCAGGGAGCCGTTTCCGTTATCCCGTGGTGAGGTTCCGCCGCAGCTTTCTGTATTTCCGTTTGCAATAAACCGCTCAATGGATTCATAAGTTCCTCTGCCTATGTCAAAAGACTTGCCGAAGGGAGTATATTCCCCGTCTCTGAGCCAGCGGGCAAATCTTTCCATAATATCCCGGGGGATAATCTTTTTATTTTCAATTATGCTGCAAAGGGCGGCTATAGTAAGGCTGCTGTCATCGGTCCAGGAGCCGGCAGGCAGGTTGAATGTGCCGTAGCCCCTCATACCCGTTACCGGATTTTCAGCAACCTCTTCTCTGCTTAAAAACTGCACCGGGCAGCCCAGGGCATCGCCGGTTATAACCCCGGTTATTCCGTTTTTCCAGACCACGGTTTTACCTTCTTTCATTTGTTTTTCTTACTGAAATAGGCTTCGATTGGTTTAAGCAGTTTGCCGCTTTCAAGCATATAATCCATTTCTTCCGCATCCTCGGAGCGCCTTGCACAGCAGGCTATATCGGCCATTACTGCAAAATTTAGGGCTGTGCCTTCTCTGTCCTGCTCATATCTTACCGCTCTTGTGGGGCGTATGCCTATGCGCCCTGCCTCGTGAACAGCATCAATATTTGCGCCCATAAAGATAAACTCCCAGCCGTAGCGCTCCTGCTGATGTTCTGTCAGTTTTTTGATTCTCTCATAAGTGTAGCGGCGGCTGGCGTTTTCCATACCGTCTGTTGTTATGAAGAAGATGGTTTTTTCCGGCACATCTTCATCCCGGGCGTATTTGTGAACATTGCCTATGTGCTTTATTGCATCGCCCATAGCATCCAGCAGGGCGGTGCAGCCCCTTACATAATACTGCCTGTCGGTCATAGGCTCAACCTTGCCGATTTCAACACGGTCGTAAATAACCTCGCTTCTGTCATCAAAAAGCACTACGGAAACCAGGGCCTCGCCCTCCTCCTTCTTCTGCCTTTCAATCATGCTGTTGAAACCGCCTATGGTGTCTTCCTCCAGGCCGGACATGGATCTGCTTCTGTCAAGAATAATTACGATTTCGGTTAATCCTTTTTTCATCGGTGTGACCTCCTTGTGTTTAGTGCCACAAGAATATCACATGCCTGCGGCTGTATGGTCGCTTTCAAAGCGACATTTCAGCTCAGGGTATCATGGCAGTATTCAAAAAGAATGGTGTTTACTTCGATAACATTATATTTACCCTGCTCAACGCAGTATCTTATGATAAGGTCAAATCTGCTCCCCTGTGAAAGAGTGTACCCGGCGCTTTTCAGCAGATCAAGGGTTTCGTCAAGGTTCAGCTCCAGAGCCAGGGCAAGGGCAATTATTGTTTTCCTTTTCGGGGTATAATCCGGGGTACATTTTATTTTTGAGAAGAGTTTTCTGTCAAGGTTTGCTTTTTTGTAAACCTGGGGATCCGTAAACCCTTTCTTATCAATAAGGTGCAAAAGATGCTCGGCGAATCCCGGTGAGGGCTCTTTGAGGTATTCTTCAATATCGGCCGCCGGCTTTCCCGCAGCGGTTTTTGCTGCATCAGGCATAATGCTGAATGACAGCAGAGGCTCATGCTCTTCATCCGCCGTATTTGCGGGAATACTTGCCGAAGGCATTATATCATAAAGCACTCCGTCCCTTCTCCTGCGATTGCGGAAGGGGGAGTTTATGCTCTTTTTCTCAGCGGCATAATCATCATCTATAAACTGGGGCACCGAAAGATTATTGGCAAGGTAAGAGTCAATGCTTTTTGTCAGCTCTTCCGAAAGTTTAAATGCGGTTCTGTCAAAAACCACAAGTGTAATAGCCATTTCGTTATCCTTAAGGAAATCCGAAATGGTATCCACGGCGATTTTAAGGGCCTTATCCTTTGGAAAACCGTAGGTTCCCGTTGAAATAAGAGGGAAAGCAATGCTCTCACACTTAAGAGAGGCGGCCTTTACAAGAGAGTTGCGGTAACAGTTTTCAAGCACTTCAAACTCACCGCTGTTGCCGCCTTCCCATACGGGGCCCACGGTGTGAATAATGTATTTTGCGTCAAGGTTAAAAGCGGGTGTGGCTTCTGCCTGCCCCGGGGCTATATCGCCTATTTTACGGCGCTCGGCCAGAAGAAGGTCCGGGCCTGCCGCAGTATAAACGGCATAGTCCGTGCCGTTTGCATAAACGGGCTTCGGGTTAGCGGTGTTGACTATTGCATCGGCTTTAACTTTTGTAATATCGTTTCTTATGATGTTAAGCATTTTATCCTCTCCGTACGGATTTTTGATATTTCCCTGAAATTATATCACATTACCGCTGTTATAACAATATCCCCGTTATCTTGACACAGCAGGTTTTTGATGATAAACTTAACACCCGCAATTTAAAGAAGGTAGGATTTTTATGAAGGATGTAATTCTTGATACCGTGCTGGATACCCTCAAGCTTATACCTTTTCTGTTCGTAACATACCTTGTTATGGAATTTATAGAGCAGAAAGCATCTGAAAAGCTTGAAGAGAAAATCCGCAGATCCGGCAGGCTGGGTCCCGTGCTGGGCGGTATTCTGGGCATTGTGCCTCAGTGCGGTTTTTCCGCTTCGGCGGCAAGCCTTTACTCCGGCCGGCTTATTTCGGCGGGCACTCTTATCGCCGTTTTTCTTTCCACATCCGATGAAATGCTCCCCATTTTTATTTCGGAAAGAGTAAAAATTCCCGTAATGGTGGAAATACTGGCCATCAAAGCCGTGTCGGCAATGATAATCGGCCTCGGGGTTGATGTACTGCTCGGCATACTGCATAAAGAAAAAAAGGATCTGGCAATTCATTCTATCTGTGAAAAAGACAACTGCCACTGTGAAGAGGGCAGCATATTCAAATCCGCCCTGCTCCACAGCGCCCGTATAGTTGCCTTTATATTTGTTATTTCTTTTGCTCTCAATACGGTTATTCACTTTGTGGGCGAAGATAATCTGGGCAGGCTGTTTCTGAATGTTCCCGTGCTCAGCTGCGCCGTATCCGCCCTTGTGGGGCTTATACCCAACTGCGCCGCCTCGGTGGTTATTACCGAGCTTTATCTTTCCGGGGTAATCAGCGCCGGGGCAATGATTGCAGGCCTGCTCACGGGCTGCGGCATCGGCATACTGGTACTCTTCCGCACCAACAGAGGCAACCTTAAGGAAAATGTCTCCATAGCGGCGGCAATGTACTTTTTCGGGGTTGTAATCGGCGGAATAATTGAGCTTATGGGTATCACAATCGGCTGAAAAATGTATAAAATTTACAATTTGTTTCAATTTTCTATTTATTTTTTTGAAATTATATGATATAATGCTCCCAATAATGGGTAATTCTAATTAAAAAACGGAGGATTTACATTATGAAAAACATCGGTAAAAGATCTCTTTCCGCCGTGCTTGCACTGCTGATGATCTGCTCCTGCTTCGTTATCGGCGTATATGCGACTGAATGTCCTGTAAATGTTGCCGAAACCGTTACTTACGCTTATCCCGAAACCGGCGGAGCAACTGCAACTTTTGCAAAGCCCGATGGATATACAATTGAGTTCAAATCAATTTCTCCCACCGATGCTACCGGTCCTATGAAACTTGAGGACGGTACCACCATGTATATGATTAAAGCCGGAACTCAGTATACCGTCACAGCCGATATTACTGTTGGTAGCGACAAGTATGAGAACGAAAAAATTGTCATCAAGGCTAAATTAAAAAGAGATAAGCCCGCCAGTATTACTGCAACGGCAACCAAGGATTCTATTATTGTCAATAAAATCAACGGCAATGACATATCAAAAGTCAAGGATGTTGAACTGCGTCTTCTTGATGAAAATGATACTGTTGTTTCCGGTTACGACTGGAAAGAAGGTCAGTCCGAGTTCAAAAAACTCAAGTCCGGCACCAAGTATACAATAAATGCCAGATTCAAAGAGACCGATACCTATGCTCCTACCGAGGCGGCTTTCCTTACAAAGACTACCCTCAAAGCATATTCCGGCTCAGTTCCCGCAGTTGCGTTTACATCCGTAAGCAAAAACTCCATAACTTTCAAGAAGGTCAATAACGCAGTTTATTCTCTTGACGGCGGCAAATCCTGGCAGACTTCAAATGTATTCAGCAACCTTAAAGCCGATACAGTTTATCAGGCAACCCAGAAAATAGTCGATCCCAACGGCGCTGTTGAAGATTCCAAAACCGCTTCCGTTGTAGCTATAAGGACCAACGCTGCCGATACTTTCAATGCTACTGTTGCGGATGCAAAAGTTGACGGAATCAAGTCCGGCGGCACCGTGAGCACAACTTCCGCTTTCAAATTTAAAATTTATGAGGTTAAGCGCACTACCGGTAAAACTCAATGGGGCGATACAAAGCTTATTCCTTACGCGGTAAAGACCACCAATGTAAAGTCAAAGAATTCCACCGGCGGCAAAATTTATAAAGAAAAAGACAAGAACGGCAAAGAAAACAGCTACTGGACCGGAGAGATTCAGCCTTCCGAAACCGGCTCAACCAATGTTGTGATTACTTATGTCAAGTATGAGTATCAGGGCAAGGATTCCTCAGGCAAAAATGAAGTCTGGAAAGTTGTCAAGAATGATAAGGGTGAAATTGTTACATTTGATAAGACCATCAATGTAAATGCTTCCAGCACACCTCTTTCCCTTCTCAACTTCCTCAATGTGTTCACAAATACTCTTCCCAGGCTTCTGACTCAGTTTATTGAAATCCTCAGAAAGTACGGCATTTCAATCCTTCTTGCAATCTGAGATAATATCTTTATAAAAAGTAAAAATAATACTTGAAATTAAGTTCTGCGTGTGTTACAATGATGCGGCAATTCACACGCAGAGCTTTTTTTATCGCCTGTGCGGAGGGATCCGTGGCGGTATCAGGTTTTGCGGCGGTTGTATCTGACAAGATGCAAAATTAACAAAGGAGGAAAAATCATGTCAGTAGTATCAATGAAGCAATTACTCGAAGCAGGTGTTCATTTCGGGCACCAGACCAGAAGATGGAACCCCAAAATGGCGGAGTACATTTTCACGGAAAGAAACGGCATCTACATTATCGACCTGCAGAAGACCGTTAAAAAGCTTGAAGAAGCTTATCTTTTCATCCGTGAAATCGCTGCAGACGGCGGCGAAGTTCTTTTCGTCGGCACCAAAAAGCAGGCTCAGGATTCCATCAAGGAAGAAGCAATCCGCTGCGGTATGCCTTTTGTAAACGCACGCTGGCTCGGCGGTATGCTCACCAACTTCACCACCATTAAAAAGAGAGTTGCCCGTCTCGGCCAGCTCAAAGCAATGGAAGAGGACGGCACTTTTGACCGCCTTCCCAAGAAGGAAGTTACCCAGCTTTCACTTGAAATCGAAAAGCTTGAAAAGTTCCTCGGCGGCATCACCGCTATGAAGAAGCAGCCCGCCGCCATGTTCATAGTTGACCCCCGCAAAGAGAAGATTGCAGTTCTTGAAGCAAAGAAGCTCGGCATCCCCATCGTTGCTATAGTAGATACCAACTGCGATCCCGATGAAGTAGATTATGTTATCCCCGGTAATGACGATGCTATCCGTGCCGTTAAGCTTATAGCCGGCGCAATGGCAGATGCAGTTATAGAGGGCAGGCAGGGCGAGCAGAGCGCTCCCGCAGCCGCAGAAGAAGCCCCCGCAGAAGCAGCCGAAGAGGCAGAGGAGGAATAATATATGGCATTCACAGCTAAAGACGTAGCAGCTCTCAGAGAGAGAACCAACGTCGGTATGATGGACTGCAAAAAAGCTCTCCAGGAAGCTGACGGCGATATGGACAAGGCCGTTGAAATTCTCCGCGAAAAAGGTCTTGCCTCCGCAGCCAAAAAGGCCGGCCGAATTGCGGCTGAAGGCACTATCGGCGTTTATACCGATGCAAACGCATCCGCACTGGTTGAGCTTAACTGCGAAACCGACTTTGTAGGCAACAACCCCGATTTCAAAGCCCTTGCAAATCAGATTGCAAAGACCGTAGTAGAAAAGAGACCTGCAGATCTTGACGCTCTCAACGCAGCAATCATTGCCGACGGCACTGTTTCCGTTGCAGATGCTATTCAGGAGCTCTTCCTCAAGATCCGTGAGAACCTCAAGCTCCGCCGTTTCGCTCTTGTAGACGGCACATCCGTTTCCTATATCCACGGCGGCGGCTCCGTAGGCGTTCTTGTATCTTTTGATACCGATGCCACAGATAATGCCGATTTCATCGCCATGGGCAAGAATATCGCAATGCAGGTTGCAGCTATGAGCCCCGAATATCTCAAAGAAGAAGATATTTCTGCAGCAGAGCTTGAAAATATGAAGAAGATCACCGTTGAAAGCGCTCTCAACAAGCCCGAATCTCTTCCCAAGCCCATTCTTATGAGCGTTGTTGCCAAGACCATTGAGGCAGGCAAATGGGATCAGAAAGATATCGACGCTTATGAAGAGCAGAAGAAGAGCCAGTATCTCTTCAACTTCCTCTCAAAGGAAGCTGTTGCAGCTCTTGCCGAAACAGCAGTTGCAGGTAAAGATGAATATACTGCAAATCCGATTTTCGGTAAGGTTGTTGACGGCAGAATCAACAAGCAGCTCAAAGAGATCTGCCTGCTTGATCAGCCCTTCGTACGCACCGATATATTCGACGGCACCGTAGGCGGCTACATTGCCAATGTTGCCAAAGCACTCGGCACCGATATCAAAATCACCGGCTTCACCCGCTTCGCAAAAGGCGAAGGCATTGAAAAGAAGTCCGATGACTTTGCAGCCGAAGTTGCCAGCATGGTTAAATAATTTTATACAATGTATATTAAAACCCGTATTGCTCAGCAGTACGGGTTTTGCTTATTTGTTTTGTTGACAAACACATTTAAAAGATATATAATAGCAAAGCACTTGGGCCTGTAGCTCAGTTTGGGAGAGCGTTCGGTTCGCATCCGAGAGGTCGAGGGTTCGAGCCCCTTCAGGTCCACCATCACTGCACACCTGTTTTGATACAATGCGTATCATCAAGGGTGTGCAGTTTTCTTTTGCCAAAAGCCTTGATATAAGGGCGTTATAGTCCAGAAACTTGTAACAGCCGATACCGTAAAATATTTTTCCGTCCGTTGCAAGTCCCTGACAGAAGCTAACCCCGTCTGCATATGTATACTCGAGCGTATTGGCAATTTCCATATTTCCGGAACGTATATAAGGATCGCCGGACAGCGAACCTCCTATCTATGCAATCAGCACAAACCATAATGTCAGACTTCGGCGAATGAATGAGGTGATTTTTACCATAGAATTGTATCCTTTTTTTGTTTGATTTTCAGTTATCGAAGACAAAATAATTTGTCTTCCAGATTGAGGCGCAGATATCTTCGGTCATAAAATCTCCCATTATCCAGCCGTAATACCGCCCTTTAATCAGGTTGCTGTCAGAATAAAGATTATCGTTTACCTTGCTTGAAATTTCATAAGGGGTTTGTCTTAATATGGCGCTTGAATTTGTTTTAATTACATTTGCATAAGCTAAATGTTTTTCAGGATCTTTGCTCAAATCGGTTGAAAAATCTTTAATAAAGCTTTCAATGTATCTCGTTTTTTTGCGTGCCGTTACACTCCAGTGATTTTCATAATTGAACGTCATTCCCATAAAATCGGTTTGCCCGGCTGTGTTTTTTGCGTCCAGCATATCTCCTGCCTGAAGCTCCTCATAAAAAGGCGTCATGAGAATGATTTTTCCTCTGACTTCCGAAAGTGCAGGCATTTTTGAATAGATGCCATTGTTGTTTTCAGTATAAAGAAATTCCTTTTGTGTTGAATGGTTTATTTCTGTTTTCAACTTTTGTATCTGTTCATTGAAAAGCTTTAAAAACTCACCTGTATCACCGTTTTCTTTTTTTGCAGTAATAATAACGGTTTCACTCGGATTCTCTGTCAAAAAATCCTTCACCTGAGCCAGAGCGCTTTCACAAGTTATTGCAACGGTACATTCTTCATCTTCATAAGTGTAAAACTCCGTATCCAAGCTTAAAAACGGATAATTAAAACGTTCAAGCAAAAGAAGTATCGGGTTAATATAACTCAGGATTTTCACCGCTTTGTTCACAGGCGCCGCTTTTTCATTGTTTCCATGGCAGAGAAGAAGCTTTCCCTGCTTCGCCGAAAATCGCAAATCCAAATATCTTACGCCTGCGTCAAGCTGCTGCGGCAGGGTAAGCGACTGTGTTTTTGCATATTTACCCGAATTGAAAACAGGGATACCGAAAAATTTTACATAATTGTCTGTTGAATTTTTGCTGTTTGCCGTTGTGCTGTCGTGCGTACCCGGAAGATTTATTTCATAAATATATCTGTTGTCCGGAATGCCTGACATCCAGTTTTTGCCGTTCAGGCTTTCACTTATGACATCGCTGCTGCCGTTAGCTTTTGCATAAACTGCGCCAAAGGGGAAAACGCTCATAAGAAAAACTGCGATAATCCCGACACACAATGTTCTTTTTAAAAACTTTTTCAAAGTATCCCCCTTTTCTTCATAATTCATTCCTCCATTTGAGCATATCATATATTACTTTTCAAGATTGTCAATGGCAGTTGTTACATCTTGTATCCGGATGAGCTAAGCCGATACGTATATAAGTTTATTTAAACAAAGTGCTCAAAACCGCGAATTACAACAGTCATATGGGCGTGTTCTTTTTCAATTAATGTTTATCTTACTTCCTTAGTCAAGCCATTGACTGTCAAGCCACGCTATCCTTCCGTTAATGAAATCGGTTAGATAATCAACATTGGATTGGAACGTTTTTCTCTCGCGGAAACCGCTCGGATCTTGCCAAATATAATGTCCCAAAATTCTGAAACGTTGAAAATTAAGCTGCGCAGATACTCTAATCTCATCTGCTTTGTTTTGTAAGTCGTTGTTTGCAAAATCAAAAATAGCATCACGCTTTTCGGCCCATCTGTCCTTAACTTTTTGATTAAACGCAGGATCCTGGAACAAACGCACATACCAACCTGCCTTAACGTGGAAGTTCTCCGTTTTTGCTAATTCTCCCATGAAATTGCCGTAAGCTATGTCATTATCCCAAACCGGCGCCATATGCAGCAATTTATCTTTCGGATTATAATACATATACGTTGAAAGGTCAAAGACACCGTCATGATTCTTAGAAAGCTCCTCCATTATATACCAATCAACAAAAGAATCAACGTCTATGTATGACGCATAACCGGTTTCTTCATCTGCAAAGTTGTCGGAATAAATAACGTCTTCTACGCTTTGAATATACGACGCTATATATTTTACTATATCCAAATTACCATCATTGGGATTATCCAGATCCGGGTCTTTCAAACTGAAAATAATATTTCTTGATGTTGTAAAATTATAAGGCTCATTCTTAAATCTGTTCAATTCAACAATAAATCCACCGTCATCATAATTAATTACGCCGTCTTTATTTGTATCTTTCAATTCTCCCGAAAGAATATCAGAAATATCCGGTATATCAATTCTTTTGCTGCCTATTTTTATTGTAGTTGCAATGTTATAGTTGCCATGATACTGACCGTTAAGTATTAGATCTACACAGACAAATTCTGTTTTCCACATATTATCACGCGCAAATACAGTTCTTTCAAGTTTCGAAGCAAACCAGTTCCGAAGCAAAGATTTATCTCTGAAATTTGCCAGAAGCGCCCACGTCTTATTCTTACCCATTCCGAGGACTTTGGTAGAATCTTCAAACTTAAATGTATAAGGTTTTTTGGCAGTAGGCCAAATCCAAGTGCTGTTGCCTCTGCCTTTAATTCTTATTGTAGTCTTTTCAAGAGAATCATAATTAGTTCCGTTGCTGTCTATTGTAATAGATGCACCTTCCAGCCAGTTATTATGATTTGATATAGCTTTTCCATCGGGAGTTTCTATATAGACAACCGGAATGCCTGTATATGATACTTGATACACTCGAGTTTCCACTGCGCTGACCGGTGTTTTTATTAAGCAATAATAATATCTGATTTCAGGCTTATCAAAATCAGGTGTAGTGTATGAGCTTGAAGTTGCTCCTTCTATAGCTACCGCGTTGTTTTTCTTAAGGTCACTGCATGAATACCATTGATATGTTGTTTTTGATTCGGTTAATGCTTTATCACTTAATTTCAGCTCAACGCCCTGTCCGCCCGCGCTAAGGTTAAAATACGGATTATCAGCAGATATTTTACCAATAATATCATCTATACTGAAGATTATTCTGTTATACACAGAAGCCAAAGTATCTTTGATTCTGCTTTCAACATTATCCTCCCCTTTTTCTATTTTAATTTCAGAGCCTAAACTGCCGGCAGCCAATTCGGTATTATTAACATCGGCAAATGCCAAAATAGGCCCTGAAAAAATAACTGCTAAGACGAAAACAAATATGCCAAATAAAAATTTTTTCTTTTTCACAAATAACACTCCCATAAACTATTATTAAAAGATATATGCGTATCGGCTTAAGCCGGCAAAGCCCCAAATTATATAGATAACAGTCCAAACAAACGGACAGAAAAGGGTGTAGAATAGAAGCATATCAGAGAAACGAGTTGCTTTAGGTTGACCAAGGCGTTGCAGATCACATTCAAAGAGTTTCGAGAAAGGTTCGCAACAGAGGATACTTGACGGAGTTATCTGTACAGAGAACGATTTCCGCAAGGATTCATCTGCCCGAAGTGTTGGTGACGGGAGATTTATCCAGTTCGTACACGTCATGTTTGTCAGTGTAAAAGCTGCCGCCGCCAAACATCCGTAGCCGCAGGAACCGTAATGCATCGCACACGCTTGCCGCTCACAACTTGGTTTTGGGCGATATACCTTTGTGCTACGGATAAACGCGGCATTTCAGCAAAGGCATTCTTGCTTGATACCTCTCATGGCAGCTTTGAAAACTATCAACCCTATTTGGATGAATACTGTTTTCGCTTTAATCGCAGGTTTTGTCCTGAACAACTCTTTTCAAGATTGTCAAGGGCTGTTGCTACTTCTTGTATCCGGCTGAGCTAAATCGATACATATAATATATTATATTAAGTATCAAGTGATTTTTCAAGCGATGCGAACAAAAAATAATGTGTGAAAGTGTAAAGTCGTCAATGCCGGACAGTCCGCGCTGTCAAAGAGCCTGCAAAGCTGCGTCCTTGTCAGACACGGTGAAGCAAGAGCGTCTTATTACACAAGAAAAGATGCCGAGTGAAAGAAAAAGGCAAGACAGCGGGCGTGAGCAGATACTGCAGATATTGTTTGTTGCCGTAACCAGAATTTTCCTTCCCCGACAGAGCTATTCTGCCGGGGATTTTATGTTTTTATGAATATTTCTAAAAGTAATCGTGTGCGAGATGGGGGTAATCGTGTGCAATAAGCGTTTTAACATAATAACGAAACAAAAAGCACTCGTTCTAAAAAAAGTCCGTTTTTTTGGACTAGAAAAGCGTTATACTATTATTAAAGAAAAAGAGCATTGCTCGTTAAAAGAAAGGAACTAATATGAATTTTATTAACAATGTCAAAGAATGGAGCTTTGATGGCTGGGGCCACATTCAGAGTCCAGACGAAGGAGCCGGCGCTCTCGGTTCCCCTGAAACCGCGCTTGAGTTCATTACAAAGACTCGCCCTCTTGTTGAAAAATATGGTCTTGTGATGACAGAGTGCGATTGTGATATAGGGGAAATTGATATCCAAAACGAAGTCATTATCCCCGGTAAAAAGATTGAAGAATTCTTTGAAGACTTTCAGACATTTCTAGACATCATCGCCGCATACAAATTGAAAGCTGTCGGCTATACCGATTGCCTTGTTTCAAACGATTCTATTCATCCCGCAAAGATTGTGTTTTCTGTTGATGATAAGGGTAAATTGCAAAAATCCTACACTACTGCATAACTAGTGACAAAAGATTTCCCCGACAGATTGCTCTGCCGGGGAGTCTTTTATTTATCACTTAAGGAGTTTTTATCAACTATACCTAGCGTTATTATTTGTTCTGCTGTGTTAATAAAACAATTATAAAGTTCAGTGTAATCCATATCTTCCTTGGTAGTCTCATAGAAAACTGCAATCGTGATGCTTACATCACAGCTTGTGAAACAGCGAAAAACCTGCTTACCGACACATCCAGCATTGACTTGGAAATGAAAGAGCTGTATAATGAGATGGAAGTGGTAGCCGGTCTTACAAGAAAGTGTATTGAAGACAATTCTACCACTGCCCAGGATCAGAACAGATTCGCTGATCTGTATAATTCATACGTTGAAAGGTATGAAAAAGCAAGAGAAAAACACGATTCCCTCGCCGCTCAAAAAGAAGAGAAGAAGGCCAAGGAACGTAGCATAGATCGATTTATAAAAGCCTTAAAAAGTAGAGAGAATCTGCTGACCGAGTTTGACGACCGGTTATGGCTCTACACTCTGGAATACGCTACAGTAAATAAAGATGGAACTATACTGTTCCGCTTTTTTGATGGTTCGGAAGCAATCGGATAAGGTGCACCCCGGGGTGCATTTGTATCCATATTAATAGTTCATTCCAGTTTTTCTGTTCAAAAAGGCCGCACCTGATTATTATCAAGATGTGGCTTTTTTGGTTATATTATGTATAAAAGAAATACAGTTACGGAGTGTTATATGCCAAGCCGGAAAACAAATTCAGAACATATAACGGGAATTGATTATTTAAAAGTCTTATCTATAGTTATGGTTATTATGTTCCATTATGAATGGAACTCAGGATTTGACTGGAGTAAATTCTCGTTTTCACAAAGAGTGATAGCAGACTGCGTTTATATGCTGGGTGAAATCGGCGTGAACTGTTTTATGCTGTGCACCGGATTCCTGATGATAAATAAAGTATCGGATAAAGGGCATTTTAAACGTATAACAAAAATATGGAACGGCATATTTTTTTATTCATTGGTTTCATTTGTGCTGGTTCATTTTTTGGTTTCGCCTTATAACATATCATTTAAGACCTTTGCCGCTGTTTTAATGCCTGTTTCTTTTAAAACCTGGTGGTATACCACCTGCTATTTTGTTATTATCTGTATTTCACCTTATCTTAACAGTATGCTGAATTCTCTGCCAAGAGAGAGCTATAAAAAGCTGCTAATAATACCGGTTGTTCTGTTCTCCCTGGTACCGTCTTTTCTGGGCTTTTTAAAAAAGGATACCGAAAGTTTCACAGGTTACAGCAGGCTTATATGGATGATGATTGTTTACTGTTTAGGCGGATACATCAAGCTTTATTATCCGAAAGAAGAATTATGCAGCAAAAGGAAAAAATGTATTGTTGTTAATGTAAGCGTATGGATTTTCTTAACAGCATTTATTATGCTTGCGGAAAAAGGAATAATATCCGGCAGAAACATAAGCGCAAGGTATTTCTGGTCACCGAATTCAATTCCTGTTTTACTGTTGTCTGTTTCTTTATTTGTTCTTTTTTTAAGCAAAGATTTTCCGTCGCTTAAACTCATAAATATCATTTCCGGCAGCACACTGGGTATTTATCAGATGCATGGCGGCCGTAGCGGAAAGCTGTGGTGGAACAATATATTCCATAAGCCGCAGTATATCGGAACATACGGTGTTTTTGCGGAGATGATTTCAGCTGTTCTTCTTATTCTGTTTGTCGGTGTTGTGATAGATTTAATAAGAAAAGCAATTGTTAAAATACAGGTTTTAATCAAAAACAAAATGGGCCTTGATTAAGCTGATAATCCGAAACAGAATTCAAAATTATGCATGGACTAAATTATATTAAAAACAGCGAAGCACTGCTTCGCTGTTTTATGTTGTGCTGAAAAACCTAATCAATACTGCAAACCGCATATCGAATAACAGTTGACTGAATAATGCTTTTTATTGTATCATAATATATAATGAGTTTTACTCTATTGCTTCATTCTGTCACGAAAGCCGAAGGTGATGTTATGTCGGATATAATCGGTATTTTTATGTCGCTGATTATGGCGCTGGGCGCTGTTTTTCAGGCAGTTCCCTATGCCTTCAGGCCGGTGATTGAATTTGATCTGAATTCTGCAGAGCATGCAAGGCAGGTTTCATCTTATGCCTGCGGCTTCCTTTACGGGCTTGCCCAACCGGGCGTGCCTTCAAAAGAAGTTGTTGATTCTCTTGAAATATCAAGTGTTTCGCAAAAAGTTGCAGGCGGCCTTCAGCACCCCGTTGGGGATGTTGATGATGTCAGCGAAAACCTATACGGCTGTGATTATATTGTTGTATATCTGCAGGATTGCTATGGTACCTGGTATTACTGCAACGATGAAATAAACGAGCTGAGAAAAGCCGGAACCTATAACTGCGAAGAGTTTGTTGAAACTTCTTTTATCCCGAAAGTCAAAGAATGTGTTTCTGCGATTTCAGGTAAAGATTATGCCGACAGAATCGTATATTGCCCGTATAATGAATGTGATAATGCGGTCTGGTTCGGCAGTGAATCCGAAAGCGGCTGGCCGGTTTTTGATGATGCCGCAAAAGCGCGGTTTTATTCCGCCTGGGCAAAGACTTATAAAATCATAAAATCAATACACCCCGGCTGCCGTATAGGCGGGCCCGGCTACTGCGATTTCGATTTATATGAAATAACCGATTTTCTTGAATTCTGCAAAGATAATAACTGCCTGCCGGATGTGATGATTTATCACGAGCTTAACCCGGAGTCATCAATGTGGTTCCGTGACCATGTTGAGGAATACAGGCAGGCTGAAAAAGCCTGCGGCATTGAAGAGCTCCCGATTATTGTTACCGAATACGGCACTATGGAAGAGTGCGGAGCGCCTTCTGCAATGCTTCACTATATTACTGCCATGGAAGAAACCGGAGTTTACGGCAATGTTGCATTCTGGAGGCTTGCGGATAATCTTTGCGATACCTGCGCAAAAGGAAACCTGCCAAACAGCAACTGGTGGCTTTACAAGTGGTACAGCGATATGGAGGGCGCCCTTCTCAGCCCGCTCAAATCCGATTTACTCCACTCGGATTTTGAAAATACAATTAAGTATGCCCGCAAAAGGTTCCATAAATCCACCCTTGACGGCATAGGTTCTTTTAACGGGAACGGGGTACAGGTTATATGCGGCGGCGTTGATTACGATTATCAGGTTGTCTTTAAAGGGCTGAAAAGCAATATTAAATCCGACCGGGTTAAAGTGACCGTGGAAGCGGTAACCTATGAAGGCCTCAGCGGCGCCGTATTTGCGCCCGTTGTTATTGAAGAAAAAGCCGTGAGTAATTCTCCGGTCCTTAAAGTAAAAATCGATTCTCCCGATAAAAATGCGGTTTATCATATCACGGTTTCTCCTTATAATGGCGAAAAGCTCAGAACGGCAGATACTCTGCCCGCAAGGTTTGAGTTTGAAAAAGGAGAGCTTATCGGCAAGTCATATACCTATGACAGCGCCTATGCCACAACCGGCGAAACAGCAGGGATGTGCGGTGGGTTTGAGAAACCCGGTGACGGAATATCCCTTGATTTTGATGTGAGCGATAAGGGCGAATACGAGCTTTCTGTTGTTTACGGCAAGAGCAATGACGGAGTTGCCCCGGCTGACAGAGCCGATGCCAGAGTTATAATGGAGTTTGACGGCAGGCAGAGAGAAATTTCACTTCCTAATACGGTAAAAAGCGAATATACCGATAAATATATATTCCGTGAAAGCCTTGAACCCGGCAGGCATAATATAAAGCTGATGCACGGCGACGGAACCTTTGTTGTTGACAGCCTTCTTGTAAAGAAGGCCCAAAAAGACCCTCAGATTTATTCTCAGTATGAAAAAGAAAAATCCGCATATCTGATAATAGTTCCGTCAGACGGATATTATTCCGTAAACGGCAATAAGTCGGTATACCTTAAAGCCGGCCTGAATTATCTTAAGAGTAAAGATGAGGGAACACTCAGCATAAAACCCGACAGCAGACCTGTTATTCTCATTGATTTCAGTGATGTTACCTTAAGCGGCACAGCCGAAATCCGTGAGTGCGCAGGCAGAAACTGCATCTGCGGTATTGACAGTAACTCCGGGTCCGCACGGTTCAATTACAGCGCCGCAAAGGACGGACTTTACGCCCTGACCGTAACCTATTCAAACAATGAGGAGGGCGGTGTTCACGCCTATAATGTGGATCTTATAGAGGAATATATTACCGTTGAATCTGGTTCGGGTAAATATGAGCTCTGGTGTGTCAATACAATGAGCAGCAGCTTCAATACCGCCGTAGTTTATATTGAGCTCACCCGCGGGGATAACATAATCACACTCTCCAATGACGGCCACAATAAATTCAATGGCAGGGTTGCAACATCCCCCTGCATCTCCAGCCTGTCAGTCTGCCCTGCAGAGGTAATTTACGGTTAAAATATTTGAATATCATATAAACAATAATTGAAAGGACAAAAAGTATGAAAAAGCTTATCTGCGCAGTGATATCACTCTTAATTATTGCCGGCTGCATTTCTCCCGCCTTTGCGGCGCAGGCCGATTCCTTTGTTCCTGTTATCCGTTTTGTTGCCGCCAGCGATTCCCATGTGAAGGAAGAAGACCATACTAACGAGCAGCGCATTACGAAAATGCTGCAGCTTGCTTACTCAATTGCCGGTGAGGATACCTCCTATTCCGCTCTTGATGCGGTGTTGGTTGCCGGCGACCTTACCAATGACGGCACTAAGCCGGAGTTTGATAATTTCAGTAACGCTGTTTTCGGTTCTCTTCAGGAGGGCACAAAATTCCTGGGCGTTGTGGCAAAGAATCATGACGGCTATCAGATGAAGCGTGAGGAACTGCGCGCTTATTATAAATCTGTTACGGGTAATAACGCGGATTTCAATACCGTAATAAACGGCTATCACTTCATTGGTATTTCCGCTTCTCCCGATGATGCTCAGCACTATACACAGGCCCAGATTGACTGGCTTGAAAAACAGCTTGCCGAAGCAACGGCAGAGGACCCCAACAAGCCCGTTTTTGTAATGCATCACGAGCATAACAGAGGCACCGTTTACGGCAGTTCCCTCTATGACGGCTGGGGAGTGACTTATTTCAATTCCCTGCTCAAAAAATATCCGCAGGTAGTTGATTTTTCGGGCCATTCCCACTATCCTCTCAACCACCCGGGTTCCGTGTGGCAGGGTGACTTCACCGCCATAGGCACCGGTGCAATTTATTATTCCGAATTCACGGTTGAAGGTGAGCGCACTTATCATCCTGCGGATTCCGGCGATACCGCCACATTCTGGCTTGTGGAGCTTGATAAGGATAACAATATGCGCCTGAGGGGCTATGATATAAATGAGGGCAAAGAGCTTTGCAGCCTTATGGTAAATAATCCCGCAAATCCCGCAAACAGGGATTATACCCCCGAAAAACGCAAGGCCGCCTCTTCCGCTCCCGCATTCTCAAAAGACGCGGCTCTTACCGTTAATCCCGTTACCGGCGGATGCAAGGTTACCGTTCCCGCGGCCCGGTCAACGGACGGCATGCCTGTTGTTCTTTACCGTATTTATGCAAAAAATTCCATGGGTATGACAGTTGCAAAAAACTGGGTTATGCCTTCATATTACCGCGCCGTTGAGCAGGATACCATTGACCTTGAGCTTGCCGGCCTCGGGGCAGGGGAATATACAATCGGCGTTGTTGCCGAGAATGCCTATGGCATGCAGTCCGAACCCGTTGAGGCAAAGGTTACCGTTGAATCCGAAAACACCTTCCAAAGCTTCCTTGATCAGATTGCTCAGTTCTTCAACCTGATAAAAGACTTCTTCATCCAGCTGTTCTGGTAATAGGTAAATACTGTTTGTTTTAGTTTCACCCGCCCGAATTATTTCGGGCGGTATTCTTATATCTTTCATATTTCAGTTTACTTTTCCTGCTATTGACTAACCCGATTATGCTATGATAAAATATTTTCAAATATTTTCTTCGGGACGGAGGAATGTGAATTGGAAAATTTTAAAGAAACCCCGTTGATGTACGGCGTTGCCTTTATGGTTATTGCCTTCATCTTTGCCCAGTCTTTCTTCTTTATCATCAAATCCTGGAAGCACGGCAAAGAGCTGGGCATAAAGAAAGAAACCCTGGTTAATACCGTAACATCAAGCATACTGTTTACCGTACCCCCTGCAATTTCAATACTGGTAACGGTTTTTGTGCTTGCCAAGGCCCTGGGTGTTATTTTGCCCTGGATACGCCTTACGGTTATAGGCAACCTTGCTTATGAAACCGTGGCCGCCGAAACCGCGCTCAATAATCTGGGCGGCTCCCTCAGCAAAGAAATAACAGATCCCGGCCAGTTTTCAACGGTTGTTTGGGCTATGACCATCGGCTCCGTATTCCCCCTTACTTTTCTTCCCATTGTGTGCAAGAAGCTTCAGAAGAAAATCGGCGGAGCTATCAGCAAAAATGAAAAAACCGCAAAGCTCGGCGATGTTCTTTCCGCCGCGGCTTTCATCGGCATTATTTCCGCCTTTATCGCAAGGGCAATAAACGGCTGCACGGCTATAACCGAGCCCGTGCTTGATGCTGCCGGCAATGAAGTTCTCAATGAAGCAGGGGAGAGAGTTACGCAGAAGGTTATTACGGAATCCGCAGGCCTTCTGTCAATACTTACCCTTATTTTTGCCATACTCATTATGCTGCTTATCATCTTCCTTTGCAGAAAGGTGAAATTTCTCGAAAAATTCGAACCCTTCGCAACTCCTCTTGCCATGTTTGCGGCAATGGGCTGCGCCGTTATATTCTCAAAGGTTCTGCCTGAAAACCTCGCAAGCTTTACCTGGTATGAGATAGGAGGTGTCCTTTGATGAGTAAAAATAAGGATTATTTTGACAGAGTTCATATCTGGGGCGCTGTGTGGAATTATGCCGCCCTGTTTATGATGCTTTCCGTACCCGTGTGTATGTCTCTTGTAATCAATTCCTGGCCCAGCCTCGGTATTATGGGCAAAGTTGTAGCAACCCTTGCCCCTCTTTACTGGGTTACGGGTATTATTGAGGTGGTAACCTATGTGCCTATGCTGGGTGCCGGCGGCACCTACCTCAGCTTTGTTACCGGCAATATCTCAAACCTCAAGCTGCCCTGCGGCCTCAACGCCATGGAAAACGCCAAGGTCCGCCCCAACACCGAAGAGGGAGAAGTAATCAGCACAATTTCAATCGCCGTTTCTTCCCTTACCACCACGGTTGTTATTGCGGTGGGCGTGATTGCCTTTGCAAAGGTATTCAGCATGGCGGGTAACAACCCCACTTTTGCTGCGGCCTTCAATAATGTGCTGCCGGCTCTGTTTGGCGCTCTGGGCGCAAGCTACTTTGCAAAGCACTGGAAGCTTGGCATAGCCCCCATTATCTGCGGCGTGATTGTGCTTTTCATTTCCCCGGCAACGGGCGTAGGCGTGCTTATGTTTGTTACCATAGTTGCCTCCCTTGTTGCGGCCCTGATTATCTACAAAGGCCTGTGGTATGATGATTTCAAAAACATGAAAAAGGCAAAGAAAGAAAAACAGGCGGAATAATCTGATATTTATCTGTACCCTGCGTCCGATTTATCCGGTATGCAGGGTACATTTTCTGTTTCATTGACTATTTATTAAAAAAGGGATATAATTTACAGGTAAATATTCCAAAAGAGGTGAATCCCTTGAAAAGAATAACGGCTCTTTTTATTGCGGTTGTCATCGCCCTGTCCTTGTGTTCTTGCACAAATAATACAATACGCAAGGACGGCGAGTTTAACCCGGATAACTATGTGAGCGAAGCCCAGTTGAGTATATTTATCAACTATGTAAAGCTCAACCAGCATTTTTATAACGATGTTTTCGTTCTCGATCACCTTAAAATTGATGAGAGCAAGGCCTTTACCGATGATAAGGGCGTAAAGTGGGCTCCCGTTACCGATGATATGTATAAGACCTATGATTCTCTGGTGCAGGCCCTTTACGGCACCTATACCGAAGAGGCGGTCAAAAAGATACTCAAGGATTATCCCATCTATGCCGATGTTAACGGAGTTTTCTGCTATAATACAGAGGATTTAAACAGGGAACGCAAGGGCAACAAATGGCTGCTTAATGAGGATAAAGAAATTGAGCTCGAGGGCAGAACAGAAGACAGTTTCACCCTTGAATTCCGCTTTTACTGCGAAAAAGATGATGAAATTGATGAGTTTACCTTTGTGCGCACAGGCAACGGAATAAATGACGGCTACAGGCTCACCGAGCTTCACGCCGTAAGCTGACGGGAGGATTTATTATGATTAAAACAGTATGGGCGGATGCCGTAAATAAGCAGTGCCCCCTTGCGGAGTACCCCAGGCCCCAGTTTGAAAGAAAATCATGGCTTTGCCTCAACGGTGAGTATGAATATGCCATTACGGAAAAGGATATGCCTTCGCCGGAAAAATATGACGGAAAAATCACAGTTCCCTTTGCTGTTGAAACTGAGCTTTCCGGGGTATGCAAGCCCCTTCTTCCCTCACAGGCTCTGTGGTACAGGCGCACTTTCTCTTTAACCGATGATTTCAAAGGCAAGCGCACCCTGCTTCATTTCACCTCCGTTGACTGGCAGTGCTCCGTATGGATTAACGGCAAGCAGGCCGGCAAGCACACCGGCGGCTACAATCCCTTCACCTTTGATATTACCTCCCTTGTTACCGAGGGCGAAAATGAAATGGTTGTCAGGGTATATGACCCCACGGATGCGGGCCACCAGCAGAGGGGTAAGCAGTACCTTAAGCCCTTCGGCTTCTGGTACACCGCTACCTCCGGAATCTGGCAGACCGTATGGCTTGAGCCCGTAAATGAGAACCGGATTGAAAGCGTTAAAATCACCCCGGATATTGATAAAGGCGTTATTTGTTTTGATGCAAAAATTACAGGCGAGGGTCAGCTCAGCGCAGAGATTTTTGACGGCGAAGAAAAAATCTTTTCCGGCGATATTGAAGCGAAGAGCGAAATCCCCGTGCCCTCGGCAAAGCTTTGGAGCCCGGAGAGCCCCTTCCTTTATACAGTAAAATTCTATCTCAACGGCGGCAGTGATGATGAGGTTTCCTCATATTTCGGTATGCGTAAATTCTCCATAATGAATGATGATAAAGGCATTCCCCGCCTTGCGCTCAATAACAAACCCTATTTCCAGAAAGGCCTTCTGGATCAGGGCTACTGGCCCGAAAGCGGGCTCACCGCTCCCACGGATGAGGCTATGATATTTGATATAGCCGAAATGAAGCGCCTCGGCTTCAATATGCTCAGAAAACATATTAAAGAGGAGCCAGCCAGGTGGTATTACCACTGCGACCGTCTGGGAATGCTTGTGTGGCAGGATATGATAAGCGGCGGCAAGGCCCTCAATCCCGTTTATGCAGGTGTTTTCCCCAATATCAATGTGCATGTTAAAGATAATCAGTATAAAGTGTTCCACCGTGACGAGCCGGAGTGGCGCGAAGAGTTTGAAAAAGAGCTTTATGAGCTTATAGATAACCTCTACAACAGCGTTTCAATATGCTGCTGGGTACCCTTTAATGAGGGCTGGGGCCAGTTTGATGCAAAGCGTGTTGGCACAGCCGTAAAAGAGTATGACCCCACCAGATTTGTGGACCATGCCAGCGGCTGGCACGATCAGGGCGGCCCTGATTTCAAGAGCGTGCATAAGTATGTGGTGCCTGTTCACGCCCCCACCGCCCGCCGCAAAGCCGGCAGGCCCTTCGTGCTCAGCGAATACGGCGGCTATCAGAATTCCGTGCCCGGTCATCTTTGGAAGGCGGGCAAAACTTTCGGTATGTACCTTAAATTCAAGGATAAACCCTCCCTTTCAAAGCACTACGCTTCCCTGCACACCAATCAGATTATTCCCATGATACCAAAGGGTTTGTGCGCAACGGTATATACCCAGGTGAGCGATGTGGAGTGCGAGCTTAACGGCATTTACACTTATGACCGTAAAGAACTTAAAATAGAAGAGAGCACGCTTCAAGATATTAACTCAAAGCTCACTCTCTGAGGTGAAAGTATGAAAAAACTGACGGCATTTTTAACGGCGCTGCTTCTGGTTTTTACCCTTGTTTCCTGCGGTAAAACAGAAAAAGAAGGCGGAAAAACCGATAAAAAAACGGAAATCCCCGATAAAAAAACCGTGATAATGGTTGCTCCTAAAGAGCTTTACCCCGAGGATTATCAGATTGCAAAAGACCTTGAAAAGCAGTATAAAGGCAAGGTTGAGGTCAGGGAGTATAAGGACAGCCGCATTCTTACCCCCGGTGATTCCGATGTAATAAAGCAGGCGGAAAAGGCTGCTTCGGATGATAATACAGGCGCCGTGATTTTCGCAAGGGCCACGGCCTTTACCCTTGAAGCAATCAAAAGAATAAAGAAAGCAAACCCGGATATTGTTACGGCTGCCATTGAGCCGGAGGATAACCTTACCCAGATAGGCGATTATTCCGATTTTGTTCTGGCGGCGGACTGGGAAAAATACGCAGCGGATATTGTGAACTGCGCCAAGGAAGAAAAGTGCGAATATTTCCTGTTCCTTTCCTATCAGCGCCATACAGGCAGCAACCCGCTTTATGCCCATCTTATCACCTACTTTACCGATAACTGCGAAAAGCAGGGCATAAAATATGTTTACGCAGCCATAGATGACCCCGCTTACAATCCCCCCGAAAATGCGGAAAGGAATATAAGGCAGGTTATCAATAAGCTTAAGGTTGACGGCGAAATCAAAGGCGATAATATTGCGGTATTCTCCACCTGCTTCAATGCCCAGAAGTATCTTGCCGCTGTTGCGGGCAGCGAGGGCTACACATATATCTGCCCCGGTTTCCCCACGGCTTACGGCGGAGCGGGGGATAAATATGAAATAAAGTATGCGCCCGCAGGTGAATATAAAAACAACCTTGCTTCCGCAATCACAGCCGACAGCGAAAACAAGGGTCACTTCTGGTTCTATAACGGCAGCCTTGAGGAAATTATGCTCAAAGGCGCGCTTTTGACGGTGTTTGATTATCTCTCCGCCGGCGGCAGTACAGATGAAGAGATAACACAAAGCGCAATAAAGCACCTTACCGAGGTTGCCGGTGACAGCGCCGGTTTCACTGCGGAGATTATGTTCAGCGATGAACTTTGTGTTGAATGTTATCTGCCCGGTTTTGAAAAAACAGTATAAACAGCATAAAAGAAAAATGCCTGCAGTTTTTGAAACTGCAGGCACTTTTTTACATATCAACAATTACTTCTTTTCCGTTGATTACCGCCGTGGCTTTGCCTTTGCCGTAAAAGCGGTAGTCTTTTACTTTGCCGTTTTCCCACACAATATCAACGGTTATGTTTCCTTTGGCTTTAAGGCCTCTTACCTCTCCCTGAGGCCAGCTGTCCGGCAGGGCCGGCAGCAGATAAATCTTTCCGTTGCTGCTGCGCAGCAGCATTTCCGTTACCCCGCTTACAAAGCCGAAGTTACCGTCAATCTGGAAGGGCGGATGGGCGTCAAACAGGTTTTCATAGGTTCCGCCGCCCTTGGTGTAAACTATGCCGGAGCTCTTTACGGGCCTTAACTGCATCTCAATCAGCTTCAGGGCGTGGTTTCCGTCATTGAGCCTTGCCCAGAAGTTTATCTTCCAGCCCAGGGACCAGCCTGTTCCGTTATCGCCTCTGCGTTCAAGGGTGCGGCGGCAGGCCTTTGCAAGCTCAGGGGTTTCCTCCGGGGTGATAATATCCGCAGGGTGCAGGGCGTAAAGATGGGAAACATGCCTGTGGTGCTTTTCGGTTTCGGGATAGTCGCCGTCGAACTCCAGCAGCTGGCCGTCGGAGCCCGTCTTGAATTCGTGCATTTTTTCAAGAGTACTTTTAAGTTTATCCGCAAATTCCTTATCGGTTCCCAGTATTTCGCTTGCCTTTATAATGTTGCGGAAAAGGTCCCGGGCAATGCTCATGCTCATAGTGGAGTACTTGCCCATATTTACCTCTTTGCCTTTATATTTGAATCCGTTTTCCGGTGAGGTGCCGGGGCACAGGAACATCTCCCCGTCTTGCTCCGTCATTATGTCAAGGTAAAATTCGGCGGCGCCCTTCATTATGGGGTATGCGGTGTTCTTAAGGAAATCGGTATCGCCGCTGTATTCATAGTGCTCAAACAGGTGTCTGCACAGCCAGCCGGAGGAGCCGTGCCAGAATGCCCAGCAGGCGTTGCCGCCTACGGGTGTTGCCAGCCGCCACAGGTCCACATTGTGGTGTGAGCACCAGCCGGCGGCATTGTACATACCCCTTGCCGCCTCTCTGCCCGTAACGGAAAGCTCTTTTATCATCTGAACAAGGGGCTCATTCACCTGCTGCATATTGGTCATAAGAACGGGCCAGTAGTTCATTTCCGTGTTTATATTCACCGTGTAGTTTGCGTTCCAGGGGGCATCGTATCTGTCACTCCATATACCCTGCAGATTTGAGGGCTGGGAGCCCGGGCGTGATGAGGATATTGCAAGGTATCTGCCGTAGTTATACATAAGCACTATAAGGCCTGTATCGTTTTTATTCCTCCTGAATGCAGTAAGCCGCTTATCCGTAGGCAGGTCACGGCTTTCGCCGTCTATTTCAAGGGATACCTTTGAATAAATTGATTCATAATCTGCTTGAGCGGTTTTTTTGATTTTTTCATAGTCCGAAACACCCTCGAGTATTTCTTCACAGGCCTTTTTATATTCTTTTCCGTCAAGGAACGGGTGCCTGTCAAAGCCGTTGAAGGAGGTAACGCAGGCAAAGAACATTACCGTTTTGCGTGCGCCGCTTACGGCAATTTCTTCTCCCTCGGCCCTTATAAGGCCGTCGGTGATTACTTTTATTCCGCTTCTGAAAAGTATGCCCCTGTTTTCCGGCTCGTCAAAGTATGTTTTGCGGGGGCACTCATTGTCTATTACATTTTCTCCCGGGCATTCGCCCTCAAGCCAGAGTATATCTCCTTCGGCTTTTACAGCCGGTTTAAGCTTGCTGTCTATTTTAACGTTGAATCCCGAGGGCGCCGAGCTTTCAAAGCAGACCGCAATCACCTTATGAGGGTAGGAGGCAAAAAATTCTCTTCTGTAATCCGTACCGTTCTGTGTATATTCAACCCCGGCAACGGCGGAGCTTATATCAAGGTAACGGCGGTATTTTTTTGCTTTTTCACCGTCTGTGTCAAATTCAAAAATCAGATCTCCCAGGGGCAGATAGGCCTGGCTCCAGGTGCTCAGAAAGTTGCTTTCAATCTCTTCACGGGCTGCGTGGTAATCGCCTTCCAGGGCCAGCTTTCTCGCTTTTTCAAAGCTTTCGGGGGCGCCTTCCCTTACGGTGTTCTTCGGCTTTCCCGTCCATAATTCATCGTGGTTAAGCGCAAGCTTTTCGGTTTTTACTCCGCCGAAAATCATTGCGCCCAGGGTACCGTTGCCTATGGGCAGGGCCTGGGTCCAACTTTCCGCAGGGGCGGTGTAATAAAGCAGAGAAGTATTTTTCATAATCTGTCACCTCCGGATCTTTTAAGTAATTATATAACCCACGGCTTCTGCCGTCAACTGCAATAAATGAAGGAAAACTTGCAAAATTTTTATATTTGCTTGAAAAAACTGCATTTTTATTGTAAAATACAAAAAGTTATAAATAAAACAGTATTTTGGGGGAAATTCCGTGCCTGACAGATTAAATGAGAAAATAGAATTTTACTATCCCACTATGTCCAAGGGGCAGAAGAAAATTGCCGATTTTATTACGAAGAACGGCGAAAAGGCTTCTTTTATGACCGCCTCCGCTCTGGGCGACGCCGTAGGCGTAAGTGAGTCCACTGTAGTCCGCTTTGCTTCGGATATCGGTTACAGGGGCTACCCGGAGCTGCGCAAAGGCCTTCAGGAAAATATCAAGAATAAGCTTACCAGCGTTCAGCGTATGGAAGCCGCAGGAAAATACGACGGTGATGATTTCATAAACCGCGCTTTTTCCGCAGATATTGAAATGATAAAGCAGACCAGGGATAATATATCCCGTAAGGATTTTTTCAGCGCTGTATCAGCCCTGAACAGCGCTCGCAGGATTTATATTCTGGGGGTGCGCTCTTCTGCGTTCCTTGCGGGCTTTGCATCATATTACCTTAATTTCTTTTATGATTCCGTTCTCATAAACACTTCGGCTGAGAGTGAGATGTTTGAGCAGATGCTCAAAATAAAGGAAACGGATGTTTGCATAGTGGTCAGCTTCCCCAGGTATTCCGCAAGAACCGTAAACGCCCTTAAGTACGCAAAATCAAGGGGCGCAAAGATAATATCCGTTACCGACAGCCCGGATTCTCCCATTGCTCCTTATGCGGATTGCCTGCTGCTCGCAAGCAGCAATATGGTATCCTTTGTTGATTCCCTTGCGGCGCCTCTGAGCCTTATGAATGCCCTGATTGCCGCCGCGGCTATGGAAAAGAAAGAGGAATTCAGCGAAGAGCTGGAAGCCCTTGAAAAAATCTGGGATGAGTACCGCATTTACCGCACCAACGAGGAATAATATGAGAGCAGATGTAGTTGTTATAGGCGCAGGCCCCGCCGGGATGATGGCGGCAGGCGCCGCAGGCGAAAACGGCGCGGATGTTATTCTTCTTGAAAGAAACGAAAAACCCGGCCGTAAGCTGATGATTACCGGTAAGGGCCGCTGCAACCTTACAAATAACTGCAATGATTTGCAGAATCTTATTTCAAACATCACAAAAAACGGCAGGTTTCTTTACAGAGCTTTTTCGGATTTTATGCCTGCCGATACCGTTGAATTTTTTGAAAGCAGGGGAGTTCCACTTAAGGTTGAGAGAGGAAACAGGGTTTTTCCCGTTTCCGATAAGGCCTCCGATATTGTGGACTGCCTTTTCGCCTACACCCGCAGATATACCCGCATCCATAACGGCCGGGCATCGGATTTGATCATTGAAAACGGCTGTGTCAAAGGTGTCAGGTGTGAAAGCGGCGAAGTGATTGAATCTGAAAAAATTATAATAGCCACCGGGGGAGTTTCATACCCCAAAACCGGCTCCACAGGGGACGGCTATATCCTTGCCGCCAAAGCCGGCCACAGCATAAGCGAGGCCGTGCCCTCCCTTGTGCCTCTTATTATTCACGAGGGCTTCTGCAGTGAGCTTACGGGGCTCTCCTTGAGGAATATCTCAATAAAAGTCAGGGATAACGCAAAGGATAAAATTGTTTATACCGATTTCGGCGAAATGCTTTTTACCCATTTCGGTCTTTCCGGTCCGGTGATTCTAAGCGCCTCAGCCCATATGAGAGATATGGAGAAGGGCAGGTATTCCGTAATAATCGATTTAAAGCCGGCTCTCACCACCGAGCAGCTGGATGCAAGGGTGCTCAGGGATTTTTCCGAGAATACAAATAAAAATTTTATAAATTCTCTTAATGCCCTATTGCCTAAAAAGCTTGTTCCTGTTATAGTTAAACTCAGCGGTATAAATCCCGGCACAAAGGTCAACCAGATAACCAGAGAAAACAGAGCTGTTCTTGTGGAGCTTCTCAAAAACCTTTCGTGCACCGTAAACGGGTTTGCCCCCATAGATGAAGCCATTGTCACATCCGGGGGAGTATCGGTAAAAGAAATCAACCCCTCCACCATGGAGTCAAAAATAGTCAGTGGGCTTTATTTTGCCGGGGAGGTAATTGATGTTGATGCTTACACCGGCGGCTTCAATTTACAGATAGCTTTTTCCACCGGCAGGCTGGCCGGGTTAAACTGCATATAAGGAGAAACAGTTATGATTAACGTTGCCATTGACGGCCCTGCAGGCGCCGGCAAAAGTACGGTTGCAAGGGCGGCCGCAGCACAGCTTAATTACATTTATGTTGATACCGGCGCTCTTTACAGAGCGGTGGGAGTTTACGCCCTGAGGCAGGGCGCCGAAACCACAAACAGAGAGCAGGTTACAGCCCTTCTCGGCGATATTTCCGTTGAGCTTAAGTTTGTTGACGGCGAGCAGAGAGTTCTTCTCAATTCCGAGGATGTTTCGGCTGAGATAAGAACCCCCGAGGCATCAATGGCCGCATCAAATGTTTCCGCAATTCCCGAGGTCAGAGCTTTCCTTTTTGACCTGCAGAGGGATATTGCCAAAAAGAATAACTGCATAATGGACGGCAGGGATATAGGTACCGTGGTGCTTCCCGATGCTCAGGTAAAAATATTCCTTACCGCCGCTCCCGAAAAGAGAGCAAAAAGAAGATATGATGAGCTTATTGCCAAGGGCAGCAGCGTTGAGTACAAGGATGTGCTTGAAGACCTGATAAAAAGGGACTATAATGATTCCCACCGGGAGGTTGCCCCCCTTAAGCCCGCGCAGGACAGCGTAATTGTAGATACCTCCGATCTGGATCTTCAGCAGTCAATAGAAAAAGTAACTCAGATAATCAGGGAGAAAACGATATGAGCATTAAACAGTTTGATTTTTCAAAAGAAGTAAGCGAAGGCAAGGCCTATGATATCCTCAAGCCCCTTGGCGGATTCATCAACAGATGCAAATTCAAAATTAAATATGTAGGCACCGAAAATATCCCCGAAGAGGGGGGATTTATCCTTGCCTCAAATCATATCAACCTTATTGACCCTATGATTATCGGTCTCGGCATAAAGAAAAGGCAGCTTCATTTTATGGCAAAAAAAGAGCTTTGGGATAACCTTATCGTTGCCTGGGCTTTCACTACCGTAAACGGCTTCCCCATTGCCAGGGGTGCCGCCGATACCGAGGCCTTCAAGTATGCCATCAGCATTCCTCAGAAGGGCTATATTCTGGGCATTTTCCCCGAAGGCACCCGCTCGAAAACCGGTAAGCCCGGCATCCCCAAAAGGGGCGTTGCCCGCATAGCCGCCGGCGCAAAGTGCGGCGTTCTTCCCGTTTCCCTCTATAACGATGAAGGCCTCAAGAGGCACTCAAAGGTTACCGTAAGGTTCGGCAAGCTTATCCCCTATGAGGAGCTCGGCTTTACCGATGAAAAGCCCGGCCGTGAAAAAGAGCAGGAAGTAACCGATAAAATCTTCAGTGAAATAGTCGCTCTCTGGGAGGAAGGACATTGCGAATAAAGCAGGCGAAAACCGCCGGCTTCTGCTTCGGGGTTGACAGAGCCGTCAACCTGGCTTACGAAACGGCGGAAAAGGGTGTTAAAGCCTGTTCCCTTGGTCCCCTTATCCACAACGATACGGTTACGGATTCTCTGCGCGAAAAGGGCATAAGAATAATCGGAGCCCCCGAAGAGGCAGAGAGTGGGGAAACAGTCATAATCAGGGCCCACGGAGTTGCGCCCGGCATATATGAAGCCCTCGGAGCAAAAGGGGCTCAGATTTGCGACGCCACCTGTCCGGTTGTTAAGAAAATACACAACATAGTCACCGCGGAATCCTCCCCGGATATCCCCGTGCTTATCGCAGGCAACGCAGACCACCCCGAGATAATAGGCATAAGGGGTTACTGTAAGGGAGAATCCTTCACCTTTAACAGCGCACAGGAGCTTGAAAATATCCTGAAAGCTGACCCTGAATTGTGCAAAAAAAGCGTAATTGCCGTCTCCCAGACCACTTTTTCCCTTGAAGAATGGGAAAAATGCAAAAAAATAATTAATTTTCTCTGTACAAATATAAAAATATTTGATACAATATGCAGTGCTACCCGTAACAGGCAGGAGGAAGCCTCCCTGCTTTCAAAAGAATGCGACGCCATGGTTGTCATTGGCGGGCGGCACAGTTCAAACACAGCTAAGCTTTATGATTTATGCAAAGCCAACTGTGATACATTTCTGGTGGAAAGAGCAGAAGAGCTCAAAAATATAGATTTTTCCACATACGCCCGGGTGGGCGTTACGGCAGGGGCGTCAACCCCGGCCGGAATAATTAAGGAGGTACTTTTTACTATGTCCGAAATCAACGAAACCTTAAATACTCAGGTAGAGGAGGTGCCTTCTGTATCAAAGTCTGCTGATAACGAGTTCGAAGAAGCAATGCTCAGCGAACTTAATGATGATTCAATCGTTAAGTGCAGAGTTGAAGCCATAAACGCAACGGAAATACAGGTATCACTTCCCGGCGACCATCGTTTGGGCGGCCTTACCGGTATTGTGGCCAATGAAGATTACAGTAATGACCCTGATGCAGATCCGGCAAAAGAGCTTGAAATCGGTCAGGAACTCACTCTCATCATCCTCAAGGGTAATGACAGCGAAGGTACTGTAAAGCTTTCAAAGAAGCGTCTTGACGCTCAGAAATCCTGGACCGACCTTATCAAAGCAAAAGATGAAGAAAAAGTTCTTGAAGGAACAGTTGTTGAAATCACCAAAAACAAAGACGGTATCAACAGCGGCATCATTGTTTCCTATAAGGGCGCCAGAGTATTCATCCCCGCTCCTCTTGCAAAAGAGCGCCAGGATGATAACCTTGAAGACCTTCTCAAGAAGGATGTTCAGTTCCGCGTTATTGAGATAGACAACAACAGGAGAAGAGCCAAGGGCTCCATCCGCGCAGTTGCCTCCGAAAAGAGAAGGGCTGCCAACGAGGCCTTCTGGGCCGCCGCCGAGGTAGGCAAAACCTACACCGGCATCGTTAAGTCAATGACCAACTACGGAGCATTCGTGGATATCGGCGGCGTTGACGGTATGGTTCACATTTCCGAAATGTCCTGGAAGAGAATCAAGAATCCTTCCGAGATTTTCTCCATCGGCCAGGAAGTTGAAGTATTCATCAAGGCCCTTGATCCCGAAAACAAAAAGATTTCTCTCGGCTACAGAAAAGACGAGGACAATCCCTGGGCAATTCTCAAGAAGACTTACGAGGTTGGCGCTGTTGTTGAGGCCGAGGTTGTGGGTATCACCACTTTCGGCGCATTCGCCAGAGTTATCCCCGGCATTGACGGCCTTATCCACATTTCACAGATTGCAAACCGCCGCATCGAGAAGCCCGAAGAGGTTCTTTCCGTAGGCGAAAAGGTAACCTGCAAGATTACCGCTATTGATTATGATAAGAAACGCGTAAGCCTTTCAATCCGCGCTCTCCTTCCCGAAGCTGAAGAGCCCGAAGAGGCTGAAGAAGATGCAGCAGAAGAAGCTGCCGAAGAAGTTACAGAGGCTGCCGAAGAAGCAGTTGAAGCTCCCGCAGAGGCCGCTGCCGAAGCAGTTGAAGAGGTTGCGGAGGAAGTTGCAGAAGAAGCCGCTGAGGCTGCTGAGGAAGCCGCAGAGGCTGCCGAAGAAGCAGTTGAGGCTCCCGCAGAGGCCGCTGAAGAAGCAGTTGAAGAGGCTGCAGAGGAAGTTGCAGAAGCAGCAGAAGCCGCTGAGGAAGCTGCCGAAGCTCCTGCAGACGCAGAATAATACAATCTCATATTTCAGATACTGCCCGCCCGAACTGCGGGCAGTATTTAGATTAAGGGTATAAAGTGAAAAAAGACAGAATTATAGGGCCACTTTACTGTGTAACGGCGGCTCTGATATGGGGATTATCCTTTATTGCCCAGAAATCCGGCGCCTATATCGGCACCCTGACCTTCAACGGTATACGCCTGCTTCTCGGCGGGCTTGTAATGCTGCCTGTTGTGTTTGCAAGGTATCTGAAAAGCGGTAAAAGCATATCCCCCGAAAAAATTGAAAAAAAGAGTAATGCAAAAACCCTAGAAGGCATAATTGTATGCGGTCTTGTTCTTTTTGCCGGCAGTAATCTGCAGCAGCACGCTTTTGCCTGCGGGCTCGGGGCCGGCAAGGTGGCATTTATTACAGCCCTCTATATGATAATCGTGCCCATTTGCGGTCTTTTTACCGGCAGACGGCCCGGGCTCAATGTATGGATCGGCGTGGTTCTGGGTATTGTCGGTCTCTATTTCATCTGTATCAAAAAGGGCGCCTTCGGTATGGGTAAGGGTGAAATATTCGCTCTTTTATGCGCCTTTATGTTCGCGCTGCATATTCTTGTTATTGATAAATACTGTGTGCTTGTTGATAACCTCACCCTCGCCTGCGGCCAGTATCTTGTGGCAGGTGCTGTTTCGTTTGTGCTTATGTTCATTTTTGAAGGTAAGCCGGATCCTCAGGCGCTTAAAAGCTGCATCCCGGTTATTGCTTATGCAGGCATTGGCAGCTGCGCCTTTGCCTTTACTCTTCAGATTTTCGGCCAGAAAAAAACGGAGCCGGCAGTGGCATCCCTTCTTCTGTGCCTTGAGTCTGTGTTTGCCGTTATTTTCGGCTGGATTATCCTGCACGATAATCTGGGCGCCCGTGTGCTTACGGGCTGCGGAATAATGTTTGCAGGGGTTATTATCAGCCAGATAGATTTCAGAGCAAAATCCCGCAAAGCTTCGGAAACATAAGAGGAGAGTTATATGCTTAAAACAATCATTTCTTTTATACTTTCATTTATCGTGGGTTCTTCGGGCATAAGTCTGTTCCCCGCCTCCGGTTTTGCGGATGAAATAAGCGAAATGCTCTTCGGTATTCCCTGCACCGAGGATGCCATTGAGGACAGCTTCCTGAGTGATTTTGATTTGTCCGATATAAGGCTGTGCGATGAGAACCTGGGCTTTATAAAGAACAGAATAGTTCTTCTTATGAATCCGGATGCCGGGCTGCTTAAAAAAAGGGCGTTTTTTATTTCTCACGGTCTAAAAGCCATTGGCTGGTGCGCAGTTTCCGATTTATATGTTGCCACCTGCAACGCTCTTTTCACAGGCGATATTATTGCCCTTTGTGAAGAGCTGAAAGAATATGATGAGGTCGTTTATGCACTTCCTCTCACCGTTACAAAAAATGAGGAAACCTATACTCCCAACGATCCGTTCAATTTCAAAAATGAAAGCGTAAAGCCCGTATGGAATGAAACCCGCCCCTACGGCAGCAACTGGTGGCTGGAGGCAGTCAATGCCAGATTTGCCTGGGATTACAGCGATTTGTTTAAAAAAGTCAAGCTGGGTATAGTAGACGGCGGATTTCAGACAGATCACGAGGACCTTAAAGGCAAAATCAAATTTCCCGATTCAATCCGGCAGAGCCGCAATGTGCCTGCTGATCACGGCTGCCATGTTGCCGGCATTATGTCCGCAAATATAAATAACGGCAAGGGTGTTGCCGGTATATGCCCCAAGGCGGAGCTTTACTGTGTGGACTGGAGCATGGAAGATAACCAGCTCTGGAGCGAAACCCTGGCAATAATCTTCGGCCTTGCCCACAATGTTAAAGCCGGAGCAAAAGCGGTTAATTTCTCCGTAGGTATGTCCGGCTCAATTCCTGAAAATTACGCATATCTCAACAATTCCAGTTTCCGCTTTTCCGCTTTGCTTTCATCCTATGTTATGGCATCCCTTCTGAGCAAGGGTTATGAATTTGTGGTCTGCCACTCCGCAGGCAACGGCAACTCCGCCCTGCAGTGCATAGACGCAAGAAATTCCGGCTATTTTGCCGCCATAAGCAAGGATAACTGCTTTACGGGCTTGTATAAAGTTTCGGCCGATGATATAATTAACCGTATAATAGTTGTAGGCTCCGCTCAGAATATGGGCAGCGGAAAATATATGCAGGCCTCCTCGTCAAATTCAGGCCCGGAGGTTTCAATTGCCGCACCGGGAGTATATGTTTACAGCTGTGTTTCGGGTGATGGTTATGAGTACTTTTCCGGCACATCTATGGCCACCCCCATTGTTGCAGGCATTGCCGGCCTTATCTGGGGAGTGAATCCCGATTTTACCGGCGCTCAGGTCAAAAAGATAATCTGCTCCTGCACCCGCAGTAAAGCTCTTGCCAGCACCAGAGCCGTATATCTGGGCGACTATGAGCTCAGGGATCTTCCTATGGCGGATGCCCAGCTCTGTGTTGAGCAGGCCTTAAGGCAGACTTATAAAAACTACGGCACCGTCAGGGGAACGGTTTCATCGGATTCCGAAATAACCGAAGCCCGTTTCGGCGGCAGAAAATATACCGTGTGTGACGGCAGGTTCAGCATAACCGCTCCCAAGGGCAGCGGAGAAATAGTTTTTGCCGACGAAAATGGCAATACGGTTTATACCGCTACTATAAGCGTTACGGCAGGCAAAATCACCGATGCGGCGCTTGAGGTGCCTGTGCCCCGGGCCGATGAGCCGGAGCCGGAAACCACCGGCAGTGACACTCCCGCTCCCGATACTTCATCGGAACCGGAGCAGGATTCTCCCGAAGCTCCCGGTGAGCAGGGCGAAAACCCGGGCGCCGAAAACCCTCAGGGCGGGGAAACACCTTAAAAGCAATAATTCAATTTATATAAATCAATTCAGAAAGGGAAGGATTACATGGCGGAAATTACAAAAAAATGGTTCAAGGAAATGTCCGTATATCAGATCTGGTGCCGCAGTTTCTGTGACAGCAACGGCGACGGTATAGGAGATTTGCCCGGCGTTTACAGCAAGCTGGATTATATCCAGAGCCTTGGCGTTGACGGCATCTGGTTCTCACCTATCTATCCTACTCCTAACTGCGATTACGGCTACGATATTTCCGATTACAAAAACATCAACCCCGAGTACGGCACCCTTGATGATTTCAAGATGATTCTTGAGGACTGCCACCGCAGGGGTATGAAAGTGTTTATGGATCTTGTTGTAAACCATACCTCAACAGATCACATGTGGTTCCGGGAAAGCCGCAAAGGTCCCGATAATCCCTATCACGATTATTATTTCTGGCGCAAAGGAAAGGGCAACAAGCCCCCCAACAACTGGCTCTCCGTTTTTGAGGGCGGCGCCTGGGAATATGATAAGAATATAGATGAATATTACCTTCATGTATTTGCCAAAGGGCAGGCGGACCTCAATATGGATAACCCCAAGGTCCGTGAGGAAGTAAAAGATATAATGCGCTTCTGGCTTGATATGGGCGTTGACGGCTTCCGTGAGGATGTTATCACATTCATTTCAAAGGCCGAAGGGCTCCCCAATGGTATTCCTCTTCCCATTGCCACGGGCATTGAGCACTATAAGCACGGCCCCCATCTTGAGGAGTACCTTGATGAGTTCAGAGCCGTTATGAAGGAATATGACTGCTTTGCCGTAGGCGAAGGTCCGCAGATGGGCCTCAACGATGCAGTTGAGCTTTGCTCCGAGGGCCCCGGCCAGAAGCTGGATATGCTCATTTCATTTGACCATATGAACTGCGACTGCTTTATGGTTGACTGGATCAAAAAACCCTTCAGCCTCAAAAAGCTCAAAAATGTCTACGATAAATGGCAGAATAAAATGTACGGCAAGGGCTGGAACAGCCTTTATATTGAGAATCACGATCACGCCAGAATCATTGACAGATACGGCGATCTCAAATACAGAGTTGAAAGCGGCAAAATGCTTGCTACAATGTATACCCTGCAGTGCGGCACTCCCTTCATTTATCAGGGCCAGGAAATCGGCATGACAAATATTGAAATCAACCATCTTTATGAGTATAAGGATGTTATGACTTTCAACAATTACCGCCTTTTCCATAAGCTTCTCGGTTACAGCGAAAAACGCTTCTGCAAGCTTGCCTCCCAGGTGAGCCGCGAAAACGCCAGAACCCCCGTTCAGTGGAGCGCTGAAAAGAACGCCGGCTTCACAACAGCGGACGAGGCCTGGTTCAATATCAACCCCAACTATAGAGAAATAAATGTAGAGGCGGCGGAAAAGGATCCTAAATCAATCCTCAACCACTACCGCAAGCTCCTGAAATTCCGCAAGGAAAATGAGGTGGCAATCTACGGTGATTTCAAGCAGCATTACAAAAACAGCAGCAAGCTCTTTGTTTATGAAAGAAACTATGAGGGTAAGAGGCTCCTTGTCATCTGCTCCTTCAGCGCAGATCCCGTAAAATTCACCGCTCCCGAGGGTTTTGATCTTTCAAAAGGCACCCTTGCAATCAACACCTATGATGTTCTTAACCCCGGCGCAAACACCTTTGATCTTAAACCCTATGAGGCAAGAGTTTATCTTTTTGAATAAAAAATACAAAGGAGAATCATTATGAACGCTGTTAAAAAGTACATCGCAGAATTCATCGGCACATTTGTTCTTGTGTTTGTGGCCTGCGGCACTGCCGCTGCAATCGGCTGTGATGAGCCCGCCAACTACCTGGCCGTAGCCATAGTATTCGGCCTTGTGATAGTTGCAATGGCTTACTCCATAGGCAATGTTTCCGGCTGCCACATAAACCCCGCTGTTTCTCTTGCAATGCTTATCAGCGGCAAAATGACCGCTGCGGATTTCATCGGCTACATAATTGCCCAGTTTGCCGGCGCAATCGTAGGCGCCGCCGCTATGATTCCCTTCCTCGGCTCCGATTGCGGCTTTGGCGCAAACGCTCTGTTTGAGGGCAGCATAGGCAAGAGCTTCGCCATTGAGGCAATCCTCACCTTTATATTTGTGCTTGCAATTCTCGGCGTTACCTCAAAAGTTGAAAATTCCTCCGTTGCCGGTCTTGTAATCGGCCTCAGCCTTACCCTGGTTCATATCCTGGGCATCCATTTCACCGGCACTTCCGTAAACCCCGCCCGTTCCTTCGGCCCCGCTCTCTTCAGCGGCAGCCTCGGTACCGTATGGGTATTCATCCTTGCTCCCCTTGTGGGCGGCGCAGTTGCAGCCCTTTGCTACAAGTTCCTTGATGCAAAGAAAGACTGATAGCTTTTTTAATAACAAGAACCCCGCCGGTGTAAAACCCGGCGGGGTATTCGTTTATTTTTCCGTATTTATTTTCTGCATTTCATAAGAGCCGTCGGATTTCAGGATTATCACCGAATAACCCAGCTGGCTTCTGTTTTCAATTTCGGGAAAATCTCCGGCGGAAAGGTTGTAGTTAAGGTCAATTCCCTTATAGTTAAGTGAAAGGCTGTTGTTATCGTGGGCAAAGAATATGCCCTGCAGCCCTCCCGCTTCCGAGGCGACCTGGAAGAAAACATCCTTGGTTTCACTGCAGTTCACAAAGGGCTCTTCCTCATTTATTTCACCGTTAATGTATCTTACATCTGCGGTATCTTTGTTTCCGTTTTCAAGGTATGCCGTGTAGGCTTCTCTCATTTCATAAGGCGGCAGGTCAAGGAAAACAAGTACGCCTGCCTGCGGATTTTCCTTCCTTACCTCATCGATTCTTTCCTTGTAGTATCTTATCTGGTTGCTGTGAAGGCCTGTCTGCGCATTTTCGGTTTCAAACAGGTTGTCATCCGTATAGGCGTGGGTGTCAAGTAATGCCAGTTCTTTTACAAGCTTTCCCGAGGAATCTTTTATGTGTATAAAATAATTGCCGTGGCCGTCAACTGATTTCGGGCCCTCCGTATAAAGGCAGTATTTCATCTCTTCATCGGAAAACAGTGAGCTTATATAATCCGCATTGTAAAAGCTGTAGGGCTTTGAGTCATATTCGCCTATGGCAGGGGCCCAGTAAACGCCCAGATGTTCCAAAAGGTTTATAACGGTTTTTATTCCGCTTTTGTTATTGGGGTTGCCGGATCTGAAGCTTGACTGGTAGCCCGTATCCCCCGATAAAACAATAATATCCGGCTTCTGCGAGTAAACGGCATCCGCAATTCTGTCAAGAGTTTTCCTGTCCTCTTTAACCGAAAACGCTCCGCAGCCGAGGTGAATATTGCTCAGGTACAGTATTTTCAGTTCTCTGTCCGAGGTAAAGGTCCATTCCCCGTTTTTATCCTTTTCAGGGGCGGGGATACCGCTCTCGGAAGCTGCCGGATAGTTCGTAATCTGTTTGTAAAGGCCTTGATATATTATGTAATCGGCGGCATAAATGGCAACCGAAACAAGCACCACCGCGGCAAATATGCCGGTGATGATTTTTCCTGCAATGCCTTTTTTTACTTTCTTATTATCGCTCATTTTCAATCTCCGTATAATTCAGTGGGGTTAATATACCACACAGAGCAATATTATTCAACATCAAATTGTAAACAAATAAATAATTGAACATGAAGCCCCTATATGATATAATAATCCACGCTGCTGCACGGAGGTGATAACTTGAAATCTTTTACGGTAGGCAAAAATGACGCAGGTCAGCGTCTTGACAAATTCATAACCAAAACCGTGCCCTCGCTGCCCCAGTCCCTTATGTATAAATACATACGGCTCAAAAGGATAAAGGTAAACTCCGGCAGGGGAGAGATTTCAATGAAGCTCTCCGAGGGGGATGTGGTTGATATGTATATCAACGATGAGTTTTTTACCGAGCCTCAGGCAAAGTACGATTTTCTCTCCGCCTCAAAAAAGCTCAGCATAATCTATGAGGATGAGAACCTTATGCTCCTTGATAAAAGTGTTGGGCTCCTCTCCCATCCCGATGATACGGAGTATAACGATACCCTTATTACAAGAGTCAAGCGTTATCTTTACGGGAAGGGGGAGTATAACCCCGCCGATGAAAACTCTTTTGCCCCGGCTCTCGTAAACCGTATTGACCGCAACACAGGCGGAATCGTTATGGCCGCCAAGAATGCGGAAACCCTGAGAATTCTGAATCAGAAGCTCAAAGACCGTGAAATAGAAAAATACTATCTTTGCATCGTTCACGGCTATTTCAAAAATAAAAGCGATATACTCACGGGCTGGATGATAAAGGATGAAAAAAACAACCGCGTAACTGTTTACCGTGAGAATGTGCCCGGCAGCAAAATAATGAAAACCGGCTACCGTGTGCTGGAGGAAAAGGACGGCCTGTCTCTCTGCGAGGTTAAGCTTTATACGGGCCGCACCCATCAGATAAGAGCTCAGTTTTCAGCTCTCGGTCATCCGCTTTTAGGGGACGGGAAATACGGCACCAACAAGCTGAATAAAGCTCTGGGCTATAAGAAGCAGTTTCTTTATTCCTACCGCCTTGTTTTTGCTTTTAAAGATGATGCAGGCATTCTCGGCTATCTTAACGGCAAAAGTTTTACCGTTGATGATGTCTGGTTCAGCCGTGAATTTCTTAACGGAAACCTTACGGGTGAGCAGGCTCCAAATGTAAAAAAATAATTAAAATACTTGTAAAATGCCGAATAATGGTATAAAATACTTGTATTATATTTGTATACATAAATATGATGTAAAGGATTGAACAAACACTATGGCAAAAAATGACACAAAGTCCAAGGCTGAAGTTTACCGCGAAGAGCGTAAAGAAAGAATAGCCAAGGCAAACAAAAAGAACGCTAAAAAAATCAATGCCGGCAAAGCCGTTTCCGGCGTAGTTAAAAAGGTTGTTGCCGTTGTTCTGGTGGCAGCGATAGTTTTCGGCGCCTGCTACTATCTGGCAAGAACCACCGGTATTGTAAACAAGCTTGCAACCGCCGAAAAAGTCGGCAGCACCAAGGTTTCCGCTGCAGAGTACAATTATTACTACAATAATATGTATCAGCAGATGCTCTATTATGCCCAGATGTATTCCCAGTACGGTATGGAAATGGGCTATGATACCAACCTTGCCCCCGATAAGCAGACCACCAAGGATGATGAAGGCAATGAAGTTACCTGGGCCGAATATTTCAGAAAGTCTGCCGCCGACCGCGCACAGTTTGTTGAAGCTTATTATAACGAAGCTGTAAAAGCAGGTTTTGAGCTTGATGAAGACGCCAAGAAAGAAATTGACGAAACCTTCGAAAACTACAAGTCCAACGCCTCCGAAAACAACTTCTCAATGAATGCCTACCTTAAGGCCACCTTCGGCCCCGGTTTCTCCGAAAAGATGTTCAAAGAGCAGCTTCTCAAAGAGGAAACCGCATCCCACTACCGTGAGAAGGTTGAATCCGATACCAAGGCCGCAATTGCCAAAGAGACAATCGAAAAAGAGTATGCAGATAATCAGAAGGATTACGATTATGTTGATGTCTGCTACTATATTTTCACCGGCACAGCCCTTACCGCCAAGGACGGCGAAACCGATGATGAGCTTGCCAAGAGGCAGGAAGAGGCAAACAAGAAGTTCTTTGCCGATGTCAAAGAAGTTTATAAAGATGCCAAGGATGCCGATACTCTTGAGGCAGCCGTAAAGGCATATAAAGAAGCAGATAAGAAAGACGATACCAAGGCAGCCGATGAAACCGCCGCCGAGGCAACAGCAGCAGAGGAAACCACAGAAGCTGCTGCCGCAGAGGATGCAAAAGCCGAAGAGACCAAAACCGATGATACCAAAGCAGAGGAAACAAAGGCCGAGGATGCAGAGGCTGCCGAAGATACAGCCGCTGAAACTGAAGAAGAAACCAAATACTGCACCACCACAAAGCACGCAACCTACAGCGCCCTGAGCTCCGCAATGAACGATAAGGTTGCCGACTGGGCATACGCCAAAGATACCAAAGACGGCGATGTCAAGTATTTTGAAAATGGCAATGATGCTTATATCGTTGTTCTTCAGAAAAAGGCCTACACCAGCCACAGCGTTGATGTCCGTCAGTGCCTTGTAAAGTTTGATGCCGCCGATGAAGAAAATGTTACCGATGAAGAAAAAGCGGCCGCAAAGAAAAAGGCCGAAGACCTTCTCAAGGAATGGAAAGACGGCGAAGCCACCGAAGAGACCTTCTCCAAGATGGCAACCGATAATACCGGCGATACCGCTTCCGCTGAATCCGGCGGACTTTATGCCGGCGTAAGGGTTACCGATAACTATGTTGAGCCCTTCCTTGACTGGTGCTTTGATCCCGCCAGAAAAGAAGGCGAAGCAGGTATAATTGAAACCGAATACGGCTATCACATTATGTATTTCGTAAAGAGCAATGATTCCGATGTTGACTGGGAAGCCTCAATCCGTGAAAAACTCGGTTCCGATGAGTTTACAAAGAAGGATGAAGCCCTCCTTGCCGAAGACGGCGACTATAAAGTTGAAACCAGCGATTTCTGGACCAAACTGGTTATGAAGCAGTTCTGCAAGAAGATAAGCAAGAATCTTGCTTACTCGGCAAATAACAAATAATCAGCTTTCGCTTATTTACCTGCAGGCTCGCCCTGCAGGTTTTTTGCTCAGGGAAAGGGGGTAATAAAATGCTTACCTATGAGGAGCTTAAAAAAGATGAAGATGTAAGGCTTTATATCAAAAATGCCGATGCAAACCTTGCCGCCATGGGCTATACCGAGCACAGCTTTGCCCACGTGTGTTCCGTCGCGGAAACGGCGGGCTATATTCTTGAAACTCTCGGCTATGACGAAAGAACCGTTGAGGTGGCAAAAATTGCCGGCTATCTTCACGATATAGGCAATCTGGTAAACAGAGCCGACCACCACCAGACAGGGGGTGTGCTGGCTTTTAATATCCTCTCAGTAAAGGGTATGGATGCCGCCGAAATATGCTCTGTGGTGTCTGCCATTGGAAATCACAACGAGGGCAGCGCCGTGCCCGTAAACCCCGTTGCCGCCGCAATTATAATTGCGGATAAAACCGATGTGAGAAGAAGCAGGGTCAGGAATCCGAATATTGAATCCTTTGATATACATGACAGAGTTAACTATTCCGCCATTAAGTCAGAGGTTAAAATCAATACTGCCCATACCCTCATAAAGCTCAAGCTTACCGTTGATACCCATTACAGCTCGGTTATGGATTATTTTGAAATATTTCTCGGCAGAATGAGCCTTTGCCGCCACGCAGCCGAAACCCTGGGTATGAAATTCACCCTGCTTATCAACGAACAGCAGCTTATTTAAAACAAACAAAACACAAAAGCAAATAAATCACACATAAAATCCCCGCCTGTTGTTTCAGGCGGGGGATTATTTGTTTTAATTCAGATTTTTATATTTCCCGGTTTCAGGCTGTAGATAAAAGTTCTTATTTTTGCCAGGAAAGCCAGTAAGGAGTGAAGAACGCCTGTTTCCTCCGCATCATCGGCAACGGGGGTCAGTTTGCCGGTTTTATAGCTGTAATTCTGGAATTGCGGGTACTTGCAGCTGAATACGGTTTTCTGGTCCTTCTGCTCCGCAAACCAGAGTATAAAGTCCGAGCCCTCACCCTCTGGGTAATCCACATGCCCCATATTCTTTATGAACCAGGTTTTATCAGGGAAAAGGCAGGTGGAGGCGTCAATCTGACCGTCGGCTGAGAGGTAGTTTATGCCGGCATATTTCTTTTGTTTATAGCCGCTGCCCAGGGCTTTGCCTATATCCGAGCAGGTAGCTCCGCCGGAGGCGTAAACACAGTCAATCATGTAGTCGTTGTTGCTTTTTGTGCATCTTTCGGAAACAGGGTTGCCCTGCATTCCGTACTGAGCGATTATATAAACATTTGTGTTTTTCATAGCTTTGCTCAGTATTGATTTTGCGTTGCCCTGTATGGCGTGGTAGCTGTTGATTCTGTTTATAAGCTTTTTGTCAGCCCCGTCTTTAAGCATAAAGTTTTTACACTGATTGAAGTGCTCGTAATCGCAAAGAGCCCAGAGGCCGGGCATATATCCGAATACGGGGATGAAAAGCTCATTGTATATTCTGTCGCCCACGGCTTCTATAATATCATTTGCAAAGTCTGTTACTTTAACATTAAAGCCGTTGAGAGTAAGCCCTTCGTTTATGTAGTCAATCAGTTCCGTAAAAGTGGGGTCCCTTGTAAGCTGGGCAAATTTGTGGAAGAGGGCCTCAACATCCACCTCAAGCTTTCCTCTGAAAAGGTCGCCCACAATGGATGTGCCCTGAAACGCAGTGGAGCACAGCTCAACGCTTGCAAGGTCGCTGCTGCCGTATTTGTTAAGGTAAGAGCAGGTTACGGTGCCGCCCATGCTGAAAGCCGCCAGGGCAACTCTTTTACAGCCGGTTTTTTCTTTTACGAAGCCGATGAATTTATTGAGCCGGTCTGCGTGAACAATGGGGTCAAGCCGCCAGTCATAATTGAAAAAGAAGGTGTTTTCAACGCCGTATTTCTTTGCGGCCCGGTTTACGATTCCTTCCTCATCTTTATCGTGGCTTTCAAAGTTTTTCATCTCGCCTACAAGGCCGCTGTCAAAAAGGTCGGTGTGAAGGTTGTATTTTGATTCTCCCGTATCAAGGCAGGCAATGGGCTCAAAGGCATCGTAAACTGCGGGCAGCACTTTATCCGCAAGCCTGTCTGCATTCCTTGAAACAAGGTAGTCCGTTATATAGGGCAGCAGCTTGAAAGCAAGCCCTGCAATATCTGTTCCCGAAAGGGGATATACTTTATTATTGTTTTCATCATAAAGCGGGAATGTATTCATACCGCTGACTGCCACAAAAGCAATTTTTTCATTTGCCGCAAAAGCTGGCGCAGCGGCGGCTGCCAGAATAGTAAGGCAAAGGAAAACCGATATCGCAGTTTTTACCGTTTTTTTCATCTTGTTTTCTCCACTCGTTTTTTATTCTGCTTTATATTCTAACAAAAGAGCCGGTAAATGTAAATATTTACCGGCCGTAGTTTTCGGAAAAGTATTGCATCACTTCGTTTGCCGTGCTTGCGGCTGTTCCTGAGCCCCAGCCCGCATTTTCGGCTATTACAATAACCGCAAGGGGCAGGTCGCTCCTTAAGCTGAACCCGGCAAAAACGGAGTTGCTCTTTTTGCCGTCAATTTCCGCCGTGCCTGTTTTGCCGCACATCTCAAGGCCCGGGAATCTGCCCTCGCCGTATTTGTTCACCACATTTGAGCGCAGCATATCCCTGAGTTTTGCGGCGGTTTCCGGGTTCATTTTCACCATAACTTCCGGCAGCCTTCCGGTGAATTTACCGAAGGAGCCCAGGTACCGTATGCGGTCCGGGGACTGCCCTGTGCCGCCGTTTGCAATGGCGCTCATTATTGCCAGGAAGTGAGTGGGGTTTATATATGTGGTGGATTGCCCTATACCCGCCCAGCCAAGCTCGGTTTTGTCGGATGAAGGCGGGTTGAATCTGCTTTTTGTCAGCGCAACTTCTTTTGCGTAAAGCTGTTTGTTGAAGCCGAGGCTTTCCGCTGTTGCCTTAAGCTTTCCGGCACCAAGTTCAATGGATATTTCCGCAAAGGCGCAGTTGCAGCTTTCGTTCATTGCCTGCTCAAAAGTGATTTTGCCGTGTTCGCCGTTGCATATTACAATTCCGTCGCCTGTTTTGTATTCCCCGTCGCACTCAAAGGTACGGGAAAAAATATCGGGTATATTTTCAATGGCGCAGGCGGCGGTTATGATTTTCATAATTGATCCGGGAGTGTAAAGGCCGGATACCGCTTTATCAAGAAACACTCCTTCATAGTCCGGGTTTGTTCTTAAATCCCAGGGCACATCGTTAACATCATAGGCGGGTTTTGAAACACTGCACAGCAGCTGACCTGTTTTATAGTTGCATACCGCCACGGTTCCGTTATATTCACCCAGAGCTCTGTAAGCAACCCGGCAGGCCTCGCTGTCAATATTCAGCGTAATATCGTTGCCTTTGCCGCTTTTTTTCAGGGATGAAATGCCCTGCACAAAGTTGTAGCCTGAGAGGGTGCTTCTGTAAAGGTTGTGGGTGCCTGTGGATATAACCCCGGAAGTATCGCCCACAATGTGAAGCACGGCTTTTCTTACGGAGGCGGAATTCGCAAATTTCCGCTTCCCGTCTTCGCTTTTTGCAAGGGGCTTTCCGTTTATGTCATAGATTGTGCCGGCGTTTACTATGGTGCCGTTTGAGTAAATATGCAGGTTGCGTTTATTTGATGCCCATTCGGAGCCGTTAAGTACAAATTCTGCGCAGAGGAAAATCACGCCTCCCATAAACAACGCTATAAGAATATACAGCACAGCCGCTCTTTTAACGGTTTTTCTCATGCTCTTTCACCGCCTTTCCGCCTGTTCTGCTTTGAAACGGCAAGGTCTGGGGAGGGCAGCTTGAACGGAGCGCCGGCAGCTCTGATAAATGCCAGCAGTCCCCAAGAGCATATCATGCTCGAACCTCCTCTGCTGATAAAAGGCAGGGTAACCCCCGTAAGGGGCAGTAAATCGGTAATTCCGAATACATTGAGCGCCAGCTGAAACAGCAGCATCCCTGCGGAAGCCACAGCCGCTATGGCGTAAAACGATGAAGCGGCGCCTTTTGCGGCTCTTACTGCAAAAACCGCAATGCAGGCAAAAGCAAGAAGAACGGAAACACCTATAATTATTCCCAGTTCCTCACAGATAAGCCCGAATACAAGGTCCGTTGATGCGGCAAAAATGTTTCTCAGTTTTCCCTCACCTATACCGAGGCCCATAAGTCCGCCGCTTGATGAGTAAATCAGGGTTCTTGTCTGCTGGTAGCCTATGGTGTCCGCATTCTGCCACACGTGCCTGTATGCGCTGAATCTGTTAGCAACATAGGGCTTGAAGTATATTATGAGTATTGCCCCCATAAGCGCTCCGGTGCAGATAAGAGCAATGGTGCGTATATCACCTGAGCGCATATAGGCAATAAGAATAAAGGTAAAGAAAAATATCAGCGCCGTTCCGAAATCTCTCATAAGAAACAGCAGGCCTACGCAGGCCAGTGAATAAGCTATATAAAGAGTGAGGCTTTTTGATGAAAGCAGCCTGTCAAGGGTAACGCTGCCCACCAATATAAAAGCAATTTTCACGGGCTCCGATGGCTGTATTGAAACAGGGCCTATATCTATCCAGTTCAGGGCTCCGTTGGTGGCCTTTGCCATTACGAGGTTCACAATCAGTATCAGCACCGAAAGCACCGCCGCCGGGTAACGCAGAAAATCCGCAAAGTTTACGTTTTTTATGAGCAGTATTACCGTAATGTAGGTTACAAGCCCCAGCCCGAGGGCCAGAAGCTGTTTCATGAAAAATGTTTCATTGAATGAAGCACAGACCGCAAGCCCCAGCCCGGAGAGGAAAAAAGCGATGGCCTCAAGTTCAAAATAATCGCTGCCGGTTATCAGCACATTGAACACCATATAAATCCACTCAAAGCATATATATCCCGTGAAAAGATATATGTAAGTCATATTCATTTCACTGTCTCTGAGCACAACCCCGGCAAACAGGATAACCTGAAACACGGATATCAGAAACATAACCGTAACCTGCCTGAATTTCGGCTGGGGGCGGTATTTTGATTTTTCGGCCACAATCACTCCTCCTTTCCGTAAATTTCACTCATTTTATCACATAATTATTAAGAAATATAGTTACAGAAAAAATTTTTAAAAAATACTTGCAGATTTTTGCACTTTGCTGTATAATCATGGTGTAAATTGAGGCATTATGCGACTTTTTGAAAGAGGTTTTACTTTTCTATGGTAGGAGATTTACATTGCCATACCCGTTTGTCTGACAGTTCCATGGGCATTGACGACCTCGTTCTGCTTGCGCAGAAAAGGGGTATCGATACTATCGCTATTGTGGACAGAGACTGTCAGGCCGGAACGGTCAGGGGCAAAATAATAGGAGAAAGAAAGGGCATTACGGTTATCCCCGGGGTTGAGCTTTCGGCTTATGATTCCAAAAGGCAGGCCTACGCGGAGCTGATTTGCTATATGGCAGACAGCCCCGACCGTCTTGAGGGCCTTTGCCACAGGAATGTTGCGGCCAGAAAAAGAGCAAGCCAGATGATGACCCTTAAGGTTGCGCGCAAATATCCCATTTCTCCCGAGCTTGTTACAAAATGCGCCACCGGTTCCACCGCAGTTTTTGAGCAGCATATTATGCATGCTCTGGCAGAGTGCGGGCTTACGGATAAAATCTTCGGTGATCTTTATAACGAGCTTTTTTCTCCCGACAGTGAAGAGAATGTAATTGTTACCGCAAATTACCCCGAACCTCTTGAAATTCTTGAAGCAATCCACGAAGCCGGCGGCATCGCCGTTCTTTCCCACCCGGGCAGCCGGGGCAGCTTTGAGCTGCTTGAGGAGCTTATCCCTCACGGCCTTGACGGCGTTGAGGTATGGCACCCCGATAATACCGAGCAGCAGCAGAAGCAGCTTCTTGAAATCGCCAAAAAGCACGGTTTACTCTGTACCGGCGGTACCGAATTCAAAGGCCTCTACTCAAAGTATCCCCTGAGTATAGGCGAGGTTGTTACCCCGGAAGCAAATATAAAGGCATTGCTCAGTTACAAATCCAAAAAGAAAAAGAAAAAGACCGAAAAATCTTCAGATTAAAAGTGAGGTGAAATTCCTTGACAAGCGACAGTAGTCACGTTCGATTATGTCTTATTAAAAAATCAATATGTGAAAGTGCATCGGCTGTCAGGGTGTTTTAATACCGCCTCACGGTCTTGATATCGGTTTTCCGACGCCCTTGCGCTTTTGCGGAAAGGGCGTGTTTTATTTTGGAAAACGAAGCTTTATTGAATATCATAAGCAAGATGCTTGAAGAAAACAAGTTTTCAACCCTTAAAGATATTCTCAAAGAAATGAATACCGTTGATATTGCCCAGGCAATATCCGAATCGGAGCCGGACAAGCAGGTGAAGATATTCCGTCTGCTCCCCAAAAACTCTTCTGCAGAGGTTTTCTCCTACCTTGATTCCGATACTCAGGAAACGGTTATTAACTCCATCACCAATGTTGAAATCCACAACCTGGTTGAGGATATGTTCATTGATGATGCCGTTGACTTTCTTGAGGAAGTTCCGGCAAATGTGGTTACAAGGGTTCTGGCTCAGACCAGCCGTGAAACCAGGGAAATTATCAATAAATTCCTGAGGTACCCGGAGGATTCCGCCGGCAGTATCATGACTGTTGAAATGGCGGCTTTCCACGAGTCCCTCACTGTGGATGAAGCAATAAACGAGCTGCGCAGAACCGCTCAGGATAAGGAATCCATAGAAACCTGCTACTGCATTGATTCTCAGCGCAAGCTGGTGGGCCTTCTGCCACTTCGCAAGCTGATTGTTGCAAAGAGCGGCACCGTGCTCAGCGATATTATGCTTTCCGATGACAGGATAATTTCCGTGGTTACTCACGACGACCAGGAAACGGTTGCTGAGATTGTGCGTAAATACGACCTTCTCTCCGTGCCTGTTGTGGATTATGAAAACCGCCTTGTGGGCATAATCACCATTGATGATATCGTTGACGTTATCCAGGAAGAGAACACCGAAGACTTTGAAAAGATGGCTTTGCTGTTGCCTTCTGAGGATGACTACCTTAAAACCGGGGTGCTCAAGCTTACCCGTAACAGAATCGTATGGCTCCTTATCCTTATGATTTCCGCCACATTCACCGGGCAGATTATTGAAGGGTTTGAGGATAAACTGGCTGTTATTTCCGGCCTTACCGCCTGCATACCCATGCTTATGGATACCAGCGGTAACTCCGGCAACCAGGTTTCCACCCTTATCATCCGTGGTCTTGCCCTGGGCACTGTAAAGCCTTCCGATTATTTCAAAGTTCTGTGGAAGGAGATACGGGTTGCGGTTATCTGCGGTATTATTCTTGCGGCAGCCAATTTTGTCAGGATGCTCACAATCCGCGCTGTTACCGGGGGGGAGACCTCCACACCGGTTATCTTCGTAGTATGCCTTTCAATGGTGTTCACGGTTATCATAGCAAAGTCCATCGGCTGCTCCCTGCCTATTCTGGCAAAGCTGCTTCACCTTGACCCGGCGCTGATGGCAGGCCCTATGATTACCACCATTGTTGATGCCGTTTCCCTGCTTATTTATTTCGGCACCGCCACTCTGTTCATCAATCACGGCCTGCTGCCGTTGAAATAACACAGTTGGATTATGAAGACCCCTCACGGGGCCTTTTTTCTTTTTCCGGGCTCTTGTTCAAAAAAAATTCAATTAAAGCTCTAAAAAAATCAAAATAATTCTTTTATTTTATAATGCGTAGTGTTATAATACATAAGATTGTTGTTATAACCGCAGCGGGTTATGTCTCAGAATCGGCAGGGCTGCAATGCCTTTTGCCTAACGCACCCGAATAACTGTTACGGAGGGTTAATTTTGGAAGAGATTATAAGAATCAACAACTTGACAAAATCCTACGGAACCAACACGGTTCTTAAAAATGTTTCATTCTCTCTTGAGGGCGGCCAGATTATCGGCCTGCTGGGCCCCAACGGCAGCGGCAAAACCTCCCTCATAAAAATCCTTACCGGTCTTATCAATGACTATACCGGCGAGGTTCTGGTAAACGGTCTCAAGCCCGGCGCCAGAACAAAATCAATGGTGGCCTACCTGCCTGAGAAAACTTATCTTGCAAGCTGGATGACCGCCGATGACGCCATAAAATACATTGCGGATTTCTATGATGACTTTGATCTGCCAAAAGCCATGCACATGCTGGATATGTTCCAGCTGCCTCATAAGCAGAAGGCAAGAACAATGTCCAAAGGCCAGCAGGAAAAGCTCCAGCTTATCCTCGTAATGTGCAGAAACGCAAAGATATATATTCTTGATGAGCCCATGGGCGGTGTTGACCCCGCCGCCAGGGATTTCATCCTGGATTCAATTATCAAAAACAGGCCCGAGGGTTCAACCCTTATGATGTCCACCCACCTTATTCACGATATTGAGGGTGTGCTTGATTCCATAGTGATGATAGGCAGGGGCCGTCTTCTTATGCAGGATTCCGTAAGCCATCTTACTCAGTCCGGCAAAACAGTAAACGAAGTATTCAAGGAGGTGTTTGCAAGTGACTGGCAGTTCTGACAGAGTCAAAGGCAAAATGTTTCAGCTTGTAAAGAACGATTTTCTTGCAAGCGCCAGAGTTATCCCTCTTTTCTATCTCATAGAGATTGTTGCAATTGCAGCTTTCTATATCGGCCAGAAGATGGAAAACAGCAAGGTTCTCATCATCGGCTTCGTTGTAAGTCTTGTTGTTGCCTTCCTGCTTGTTTTCGTTTCCTTCTTCTTTGTGGTTTACGATTATCAGAAGTCCCTTTTCGGTCAGCAGGGCTACCTGAGCTTCACTCTTCCGGTAAACAGCAGGCAGCTCCTCGGCTCAAAGCTCATAGTTTACGGATTCTGGATGCTCGTATCCTTTGCCGATTTTATCCTTGTGCTTGACCTTCTGGGCAAGTTTGCGGACAGAGAGTACGGCGAAATGATTGATACCGCATCGGGTCTGCTCACAATGTTTGCGGATTTCCCCTCAAAGGCCCAGATTATCGCATATGCGGTTTACTTCATCATTGAGTTTTTTGCCCTGGTGCTTTCCTTTATCATTATGATTTATTTTGCCATTGCGGCATCTCATATGCGTAAGTTCCAGAAGGCGAATATCATCTGGTCCGTGCTGATTTTCATTGCAACGGGCATTATCTATGTTGTGGTTATCAACCTGCTTGAAAAGTACCTGGGCGTTTACCTGGTGCTGGGTGATGATAAATCCTTCACTTTCAATTTCGGCGATCCCACAACTCCGGGCACACAGCTTACCCTTATGCCCTTCCTGTTTATGGTGCTTCAGGATGTTGCCTACTTCTTCCTGACCGCCCATATTATGCACAAGAGGATAAATATCAAATAATTATGAAAATCGGAGTTTTCGGGGGAACTTTCAATCCCCCACATTACGGCCACATAAGGCTGGCGGAGCGCGCAGCAGAAGAGCTTTGCCTTGATAAAGTTATTATCATCCCTTCCTGCATACCGCCCCATAAAGCCGCAGGCTCTCCCACCGGCGGCGAAGAACGGCTTGAAATGTGCCGGCTGGCTTTTGAAGGCCCCCTCTATGAGATTTCGGATATGGAAATCAGAAGGGGAGACAGAAGCTACACCGTAGATACCCTCAGGGAGCTTAAAGCGGTATATCCCGGTGATGAAATCTGGTTCATTATGGGCTCGGATATGCTTGAAACCTTTACTCAGTGGTATAAGTGGGAAGAGATTCTGGAGCTCGCCTGTGTATGCGCCGCTTCAAGAGAGAGCGGCTACAAGCCGGATTTATCCGCATTCAGTTTTTCCCAGAGGAGCAGGGTTCACTTTATCGATGCCCCTCCCTTTGAGGTCAGCTCCACTGAGATAAGGCGGCTGGTAAAGAGCAATTCGGATACCGATGCTCTTCTGCCCCCGGTTGTCAGGGAGTATATACAGAGCAATAACCTTTATAACGATGATTTTGATGTTTGCCGCAGCGTTATGGCCCGTATGCTGGGCGAAAGGCGGCTGCATCACAGCGAGTGCGTAAGCGAAAGCGCCGGCCTGCTTGCCGAAAAGTACGGCGCCGACCCGGGCAAAGCAAAGCTTGCGGGTCTGCTGCACGATATCACAAAAGAGCTGCCTGCCGAAACACAGCTTGAGCTTATAGGCAGCGTAACACCCCTTGAGAGGGCAAATCACAAGGTCTGGCATCAGATGTCCTGCCCCGCTTTTCTTGTTAAAGAAGGGCTCACGGATGATGAAGAAATCCTCGGCGCAGTGCGCTGGCACACCACCGGCAGGGCAGGTATGACCCTGCTTGAAAAGATTGTGTATGTGGCGGATTTCATTTCTGCGGACAGAGACTACCCCGATGTTGATGTGGTAAGGCGGCTTGCGGATATCAGCCTTGAGCACGCAATTCTTTACACAAGCCGTTACACTGTTGAGGACCTTGTTAAGCGGGATATTCCCGTGCACCCCTCAACACTTGACTGCTACAATGATACATTAGCTTATTTCGGGCTTTGATAAGGAGATAATTTATGACAGATTCCGAAAACCTGGCAAGAGAGATAGCAAAGGTTCTTGACGAAAAAAAGGCAACTGATATAGTAGCCATCAGGACCGAAGAGGTTACCATAGTTTCCGATGTTTTCGTTATTGCCACCGGTAATTCATCCACACACACCAAATCACTTGCGGATGATGTGGAGTATGAGATTAAAAAGCGCCTGGGCATTGACCCCGAGCATGTTGAGGGCAGAGCCACAGGCTGGATTCTGCTTGACTACGGCACAGTGCTGCTGCACATTTTTGATAAAGAGAGCAGAGAATATTATAATCTTGAACGGCTCTGGTCCGATGCCGTCAATCTGGATTTATCCGATATTATTACTGACTGACAGGGGAGTTGTTTTCCGTAATGGCTGATTACAATTACAAAGCAATTGAAAAGAAATGGCAGAAATACTGGGAGGAGCACGAAACCTTCAAAACCGATGTATGGGATTTTTCAAAGCCCAAGTTTTATGCTCTTGATATGTTCCCTTATCCGTCGGGCGTAGGTCTTCACGCAGGCCATCCCGAGGGTTATACCGCCACGGATATCGTTTCCCGTATGAAGAGGATGCAGGGCTATAATGTGCTTCATCCAATGGGCTACGATTCCTTCGGCCTGCCTGCGGAGCAGTATGCCGTTTCCACAGGCCACAACCCCAACGGCTTTACCCAGGATAATATACAGACCTTCTCAAAGCAGCTCAAAGAGCTGGGCTTTGATTATGACTGGTCCAAGATGATTGCCACCTCCGATCCTTCCTACTATAAATGGACCCAGTGGATTTTTAAGCAGCTTTATCTTAAAGGTTACGCAAAGCTTGTGGATATCCCCGTAAACTGGTGCGAGGAGCTGGGCACCGTGCTTGCCAATGATGAGGTTATTGACGGCAAGAGCGAGCGTGGCGGCTACCCCGTGGTTCGTAAGAATATGAAGCAGTGGGTTATTGACCAGGCCGCCTTTGCCGAGGAGCTTCTTGAAGGCCTTGAGGAGATTGACTGGCCCGAATCCACCAAGGATATGCAGCGCCACTGGATAGGCAAGAGCACCGGCGTTGAGGTTGAGTTCAATGTAGTTGGCGGCGGTAAATTTTCAATTTATACTACCTGTATAGAAACCATCTACGGCATCACCTTTATGGTGCTTGCCCCGGACGGCGACCTTGTGCAGAACCTTATGCCCCGCATTGAGAATCAGGACGAGGTCAAGGCCTATATTCAGGAAACAATCAAAAAGACAGATATGGACCGCACCGAGCTCAACAAAACCAAGAGCGGCTGCTGCCTTAAAGGCATATATGCAATTAACCCCGTAAACGGCAAAGAGGTTCCCGTATTCATCGGCGACTTCGTGCTTGCAAGCTACGGCACCGGCGCGGTTATGGCGGTGCCCAGCCACGATCAGCGCGATTTTGAGTATGCCACCGTTCACGGCATCCCCATGATTCAGGTTATTGACGGCGCCGATGTTTCAGAGCACGCCTTTGAAAAGGGCGATTACCTGGGCAAAGGCTGCAAGCTTATAAATTCCGAAGAGTTCACCGGTCTCACTGTTGAAGAGGCTAAAGAAGCCATTACTCAGAAGCTTGAAAAAATGGGCGTGGGCAAGCGTAAGACAAATTACCATTTCCGCGAGTGGATATTTGCCCGCCAGCGTTACTGGGGCGAGCCCGTTCCCGTTTACTATACGGATGACGGCGAAATCCACGTGCTGGATGATGATGAACTGCCCCTTGTTCTGCCCGAGCTTGATGATTATAAGGGCAAAAACGGCAAAGCTCCTCTTGAGAATGCCGAAGACTGGAAATATATTGAGAAAAACGGCGTAAAGGGCAAGAGGGAAACCTCCACCATGCCCGGCTCCGCCGGCTCAAGCTGGTACTATATGCGCTATATAGACCCGCATAATGATAAAGCCATCGGCGATCCCGAGCTGCTTAAGCACTGGCTCCCCGTTGACCTTTACATCGGCGGCCCCGAGCATGCCGTAGGCCACCTTATCTATTCAAGAATCTGGAACAGATTCCTTTACAATATGGGCGTTTCACCCGTTAAGGAGCCCTTCCGCAAGCTGGTTCATCAGGGCATGATTCTGGGCGCCAACGGTATCAAAATGGGTAAGCGTTTCCCCGAATTCGTGGTTAATCCCTCCGATATAGTCAGGGATTACGGCGCCGATACCCTGCGGCTCTATGAAATGTTCATGGGGCCCATCGAGGCATCAAAACCCTGGAGCAATCAGGGCGTTGAGGGCGCAAAGCGCTTCCTTACAAGAGTATGGAACTTCTTTACAGATGAGGCAAATCTCAGCGAAGAGAAGCGCGGCGAGCTTGAAAAAGTCTATAATGTCACCGTTCGCAAGGTTACAAAGGATTTTGAAACCCTCGCCTTCAATACCGCCATCAGTCAGATGATGATTTTTGTAAACGCCGTTTACAAAGCCGGCTCCTGCCCAAAGGATTTTGCCGAGGGTCTTATTAAGCTGCTTTCACCCATCTGCCCCCACATCTGCGAAGAGATCTGGCAGATTCTGGGCCACGATAACACCATCGCCTATGAGAGCTGGCCCGTCTATGATGAGAGCAAGTGTGTTGATGATGAGGTTGAAATCGCAGTTCAGGTCAACGGCAAGGTAAGGGAAAGAATCGTAGTTTCCGCTTCCGCCGAAGAGGCCGAGGTTCTGGCCGTTGCAAAGGCCTGCGATAAGGTCAGGGCAGAAACAGAAGGCCGTCAGATTATCAAGGAGCTTTATGTAAAAGGCCGCCTTGTAAATATTGTTGCAAAATAAAGCGAAAAAGCATTGACAATCACCTATGTATTGTAGTATAATGCACGGGTAAAATTATTAAATCAGGTCCCTAAAACGAGGGGAGGGAAATAAATGAGCACCGTAAAAGTTAAAGAGGGAGAATCACTTGAAAGCGCACTCAGAAGGTTTAAGAGACAGACTTCAAGAGACGGCGTTATCCAGGAGGTTCGCAAAAGAGAACATTACGAGAAGCCTTCCGTAAAGAGAAAATTAAAGTCGGAAGCCGCTCGTAAGCGTAAGTACAAGTAATGTATTAAAAACCCCCGTTCACTACCGTGAACGGGGGTTTTTCTTTTTTATTTAATTTTCACTTCATCCACTGTGAAACCGGAAAGGTAGTTTTCCACGGCCTCCTGCCAGCTTTCCTCATACATATTCCTTATGCAGGTGGAGCGGTAGTTGTAGTAAACTTCTTCACCAAGATCCGAGAGGTTTTCTTTTCTTATGCAGAAAATACAGTCGTCATAGGTGAATATTCCCACAGTGCCCGGGGCCATGGTATAAACCTTCAGGAAAAATCCCTCCGGGTATCCGCCGGAATCTTTCTTAAGTATAACCGTGCCGCTGGCGGTGTAGCCTGCCGCGGCGCAGGTATTGGTAAAGTCATCATAAGATGAGCCCGAGGATGCGGCGATTTCGCTGAATTTGTTTGTTATATTCTGCTTATCCTGCTCCGAAACCTTTGAGCCGTCGGAGGCGGTGAAATATTCGCATATATTCCTGAATGCAGTGTAGTTTGAGTAGAAGAATGCCTTTACTGCGCTTTCCGCTTCCGCATCATCCATACCCTTGTCAAAGTCCGCTTCAAACAGGGTATCTTCGTATGCCTGCTCAGTGAATATCTTGTTAAGGGTAACCCTTGAAACTCCTATATCCTTGTAGTGTTCTGCGGACATTGACCAGAAGTTGTTTACATTATCCGCAATTTCAAGTTTTTCCGAGTTTGTCAGGGAAAGGCCTCTTTCCTCAAACACCGTGTTAAATGCCACATATTTCCTGCAAAGCTCCACGGCCTTGTCTCTTCTGTCGCCGCTTCCGCTTTTATCCGTCAGCCCGTAGTCCCGGGGCCGCTGTTCCACAAGGTCAAGGTAATAGTTATATATTTCGGTGTCAACCTCCGCCCCGGATATAACAAGGGCAGTTTTCCTGCCCCCGAAGGCGCAGCCTCCGAGGGTAAGGCATATTACGGCTGTAAGAAGCAATGAGATAATCTTTTTCATTTCACACCACAGTTTTATTCTTTATTTTTGTGTTTAAATTCTCGGTTAATATCAGCATTATTATACAGAGCCCGATTACGCAGAAGGGGAGTATTGAAATGGTGGTGAGCTCTGCGCTTTTGCCGAAAATATAGGGGGTAACAGTCATTCCGATATAGGCAAAAGCCATCTGCACCCCTATTATGGACTGGGAATATTTTTTGCCGAAGTTAGCGGGGGTGGAGTGTATAAAAGCAGGGTAAATGGGTGCGCACCCGAGACCTATTATAACGAACCCCGCAACCGAGGGGATGTATGTTCCCAGGGGCAGTGCCACAATAACGGCCCCGGCAATGGCGGTGAGGGCGCCGTACCTTATCATATTCTTATCGCCCATTTTATCCGCAAAAAATCCGCATACCGCCCTGCCTGCGGTCATGCCTATATAAAACAGCGAGCCGAAAGCGGCGGCTTTCTCTGCGCTCAGATTGTATATGCCTGCATAATAGCTGCTGGCCCATACCATAGGGATATTTTCAATTGCGCAGTATATAAGGAAAGAAACAAACATCTGCTTTGCGCCGGGCAGGGCAAAAATCTGCCTTTTGGTCAGTACAACCGTTTCTTCATCTCCGGCTTCCTTTGCCTTTTCAGTCTGTTTTTTCCAAAGAGGCAGGGCCGCAAACATAAGGAAGGTCAAAACAATCTGAATTATGGAAACTGTTCTGTAGCCGCCTCTCCAGCCCCATCTGCTCATGAGGCAGGCGCTCATAATGTAAGGGCTTAAGGTTGCGCCTATTCCCCAGCAGCAGTGCAGCCAGCTCATATGTTTTGATGAAAGATGCAGGGCCACATAATTATTAAGGCAGGCGTCAATTGCTCCTGCGCCGAGACCGTAGGGCACAGCCAGCAGGCACAGCATGCCGAAAGAGCCGGCAAAGGAAAACATCATCATTGATGCAGCGGTTAGCATTACGCTGAATGCCGTAACTCTGCCCGTGCCGAATTTCACGGCGAATTTATCCGAGAACAGGGCGGAGGTCACCGTGGAGGCGGAGATGATAAAAGCCAGTATTCCCGCGCTTGAAAGGGATGCGCCCAGCTCAATGTGCATTTCCGGCCAGCCGGAGCCCAGCAGGGAGTCAGGCAGCCCCAGGCTTACAAAAGCTATGTATATTATAAGAACAAGTAAACTCATCTTAACCTCTTTTACAGGTATTTGTTCAATTATACTATCTGCCCGCGATATTTTGCAATAGGCAAATAAAAATAAAAAACATCTTTATTTCTTTTGGAAAATATGTATAATAATATTACAGTAAGCTTTTTGCGAGGTGCAATATGGAAAAATTAAAGGTTACCATAGCCGGCGAAACATACAACCTCACCACCGAGGATGATGTTGAGGAAATGCTCCGCATCAGCGAAGAGGTCGATAAAAAAATAAACGGTATTGTCAGAAAGAGCGGCAGAATTTCCGTTACCCAGGCTGCGGTGCTTACCGCCCTTGAGTACGGCGAGGCCTATATCAAGTCCGAGGCAACCTGCGAAAATCTCAGGGTTCAGATTCAGGCCTACCTTGAGGATGCCGCAAGGGCAAGGACCAATGCCGAGCTTGCCAGAAGAGAAGTTGAAAGATTAAAGAAAGAGATTGAAGCTCTTAAATAATTTTTATGAAAACGGAAATACTGGCCCCTGCCGGGGGCTTTGATTCCCTTAAAGCGGCGGTAAGGTGCGGAGCCGATGCGGTCTATTTCGGCGGCGCCGCCTTCAATGCAAGGCGCAATGCAAAGAATTTTTCCGATGAGGAAATAGCCGAAGCCATTGATTACTGCCACAAGCGGAATGTAAAAGTATATTACACTCTCAATACCCTTGTAAGTGATACGGAGCTTGCGGATGTTTCCGCCGAAATCAAAAAGCTCTGCCTTGCAGGGGCAGATGCTTTTATAGTGCAGGATTTGGGTGTGGCCGCTCTTAGCAGGAAAATCTGCCCGGCTATGCCCCTCCACGCTTCAACCCAGATGAGCGTGCAGAGCAAATACGGGCTGGAACTGCTTGAATCCCTTGGCTTTAAAAGGGCGGTTCTGCCCCGTGAACTATCCGAAAAAGAGATAGCCGAAATATCCGCTAACACCGGCCTTGAGCTTGAGTGCTTTGTTCACGGCGCGCTGTGTATGTGCCTTTCGGGCCAGTGCCTTATGAGCAGTGTTATAGGCGGGCGCAGCGGCAACAGAGGCCTTTGCGCTCAGCCCTGCCGCCTGCCTTTCGGTGTTAATAATAAAGAAGCGTATAATTTGAGCTTAAAGGATTTATCTCTTATTAAGCATATCCGCCGCCTTGAAAACGCAGGAGTGTGCTCCCTTAAAATAGAGGGCAGGATGAAGCGGCCGGAGTATGTTGCCGCAGCAGTTACCGCCTGCAGAAATGCGCTGAACGGCACAGAAGATGAAGCAGTTACCGGGGCCCTTGAGGCCGTCTTTTCGCGGTCCGGTTTTACGGACGGTTACTTCACCGGCAGCAAAGGCAAAGATATGTTCGGCATAAGAACCAAGGAAAATGTTACCGGTTCCGCTGCCGTTCTCTCATCCCTTCAGCAGCTTTATAAAAATGAAAATCCCCTTGTCCCCGTTGATATGGCTTTTGAGGCCGCAAGGGGAGTGCCTGCAAAGCTCACCGTAAAAAGCGGCGGCTTTGAAGCGTCGGCGGAGTCCGAAGTTCCTCCTCAGGAGGCCCTGAATAAATGCCTTACGGAAGATACCGCAAATGAAATGCTTTCAAAATGCGGCGGCACCCAGTTTTATGCGGAGAATATCGAGTGCAGTATTGAGCCCGGTCTGTTTATGCCCAATTCCGCGGTGAATTCCCTGCGCCGGGCAGCTCTTGAAAAGCTTGAAAACAAAATCGGCTGCAAAGAACCTTATGTGGTAAATGATTATGTGCCGGAATTCGGTGAGCATACTGCCGTAAAACCGGAACTGCACCTCAGGTTTTTTGATAAAGAAAGCATACCCGCCTCCCTTGAGGCCCAAAGAGTGATCCTGCCCCTTGATACAGATGAAAAAACAGTAAAATCCCTTGTTGAAAAGGGCATTGAGGTTACCCCCGAAGTACCGGTAAATGTTTTTTCGCAGGGCGAAAAATATATTTCGGATTTAATGCGGTTCAAGGCTTTCGGAGTAAGCACCGCCTGGTGCTGTAACCTTGACGGCGTTAAGATTGCGGAAAAAGCCGGGCTTAAAGCCGCAGGCGGTTTCGGTATGAATATTTACAATTCCCTTTCCCTTGAGCAGGCGCAGGAATCCGGCCTTACGGATTGCCTTGTTTCCTGCGAGCTTTCCAGGGGCGAGATAAACCGCCTTAAGGGGAACATCAAAAGAGGGGTTATGGTTTACGGTCGCCTGCCACTTATGGTTACCGCAAACTGCCCCGTGAATAATGAATTAACCTGCGCAAAGTGCGGCAGAGCCGGCTCCCTTACGGACCGCACCGGGGCACAGTTTCCCGTCAGGTGCAAAAACGGCTGCAGTTTTATTTTCAATTCCGTGCCCCTTTGTGTTTACGATAAAAAAGCGGATTTTTCCGGTGCCGATTATCACCTTCTCAGTTTTACAACCGAAAGCTCCGAAGAGTGCGAAAATATTATAAGCGAATACCGGAAGGGAACAGCCCCTTCTTACCCATATACCAGAGGACTTTATTACAGAAACGTGCTGTAATAACGGGAGAAAATGAAAGAGAAAAAAGCAAGAAAAAGGCCGGAGTTTCCTCCGCCCAAAAAAGATAAGCTGCCCCCCTTTGTGTGTGACAGCCTTGAAAAAGCGGGCCTTTCGGTAAAGGACGCTGTTTTCTGCTGCGCCGGGGATATGGATAACAGCCAGTGCTACTGTGATACCCGGGTTTTCTTTGACCCCAAGGGGCTCTATGTCATTTTCGGCGAAGAGGAGCACCCGGAGCCCCGCAAGCTTAAAAAGCACAAAGCGATGCCCCGTTACCGGGTCAATACTGTTGTGAGCATTCCTGCTGAGGATATCGATTCTCTTGAAACCGAGAGATACGCCTCAACGGGCCGTCTTATTGTGCGCAAAAACGGGGAGCAGAGGCCGGTTACCTATTTTTCCTTAGGGCTTATCGGTGATTTTGACCGCCTTATTGTGGCCTTTAATTCCTTCAAAGAAACCGGCGAAGCCAAAATAAGAGAAAATCCGGATGAAAAGAATGTATGCAAAAAATGCGGCGCGCCCTGCCCTCCCGGCAAAGATTACTGCCGCAGGCACGCAAAAACCGGGGGCACGGCAGTGCGCCTTGTTAAGTTTTTCGGCGGTTACGCCCCTCAGATAGCCGCTGTCCTTGTTATGATGATACTCAGCAGCGTCACAATGATTGTTGTTCCCCAGATAAGCACAAGAGCCCTCTATGATAATGTGCTTGCAAATCCGGATGGCAAGCCCGTGAATGAAATGCTCAAAGCGCTGGGCACCCTTGTTCTTTCCGTTGTAGGCATAAGATTCTTAAGAACCCTGCTTGAAGTGGCTCAGGATTATGTTTCTGCCGCCGTTATGCCAAGGGTAATATATGATATAAAGCTGAAAATATTTGAGGCGATGCAGCGGCTTTCCGTCAGCTTTTATTCCTCAAAGCAGACCGGCTCTCTTATGGACAGAGTTATGAGGGATGCCAACAATATTTACTGGTTCTTTACGGAAGGCGTACCACGGCTGATAATTGATGTTGCCACAATTATCGGCGTGCTGTTCATTATGTTCCGTATGAGCGTGCGCCTGTCTCTTTTTGCCCTGATTTCCGCGCCCCTTCTTCTGCTCACCCTTATTCTCGGTGACAGACTGTTCAGAAGAATGCACCACAGCGTTTGGGTTCACCACGCAAAGCTTGGTTCAATGCTCAGCGATAACATAAACGGCCAGAGGGTTATCAAGGCCTTTTCAAAAGAGGATGATGAGCTCGGCAGGTTTGAAAAAACCAGTATGGATACCCGCAATGCCGAAGTTAAGCTGGGGGTAACCGAGGCCACCCTTTTCCCCCTGCTTGAGATTGCGGTGCTTATGCTTTCCACCGTGGTGCTGGGCTACGGAGGTATTATGGCCGTCAGGGGCGAAAGCGGTATGACCACAGGCACCCTGCTTTCATTTATTGTTTACCTTGAAATGCTCAAAGAGCCCTTCGGTTTTCTTGCCTGGATTTCAAACTGGTGGTCCAGGTGCGCCGATTCCGCTCAGCGTATTTTTGAAATCTGCGATGCTCAGCCGGATATTACTGAAAAAGAAGACGCCGTAAGCCCCGATAAAATCGAAGGTCATATACAAATTAATGAGCTGGAGTTTGAGTATGAACCCGCCCGTCCGGTTATCAATAAGCTTACCATTGAAGTTGCCCCGGGAGAAATGCTGGGCATAGTGGGCAAAACCGGAGCCGGCAAAACAACTCTTGCCAACCTTATAGCCCGGCTTTATGATGCAAAAGACGGCTGTATTCTCATTGACGGTATTGATGTGCGCGACCTGAAGCTTGATAAACTCAGAAAGAATATCGGCCTTGTTTCTCAGGATATTTACCTGTTTATCGGTTCGATAGCGGATAATATAAGGTACGCAAAGCCGGATGCCACAATGGGCGAGGTTATTGCCGCCGCAAAGGCCGCCTGCGCTCACGATTTTATTATGAAGCTGCCGGATGCTTATCAGACAAGGGTGGGCGCCGGAGGGCAGCGGCTCTCGGGGGGCGAAAGGCAGAGGATCTCCATTGCCCGCACCATAATCCAGAACCCCGGAATTCTTATTCTGGATGAAGCCACCGCCGCTATGGATACCGAAACGGAGCGGAATATCCAGCACTCTCTTGCAATGCTTACAAAGGGCAGAACAACCATAGCTATAGCCCACCGCCTCTCCACTTTGAGGGATTCCGATAAGCTGGCGGTTATTGACGAGGGCCGCATTACGGAGTTCGGCACATTTGATGAACTGATTGATAAAAAAGGCGAGTTTTACCGCCTGTATGATATTCAGGCTCAGGCCCTTAAAACCATAGGTATAGGCGAGGATGAGCCCAAAAAAGAAACCGAGGAAACGGAGGATGAGAAAAATGAAGACTGATGATATTCAGACCATTTCACCGGAGACCCTGCAAACCGAATATGTTTCTCCGTCTCATTGCATTTTCTCCCTTACGGAGTACGGGTTTCTCAGTGCCGAGATTAACGGCAAAAAATTCGGCAGGGTTATTCTCACCGAGGCAATGCCCCTCACCATGCCGGATAAATATATATGTATATCCGATATTGAAAAAAAGGAAATAGGCATTATTGAGGATATTTCCGGCTTCGGCGAAGACCAACAGAAGCTTATTATGTCGGAGCTTTCCCAAAGATATTACAGCCCCGTTATAACTGAGATACTGGCCATAAAAGAAAAATTCGGCAATTTCTATTTTGATGTAAAAATAGGGGAGCATAAAAAGAACTTCACCGTAAAGGATATTTCAAAAAATATCAGAAATCACGGCGAAGGTTTTGACCTTGTTGATATTGACGGCAACAGGTACAGAATAACCGATTTCAAAAAGATTCCGGCAAAAAGCCGCAGAAAGCTCGAGCCCTATCTTTACTGATTGACAGATTGATTTTTACGGAAAGGAGGAGCGGTATGAAGGTATCTGTTTCGTTTGATTTAACCTTAAGCGGAGAGATCTGCAGCGGAAATCTTACTGCGGATGAAAACGGAATATACACCGAGGAAAACGGAAACCGGGTTTTCTCTCACGGGCTTGAAGGCATAGAAGAGCTTGTTATCCGCACCTATGTGGGCTGCGGTTTCCTTGAGCTTGTGCCTTCGGGTGCAGAAAGCGATATGAGCAGTTGCATAACCGTTTGCCGTTTCTCCATGAGCTGTGTTGAGCAGGCAGGCGAGTTTTGCAAAGTGGTGAACCACTGTATTAAAACCGGAGAGCTTACGGAAATGTCCACTGCCGGCTTCAGGGTCTGCCCAAAATGCGGCAGGCACTATGCCAAGGGTATGAACACCTGCCTTTTCTGCGCCAAAAAAACATACCTTGCAAAGCGGCTGTTTGATGTTGCAAAGCCCTACATTCCCGCCCTGCTTGTTTCCGGCATATTTGTTACCCTTGCATCCGTGTGCTCGGCGGCCCTGCCTGTAATAAACGAAAAAATAGTTGATAATTATCTTTATAATGATGCGGTTTCCGCCGATGCCGCTTCAAAGGGTATATTGTATTTTGTGCTGGCTCTTGCCGCAATTCAGATCCTGGGCAAGGTTTTTACCGTAATAAGCCAGCGCCGTGCAAACCGCATAAGCGGCGATATATCCAACGATCTGAGGGTCAGGGTATATGATAAAATTCAGCAGATGTCCGTGGCCTCCGTATCCCGCAGAACCTCCGGCGATCTTATGAAAAGGGTTTCAAGAGATACCGAAACGGTCAAGAATTTTATCACTACCGAGGGTATGTACGCCCTTGAAAGGGCAGTGATGTTCATAGTTATTCTGGTTATACTGCTGAGCATCAGCCCTCTGCTTACCTTCATCGTTTTTGTTCCCGTACCCTTCTCTGTGCTTGCCATTTCAAAATTCTGGCAGTTTATCCGCGTAAGGTATGAGCGCCAGTGGCGGTGCGGCTCAAGGGAAAATTCAATTCTTCACGATATTGTCAGGGGCATAAGGGTTGTAAAAACCTTCGGCAATGAGGAGCGGGAAATTGCCAAATTCTCCGCCGCATCAAAAAAGCTTGCGGATGTTTCCGTAAATAACGAGCAGCTTTGGGCTCTTACCTTCCCCTTCCTTACCCTGTTTATGGGGGCGGGCGAGTTCCTTGTTATGTATTTCGGCGGGCGTATGGTCATTAACGGCACAATTTCTCCTGGCCAGCTCCTGGAGTTCACTATTTTCCTTGCCTATATCTACCAGCCCCTGAGGTGGTTTTCAAACCTGCCCCGCAAGCTGGGCGAGGTTGCAACAAGCCTTATAAAAATATTTGAGATAACCGATGAAATACCCGGCGATGAAAAACCTGTGGATACCGCCCCCGTCAACCTTAAGGGTGATATTGTCTTTGATAATATTCAGTTCGGCTATAAGGCCTATGAGCCGGTGCTCCGGGATATAAACCTCGAGGTTAAGCAGGGCGAAATGATAGGCCTCGTAGGCCATTCCGGCGCGGGCAAAAGCACATTGATAAATCTTATTCTCCGGCTCTATAATACGGATATGGGCACAATTTATATTGACGGCACGGATATATACACCATGGATGAAACCGATTACAGGCGTAAAACCGGCGTAGTGTTCCAGGAAAATTCCCTGTTCTCCGGCACCCTTTATGATAATATAGCTTATGCAAGGCCCGGGGCAGAGCCGAGCGAGGTTATTGCCGCCGCCAAAGCGGCAAACGCCCACGATTTTATAATCAACACCCCTTACGGCTACAATACAATCGTAGGTGAGGACGGTCACACCCTTTCCGGCGGCGAAAGGCAGCGTATCTCCATTGCAAGGGCAGTTCTGCGCAATCCGGATATTCTTATTCTTGATGAAGCCACCAGCGCCCTTGACCCTGAAACCGAGGAGCTTATTCAGCAGGCTCTTGCAAATCTTGTAAAGGGCAGAACCGTGTTTGCCATAGCCCACCGGCTCTCAACCCTGCGCAATGCGGACCGCCTCGCGGTGCTTGAAAAGGGCAGGATAGCCGAGGTGGGTTCCCACGATGAGCTGGTTGAAAAGGGCGGCATCTATGCCCGCCTTGTAAATGCCCAGCGGCAGACTTCCAAACTTAATAAATAGCAGGTGAATTATGAAAAGGAAAAAAATCAGATTTTTCCCCGGTGTTACCTCAATTATTGCCGGCATCGGCACGGCGGTAATCGGGGCAATAATGAATATAATACTTATCCCGCAAATAGAGGCAAACACCGGCGGCGTAAGGTGCTTTGATATGAACCCGGGCTATAACTATGAGCAGGCCTCGGAGTTTCTCCGCCTCATAGGTGATGAAGGGCGGCATATTTACCTCGGCTACCAGCTTCCCATTGATTTCATCTATCCCGTTTTTTACACCCTTCTTTTTGTTTCTCTTATTGTTCTTCTCACAAAGAAAAAATCCCCGCTGCTCACATTGCCGCTGCTTCTCGCAGTTTCCGATTACTGCGAAAACATCCTGTCGGAAATAATGCTCAGGGCTGATTCCCTGTCCCGCCCTCTCGTAACTGCCGCCTCGGCTCTGACTCTTGTTAAAACCCTGCTTATGTATGTTACGATACTTGCGGTTGTTATTCTTATTGTGATTGCCGCAGTCAAAAAAGCGAAAAACGGGAAAACACAAAATCAATAAATCAAACCCGACCGGTTACAAACCGGTCGGTTTTCGTCTTTATATTTCTGTCAGCATTTTTTCCGCTTCTTCCCTTGTAAGGGAACCGGGGGATGATGCAAAGTTTCCGGGTATGGCCGCCGCCCACCTTTCGGAATATTTGTGAGCAAGCTCCGGGGATATTTTTATCCCTTTTAAATCAACAAGAGAAGCAATCACTTTTTTCGCTTCATCAATGCTTTCTGTCATTTCTTCAAACTTCTTTGTTTTTTCGGGGCTGAATCGGGCGCATCTGTCAATAAAGGGGGCAAAAAATGCGGCGCAGGCAGTGCCGTGAGGCACCCCGTAGTTTTCGGTCAGCACATATCCCACCGGGTGGGGAAATGCCGTGCCGCAGGTGTTTATAATAAGCCCCGCATAAATTGAGCCCTCATAAAGGGGTTTCCTCAGCGCCGGGTCAACCGTTTTATCCTCTGCCAGTTTTTTAAGGCATTTATAAATAACAGGTATGCACTTTTCCGCAAACAGCAGTTCAACCCCCACGCATTTTTCAGTAAAGAAGCCTTCAATGGCGTGCTCAAAGGCGTCAAGGGCGGTTGATACCGTTACAGAGTAAGGCATGGATGCGGTGTATCTGTAATCGCAGAATGAAACCTTACCGTAGCAGTCTTCGCCTTTAATGCTCTTTTTCAGTCCCGTTTCATCATTGGTCAGCACCGCCACACCGGTTACCTCGCTGCCTGTGCCTGCCGTGGTGCCTACAAGTATAACAGGAAGAGGCGGGTTTGCATAAACTCTTTTATAAATATCAATGGGCGCAAGCTCCGGGTTTGAGGCATAAATTGCAATGGCTTTTACCGAGTCAAGAGCAGATCCGCCGCCTATTCCCACAATGAAATCCGCCTTCGCCTGCCTTGCGGCTTCACCCGCCTTACGGCAGGCAGAAATAAGCGGGTTTTCGCCTATTTCATTGAATACAGCCCAGCCGATGCCTTCTTTTTCAAGGGCGGCTTCAACATCACCGAGGGCTCCGGATTTTTCCGCCCCGCTCTTTCCCGTAACAATAAGGCAGTTTTTGCCGTAAGCGGAAAATACGGATGAATTGTTCATAACCGCATTTTCGCCCACTATGCACCGCGCCGGCATATATACATTCTGAATCATAAAATCGCCTCCCTGCCTATTATATGAATAATCGCAAAAAAAATCAACAGCATACAGGTTTTGCTTTATTTTTTCTTCCGGAAGTGATACAATATTAAAAACCAAAAGAAAGTCCCGGAGGGATTGCAGTGAATAACAGCTATAAAAAATCATTGAAATACACTCTGCCTGCGCTTTTGCTGGCAGTGCTTATCGCTTTTTCCGGCTGCAGCCTGATTAAAGGCGGTAAGGTTATTGACGGCTCGGCCGAAAGCTCTGTTTCCGATACTCAGAGCGTTGAAGTGCCCGAGAGCGGTGAGGGTTCCGCAGAGCTTGGCATAGGCGATACAAGCACGGATGAGTCCATTTCGGATATCACATCTCAGATTATTTCCGAAACATCTCAGCAGATATCCACCCTCACGCCGGAAGAAACTGCCACCACCGCGGCCCCTTCCCTTACTCAGCCCTCTTCTGTCGCTGAGTCTTCTTCCGCCGTTAAGCCCTCGGCAAGCGGAACCACCGTTCACACCAGGCGGTCAACAACCGCCAAAGCGGAAACCTCCGCAAGCGAAAAAGCCGATGCCTCTTCATCTGCAAAGTCCACAACTTCTTCCGGCAACGGCGAATCCGGCAAGTCGGACGGCACCTTTGACGGCAGGTTCTATTACAGCCGCCTTTCCTCCTCTCAGAAGGAGATTTATACCAAGGCCTACAAAGCCGTAAAATCCGGCAGCACCACCTTTAATTATGTTGCCGCATCCGATGATATCAAGTCGGATTTAACCGCCGCAGTTTATGCTTTTGTATATGATTTCCCCGAGTACTGCAGCCTGCGCACGGCGGTCAACTGGCAGTACAGCGGCAGGGATGTCACCGCCACCGTGGGCACCTGGAGCTTCAGCAGCGACCCCAAGGGCGGCAGCTACGCCGATGACCTGCGAGCAAAGGTGAATCAGATTGCTTCAAATGCCCGCAGCTATAATTCGGTTTACAGCCGTGTAAAATATATTCACGATTATCTCTGCGTCAACATAAGGTATGATAAAGGCGCTTACTATAAAGGCAACAACACCAATCTGCTCACCCGCAGCGAGCAGATGTCCTCCACCGCTTACGGCGCCCTTGTCAACGGCAAGGCCCTGTGCGGCGGATACTCAGCCGCTTTTGTTATGATAATGCGCGAGCTGGGCTATGATTGCGCCTACATTTCCGGCACAGCCAAGGGCAACCACGCCTGGAATATTTTCAAGGCCAACGGCAATTATTATTATATTGATATCACCTGGGATGACGGCGCGGACAGCGAGGATGAATATATCCGCTATGATTATTTCTGCCTCACCTCCGAAGAAATGGGCAAAACCCATACCCCGGACGGTGCCTATAAATATCCCTCCGCCACATCAAATGACCTGAATTTCTATGTTCATAACGGCTATATTCTTGACAGCTACAGCAGCGAAGCTGCCCGTGATATAATAGCCGCACAGAAATCCAACAACTTCATTTATATCAAGTTCACCAATAAGGATGCCTACAATCAGGCGAACAGCCGCTACGGCGGAATATTTGATGAGATTACCCGCGCCACGGGCAGAAGGCTTATCAAGTATTATCATGATGACAGTCTGTATACCCTGGTCTTCGAAACCTGATAGAGTGTAGGGCCTGTGAATTTGAGCGAAAACCAAACAGAAAATGTTTTGGTTAATAAAGTATTATATTTCAATAATTCAGGGTGTATTATCCTGTAAGCGGTCAGGAAAACGAGTATTTATATTTTCTGTTTTCGGCGTTTTTTCGGCTTTGCCGTGCTTTAAGCACTGTCTCCCGCCGAAGAAAACGCCGTTTTCATCTCAACTTCTTCGGCCCGGCCTGTGAATTTGAGCGAAAAGTCCGTTTTATTGGACTTTGAATTTGTTAGAATCATCTTAAAGGTGATGAGAATGTCTGATTATTTAAAGCAACAAATACCTGACTTAATCAGAGCACTGAAAGGTTTGGGCTTGGACAGGGAAACAACTATAGGAATATGCTGTATGCTTGAAACCGATGCCGAAATGGACAGAATAATTGATTTGTTTGGAGTAAAGGGAGCACATACAACAGCTCAAGAAGCAGAGCAGATTTGCCTGCGGGTAATAGCAGGAAAGGAATAAGGGAATAGTTATGAGCGGTATGACAAGAGACCAAAGTAGGGAATACTTTGGACTTCTTCAAGATCTTGGAATAGTAAAAGATAAGCGCCTTTTGATAAGGCATTTCACAGAGGACCGGGAAACCGTTGAGAAAATTTGCGGAGAATTAAGAAAACTTGATAAGCAACCAACGCCTTATGAAGCGGAACAGTTGATTCTCGGCGTAATAATGAGAGAACACTTCGACAGAGTTGAAGTGATAAAGGGCGAAGAAACCGAGGAATAGTTTGAGAGAATAATATGAAATTTGAAGAGCTTTATACAAATGGGTTTCTTGAATGCTTTTGCAATCCTGATGAACAGGATGAGGATACGCTTCAAAAGAAACTGAAAAAGATGAAAGAATATGTTTTCTATATTTTTGATGGAATTGCTTTCCCATTGGAGCCGGATATGGATATGAGTAAATCATGGCCGCAATATATAAAGAAAGCAAACGACTATTGCAAGTCTAAGTGGGATGATGGCTTTGACTATTGGGAAGAATATCGCAAGTTATATAAAATTAAGTATCCTCATAACAATGCTTTCGATGTTCCGTTGGAAGAGTTGAATCTTGATGAAGCAATAACAGTATTGATATGGCCATTTGCTAACAGAATGGGGAGCGGTTCTTTTGAGGAAGAGTTTGCCCGAAGCGGCAGACTTGGTGAATGTCTACTCAGAATAAAAGAACTGGACAACGAATAATTTTTTGGGTGATTATATGAATCTTAATAGCAAATCGCAGGCACTGTATGATGCCATGTGGAAAATGCCGCCTGATTATGATGAAATCAAGGCGGAAATCGATAAAAATAAGATGTCTCCGGAGGAGATAACAAACGCAGCGATAATGTTTATTGATAAGGCCTGTGAGGAAGAAGATTCACGCGAATGCACATTAAGCGAGTGCTTTTGGAACGACTGTGCTTTTACAGAAAGCTTTCATTCGGCGTATTTGCCGGAATTGATGAGTTTCCTTTTTGAAAACGGGCTTGATTTGAATTTGCTTGGCAAGTCCGGAAGTACACTCTACAGCATTCTTTATCTTGAAAACGGATATGTTGCGGCCGACACTTTCCGCGTTCTTTTTGAAAACGGACTAGATATCTATACCGCAGATGATGACGGAGAAACTCTTTTTGAAAGCATAGATTTTGATATCATATTCGGCATGATAGAGCAGCATAACCGCAAAAGATATGACGTATGGTTTCATACCTGGCTTGTATTTGTCGGATATGGTGCTGAGCCTGAAAACGGAACCTCGCCTGTTGATATAGTTTATCAAGAGGACGAAAATGAAGAATTTAATCTGAAAGATTTTGAAATAAGCGACTTCAGGGATCACCATAATTTTGATTTTGTCATCTCCAATGTTATTAATAAGGGCGAAAGCCCATCCGTTATTATCTTTGACAAAAGAACCAGATATGAGGTTGCCAGGCTATAATAATAAAACACTCTGACAGAGTTGAAGTTATAAAAAGCAAGGAAATTTAGAGTTGCTTTATTATTTGCATTAGCACTTGCCGGTCATATTAAATATAAAATAATAAAAACACTTGACATTTTTAAAAATAATAGTATAATGCAGTATCGTAGAATAAGATGTAAGGTAAAGGAGTAGGGCGACCTGCTCTTTTGTTTTTGCCGGAAAGGCGCTGTTTTTTGCAAAGCGCCCCGGCTGCCTGAAAGGAGTAATATATGCCTAAAGGAAAAGGCGGCAATGTTGTGCAGGCTGTCTGGCAGATTGCCGAACCCATAGCCCGGGAGCTGGGCCTTGAAATCTGGGATATCCGCTTTCTTAAAGAAGGGGCGGACTGGTTCCTGAGAATATTCATTGATAAAGAGGGCGGCATTGATATTTCGGATTGCGAGAATATGAGCCGCGCCATAGATAAGCCCCTTGATGAGGCGGACCCCATTGAGCAGAGCTACTGCCTTGAGGTTTCGTCACCCGGTGTTGAGCGTGACCTTGTAAGGCCCGAGCATTTTGAAAGGTATAAGGGCGCAGATATCAAAGTTAAGCTTATACGCCCCCTTGACGGCGTAAGGGAGTTTGCGGGGGTGCTTGAAGACAGCGACGGCAAAACCATAGTTTTGCGCCTGCCGGATGGCTCCGCCATGAATATAGATAAAAAAGAAACCTCGTTCATTCGCCTGGACGATTTTGATATGTAAGAAAGGACCGGTCGGAAAATGAAAAACAGCGAATTTTTTGAAGCAGCTCAGGCAATAGCCGCAGAAAAGGGCGTGCCCGTTGAGGCTATTTATGATGCCATAGCAAAATCAATCGTTACCTCTGTTAAGAGGGATTACGGCGACAGAGACATTGTTTTCTGTGAAATCAAGCCCGAAAAGAACACTCTGCGCACCTATGTTGCAAAAAGAGTTGTTGAAACAGTAGAGGACCCCATTGAGGAAGTTTCACTTGAAGATGCCCAGAAAAAGAAAAAGAGAATCAAGATAGGCGATACTCTTGAGATAGAAATCCCCACCAAAGATGTCAGCCGTATAGCGGCGGTTAAGGGCAAGCACCTTCTTCGCCAGAATATAGGCGATGCGGAGCAGGAGCGCAAGAGGATTGAGCTTCAGGATAAAAACCGCGAAATCGCCACCGCCAAGGTTATCAGGGTTGACAGAGATACAAAAGATGCTCTCATTGAAATCGGCAGAGTTGTTGAGCGCCTGCCCCGTTCCGAGCAGATACCCAACGATGATTTTGAAGAAGGGGACTACATCAAGGTTTATATCTCCGATATCAAGGAAGGCACCAAAGGCCCCAAAGCCATGGTTTCAAGAACCCACCCCAGCTTTGTAAGGCGTCTTCTGGAGCTTGAGGTTCCCGAAATTGTTGACGGCACCGTTGAAATCAAGTCCATCGCCAGGGAGGCCGGCTCAAGGAGCAAGGTTGCCGTTTATTCAGCGGATGAAAATGTTGACCCCGTAGGCGCCTGCATAGGCCAGAAGGGCATAAGAATCAATCATATAGTTGATACCCTGGGCGGCGAAAAGCTGGATGTTATCAATTATGATGATGATCCCGCCAATTATGTGGCCGCAGCTCTTGCCCCCGCCAGCGTAATATCCGTGGAAGTATTGAGCGAAGATGAAAAAAGCTGCAGGGTAACGGTACCCAACAACCAGCTTTCATTGGCAATAGGCAACAAGGGCCAGAACGCCCGGCTTGCCGCAAGGCTTACCGGCTGGAAGATTGATATAAAGCCGGAGTATGAAGAACCCGTAATAAATCTGGACGACTGATTTCAGGAGGCGTAAATATATGCCCGTACATCGCAGTATACCAATGAGAAAATGCACCGGCTGCAATGAAATGAAGCCGAAAAAAGAGCTTGTCAGGGTTGTGAAAAGCCCGGAGGGCGAAATATCCATAGATCTTACCGGCAAAAAGCCCGGCAGAGGCGCCTATGTTTGCAGGGATGCCGCCTGCCTGGCAAAAGCCCGCAAAGCAAAGCGGCTTGAAAGAGCGTTTTCCTGCGATATACCCGATGATGTTTATGACAGTATGGAGGAAGTGCTCAACAATGAGTGAAACAAAGCTTCTTTCGCTTCTGGGCATGTGCCGCAGGGCAGGCAAGCTCTGCTGCGGGCATGACAGCGCCGTAGGCGCGGTAAGGGAAAAACAGGCGGCCCTGTGCCTGCTCAGTTCCGATTCTTCCGAAAGGTTAAGAAAAGAGTTTGAAAGAGAGTGCTCTTTCGGCGGAAGGGATATTCCCGTTAAGGTTATCTCATCCGGTATGGAAGAAATAGGCAGGGCAACAGGCCTTAAATCCGCCGTGCTGGCCATCAGGGACCCGGGGTTTGCCGGGGCGATTGTTAAACTACTTGAAGATACAGGGGAGGTAAGCCAATGATAACTAAGTATAAGATTTCCGAACTTGCAAAAGATTTTGATATTAAACCGAATGCCGTAATAGATGTAATACAGGCCGCTTTCGGCGTTAAGAAAGCGCGCACGGCCATCCTTGAAGAGGATGAGCTCAATATGATATTTGAAAAGTTCACTCTCGAGCATAATGTTGAGAGCCTGGACGCATATTTTGAGCTCAAGTCCCCCGAGGGTGAAAAGCCCGCAGAGCCCAAAACCAAGGCAAAAGCCAAGGAAAAGGCGGAAGAAAAGGCAGAGGAGCCCGCAAAAGAGGCCCCGGCAGAGGAAAAGCCTGCTGAGGAGAAGCTCGCAAAATCCGCCGGAAGGGCTAAGAAACCTGCGGCTGAAAAAGAAGAAAAAGCCGAGCCCAAGGCCGAGAAAAAGCCGGCTGAGAAGAAGGCAGAGGAAAAGAAACCGGCAGAGAAAAAGCCGGCCGAGCCCAAGGCGGAAAAACCCGCCGACAAGCCGGGCAGAAAGAGCGCAATGCCCAAGATGCCCGTTATGCCTCAGAATAAACCTCAGCCCCCCAAGAAGAAAAACAGCGATAAGCCCGTTCAGCCCAGAACAAAGGGCGAGCAGACTACCGTTAACCTCAGGTCAAATAATGTTGACCTCGAAAAGTACAACGAGAAGTATGAGAATATTGCCCCCGCAAGCACTGCCGGCGTAATAGAGAGAGGCGTTTCCAAGCAGAAGATTAACCAGAAGAGCAAGCAGTATAACAAGCGCGGAGGCCATCAGGGCAAGAGAGAAACCGAAAAAGAGCGCCTTGCCCGTATAGCCGCCGAAAGGGCAAAGAAGCCTCAGCTTCAGCTTAAAATACCCGATGAAATCACTGTGGGCGAGCTTGCCTCAATGCTCAGGATGACTGCCGCAGAAGTTATCAAAAAGCTGTTCTCACTGGGCCAGATGGCAACCATAAACGACACCCTTGATTATGATACCGCCGCCATAGTTGCGGAGGAACTGGGCGCCAAGGTTGAAAAACTTGTGGTAGTTGCCATTGAAGACAGAATCATAGACCTCAGCGAGGATGATGAGGCCGATCTTGTCAAGAGAGATCCCGTTGTGGTTGTTATGGGTCATGTTGACCACGGTAAAACCTCTATTCTTGATGCCGTAAGGCACACCTCCGTCACCTCCTCCGAGGCAGGCGGAATCACTCAGCATATCGGCGCTTACAGGGTTAATATAAACGGCTCCGATATCACTTTCCTTGATACTCCCGGCCATGCTGCTTTCACCTCCATGAGGCTCAGGGGCGCAATGGCCACGGATATAGCAATCCTTGTTGTTGCCGCGGATGACGGCATTATGCCCCAGACCATTGAGGCAATCAACCACGCCAAGGCCGCAGGGGTTCAGATTATAGTTGCCATCAATAAGATGGATAAGCCCGAAGCAAATCCCGACAGAGTCCTTCAGCAGCTTACCGAGTATGAGCTTGTGCCCGAGGAGTGGGGCGGCGATACCATCTGTGTTCCCGTTTCCGCTCTTACCAAGCAGGGTATAGATAAGCTTCTTGAGTCCGTACTGCTTGTTGCCGAAATGCTTGAGCTTAAAGCCAATCCCGACCGTTCCGCCAAGGGCGTTGTTATTGAAGCCCGCCTTGATAAGGGCAGGGGCCCCATAGCCACCCTCCTTGTTCAGAACGGCACCCTCAAGGCAGGCGATACCATTGTTGCCGGTAACGCCGTAGGCCGCGTAAGGGTTATGACCGATGATAAAGGCCGCAAGGTCAATAAGGCAGGTCCCTCCGTTCCCGTTGAGATTATGGGCCTTGCCGAGGTTCCTCAGGCCGGCGATACCTTTGATGCCGTAAGCGACGAGCGCCTTGCAAGGGAGCTTGTTGAGCAGAGAAAGGCCAAGGCCAAAGAGGAGCAGTTCAAGGAGTTCCAGAAGGTTACCCTTGAAAATCTCTTCGATTCAATCAAAGACGGCGAGCTCAAAGAGCTCAATATCATCATCAAGGCCGATGTTCAGGGCTCCGCCGAAGCAGTTAAACAGAGCCTTGTCAAGCTTTCAAATGATGAGGTCAGGGTTAAAGTTATCCACGCCGGCGTAGGCGCCGTAAGCGAAAGCGATGTTATGCTTGCCGCCGCCTCCAACGCTATTATCGTGGGCTTCAATGTAAGGCCTGATCATGTTGCCGCAGAGAATGCCGAGCGCGACGGCATAGAGCTCAGGTGCTACAGAGTTATTTATGACTGCATCAATGATGTTGAAGCCGCCATCAAAGGTATGCTTGCGCCCAAATTCAGGGATGTTGATATCGGCCAGGCCGAAGTCCGCCAGGTTGTCAAAATCTCCTCCGTGGGCAATATTGCCGGCTGTTATGTTACCACCGGTAAGGTTACAAGAAACGCCAAGGTAAGAGTTGTAAGGGACGGCATAGTTGTTGCCGAGGATGAAATGTCCTCCCTGCGCAGGTTCAAGGATGATGTCAAAGAGGTTGCCAAGGGCTTCGAGTGCGGTATCGGCCTGAATAAGTTCAACGATATCAAAGAGGGCGATGTGTTTGAATGCTACATCACCGAGGAATACAGAGATTAAGAGGTAATATATGGCCGGTTACAGAATTGACAGGGTTTCCGAAGATATTAAGCGCGAAATAGCCGCCATTATCCGGGAACTCAAAGATCCCCGGGTGCAGGGTAAAATGCTTACCGTTGTCAATGCGGATGTCAGCTCCGATGCCTCCTACGCCAAGGTGTATATAAGTGCCATGGAGGGTATTGATACCGCAAAGGTTGCGGTCAAAGGCCTTGAGAGCGCCACCGGATATATCCGCCGTGAGGTGGGTAAGCGCCTTCACCTGCGCAAAACACCGGAAATCAAATTTATTGCCGATAATTCCATAGAAGAGGGTATGCGGATAGCCGGTATGCTCAGCCGTGTTATCCCCGAGGAAGAGAATAATGAGGATAAGTCTTAAAGAAACTGCCGATTATTTGCTTAATAACGATAAATATCTCCTGCTGTGCCACATTTCACCGGACGGTGACACAGTGGGCAGTGCCCTTGCGCTCGCAAGAGCCCTTATGGCAAAGGGTAAAAGCGTTCAGGTAAAGTGCGGCGATAAGTTCACAAAAGACTTTGATTTTATGTTTGAAGGCCTCGAATTCCCAGAATTTGAGCCGGAGCATATTGTTGCCGTTGATGTTGCGGATCCCAAACTTCTGGGTGATAAATATATGGGCCTTTACGGCGATAAAGTTGAGCTCTGCATAGACCACCACGCCTCAAATGTGCTTTATTCCGATATGGTCTGTATAGAGCCGGATTCCGCATCCGCCGCTGAGATAGTCTATCTTATTATCAGGATGATTGATGCGGAAATCACCCCCATTATCGCTTCCTGCCTTTTCACCGGGGTTTCAACTGATACGGGCTGCTTCCGCTTCTCCAATACCACGGTGCGCACATTCCAGATTGCCGCCCGCCTTGCAGAGCTCGGCGCAGATACATATAATATTATTCAGACATTCTTTGAAACCAAAACCAAAACCTACGCCGCCCTTGAAAGGCTGGCTCTTGACAGTATGCGCTTTTACTTTTCCGATAAATGCGCAATTATCTGCATAACTCAGGATATGTATGCAAAAACCGGCTCCAACGAAACCGAAACCACCATGCTTGCAAACCTGCCCAGAATGGTTGAGGGCGTGCTGGTAGGTATAATGATGAGGGAGCTTAAAGACGGCAGCTTCAAGGTTTCCGTAAGAACTCACGGCGATATCGACGCATCCGCCATCTGCAAACGCCTGGGCGGGGGAGGCCATATGGGCGCCGCCGCCTGCACCATAAACGCAACAAAACAGCAGGCAATCAACCTGCTGCTTAAAGAGATCAGGCCTGAAATCGACGCAATCAAGCTTGATTAAGTATAAATCTTTTCTTTGTTTTTCAAAGAAAAGTGTATATCCGCCGGTAGCACAGTTGGATAATGCACCGGATTCCGATTCCGGGGAGCGGGGGTTCAAGTCCCTTCCGGCGGGCCAGAAAAACATGACTCGAACATCACCATTATAGGTGATACGTTCGGGTTGTGTTTCTTTTTATCCGAAATCTTTTAAACTCCAATCCCTTATATTTCAACAAATATGCTTAACCTCCCGATGAGTTCTCTGCAATCGAATAATATAACTTGGAGAAATTGATATGCTTTACATGAAAACCTGTTTTTACAACATTGACACCGGAAAATTTGAAATGGAAGACATTTTCGGCAATAAGTATTGGATTAATGTTGATGAAGTCGAGTATGAATGTGCCGATAATATGTATCAGCGTTCGGCCTTGGATTATTTGCTCTACAATAAACCTGTCAAATATGTAAATCTTCTGTTATCCGGTGAATTGAAAGAGTATGTTCATCAGCACCCGATTTATTTACAATATTAAAACAATATAATTTGATTTCAGCCCCGGTTGTAACCTTAACGATAGGTTACAGCCGGGGCTTATTTCGTTATATATACTGTTTTTCGGTCTCAATGACATTTTCGCTCATTGAGGCCTTATTTACATCACCGCAGAACCGAACGATTTGTCAAGGGCGACTTGCCGTTCATTTTACCCTTTACTAATCGAGGCCGGTTCTGCTTTTTTGTTTCAGCGGTATAAAAATCGGTTTCTCACCGTTTACCTGTTGAGAGGTTTAGAAGATAAACGAAAACAAATTATAAAGATTTGAATGTAAGGTGTGAAAAAACAGGTTGAATTTTCCTATTAAAAGTGGAGGGTATTGAGAGATATTTGGAAAAAATCTCTTTTGAAGGTTAACTATTTCGCTCTCTCGCTGCCTACCTATTGAAGGGGTTTTTGAAGATAAATGAAAACAATTTGTGAAGAATTGAAGTCCGAGGCTACTTTTGGGCACATAAATTCCCCTTAAAGAAGTGAGAGGTTCATAAACCCTCAAACGCACCTTGACAATTGAATGACCGTCCGGTGGGGATATGATTATGCGATGATAGGAGCATAACGACGCTGCGGTGAGATTCCGGGGCAGGAACAGACATCGGGTTAAAACGGCAAACCACATATAACAATTAAAAATTGCCGCATATTTGCACATTTTCGATTCTTTGAAATCGGTTTTGACGCAAATTTGCACCATAGCCGTTTTTTTCGGCGACGATTGTATAATAACTATGGGAACAGATACCGAGAAAAACAGACTGCCGATTTTTCTGAGATTATTAAAGAATCTGTATTTTTATCATTTTTGAGCAATATTTGCTTTGAAAAGAAAAACACTTCTCAATTTTGACAATCGCAAAAATGAGAAGTGAGTGTGTATTTGAGGCAAAAATTACCTATATATACGAAAAACAATTAAATAAAAAGGAAAAACATCGGATAGAAATCTCCGGAACGGATCAGAGGTCGTTCGGAGAAAACCTATCCGATTTTTTTATAAATCTATCACGGAAGGCGGTGAAATTATGAGCGTAAGCATAGCTAATCAAATTAAATCCGTTATCGTTGCCGAGGGCTATACCATGAAACAGGTGCTCGATATGCTTGTTTATGAATACGGCTGGAGCGAAAGCCTGTCCAATTTCAGCCGCAAGCTGCATACGGGCAAAATCAAGTATGCCGAAGTGCTGCAGATAGCGGATGTGCTCGGGTATGAAATATCCTGGCAGAAGCATTAATCGATGATTCTGTTTGAGTTTCGGCTTAACACTTTTGTATTTTGCCTTGAATGACCGGCTGAAATATGCTATGATTTACATTGTAAATTATAGCAAAAGAAAAGTTTACTAAAGGAGCATATATGATGGCAGACATCGTCAATTATAATAATGATTTTGAAAGCATCATTCCGATTATTGAGAAATCAAAGATGCGTGCAATCAGAGCTGTAAATGCAGAGATGATTGAGATGTATTGGCAGATCGGCAAATATCTCAGCGAGAAAGCCGAACAAAGCGGTTGGGGGAAAAGCACAGTTCAAGATTTTGCTGATTTTTTGAAAAACGCATATCCTACCGCGAGTGGATTTTCCGCTCAAAATCTTTGGAGAATGAAGCAATTCTATGAGACTTACTGCGAAAACGAAAAACTCTCACCGCTGGTGAGAGAAATTACCTGGTCTAATAATCTTTTAATTATGTCAGGTTGTAAAACCGATGAGTCAAAAGAGTTTTATATGCGTCTTTGCATTGCAAACGGTTACGGAAAACGCGAACTTGAGCGTCAGATTGACAGTATGCTTTATGAAAGAACGATGCTTTCCGCTGAGAAAAACAAAGATTTGATTATTCGCCATCCGGCTGTCGGTTCTCTGCGAGATTCTTATGTTTTGGAGTTCCTTGATGTGCCGGCGGACTACAAAGAGCGGGATCTTCGGAAAGCCATTATTGCAAATCTCAAAAAGTTTATTTTGGAATTCGGAAAGGATTTTACTTTTGTCGGCGAGGAGTACCGTGTTCAGGTTGGGAATACGGATTTCTTTATTGATTTGCTGTTTTTCAATCGCGCACTGTCTTGCCTTGTAGCGGTGGAATTAAAAATCGGAAAGTTCAAGCCTGAACATCTCGGTCAGTTGAATTTTTATCTTGAAGCATTAAACAGGGATGTAAAAAAGCCGGAGGAAAATCCAAGCGTAGGACTGATTCTCTGCACTTATAAAGATGATACGGTAGTTGAATATGCGCTCAGCAACAATCTTTCTCCCGCCATGGTCGCCGATTATACATTAAAACTGCCGGACAAAAAACTGCTTGAAGAAAAACTGCGTGAGATTGCTTCACTGGCAGAGAATACCGACGACAAAGGCTGAAATCTGTTGTTTACTGTAGGATTTGTGGAAAAAGTTGTAGAACGAAAAGCTTCCCAACAATGCTATGGCGAATCTTTGACGCAGCGAATCGATAACACTCGAATTATTGGAGAACATATGTGCACTTGTTGAAAATACGCTTGACGATATTGTTGGCTTTGAGGACGATCACATTTTATGAAAATGATAAGACGGTTTTATATGTAAGGAGTAATTATATGAATAGTTCTAACAACAACATAATGATTAAAGCGTTAGCATTTGAAAAAGCAATATTAGAAATTTTAAAAAATGACAATCCATCTCTTAATGAAAATTATTCTGAAAAACATAATGAGAAATGTCTGAACCATATTCAATATGATGCTGTTTCTTTTGGCGCACTTTATTTGCAATCATTTGAGGTGGAAACTATTTTTGCAGATAAAATTGTAATTGAGATAAAGGCCGGCACCCCACGCATAGAGATTATCTCGCGTTTTTATGAATGTGTTAAAAGTGATTGTGATGCAATCGTATTTTTTCTAGCAGGGAAAAAGCCAAAAGGCATTGAAGAAAAGATAAGAAGCAGTGCAAAATGCAGAGTTTATTTCATAGATGCTGAACAGCTCAAAAGAAACAAAACAATATATGCAATACTTAAGAAATTTGATGAGTATATAGTTAGCGACAACAATATTCTTATAGAAGACAATTATTCACTTCTGTACAGCATTAAGAACAATCTTGCCTTTGCTATAGGTGCCGGTTGTTCAAGAGATTCTCACATAAGTGACTGGAAAACACTTAGTAAAGCTCTTGGATATGAGTTGCTTTATACCATCGTTAATACAAAGGAATCAAACTATAAAAACAAATTGATAACAGATGCTCTAACTGATAGTCTGTTTGAATGCTTCGACAACTCTTCTGCACTGGATGCAGTTTATAATAGTTATAAACCATCTACACCTTTTGATAAATGTGGTTATTGGCTCTCAATAAAAAATGTTTTATATATGTCATATGATAGTCCTTATGATGCAAAGAAACCATTAATGAACGCTATTGCGTCATGCATTAATAGAAGGAATATTGAGACAGTTATCAACTATAATTTTGATTCTGTGCTAGAGCAAAACATGAAAGATAATTACAAGTCTAAGGAAGAGGAGATTCTAAACAGCAAAACAGTTATAAATGGATGTATAGTAAATCATGTTCATGGTTATATCCCATATGACTACAATGGAAAGACAATTGTAAGAAATTTCATTTTTACTGATAAAGAGTATTATGATAATATGATGGAACCAACAAGTTTTACAAATACTACTCAAAAAGAAATATTACAAAGTAAAAATGTAATCTTTGTCGGTGTTTCATTTACTGATTCAAATATGAAAAAGATTTTACGGGAACGTGTTTCGGCTGGTTATTCAAATAATATATTTGCTTTTTTAAAACTTCCAGATTTTAAGTTTGAGGGCACAAATAATAAGTTATTTGAAAACAAATACAAATTACTTTATGAACATTATTTCGATTCTTTAGGAGTTAAGGTTTTGTGGGTACATAGTTTTTCAGAAATACCTGAAAAAATCGAAAAAATTTAAGAGTACACATAAAAAATGAAGAAACACGAAGCGTTTTTGAATATTGCAAGATAACTCAACACCGATCTGCAAATTATCCAGCTCATTTTCGGCTCCTTGGAACTGGAAAAACATCTTGATATGGATCTGTATGCTGACGATAGCGATATCCTGCTTCTCGGATCGTTTTAACGGAGAACTCGGACAAACTCGTCTTTCTCATGGTTGCAGATGAGTATACACTTTCCGACGCGGAAGAGCGAAAATTCAAAAAAGCGTGGCTTTGCGCGGCGTTTGTAGCCATGGGGGATTTAACGCCCTTCGCCGACGCCGATCTGCAGCAAATCCCGCTGCTTGTGAGAAAAAATCCCTTGAGATTTGAACGAGATGAAACATAGCAGCACTATACTGAAAGCCTTGGTAGTATCATTCAGTCGTATGGAACAGCTATGTTGTGCCTTGCGTTGAAAGAGTGTAAAAGAATGGGTATAAATAAAGTTCACATTTGTCCGAACAGTACGGAGAATAAGGCGGCAATTCAAACGATACTGAACAATGGCGGATGTTTACTGAATGAATTCATAGAGAACGATATGAAGTTTGAACGTTACGAAATTTCCATATTATAGTCCACATCAATAATGTTAATAAAGACCGAATAAGTTTTTGCATTAGGATTAAACAAATTCGGGATTCCCAGAGGTATGTATATGCAGAACAATTCAATAACATATAGAGAATTTACGCAAAATGATCTCAAATATATCAGAGATATTTTAGAATGTGATTTAGGATATAATGTTTCACTTGATGAATTGGGAAAAAGAATCTCCGAAATGCTTTCTTGTAATAACTACAAAATTTTTGTTGCCTGTAATGAAGAAAAAGTAATTGGATTTGTCGGTATGGTTTCTTTTATTGCATTTGAGGTTAAGAATAAAGCTGCAAAAATAATCGCTCTTGCCGTTTCTCAAGAATACAGAAAAAACGGTGTCGGAACCAATCTGTTGAATATGGTTGAAAACTATTGTAAAAACAATGATATGAGTGTAATTTCGCTGAACAGCGGTCTGTCGAGAGATAATGCTCATAAATTTTATGAGTCGAAAGGATACTCAAAAAGGAGCTATGGCTTTATTAAAATGTTAAATGAATGAAAACGAGGTATTACTATGCTGCTTGAAGAATTTGACAGAGAAACCAATGCTGTGATCAATCCCGATATGGTTACGGAGAAAATCCAGGATTTTCCTGAAGTAACGATATCCTGTTTTTCAAAAAAACTGTTTAACAGCGTTCTTGAGACATTTGACGCCAAAAAAATCATAGATATTCATTCTGCTGTGGGGCTTAATCCGGTATATGAAGTTGAATACAAGGGGAAGCGATTTGCCCTGTTTCAATCGTTGGTTGGCGAGCCGCTTTGCGTTTCTCAGTATGAGGATTTGATGGCGATCGGAAGTAAACGTCTTATCCTGCTTGGTACCTGTGGTGTTTTGGATAAAACCATTGAGGATTGCGGCATTATTATTCCGACCGCTGCATTAAGGGATGAAGGAACGAGCTTTCATTACGCCGAGCCGAGCGACGTAATAGAAGTAAATAAAAAGTACAGAGATACATTCAAGCAGGTTTTGGCGGTTTGCGGCTATCCTTATGTTGAAGGCATGACATGGACAACAGATGCCTGCTATCGTGAAACGAGAGAAAAAGTAAACCGCAGAAAAGAACAAGGGGCGATCTGTGTAGAAATGGAATGCGCCGGCATGCAGGCATTATGCGATTTCAGGGGGACGGAATTCTTTCAATTCTTCTATGCCGGAGACAATCTTGATCATTCCTCCTGGGATCCGAGAAGTCTCGGCGGTTCACGTCTTGATGATAAGACTAAAATATTGTTCCTGGCATTTGAACTCGGGCTGAGAATAATAACAGATTAAATAAAAGGGAGAATCAATGAAGATTCATATTATCGGAGGTCCGGGGAGCGGAAAAACCTTCCTTGCAGAAAAGCTTTCCAAAGAGCTTGGCATCACACACTATGATTTAGATGAATTACAATGGGATAACAAATCAGATTCCTACGATATTAAAAGAGACCCTGTTGAGAGAGATAAGCTTCTTTGTGAAGTGTTGAAAAACAATAACTGGATCATAGAGGGCGTTTATTATGCTTGGTGTCAGCAATGTTTTGCCAATGCAGATAAGATTTATATTTTGAGCGTTCCGCGATATAAATACAGATACTGAATAATTCGCAGATTTATCCGCCGAAAGCTTGGCTTTGAGCAAGGCAAAAAGGAGACATTGAAGTCGTTATTACGGCTTTTGAAGTGGGCAGATAAATTTCAAAAAGTAAATCTGGTAGAGATTAAAAAACTGTTGGTTCCTTATTCGGACAAGGTGATTGAGAAATAAATAATTCCGTTTTGATAGGATAAATAACACAGAAAGAATAATATAAATCGGGATTGCAGGAATAGCAGTGAAAAGAAGATAACGAAACCATTCAATACAGTTTATGGATATCCAGTATTTTACAAAAGTGAGGATTGAAGTTGAAAACACTGATTCTAAATGGATCTCCACGTGTTGCAGGAGATACAGTTAGCCTAATAAATATAATAGCTTCAGGGTTGGAGGGCAATACAAAAATAGTAAATGCTTATTATTGTGACATTTCACCTTGTGTAGATTGCCGCTATTGCTGGAAAAACAGAGGGTGTGCAATAAATGATGAAATGCAGGATGTATATAAGTATATAGAGGAATGCGATAATGTTGTTATCGCTTCTCCTATATATTTCTCTGAATTAACGGGGAAATTACTTGATATAGGAAGCAGATTGCAAACTAATTTTTGCGGACAGTTTTTTCGCGAGGAAGAATTAAATATAAAACCTAAAAAGGGTGTTGTAATTCTTGTGGGCGGAGGCGATGGAAAAATAGATAAGGCATATGAAACGGCTTGTACTCTTTTACACCATATGAATTGCTTTGATATTCATGATGTTGTATATAGTCATAACACTAATTTGGTTCCAGCTTTGGATGATGAACAAATTGTTGAGAGCATAAATGGTATACTTGTATTTTTAAATAACAAAGATGAAAAATAGACGGAGTCATAATAATAACCCCGTGGGTTAAGGAGACGATGGATTGAGTGAAGCGGAGATATATAAAGAACTTGGGGCTTTGACAAAAGACAAGAGTAGGTGAAAAGAGCATTTCTTATGTTTCATTGCTACTTACACATGAATCTACAAATATACAGGCTAAAGACATTTATACATATTGGTATTAGCATGGCACCCGGTGAAACCATCGGGTGCTGTTTTTATATCCGGCGATAAAACATATCGTATGTTTTTATCCGCTGCCGTGAAAATGTTGTCGAGGTCAGCGGCAATATTTTTACGGAAAGAGGGTTTAAGGGGAAAGATTCCCCTTATCGGAATCGATTGAGTGTGACTGCTGCAAATATTCCTGCAACACGTCATACGAAAGCCGATTCCGACAAAGCCGGTCAAGGATGGCAAATCCTTGCCCAGGGGAAGTGATGGGAATCGTCACTTCATACTGGGTATTATCTGCCGAAAAATGAGCCTGTTTCTGCAGGTTATTTGAGGCGGAGAAATGCGTCGAGTTGTTATTGTGAAACAATCCGAGACAGAAAAAGAAAAATCTATTATGAAAGAAGGTGAGACTATAGCTGAAAAAAGAGTCACGCGACATAACGGAAGATCCGGTAAAAACGGTGTTTACAATCCGAAACACAATGACAGAAGTTTCAATTTATCCAATGCCGAACATATTGATTCCCGGAATGCAAATTACAATATTCTCTGGGACTGTTATCACGGATTTACAAATCTTGAAATGAGAAATAATGTTGAATTAGCCGTTCACTTCGAGGAAGTTGAGCGGCTTTTTTATTTGCAGCATTATAGTGATTACTGTTTCGGTCAGCATGAAAGGAATCGCAGGAACGGTCATCCCGAAAGAAACAGAGATACAGATGACTTGAGGCTGGATAAAAGAACATGTCCCGAGGAATCAATCATTCAGATCGGTAATATGGATAATCAGATTCCCGCAGATTTATTCTTCAAGATTGCTCTCGAATACTTTAAAGAATTCAATGAGCGGTTCGGAGAATATGTTCACATTATCGACTGGGCTTTACACGTTGATGAATCCACTCCGCATATTCACGAGCGGCATGTATTTGATTGTGAAAACCAATACGGAGAGATTATGCCTCAGCAGGAAAAAGCTCTGGAAAAGTTAAACATTGATTTGCCTTTTCCAAACAAAGTGCCCGGAAAACATAACAACCGAAAAATGAAATTCGATTCAATTTGCCGGTGCCTTCTGATTGATGTTGCAAAAAGATACGGAATTGATATTGCCGAGGAACCGATATACGGCGGCAGAGAATATCTTGAAAAACAGGATTACATCCGACAGAAACTTAACGCGGATATTGCCGAGCAAAACATAAAACTTAAGAAAAAAGAATCTGAGCTTGAAGAGATAACTCTTAAGATTTCCGATGCCGAGAAATTCGCAGATGATGTTGCCGAGGTTGCTTATGAAAAAGCGGTAGAGGTTGTAACCGAAAAAGTCCGTGAAGAAACAAGGAATGAAGATTTTGCCTTGATTGAGGAATACGGTAGTTCGATCATAAATAACCCCAAAAATTCGGAACCCGTGAGGAAGATTTCAAAAAATCTCTTCACGGGTTTGTTGCAAAGATTCAGAGGTATGACGGACAGGATTACCGAAAAACTAAGCGCCGTTTTCGCGGACCCCGAGCAAAAATCCGAACTCAAAAAGCCGATCAGGACTTCCGTTCTTGCCCGGCTTGAAGAAAACAAAAAGAAAGCTGCCGAACTGGATTCTCAGCGACAGCAGCAAAATCAAATCTACAGAAATGAGAGATGACTATGACAAAATGACCGTAAAAATAATTTGGAAGAAAGGAGGACGCTGCCTATGACGGTCTGACGGAATCAGCGAATAATGAATGGCAAGACCCAAAGCTTTAACGAATAAGAGTATTTTACCCGATGATCAGATTGAAATGTTGGCAAAAGCATTTATGAAGTCAATATATGATTATTGGGACAGTGAAGAAGGGCAGAAAGCTTATGCCGAGTATCTGAGTAATAAAAATGAAAATACAATTATCAGTGTAAAACCGATGCCTGAACAAGTGAATACGAATAAATAATAAAGAATAATATTGAATCTGTTTCCCGATTGTGCTAAAATCTGATTGCAGAGAATTCAATCGGGAAACAGAAGAAGGAGGTTAATACCGATTGAATGCAGTAATATATGCAAGATACTCTTGCGACAATCAAAGAGAAGAATCAATTGATGCACAGATTAGAGAGTGCACGGCTTTTGCCGAGAAAAAAGGAATAACAGTTCTCCGCTGTTATTGCGACAGAGCGTATTCTGCCAAAACCGATAACCGTCCTCAATTCTTGCAGATGATTAAAGATGGCGATGATAAATTATTCGATGCCGTTATTGTCTGGAAACTGGACAGATTTGCAAGGAACAGATATGACAGTGCCCGCTATAAAGCTCAGCTCAAGAAAAACGGAATAAAGGTAATATCTGCTACAGAATCAATATCCGAAAAATCAGATGGCATATTGTTAGAATCCATTCTTGAAGGATATGCTGAATTTTATTCCGCTGAATTATCAGAAAAGGTTATAAGAGGAATGACAGAAAACGTATTAAAAGGCAAATTTAACGGTGGGACAGTTCCCATTGGCTACAAGGTTGAGGACAGTCATCTGGTTATTGATGAACTTACCGCTCCGCTGATTAAAGAAGCGTTTCAAAAGTATCAAAGCGGAAGCTCGGTTAAAGAGGTTTGTGACTATCTTAACAGTAAGAATTTGAAAAACAATAAAGGCGGAAAAATAACTGTCAATATTGTTCATCATATTCTCAGAAACAGAAGGTATATCGGCGAGGCAAAATTCCGTGATGTGATTATGCCAAACAGTATTCCGCCGATTGTATCCAAACCCCTGTTTGACAGTGTTCAAGATAAGTTGGTTATTAACGGCAAAAACCACAACCGCTCTAAAGCAAAAGAAGAATATATTCTGACGACCAAGCTTTATTGTGGACAATGCGGTGCCTATATGATAGCCGACAGTGGAACAAGTAAAAACGGCAAAGTTCATAAGTACTATAAATGCTCGGTCATCAAAAATCGAAAAGGCACTTGCTCTTGTAAGACAATCAAGAAAAGTCTTATTGAAAACCTTGTAATCGGCAAATCCCTTGTTATGCTTCGGGATGAGAAGACCATTGACGCTATCGTTCAGATGGTAATGAGTCTTCAACAGCAGGAAAATATCAATATTCCGCTTTTGGAGCATCAGTTAAGTGAAACCGAAACAGCAATAAATAATGTGATGCTTGCTATTGAACAAGGAGTGCTTACAAAGACCACCAAAGCCCGTTTGGATGAACTTGAAGCAACTCGCGAAGAACTTGAAATAAAGCTTGCCAATGAAAAACTGTCAAATCCGATTATTACCGAAGATTTTGTAAGAATGTTTCTGAAACGCTTTACAAGTTGTGACTGCACTACATTAGAGCAAAAGCGAATGCTTATTTCCGTTTTTATCAATTCGATTTATTTCTTTGATGACAAAATAGTAATAGCCTATAATTATATGGATAAACAGGAAACAGTAATGCTAAAAGATATCAACTGTTCTGATATAATGGTGTGTTCGCGTCCCAAAATTAGGGGCGGGCCAGCAAAAAAACGCTTGTCAAAAGACAGGCGTTTTTTTATTATATCATTTATTATACCTTATATTTATTTGACCTTGCCTACCTTTTTCCACAGCCTGTCGGATATTAAGGCCCACCTTGCAAGGCCTTCCGGGGTCTTCGGATAGTTAAGGTAATGGGTCCTGAGCTCCAGCGCCAGTTTTACGCCGGATGCTACTGCGCCGATTGTTTTAAGAGAAATGTATTTATGAGATATACCGCCTATTGTGTTTGCTATTGTTGTAATAACATCCTTCGGTGAAACATCTCCGTTATTCAGGAATTTTTCATTGAATACAATTCCGTTTTTGAAGCAGTATTCCATTTCTTTATCTGTGGCGGCGTTAATCAGCTTGGTGAGGAACGCCCTTACAAGGGCAAAGTCTGCGCCCTGCACACGGTTATAGACGGTGTTGATTTTCCACAGGGCCTGTTTATCTGTTTTGCCCTGCTTCAGGGCGGAATCCAGCACATCGGCGGCAATATCCAGCATAACCATGCTTGATGTAACGCCCTCTCCGCATTCCGGTTTGGTAAGGCAGGCAGCGTCTCCGGCGGCTATGAAATTATCCGCAACCAGTGAATAAGGCGGCCTTCTGTAGGGGGTAACTCCTTTTTCGGTTTTCACAAGCTCAAAATCACCTTGTGATGATACGGAATCCAGCTTGTCTGCTTCTTTTTGTGCTTTTTCATAGCTTCCGCTGGCGCCGGAGCCGATTATTTTATCGGTTCCTTTAGGCGAGAAGGGAGCATACCACGATTTCATATTGAGCCAGAAGGTGTTCATCTGCTCCTCTTTGAATCTTGCATAACGCAGGATAACAAAGAATAAATCCTCCGGCCCTATTTCAAAGTTTTCAACACCGTAGCCGTTGGGCAGTTCCCGCCTTGCGGCGGAGGCAACGCCGGAGCAGTCAACCACTACTTTTCCGCCTATTTCCGATATGCCGTCTTTTGTGCTGTATCTTATTCCTGCAATAACTCCCCCGGAGAAAATGAATTCCTCAAATGCCGCTTCATATTCAATCTCCGCCCCCGCCTCTTCGGCAAGGCGGTTCATCAGCAGCACATATTCGTGCATATGCAGGCCCACGGTTTCCGCATCGGCATAAACATGGTATTTATTTGAAGGGGAGGAAAAGTGATTCTCCGTAAACTCAAAGGCCCACTCCGTGTCTCCCTCATAAACCCGGGGAATATCAAATTTATCAAAATCCGAGCGGGTTATATGGAATATATCCATCTTTGTGCCGACCTGTTCCCGTGAAGATTTTTCAATAACCTTCACCGAATGGCCGCATTTTGCAACTTTACGGGCAAGATAAGCCCCGGAAGTTGCCCCGCCTATAATAATCACATCATAAGATTTCATCCGTATCCCTCCGTGAATAACAGCTGTATTTTTATTTTACCACACTGTAAGAATTTGTCACCTGTTTTTTGCAGGTAACAGAGGAAATACAGATTATTTACTCGTTGAAATATTATTTGACAGTGTGATATAATTTATATATAAATTTTTTCGGAGGAATTATGAGCAAAAAATCTCTCATTTCTTTAATACTTGCTTTTATTATGCTTTTCGCAGCCGTTACCCCCGCGTTTGCCGCCGGGGGAGCCGGTATTGCCCAGCCCGCAGTAACGGAAGAAAAAACCAATGAAGATGGGTTTACCGCATTTTTCCGGGGAATATATGACCGGATTATGGCAATATGGAACCGTATTAAAACATACTTCGAGGTGAAAAACGAAAAAGTGATTAACACAATGAACAGAAACGCAATTCATATGCTGAAATCTGTTACGGATACTATCTGCGACAGCTTTATTATTACCACCGAGGACGGCAAGGTTATTGTGATTGACGGCGGTCACAGAACCGAAACGGATTATTTTGTTGAATACCTCAAAGCGGCAACAGGGCAAAGCAAACCCCATATAGATGCCTGGTTCCTTTCGCACGCTCACGATGATCACTGCGAGGTGTTTCTTGAGGTAGCCGAAAACCGCAGCAGTGAGGTGACCTTCGGCAAAGTATATGCCAATTTCCCCGAAGCATCCTTTTATGACGGATATGATGAGTGGGGAGTTTATGTGATAAACGAATTCAATCGCCTTATGCCCTTGTTTGCGGATAAGGTTGCCTCCCTTAAAGAAGGGGATGTTTTCAATATCGGCAAAGCAAAGTTTACCGTTTTTTATACTTTTAATCCCGAGTGGAAAAATGTAAACGAGGGCTCAACCATAATGCGTATGGACCTCGGTGATACAAGCGTTATGTTTACCGGTGATGCGGGCGTGAATGCAGGCAATTATGTTGTTGAAAAATACGCATCCGGTGGTCTGCTGGATTGTGATTTCTGCAAAATGGCCCATCACGGGCAGGACGGAGTTGACAGAAACTTTTATGAGGCTGTTTCTCCCGAAATCTGTCTGTGGCCTACTCCCACCTGGGTATGGGATAACCGGGGCGGCAATCTCAAAACCCTTGAGGTCCGCGGCTGGATAGAAGAAATGGGAGTTAAGCAGAATTATGTTTCAATGGACGGTTCCCGTATGCTTTATCTTGTGAACCGCCGCATTGTTACCACAACCGATGTTTTTGAAGAAGGGTATCCGGCAGAAAAAGCCGTGGACAGGCTTGCAAAATTAGGATACACCGGTATTGATATGGGCTTTGATTACTGGGTTTATTCTCAGGAATCACCGTTTTTAAAAGATGATTATCTCGAATGGGCAAAAGGGCTGAAAGCCCGCGCGGATGAAGCAGGCATTGCCTTTACCCACGCCCATGCTCCCGGGGAGGCCGATGCCGGGGAGGTTATCGGGCGCTCCATAAAAGCAGCGGCAGCTCTCGGTGCAAAATACTGTGTTATCCATCCTGTATGGAGGAATAAAAACGGAGACACCATAGAGAATAAATCAGAGTTTATTTCGGTCAACGCCGCCGCAATAAAAGAGTGGCTGCCTTTAGCCGAAAAATGCGGCGTTATTCTCCTGTCGGAGAATATACTCTGGGGTGCCTCGGCAGATCCGCGCATAATTGCCGATCTGGTTAAAACAGTTGATTCCGAATGGTTCGGCTGGTGCTATGATACGGGTCACGCCCATTGCAGCGGATACAAACAGAACATCCTGAAAAAATGCTCAGTTGTGCCTCTTTCGCTTCATATACAGGATAATGACGGCGGCGGTGACGGCCACCTCATTCCCGGCGACGGCACCATTGACTGGGATGTGTTTATTAAAACTCTGAGAGAAATCGGCTATATGGGCGATTGCGTTATGGAAGCGCACCACCAGTCCCTTGAAGCTCCCGATAACCAAAGGGATGCAATCCTTGCCCGCCTGCTTGATTCTGCCGAAAAGCTTCGTGAGCAGATGTAACTGAACAGTATAATAAAACCCGCTGCAGAATTCTCTGCGGCGGGTTTAAAACTATTCAGAACTTTTAAATCAGGAACAAAAGTCCCATCATCATTGCACCGCCCAATACCATAAGCAGGGTGATGAACATACCGAAAAGTGTAACAAACGAGAATGCGGCAATGCCGGTTTTTACGGGCATGGTGCTTTCAGCTTCTGAAATATTCTGCCAGCTGTAGTATACATCCGTGCCATCAATGTAATAGGTATCCGGATTCATTTCTTTTACCGATTCTGCTTTTTTGAATCTGCATTCTTCCAGGCCCTCGGCAAAGAGTTTTGCCATTTCCTCATTATCAAATGAGATTACTCCGGTCTGGCGGAGCTCTGATGCAGGCTCGGTTCTTCTCAGGTGACCGGGTTTAAAGCCGGTGCTCCACCAGGTCTGCTCATAAGGAGTTGAGAATACTCTGCTGTAGTTTCCGGAAAGGTTGGCATCGTGGTAAAGGGTTGTCTGCATATAGGGCATATTTCCGCCGGTTGCATGGCTGTAGGTGGTTACAACAGAATCGTCTTTGCCTGAAGCAGCTTTGTTATATATACCTGCTTCACAGCCGTAAAATACAAGGCCGTACTGTCCTTTCCACAGCTGAACCATCCAGTCCTTGTTTTTATATGTGAAATATACTCTCACATAATCATATTCCAGCATCAGATACGGGGCAACAAGGTCATAGGCCTGATTGTAGCCGAAATTACCCTGCCAGGCGTTGTTTTTATCCACATAGAAGTAGCTGTCCCGTTTGCTGTATCTGTAACCGGCTACAGAAATATTTTCCGGGAAAGCGGATTTGCTGTTTTCTTCCACAACCTGAATCGCACAGCTTCCTTTTACCGAGTTACCTTTGTCATCGGTAAGTTCGGCTGTAATTACAGCTCTGCCCGGCTTTTTGCCGGTTACCGTACCATTCCGGTCAACGGCGGCAATATCCGGATTATCTGAATCCCAAATAACTCCTTTTTCGGAGGCAGTCATTTTCACCGTTTTGCCTACATTAACACTTTTCGATTTGCAGGTAACCTTGATTTCTTTAGGAAGGGTTACATTTGAAGCGGATGCAGCAGTTTCACCGGTGTTTTCTGTATCGGTGCTGGTTATATCCGTAGCCTCCGGGTTATTATCGCCTTCAAGTGCAAATGCAGTCAGGCAAGGTGCGCACAGTAAAGCAAATACCAGTGCCAGAAAAGCGGAAAGAGCTTTTACTGCTGTTTTTCTGTGTTTGTGGTGCATGGCAATCTCCTCATCAATTCTTTTACGCAATAACTAATTATATATTTTGAAAAGAAAAAAGTCAACAAACAAAAAGGTCAGGCATCAATCAAATGCCTGACCTTTTCGGCTCTGTACTATATTTCGCTTGTGCTGTTATTTCCATCTTCAGGTGGTTGAGGAATATCTCCGTTTTCCGGCCTTTCGGGCATAGAGCCGTCTTCCGGCAATCTTCCGGACTTTCCGCGTTCAAATCCGCCGCTGCCTTCTGCCTGCCTGTTTCCGAATTGACCGCCCCGCATACCTGCTCCGAACTGGTTCTGAAGCTGTGATACCTGCTGACCGTTTACGTAAACCTCACCGCCGTTTATTTCGCCTTTTCCGTCATAATCAAATCCGGATTGACCGGTGATGCTGATTTTTCCTCCGTTTATTATTATATCTCCGTTGGCGTCAATGCCGTCTGTATCACCCTGAGCCATGGTTATTGTTATTTCACCGCCGTTTATTTCAACCGAAGGTGTTATACCCTCTGTTTTTTGCGCGGCGTTTATTCCGTCATCGGAGGCTGAGATGTTTATTATGCCGCCGTTTATTATTACTGCAGTTCCCTCAATTCCTTCATGTGCGGTAATATCTGTTTTTCCGCCGTCAATGGTAACGGTATTGTCGGCGTGGATGGCATCATCCTCGCATTCGATTGTTATGGTACCGGAGCTTACAGTTACATTGCTGTTTGAGTGAAGAGCATCGCCGCCTGCTGTTATATTAAGCGCGGATTCGCTGACTGTAAGTCCGTCGCTGCCTGTAATGCCGTTGTTTTCTGCAAAAACTGTAATGTCGCTGTTTTCAACGGTAAGCGTGTCCTTGCTCTTAATTCCGTTTTTGAAGCTGCCGTTAACGGTAAGCCTGCCTTTTCCTGTTATAATAAGATCTGCTTTTGAGAATACACACGCGTCCGGTTCCTCCTCAGCTTTGTCTGAGTAACTGTTATCATAGCTGTACTGAGCCGAATCGCTCAGTGTGTTTTCTGTGCCGTCTTTTACACTTATTGTTACGCTTTTTGCCTTGACGGTGTTTATTGCGGCGGAATCCGGCGAAGTGATTTTTACGCCGTCAAGTATAAGGGTAACATTTTCATTATCCGCGTCAACTGTTATTTTGCCGCTAAACTCACCGCTCAGCGTGTAGGTACCGCCCCCGGTTATTATGATGTTTCCGTTTTCATTTTTTGCTCCGTCACCGGTTATCACGGCGGTGGTTTCGCTCAGCTTTATTACTGCAGAGCTTTCCTGTGTCTGCGATTTTGCCAATGAACCGATTTCAGGCTGAGATGCGGTGCTTTGCTCCGCTTTTCCGCAGCCGGCCAGCGCCGGGCATATCAGTAAGGTAATTAATAAAGCTGTAAAAATAATGTTTGTTTTTTTCATATTATTTGTCTCCTTTCGGCTTTGTTATTGCCTTTGAACGGATTATAGTAAACGAACCTAAAGGTAACCTAAAGGAAAAATGATTAATATCTTTAGGTTCTCTTTAGGTCCCCGGATTATACTCGGGTCAAAGAAAAGGAGGTGCCTGATATGAGCAAAACAATTATTACAAGTTTCAGAAGGTATGAAAAAAAGTATTTTCTCACAAAAGAGCAGTATGGTTTATTCAGGCAAAGCACAGCTCCCTTTGTCAGTGCCGATGAATACGGAAAATACTCAATATGCAATATATATTATGATACCGATGATTACAGGTTGATAAGGGCGTCTTTGGAAAAACCTGTTTATAAAGAAAAACTCCGGGTAAGAAGTTACGGTGTTCCCGGCCCGGATGACAGAGTTTTTGCAGAGATTAAGAAGAAATATGACGGAGTGGTTTACAAAAGGCGCATAACTATGACCGATGCCGCAGCTGAATCATTTCTCAGAGTAATCAGGTGCAGTGAGAGCCGCAACCAGATTGCGGCCGAGCTTGAGTATTTTCAGCAGTTTTACAAAACAAAGCCGAAAGCATTTATTGCCTATGACCGTGAGGCGTTCAAAGGGAACGAAAACCCGGAACTGAGGATAACCTTTGATACCAACCTCCGTTACCGCCTTGACCGCCTGAGCCTCAGGGAGGGGGATGATGGCAGAGCGCTTATTGACGGTGACCTTATACTTATGGAGATAAAAATTCCCGAATCCTGTCCGCTCTGGCTGTGTAATCAATTGAGTGAACTGAAAATACAGCCGGTTTCGTTTTCGAAGTACGGCACCTGTTATAAAAAGTTTATCCTCGGAAACAATCATCAATCATTAAAAAAGGAGATGCGTTTAAGTGCTTGAATCCATATTTGATTTTTCATCCGTAATAGAAGGAACAATTACATTGAAATCCTTCCTTATCTGTACCGCTGTGTCAATTATTCTGGGCGTTTTAACTGCTCTGGTTTTCAGGTTCCGCAACAGATGTTCCCGCGGCTTTGCCGTAACCCTTGCCCTGTTGCCTGCCGTGGTTGAAATGGTTATTATGCTGGTAAACGGCAATATCGGGGCAGGTGTTGCCGTGGCCGGAGCTTTCTCTCTTGTGCGTTTCCGTTCCGCTCCCGGTACTGCCGGTGAAATAGTTTCAATATTCCTTGCTATGACCATAGGTCTCGCCACAGGTATGGGCTACATTGTTCCTGCGATAGTATTCTTTATTATTATGGCGGCATTTATGCTTATACTCAACGGGCTCAATTTCGGCAAAGGCGATGAATCACTGCGCACGCTTAAAGTAACAATACCCGAAAACCTGGATTATGACGGAATTTTTGACGATTTATTCAGAATATACACCGCGGGGCACGAGCTGGAGAAAGTTAAAACCACCAATATGGGCACCCTGTATGAGCTGCAGTATATGATCAGCCTTAAGGGAAAAGAAGTTCCCAAGGAATTTATTGACGAAATCCGTGTAAGAAACGGCAACCTGAATATTACCTGTTCAAAATACGCGGTAAAGGATTCACTTTGATTATCGGTCAAATCAGATTATTGATTTTGCCGGGTTTATATAATATAATTCAATCGGGGTGATAATATGCGCCTGCTTATTGCAGAAGATGAAACCGACCTTGCCGAAGCACTTGCGGCATTTTTTGAAAAAAACCGTTTTACGGTTGATACGGTAAATGACGGCCTTTCCGCCTACGAATATGCAGGGGCGGATGATTATGACGCAATTATTCTGGATGTTATGATGCCTAAAATGGACGGCATAGAGGTTCTTCGCCGTATCAGGGCGGACGGTAATAAAACCCCGGTTATGATGCTTACCGCCAAGGCGGAAAAGAATGACAGAATAACAGGCTTTGATACCGGAGCAGATGATTATCTGCCAAAGCCCTTTGATACAGATGAACTGCTCAGCAGGTTAAGGGCCATATTAAGAAGGCGCGAGGAGTATAAGCCTCCCGTTTTGTCTTATGCTGATATTACCCTTAATCCGGTCAGCGATATGCTGCAGTGCTCTGCCGGCAAATCCGTGCGCCTGAGCGGCAGGGAGTTTCAGGTAATGGAACTGCTTTTGCGCGCCCCCAACACAGTTTTTTCAGCTGAAAAAATAATGGAACGTGTGTGGGGATGGGATTCCGAATCCGAGATAAATGTGGTTTGGGTGCATATTTCAAACCTGAGAAAAAAGCTTAAATCCATAGGCTCATCTGTTACAATACACGCCAACAGGGGCCTTGGATATATTCTGGAGGCAGAAAATGATTAAACGGCTTCGGAAAAAATTTATTGTTATTTCAATAGCCGCGGTAACCTCGGTAATGATTCTGCTGTGTGCCGGGGTTAATATTGCAAATTATATTTCGGAGTTTTCAAAGGTGAATAATACCCTTGATACATTAACCGTGAATCAGGGCATAATGCCGGAGCCTGCCGAAAAGGAGACACCCTACCGGGAACATGTGCCCGGCTTCGGTCAAAATGACCGCCGTTTTGAAAAAGAAACACCTTTTATGACACGCTTTTTTGTTATACGCTTTGATGAAAACGGTGAAATACTGAAATATAATCTTGATAAAATTGCCGCTGTTGAGCTTGATGATATTGATGATTATGCCGAGGTGGCTTATGAGCGCGGCGAAGGGCGCGGTTATGAAGACGGCTATGCCTACAAGGTTACAAAACAGCAGGGCGGGGAGTATATGGCAGTGTTTCTTGACTGTCACAGAGAGATTAACTCCGCTTTTACTCTGCTTATTGTTTCCCTGTGCGTTACCGCCTTTTGCATAGCCCTTATATGCATAATTATCATATTGTTTTCAAAAAGAGCCATGGAGCCCGTTATTGAAAGCGACAGAAAGCAAAAGCAGTTTATCACCGACGCAAGCCACGAGCTGAAAACTCCCATTACGGTTATAAATACCTGCCTGAGCGTGCTTGAAATGGAAGTCGGCAAGCAAAAGTGGATTGATAAAGCTGCCGCCCAGACCGAAAAGCTGAAAAATCTTGTAAACTCTCTTGTTACCCTTGCAAAATCCGATGAGGGCAGAGTGCCCGATGCCGTCAGGTTCAGCATAAGCGATGCAGTAAGCGAAACTATAGATTCTTTTTCTGATTTTGCCAGTGAACAGGGGCACACTATAAATGCAGATACTGAGAAGGGTATTGAAATGCGGGGGGATGAGTATGCTGTCAGGCAGCTGGTTTCAATCCTTATTGATAATGCCGTAAAATACGCTTCCCCCGGCAGTGAAATACATTTTTCAATGAAGCGGCATAAAAAAGGCGTTGAAATAGTCTCATCAAATAAATGCGAAAATACAGATGCCGTTGATATACCCCACCTGTTTGACAGGTTTTACAGAGCCGATAAATCAAGAAACTCAGGCACGGGAGGATTCGGCATAGGCCTCTCGGTTGCAAGGGGAATATGCGAAAACCATAAGGGAAGCATCAGCGCATCCCTTAAAGATGACAGTACAATAGTGTTTACGGCTTATTTAAGCAGCCTGAAATAAAAAACAGTCTTCCCGAGGGAAGACTGCTTTTTTATGCTTTCTGTTAATCAGACTATATATTCATCCGTTTTTGATTCTTTTGAAACAACTATGTAGGATACAACAAACAGAATTGAAACAAAAGCGATAAAGTACAGCCCGAATACGGTTTCCTCCATAGTGGCAATGAAATCATATGTGCCGTGAAGAAAAACCGGTATAATAACCGACATTACGCGGCAGATTTTTGAAAGCGAGTATTCTCTCCTGTTGTAATACATCCTTGCAAGGCCGTAAAATACGCCCATAAACACCCCGAAGCAGGCGTGGCCCGGTATTGCGGTTACGGCCCTTACTATTGCCACCCTGAAGCCGTAGGTCATAACATAACTTATGTTTTCCCAAAGGGCAAAACCCAGGGAGGTGAATACCGCGTAAACAACACCGTCAAACCTGCTGTTGAATTCAACTGAATTCCAGGAGTTCCTCCTGAGGAAAATATACTTTGAGCTTTCCTCGGAAACCGCAACCACAATAAAATACAGGATGATATTGTAAAGCAAAGTCTTTTCGTCAACCATTCTGCCCAGAACCGCGCTCAGTATTCTTTCCTCAACCAGCGCCAGCAGTGAGGAAAGTATTCCTCCCCTTACAAGGCGGAGCAGCAGGCCTCTGCTCTCTTTTTCCAGCCTGTCCGAGCGGTAAACCTTCAGCATAAGGAATACAGCCGGTATTACCGCCGCGGCAATAAGGATAAAGTTAAAGGTCATTATGGGTTTAAGCAAAAAGTAAAACATACTCTATTCCTCGGTTAAATATATTTATCGCCTGAGATATGCGCAGGAAACGGGAAAATCAAAGTAAGTATCCGGGTAGGGCTCATCCTTTAATGTAAAGTGCCACCACTCGCAGTTCAGGGTATTGAAACCGTTGCGCACCATTGCGCCCTGAAGCAACATGCGGTTGTAATACTGCTCTTCGGTAACCGCCCTGCACCCGGGGTGCGAAAGCTCGCTGAAAAGGTCAAAGGGTCCGCCCATATCCAGTTCCTTGCCGGTGCTCATATCAAGCAGCGTAAGGTCCACAGTGCTGCCCCGGCTGTGGCTGGATTGCTTTGCAATATATCCCTGCTCAAACAGCTCGTGCTTTTCAAGCTCCGGGTAAAAAAACGGCTTCATCCTTTTATCCAGGTCTTCAATTCCCCACAGCACAAAGTGCCTTACGGCCCTTGCCGGGCGGTAGGCATCAAAAACCTTTAATCTGTAGCCCTGGGCGTTCATTTCGTTGCTCACGGTTTTAAGAGCCCTCGCCGCCTCTTTGGTGATAAGGGCAACGGGTTCCTCGTAGCCGTCAATGCGATCCCCTACAAAATTGTATGTGGAGTGGTAGCGTATTTCCTGTATTATTCCCGGCACATAATCTGCCAGTATAACAAAACCCGATGAATCCATTTCGGCCTGCTTTTTGAAATCAGTCATGTTCCTCTGCCTTTCGCAAGGTTATTATCAGTCTATCCTGTAAATTCTGCCGTCTTTTCTTCCGGCGGCCGCCGGCATATCGCCGTCAATAAAGCCAAGGGCGCAGTGGCCTATGCCCTCCCATTCGCCTTCAATGCCCAGTTCTTTAAGCATAGCTTTGTATTCCGGCATTTCAAACTCTTCTTTGGCCCTGTGAATCCATATGCTTCCAAGGCCCAGGCTGTGGGCGGCAAGCATAAGGTTGCCCATCATAAGGCTGCCGTCATAAATATAAGTGGGGCAGCTTTTATCTGCCAGCACAATAATTATAACAGGGGCGCCGTAAAAGGGGTCAAAGCCTTCGGCCCAGCCGCCTATTCTGCGGTTTATATCGGCAAGTTTATCCCTCTGCTCTTTGTTTGTTACAGCAATTGCAATTGCCGCCTGCATACCTCTGCCGTTTGCGGCATAAAGCCCGGCATTCAGTATCTCATCAATCTGCTCTTTTGCCGGCATATCCGGCCTGAATTTGCGTATGCTCCTGCGCTCTTCCATTGCTTTGATTATTTCGTTCATCTTTGTTTTCTCCTTATCCTGATTATTTATTATCCATTTATCAAGAAACGCCATTTGCTCCTGTGTATGGAACCAGTGCTCTCCGCCTTCCATTACAGTCAGCTTTGCGTTTATTTTATTTGCAAAGGCTTTTACAGTTTCAATATCCGTCAGGTTATCGCCGCTGCCGTAAAGAATTTCCGCCGGGCCGCTCCAGTTTACGGGATTTTCTCTTACATAGGTAAGGTAATCCCATGAGAGTATTTCGCCGCTTTTCGTAATCACTGTTCCTTTTTCTTTCAGCTCATCTTCCGTAACCCCTGCCTGCAGCATCATGCCCAATATAAGCTTTTCCATATCAATTACAGGGGATATGAAGTATGCCTTGTCTGTCAGCGAATCGGCGCCGGAGTGCAAGGCAAAAAATGCGCCTATGCTGTTTGCAATAAGGGTTATGCCGCCGTATTGTTTTTTTAGTTTCATTACGGCTTCTTTTATTTCTTTACCTGCATCCCAAGGGGTTGCGGATTGATAATCAAGCCCGGTAACAAAACAGCCTGGGAAAAGAGCTTTATAATGCTCCGCCTCTCCCGGGCTGCCGCCCCGGCCGTGAATATACAGTACAGCTTTCATTGCTTTTTTGCTTTCTTCTTCGGCTCCGGGAGCTCATTGTATATTGCCTCAATCAGTTCCCTGAGGAAATCTTTATTTTCAATATTTTCCACAAGCAGCATTTCCTTTGCCCCTTCGTAGGGGAGCTCTTTTTCCGCCTCAGGCATAAGCGCCGCGGCGGATTTAACGGGTTTAACCAGAAAACGGTTATCATAAATGCCGCCTATTACCTTACCACGGCAGTAAATTATGTATTCACCCATCATAGCTCTGCAGGTTATCCCCTCGGTTTCGGAAAGCTGCTCCAGTATATAATCAAGGTATTCCTTATCCGATGCCATTTTTTCCTCCGAAATAATATGGTGCTTGTTTACTTAATATCCTTCTTTTGTCGATATATCTCGCTGTGTGCGATTCGATATATGAGGCATTCGCCTCATTCGATATGTTTGCATAGCAAACGAGTTTTCTCGATAAACCCTTTCTTATCGCGGAGCGATATATCGAGCCGCTTTTGGCGGCATATCGAACTTTTTCAAAAGCATATCGAAAATCCGGAACGGATTTATCTCGACAGACTATACAAGTTTTGAATTATAAGTTTTTTATATATCTGCACTTAGGGAAACCTGAACACCCGTAAAATTGGTTTCCGGTATTTGTTCCCTTTTTTGCAGTTCTCAGCACGAGTTCTTTCCCGCACCACGGGCAGATTAAAGTTTCATCATCCGATGATTGATTTATAGAATCCGATTTGTCATTTTTTAAACTTTCAGTATTTGATATTTCTTCCGTCTCTGTAAGAGCTTGATTGTTTTCATCAACAAATTTTTGAAACTTTGCAATGTATTCTTTTCTGTTTTCCCTGTTCAAAGCAAGATAGTTATTACCATAGGAAATCATTTCTTTTTTACTGCTCTTAAACTCATTTTTCAGTCCCTTAAGAACGTTGATAAGTTGGTCTCCTCTTATAACTTTATTTCTTATTTCTTTCGGAGCGTATTTATCATTTACAATTGTTTTTGGATTGGCTAAAACTACTAAAGATTTGTTAAATGTTTCAAAACTTTTATCTGCTAAAGCGCGTTTAAAAATATTTTTATTTTCAGTTCTGCAATTCTTAAACACAGTTAAATGCCGCTCATTTTGTGTAATAGGGCTGTAAATACCTTCTTTTATCCAATGGCCATTGTATTGAAAGGAGCGTATAAACTCGCCTTTGCTGTTTATTTCAATATTACCGAAAAGATTTTTGCATTCAATCAGCACATTAACATAAGGTGTAATAACCAAATAATCAATTTGTGCGCCTCTTCCGTCCGATGTTTCAATATATAAGTCATGCAATACAACAAGATCCATACCGCTGTTTTTCAGTTCAAACATTATGGATTCTTCGCCGATTATTCCTGCTTTGGTTATTGCGATTTCTTTATCTATTTTACTTGCAAACTCAGTATTATCGGTAATTTCTTTTCTGAGCGTTTCAAGCTTTTCAAGATAGTCTTTTGCATCACTGGTTTCTTTCAGGATTGTAACTTCCGGTTTATCAAATAATCCCATGTATTATTCCTCCCTATAGTATAGCTTTTATTTCTCAGCATTGTTTTTTGCCGTAGTGATTGAAGCAATCAGTTTTCGCTGAATTGTTCCTCTGGTTGAATTTAGCTTATTAAACTGTTCAGTACTTATCTTATTCTTTCTGTGTAATAACACAAGCCAGTATTCTGTTTCTGAGCATTCTTTCAACGATATTTCAAGCTTATGAATAAAATCAGCTCTGCTTTGGGCATACTTTGCTTCAAAAAGGTTAGCTCCTATTGATGAAGAAGAGCGTATAATCTGTTCAACATATGAGTGGCAGCCTTTAATATTGTCGCATAAATCCGATACTTCAAGTGCAAAAGAAATTGTCAGTTCGCGAAGTTCGTTTTTGTTAGTTTCCATTCAGTTTTCCTTCCTTTGTCGATATATCCCGCTGTGCGCGATTCGATATATTTTCCTCAGACAATTCGATATATGAGGCATTTGCCTCATTCGATATGTTTGCATAGCAAACGAGTTTTCTCGATAAATCCTTTCTTATCGCGGAGCGATATATCGAGCCGCTTTTGGCGGCATATCGAGCTTTTTTCAAAAGCATATCGAAAATCCGGAACGGATTTATCTCGATGCGAAACTTCGCGTCAGGCACGCGACAGTTTCACAATGCCCCGTTCTCGGAAACATATCGCAGGCTGCCGCCTTCACTGTTTCATAACCGAGCTCCCTGAATATTCCGCAGTCTCTGGCAAGGGTTGCGGGGTCGCAGGAAACATAAACTATTCTCTCCGGCTTCATTTCCGCCACGGTTTCAAGCACTTCCCGGGCACAGCCCTTACGGGGCGGGTCAAGTATTACAACATCCGGTTTTATTCCTTCTGTTTTCAGCTCTTCAGCCGCCTTGGAGGCATCGGCGCATATAAACCGGGCATTTTCAATGCCGTTTGTTTCCGCATTTATTCCGGCATCTTCTATTGCCTCAGGTATCACTTCAACCCCGATAATACGCCCGGCATTTTTTGCCATTGTCAGGCCTATGGTCCCCGTGCCGCAGTAAAGGTCCAGCACGGTTTCTTTCCCCGTCAGGCAGGCGTATTCGGCGGCTTTGCCGTAAAGCCGCTCCGCCTGGTCACGGTTAACCTGATAAAATGAGAGGGGAGAAAGGCGGAATTCAAGGCCGCAGAGGGTGTCGGTTATATATCCCGGCCCGTAAACCGTTCTGCACTTTTCGCCCGTAACAACATTTGTGCTTTCCGGGTTTTCATTTATAACAACGGTTTTTATGCTTTCACAGCAGGCGGTCAGCATTTTTACAAGCTCATCCTCTGCAGGCAGAGATTTTCCGTTTATTACGGGGCACACTGCAATTTCTCCGCTGGCGGTGCCTTTTCTCAGGTATATGTGGCGTATAAGGCCTTTGCCGCTTTCCTCATCATATACCGGCACATTAAATTCATTTATGTAGTTTTCAAAAACTCCCAGGATTTTTTCAAACTCCGGCGGCTGAAGCAGGCAGCCCGGGCAGTGAATAACCCTGTGGGTGCGGGGGGAATAAAACCCCATAAGCAGTTTATCCCCGTCTTTTCTAACGGGGAACTGCGCTTTGTTTCTGTAGCCGTATATTTTTTTTGCCGCCAAGGTTTCCTCAAATTCCGGGTTCAGGCCGCCTATGCGGCGGAAGCACTCTTTAACGTGATTCTCCTTTGCTCTGATTTCCGCCTCATATTTCATATGGCCGAAGGAACAGCCCCCGCATCTGCCGTAAACGGGGCAGGGGCTTTCAATTCTGTCCGGCGAAGAAACAATTATTTCTTCAATTTTGCCTGCGGCATAGTTCTTTTTTGCTTTGATTATGTGGGCGCGTATTTTTTCGCCGGGTATTGCGCAGCGCACAAAAACCGCCATACCCTCATAACGGCCAACGCCGCTGCCGTCAAGGCCGCAGCTGTCTATATCAATTTCAATTTTGTCGTTTTTATTCAGCAGCATAGGTTATACCCTGGAAATGTAGTTTGCGGTAATTATAAGCATAATAATCAGTGAAATAATCATAGGTATATTGCCGAAAAAAGCCCCGGCTTTTTTGCCCGCTGTGTTGTAGGTGGGCAGTTTGTTCAGCGAGCGCCTGCCTTTTATAAAAACAAATATCACGGAGCCCAGAATGCTTACGGCATAAAGGGAATAAAGGGTAACGGTAAACACGGTGTTCAGCTTTTCCGTATCCGTAATATCTGTCATCATAAAAGCCGTAATGCAGGAGTAGACGTTATTAAGGCAGTGTATTATAATCGAAGGCCACAGGCTTCCCGTTATGCAGGCAGCGTAGCCGAGTCCGAGCCCTGCAATCAGCGCAAAGGGAAACTGCACAAGGTTGCCGTGAAGTATTGCAAACACCAGCGATGAAATAATAATTGCAAACTTGTCGCCGTAACGCCTTAAAGGCTGCATAACAGCGCCCCTTACCGCCGCCTCTTCGCACAGGGCAGGCACAACTGCGATAGTGAGAATATAGTACAGCCTGCCGATTATTCCGTCGGGTGTTGCAAAATCCGGCTGAGAAAGCTTGAAGCCCGTTTTTTCAATAAGCCCGGTAAACTGGCCGGTGATGTAGTCCCCGATAAGGCAGATGAAAAAGCCGAGAAAAACCACAAACACCGCAAGGCGCATGTCATAGGGCTTTTCAAGGGGGAAGGCGTTTACATTCAGTTTTTTTTCAAGCCGCTTTCCGCCCACGGCAAAGGGAATAAGCAGGCCGAGAACAGAAAGGAAAATGGTAACCGAATCCTGAAAAAGGGAATTTGTCTTGAACAGCTCTCTTACATAGGGAAACAGCAGGGGCAGGGTAAGAGCATTCTGTATTATCACATAGGCAATTATGCAAAGGCCCGAGGTTTTGCCTATCAGGCCGATATTTATTTTTTCTTCCGCCGTGTTCCTGTATGTTTCGGAAGCGCCGGGAAACTGATTATACATATTTTAACCTCAAATTCATCAATTTTACCTATTATAATTAAATTTCTTTTATTATACAAGTAATAAGTTACAAAAATAACACACGCTGTTGTTTTTTGCCCGGGAAAGTCGTATAATTCCACTTGATTAAGTTTAAAAAGGAGATATTTATGAGCGAAAAAGTAACCATCAAGCAGCTCAAAGAGGATATAATCGCAAGGCTCAGCCACCTTTACGGAATATCACCCAAAGAAGCTACCGATGAGCAGTTTTACGAGGTCCTTGCCGGCATCAGCCGCGATATGGCAAGAACTAAGAGAAGAAAGTTTGATTACAAGGGCAAAGCCAATAAGGAAAAGAGGATTTTCTATATCAGCATGGAATTCCTTATGGGCAGAAGCCTTAAAAATACTCTCTATAACCTGAGCATCACAGACCAGGCAAGGAAAGCCCTTGATTCCTTCGGCGTTTCCCTTGATAAGCTTTATGAGCTTGAGCCGGATGCGGGTCTCGGTAACGGCGGCCTCGGCCGTCTTGCCGCCTGCTACCTTGATGCCATTGCCAATGAGGGCTATCAGGGCATAGGCTATTCAATACTTTATGAGTACGGTATTTTCAAGCAGAAGCTTGTTGACGGCTGGCAGACCGAAATGCCGGATTTCTGGCTCCCCGGCGGCGATGTATGGCTTATCCCCCGTGAAGAAAAAACAGTTGAGGTCAAGTTTGAAGGCCGCCTTGAAGAGAACTGGAATGAGGGCTACCTCAGCGTTGACCTTGTGGACTGCAAAACAGTCAAGGCCGTGCCCTATGATATGATGGTGCCTTCCAAGGACCGCGAGGGCGTTGCCGTTTTGCGCCTGTGGAGCGCAAAAGCCGACGGTATTGATATGACCTCCTTCAACGAGGGCAACTATATGCGCTCTATGGAAGAGAAGGCCATGGCCGAGGTTATCAGCAAAGTGCTTTACCCTGCAGATAACCATCAGGAGGGTAAGAGCCTTCGTCTCAGGCAGCAGTATTTCCTCGTTTCTGCTTCAATTCAGGATATAGTTCAGTGGCATCTGCGCCAGTACGGCACCCTTGATAATTTTGCGGAAAAGAATGCTATTCATATTAACGATACCCATCCCACCCTTGCTATCCCCGAGCTTATGAGGATTTTCCTTGATGAGTGCGGCTACGGCTGGGATGATGCGTTTAAGATTGTTGAGAAAGTCTGCGCATACACAAACCATACCGTTATGTCCGAGGCTCTTGAATGCTGGAGCGAGGATCTGTTCAAGAGACTCCTTCCCAGAATTTATCAGATAGTCAAAGAGATAGACAACCGCTTTAGAAGCAAAATCTGGAACCTTACCGGTGACGCCGGCAGGGTTGAGAGGATGGCAATAGTTTCCGACGGCGCCGTAAGAATGGCCAATATGTGTGTGGCTGTCTGCCATAAGGTAAACGGCGTTTCCGCCCTTCACAGCGAGATTCTCAAGGAATCCACCTTCCACGATTTCTATACCATCGAGCCCGGCAAGTTCACCAATGTTACCAACGGTATTGCTTACCGCAGATGGCTCTGCCAGGCCAACCCCCGCCTGAGCGGCAAAATTGAGGAGCTTATAGGCAACGGATTTATCCACGATGCTTCCGAGCTTAAAAAACTCTCAAAGTTCAAAAATAACAAAACTGTTCTTGAAGATTTCGGCAAAATCAAAACAGCAAATAAAGAGGACTTTGCCGCCCTCATCAAGCGCACCACCGGTGAAACCCTTGACCCGCAGTCACTCTTTGATGTTCAGGTAAAGAGGCTTCACGAGTATAAGCGCCAGGAGCTCAACGCCCTGAATATCCTTGCAAAATATCTTGAAATCAAGAATAACCCCAACGGGGATTATGTGCCCCATACCTATATTTTCGGCGCAAAGGCGGCCCCCGGCTACTATGTTGCCAAAAAGATAATTGAGTTTATCTGCTACCTGGGCAAGCTTATTAACAGCGATCCTCAGGTCAACGATAAGCTGAAAGTTGTTTTTGTTGAGAATTACAGCGTTACAAAGGCAGAGGCCCTTATGCCCGCCGCCGAAATAAGCGAGCAGATTTCCCTTGCCGGCACCGAGGCCAGCGGCACGGGCAATATGAAGCTTATGATCAACGGCGCCGTTACCCTTGGCACAATGGACGGCGCAAATGTAGAGATTTACGATGCCGTAGGCAAAGACAATATCTTTATTTTCGGCATGACCACCAAAGAGGTAAATAACCTCAAGAAAGACGGCTACAATCCTCAGAATTACTATAACAACAACGCAGAAATCCACGATATGGTTGAGTTTATCAATAAAGGTATCTGCGGCAAGAACTTCGGCGAAATAGGCGGCACCATCATTCACCACGATCCCTATATGGTGCTTGCGGACTTTGCAGATTACAGGCAGGCCCAGAGAGATGTTGAGCAGGCCTGGCTTGACAGCAAGGCCTGGAATAAAATGTCCCTTATAAATGTAGCAGGGGCAGGCATATTCAGCGCCGACAGATCCATTGATGATTACGCAAAGAAAATCTGGGGACTTAAAAAATAATGACCGATAAGGATTTTATGCTTATTGCCCTTGAGCAGGCGGCCCTTTCCGCAGCGGAAACCGAGGTGCCCGTAGGGGCGGTAATAACAAGAAACGGCGAGGTTGTCTCCACAGGCAGAAACCGCCGGGAAGCCGGCAAAAATGCCCTTGCCCATGCGGAAATTGAGGCCATTGACAAGGCCTGCAAAGCTCTGGGGGGCTGGCGGCTCTGGGAGTGCGAAATGTATGTAACCCTTGAGCCCTGCCCTATGTGCACCGGGGCAATTATCAACTCCCGCATAAGGCGCCTTGTTTACGGGGCGGCGGATCCCAAATCCGGCTCCTGCGGCTCGGTGATAAACCTTTTTGACCTGCCTTATAATCATAAGCCGGAGGTTGTTTCCGGTTTTATGCAGGAGGAATGCTCCGCCGTTCTCAAAAAATTCTTTTCGGAATTGCGTGAAAGTAAAGCGGAAAAAGAAAATGAATCTTGACACTTTGTTTTTTGCTCTTGAAATAGTGGGCACGGTTTTCTTCGCAATTTCCGGCGCCATAACCGCAGTGCAGAAAAAACTGGATATTCTGGGCACCGTGGTGCTGGGTCTTGTTACCGCAGTGGGCGGCGGAATTTTCCGCGATATAATTCTCGGTTACCTGCCCCCGGCGGCTTTCAGAAAGCCCGTTTATTCAATTACCGCCGTTATTGTTTCGGCGGCTGTGTTTGCGGCGGTTTATTTTGCAGGCACCGAAATAGAGCACCACATGGACCGCTACTCCCTTATTATCAATATATTTGATGCGGTGGGTCTTGCCATATTTACCGTAGGTGGAGTGGAATGGGCCCACAACTGCGGATTCCTTAACGGCACCTATCTGTGTGTATTTGTAGGCACGGTTACAGGCGTCGGCGGCGGAGTGCTCAGGGACCTTATGGCGGGCAAAATACCCGTAATTCTCTCAAAACGCATTTACGCCCTGGCCGCAATTATAGGCGCCCTGATTTATCAGCTCCTTACCGAGTATAAAGTCACCGGCAATGTAACAGCCATTGTTATCGGCGCATTTTCAATCTGGGTTATTCGCCTGCTGTCTATGGCTTTCCGATGGAATCTGCCCAGAATCAAAAAAGATTTTACCGAAAGCGGTTCGTAAGAACCGCTTTTTTGTTTACACAGGAGGCAAAAGATAGTATAATTATAAAAAATATGCGGAGAAGAGAAATGAAACCTGAGCTTGAAGGAAAGTATGAAAAACTGAAGAATAATCTGTCCCGGCGCGGCTCAGCCGCCGTGGCTTTTTCCGGCGGAACCGATTCCTCCCTGCTGCTGTATGCCGCAAAAGAGGCCCTCGGCGAAAGGGCTGTTGCTGTTACCGTAATATCTCCCTTTTTCCCCGGGCGCGAAAAGCGGCAGGCACAGGATTTCTGCAGGGAATACGGCATAAAACAGATTGAGCTTGAGTTCAATCCTCTTGCAGATGCTGCCATATCCCGTAATCCGCCGGACAGATGCTATATATGCAAAAAGAAGCTTTTCGGCTTTATCCTTGAAAAGGCGGAGAAAGAAGGTAAAAAAACCGTTATTGACGGCACAAATGCCGACGATGTTTCCGATTACCGCCCGGGTATGAGAGCCCTTGAAGAGCTGGGCATCATAAGCCCGCTGAAAGAGTGCGGAATAACAAAAAAAGATGTTTATTCACTGTCCGCAGAGCTGAATCTCCCAACAAAAGATAAGCCGTCCCTTGCCTGCCTTGCCACCCGCATCCCCTACGGCGAAACCTTAACGGCGGAGAAACTCAGGATGGCTGAGCAGGGGGAGAGTATTCTTTACGGCCTTGGTTTTTCCGGGCTCCGGGTACGGGTTCACGGCGATACTGCCAGAATTGAACTTGACCCTGCCGATTTCAGCCTGCTTGCAGATGAAAAACTCAGGAAAGAAATATATGAAAAATTCAGAGAAGCCGGCTTTGCCTATACCGCCCTTGACCTTTTGGGCTACAGAAGCGGCAGCATGAATGAAACCCTGTAAGGAGTGATAATATGAGCGAAAAAGAGTATCATATCGGCCTTGACAGTTCGGTAAATGCAAAATACGCAATCTTACCCGGAGATCCGGGCAGAACAGAACAGATTGCCTCCTATTTTGACAATCCCCGTGAGGTAATGTTCAACAGAGAGTTCAGAACCTTCGAGGGAACATTAAACGGCGAAAAAGTGCTGGCGGTTTCCACGGGCATCGGCGCACCTTCTGCCGCAATATGTATTGAGGAGCTTGCCCATATCGGCGTAAATACTTTCATAAGAGCCGGTACCTGCGGCGGTATGCAGCTCAGTGTGAACCCCGGGGATCTTGTTATAGCCACGGGAGCTATCAGAATGGACGGCACCTCAAAGGAATATATGCCCATAGAGTTTCCCGCCGTTGCTGATCTTGATGTAACCAACGCTCTTGTCAGAAGCGCTAAGCAGGGTGGTGTACCTTACCACACCGGCATAGTTCAGGCAAAGGACAGCTTCTACGGCCAGCATAACCCCGATTCAATGGGCAGCAGCGAAGAGCTTAAAGCCAAGTGGCAGGCCTGGATAAAAGGAGGCTGCCTTGCGTCTGAAATGGAAAGCTCCGCTCTGTTTATAGCCGGAGCCTTGCGAAGGCTGAGAGTGGGCGCAGTATTCCACTGCGTCTGGAATCAGGAGCAGGTGGACTGCGGTATGCCGGCACAGAGAGTTACCGACCTTGAGCCCATGATAAAAACCGCCGTAAACGCCCTGAAAATCCTGATTGACCAGGACAGAAATTAAATAATAACAAAACTCCCGCAGCAGCTGCAGCTGCTGCGGGAGTTTTCATTTTATATCTTATTGTATTTTTCCTCGTCCTGCTTATCCCGTTTCTTGATATATATTGCAATCCCGGCAACAGCGCCGGCGGCAATAAGGGCTGCAGGTACGGCAATCATGGTAATAATTTTTGTAAAACTAGGCGGGTTCTTTTCCTTCTTTGTAGGTTCAGGGGCTGTGGACTGGGTTATTACCTCCGGCTCAAACTCTTTTTTATCAAATTCTTCATCGGAGAAGTTTACTTCCATTCCTACTGAAACTGAGCCGTCGTCATTCAGCCTCAGCGCCGTTATGGCGGTCTGGCCAACCCAATTATAATCCTCGTTATCAATTATCCAGCCCCATTTTCCGTTATTGTAAACATAGAGCCAGTTAACATTTTTCCTTGTGGTGGTCATAAACACCCTGAAATCGTTATCGGGGGTCACCTGTCCCACTACTTCGGATTCTTTATCGGTATCGGCATACATATCCGCCGTTGTGCCTATGGAATCAAGCTGAGAATATCTGCCGGAGCACATAGTGACATTTGCGGTTCCGCCGGTTTGTATCCAGTATTCCGAGCCGCCGTATTCTATCAGCAGTTTAACATTATATCCGGAGTTTTCTTCGGCATCAAATTCTTCCAGGGCATCAATATAAATTGCGTTTATGTTGATTTTTGTGCCGGCAGGTACGGTGCCCTCCTCTTTTTTAATATCAAAATCAGAGTATAGAGGCATCTTTTCACCTATATAACCCACATCTCTTACATAGCAGATGCAGTTGTAATCTTCCGGCTCATCATAGTTTTCCTCAAAATACAGCCAGCCTTTGCTGCCGCCGTATTCGGTAAGGGCCGCATAAGTAGCTCCCATATCAACATAATAGTCAAATTTCAGCTCTGTGCCGGCAGGGATTTTTTCCGATGTAACCTTGTAGGAATCGTTTATAATTTCATTCAGGTCCGTAAGTTCCTGCCCTTCCTTTACCACGGTAAGCTTTCCTGTATAGTAGGAGTTTTCATCTATAATATTAGCAAGGGGAGCTTTACCGGTGTAGGGGTAAATATAAACCCAGCCTTTTATATTATTGTATTCCGTGTAAGCATAGGAATAATACTCATAGCTGTCAATATAATTTGTCTCAAACTCGCCGCCGCAGGGAATCTGCCCCAGTTCCTCATAAACTCTTGAGGGGCCGGCATAGATTTTTACCCCTTCTTCAGCGATAACATGAAACTTAACCGGGTATGTGGTTTTTGCGCCTTCGCTTATACCAACGGATTTCTTAACCGGAGAAAGGTCCTTTATATTCACATATCCGGTTCTTTCATTGTCTTCATCATCCCTGGCGGTGATGTGGGCGTAAAGGATTCCGTCGGTTTTGTAACCGTTTTCCGTGAGCAGTTCCGGGTCCGTCGCTTCGCCGTCAAGGGTAACTTCTGTTTTGTATTTAAGTGTCAGCTCCTCGCACAGGGCGTGGTCGTGAGCCCGTCCGTCGGCGTAATCCGCAATGAAAGTGCATCCTTTTTTTGCGCTTACGGTGCAGGGTGTTGCAATATTACCTGTTGAGAAGTAATATGCGTAAGCAAAAAATGAAGAAAAAAACATCAAAGTTGCCGACAATATAAGAGATACCGCTTTTTTCATTGGTTTTCTCCGCTGTTGTTATTTACGGCAGGGCCGTATTCGTTATCCGGTGCGCTTTGGCCTGCAAAGGCAATAATCAGTATAATCCAGCCCACAAGGGGGATAAGCCCTATAAGCAGATATGTGCCTTTTCTGCCTGTATCGTGCAGCCGCCTTACGGATACAGCAATGCCGGGTATAATAGTTGCAAGGCCCCATAAAACGCTGGTAAGGGCCAGAACTCCGAATTGAAATCTGCTTGAAAGATAGCTGAGACCTGAGGTTACAATAACCTCCATAATTACGGCGTACCAGAACTCCGTAAGCCCTGATCTTCCCCGGAAATCCGTGTAGCGCCTGAAAAACAGAGCAATGGCATCGGTAAAGGATATGCTGCTCTTTGAATTTTCGCCTTCGGGGGCGGGGGAGGAATAATCGGGAGCCGGCTGACAAACAGCAGGCTGCTCATTTTCCTGCACGGGAGCGGGATCGGTTACCGCCTGCTCCGGTTCGCTTTTTATAGTTTCGGGTTCGTTTTCCGCTTCGGGTATTTTTGCGCCGCAGTTGGGGCAGAATTTAATGCCGGGCTCCAGAGGGCTTCCGCATTCAGCACAGAACATATTTATACCTCACTTTGTCATTTTTTCCTGTTTTACTTTATGGTCAATCACATGCCTTGAGGCAAGCTCATTGTAAATATCATCAAGGGATATTCCCATTTCAATCATCATTACCATTATGTGATATGTCAGGTCGGATACTTCATATATCGTCTCTTTTTTATCCCCGGCCTTGGCGGCAATTATAACCTCTGTGGATTCCTCGCCCACCTTCTTGAGTATCTTGTCTATTCCCTTTTCAAAAAGGTAAGTGGTGTATGATCCTTCTTTTTTCTCCGTTTTTCTGCCCTCAATCAGCTTCATAAGCGATTCAAGGGAAAAGGCGGAGTTTTCATCGCTCTGCCAAACGGGGTTTTCAAAGCAGGATGTCGTGCCCAGATGGCAGGCAGGGCCGTCGGGTATAACCTCAACCCTCAGGGCATCCTTGTCGCAGTCCGCGGTAATAGAAACTATATGCTGGTAATTACCGCTGGTTTCTCCTTTTAGCCAAAGCTCCTGCCTTGAGCGGCTCCAGAAGCAGGTGAGCCCCTTCTGCATTGATATTTCAAGGCTCTCCTTGTTCATATAAGCAAGGGTCAGCACATTTTTTGTTACGGTGTCAACCACAATTGCGGGGATAAGCCCCTTTTCGTCAAATTTAAGCTCGTTAATGACAATCATATTTTTCTCCTTATATCCCCGTCAGATTCTTACGGGAATACCGTTTTCTTTAAGCAGTTTTTTAAGGTCCTCAATTTTGACCTCACCGAAGTGGAATATCGAGGCCGCAAGTCCCGCATCCACCTTGGGCAGGGTTTTGAAAAGGGTTACAAAATCTTCGGCACAGCCGGCTCCTCCCGAGGCAATAACAGGCACGCTTACGGCGTTGCACACCGCATCCAGCATTTCAAGGTCAAATCCCTTTTTTACGCCGTCGGTGTCAATGGAGTTGAGCACAACCTCACCTGCGCCGCTGTCAACACAGCGCTTTATCCACTGCACCGCTTCCATGCCGGTATTCTCTCTGCCGCCTTTGGCAAATACCCTGAAAACCCCGTCAACTCTTTTTACATCAGCGGATATAACCACGCACTGGTCGCCGTAGAGCTTGGCAGCCTGTTCCACAAGGCCGGGGTTTCTTATGGCGCCGGAGTTTACGCTCACTTTATCCGCGCCGCATTTCAGCACTCTGTCAAAATCCTCAACTGTGTTTATACCTCCGCCTACCGTCAGAGGGATAAACACTTTTTTTGCGGTTTCGCACAGTATATCGGTAAAAATCTTACGGCCGTCCGATGAGGCGGTGATATCGTAAAATACCAGCTCATCCGCGCCGCATCTTGAGTAAAAATCCGCAAGCTCCACCGGGGATGAAACATCATTTAGTCCGCCGAAATTAACGCCTTTTACAACTCTGCCGTCTCTTACATCAAGGCAGGGTATAATTCTTTTTGTAATCATTTTGCCGCTTCAACCGCTTCCTTTATTGAGATTGCGCCGGTGTAATAAGCTTTGCCTATTATGGCGCCGTAAATGCCGAGCCCTGCAAGTTTTTTCACATCCTCAAGGGAGGAAACCCCTCCCGAGGCAGTAACATTTATTGTGAACCGTTCTGATATTTCCTTATAAAGAGAAAAGTTTGTGCCCTGCATGGCTCCGTCTTTTGAAATATCCGTAACAATAAGGGTATCAACGCCCAGGTTCTGCATTTTTTCGCAGAAATCAAATACATTTATTTCCGTATCCTCGGTCCAGCCTTTTACGGATACAAAACCGTTTCTTATATCCACGCCCACGGCAACCCTGTTTCCGAATTCGCTTATTGCTTCTTTCAGGAAGCCTTCGTCCTTTACCGCCGCGGTGCCCATAATTATCCTGTTTACTCCCGCCTTTATGTATTTTGAGGCGGTTTCCATATTTCTTATGCCGCCGCCTATTTCCGTAAACATTCCGGAACAGGCAGCAAGTGATTTGACTGTTTCAATATTCGGCGTCTCGCCGGATTTTGCTCCTTCAAGGTCAACTATATGAAGGTGGGTCGCTCCCTGATTTCTGAAATCTTCAGCCACGGCAAGGGGATTATCATTATAGACGGTCATCTGATTATAGTCACCCTTGTACAGTCTTACGGCTTTACCGGAGTATAAATCTATGGCGGGGAAAATAAGCATTAAACCGCCTCCGTTTCGCAAAAAGCTTTCAGAATTCTCAGGCCCGTTTCTCCGCTTTTTTCCGGATGAAACTGGCAGCCGTAAACATTTCCTTTGGCAACCGCCGCCGTAAGGGGAGCGCCGTATTCTGTTACGGCCGCAACGGAATCATCGCAGTTTGCCGCATAAAAAGAGTGAACAAAATACACATAGTCACCCTCACGGGAGTATTTGAGAAGGCTGCAGTTTTCCTGAGTGAAATGCAGTGAATTCCAGCCGATGTGGGGTATCTTGTAACCGGAGGGGATAACATCCGCTATGGGCCTTATTTCTCCTCTGAGAAGCCCCAGACCGTCAAATTCACCGTATTCGTAGCTTTTGTCAAAAAGCAGCTGCATTCCGAGGCATATACCCATAAGGGGCTTGCCTTTTGCAACCTGCTCCTTGAGAACCGTATCAAGGCCCGTTGCCGCCAGTTTCTTTGCGGCATCCTCAAAAGCGCCTACGCCGGGCAGTATTATGTGCTCCGCTTTTTCAAGCTCAAGCGGGTCCGATGTAACCGTTGCCTCTTCGCCTATGGCGCCGAAGGAGCTTTTAAGGGAAAACAGATTGCCGACTCCGTAGTCAATTATGGCAACCATCAGAGAACCCCCTTGGTGGAAGGAATCTCATCTGCAAAGTCTTTGTCTATTGCAACAGCTTCTTTAAGGCAGCGGGCAAAGGATTTGAATGCGCCTTCCGCTATGTGGTGGGCGTTTCTGCCCTCCGGCTGCCTTATGTGCAGCGAGCAGGGGCAGTTCCGCACAAAGGCGGCAAAAAATTCTTCAATAAGCTCGCTGTCAAATTCACCGATTTTTTCCGTGGGTATATCAAGGCCGTAAACAAGGCAGCTTCTGCCGGAAATATCTATTGCTGTGAGTATAAGGGCCTCATCCATGGGTATTATCGCGCTGCCGTAACGCACAATACCCTTTTTATCGCCCAGGGCCTGAGCGAAAGCCGCACCGAGGCAGATGCCTATATCCTCTGCGGAGTGGTGAAAATCAACATCCGTATCGCCCTTGCAGGTTATCTCGAGGTCAAATCTGCCGTGCTTTGCAAAAAGGGTAAGCATGTGGTTAAGGAAACCTATGCCCGTGTCAATTTGGCTTTCGCCTTTTCCGTCAAGGTTAAGGGCAAGGTATATGTCTGTTTCTCCGGTTTTTCTGTTAATGGAAGCTGTTCTCATTTTTATTCCTCCGTTATTTCTTTAAGTGCCTGAATAAGTTTTTCCATTTCGTAAGCCGTGCCTATGGTTATTCTGTTCCAGTCGCATATTGCCGGCTTTGTGAAGTGCCTTACAAGTATGCCTTTTTCACGAAGGCGGGTGTATATGTATTCTCCCGTGTATGCGGGGTGGCGGGCAAATACAAAGTTTGTGTTTGAATCCGGCAGCTCAAAGCCCAGCTTGCGCAGCTCTCTCTGGGTGTAAGCCCTGTTTTCAATTATTGTTTTGCAGTTTGCCTTCATATAAGCGTCATCCTCTATGGCGCCTATGCCTGCCGCCGCCGTCATACGGTTTACATTATAGGGGTTTGTGGAAAATTTAACCGTATTCAGGTCTTCAATTATTTCCCTGCCGGCAAAGCCCATGCCCAGCCTTGCCCCTGCAAGGGAGCGGGATTTTGAGAAAGTCTGGGTAACAAGCAGATTGCTGTAATCATTCACCAGTGAAACCGCGCTTTCATTTCCGAAATCCACATAGGCCTCGTCAATCACCACTATTCCCTGCGGGTTGCTTTCCGCAATTCTTCTTATATCATCAAGTGATATTTTAAGGGTAGTTGGGGCGTTGGGGTTTGCAAGGAAAATAACTTTGTTAAGGCCCATATAGTTCTCAACATTCAGCGTAAAATCACTGTTCAAAGGTATTTCCTCATAGGGTACGCAGTTTACATTCGCAAAAACCGGATAAAAGCCGTAGGTGATATCCGGGAATACCGCAGGTCTTTCCTTATCGCAGAAAGCGATGAACGCAAGGTTCAGCACCTCATCGGAGCCGTTGGTTACAATAACCTGCTCCGGCTTAAGGCCGTAATAGCCTGCAACCTTTTCAATAAGCTCCGTGTTGTCCGGGTCCGAATAAAGGTTCAGGTTTTCTGCAGCCCGGGCTGCATAGCTTACAGCTTTTTCCGAAGGGGGAAAGGGGGATTCATTGGTGTTGAGTTTTATATACTTCTGATTTTTCGGCTGTTCCCCCGGCACATAGGGCTCAAGGGCGGAAAGCTTGCCGCTTAAATATCTGCTCATTTACTTTTCCTCTGATCTTATTACAGCGCTTTTTGCGTGGCCGGTAAGGCCTTCGAGTGTTGCAAACTTTGCAACATCCTGCGCCGCTTTATTCAAAGCATCCTTTGTGTAATATGTATACTGTGTCTTCTTTACAAAATCATCAACCGAAAGAGGGCTTGAAAATTTTGCCGTGCCGCCTGTGGGGAGTGTATGGTTGGGGCCTGCATAATAGTCGCCCAAAGCTTCCGGGCAGTTTCTGCCCATAAAAACGGAGCCAGCGTGCCTGATGGAATCAAGGTAATCAAAGGGGTTGTCAAGGCAGAGCTCAAGATGCTCCGGAGCGATGTCGTTTGCAATCTCAATGGCGGCCGTAAGGTTTTCGGCCACTATGATTTTTCCGTTGTTATCCACAGATACTCTTGCAATTTCCTCTCTGTCAAGCAGAGCAACCTGTTTTTCTATTTCATCCCTTACCTTTTCCGCAAGGTCCATGCTGTCGGTAACAAGTACGGCGCTGGCATTTTTATCGTGCTCCGCCTGTGAGAGCATATCAGCTGCAACATAAGCCGGGTCCGATTTGCCGTCCGCCACTACCAGTATTTCACTGGGGCCTGCAATCATATCTATAGAAACGGTACCGAAAACCTGTTTTTTCGCTTCCGCCACATAGGCGTTGCCGGGGCCCACTATTTTATCAACCTTGGGTATGCTTTCCGTTCCGTAGGCGAGGGCGGCTATTGCCTGAGCTCCGCCCACTTTGAATATTTTATCTATGCCTGCAACCTTGGCTGCCGCAAGTATTGCCGGGTTAACCTTTCCGTCTTTGCCGGGAGGCGTAACCATAACAACCTCTTTTACCCCCGCAATTTTAGCAGGAATTGAATCCATAAGCACGGTGGAAGGGTAGGCGGCGGTGCCTCCGGGCACATACAGGCCGGCCCTGTCAACGGGTATCACCTTCTGCCCCATAACTATACCCGGCATATCGTTTATTATGAAGGAGTTTCTAACCTGTTTTTTATGGAACTTTCTTATATTCCGGGCAGATTTTTCAAAAATCTCCATCATATCTTCGCCTGTCAGGCGGCAGGCTTCTTCAATCTCTTCCGGGGTTACCGCAAGGGAGGTAAGGTCCGCTTTGTCAAATTTAAGGCAGTATTCAAACAGAGCTTTATCGCCCCTCTGCCTTACATTTGCTATTATATCGGCAACAGTGTCCCTTATATCCGGCGTGGTTGTGGAGCGGATAAAAATATCGCTGTGGGATATTTCGCCGTATTTCATTATCCTTATCATACTTACTGTCCTTTTATCTCAAAAAGTTTTTCGTTTATGGTTTCGATTATTTCACTGTTGAATCTGTAGCTTGATTTGTTTGCAATCAGCCGGGCGCTTATGGGCACCACGGTTTCAATCACTTCGAGGTTGTTTTCTTTAAGTGTGGTTCCTGTTTCAACTATATCAACTATCACATCGGAAAGCCCCAGAATGGGAGCTATTTCAATGGAACCGTTCAGGTGGATAATATCAATATCACGGCCCTTTGATGCGTAATACTTGCCTGCTATGTTTGAAAACTTTGTTGCAACTCTCAGGGTTCTCGAGGGGCTGTCCCTGAATCCTTCCGGGGCTGCAACCGCCATACGGCATTTGCCTATGTCAAGGTCCAGCAGTTCAAATACATCCGGCTCATATTCCAGCAGTATGTCCTTGCCCGCAACCCCGATATCCGCGGCGCCTCTCTCAACATATATGGCAACATCCGAGGGCTTTACCCAGAAGTATCTTACGTTCTTTTCCGGTTTTTCAAAAATCAGTTTACGGCTGTTTTCCTTAATGGCAGGGCATTCAAAGCCGGCCTTTTCAAACATATCGTAAACCTTTTCTCCCAGCCTGCCCTTGGGCAGAGCAATATTAAGCATTATTCTCCGCCTCCTTCGCACAGGTTTATAATGCGCCTGTATTTAAGCTTACCGGGCTTTGATTTAAGGGCAGTTACGGTTACTCCCGTATCGGCGGTTTTTTTCACTTTTTCCGAAACAGCGGCAATATCCGTATCCGGGCCGTAAAGAATAACCGTATCAACATCATAATCGCTGTCGGTTTTTACAAGCCGCTCAACGGTGCCCAGGTAAACCGCAAAGCCTACTGCGCCGTCGCTTCTGCCCATTCTTTTCATAAGGCCGTCATACTGGCCGCCGGAGAGTACGCTTTCGGGTATTCCCTGCACATATCCTTTGAATACAATACCGTTATAGTATTTGATATCTCCGGAATAGGAAAAGTCAATTTCCGTCATATTTTTAAGGGAGGAATGCATTGCCTCAACGGTTTTCTCAAAAGCGTCAATCAGCTTGCAGCCCGGCAGCAGCTTACGCAGCTCGGGGAATACATCCCCGGCTTTTCCGTGAAGCTTTGCAAGGCCGCAGAGGGCTTCACATCCTTCAGCGGATATATTTTCTTTTTTGCACAGCGCCGTAATGGCATTCACATTTTTTTCGCCTGTGAGTGAAATAAGCTGCTTCTTTATTTCCGGCTTTCCGGTATAAAGATCAACCGCATAGGAAATAATATCAAGGTTTGATATGCTCAGTATGCTGTTTTCGGAAATAAGCTTCAGGCTGGAAGCCGCCAGCGAAAGAATCTCCGAAACACAGTAGGCATCAATATCGCCTATGCACTCCACTCCGGTCTGCATAATCTCCCTGAAAGTGCGGCTGTTTTTTGAAACACGGTATACATTCTCATTGTAATATACCTTCCGCCTCTCTCCGGGGATGTCCTCTGTATTCTTTATGATGGAAAGGGTAACATCCGGCTTCATGGCCATAAGCTTGCCGTTTGTATCGTTAAAGGTGATTATACTGTCCGAAACAAGGAAATCCTTGTTTCTTGAGTAAAAATCATACTCTTCAAACTTCAGCATCTTATATCTTGAATAACCGTAAGCTTCATAAAGCTCCCTGAGGGAAAACATTATCCGTTCTTCATCATTTACTATTTTACTTTTTGCCATTGTTATTCAGCCTTTCAATAGCGGCTTTGTATCCGCCGGTTCCGTAGTTGAGGCATTTGCTTACACGGCTTATGGTAGCGGTGCTTATGCCCACCTCTTTTGATATGGTAAGATAGTTATGCCCTTCGTTCAGGCGGCAGGCGGCCTCAAGCCGCTGAGCCATATCCTTTATTTCCTTAACTGTGCAAAGGTCTTCAAAAAAGTCGTAGCACTGGTCTGTGGTTTCAAGGCCCATAATTGCCTCAAAAAGGCGGTCGATGGTTTCACTCCTGAAATTCATGAGTATTCCTCCTCGTTTATTATGATATCACATTATCACATCATCATACTAAAGTCAATGAAATCCGTGCTTTTTGTATATTTATCCTGTATATGAAGCCAAAGTGTGTAAAACTTGTGCAGTTTCACATATATTTAACATATTTTTAATTCCGTATTCTTATCAGCCTTCCATAATATGCATGTTCCTGAGTTCCGGGTTTCTTATTTTATCCCGTATTTCATAAGCGTGGGGTTCGAGGAAGTTTTCCGGTGAAGCGGAAAGACTGTTTTCTCTGAAATAATCCGCAAACACACCGCATATTTCTTCTATTGATTCTGTTTGCCCGGGGTCTGTTTTCTCTGTAACAAGTTTTTCTGTTTTTTCCGCAATATCCGCAAACAGGGTAAGCTCTCTTGCTCCCCTGAAAACCCACTTATAAAAAGGCGCGTATTTTCCGTTCAGCAGATAAATAAGGGACATTGTGCTTTTCGCAAACTCATCAAGTGCAAGGGCGGCGGCTCCGGTTTCACCGTGCTTTATGCACCTTTCAAAGTTGTACTGGCCGCTCTGAGCCATGGATATAACCCTTGCGGCAATCTTTTTAAGCCGTACATCTTCCGGCATACCGCTTTGTATTCTGTTTCTTATTGCAGTAAAAGTGCCGAGGTCATCCCTGAATACTTCTCCGTTTACCGCGGCGGCAAGGGAGCTTTCCGGGGTATAGAGCCACTGCAGGTCGGTTTCCGGCGCTCCCGGGGTACCGGTCAGGGGCAGATAAAAATCAGATATTTTCTTGACCCCGAAATGGCTGCTGCCGTAGGGCGTTTCTTTGAGCTTTTTATATCCGTCAATCTCATTCGGCAGAGCTGCATAAGCTCTTGAAAGAGAAAAACCGATTTTTTCGTAATCCTCATCCGTCAGCCACAGGCAGAAGCCCGCTCCCGTATCGTGGTCGCGGCTTGTTTCGTCATCAAAACCGAAACAGTCCGAGCCCGGCCCGGCAATTCCTGCGGCAATGCGGTTTTCATATTCGCCGAATTCTTTGTGTATCATCTCTGTGCCGAAACGCTCATAGTAAAGCTTGCTCAGCTGTATTCCGTTCATATCCGTTTTGTGCCCTTTCTTTAAGAGACTTTTCATCAAATATGCGGCCGAAGAACCCGAAGGAGGGGGCGCATTTTTCACAGGTGAAAGCGTATTTGCCGAAGCCGGAGTAATATGGATCATTCAGTATTTCAAAAGCTCTGTCAAGCAGAGAATCAATCTCTTTATCAACCGGGTTGTTATCAAACAGCAGATGGGCAAGGTTTACGCAGGTAACTGCGGTTTCAAGGCCCAGATCTCTGTCTTTTTCCGTAATGTTCAGGGCTTTTCTGAAATATTGCTCCGCTTTTTCCGCTTCATTTATATCCTGCAGCGCAAGGGCCATATTATTGCAAAGGCCCGCTATCAGAGGATGGTCGCTTTTAAGCGATGAATAAAGCAGGTTTTCCGCCTTTTCATAGTATGGTATCGCTTCCCGGCTGTTTCCGAAGGCCTTCATTGTGGTGGCGGCGTTAAGGTAAACCGTGCCGGCGGTAACAGGGGAGGGATTAAGGGAATCCGTAACCGAAAGGGCCTCTTTTATTGCGGCAAAGCCCTTATCTTTTTCCATAGTCTGCCGGTAAAGCCCTATCATTTCGTTAAGGATTGTCAGGGTTGCGGCAGGGTTGCCCTTTTCCTCGGCGTATACAGCTTCCAGATACTTTTCCGCGCTGTTCAGGTCTCCGGCATTCAGAAAACCATCCAGTTTTTTTATGAATTTTTCGGCAGAGAATAATTCCATTACTTTCCTTTCCTCGTTGCAAAATACGCGGCGATATGGTAAAATAAAAAAGTAATATTGTTTCCGGCGCGGAGGTGAATTTATGAAAAACGGTTTCTACGCAATGATTTCACGCATGAAATATATCAACCGCTGGGCTCTTATGAGAAATGAGCACAGCGAAAATCTGGCTGAGCACTCCTTTGAGGTTTCCGTAATAGCTCACGCCCTTACGGTTATCGGCAACAAGCGCTTCGGCAAAAACCTCGATTGCAGCAGAGCCGCACTTCTGGGCCTTTATCACGATGCCCCCGAAACCCTTACCGGTGATTTGCCTACCCCCGTCAAGTATTACAGCGATGAAGTCCGGCGGGCTTATAAAACGGTGGAAAATGTTGCCTGCGACAATCTCCTTGATATGCTGCCGCCGGAGTTTTATGATGAGTATAAGCCCCTGTTTACGGCGGAGCCCGGGGATGAGGAACTTTACAGGTATGTCAAGGCGGCGGATAAAATCAGCGCGCTTATAAAATGCCTTGAAGAAAAGAAAGCCGGCAACAGCGAATTCCGCCTTGCGGGGGAGAGCACCCTTAAAGCCATACACAAGCTTAACCTGCCGGAAGCGGAGGTCTTCCTTGAGGATTTCCTGCCCGCTTATGAGCTCACACTTGATGAGCTTAAAATGTAAACCAAGGTTCATTATAATATATTATTTTAAATATATCAACCGAGCGAGGTGTTTTTATTGAATAAAAAACGAGTTGCGGCACTTGCCGCCGCCTGCCTTGTGGCTGCGGGTCTTCTTTCCTCCTGCGGCAGGCAGGAAAAGCCGCAGGAAACCTCCTTAACCGAAACCACCACCGCCCCTCCGGATTTTGACAGCTGGAGCAGCGCTTATGAAGAATATATGCTTTCCGTTGTTGCGGGGGGCGATAACCTTGAGGGCTATAAATATGAGCCGGAGGAGTGCCGGTTTGGTATAATAGATCTTGATAACAGCGGCGTGCCCGAGCTGCTTATATCCGAGGGCGAATACCCCGCCTCAAAAGTCAATATCTATATTTATGACGGCTATAATGTCAAATCCGCAGGCTCTGCCGGTTCCGGCGGCGAAATAAGATACGAGCCGGAAAAAGGCCGCCTTTATTCCTATGAGCTTCTTGAAGATTCTGAGCTTTATCAGGAAACCAGGGTTGCCTATATGTTTACCGGTGATGAAGTGGTAAAAACCTGGCAGGGTACCACCCGCACAGCCGATGAATCCATTGTGCCTGTCGGTTGCGAAGAAGATTACGGCGATAAGGTCACATATCTTTCCGGAGAAACCGAAACCGATGCCGCCGAATACCGCCGGCTTTATGAAGAAAACATACCCGCTGATGATGAAACTTTCGGCAGAAACGGCTTTAAGTTTGACAGGGACAATATTATTTCCGTTTGCGAAAACGGAGTGGTTTCCGCAGGAACAGAGGAAAGCACAGCTGAGCAGAATACAGAGGGATACGCATTTGACGGTGAAATTGATGCCGCGGCAAGGGATGCTTACAAAAAGGTGCTTACGGATTATTATAATTCTGCCGACAGCACCCCCGAAAGCGTATTCAGCTTTGCATATATTGACGGTGATGATGTTCCCGAGCTTCTTGTAGCCGAATCCGATTCCCGGTCCTCCGGAGTCAGGATTTATACCTTCGGTGAAGATGGCGCGGTGCTTGCCTGCACTGCCGGCGAATACGGAGTTGTGGGCTATGCCGAAAAAGAGGGGATTATCCTCAATACCTACTCCGGCTCCGGCGTAACGAGCATCACCGTTTACAAACTTGAAAACGGCGCCGCAACCGTAGTATGGGAAGGCACCGAGATAACAAACTATGATGACGGCGGTAACGAAACCGGCAAGGAATATGAAGCCGCCGGAGTATCCGTTACCAAAGAGGAGTTTGACAGCCAGTACGGTCAGTACAGTGCCTTGAATCTTAAATACAATACCGATGACGGTGAAAAAGGAGCCGATGCTTACGGCTACGAGCTTACGGATGAAAATATAGAGGCAGCTCTGGGCACAGCAAGCGAAGAGATTACCGGAGAAATAACTGTTATATAATCAAAACAAAAGGAAAAGCCACCCGTTTTATCACGGGTGGCTTCTTTCAGGCTTAATTATTCTTCAGCCTGTTCTTCCTTCATCTTCGCAAAGCATTCGCTGCAGTAAACAGGCTTGTCCTCACGCGGCTCAAAGGGAACCTTTGCAACTCCACCGCAGGAAGCACAAACAGCCTCATGCATTACACGCTCGCCACGCAGTGCGTTTTTACGCGCGTCACGGCATGCCTTGCAACGCTGGGGCTCATTTACAAAGCCTTTCTCAGCATAGAATTCCTGTTCACCGGCGGTGAAAACGAATTCGTTTCCGCATTCCTTGCAGATGAGAGTTTTGTCTTCGTACATGTGTCTTAACCTCGCTAAAAATATTTTTGCCCTTGGACGGAATTGCACCGTCACCTTTGTTATGTACAACGCTCACTTTAAGCTACGGGGGCATATTATCGTTTTTTGATTTTGTTTCTGATGCGCTGAACCGCATTGTCAACGGATTTTTCATCACAGCCCAGTTTTTCCGCAATCACGGCATAGGAGAAACCCTCAAGCCTTAAATTCAGCACATCCTTTTCAAATGCCGAAAGGCTCTCATCAATAAATTCCGAAAGCCGTGCTGCTTCGTCATTGCCTGCCACAAGGGCGGCCGGGTCCTCACCGGATATTTCCTCTGCTCTCTCATCAATTGAAACAGCGGAGGTAAGGGCTATGTTTTTGCTGTTGGAGTTTTTGCGCAGGGCGGAAATAATGCGGCTCTCAATGCACAGGCCCGCATAGGCGCGGAAAGGCACTCCCTTGGAGGAATCGTACCTTTTAACCGCTTCAAGGAATCCTATCATCCCTTCCTGCACCAGGTCCTCGTCCGAAATCCTGGCGTAATCGGAATTAAGCTTTGCAGCTTTGGCTTTTGCCGCCGGCATTATCACCTCAACAAGCTCGGCCATGGCTTTGTCATCGCCTTCTGAGGCCTTCTTTGCCAATGAAGCCAACGCTTCTTCATTGATTTCAGCGGACATCGCAAACTCCTTTTACACCAATTCCCAAGTATCTTATATCAAAAAAAGAAATTTGTCAATAAAATTTGTTATTTAAGTATATATAGCACAATTAAAAATAAAATCTTTTGTATGATATATACAAAAATGATAAAAAATAGTATTTCATATATTGATATTTCGTAACAGGATGTTGTTATGCAATTTTTTCCGATCAGCAGAAAAGAAGCTGAATAATAAACAGGAGCCGGGTTGTAAAAAAAGCAACACATAGCTCCTGTTTTATATTTCATTTTACTTTTCCGCACTCGGTGCAGAATTTGTGGTTTGCGTTGTTTTTGTTTCCACAGTCGCTGCAAACCCATCCATCCGCATCTGTTCCGGGCATATCACCGGCGTTACCGGCTATATGGTTTTTCATTTTTTCAAGCCCTGCGGATATGCTCATGGCCGCCTCCACCGGACTGTAAGAGGGGCTCGTGGTATCCTGGCCGAAGGTGTTTTCAAATACCGGGTTTCCGCATTCTTTTTCAAGCTGCCGGATTGCGGCAACAAGCTCCCGGGCTGCAGGGGGCAGGAAATTTATGATAATCGTTATTCCGTTTGCCGCAAATGAGATACCTTCGTTTTCAAATCCTCCGGCCACAGGAGGCATCTGCGGAGCGGGCTGCGAATTGAATTCCGATTTAATGTAATCAATAATATTCAGCTCTTCAAACATGGAGGCAATTTTACCGTATTGCTCCTGTGTTACAGTATAAATTCTGTTTTCGGAAAGTCCGTTGCGGTATTTATTTACGGCAAGTTCTCTGTTGCCGTCGGGTTTTGTCCTCAGGTCATATTCCTCCGAAGTGTTGGTGGGAGGGTTTGTGCTGGCGTATCTGCTGTGATTGCAGCGGATGTTTGTAATGTTCATTTTCTTTTTCCTTTCATCTCAAATCTTAAACGGCTCAAGGGCTCTGTCAAGCATATTTCTCATCTTTGCTATGGCAATGCCGTAGTTAACTATGGGTACGCCGCTCGCTTTGCAAATATTTATTCTGCTTTTCATCGCTCTTTCATTAAGCATACAGCCGCCGCAATGAACAACCAGTTCAAACCCTTCAAGGTCATCCGGGAATTCGTTGCCGGAGGTGAAGGAAAATTCCGGCTCCGATCCCGAGTATTCCCTTATCCATCCGGGCATAAGCACGGTGCCTATATCCGCGCACTGCCTGTGGTGTGTGCATCCTTCCGAAATAAGAACCTTACTGCCGTTACTGAGCTTTGAAAGCTTTTCGGCTCCCTTCACAAGCTCACTGAGTTCGCCCTTGTAGTTTGCAAACAGCACTGAGAAAGAAGTGAGCATTATATCCTTTGGCACAATCTTATTAACATAGCCGAAAACTTTTGAATCCGTAACAACGATTTCCGGCTTATCCTTAAGCATATCAAGTGCTTTTTCAAGTTCGGTTTCCTGCACAACCGCTGTAACGATATTTGAGTCAAGCATTTCCCTTAAAACCTGCTGCTGGGGCAGAATCAGCCGCCCTTTCGGCGCAGAGCCGTCGCAGGGGGTTACAAGTATCACACTGCCGCCGCCTTTTATCAGATGGCGAAGGATATATTTTTCCTCTTTGAATTTCGGCGCAAATGAGCCGAGAAGTTCTTTCAGCTCATTTATTCCTTCCCCGGTCAGCGAGCTGACTTTCACATAAGTATAACCGGCAGGCGGAGTGTAATCCGCGAGGTCGGATTTTGTGCAGGCAATAACAAAAGGTATTTCCGCTTTTTCAAGCTTTTCAATCAGTTCGTAATCCGGGGCGGAAAGGCCTGCGGTGCTGTCCACGGTGAGCACTGCAATATCCGTACCGGAGAGGATTGAAAGCCCTTTTTTTACCCTCTTTTGTCCCAGTTCCCCTTCATCGTCAAGGCCGGGGGTGTCAATTATCACAACGGGCCCGAGAGGCAGTAACTCCATAGCTTTTTTCACCGGGTCCGTGGTTGTGCCCTTTGTGTCGGATACAACGCTTAAATCCTGCCCGGTTACTGCGTTAACCAGGCTGGATTTTCCTGCATTGCGTATGCCGAAAAAGCCGATATGCACTCTTTCGGCGGAAACGGTTTCATTAAGTCCCATAAGTTTATCCTTATCAGAATCTGAAATCTCTGCTGTTTGAATTTTTTATATCTTCAATGTGCTGCGCAGCTATTTCCCTTACCTTATCTTTGGGTATGCGTTTAAGCTCCTGCTCAACCATCCTGTAACCGATTTCTTTTGTGGCAGGGGAGGCGTAGTCCACAAGGTACTCGGTTAAGGTCATAAGGGCGTTGGGGTGGCAGCAGTTGAGAATCTGCCCGTTTTTGCAAAGGCTCATAAACCGGTCACCGGTTCTGCCCTCCCTGTAGCAGGCGGTGCAGAATGAAGGAATGTGGCCGTTTTCCATAAGCCAGCGCACAACCTCGTCAAGGGAGCGCTGGTCGGAAACGTCAAACTGCTCCGTGTCGTGAGGCCTTTCTTCAGGAGTATAGCCGGCATAGCCGCCCACAGATGTTCTTGAGCCGCCGCTTACCTGAGAAACACCCACCCTGAGCATCTTTGTGCGCACCGCCTCATTTTCACGGGTGGAAACTATCATACCCGTGTAGGGTACGGCAAGGCGGATACAGGCGGCTATTTTGATAAATGTCTCGTCTTCAATTCCATTATCAAAAGCGTCCGGGTCAATATCGTCCGCCTTCTTTACTCTGGGCACACTTATGGTATGGGGACCGACTCCGTGCACCGCTTCAAGATGCTCCGCGTGCATAATAAGGCCGGCAAATTCATATTTGTATTTATCAAGGCCGAAAAGAACGCCCAGGCCCACATCGTCAATGCCGCCTTCCATGGCCCTGTCCATTGCCTCTGTGTGGTAGTCATAATCGTGCTTGGGGCCTGTGGGGTGAAGGGTAAGGTAGCTTTCCTTATGGTATGTCTCCTGGAACAGGATATATGTGCCTATGCCGGCGTCTTTGAGCTTTTTATAGTTTTCAACTGTTGTGGCGGCAATGTTCACATTGACCCTGCGTATATCCCCGTTTTTATGGTGAACTCCGTAAATCGTATTTATGCATTCAAGTATGTATTCAATGGGGTTCATTTTCGGGTCTTCGCCGGCCTCAATGGCAAGGCGCTTGTGGCCCATATCCTGCAGGGCGATAACCTCCTGCCTTACCTCTTCCTGTGTCAGCTTTTTGCGGGCTATGTGTTTGTTCTTGAGGTGATAAGGGCAGTAAAGGCAGCCGTTTACGCAGTAGTTTGAAAGGTAAAGGGGAGCAAAAAGCACAATGCGGTTGCCGTAAAATGCCATCTTTATTTCTTCGGCAATTTCATAAATCTTTTTTATTACTTCCGGGTCCTCGCAGGCCAGCAGCACGCTTGCCTCCCTGTGGGTAAGTCCTGCGCATTTGCAGCCGTTTTCCGTTTTAACCGGGCGGGCCTTTTCAAGTATGGATTCAATCAGCGGAATATCGTTTTTGTGCTCCTCGGCATAAGCCAGGGTTTCCATTATTTCCTCGTGGTTTATAAATTCTTCCGCTTTAAGTGATTTGGGGTTATACTCTGCCATGTTTTTTCCTCTTTTCATCTGATTATATCACCGCGCTCGCACGAGAGCTCAAAGCCGGTGCTTTTGATTCTCGTTTCAAGGCATTTTATGCAGCGGGCGGATTCCTCGCCCGTGCAGATTTTGTTATTGTAAAGCTCGTATTTTTTTCTTACGCTCACCGGCGACAGGTTTGGCATTACCACGTTTGCGCCTGCAAGCAGACCTTTTTCCCTGCCGTCATTTTCCACTGTTCCCAAAGCCGTGGTGGCCGGCAGCAGAATGTTGGGCTTTATAAGGCGTATTACGGAAAGCAAAAAACAGGTAAGCTCTGCGGAGCCTGCTTTTTCATGCGCAAAGGGTGTATCCCTGTGAGGGATAAACGGACCTATGCCGCACATTTCCGGTGAAAAGTTTTCAATAAATTTAAGGTCTTTGGCAATATGCCGGCTTGTCTGGCCCGGTGAACCCACCATAAATCCGCAGCCTGTCTGGTAGCCGATTTCCTTTAAATCCCGCAGGCATTTCATCCTGCTGTCAAAAGACATCTCCGCCGGGTGCAGGTTTTCGTAGTGGGGTTTGTCCGCAGTTTCGTGCCGCAGAAGATATCTGTCGGCTCCTGCGTCAAACAGAGCCTGATAGCTTTCTCTACTTCTTTCGCCCAACGAAAGGGTTACGGCGCAGTCCGGGTAAAGCATTTTAATTTTGCTTATAAGCCTCGAAAGCCTCTCATCGGTATAGTAACCGTCCTCGCCGCCCTGCATCACAAAGGTACGGAATCCAAGTTCATATCCCGATTTGCAGCAGCCCAGTATTTCTTCTTCCGTAAGCCGGTAGCGCCGGGCATTGAGGTTGCTCTTTCTTATGCCGCAATACAGGCAGTCGTTTCTGCATATATTGCTTATCTCAATCAGGCCCCTTATGAAAACTTTGTTTCCGTAAACGGCCTTACGCACCTTAACCGCCTCCCGGGCAAGGAACCGGGCACTTTCTTCATTCCGGTTATCAATCAGAAAGGCGTATTCTTCTTCCCTCAGAGAGTGCTCACGGGCAAGTTTTTCACATAATCTCAGGCTGTTCATCTGTTTGAAAGCGAGGTTTTTGAGCTTACGCCGTCAATGCTTCCGGTTTTGCCGGCAAGGGCTGAAATCACATCCTGAGGCGCGTCAAGCACAATACTTATTACGCTGAGATTTTTCTCTTTGTAGGGAATCCCCATACGGCCTATAATGTATTCGCTGTAATCGTGAAGCACAGAGTTCAGCTTCGCTGTACTCTCCGGGTTTTCAACTATCATACTTATTACCGCTACTCTTTTATCCATATTACCTCCGCAAAACAGCCGGGCAGAGATACCCCTGCCCGGCTGAAAATAATAATAAATCAATATTTCATCGGCCTTTCAGTCAGCAAAAGCTTTGTGTCAGGGTAATAATTATTTTAGCATATTTCAATTTCTGTTTCAATACAATTTTTTGCTGTTTTACAATCTCGGTTCCTATTGCAATTTTTATAAAATATGTGATATAATATAAAAAATTATTGTCGGAAGTTAAACCGTTTAATATTGTATATTATGAAAAGGAGATTTGGTATGATTACAAAAAGCATGAAAAAGGGCATAAGCATTCTGCTTGTTCTCATTATGTCTCTGGGGCTTTGCACCGCTGTTTTTGCTTATTCAAATGATTTCGCAACAAACAAAAACTGGGTTTCCTCCACTATGGATACCGTAGATGCAAAGTACAATAACGACAACAAGTTCATCATTTACTATTACCGCCCGGAAACCTGCAGCAACAGCGCCACCATCGGCAACGGAATTATCAAAAGCTGGATGGAAGACGGCGAGAAGATTTACGGCCTTGACTGTGATAAGCTTACATACTGGACAGATTGGTTCAAAACCGCGGTTAAAAATGTCACCACCCTGCCTGCAGTTATTTTTGTCAACAACAAAACCACCAAGACCATTGCGGCAAACAGCTATACTAACCTGACCGCTATGCAGACTGCTCTTACAGCAGAGTACAATTCATATAAAGGCACGCCGGCAAAACCCGCAGCGGATACCGATACCTATACTTATAAAGTTAAGTATAACCAGACCGATGCAAGAACTATGCTGAGCTCTGTCAACAATCTGAGAAAGGCCGGCAATGCCTGGTACTGGAACAAAGATAATACTACCAAGACCGAGCCCAAAGACCTTAAAGATCTGGTTTATGACTATGATCTTGAGAAGACCGCTATGCAGAGAGCGGCGGAGCTTGTTGCTCTTTACAACCATACAAGACCTGATGACACCGACTGGTGGACTGCTCTGAGCACTTATACCGGCGCCGGCGAAAATATAGCTTACGGTTACAGCACCGCCTCCGCAGTTCAGACCGCCTGGGAGGAAGCAGACCAGAAGTATGATAATCAGGGCCACAGAAGAAATATGCTTTCAACCAATACGGCATTTGCCGCCGCCTGCGTTGAGTATAACGGCGTTAAATTCTGGGTTCAGGAGTTCAGAACTCCTGTCGTCAGCACAAACTCTGTTGCCGCCAACGATAAAGAGACTGAGGTCAGTGTCAAGATTCTGCCCAAATATATAAAGAGCAAAACCATTGAGGCTGAAACCAAGTCCATAGCCGTTAAACCCGGCGATTCCAAAGCCCTGCCCACCGCTGCTGAAAAGATTACTATGGACGGCAAGCCCGGCTATACTATCAGCACTGTAACCACCCCCAAATGGGTCAGCAGCGATACCACCGTTGCCACGGTTTCCGATAACAAAGTTACCGGTGTTAAAGAAGGCACGGCAAAGCTCACAATATCCGGTGAGACCGGCGGCCCCGAGGTTACCGTTACCGTGTCCAATTCCGGCACATCTGATATACCCTATGTAATGTTTTCAAGTAGCACCGCCGAGGTTAATATTGGCGAATCCAAAACCCTTACGGTGAGTTCCTCCGGCGGAACCGTTAAATTCACATCCTCCGACCCGGCGGTTGCCACCGTTGATGATACCGGCAAGGTTACCGGCGTTGCCGCGGGCAAAGCCACCATTACCGCAGCCATTGAGGATAAGAATGTTAAAGATATCTGCACTGTTACCGTAACCGACGGCGCAGGCACCTTTGAGGGTATGGGTTCCTTCCTGCAGGCATTTATCAATATTTTTAAAGCCCTGATTCAGGCTATTATGAATATGTTTGCAGGCGCAACAACCTGACAGGCAATCATTTAGGATGGTTCAATGAAGTTACTTAAAAAAGCAGTTACCCCTGCTCTGGCCCTTGTGCTTGTTCTTTGCGTTTTCAGCACATCGGCCTTTGCAAAAACCTGGTATGATGAAGTATCCGGCGGCAGTTATGCTCCCATTGTTGGTGAGCCCTATGTGGCGGATACCTTCTGCGGGGTGCAGTCCCTTTACAGCCTGACCACCGCCAAATACCAGTGCAATGAGCTTATTATGAGGTTCTATAAGCAGGCCTACAGCCTTGATGTTATGGCCTATATGAATATAGGGCTTGTAATGCTTACGGAGGGTTATGAGTTTGTAAATCCCGCTCAGCCCAAAAAGGGGGATATTATCTATTCCCCGGCAAAGTTCCGCAATAACAAAAGCGACCACTGGGCTATTGTCAAGGATTATTCCGCCGGCAAAATCACCCTGTTTGAGCAGAATGTTATGTGGAACGGCAAGGCCGGCACGGGCCGCAAGCTTAATTTTCCTTCAGACCAATATTATCTTTACACCCCGGTAGCAAAGGCAGGTTACCCGGACCCCGTGCTTAAAGGGGCCGGCTCCGAGCCGGAAACAACGGTAACAGAAACTGTTACCGAAACCACGGCTACTACCACGGCCGCCACCACTCAGCCCACTACCGAAGCGGGCACTAATCACAAGTATACAAGCACTCAGCCGGAAACCTCTGTTACCGAAAAAACGGAGGCAGAAACGGTCAAGGTTACCGAACCCGTTACAGAGCCCTCCTCTGAGGCAAAAACCCGGAAGCAGGAAACTACACTGCCTTCAACCACGGCTGCTCCCGTAACCGCAAGGGCGCTTACCACTGTTGCAACAACTTCGGCACCGGCAGAAACCTCTGCCGAAGAAACGGAAAGCGCTTATTCCGGGGTTTCAGAAACAGAGACCTTTACCGAAGAAGAGACTTTTTCCGAAACAGAAACGGAAACCGAACCCGAAACGGAACAAGCCCCGCAAAAAAGAAGCCCGGCCGCAAAGGGAGTGCTCATAGGCGCAGCGGCTGCCGCTGTTGCTGCCTGCGGCGGAATAGCCGCAGTAATTATCAAAAAGAAAAAAGAAACATAAGCAACGCCGACCGTTCAGCAAACCGAGTAATACCGCTCCGCTCTGTCCGGTCGGCTGTTATTTACAGGGGAAAAATATGAATGAAAATCCGGTAAAAATCACGGTTATAAGTGAAGAGGGGCCAAAGACCATCGCGGCGGATCCCGGCAGGGATTTGCTCTCGGTGCTGAGAACCCACGGCTATTTTGTGCCTGCGGTTTGCTCCGGCAAGGGCTTTTGCGGCAAGTGCAAAGTGCGCTGCGGCAGGGGCACCCCTGCATCGGATCTTGACCGCCGTTTTCTTAAAGAGGGGCAGCTTCTTTCCGGCATAAGGCTCGCCTGCGCCCTTGAGGTTTATGACGGCCTTACTGTTTATGCCGAAAAAGAGCAGGACCTTTCCGCCGGGGAGGAGGATGAAAAAATCTGCCCCGCAGATGATGAGGTTTACCTTGCCGTAGATATAGGCACCACAACCGTGGCCCTAAGAGCCGTGAACCCTGACGGCAGCTTGGCCGGCTCGGCGGTTTTCAACAACCCACAGCGGAGCTACGGCGCCGATGTTGCCTCCCGCATTACCGCAGCCTGCGGTGAAAAAGGGGAGGAGCTTACCGCCCTTATCAGGGAAGAGATTAAGAATCAGACGGATTTGCTCCTTGAAAAATACGGCATAAACCCCGGCAGTGTTAAAAAATGCGCCGTTGCCTGCAACACAACAATGGGCCATATCCTTATGGGCTACAGCTGCGCGGGGCTTGGGGTTTATCCCTTCAAGCCGAAAAACCTTGACCCGGTCAGCTTTAAATTCAATGATATTTTCACAGGCAGCCCCGTTACCGCGGAGTCGGTGCTTTTGCCCGGGGTTTCCGCTTATATAGGCGGGGATATCACCGCTGGCATTTATGAAACCGGCATGGCTCAGAGTGAAGAAATAAGCCTGCTTATTGACCTTGGCACAAACGGCGAAACAGCCCTGGGCAATAAGGATAAAATATTAACCACATCCGCCGCCGCAGGCCCTGCTTTTGAGGGGGGCAATATCGTTTGCGGCACGGGCAGCGTGCCCGGGGCAGTCAACAGCGTGGTGATTGCCGGGGGCAGGGCCCTTTGCTCCACCGTAGGGGGCTTCCCGGTTTGCGGAATCTGCGGCACCGGCGTTATTGATATTACCGCCGCCCTTGTGCAAAACGGTATTGCGGATAAATCCGGCTTTTTAAGGGATGAATACAGCGAATACGGCTTCCCCTTCAGCCGTGATGGCAGGTACCGTTTCACACAGGAGGATGTAAGGCAGGTTCAACTTGCCAAGGCTGCCGTAAGGGCAGGCATTGAAACCCTGATTGAACGGTACGGCTGCGAAAAAGAAGATATTAAGAATATTTACCTTTCCGGCGGCTTCAGCCGGAGCATAAATATAGCTTCGGCCGTAACCATCGGCCTTTTGCCGGAAGAGTTCAGGGGCAAAACCATTTGCTCGGGCAACACCGCACTTATGGGCGCAGTTAAGTATCTGCTCAGCCCGGATGGTGATGAAAATCTGGCGGCAATCCGGGGGCTCTGCAGTGAAATTCAGCTTGCAGATGACGATATTTTCAATGAAAAATTTATGGATAGTATGACTTTTTAAAAAAATATTAAAAAACTGTGAAAAAACACTTTTATTTTCCGTAAAAACAATATATAATATTCTCGGTATTTGCTAAAAAGAATAATTTGCGGAGGGAATATGAGTAAAAAAACAATGGGCGGCGTATGCGCCGTAATCTGTATGGTTTCCGTGCTTGTTTACTTTATCTGGGGAACCCTGGCTCATTCCTATGAAAATTGCTGGCTCGTGTTTATGGCGGCCGGCATCGGCTGCGCCTGCGTCAGCATAATAGGCGGCATCAAAAAAGAAAAGGCGTTCAGTCAATAAACAAGTATGCGTTTGCAGGCCTTACCGGCCTTAAGCGGGTTACCATACCTGATTCTGTTGCCGTAATAGATGATGATGCGTTCAGATTCTGCACAAGCCTTGATACCGTAACAATCGGCAACGGAGTTAAATATATAGGCGACGTCGCCTTCACTGTTGTTCCCACCGATGAGAATAAAAAAATGTACGCCGGGCAGCTGGGATTCATGCAGCAAATGATGGAAAGCCAAAGAGAGTACTATGAAGCGGAACTGGAAGAAATAAATGACAGCCAGGAAGGCTACTTTGAGGATGTTTCCGATCAATTAGGCACGGAAGTAACAAGCTGGCAGGATATTTATGATTTCGTTGACGGCCTTACTGACGAAGAGGCTCAGAACAAATTAGGCATAAGCAAAGATGAGTATAAAAATGAAATAAAAGAAGTAGAAACCAGTTATAAACTCGCCGTTGCGGAAATGCAGTCAGAGTTAGATATTATTAACAACATGCCTGCTGTAGCAGAAGCTGTTGTAAACGCACAGGAAAATCCCCTTGAAAGGGTAATGTACGCAGGCAGCGAAGAGGACTGGAACGCTATAGTTATGGGCAAAGGAAACGAAGCCCTTAATGAAGCCCCCATACGCACCTTCAACGGCCAGGGCCTTTACTACGCCACCTTTGTTGCAGACGGCAAAGAGGTAGCAAAGGTTACCTTCACCTCAGGCCAGGCAAGTATTGCCGAGCCCGCAGTGCCCGCAAAGGCCGGCTACACCGGCAAATGGGAAGCATACACCCTGGGCAATGCGGATATTACCGTAAACGCGGTTTACACCAAAATTGCCGTTTACACCGCAACATTTACCGTTGACGGCAAGGTTGTAAAGAAGGCAAATGTAGCCGCCGGCACTAAGATTCCCGTTCCTCCCGCGCCCACCAAGGCCGGTTACACCTTCAAGGGCTGGAACCCCAAGGTTCCCGCCAAGATGCCTGCAAAGAATATGACCTTCAAGGCCGTATTTGAAAGCGCCGCAAAAGTTACCTTTGAAAAGAGCGCAAGCGTTTCTTACCGCACCAAGGTAACAATTACTGCAACAGGCGAAAACCTGCCCAAGGGCACAGTGCTTGCCATCTATGAAAAGGGCGGCAGCAAACCTCTTGCAAAGGGCAGCGCAAAATCCGTATCCTACGAAGCAGGCGAAATGAAGAGCGCAAAGACCTATGAAGTAAGAGTAATCGACTCCAAGGGCAACGCTCAGAAGGGCCTCGGCGGAGAGATTAAGATTGATGTAACAGGCACCGGATTCTTCCAGAGAATCATCGCCTTCTTCAAGTACCTCTTCAGCCCCGTTCCCACCAAGACCGTAGGACCGAAAGTAAAATAAGAATAAAAAAAGAACCTGCTCTGCTGGGTACGCATAACCCAGTATTTCGGCAGGCGCTCAATAAATATTGAAAAGTTCAATATTTTCAAGGAATTCGGCGTGATTTCGGTCACGCCGATATTTCTTTGTCCATATTGTTTTTTGATTCATTGGCAAGTTTTATCAAAGCATTTATGGGAATAAAACCCACAAAATCATATTTGATGTGGATTTTGCGGATGCGCTGTTTCTTGGCCGTTGATGTTTTCGGTTTCTTTGTAATAACAATGATTTCACCTTCATCATCGTCAAGATCCGCCTCGATATTTCCATCGGAATCAACGGGCACATCTGCATTCTCAATATATATGTCCTGAATCAGTTCGTGAAGATTGTATCCGTTAAGACCGTCATCTTCAATATGAGATCTGACAAGCGAAACAAACCTGTCAATATTCTCTGTATTCTGTTCCTGTGTATCAATCTGTTTCTGTAACTGTATTGCTTTTGCTCTGAGCTCCTCTTGCTCGGAATCATATCTCTCAGATAACATTTGAAAGCGTTCGTCGGAAAGTTTTCCGGTTGCGTTATCCTCGTAAGTTTTAATGTAGAGAGTGTCAATCTCTTTAATGCGTCTCTCTGCCTGGGATAACTGCTTTTTGAGTGACTTCAGTTCTTCCCTGGAAATGCTTTCGGTAACACTTTTCATGTATTCCCTGAAGAATCCTTCATATCTGTAAACATATGAAATAACGCTGCTTAAATGCTGCCATACCAAATTCTCAAGAATGCCGCACCTGATAAAATGCGTTTTGCATTCTTTCTTGTTTTTGTGATGAGCAGTGCACTCAAAAAAGTCCTGACTTGCATCAAATCCGCTTGTAGTGCAATAATACATCTTATCACCACAGTCATAGCAATACATCAGACCGGAGAAAATACTGCTTTTGCCTGTTTTGGTCCGGCGGTGTCTGCTTTCACGAATTTGCTGAACCTTTTCAAAGGTTTCCATGTCGATAATCGGCACATGGGTATCGGGAGTAATAACCTGATTCTCGATTGGATTTCGTCTCTGCTTTTTATCCCATAATGAATTGGTATAGGTCTTGAAAGCAACTGTGCATCCCGTGTATTCTCTTCTCTCGAGAATACGAACAATGGTTGCACTGTTCCACTGATATGGGTTTTCATTGATCGGTGTGTTAACAGACATACCCTTTTCAAGTTTATATGCAGTTGGATTCAGAACACGCTCCTCAGTCAACTGGTTCGCAATCTGATTGGGACCTCTGCCTTCCATACAAAGCGAGAAGATATGCTTTACAACCTCTGCGGCAGGCTCATCAACAACCCAGTGTTTTGGATCATCAGGGTCTTTCATATATCCATAGGGAATATTGAAAGTGAGAGTTTTGCCGCTGTTTCCCTTCATCTTGTTGACTGCTCTGATTTTACGGCTGGTATCAAGGGGAAGAAATTCATTGAAAATGTTTTTCAATAAAGAAAGGTCGTAATCAAGCCCGGTGATATTTGCAGAATCATAATGATCTTCAACTGCAAGATATCTGACTTCAAGAGCAGGGAAAATATACTTCTGAAATTCACCGACTTTGGTCGAGTCTCTGCCCAGACGGCTGAGGTCTTTGGTAATGATTGTTCCGACCTTGCCGGCCTGAGCATCCGCGAGCATCTGCTGAAAACCGGGTCTGTCGAAATTGGTTCCGGTATATCCGTCATCAACATAGAAAACGGGATTTGAAAATCTGTTCTCTTTGGCATAGTTCAGAAGCATTTCTTTCTGATTCTGAATACTCATTGATTCGCCGAGACGTTCATCTTCCTGGGATAATCTGCAATACAGTGCTGTGATTTTAGTTTTTGCTGCCGTATTCACTTTTTCCTCCTTTTCTGCGGCAACTGTCATTGATACAGGGTTGGTTACTATATCATTACGGTCAGAGAGATTATTCATTGTTTTCACCCTCTTGACCGGTAATGTCATTATCAGTCATTTTCAGATTATTTACAATGTTGTCAATAATCCTTTTCAGTTTATTATGAAGAAATGAATTTCCGTCGTATGTTCCGTCAACTACATATTTAATGCTTTTCTCCTCATCCTCGATCTCTATTTCCGGCAGCCAGAACGCAGCATGATTCTTGACTGTAAGGTTTCCGTTCTCATCAAATGAAGCGAGATTGTTTTTGTGCGGAGGCGACGGCACTGTGCCTTCATCGGGATTCTTGTAGTAATACTCCAGTATTTCGTCTGCTTTTTCGATTGCTTCGCTTAAGTCAGTTTCTTTCAATTATTATTCTCCTCGTATTCGTTAAAAAATATTCTTTCTTTTCAAGACTGCTGTTTTTTCGTGTTTTTTATCGATACCGGTATCGGGTTTTTGATACTTTTTCCTTTCAGTTTATTAAAAACTGTATCCGACATCATAAAACATTTTCTATCCGATAAAAGTACAATTTATAATTTTTTTCAGATTTCAATTATATTATCCTTCCAGATTTTTAATAACCTTTACCGCAACACCCTGTATCTTTATTTCATTCTGATAAATGTCATCATACTTATCATTTTCCGGATGAAGATACGGGCGCTTTTTCTTTTTGTCATACATAAATCTTTTGAGAGTATTTTCATTATTCTCATCAATGGCAACTACAATCTTTCCGTATTCTGCGGAGGATTGTCTTCTGACTATTACCAGATCATTCTCTTCTATTCCGGCATTAATCATAGAATCGCCATAAGCCTGAAGAACAAAGTATTCACCCGAACCGAGCAGTGCAATCGGGAAATCAATTGTTCCGATTCTTGTTTCTTCTTCAGTAACAGGATTACCGCAGGCAATCTTACCTACGATGTTTAACTCTTCAAACTTTTTTGATGTTCTTTTCTCAATATATTCGGTAACTATTGTTCCGACTTTGCCGTCATATTTTAATATACCTTCTTCATCCATCCGCTTTAAATATCGCATAGAGGTTTGGCGGGAAAGACCGGTCTCGGTTTCTATCTCTCTCAGAGAAGGAGAGCGTAAATATTTATCATAGAATTCATTTACAAAGTCAATTATTATGCCATCAGTATTCGGCCTGGGCATGGTCATTTCAATCACACTCCTTTAGAATTATTGCCGACAATGACTACTGTCACAGTTCATATATTATCATGTCCTGTTCCTGTTGTCAATAGAACTTTTCAAAAAAAACCGGACATATTTTCTGAGACAATATGAAACAAAAATCACAGCTCCGGTCCGGGAACTGTGATTACTTTTTATTAAGAAAAAACCTTTAACCATAACAACTTGTTTGTTATGCGCAATTATACACCTTCGGTGCCATTGCGCCCTGCGGGAACATTCGGCTGTGCTCACTGAGATTGCTCCGCAATCGGAAAAGACTCTGTCCTTCGCAACAGGTTGCTACCTAATACAATCTGAAATGATTTATCATTTCCGTCTCATTGATTTCATCAATGTTGGGTGGGTCTTAGGGAAACTATTCCCTAACAAGCTGTAATGGTATATACCATTGCCTTGCTTGCCAAATCACTTTTGCGATAGTGCTTGCATGAAGGGGAAATTCCCCTTATGAGCGAAGCGAGCTTAGTATGATAATTCCTTTTATCATAACCGCACGGATATTCATTTTTTAATATGAATATAGAAGTGCGCCCTTACGGGAATACATAAGATTGCTCTTTTCATAAAAAGCTTTTTTCATTTCGGCAAGCAGGGCGTTTCCAACAAGAATTGTTCTCAACGCGTGATTGCCGATCATCACTTTTTGCTTGCTTCGTGTAAAAACCATCTCGGCAAGCAGTGCATTTCGCCTCCCAAGCAGGCTTTATGCGTAATTCTGATTTTCAATTTCAATCATCTTGTCAGGGCAAATCCCTAAAACCCTTTAACAACATCCGCACTCAGTTTTGATGAATGGGCACATTTTGTGTAAAAATGCTTTAGGCAGAAAAGCGTGAGATTGAAAATATTGAACCGGTCAAATCGCAAATTGCTTTTCAAAAGCTGAAAAAACTGAAATGAAATATTAAGAAACAAAATTCATAATTTGAAAAACATAACCGCACAGCCCGTTGACGATTTTTCATTCTCATCATTTCAGGTTGCGCGGTAATAAATCCGATTTGGTTAATATCTGATTTTCAGTTTTCCGTCGTTAGCTTTGGCTCCGATAAAAGGAATCTGTCAAAGTCGCTTTCAAAAGGTCTGTCCTGAATTATGTCGCTTTTTTTCAATTCAATGTTTTTGTTATTTATACCATAGCTTTGGTTTAAAATATATCTCGTTCACTTACTTTAATCATATAAAAATTAGCTGTTTTCATTTATTGATTCAAAAGTATTAAGCATTCCAAAAAATTAACCAAAACATTTATCCGTTTGTACTAAAAAATTATCGGACTTCGTGAATGGAGTGTGAGCGGATCGAATTGAAAAACGAGGCATATTTATTTTTGTATGAATTCAGGCAGGCAATATAGAAGGCGGCGTGCGCTTCCGGCTCCTCAATCGGAATAACAACTCTGTTTCTTTCGTGCGGCGCAGGGTGAATGAATGCATCCGTTGTGAAGCAGGGAAAGTCCGTCCCGTTAATCAACTCTTCAAGTGATTCCATAGAATTCTGCACAAGGAAATTTGCACCCTTCATTTTGCTGTGACATATATCCTTCCAGAAGCCGATATGTTCAAAAAGCAAAAAGCGCTCGCCGTCAAAATCTTTGTATTTAATAAATTTCCTCTTAGCGAGTCGGTGTGATTTCGGGACGGAAATATATAAATGCTCGCTGACAAACCGCTGACAGAACAATTCTTCGTTTTCTGTCGGCTTATTTAATATACCTATTTGATATGTATTATCAAGAAGTCCGTTTTCAATATCGTCGAGCTCGGCAAGCTCGCTTGTGATCAGCATACCGCCAAAGTATTCTTGAAGCAACGGCATCAATGCGTTCATCGGATACGGAGCACACGCACCAACATTGATGCTGCGCTGAGAGCGGTCAAACGCTTTTATTCTTCTTACCATTCCGTTGTTGAGGCTGAGCAGTTCACTTGCAAGCCTTGCTGCCAGTTCACCCGTTTCATTGAGCGAAATGCGTGCGTTTTCTCTGTTGAAAAGCGATACGCCGAGCTCCTCTTCGATTTTCTTCATTGAACGGCTTAAAGCAGGCTGTGAAATGTGGAGCGATTCCGCTGCCTTTGAGAGAGTACCGTATTCGGCAAAAGCACAGAGTTGTTCAAGCAAATAAATCTCTATCATATTATCACCTATAAATCAAAGTTATAGTACTATGCGTAATTGATATTTTACATTATCGTTATTTTATCATATAATTTAGTTGTAATCAATAGCAAATGATATAACTTGGAGGTAACAAAATGTCCAAAAATCTTGTATTATACTTTTCCGTTTACGGCACGGCAAAGGCAGTCGCCGAGGAAATTGCCAAGCAGACGGGCGCTGATATTCAGGAGATTATGCCCGTCCTTTCCTATGACAGCAACCGTGCAAATTACAACTCTCTTGCGGCCTTCGCAAAGAAGGAGCACGATGAGGATATGCGCCCTGCAATAAAGGATAAAATCAATATAGAGAACTATGATAATATTTTCATCGGCTATCCGATGTGGTGGTACACCTTTCCCATGATAATCTATACGCTGTTTGATAAATACGATTTCAGCGGCAAAACTATAATCCCGTTCAATACACATATGGGAAGCGGCGACGGCGGCACTTATAAAACAATAGCGAAGCTGGAACCGAACGCAAAAGTATTAAAGGGATTGCCGGTTGAAATGTCCGCCGCAGAGCGCGGAAGTGAAAAAACCGTTTCAAAATGGCTGGAAAGTCTGGAGATAATATAAATGGTATTTTATTTTACGGCAACAGGCAACTGCCTGTATATCGCCAAGGAGCTTGACTCCACGACCGTCAGCATACCGAAGGTAAAGCTCGGCGGTACATTTGAGGATGACAAAATCGGTATAGTTTCGCCCGTTTACGGCGGCGAGCTGCCGAATATCGTCTTGAACTTCATCAAGGCAAGCACCTTCAAAACACCGTATCTGTATCTGATTTTAACCTACGGGCACGACGCGACTGACAGCGCCGAATTTACCTACAATCTGTGCAAGTCACTCGGCAAAGAGTTTAACTATGTCAACAACCTTTTGATGGTGGATAACTACCTGCCGAACTTTGATATTGAAAAGGAAAAGGCGATTGACAAGAAAATCCCCGAGCAGTTAGCGCAGATTAAAGCAGATATTGAGAGCAGAAAAGAGTATATACCGACTGCCTCCAAGCAGGCGAAAACGGGGCACAAAATGTTTCGAGCGGCAAGCAAATTGATGCCGGCGCTGATTGACGGCTCCGCACTGCAAATGACGGATAAATGTATCGGCTGCACGCTTTGCACAAAGGTTTGTCCGATAGGCAATATCGTTATGGAAAACGGCAAGGCAAAGCGAGTAAATAAGAAATGCGAATTCTGCCTTGCGTGTATCCATGCCTGTCCAAATAACGCCATTGCGCTTAAAAGGGAGAAGAACCCGAATGCAAGATTTCTTAACGAAAACATCAATATAAATGAAATAATCAATTCAAACAATCAGGAGGGATAGTATGAACAGCTTTACTTTTACTTATCCTACTAAGGTGTATTTTGGGGAGAACGCGGCAAAAGATAATCTCCCCGGGGAGATGGAAAAATACGGAAACACCGTACTGTTGACCTACGGTGGCGGAGCCATAAAGAAAAACGGAATCTATGACGAAATCGTTGCGATTCTGAATGACTGCGGCAAGCGCGTAGTGGAATTCAGCGGTATAATGAGCAATCCAACCTATAAAAAGGTCTGCGAAGGAATTGCTCTTGCTAAAGAGAAAAAGGTTGATTTTATCCTTGCTGTCGGCGGCGGATCGGTCATTGACGCGTCCAAGATTATTTCTGCAGGTGCAAAATTTGACGGTGATATGTGGGAAGCACAGTATGTCAAGCATATTATGCCGACCGAATTTATCCCGATGGGCGCTGTAGTTACCGCCTTCGGAACAGGCGCGGAAATGAATAATGGTGCCGTTATCACAAACGAAGAAAAAATGCAGAAGTCGCCGCTTTGGGGCGCTTCGTACGACTTTGCGGTGCTTGACCCTGTTTATACGATGACAATGCCGATGAAACGGGTTATCAGCGGTGCATTTGATACGTTATCACACTGTATGGAAACCTATTTCGGCACGCCGCGGGGTGATAACCTTTCGGACGAAATCAACGAAGCGGTAATGAGAAGTGTTATCCGCAACATCCGCATGACGTTGAAAGGCCCAGAAAGCCTACACGCAAGAAGCGAGCTTATATGGGCGGCAGCGATGGGAGAAAACGGTATTCTCAAAACCGGCAAGGTCACGGACTTTCAGTGCCATATGCTTGAACATCAGCTCGGCGCTTATACGGATTGCAACCACGGCTTCGGTCTGGCAGTTATTCATCCGGTGCTTTACAGACATATTTACAAAAATGCAGAGGAACAATTTACTCGCTTTGCAAAAAACGTATGGGGTAAGGCCACTGCCGAGGAGGGCATCAAAGCCCTTGCGGATTTTATCAAAGAAATCGGACTGCCGACCACGTTGGCGGAAATGGGAATTACGGACGACAGCATCTTTAAGCCGATTGCAAAATCAACGATAAGAACGCCCGGCTGTTGCAAAAAGCTGACGGATGATGAGCTTATAGAAATCTTAAACGAATGTAAATAACAATAAGAAAAGGAGTATTTATTATGGAATTCATTACACTTAACACAGGAGCAAAAATGCCGCTTGAGGGATTCGGAGTTTTTCAGATTCCCGACGCTGAGGAATGCGAAGATGTGGTTTACAACGCTATTAAAACCGGCTACCGTCTGCTTGATACCGCAGCGGCTTACATGAACGAGGAAGCACTCGGAAAAGCAGTTGCAAGAGCCATTGCCGACGGCCTCACTACCAGAGAAGAACTCTTTATCACAACAAAGGTCTGGGTTTCCGATATGAAGAACGAGGACACCGCATATGAAGCGGTAAAAATCTCTCTTGCAAAGCTGAATCTTCCGTATGTTGACCTTGTGCTTTTACATCAGCCGATGGGTGATTATTTTGCCGCATACAGAGGCATTACAAAAGCATACAGGGAAGGTTTGACAAAGGCTATCGGCGTTGCGAACTTTTATCCCGCAATTCTGACGAACTTCTGCAAATTTGTTGAGGTTACGCCTGCCGTCAATCAGGTAGAGATTCATCCGTTCTTTGTTCAACAGGGCGCAATTGAAAATATGAAATCACTCGGCGTTGCGCCGCAGGCATGGGGACCGCTTGCCGAGGGCAAGCACGGCATTTTCACAGATCCCGAGCTTGTAGCTATCGGTGAAAAATACGGCAAATCCGCCGCACAGGTTGTTCTTCGTTGGAATGCACAAAGAGGCGTTTCCATCATCCCAAAATCCGTCCATGTCAATCGTATGGAACAGAACATTGACATCTGGGATTTCTCACTTACCGACGAGGAAATGACGACGATTGCTGCAAAAGACCTTGGACACAGTGAAATCGTTGATCACAGCGACCCGAATTTTGTGAATTTTATTATCAATATGTAAAGGATGATATTATGAAAAGAATAGTCGCTTTGCTTCTGTCTCTGATATTTATTTTTGTTCTTGTATCTTGTGGAACGCAAAATACCGAAGAACCACAGAGCGATAATAATTCCTCTGCAAACGGTTTGACCGGATCAACACCCGGCAATACTTCCACAGGGTTCGAACAATCTGAGAATCAACCGCTTTCGGATAAGAAAATACTGACCGTTTATTTCAGCTCAGCCAATACCGCAGGTGTGGACGCTGTTTCTTCCGCTACACCGAAGGTAAATAAAATGGGTTCCACAGAATATCTTGCCGAATATATCCACGGCAAAGTCGGCGGAGATATTGCAAAAATCACACCGGTCAAAGATTATCCCGAAAGCTATAACGGAACTGCGGATGCCGCGAAAGCGGAGCGTGACAATGATGAGCGCCCCGAATTCAAGCCTCTTGATGTGAATCCCGAGGATTATGATGTGATTTTTGTCGGTTATCCGATGTGGTGGTACACTCTTCCGATGATTATGTACACCTTCTTCGATACCTACGATTTCAGCGGTAAGACCATAATTCCGTTCAACACACACGCCGGCAGCGGCGACGGCGGAACATACAGGGAAATTGAAGAATTCGAGCCCGGCGCAACCGTTCTTGACGGGCTTGCCGTCAGCGGAAGCAGGGCCGACAACTCAGACAGTGACATTGACGAATGGCTGGCAGGATTGAATTATTAATTGACTGATGAAAAGAATCGTTCCGTTACTGATTGTTTTTGCGTTTCTGTTTGCGGCGTGTTCTCACGGTGAATCGCTGAAAGCAGATACAACAACCGTAACAACAAATCAAACTGCTGCGGAAAATACAATGAACGAAATCACCTTCGGAACAAAGGAATATAAAGGCTTTATGCTTGATAATATCTATCACAGCGAAATCGGGGATATTCATTTCAATCTGTATATCCCCGATGGCTATGACGAAAGCGAAAAGTATGCTTTGTTCGTTACCTTGCCTGGTTGGGAAGGGCTGTATTTTCAGGGCGTCGGCGAAAATCTGTATAACGAAGATTTCGGCTTTGAAGCGCAGAAATATAACGATAAAATGCTGATTGTTGCGCCGCAGCTCAACGACTGGGGCGAAACCTCTGCCGATGAAGCGATTGCGCTTACCGAGTATTTTATTTCACACTATAGCATTGATGAAACAAAGGTCTATTTAAACGGCTATTCGGGCGGAGGCGAAACGCTATCCATAATGCTGGGAAAAAGGCCGGAGTTATTTGCAAAAGCGCTTCATGTTTCATCAAAATGGGATGGCGACCTTTTCGCGCTTGCAAAAGCAAAAACACCGCTGTATATATTCATCGGCGAAGGAGATGAATACTACGGCAGCGAATATGTGAAAAATGCATATAACGAATTGTTCCGCCTTTACAAACAGCAAGGACTGAATGAGAAAGAAATCAACGAGCTGCTGATTCTCGATGTAAAGGATCAAGCGTATTTTACCGAACACGGTATGAGTAATCAGCATGGCGGCGGTAATCTTGCCGCGTTTGACGAAACAGTAATGAAATGGCTGTTTCAATAGGAAATCACTATGAAAAGCATTATATTAGTACTCTCTGTCTTATTTATACTGCTCTGCTTTGTCGCTTGCGGCAGAGTGGAGCAAACTCCCACGGTGGCAACCGAAAAAGAAAACACTACGATAACAGAATTCCCGGCGGAAAACGATATGACAACAACGAAAACAAAAACACAGATTGCGCAGACAGGCAACACAAAAAGCGTTCCGTCCGAATATACAAAAGCGTGCGAGAAATCGGGCACGGTGGAGCGGATTGACTATGCTTCCGTTGACTATGCAGGAAACAAGGAAGCAATCACAAAAACCGTCTATGTATATACTCCCTATGGTTATGATGAGAACGACACGGCCACAAGATATAATATCATCTATCTGATGCACGGCTGGGGCGGTCACGCAGGCGAATACTTTGATTATTCAAAGAACGTGTTTGACAATATGATTGCAAACGGAGATATTCCACCCGTTATTATCGTTTCGCCCAGTTTTTACAACGATAACAGCAGCACGGATTTCGGCGCGTCTGTCAGCGCACTTCGTGCGTTTCATAATGAGTTTGAAAACAACCTGATGCCTGCGGTAGAGGGCAAATATCACACCTATGCTTTATCAACCTTCGATGAGGATTTGAAGGCTTCACGTGACCACCGTGTTTTTGGAGGTTTCTCGCTGGGTTCGGTAACCACTTGGCAGATTTTTTGCTATGACTTTGACTATGTAAGATACTTTCTGCCGATGAGCGGTTCCAGCTGGTACTTTGGCGGTTACGGCGATTTTCAGACCGAAAAGAACGTCGATTTTATTGAACAGCTCGTAAAGGATAATAACCTTGATGAAAGAGGTTATTTTATCTATCACGCCGTCGGAACAAACGATGCCGTAAAAGAACAGACCTTAATGCAGGCAGAGGAAATGCTTGACAGAAAGGACGTATTCACGCCTGAACATTACGTCTTTTATCAGAAGCAGGGCGGCTACCATGATTTGAATGCCGTTCAGGAATATTTGTATAATGCGCTGCCGCTTTTCTTCGGCAGCAACGGATAAAACGATGAAGAAGAACAGCTCAAAAATACTCTCTGTCTTTATGATACTGGTTTGCCTTGCCGCTTGCGGCAGGACGGAACAAACCTCTTTAACAACAAAGGGAGAAAGGGCAGAAAAAATTGCTTCCGCAACAACAGCGGAAACGGAGGCGACAAAAACGGGATATACAAGAAATACAAAAATCAGCGAAATTGTAAAAGACTCTGTTTTTGAAGATTACGGCAAGCTTATTTTTCCTGTCAACACCTCTTATTACAGCGGCAATACACTCGGTGATTTAAGCCTTACCTGGTACAGCGAAATCAACCCCGACAAAACGGTTGAAATCTGCAATTATTTCAGAGAACAGGCGGAAAAAGGTGAGCAAATCTTTTACGACATCTATTCCGATTCCGAAAAGAAGGACGACAGTGAGAAGAGAAATACGGGTTTGTTTTTCTTCAGAGGAAACAAGAATGCAAAGACGGCGATCTGTAACGCGGGCGGCGGTTTTGCCTATGTCGGCGCTATGCACGACAGCTTTCCGCACGCGCTTAAACTCAGCAAAAAGGGTTACAATGCCTTTGCTTTAATTTATCGTCCCGATGCTCAGAAGGCTTGTGAGGACCTGGCAAGAGCGATTGCCTATCTTCACGATAACGCAGACGAACTCGGTATTGATATGACGGATTACTCCTTATGGGGTGGCTCGGCAGGCGCAAGAATGGCAGCATGGCTCGGCTCTTACGGAACAAAGTCCTTTGGTGAAAAGGATTATCCACGCCCTGCAGCAGTGATCATGCAGTACACGGGACTGAGCGAGGTTTACGGCAACGAGCCGCCGACTTATAACTGCGTCGGAACAAACGATTACATCGCTTCCTATCAGACAATGCAAAGCCGCATCAACCGCATAAAAAAGAACGGCACCGATGCCGAAATAGAAATCTTTAAAGGCTTATCGCACGGGTTCGGACTTGGCGAAGGAACAGTCGCCGAGGGATGGCTTGACAACGCCGTGAAGTTTTGGGAAAGGAACACAAAATGAGTAAAACATTGATCGTTTATTATTCTTACACAAACGGCAACACAAAACGCATTGCCGAAATGATACAAAAGAAAACAGGTGCAGATATTATCCGAATAGATACCGCTGAGCCCTATAAAGGCACCTATCGTCAGATTTCCGACCAAGGAAAAAGAGAATGCGAAACAGGCTTTATGCCCGATATAACGCCGAGTGAAATCGACATCTCGCCGTATGATACTGTCATTGTCGGCACACCGACCTGGTGGTACACGATGGCGCCTGCTGTTCTGACCTTTATGCGCATTACCGATTTCAGCGATAAAACAGTGATACCCTTTATGACAAACGGTGGCTGGCGCGGTAAGGTAATTGAAAATATGACAAAAGAAGCAAACGGCGCAACCGTTAAACTTCCGTTTGAAGTAAAGTTTGACAGCGACGGCGGCGATATTCTTGAAACTCCGATGGAAGATATCGAAAAATGGACTAACGATATTTATGGTATTGTGATATAATGAAATAACACGGTCGCCGATTGTCCGGCGGATGTGCTTTATTCGTTCGATATGCTATAATGAACTCGATAAATTGAAATCTGTCGGGTAAAAATGAGAATATATATCAGAATTATTTTTCGTTTAATAATTAACCTTTTTCTCTGTGCTATGTTTGGTGTCTTCATTAAGCTCCTGATTTACCCTGAAAATGATGATTGCCGAAATGACAAAAGTCAGAATATCGGAAAGGGGCATAGAGTATAAAACGCCATCAAGGCCGAAGAAAAGCGGAAGCAAAAGCGCAAAGCCAACGCCGAACACAATTTCACGCACCATAGAAAGCACGGTTGAATAAACCGCTTTTCCCATCGCCTGGAGAAAGATGAAGCACGCTTTGTTAACGCAGGCAAATACCATCATACAAAGATAAACACGGAATGCCTTAATCGCAAAATCCGTATAATACTGACTTTCGTTTGCTGCGCCGAATATACGGATAAGCTGCATTGGGAATACCTCAACGATAACGAGAGCAACGGCACCGACTGCCGTTTCGGATATCAGCAGCTTCTTAAACAGTTCCTTAACCCTGCTTTTCTTTTCGGCGCCCATGTTGAAGCCCACAAGCGGAATACAACCTGCCGCCATACCGACTACGATGGAAATAACAATCTGGAAGAATTTCATCACAATGCCGACTACTGCCATTGGAATTTGAGCATATTGCTCCTGCGAGAAAACAGTATCAAGCGCGCCGTATTTCCTTATCATATTATTAATTGCTGCCATTGCCGCAACGAGCGATATTTGCGATAAAAAGCTGGTAACCCCCAGCACAAGCGTTCTTTTACAAATCGTTGTATCAAGTTTAAAGTCTGCCGTGGAAGGCCTTATCAATTTCATATGAACAATATACCAAACGGCAAGAACAGCGGTAACAATTTGTCCTATTACCGTTGCTACGGCAGCACCCATCATCCCCCACTTAAATACAAATATAAAAATGGGGTCAAGAATAATATTTGTTACGGCGCCGGAAAGCGTAGATACCATCGCAAAACGGGGACTACCGTCAGCTCTGATAATCGGGTTCAGCGCCTGACCGAACATATAAAACGGAATGCCAAGCGTAATATAAAAGAAGTATTCTTTTGAATGCTGAAAGGTTTGCGCGTTTACGGTTCCGCCGAACAGTGAGATGATCTGCTTACTGAAAATCAGATAAACAACGCTGAGCAGCAAGCTACTGACAAGTACCATAACAATGGAATTGCCAACGCTTTTCGTGGCGTTTTTTACTTCCTTTCTGCCTAGGCTCAGGCTGACAAATGCGCAGCAGCCGTCGCCAATCATGACGGCAATGGCAAGTGCAATGACCGTCAGCGGAAACACAACAGTGTTTGCCGCATTGCCGTATGAACCGAGATAAGAAGCGTTTGCAATAAATATCTGGTCGACAATGTTATACAGTGCGCCAACGAGAAGCGATATGATGCACGGCACAGCATATTGACGCATGAGCACGCCGATTTTTTCGTTACCTAAATGTTGATTATTTTCCATAATCTCTTCCTTTCAAAAATAAAAAGTGTGATGTCAAAAGCCGGATTTACGCCTTTGGCAACACACTTAAATTTGTTTTATTCATTTTTCATTGCGTATTATACACGATTAAAAATCGGTTTGCAAGAAATTTTTTTGATTTTTCAATTGAAAAATTGTATAAAAAGTCGCCTTCGTTTTGAAGGCGATTATTTTGCATATCTCGCTTTGTATTCCTCACCCCAAGTCCATAGACTGTCAAGAATCGGCTTTATGGTCATTCCAAGTTCGGACAATTCATATTCCACTCTCGGCGGCACCTCTGCATAAACAGTACGAATAACTAACCCGTCCGCTTCCATTTCGCGAAGCTGTGCGGTTAATACCTTTTGCGATACTAAACCGACGGAGCGCTTGAGCTCGCCGAAGCGCTTTTTGCCGTCAATTAAATCCCTTAAAATCAACACCTTCCACTTGCTGCCGATGAGCGTTAAGGTTGTTTCAACAGGGCAAGCAGGGAGAGAATTGATGTCATTTTTTGCGTCCATTTTATTTTCCTCCAAAAAATTTTCAGCCGAAAAGCCGCATAAATACACAATAGTTACTTTTTGGTAACTACGGCACTTTATTGTGCTTACTTTACAAAGTATACCACATGCGATACAATTCAGTCAAGAGGTGAGAGCAAATTCACATCGAAAACAAATTTTATTTCGGAGGTCATTAAAATGAAAATTGCAGTAGTAGCAGCCGCAGGTAAGGCAGGCAGAAAAATCGTTCGTGAGGCAAAGGATAGAGGCTTTGAGGTAACCGCATTTGTAAGAAAGGAAGCTGAAATTGACGGAGCTGATAAGGTTGTCGTTCGTGATATTTTTGATTTGACCAAGGATGACCTTGCAGGCTTTGACGCAGTGGTTGACGCCTTTGGCGCATGGACAGAGGATGTTCTTCCGCTCCACAGCACAACGCTCTCCCATCTTTGCGATGTGCTTTCGGGAACAGACACAAGACTCCTTGTTGTAGGCGGCGCAGGCAGCCTTTATGTGAATGCGGAGCACACGCTTTGCGTATCTGACGGACCTGATTTTCCCGACATCTTTAAGCCACTTGCAGCGGCAATGGCGAAAGCACTCGGAGAACTCAGAGAAAGAAACGATGTAAAGTGGACTTATATCAGCCCTGCAGGCGATTTCCAAGCTGACGGCGAAAGAACCGGCAAATACATCCTTGCAGGCGAGGAGCTCACGCTCAATGCAGCAGGCGAAAGCATTATCAGCTATGCCGACTATGCTATCGCTATGGTTGACGAAATTGAAAAGGGCAACCACATTCAGCAGAGAATATCCGTTGTAAAAGAATAAAAACACATTAATAAATGCGTAACAGATGCAAGCTGTTGCGCATTTATGATATAATATAAGAACAAGGCGGTGACAGAATGACTCAAAGGGAAAGACTGGTATTTTTAACAAAGCATCTTATCTGCGAAAGTGACAGATATAATATGATTGAAATACCTTCATCAGAGAAGGAACTGTTCATGCTTTATCGTTCGCTTGTTAATGTGCGTATGCCGAATACGATTGACGAAGAATATTTAAGGGTTGAGGACGAATATCTTAAAAACCTTATTGAAGAAAACGGTATAACAAAGGTTGAGGATTTAACCGAATCAGAACCCGATATCTTTCTTTGGCAGGGTGATATTACCACACTTCGCTGTGATGCAATCGTTAATGCCGCAAACTCACAAATGCTTGGCTGTTTTGTTCCCTGCCACAACTGTATTGACAATTGCATTCACACCTTTTCGGGCATAAGATTGAGGATGAAATGCGCTGAAATTATGAAAAAGCAGGGGCACGAAGAGCCAACAGGAACTGCGAAAATCACATCTGCGTACAACCTGCCGTGCAAGTATATTCTTCATACTGTAGGACCGATTGTAAACGGAGAACTTACCGAAAATAATTGTATTAAACTTGAAAGTTGCTATCGTTCCTGCCTTGAACTTGCGGAAAAGCATGAAATAAAAAGCATTGCCTTTTGCTGTATTTCAACAGGTGTTTTCGGATTTCCGCAAAAAGAGGCTGCTGAAATTGCGGTCAAAGCCGTAAGGCGCTACAAGTCTGAAACAAAAAGTAATATAAAGGTTATATTCAACGTTTTTAAGAACAAGGATAAAATAATTTATGAAAACATACTCGGATAAAATTAAAGAGATTAAAGGGCTGATTGACAGTGCAGACGCGGTGTTTATCGGTGCAGGCGCAGGACTTTCCACCGCTGCAGGCTTGACTTATTCCGGCGAGCGTTTTGACAAATACTTTTCCGATTTTAAGGAGAAGTACGGCTTTGATAATATGTACTACGGCGGCTTTATTATGGAAAAGTACAGTCCCGAGGAGCTTTGGGCTTTTTGGGCAAGAAACATTTATATCAACCGTTATATGCCGATTCCGAAGGATACCTATCAAAAGCTGTTTGAGCTTGTGAAGGACAAGGACTATTTTGTTCTCACCACCAATGTGGACCACTGCTTTCAGCGCGCAGGTTTTGATAAGAAACGGTTATTTTATACGCAGGGAGATTACGGACTTTTTCAGTGCAGCGAGCCGTGTCATCAGCAGACCTACGATAACGAAGAAATTATCAAAAAGATGTATGAAGCCGAAAAGGATATGAAAATCCCGAGCGAGCTTGTTCCGAAATGTCCCGTCTGCGGCAAGCCGATGACAACAAATCTTCGCTGTGACGACACCTTTGTACAGGACGAGGGCTGGTATGCGGCATATAATCAGTACGAGGATTTCATCCGCAGACACGAAGGAATGAAGGTTGCCTATCTTGAACTCGGCGTAGGCTACAATACCCCCGTTATCATCAAATACCCGTTCCGGAAGTGGACGGCAGAAAACGAAAACGCCACCTATGTTTGTATTAATTTAGGCGAAGCAGATGCACCGACGGAAATCAAAAAACAGTCAATCTGCATTGACGGCGATATAAATACCGTACTCGAGGATTTACAAAAATGAACTATCTTGAATATCTTGTCAATGAAATACACTCAACCGTTGTGGCAACCGTGGATGAAAACGGCTTGCCCGTTACCTGCGCCGTGGATATGATGGATGCAGACGAAA
>JAFRMR010000027.1 GCA_017430535.1 Clostridia bacterium
TCGTCGTTGTTTAATTTTCAAGGTGCGTTCTTGCTCCCGTTTTTTTTCGAGTGCTCGCATACTATATCACATATTTATTACCATTGTCAAGAAATTTTTTTACCACCTTTTCATCTTTCCTCAACTGCTCCGGGTGTGCAGAGAAATCGGGATTTTTCTGCTCCGGAATTTTGCATTTATACCCCCCCGCAATATATTAATGTTTCTATATATTAGAGCCCCGAGAGCCGTAATCCCCTTTCAGGCAAAAATAAACGGCTTATCAAAAAAATCCTTGACAAACCGTAAAATGGGTATTATAATTACGGAGCATTCAAGAAAACGCCGATGCGTTATTCAGTTGGTGTTTATGACGTTGAGGGTCCACCCGTTCCCATCCCGAACACGGTAGTTAAGCTCAACGGTGCCGACAATACTTGGTTGGAAGCGACCCGGGAAGATAGGACGACGCCAACACAAAAAGCAACCGCCCAACAGGGCGGTTGTTTCATTTTATATAACAAATTTCAGATGTTCCCATTTTTTCCTTATCACTTCGCTCCGAACAGGTGGGCAAAGAGATACAGAATACTGTGGAAAAATGCGGTAAGGCGGCCGCCGAAGCTGCTGCCGTGATCAATTCCGTCCCATTTGCAAAGATTCCCTTCGGGGGGCTTTTCGCCTGTGGGGGGTACTGCGGCGGTTTTAACATCCTTATAGGTTTTGCCTTCAAATTTAACAGAGGCGGTGTATTTCATTTCACCTTCCGCCTCGGCAGTAGGTTCCTTTACGGTTTCCTTCTTTACCGAAGCGGTCTTTTTGACCTCTTCTTTGCATACTCCGCATTTAAAAACGGCAACCGCAGAGCCGGAATCCTTTGCCCAGTTCCATTTGGGGCTGCCCCAGGTGTGGCCCTTTGCTTTTACGGTTACGGTGTTTCTGCTGACCTGAACCCCGCAGCCCTCACGGGTGCAATATATAACGCTGTCATAGCTGCCGTCCTTTGTGCAGGAGGCGGCTTTTTCATTTTCCTTAACAGCTTCTCCGGGCAAATGCCCCAGAGCTGTGCCCGCACGGGGAGCTACACGGTCAACCCCGCAGTTTTTACAGACCTGACAGATTTCAGCATCATCAAGGCAGGTGGCGTCTTTTACCGGTGTGCCCTCATCCCAATCGTGATCTCCCTTTACGGCAATTGTAAGGTTGTAGCCGTCAAAGGCGGTAACTTCTCCGTTTTCCGCCTGAACGCTTTTGAGATAATAACCGAATGCCGGCTGAATCTCCATAGTCGCATAATAGGTACTGCCTGCCTCAACTGCGCCTTCATAAAAGCCTTTATACGGCGTGCTGTATGTCCAATCGCCCTCTGCGTTATCGCACCAGAAGCCGTCGGTATTTGCGTGATAAGGGCTTCTGAAAAGTTCGGCGCTGCCGGATACCCTTATAACCGGGGCGGGATCCGATGTGGGGGATGCGTTTCCTCCCCCTGCGGCATAATCATTTATTTTGCGTATTTCCAAGCCGCATACAGGGGGTTCAACATAAACGCTCACATCCTGCGCAGGCTTATCCCAGAGCATATACCATACTGTGCCGTCGGTATAAGGCGCATCATAAGCGTTAACTTCGGCCCTTAATTCCACCGCATTCACATACTGCTCCATAGGCTTCAGACCCAGCACATAAGAATCCATACGCTCCGTGCCGTCATAAAAATATTCATAGTGTATAAGCTCGTCAATAACCTTGCTTATTTTTGCTCTGATAAATTCCTTGACCTCATCGCGGTTGTCGCCAGCGGCTGCAAAGCTGATTGCCGGGCCGTTTACGGTATATCCCTCCGCCCCCTCAAAGCGGCCGGCGAGGGCTGTGTGGTTTTTGCCGAAATCCAGCACAGCTGTATGGGCTGCGGCAAAAGTGTAATATACCGTTACATCATTGCCGGGCATTGTGAAATAATATCTGCCTGTTTCCGGGTCAACGGGCAGCTCCTTATCAAAATAATGAATCCATCCGCTTACGCTTTCTTTCCTCAGCTCATAAACGGTATAGCCCTCATCGGGGGTAACGGTCAGGTAAACCGTATCGCCCTCTGCAGCCGATGATACATTTGCGCTTACGGTACCGTGGCCTTTTTCAAACTCATCGGTGCAGGTTACGGTGTAAAGGGTGCCGTCCTCGGAAAAGGCCGGGGCGGCAAATCCGCACGCCATAATAAAGGAAAGCGCAAGGCAAAGCAGTTTCTTGAAAAGTTTCATATATCATTCTCCCGAAAGCCCGTGCCCGATTGCAGGTGCAGGCGTTTTGTTGTGCTTTTATTATATCACACTGCCGGAGGAATTAAAAGCTTTAATTTCTTTACATCCCATTATAATTATGTTATTATATTTCCGTATTAAACAGGAAGGAGAAATCCCCTATGAACGAACTGAAATACTGGGAAAATCCTTATATAATAGGTGAGAATAAGGAGCCCGGCCACAATACGGCCCTGCCCCGCAAAACCGTGAAAGATGCCGTAAGCGGCGCCCCCGCGCCGGATTATCTTTCACTTAACGGCACCTGGAAGTTTTACTGGCAGCAGGGTGTTGATACCCTGCCCGGCGGTTTTGCCGCGCCGGATTACAATGACTCCGGCTGGGATGATACGGAGGTACCCTCACTGTGGCAGATGAAGGGCTACGGCAAGCCGGTTTACCTTTGCGCCTTCTTCCCCAAGGCAATATCCACGGTAAAGAGCGAAATACCCCGCATTAATCACGACCTTAACGAGGTGGGCATTTACCGCCGCACTTTCACTTTGCCCGAAAGCTTTGAAGGCAAGGAGATTTTCCTTTGTTTCGGCGCAGTGAAAGCGGGATTTTTCGTATATATCAACGGTAAAAAGGTTGGCTACTCCCAGGGCTCAATGACCCCGGCGGAGTTTAATGTTACGGATTATGTTGTGCCCGGCGAGAACAGCATAGTTGCCGAGGTTTACAGATACACCGACGGCACCTACCTTGAGGACCAGGATATGTGGTTCCTCAGCGGTATTTACAGGGATGTTTATCTTTATGCCGAAGAAAAGGTCTGCGTAAGGGATTTCTTTGCGGATACCACCCTTGTAAACGGCTATAAAGACGGCAAACTCAACCTTTCCGTTACCCTGCAGAATTACGGGGAGGAGAAAAACTGCTCCCTTGAGATTGCCCTTTATGACGGCAAAACGCCCAAGAAGGTTGCGGCGGAGCATGTTACGGCAAAAGAGGGCAAAACCGCCCTTGAATTTGAATATACAGAAGAAAATGCGCGGCTCTGGAGCGCAGAGGAGCCCAACCTTTACCGGCTTGTGATTGTGCTCAAGAGCGGGCGTAAAATCCTTTCCGCCAAGGCGGTTAATATCGGCTTCCGCTGCACTGAGATTAAAGGAAACATACTGTATATAAACGGCAAGCGGGTTATTATCAAGGGCGTGAACCGCCACGATTTTGACCCGGACAACGGCTGGGCCATACCCGAATACAGATATGAGCAGGATCTTTTCCTGATGAAGCAGGCAAATATAAACGCCATACGCACCAGCCACTACCCCAACAAAGAGAAGCTCTATGAAATGTGCGATGAGCTGGGCTTTTATGTGATGGATGAGGCGGATGTGGAGAGCCACGGAGTCCGCCGCAAAAACTGCCCCGGGGATAACCCGGATTTCAGGGAAGCCGTGTGCGACAGAGCAGAGAGAATGGTGCTGCGTGACAGAAGCCACCCCTGCATCTGCTTCTGGTCCCTGGGCAACGAGGCCGGCGACGGCAAAAACTTCGCTTACGAAAAAGAGGCAATACTTGCCCTTGATAAAAGCAGGCCCATCCACTATGAGGGTGACTTTGATTTCACAAAATCCGATTTCATCAGCAGGATGTATCCGGTTGAGGGCATAGTTGACAAGCTCAGAAATCAGCAGGAAATAAAAACCTCCCTTTACGATAATGTTGCCAACACCCTGGCGGCGGATAACAAGCCCGTGCCGGCGGATGTTTACAAAGACCACCCCGTAATTTACTGCGAATACGCCCACGCCATGGAAAACAGCCTGGGCAATTTCAAAGAATATGTGGATGATTTTGAAAAATATGAGCATATGTGCGGCGGCTTTATCTGGGACTATGTGGACCAGAGCATAAGGAAGGTTGAAAACGGCGAAGAACGCTGGCTTTACGGCGGCGACTTTGACGAAGGCAACACCAGCTATTACTTCTGCGCCAACGGCATAATCACTGCGGACAGAATGCCCCAGCCCTCCTACTTTGAGGTTAAAAAGGTTTACTCAAACCTTGAGGTTATTGATGCGGGCGCCGCCGAGGGCAAGATAACAATTAAGAATAAAAACCTGTTTATCGATACATCCGATTACACTTTCCGCTGGGCGCTCAGCGTAAACGGCAAAGAGTGTGAAAAAGGCGAGGTTACGGGCCTTGCGGTGCCTCCCCTTTCGGAGGAAACCGTGGTGCTGCCCTACAAGGCCGCCAAATACCCGGAGGGCGAGCTCATACTCACCGTAAGCTTTATCCTCAATAAAGATAAACCCTGGGCAAAAGCCGGGTTTGAAACCTCATTTTCGCAGATTATCCTGCGGGAATGCCACGCTGCGGCAAAGACCCCGGCTCAGGGGGATTTGAAATACAAACAGAGCGGCAAAGATGTAAGAATAGCAGGTGAAGGCTTCACAGCGGCAATAAAGGGCGGCGCCCTTGCCTCTCTCTGTTACGGGGATAAGGAAGTTATAATGAAGCCCCTGAGGCCGGATTTCTTCCGCCCCCTTACGGATAACGATATCGGTTACCTGAATTTTGTGCCCACCTTTGCGGGCATAAACCCCCTTTACCAATGGAAGCGCTCCACGGCAATGACCTCCGCCTCTTCTGTAAAGGCGGCCTCCACCCCCTCGGGCGTTGAGGTTACGGTTAAGTGGTCGGCTCCCTTCACCAACGGTGTTTCAACGGTTTACCTGTTCTCCCCCGCAGGTGAGGTTACGGTTACCCACACCGCCGCAGGCCTGCTGCTGCCTATGCTCAAGGTGGGCCTCAGGGCAGGAATATCCGGGGATTTTGAAACTGCGGAATGGTACGGCAGAGGCCCCCAGGAAACCTACTGTGACAGAAAAACAGGCGCAAAAATCGCCCTGCATTCCCTGCCGGTTGACGAGCTGGAGCACAGGTATATGAGGCCCCAGGAAAACGGCCACAGGACTGATGTTCGCTCCCTGCGCCTGCTCAGCGGCAAAGGCGGCATACAGATTGACGCCATGGATATTCCCTTCGGCTTCAACCTTTCACGCTATTCGCCCGAAAAGCTTGAGAATGCAAAGCACCTTTACGAGCTTGAAAAGGATAACTACCTCTCCCTCAGCATTGACGGCGCAATGAGAGGAGTGGGTGGCGATATGCCCGGCGTTGCAACCCTGAGAAACGCCTATAAGCTTAAACCCGGCAAGAGCGTATCCTTCAAATTCAGGATATCGAAGATATAATAAAAAAGCCCGCTGAAATGCGGGCTTTTTCAATGATATCCGCTCTGTGAGCGGGTGATATCCCTTCGGGATGATATCTGCTGCGCAGATGATATCCGCCTTACGGCGGGTGAACGGTCGCGGGGCTCCTTTAAATTATACGACCCATAACCTGAAACGGAACAAAAAGAATAATAACATCTGTTGTTTTCTTGTTTTTTTCTGTTATACTGTTTCTGAAAAACATAATATGGAGAAATTATAATGAATCAATTGCCCAAGCGCAGGAAAAATCGCCTTGAAAACATCAATTATACAGAAACCGGAATATACTTTATAACTATGTGTTCAAAGGATAAAAAGTGCATATTTTCAAATGTTTATCCCGGCGCAGATGATTCCCTGCCCCCGGTAATTAAACTAACCAAAACAGGCCTGATTGCAGAAGAGGCAATCAAAGGTGTTGATGACCATTATGAAAACGCATCGGTTATAAATTATGTGATTATGCCCAACCACATTCATCTGCTGCTGGCTTTGAATAATACCGGCGGGCGGATAATATCCGCCCCTACGGTAATTGGCAGTTTAAAACGCTTTGCCTCAAGGCAGGCAAAATCTGATATCTGGCAAAAAGGTTTTTATGACCATGTTATCCGTGATGATGAAGACCTGAAAATTAAGTGGGATTATATTGAAGGAAATCCTGCACAATGGCTTCTGAATAAAGATGAATATTCAGAATAAGTACCACGTAGGGGCGGATATCATCCGCCCGCAAAGGGATATGCGTGAGCATTCATCCCTCTCCGTTCTCGGAGAGGGCTATTATCCGCCTGCGGCGAATCCTAATTTCTAAGTCCTATCCCCTAAAGCCTAAAAAGAGCCTGCATTTCTGCAGGCTCTTTTTTCTCAGCATACGCTTTCAAATTTTGAGAACAGGGGAGCGAAGGCACCGAGGATTAAGTCAGTAAACCAGGCTTTGATTTTATCAAGGAAGCCGGTCTTAATCGTGACCTTGATTTTGCTGAAACCTTCGGTTAGTATTCCGGGCAGGTTATTGAAGAACCATTTGCTTTTATCGAGAAAAGAGTTCTTAACCTTGACCTTGATTTTGCCTGAGCTTGCGATTTCTTTGCCGTTGGCGCCGAGGACTTTGCACTCAACCGTGTAATCATCGGTCGGCTCCTTAACGGAGATTGACGTGCCTTCACCCTGATCCTCGCCGTTGTAATATACATGGGCGGTCGCGCCTTCGGGCATATTTTCGGTCTCAAATTTGAAATTCTTTGTTTGCTTGTAATCCGTGGTGATTTTGCTTTCGGTGTCAACCGCCTTTACGGTTGTTTTGCCGCCGTGAGTGGTTGATTCATTATTCTCTCTGCCTTTTACGGTAAAGTCAGCGGGCGCTTCACCATTTGCCGTGACGATTTTTATCTTGTGTTCTCCTGCGGAGAGCGTATCCAGATACCCCGCATGCAGCGTGACCGCCAGCGGTTCCCCTGAGGCCGTATAGTTTTCAGGGGAAACGACCTTCCCGTCTACCAGCACCCGCAGCAGATTATCTGTTGTATCATCTGTTGTGAATGTCAGGCCTTCGGTGCTGCCTTTGCGGTACTCCGCACCGCCGCCCGATTTAACAGCAGGAGGAACTTTTGTCGAAAGCGAGATACCGTTCTCGTAGTCGTCAGAGTACCGCTCTGATTCGGCATAAGCACAGAAAGGCGTACAGTACGCAAGGATAACAAGCAACAGCAGGAGCGATACAACTGTTCTGTATTGCTTTTGCGCTTTCATTGTGTTTCTCCAATCTATGAGCTATAATTACCGTCAGGATCAATCCTCGCAAAAGACTGCGAAACATTATCCGGTTTGGTAGATTTTAACATAATAAAACTTCTTTAAAATATATTTAATTAAATCTTATACTCGCTTTTAACACAGCTGTATAACTACCCGGCTTCGCCGCTGCCCAGTTATCGCCGGTGATATGGATAAATCCCTGAAAGCTAAACGGCAAAGACATTTCCCTAAATATGGCAACGTAACATAAATTTCCATGATAACCATGTGAAGTTCCGTCTGCATTCGTGGAGACAGTAAATGGTATTGTTCCATTGTGCGTAGTGCATTGGAATGAAGATTGATTAAAACGCACCTCAAAAGAGTCACGAGTGGAAAATACGGCTTCTTTTACCTGAACATCAAACGCAGTCTCCGTATCACCATAATTGATGTTGAGCGTTGCAGGTATGGAAAGCGTTACACAAGGATCCGGTTCCGGTACTATTTCTTTCCACAGGGCAGTAATATAGAAGCTTCCTTTTTCTGCTATATCAATTGATGTGCCGTGGTCAAATGTACCGCCAAAGCTGGCTTGCCAGCAGTCAAACTCTTTGTCTTCCGGTGCAGTGAATGAGCATCTCGAAGGGAATTTATAATAGAGTTTTCCGTTATTGCCCCGATAGAAGCAGCCTGCCGTTTGAGTATAATTGCCAGCCCACATATCCGCCTCGGTGAGGATCGTTGTACTCCGCACACTTATTCCTATAATGTCTCCCGATTCGCCCGGTTCGATTTGTACTGTATAGATGACTTCCTCAAATTCAGCTACAAGTGTGCGGTCAGATGTAGCGGTAAAGGTATAGCTTGCATCAGTGCTGACCTGTTCGCCGTTTTCTGTCCATTTCACAAAGTAATAACCGCTGTTTGCAGTAGCTGTTACGGTAACAGACGCATCTTCCGCAAACTCACCGCCGCCGCTTACTGTTCCGTATGCTGCCGGATTTGCCGAAACAGCGATGGTGTATGTATTCACGGACTGACCGGTGACAGTTACATTAAATGTTTCAGATACGGTGTTCTCTTTCTCCGTATAAGATACGGTCACGGTAACTTCGCCCGCAGTAGAAGAATCAAAACCGCTGAGGTTTACATCAGATGTAACTTCCTTTGTTGAATAATCACTGTAATTTGCTGTAACGACCATTCCGGTGGTATCCAATTCTTCTCCGATATTGTATGTGGTCTTTGTAGGGGCTGTAACAGTGATCGAGGACAGTTCGGGGACTTCGGCTGTCATCAAAATGTTTGTTTCTTCTTCATCCACAAATGTCGTGTCAGCCATTGCCGTCACAGGGATACACGCCACAGCGAGGATAAGACTCAGCACGATAGATAATAGCTTTTTCATTTTTCAAAACCTCCGTTTGATAAATTTATTGTACTACAAGTTTAACCAATGTTTCCGCCCCGTTGAGCGGTTCTTTCTTGTCATCATATGTCCAGTGCTTGTAACTGAGGACGGCGTTTTCGTATTCTCCGGCGGGAAGCGTCTTATTCAGCGTAATGCTCCGCACTACCTGTCCGGGTATAAGCTCCTCCGATTTCCAAAGCTCTGTTCCGTCCTCAAGCGAAAGTGTGATGACCAGCCAGCAGTTATTTTCAAGTGGATTATTCAGTCTGAGGGACTGCTCCAACGTATCTGCTTTCAGCTTGATTGTATCGTATGCAGTAATATCAATCATTTCGGGACGGTCGGGAACAACAAGGCCTCCGCTGTCATATTGTGTGGTAGTCTGAACGCTCTCAGCGTTGTCCTGCTTACTGTCAGGCTTGGACTTTTGCCACAGCAGCACACCGAACACCACAATCAGCACCGCCACAAGGCACACAAGAACTATGATAACTTTTTTAATTATGCTGTTCTCAGCATTATTCTTTGTTTTCATTGATGTGTCCTCTTTTTCCTCCCTTCCGGTTTCTTTGTATCAGTAACATCGATAACTCCGATTAAAGAGAGAATCAAAGCGAGGATAAAAGCAGAGAAAGCGCTCTTTTGAAGTTATCCATATAAATACCTCCGGGCCAGTTTTCATAAGTGCTTAACTATAAAAACTACCTATATCTATTCTATCATAACCCGGGAAAAGAATACAACAGTTTTTTAAGGAAGAAGGAAAAAGTGACAAGTAACAAGTCCGGGTCGCATTCGCTCCTTTATTTTATGCTCCGCATATCCTGTTTGTCGCTGCCCGAAGGGCTTCCCATAATTCCTAATTCCTAACCCCTAAATCCTAAAAAAGAGCCTGCATTTCTGCAGGCTCTTTTTTCTCAGCATACGCTTTCAAATTTTGAGAAGAGCGGGGCGAAGACGCCGAGGATTAAGTCAGTAAACCAGGCCTTGAGTTTATCAAGGAAGCCGTGCTTTACGGTAACCTTTACGGTTTCGCTCTCGGCAACGGTGCTGCCGCTCGCATCCACTATCTTTGACTGTACGGTGTAATCATCTTCGGGGTTTTCCACCTTGAAGGTCTTGCCTTCGCCGGCCTTTTCGCCGTTGAGGTACCACTGAACTTTGCCGCCTTCGGGTACACCTTCGGTATCGGCAGTGAAGGTTTTATTCTGCTTGTAGCCCAGGGTTAAAGCATCCTCGCCTTTGATTGCGATTGCCGCTTTTGCGGCGGGTTTATCCTTCTTTGTTTCGGTGAAGGTGGCGGTGTAGGTGGCATCGCCGGTTACGGGGACTATTTCGGGGCTCCAGCCCTTGAAGGTGTAGGTGGCTTTATCGGTTGCCGCCTTAACGGGGGTTTCACCCTTATATTCGGGAGTTTCACCGTAAAGAACCTTGGTGCTCTGGAGCTCGGTGCCGTCCTCATTAACAAATTTTATATTATATTCCTTATCGGTATTTTCAAGTGGATCAACAAGGGCGTAGGGGCTGAAGTGGTCGGTCCAGACCACGGCAAAGGCCTTTACGGTTTCGCCTTCTGCAGGCTGATAATCCTTATCCACTACCTTTATGAAATTGCCCTGAGCATCATAAAGCTGATATTCAATGCCTTCCACAAACTCTATGTCATTGCCCTCGGTCAGGCGAAGAACCTGCACCTCGTTCACATCCCAGCCATCGGGGATTTCAAGGAGCAGCCTGACTTTGCCGCGAAGCTGGCCGGAAATCTGCACTCCGCTGTCATTTATGATTATTACATTGGCCTTATAGGCGTTTTCGGCGGTATATGCGCCGTCATAATCATCGCCAAGGTCTTCGGAGATTGATTCAATAACTACCGAATACAGTTCTGCTGCATACAGAGGATCCTGAACAATAACCATTACATCGGTATCGCCGAGCTTTTGTGAAGAATCCGCCTGCATTGTATCGCCTTCGCTTATATTTGTGCCGTCTGCATATTTTGCCGGGTTGGTGTCATCGGCAAGCACGGGGTATGTATCATATTCCACCTCACCGCAGCGGGAGCATTTTTTGCGGGCTTCACCCAGGCTGTCTGCAGTTGCGGCCTGAAGTATCTCCTCCTCACTCCAGTCATGGCCCCGGGCATCAACAGCCACCTCTCTTACCTGCACCTCAAAAGCGGCGTTTGCAAATGTTGCGGTGTATGTTGCTGTGCCCGCTTCGGTGCAGGTTGCGGTTGTTGTAACTGCGGCAGTAACGGTTTCTTCTTCCTTATGGGAAGCATCCTTTGTGCACACTCTTGTTGCGGTGCAGGTTGAGTTATCACCGGACCAGGTGTATGTGGGCTCGCCCCAGTCGTGGCCGGCGGGCTCCCCGTATGACATTTCTTCTGTCTGAGTTGAGAAGCCCTCCTTTGTAAATGTTGCGGTATATACTGTTTTGGGAGAATCATAGCAGGTGGCGGGGATCTCCCGAGGTGTGGAGTTAACAGTTTCGCTCACTTCTTTGCCGCAGACGGTGCAGGTGTGCTTTGCGGTACAGGTTGAGTTATCGGCAGACCAGTCGTATGAAGCCCCGCCGAAGGTGTGGTTTTCTCTGGCGGTGGCTTCATAGCATCTGTCGCAGATCTGCCAGTGCTGAGATTCGTTTGATTCATAATTATTGCCGAAGCTATGCCCTCCCAGGTTGGGAATGCTTTCGGCATCCGGCGTTGTTTCCGTTGTGCCGTCAGCCTTCAAGTATTTGCCGCAATCGTTGCAGTAGTAATATTTATTGTTACCGTCCTCAGTGCAGGTGGCGCCTTTTTCCGGGGTTTCTGTTTTGTTTGTATGAGGGCAGACATACTCGCCAACATTTACCGCGCAGGTATCGGTATAATCCGTGCCCTGAATTGTTGCTGTGATTGTTGCGGTGCCCACACCTGCGGCACTAACGGTTGCAGTGCCGTCATTATTGCCGCTGACCTCTGCAACGCTCGGATTGTTTGAGTACCAGGTTATGGTGCCGGTTGCGCCGGCCGGCGCAATGGTGGCGGTAAGTGTCTGAGGAGAATCTCCCTCTGTAAAGTTGATTTCATGCTTATCAAGGGAAACGCCGGTGGGTTCAACCGGCGCAGCCGAAATATAAACGGTTGAGTTGAGATTATCAGTGTTTGCGGGAATCTGTTCGGCATCGAGATTGGAAAAAAGGCAGGTTGAGAGTGTTACCGTCTTTTCATTCTCGGCGTCGTCATCAACCGAACACCTGAAAGTCATAAGAACGGTGTCATCCGTGCTTGAGTAATCGCCGCCGAAGAACAAAAGCTTCTTTGAGGATTCGGTGAAAGAAATATCGGCGATTTCGTCGATGTTGAGTGTTTCTTTGATGTTGTCGGCAAGCCGGGCGGATATGAATGTCAACCCCTCGGGTATAACAAGCTTTATTTCCGCCCCCGCAAGATTCTCTACGGGGCCTATTTTAAGGGTATAGGAGATCTCATCCCCGGGATGCGCCTCGGCTTTATCAGGGGTTACATAAACGGAAACAGGGTTATTATCAGCAAATGCGGTGGTTGCTCCCACGGCAACTGCCCCCATAAGGAGCAGGAGGGAGAGGAGAAGGGAAATGAATCTTTTTGTGTTTTTCATAAAATAAATCCTCCGTTAGTTCAATGCGCAATTCGCAATGCGCAATTCGCAATTGCGGGTCGCTTGCGCTCCATTGTATGATTTATAACTGCTTTTCAATATTTTGTGTTAGATGATTTGACCTGCGGTCATGATTTGGCTTCGCCGTGAATTGCCTGCAGCATGATTTGAATTGCGCCGCAATTCATTAAGGATGCTTGCGCATTTTATATAATCGGAACGAAGTGACCGTTTACATTTTGCAAAGCAAAATATATCGCATTGCGTAAGCAATATATCGCATCGGCTATGCCGATATATCGCACCGACAAAGTCGGTATATCATTGCCCGCAGGGCTTCTTATCTGTTGAATAAGAAAAACAGGATGCTCACAAAAAATGAGCCCACTACATCAAAAAAGCCGTCAAATGCGGTAAAGATAAAATCCATATATCTGCCTCCTTTTAAATTTGCCGCAAAATTTTACAGAAATATTTTAACATAGCGTTATGGTAAATTACAACTGTTTTTTAAAGGAAAAGTGTGGATGTCGATATGCCTTGCGGCTCGATATATCGGCAAGGCCGATTCGATATGTTACCCCCGGTAACTCGATATATTTTGCATCGGCAAAATGTAAAGGATGCTGACGCATTTTGTATTAGATGATTTGACCTGCGGTCATGAATTGGCTTCGCCGTGAATTGCCTGCGGCATGATTTGAATTGCATTGCAATTCATCAAGGAGCGCAAAGCGCTGATTATATCGTAGGGGCGGATATCATCCGCCCGCAACAAGGATATGCGCAAGCATAATATAAAGGAGCAACGCGACCCGCAACATTTTGCAGGGCAAAATATATCGCATTGCGTAAGCAATATATCGCATCGGCTGTACCGATATATCGCACCGGCAAAGCCGGTATATCGCTGCCCGCAGGGCAACTTTCCTTCGGTTAAATTCACCTAAAATCCTGCCCGTTTCTTGATACTTTTCCCGAAAAAATCCCCGCCCCTTGCTAATTAAATAGATAAGTGCTATATTATTTTTATATTTTAATATGGAGGATTATGCCTTGGAGAAGTACCTTATCCCCGCCGCTCTCCTCTTGGGCGCCGCCCTTCTCATTGTGCTTATAATCCTTGCCGCCCGGGCCCTTGCCTCCGGCAGAAAAACGGATGAACGGTTACGGGAGCTTTCCGGCAGGATTGATTCCGAATTTGAGCGGGCCCGGCGTGAAAATTACTCCGCCCAGAAGGATATGCGGGAGGAAACCGCCAGAGCCCTTGGTGAGATGAACGGCAGGATTGAGCAGCTGCGGCTTGAGAATAAAGATAACAGCCGCCGCACGGAGCAGGAGATTGCCAGGTCCCTTGGTGAAATAAGGGATAAAAACGAGGAGCAGAGCGAAAAGCAGACCCGCCGCCTGAACGAGGCCGTGGATAAAATGCGGGAAAGCAACGAAAAAAAGCTGGAGGAAATGCGGAATACCGTGGATGAAAAGCTGACCTCCACCCTTTCAACCCGCCTTGATTCCTCATTCAAAACCGTTTCGGAGCGGCTGGAGAGCGTGTATAAATCCCTGGGCGAAATGAAGGAGCTCTCCTCCGGGGTTACGGATAATGTAACGGCCCTTAACCGGGTGCTTACCAATGTTAAGGCCAGAGGCACCTGGGCGGAGGTACAGCTGGGGGCTCTGCTGGACCAGACCCTGCCCGGCATGTACGAAACAAACTTTGCCTGCGTGCCCGGCTCCAAAGACAGGGTTGAGTTCGCGGTAAAAATCCCCACGGAAAACGGGGACCCCTCTTACCTGCCCATAGATTCAAAATTCCCCTTAGAGGATTATGTGCGGCTGTGCGATGCCGCGGATGCGGGCAACCCGGAGGCCCTTGAGGCCGCCCGCAAGGCCCTTGAGGCCCGGGTTCTGAACGAGGCGAAGATGATAACAAAATATATCAATGTGCCCGTTACCACCCCCTTCGCCATAATGTACCTTGCAACAGAAGGGCTCTATGCCGAGATAACCTCATCCAAAACCGGGGTTGCGGAAAAGGTGCAGAGCGAAATGAACATAATGATTGCCGGCCCCTCCACCATAACGGCCCTGCTCAACTCCCTTTCACTGGGCTTCAGGGCTGTGGCGGTGAATAAAAAGGCAAACGAGGTCCGCCTGCTTCTGGGCGCGGCAAAGCAGCAGTACGAAAAATTCGGCCTGCTTATAGAGAAAGCCCGCAAAAAGGTTGAGGAGGCGGGCAGCGCCCTGGATGAAGCGGATAAACGGAACAACCTTATCCGCAAAAAGCTGGGGGGCGTTGAAACCGGGGATGAAAACCCGGATGAACTTTTGGGAATTACCGATAACACATATACACAACTCAAGGAGGATGAAAAATGAAAAAACCCGAAGAAATACTGGCTCAGATGACTCTGGAAGAAAAGGCCGCCCTTTGCGACGGCAAGGATTTCTGGCACCTCAAGGGCTTTGAAAACTACGGCGTGCCCTCAATTATGGTGTGCGACGGCCCTCACGGACTGCGCAAAAAGGACTATGACAAAACCGGCTCCAGCTTAAACAACTCCGTGCCCTCTATCTGCTACCCCACCGCAGCGGCCACCGCCGCCTCCTGGGACCCGGATATGATTAAAGAGATGGGCGTTGCTCTGGGCAAAAAGTGCCTTAAAGAGCAGGTAGGCGTGCTGCTGGGCCCCGGTATCAATATGAAGAGAAGCCCCCTGTGCGGCAGAAACTTTGAGTATTTTTCGGAGGACCCAGTGCTTGCCGGCGAAATGGCCGCCGGCCTTATTGACGGCGTGCAGAGCATGGGCGTAGGCACATCCCTTAAGCATTTTTGCGTAAACAGCCAGGAAACCCGCAGAATGACCGTAAGCGAGGTTGTGGATGAAAGAGCCCTCAGGGAAATCTACCTGCGTGGTTTTGAAATAGCAGTCAAAAAATCCCAGCCCTGGACCGTAATGAATTCCTATAACAGAATCAACGGCATCCACGGCTCCGAGAATAAACACACCCAGTGGGAAATCCTCAGGGAGGACTGGGGCTTTGAAGGCGCGGTTGTAAGCGACTGGGGCGCCGTAAATGACAGAGTTGAAGGCCTTAAAGCCGGCAACGATATTGAGATGCCCTCCTCCTGCGGCTCAGGCACTGAGAAGATTATTGCCGCCGTTAAGGACGGCTCCCTTGATGAAAAGGTGCTGGATGAGAGAGCCCTCACCATCCTTAAGCTTATTGAAAAGGCCGCCGCAGGCGCAAAAGAAAACTATGAGTATAACGATGCGGACGACCAGCCCCTTGCAAGGGCCATAGCAGGCAAGTGCATGGTGCTGCTCAAGAATGAAGGCGGCATACTGCCCCTTGCAAAGGATAAGAAAATTGCGGTTATCGGCGATATGGCAAAGAACCCCAGGTATCAGGGCGCCGGTTCATCCCAGATTAACCCCACAAAAATCGACAACGCTTTTGATGAGCTGCAGGCAATGGGCTACAATGTGGAATATGCCCAGGGCTATGAGCGCTCAATCAAAAAAGAGAAGAAGAATCCTCCCCTTATCAAGGCCGCGGCTGAGCTTGCGGCAAAGTGCGATATAGCTGTGGTGTTTGCAGGGCTTACGGATGACTTTGAATCCGAGGGCTTTGACAGGCAGCATATGAGAATGCCGGATTCACACAACACCCTTATTGATGAGGTTGTGAAGGCCAACCCCAACACCGTGGTAGTGCTGGCAGGGGGCTCACCGGTTGAGATGCCCTGGAATGACAGCGTTAAAGCAATCCTTAACTCTTACCTTGGCGGCCAGGCCGGGGGCGGAGCCGTTGCGGATATACTCAGCGGCGCAGTGAACCCCTCCGGCAAGCTCCCCGAAACATATCCCATTGCTTACGAGGATACACCTGCCTATAACTTCTACCCCGGCAACCCCGCAACGGTTGAGCACAGGGAGAGCATTTATATCGGCTACAGGTATTATGAAAAGGCAAACAAGGCCGTAAGGTACCCCTTCGGCTTCGGCCTTTCATACACAAGCTTTGATTATTCGGATATATCCCTTGATAAATCCGAAATGGATGAAAACGATAAGCTCACCGTTACTTTCAAGGTAAAGAATACCGGCGATGCAGCCGGCTACGAAACAGCCCAGCTTTATGTGGCGGATAAAGAGAGCACAATATTCCGCCCGGTTAAAGAACTGAAGGCCTTCAAGAAGGTATGGCTGGAGAGCGGCGAAGAGAAAGAGATTACCCTTGAGCTCTGCAGGCGTGCTTTCGCCTTCTGGAATGTTAAAACAAACAGCTGGTGCGTTGAAAGCGGAGATTTTGATATACTCGTAGGCGCATCCTCTGCGGATATCCGCCTTACCGCAACAGTCAAGGTAAACGCCGCGGCGGCTGAAATACCCGATTACTCCGCAACAGCCCCCGCCTACTACACCGGGGATATTCAGAATGTAAGCGACGAGCAGTTTGTGGCTGTTTACGGCAGCGAGCTGCCTGCAACGGACTACGCCCCCGACGCTCCCATCACCATTGCGGACAGCTTTGAGAGCGCCGTAAGAACAAAGAACGGCAAAAAGATGTTTAACCTGCTTGCCAAGTTTGTGCCCGAAGGCTTTGCCCAGGCAATCGCCTTCCAGGTGCCCTTCCGTGATTTTATCAGCATGAGCGGCGGCGTATTCAGCGAAAGAATGGCAGAAGGCCTGTGCATGCTGCTTAACGGCAAAAAGGGCGGCGTAAGGCAGATGATAAGCTGCATACCCAAGGCAATAAAGGGCGTAGGCCCCCTGCTTAAGCAAATCTGATTATTTCACCGGAGAAACAAAATGAAAAAATCACTTAAACTTAAAATACTTGCAGTGCTGCTTGCCTTTGTAATGGCCTTCAGCTGCCTGCCCATTACGGTATTTGCGGATGAAACCACCATACACCTGGGGGTTTTCTCCGATACCCACATTTACCCGGATGCCCTCAAGGGCGGCTTCAATCAGGCATATAAGGACTATACCGTTGCAAAAAGCAAGGAGTACGCGGAGAATAAATCCACGGTGCTCAACGCCCTTGAAGGCGTGCTGAAAAATGCGGAAAACGACGGCGCCGATTACCTGCTCATACCCGGCGACCTTACCAAGGACGGCGAGTACGAGGGCCATGTGGCCCTTGCCAAGATGCTGGAAGAGTGGCAGACAAGGACCGGCATACCCGTATTTGTAACCAACGGCAACCACGATATCAACAACAGCAACGCCTGCTCCTTTGAGAGCGGCAAAAAAGAGCCCTCAAGAATCACCACCCCCGAGGAGTTCAGGGAAATTTACAAAAACCTGGGCTTTGACAAGGCGGATGCCACCTTCACCCCCACGGGCTATTCCGCGGATAAGGACGGCATCAAGGGCGGTATGCTCTCATATACCGCAAACCTGGGTGATGCCTTTAAGCTCATAGTTGTTGATACCTCCATTTACTCCGTGGATAACGGCGCAAAGGAAACGGAGCACATTACGGACGGCCGCGTGGGCCCGGAGCTGCTCAAATGGGTATGCGACCAGGCAAAGAAAGCCATAGCAGAGGGCAGAACCCCCTTTGTTATGCAGCACCACAACCTTGTGCCCCATATGGAGATTGAGCCCTCCACCTTCTTTGCGTTTGTCTGCTGGGACTGGGAGGAGATTGCGGATGCCTATGCCGACGCGGGCATACATTACCTCTACTCCGGCCACCTTCACTCCAGCGATACCGCATCATACATAAACGATAACGGCGAGGAGATAACGGATATACTCACCCCCACCCTCACCGGCTACCCCAACTATTTCAGAACCGTGGATATGACCACGGACGGCTCAAAGACCACCCTTGAAATGACCAACCACGATATTGACGAATACTCACCCGTGGTTACCGAGGACGGCAAAACCCACACCGCCCCCTATAAATTCACATCTTCCTACGAGCAGACCTTCGGCAATAATATTGAAGATTTCCTTGAAAGGCTGCTGGGCAGCGTAATTGACGAATACTTTGACCAGATGGTTGAGGCCGGCGGTTTGCTTCCCTTCCTTGCCTTCAAGGGGATTGATGTGCAGGCCCTGCTTACGGACCTTATAGGCACCAACGGCCTTGCGGTGGGTGATTTTGACATACTCACCGTCAGCGGCAATGTAATGGGCCTGCTCAAGGACCTTGACAGGCAGCTTATGGAAAACTACCTTACCAAACCTCAGGAAACCCTTGATAAGGTAATGGCGCTTATCCACAAGCTCCTCTCCTTTGAAACAAGCAAGTACCCCTGCACCTATAACGCCGAATGCCTCGGCAAGCAGTATTACACCGGCAAGGGCTGCACCCTGGGTGAATACGCAACATCCGTGCTGCTGCTCTATTACGGCGGCGATGAGGCAAAATACGGCAAACCCGGCTATGAGTACCTTGAAGATACCCTCAAGGGCTTTGACAGCGGCAAAAAGACCGAGGAATTCTTTAACCTGCTGATTGAGGTTCTGCTCAAGGACCTTATTGAGGATGAGCTGCTGTCAAACCTTGACCTTAATATTGACACCCTGTTCCCCGCCGGCACCGCCTTCTGGCTGTTCGGCAAGCTCCTGGGCAGCATAGTTGACCTGCTTCTGGGCGGCGACACCAGCTTTATGAACCTTATTGATTCGGTGCTGGGTCTTTCCGTGATACCCGAGGGCTACGGCTCCATTGAGGAGATACTGGATACCCTGCTGCTGGATAAATACTTCACACCCAGCCAGTATGAGGCCTGGGGCGCCACAATATGCTGGATGATAAAATCCCTTGTTTATGATGAAAACCCCGCAGAGGGATATGATAACAACATCACCCTGACTTATACCGGCAAAAAGGATGTTGAGGCCACTCAGGATAACTTCCGCCTGCCTCAGAACATTGTGCTCGGCCTTACGGATAAGGCGGATGCCGTTACCGTAACCTGGCTTACCAAATACAGCCTCACGGATTCCGATATTGAGATAACCGATTACAGCGAAAACCCGCAGTTTACCGGCACACCCACCAAAACCGGAGTTAAAGCCGCAAGCGAAATCACAAAACGGTGCTTCCCGGGTGCTGACCTTGGCGTTATCGGCTTCCTTGATTACTACAAGAACTACTGCAGCCACACCGTAACCCTTACAGGCCTTACCCCGGGCAAGAAGTACAGCTACCGGGTGGGCAACGCAAAATACGGCTGGTGGAGCGAGCCCGGCACCATAACCGCGCCGGAAAAGGACAAAGCCTTCACCTTCATAAATATCACCGACCCCCAGGCACAGAGAGAGAGCCACTATAAAACTCTCGGCTCTGTAATGGAAAGCGCCGCCGCCCTTTACCCGGATGCTGAATTCGTGGTATCAAACGGCGATCAGGTGGATCTCGGCACCCACTCCAAGCAGTGGAACTACTTCTTCCGCAGCAGCCCCTCCTTCCGCTCCCTGCCCATTATGCCCGCAACAGGCAACCACGAAAAGAAGGGCGAGGTGCTTAAAACCAACTTCAGGCTCCCCGGGGTGCCCAAGCAGGATGAAACCACAGGCACTTATTACTCCTATGATTACGGCAATGTTCATTTCACGGTGCTCAACACCAATGATATGGAGGATAAGAAGCTGGGGCAGGAACAGCTTGACTGGATGAAGAAGGATATCAAGGCAAGCACTGCCCGCTGGAAGATTGTGGTGCTCCACAAGGCCCTTTACGCCAACGGCATTTACTATAAGGACAAGGAAACGGAAAACCTGAGAAACCAGCTCAGCGCCCTTCTGCCCTACCTCGGGGTTGACCTTGTGCTTCAGGGCCACAACCATGTTTACACAAGAACCGACGCCATGGATTCAAACTGCGTTGTACCCTCCGCCACCGAGACTAAGAACTACAACGGGCAGAGCTACAAGATGAAGATTGACCCCAGAGGCACGGTTTACTCCATAATCTGCTCCGCAGGCGTCAAGGAGTATCAGGAAATACCTGCCGAGAAGTGCGATAAATACTTCCCCAGAGCGGAGTGCATTGTAAGCAACGATTACCCCATGTTCAGCGCAATCACTGCGGACGGGGACTGCCTCTATTACGCCGCCTATCAGGTAATTGACGGCAAGGCAAAGCTGGCGGATTCCTTCGGCATAGAGAAGACGGATAAATACTCCGCCCCTACGGACGGCGTAAAAGCCGCCGGGCTTGACGGATTTATCCAGAACTTCCTGTCAAAATTCAACTCCACATTCCTCTGGCAGGTTAAGAACTTCTTTATCAAGTTCTTCTCACCCATTATTCTGTTTTTCAGAAGCCTTGCGTAACCGGAATAAAACTCACGGCTGCCCGCAAAGGGCGGCCGTGAGATAAGGCTTTAACTGCTTACAGCGGGCCTGAACCTCAGACCCGGCGTAAACCGATAAAGTCGGCATTTATGAAAGGATGCTGTTTATGACAAAAGTACCCCTGAGAGAAAAAATCGGCTACGGCGTAGGGGCCATCGGCCTTGACCTGAGCTACGGCCTGTTTTATTCCTACCTTTCCCTTTACCTTACAAACGCTTTGGGCATAAAACCCGCCTTCCTGCTGATTCTTGCTCCCCTTGCAAGAATCTGGGACGGCGTAAACGACCCTATGATGGGCACCCTTGTGGACCGTACCCGCACAAAAATGGGCAGGTACCGCCCCTGGATTCTTACCGGCGCAATCCTCAACGGCATTGTGCTGGCCCTTATGTTCAATAACAATATGCCTGCGGGCTCCGTACGGCTTTATGTTTATGTGGCGGTATTCTATGTGCTCTGGGGTATGACAAACACCCTTGCGGATATACCCTTCTGGAGCATGATACCCTCCTTTGCAACGGAGGAAAAGGACCGCAACCTGGTTTCCACCATAGCCCGTACATTCTCGGGCCTGGGTCAGGGCATTGTTTCAATACTTACCGCAATTATCGTTGCCGCCATTGCAGGCGTTGCAGGCAGCGACCTTGATGAAATGGGGGCCTCCGCCCTCAAAAAAGGCTTTGGGGGCTGGAGCATAATCGCCGCCATAGCCCTTGTGTTCTTTGCCTGCATCAGCGTTATCTCCACCAAAGAAACCCTGCCGGAAAACAAGAATGAGGAAAAGTTCTCCTTCGGCAAGGCCCTTAAAATGATAAGGCACAATGACCAGCTGCTTATCTTTATGCTTTTTGCAATGATTTCAAACTGCGGCTACTATATGACCTCAGGCATCAGCAGCTACTACTTCCTTCAGGTAAGGGGCGACCTTACCATGCAGTCCAAATTCAACCTGCTGGGTTCCGTGGGCTCCGTGCTCTCAATCCTTGTTATACCCATCTGCAGCAAGTTTATGACCAACCGCTCCACCTACCGCTTCTCCCTTACCTGCGCCACAATCGGCTATGCCGGTATGGCGGCGGTGGGCTACCTTACGGCGGGTAATGTTTACGCCCTTGGCGCCTGCTACCTTGTGGCGTCTCTCGGCATAGGCAGTATGTTTGTTAACCAGACCGTAATGCTGGCGGATATAGTGGACTACGGCGAATACAAGCTGGGCACAAGGAACCAGAGCCTCACCTTCTCAATGAAGGGCTTCCTGCAGAAGATGGCCTACACCCTGCAGTCAATTATTATGTACGCCGCCTTCGTTGCCACAAAGTACGATTTCTCCTCCGGCACATCGGCGGCAAAAGCGGTTTCAAACCCCGCCGCGGACAGCGCCATTTCCTTTATGATGTTCATTGTTCCCCCGGTAATGCTCATAATTTCTCAGATTATCTTCTCCCGCAAATATACAATCTACGGCGATTTCAAGCGTGAAATACTTGATGCGGTTTCCGCCAAAAAAGCGGAGCTTGCAGAATAATTTGAAAGGGAGTCTTCCGAATGTCCGTTTCAACCAAAAGAAAAATATTCGCAACCTTCCTCACAATCCTCGAGAAAAAGCCCTTTGATAAAATCACCGTAAGGGATATAGTGGAGGCCTGCGATATAAACCGCAACACCTTCTACTACTATTACAGCGATATTTACGAGCTGCTGGAGGAAATATTCAAGTTTGAGTTTTCCGAAATGATTGAAAACCACAGCAACGGCTTCCGCTGGCTGGTGGGCTTTTCAAGGATGATTGAAACCTCTTACAAGAATAAGAAAATCATCAACAATATCTGCGCCTCCCGCAGCTATGAGTACCTTGAAAACTACCTTTTCAAATCCTGCCGTACAATTATGTCGGATTACATACACGAGCTTACCGAGGGCAAAAACATAGATGAAAACCGGCTGGAGTTCATAATCTCCTTCTACCAGTACGCCATTATCGGCTCCCTTTCCGAGTGGTACAGAACCGGTATGCCGGAGCCCCCGGAGCAGATACTCAGAAACTTCCTCACCGTGTTTGAGGGCATTGCTCCCGCCCTTGAGAGAGCAGAGGAAATGGATGGTTGATATTGTTTATTCCTGCGGCTCTTTTGCCGTTTGCATAAAACCCCGGGGCCTTGTGAGCCAGGGTGCTGAAAAAAGCGCGGTGACCCTGCTTGAGGAGCAGACCGGCTCCCCGGTTTACCCCGTTCACCGGCTGGACAGGGAAACAGAAGGCCTTATGGTATTCGCCCTCAGTCAGAAAGCCGCCGCGAAGCTTTCCGCCGCAATACAGCAGGGCGCTTTCAGCAAGGAATACCTTGCGGTTATAAAAGGGCGGCCCGAAAGCAGCAGCGGAATATATGAAGACCTGCTTTTAAGGGATAAGCTCAAAAACAAAACCTATGTGGTTAGCCGCAAACGGGCTGGGGTTAAAGAGGCAAAGCTTGAATACACCCTGCTTGCGGAAAAAGAGGGGCTTTCCCTTTGCCGCATAAAGCTGCGCACCGGGCGCACCCACCAGATAAGGGTGCAGTTCGCCTCAAGGGGCACACCCCTTTACGGCGACGGTAAATACGGAGGGGGCAGCGGAGACCTTGCACTTTACGCTTTTTCCCTGTCATTTCCCGACCCCGAAACGGGGAAGAAACTCAGCTTTGTTTCTTCACCCTGTGTGAATAATTCCCCCTGGAGTCTCTTTTCCGGGGAAATTGAAAATATAAATGCAGATAAAACCGAGGACAGTATATGATTTACTATTTTTCCGGCACCGGCAATTCCAAATACGCTGCTGAAAAAATCGCCCGGCTCACCGGGGACAGATGCGTGAATATAGCCGCAATCTATAAGGGCACCGTGGGCTCCGTTGTGGGCAGAAACGATGTTACGGGCTTTGTTTTCCCCGTCTATTACGGGGGCCTGCCCGAGATTGTGAAAAGGTTCGCCTCCCACCCGGAGATTAAAAACAACCTTGCCCCCTATGTTTTCGCGGTTATCACCTGCGGGGCAATGTCCGCCGCGGCGGATCTCAGGCTGGAGCAGGCTCTTGGCAGGCAGCTGGATTTAAGCATATCCCTTAAAATGCCGGATAACTATATTATTGCCTACAACCCCTCCTCCAAAGAGGAGGCCCTGCAGACTCTTAAAAATGCGGACGGCAAGCTTACGGGTATAGCGGACCGGGTGCTGAGAAGAGAAACCCACCGTGAAACCGGGGCAAAGGGCAAAATCGCCACCGCCTTTATGTATCCCTTCTATAATATCTTCCGCACCACCTTCTTTTTCGGGGCGGACGATAACTGCAGCTCCTGCGGGCTGTGCGAAAAGATATGCCCCGTGGACGCAATCAAAATGATAAGAGGCAGGCCGGAGTGGATCAAAAACAAGTGCCAGCACTGCACAGCCTGTATAAACACCTGCCCCAGGGACGCAATCCAGTTTACCCCCCTTACCAAAAACAGAGACAGATACAGTATATTCAAACTTAAATAAAGGAGCCCGTTATGATTACAAAAAAACCTTTCGGAACAACAGAAAAAGGCGAGCAGGTTGACCTGTTCACCCTTGAAAACTCAAAGAAAACCGCCGTTGATATAATTACTTACGGCGCCACCGTAAACAGTATTTATGTTGCGGATAAAAACGGCGAATTTGCCGATATTCTTTGCGGCTTTGACACCATTGAGGGCCACGAAAAATACTCAAACTACCAGGGAATGACCGTAGGCAGGTACGCAAACCGTATTGCCGAAGGCAAATTTGAGCTTGAAGGCACGGTGTACCAGACCGTAAAGAACGAAAAGGGCGTTACCGGCCTTCACGGCGGCGGTGAGCTTTCCCACGCGGTGTGGAAGGCCCTTATTGTGGATGACAACTGCCTTGAAATGACCTATTTCAGCCCCGACGGCTCAATGGGCTTCCCCGGCAATGTGGATTTCACCGTAACCTTCACACTGCACGAGGATGATTCCCTTGAGATTAAATACAACGCCGTGAGCGACAAAACCACGGTTATCAATATGACAAACCACGCCTACTTTAACCTTGCGGGCAAAGGTGATATCCTGGGCCACGAGCTTAAGATAAATGCGGATTGCTTTATCCCCACGGATGAGCTGAGCATACCCACGGGCGAAATAAGGCCCGTTGAGGGCACCGCCTTTGATTTCAGGCAGTCAAAGCCCATCGGCAGGGATATAGGCGCCGATGATATTCAGCTCAAACAGTGCAGGGGCTATGACCATAACTTCTGCCTCAATGAGGGCGACGGCCCCGCCGCCGTTGCAAGGGACCCGGAGAGCGGCAGAACCATGGAAGTTTATACCGACCTTCCCGGGGTGCAGCTTTACTGCGGCAATTTCCTTGACGGCACCCGCCCGGGCAAAAAGGGCGTTCCCCTTATCAAGCACTGCGGCTTCTGCCTTGAAACCCAGTATTACCCCAACACCCCCAATATGCCCGAATTCCCCCAGTGCACCGTAAAGGCAGGGGAAAAATTTGAGAGCGTAACCGTATTTAAGTTCTTTGTAAGCTGACTGCAGGATTTACAAAAACTTTTTTCCGTATTCACAGATAAGAAACAATCGGTTGCAATAATTGTACCGTAATATAATCCATATTGTGAGGAGAGATACAAATGGCAAGCGAAAAAATACTTGTAGTGGATGATGATACCAATATATGCGAACTGCTCCGCCTTTACCTTGAGAAAGAGGGCTATTCCGTATTTATCGCAAATAACGGCAGCGATGCCGTAAAAATGTTCAAAGAGCTTGACCCGGACCTTATGCTTCTTGATATTATGCTGCCCCTGCTGGACGGCTGGCAGGTCTGCAGAGAGATTAGGAAATTCTCCCAGAAGCCGGTAATTATGCTTACCGCCAAGGGCGAAACCTTTGATAAGGTGCTGGGCTTTGAGCTGGGCGCCGATGACTATGTTGTGAAACCCTTTGACGCAAAAGAGGTTATGGCCCGTGTCAAAGCTGTTCTGCGCCGTACCGGCGGCGGAGCCAAACCCGATGTGAAAGAGGTAAGCTACGATAAGCTCACCATAAACCTTACCAACTACGAGCTCACCGTTGACGGCAAAAAGATTGACACTCCACCCAAAGAGCTGGAGCTGCTTTATCACCTTGCCAGCAACCCCAACAGGGTTTATACCCGTGACCAGCTCCTTGATGAGGTGTGGGGCTTTGATTATTACGGCGACAGCCGCACGGTTGATGTTCATGTAAAGCGCCTTCGCGCAAAGCTTGAAGGGGTTTCCGATAAATGGGAGCTCAAAACCGTATGGAGCGTCGGTTATAAATTTGCAACCAACGAATAATAAAATCTCATTTATAAGTCATGGGCGGGCGAAGGGCGGATGCTCATAAAACAGTAATGCCTCAAAAAGCGATCTTTGCGCATCTTGTGCAGGCTTTCCTCCTCGGAATACAGCCAAGTATTCCTCGTCGTCAAAACCTGCAAACATGCGCAAATCTCATCTTTTTGAGGTGCAAAGCAGTTTTCTCGTGAAAAATAAGACGCAGAACAAGGAAGATTTGCGAAGCATACTATGTGTATGGTGAACAAATCTGACGATGTGCTGCGGTTTTAGTTTTACGTGAAAACCAATACTGATTTACGAACATCCGCCCAATGCCCGCCTTTTAAAGTAAGGTGAAAAATGTGGCAAAGATAAGAAAAGGCAGGGGTTCAAGCCTTTTCCGTAAATACTTTTTCATAACCATGGGCATACTGCTCGCAAGCTTTGTGTTTGCGGGCACGGCTCTTATGATTTTCGTTTCCGGCCAGTGGATGAAGGAAAAGATAAACCTGCTGGAAGAGAACACCATAAGCATCACCAAAAATACATCCGATGTGCTGCTTTCCGAGTATATGGGCCAGAGCGGCAGAGGCGCCGTGCTTATGATTTACAACTCCATAGCCCAGGCCTCCGATGTGCTGGACGGGGACTTCTTTATTGTAAATGAAGAGGGCACCGTGGTTTACTGCAAGGAGCTGCTCAGAAATACCGGTATGATGCAGGACGGCAAGTGCCTGCTTCACGGCAACTACCAGATACCGGAAAACTTCCTTGAAACCCTTTCCGAGGGCAAAACCATAAAGCTCAACGGCACCCTTGAGGGTCTGCTCGCCAAGGAAAACTTTGTTGTGGGCTGTCCCATTATCACCAACGATACCTTCCGCGGCGCCGTATTCGGCACAATCCCCATTGCGGACGGCCTGCTGCCCTATATTGCAGGTATTTTCCAGATGTTCTTCTTCGCCACCCTTTTTGCCTTTGTTTTAACCTTTATCCTTGTTTACCTTACCACCTACACACTTGTAAAACCCCTGAGGCAGATGAGCATTGCCGCAAAGCAGTACGCCCAGGGAGATTTTTCAAACCGTGTTTATGTGAAACACTCCGTATTTACCCGCCGCAGCCGCACGGAGGTTGATGAACTGGCGGAGGCCTTCAACACCATGGCCAAGGAGCTTTCCGCCCTTGAATATTCAAGGCGCAGCTTTGTTTCAAATGTTTCTCATGAACTGAAAACTCCCATGACCACCATAAGCGGCTTTATTGACGGCATACTTGACGGCACCATAGATGAAAAGGATGAGAAAAAATACCTCTCAATCGTTTCCGAAGAGGTGCGCCGCCTGTCGCGGCTTGTTACGGGTATGCTGAATATCAGCAAGCTTGAGGCCGGCAAAATGGAGCTTAACCCGGTGGAGTTTGATATAAGCGAAATGCTCTTCACCACCCTGCTGTCCTTTGAGCAGATACTTGAGCGCAAAAATATTGATGTGCGCGGCCTTGATTCCGTTACCGAAAACAAAATACGGGCGGATAAGGATATGATAAATCAGGTTATATATAACCTTACGGATAACGCGGTCAAATTCACCCCCGAGGGAGGTTACATCGAGGTTGCCTCCAAGTCCGATGCCGAGAAAGTTATTGTCAAGATAAGAAACAGCGGCAAGGGCATACCCGAGGAGGAAATAAACCAGATTTTTGAAAGATTCTATAAGGTTGACCGCTCCAGAAGCTACGATACCAAGGGCGCCGGTATGGGCCTTTATATAGTCAAAACCCTTATTGAGCTCCACGGCGGCGAAATAACCGCCCGCAGCCAAGAGGGAGAGTACACCGAATTTATATTCTCTTTACCCAAATAATCAATTTTCTTTACGGCTTGTTCAAATTGTTTTAAAAATTCAACTTTATACTTGCAACTGTAAAACTCATACGGAGGCAGAAAAATGAACGACGATTTTGATTATAAACCCGAAGAATCCTCAGAGCCGGAAGCGCCGGAAGCGCAGGAAAACGGCGCCGCAGAGGCCCCTTACACAGATGTTTTTTCCGGCGAAAATACGGAAACCGTAGATTTTGAGGCGGAGGCAGCCGCTGCTGCCGCAGATGCCGCAAACAGCGCCGCGGCGGAAACCGAGGCAAAGGCCTACGAAGCGGCGGATAATATGGGCTATGTGCCCCCCGAAGCTCCCGAAGCAGCAGAGAAACCCGCCGGAGAGCCCGCCCCGGCATATACACAGCCGGAGCCGGAAATCCCGGTAGTTGAGGCCGAAAGAACAGGCCCCTCCGCTCCCTATAACGCAAACCCCTACAGCTACGGCCAGCCGGGAGCCCAGAACCAGAGCTATCAGTACGGCTACCAGTACGGTGCATACCGTCAGCCCGTTCAGCAGGAACCTGCAGAGCCCCCGAAAAAAGGAAAAGGCAAAAAGGTCTTCCTTTCAATTATCGCCCTTATTCTTGTTTTTGCCCTTGGCGTAGGCACATCCTCCCTTTTCGGCAAAACCAGAAATTTCATCACCCCTGCAAAAGATGGCACATCCGAAGCCACAACGGTTAAAGACGATACTCAGATAACCATTTCCGCCACTCCCTCTGCCTCCAAGGCAAGCGGAGCGGGCCTTACCGCAGCCCAGATTGCGGAAAAGCTCAGCCCCAGCAATGTGGGAATCCTTGTTTATTCCGATACCGCAGGAGCCACCGCCTCAGGCGAGGGCTCGGGTATTGTAATGGGCACGGATAAGAGCGGCCAGTATACATATATTGTTACCTGCGCACATATCCTCAACACCGCAGGCACAAAGTTTAAAGTACAGACTTCCGACGGCACTCTTTATGATGCGGAAAGCGTCGGTTACGATACAAGAACAGATGTAGGCGTTATCAAGGTTAAAGCCACAAACTTCAAAGCCGCAGAGTTCGGCAATTCCGACGACCTTAAAGTAGGCGACCCGGTTTACGCCATAGGCAACCCGGGCGGCACGGAGTTTTTCGGCTCCTTCACCGGCGGCTTTGTTTCCGCCATCAACCGCCCCATAAACAGTGAAATCGGCTATACCATGAAGTGCATCCAGCACGATGCCACCATTAATCCGGGCAACTCCGGCGGTATGCTGGTTAACCAGTACGGTCAGGTTGTGGGCATCAACTCCCAGAAGATAAGCGCCACCAACTATGAGAGCATGGGCTTCGCAATCCCCATCACCGCCGCCAAGGAAATCATTGATGACCTTATCCAGTTCGGCTATGTTCCCAACAGACCCAAGCTTGGCATAACCTACTACCCGGTAGCGGCCAACTCACAGTACTATATGATTGCCCAGATCAAAGGCCTGCCCGCAGGCACCCTTATCATAAACACCATTTCATCCGACAGTTCCCTCAACGGCTCAAATGTACGCAAATATGATATGATTACCGCCGTAAACGGCAAGGAGCTGGATAAATCCGATACCCTTATTGAAATGATAGATAACGGCAAAGTGGGCGATAAGCTTACCCTTACAATCTGCAGGGTAAACAGCAACTACTCAATCAACGAATTCACCGTTGACGCCACCCTGGTGGAGGACAGAGGCACAGAGCCGGAAACCACCACCCAGGCCGTAAATCCTTTTGATTTCTACTTCAATTACGGTAATTGATTTTTGATATTCTCCTCTCATCGGAAAACCCGGGTAAGGGCGGATGCTCATAAAACAGTAATACCTCAAAAAGCAATCTTTGCGCATCTTGTGCAGGCATTCCTCCTCGGAATACAGCTAAGTATTCCTCGTCGTCAAAACCTGCAAATATGCACAAATCTCATCTTTTTGAGGTGCAAAGCAGTTTTCTCGTGAAAAATAAGCCGCAGAACAAGGAAGATTTGCGAAACATACTTTGTGTATGGTGAACAAATCTGACGATGTGCTGCGGTTTTAGTTTTCCGCGAAAACCAATACTGATTTACGAACATCCGCCCAATGCTCCCGGGTTTTTCATTTATATATGATTTTATCTCACTTCAGCAATTCCAGCAAATCATCAAGCTTTGCCGTGGCAAGGCATACGCAGGTATCCGATGCGCCGTAATAGATTTTTACCTCGCCGTCATCCTCCAGCACCATTCCGCAGGGGAAAATCACATTATGCCGGAAGCCCTCTTCCGTTTCCTCGGGAGTTTCGGGGGCAATCAGGGGTTTATCGTAAAGTGCAATCACTTTTGAGGGGTCCTCGCAGTCCAGCAGCATAAGCCCGGCGGTGTATCGCTTTTTCCAGCTCTGCTCCCAGCCGTTCTTACCCCTTGAATCATCTCTGTCAACCGCGTGGAACAGGGTGAGCCAGCCTTTCTCCGTCTTTACGGGGGGAGCCGTGGGTCCTATTTTATCGTTTACCCAGTTTACGCTTTCCGTGCCAAGCAGCAGCTTGCTCCTGCCCCAGTATATCAGATCCGGCGAGCGGGAAATCCATATATCAAACTTTTCGTTATTTCGGCTGTAAACCGGCATAGGTCGCTCAAGGCGCACATACTCTCCGCCGATTTTTTCGGGGAACAGGGCCATATTGCGGTTATCCGGCACGCTCATGCTGATAATGCGGAAAGATTTCAGGTCATCGCTGAGCTCCGCAATCGCTCCCTGCAGGCCGTGGCGGGTATCCGCCGCAAGGCACAGGTAAAGCTTCCCGTCAATTATTGTAATCCTTGGGTCATAGTACCGCTTAAGCTCCGGGTCCTTGCACGGATCGTTACTGTCCGCAAGGGGTACGCTGTCAAACACCCAGCCGTCAATTCCGTTTTTGCTGCGGGCAACGCCTATGCTTGTGCCGGCAAATTTTTTATTCTCATTTTCATATAGTTCCCTGCTTGTGCCGTAATCGTTGCGGAATACCATTATATATTCGCCCCGGTATTTCACAACCCCTGCGTTGAATACAAGGGAGCAGGGGTAAGGCAGATCGGAGGCGGTTATTATTGGTTTTTCCCTCTTTTTTATGCAGGGATGGGTTTTCAGTTCAGGCAGTACGGGCGGCATATTATTTCCCCTTTCCTCTGTTTACAGCAGGTGTCCGGTGCGGTTTACATAATCAAACACCATATCGCCGTATTTGTTGGTGCCGGGCTCATAAAAATCAATCTTTGTTACCCCTGTGTTGCTCAGGCGGAAATCATAAAAGGGTTCCCTGTCCCTGAGCCCCGTAAGGTAAAAGATAATATAGGTAAGGAATCCGGCGTGGCCGGTAATCAGCACCTTTTCGCCGCTTGTGTGCCGGGCAAAAATGTAATCCAGCGCCTTTCCGGCCCTTTCAAAATATCTCTCCTCATTTTCCCCGGGGGTATCGTCGGGTATAACAAAGCTCATGCCCTCCCTGCCCGGGGCGGGGGCAAGGTTAACCTCCGGGTTTTCCCCCTGCAGTTCCTCAAGGCTCTTGCCCGGGTATTCCGGGTTAACCGATATTTCGCAGAGCTCCGGCAAAATCAGAATCTCTTTGCCTGCCTGCCGTTTTGCAATCTCCGCCGCCGTTGCGGCAGCCCTTCTCAGTCCGCTGGAGTAAATGCAGGCAAATTCCGTATCTCTCAGGAATTTCCCCAGCTTTTCCGCCTGGGAAACCCCCTTTTCAGTAAGTGCGGGGTCTTCTCTTTCCATCAGGGAATCCCCGGGGTCAATGCCCGCATTGCCCCGGCTTTCGCCGTGGCGCACAAGATAAAGTTCTCTGAGTAATATTCCGTCTGCCATAATAAAATCCTTTTTATCAGTAATCAGATTTTTTTCTGTCCTTTTTCTTAAGCAGCTTTTCCGGGTCCTTTACATAGCTGCGCAGCACGCTGCCGCAGTTTCTGCACACAGAGTGGTAAAGCTCGGTACCCCCCAGCTTGTTTTTTGGTGAGACAACCGCGCCGTAATATGACTGAAAAGCTTCAATAATCTCCGTGCCGCCGCAGTAGGGGCACCTTTTTACATATTTATCGGTTAAGTATTCTTCCATAATATCTCCTTAAAAAACAGAGCCCGGCGGTGATTCCGGGCTCTGTAATACGATGCTTATTATTCGTCTTCCGCGTCCTCGTCGTCAAACTCAAGGTCAAACTCAAGCTTTTCGCCGCAGGCGGGGCACTGAACGCTTCCTTCGTCAAGGATATCGCCGTCAACAGTGATAACTTCACCGCAGGAGGGGCATTCAACATCATACAACTCCTCATCGCAGCAGCAGTCGTCATCATCACAGCAGCAGCCGTCTTCGTAAACGCATTCCTCAAGATCTGCAAGATCCTCATCCACTGCGTCAAGCTGATCGGCAAAAACATCAAGATCCTCGTCGATATCATCAACCAGGCCTGCCATTTCATCAATCACATCAATAATGGCCTTGATAAGCTTTTCGTTTTTGCTGTCTCCCAGTTCCATGCCCTCTGCAAGGCCCTTGAGGTAAGCAGCTTTTTCGGTCATAGACATAAAAACACCTCCGTTTTTAGCTTATATAATTCCGGTTTAGCCTCTGGAAAGGTACTCGCCGGTACGGGTATCAATAACAATCATTTCGCCCTCTTCAATAAAGAGAGGAACCTTTACCTCGGCGCCGGTTTCAACGGTAGCGGGCTTGGTGGCGTTGGTAGCCGTGTTGCCTGCAAAGCCGGGATCGGTCTGGGTAACCTGAAGGGTAACGCTGTTGGGGGGCTCTACGCCGAAAACATTGCCCTTGTAGGAAAGCACGCGGCAGGTCTCGTTCTCTTTGACAAACTTGAAATTATCGGGCAGGGTGGCGGCGCCGATGGGAACCATATCGTAGGTTTCCGGGTCCATAAAATAATAGAGGTCGCCGTCGTTATAGGAATACTCCATATCCTTGCGCTCAATATAAGCGGTGGGGAATTTATCGGTAGGGCTGAAGGTACGCTCAACAACCGCTCCGCCGATAACATTTCTTATTTTTGTTCTTACAAAAGCAGCGCCTTTGCCGGGCTTAACATGCTGGAACTCTATAATCTGATAAACCTGGCCTTCCATTTCAAAGGTAACGCCGTTTCTGAAATCACCTGCTGATACCATAAAATTTTCTCCTTATACAAAGTTTTTATGATTAACAATACTATTTTATACTATTCCCTGTTGTTTTTCAAGTGCTTTTTTCAAGTTAAAGCACTATAAGATTTTTGGGGGCTTCTGTAAGGTTTTCCGCCGAATTCTCGGTAACATAAAGCATATCCTCTATGCGCACCCCGAATTTACCCGGCAGGTAGATGCCCGGCTCCGCCGTAACCACATCCCCGGGCCTTAAGGTTTCCTCGCTGCGGTAGGATACCGTAGGGGGCTCGTGGATATCTATGCCCACCCCGTGGCCTGTGCCGTGGGTAAAAAACTCTGCATAACCGGCTTTCTCAATAATCTGCCTTGCGGCGGCATCCGCATCGGCGCATTTTGCCCCGGGTTTTACGGCCTCAGCGGCAGCTTTCTGGGCTTCAAGCACGGTGTTATAAACCTTTTCCTGCTCGTCGCTCACATACCCCAGGGCCACGGTCCTTGTCATATCGCTGTGGTAGCCCCGGTAAAGCGCGCCGTAATCCATGGTGATAAAATCCCCTTTTTCCACAGGCTTTTCCGTGGGCACCCCGTGGGGCATTGAGGTGTTTTTTCCGCTGATTGCTATGGTTTCAAAGGAAAGGCCGTCCGCTCCGTTTTTAAGCATATAAAACTCCAGCTCCAGCCTTATTTCCTTTTCCGTTACCCCTTCTTTTATGAAGGAGAGTATGTGCTTAAAAGCTCCCTCGGCAATCCTCTGGGCTTTTATAATTCTTTCTTTTTCCTCAAGGGATTTTTTTCGCCTCAGGTTCCTTGTAAGCTCATCTGTTTTTTCGGGAGCAAGCTCCCGCTCAAGGGCTTTTTCAAGGGCTTTGAATTCCCTTAAAGTCAGCTTTTCCTCTTCTGTATAAACCTTTGTTATGCCTTCCGCCTCAAGGGCGCTCTTTACATCCTCACTTACCTTTTTAAGCAGACGGATTTCATCGCAGTTTTTCGCTTTGCTCTGCGCCGCCTCAATATATCTGCCGTCCATAAAAAGAACAGCTTTTTTCGGGGTAACAAGCAGGTAACCGTCGGACGCCTCAAAATCCGTGTAATATCTTCTGTTTTCCGGTGAGGATATGAGAAAGGCCTCCCCGGCTTTAAGCTCATTCTTCAGATAATCAGTCATCGCTTATTTCACCCTGAATCTTTTTAAGCTCTTTTACAACTCTTGCGATGGGGAGCCCTACAATATTGTAATAATCCCCTTCAATGCTCTCCACAAAAACGCAGCCCTTGCCCTGTATTCCGTAGCCCCCGGCCTTATCCATGGGCTCGCCGGTTTTAACATAGTGCAGGGCCTCGGTGTAGCTTATCTCATAAAATTTAACCTTGCTGGTCACATGGAAAACCCGGCTGTGCTTGCCTTTTGTAAGGCAGACCCCGGTTATTACCTGATGCTCCCGGCCGGAAAGGCTCAGCAGCATGTTGATTGCATCCTCGGTGTTTTTTGGCTTGCCCAGAATGTTGCCGTCCAGCACAACCACCGTATCCGCGCCGATTATAACAGCCTCATCGTTTATCTCGGAAACGGCCTCCGCCTTTTCCCTGGCAAGGTATTCCACCGCCTGCTCCGGGGTATAGCCCTCGGGGATGGTTTCATCAATATTCTTAACGCAGAGTGAGTATTTTATATCCGCCTGGGAGAGCAGCTCCTGCCTGCGGGGGGATGATGACGCAAGTATTACTCTGTCCATTTTATCTTTCCCCTTTTCACAAGTTCGTTCACTTTGAATATGAGGGCCTGAGTTTTGCCGTCCTTTATCTCATTGGTCATAACCATTTCAAGGGCTTTTTCAAGGGGAATTTTAAGGGTCTCAAGGAACTCGTCCTCATCAAGGTGCATATTTGTTTTTGTAAGCCCGCAGGCGGCGTAAAGGTGGATAACCTCGCCGCAGTAGCCGGGGGTGGGGTAGAATTTGCCCAGGTCAAAATACTCAGCGGCAACGGTGCCCGTCTCCTCCTCCAGCTCTCTTTTGCCCGCCTCAAAGGGGTCCTCCCCTTTTTCAAGCTTGCCGGCAGGCAGCTCAAGCAGCTCCTCCTCATAAGCGTAGCGGAACTGCCGCACAAAGATAAGCTCGCCCTTATCCGTAACCGGGGCTATACATACCCCTCCGTTATGGTCAACTATCTCTCTGCCGGCGGTTTTGCCGTTGGGCAGTGAAACCGTATCCCTGCGCAGGGTAAGGATTTTTCCCTCAAATATAATGTTGCTTTCCAGTTTTTTCTCTGTGAGATCCATAAATATCTCCGTTTCATTCCGAAATTCTTTCGGCGGAATTATACCACTTTCCCGCGGTGCAGTCAATTAAGTATAATACCCACTGCAGATTGACAGGTGTTTTATTATATGATAAAATTTATTTATTCCCGTGAAAAGGAGAAAAATATAAATGAATAACTTTTACTGCGCAAAAGAAAACGGTAAGCTGAATTACCTGCATACCGCTTTCACAGGCTTCGGCTTTATGGCCGTTCAGATTGCCTGGATTATCTACAACGCCCGCGTTCCCCTTATCCTTAAGGAAAACGCCACCATCGCAAACCTTGCCTGGTCCGGCACCGCCGTAGGCATCATAATGGTTATTGATAACATCTTCGGCGTTGTGTTCCAGCCCCTTTTCGGCAGAATTTCAGACCGTACGCACACCCGCTTCGGCAAGCGCACACCCTTCCTGATGTACGGCATCCCTCTTTGCGCCCTTCTTTTCATATTCATACCGAGAATCCAGACTTTGGGCATACTTATGCTGGATATTATCGTATTCAACTTCATTATGTCCACCTGGCGCTCTCCGGTTGTTGCCCTGATGCCGGACTTCACCCCCTCCGAAATAAGAGGCGAAGGTAACGCGGTTATCAACATCATGGGCGGCGTAGGCGTTGTGCTGGGCACCGTTTCCGGCTCCATAATCAAGCTTTTCCTCCCCAACGCCACTGAGGAAGCCATAAGAAAAGATGTATTCATCCTCGGTGCCGTTGTAATGGTTATCTGCCTTATGGTTGTTCTGTTTGTGGTAAGAGAACCGGATAACAGAATCTCCAAGGCGGAAGCCGCGCAGCTTCAGGCGGATTTTGAAAAGAGCAAGGCCTCCGGCGAAAAGAAAGATGCGGTTGCAAAGCTCTCAAAGGGTGAAAAAGTCAGCCTTATCTTTATGCTCATAGCCCTGTTCTTCAATTCCAACGCCACGGATTCAATACAGACCTATTTCACCACCTTTGCAAAATACGAGCTTGATTTCACGGAATCAAACGCTTCCCTTATAATCACCCTGTTTGCGGCGGCCACCGTTATCGGCGCAATCCCCGCAGGCAAGCTTGGCCAGAAATTCGGCAGAAAGAAGACCATAATGACCGGCTGGATCGGAGCCCTGGCCTTCTTCCTGATTTTCTTCATCACAAGATGGATGCCCCTGCTCTATATCGCAATTGTTGCCGGCGGCATTCTCATCGCTTTCGTTACAATCAACACCCTGCCCCTTGTGCTTGAAATCGGCGGCCTTGAAAGAGTGGGCACCTTCACCGGTTACTACTACACCGCCACCTTCTCCGCCTCCATCGTGGGCCCCGTGCTTGTGGGCGGCATGTTTGACCTTACCAAGGTCTTCTCCTCCACGGGAGAGGTCAATTACTGGTCCCTGTTCTTCTACGCCCCCGTCTGCTTCGCCCTTGCCCTGCTGTGCATGAGCAGAGTAAAGCACGGCGAAACCCAGACCATTTCCGAAGAAATGATAGCGGAAATCCGCGACGAAAACGAGGATTAACTGACTGAAAACCATTGAACCCGGAGCTGCGCCGATTTGTGCGCAGCTCTTTTATTTTATAAAATTTTTCTTTTCCCTTGATTGTTACGGCAATTTTATATATAATACTCTTTAATATAATGGATTATTGTGTCCGGACTGAAGGAGATTTTCAATGGACTTTGAAAAACTTGCGGATTTATTATTCCCCGAGATAGATAAAACCCCCGATTATTATGAGAAGCTTTACCCTGCCCGCAATCTGCCCGAGGGGGCCCGGGTTACCCGTTTTGCTCCGTCGCCTACCGGCTACCTTCACATAGGCGGCCTTTTCGGCGCCCTGGTAGACGTGCTCACCGCAAAGGTTTCCGGGGGTATATCATACCTGAGGATTGAAGATACGGATAAAAAGAGAGAAATTGAGGACGGCGTTTCCGGCATAACAAACGGTCTTAAAGCCTTCGGCGTTGAGTTTGACGAAGGCGTTACGGGTTTCGGTACCGAAACGGGAAATTACGGCCCCTACACTCAGAGCCAAAGGGTTGAGATTTACCGGACCGTTGCCAAATCCCTGGTAAAACAGGGCCTTGCCTACCCCTGCTTCTGCACTTCTGAGGAGCTTGACTCAATCCGCGAAGAGCAGGAAGCCGGCGGCGCGGATATCAGAGGATATTTCGGCAAATGGGCAAAGTGCCGCAGCCTTTCTTATGAAGAGATTGAAAAGAATATTGCCGGGGGCAAAAGCTGGGTGCTCCGCTTCTGCTCCGACGGCAGCGAGGATAAACGGATTGCCTTTGAGGATATGATAAGGGGCAAAATTGAAATGCCCGAAAACATTATTGATGAGGTTCTGCTCAAATCCGACGGCATACCCACCTACCATTTTGCCCACTGCTGCGATGACCACTTTATGGGCACCACCCATGTTATCAGGGGTGAAGAATGGATTTCATCCGTGCCCAAGCACATAGCCCTTTTCAGAGCCTGCGGCTACAGGGTACCAAAATACGCCCATACCCCTCAGGTGCTGAAGCTGGATGATGAAACGGGAGATAAACGCAAGCTCTCCAAGCGCAAGGACCCGGAGGCCGCTGTTTCCTACTTTGTGGAGGAAGGTTTCCCCAAAGAGAGCCTCATTGAGTATCTGCTCACCATAATAAGCTCCGGTTTTGAGGACTGGAGGCGGGCCAACCCCGGCGTGCCGGCAATGGATTACCCCTTCAACCTCAAAAAGATGAGCTCCAGCGGCTGCCTGTTTGACCTGGTAAAGCTTACGGATGTAAGCAAAAATGTTATTTCCCTTATGAAGGCGGATAAGGTTTATGCCTGCGTTGCTCAGTGGGCTCAGAGTTATAATAAGGATTTTTATGCCGTTCTCTGCGCGGACCCGGCCCGCTCCGCCGCAATTCTTAATATAGACAGGGAAAACCCCAAACCCCGCAAAGATATTGCAAAGTGGAGCGAGGTTAAGGATTACATCTCCTACTTCTTCCCGGAATACTATGAGAGCGATTTCACCCTGCCGGAGAATATAAACCCTGCGGATGCCGCCGCAATTGCGGAAAAATACGCCGGTGTTTTTGACCTTAACGATGATAAAGATACCTGGTTCAGCCGCATAAAGGATTTGTGCGCTCCCCTGGGCTTTACCCCAAATGTAAAAGAATACAAAGCGGACCCCTCCGCTTTCAAGGGCCATGTGGGGGATGTTTCCACCGTAATACGCATAGCGCTTACCTCAAGAAAGAACACCCCGGATTTATACTCAATTATGAGCATTCTGGGCACTGATGAAATAAAAGCAAGGCTGGCCTGCGCCGCCGCCTGCTGGGCGAAAGGATGATTCCCTTGGACGAACTTACCAACACTTCCAATTTCATACACGATTTTATTGATGAGGACCTTGCCGCCGGCGTAAACAGCCGGGTTCAGACAAGATTCCCCCCGGAGCCCAACGGCTACCTGCATATAGGCCACGCAAAGGCAATCTGCATAAATTTCAGCACCGCCGAAAAATACGGCGGCATCTGCAACCTGCGCCTTGACGATACCAACCCCTCAAAGGAAGATACGGAGTATGTGGATTCCATTAAAGAGGATATCGCCTGGCTGGGGTTCAAATGGAACAAGTGCCTTTACGCCTCGGATTATTTTGATTTTATCTATGACTGCGCAATTAAGCTCATAAAGAAGGGCAAGGCCTATGTGTGCGACCTTACGGCAGATGAAATAAGGGAGCACAGAGGCACCCTTACGGAGCCCGGCATCAACAGCCCTTACAGGGACCGCTCCGTTGAGGAGAACCTGGACCTTTTCAGGCGCATGACCGAGGGCGAGTTCCCCGACGGCGCAAGAACCCTCAGGGCAAAGATAGATATGAGCTCCCCCAATATAAATATGAGGGACCCGGTCATCTACCGTATAGCTCATGTGAGCCATCATCAGACCGGGGATAAATGGTGCGTTTACCCCATGTATGATTTTGCCCATCCCCTCTCCGACGCAAGAGAAAATGTTACATATTCCCTCTGCTCCCTTGAGTTTGAAAACCACAGGCCTCTCTATGACTGGTTCATTAAGGAAATCGGCTTTGAAGAGCCGCCCCGCCAGATTGAGTTTGCCCGCCTTAACCTGAATTACTGCGTAACCTCAAAACGCAAGTGCCTTGAGATGGTAAAAAGCGGCATTGTTGACGGCTGGGATGACCCCAGAATGGTTACCCTGTGCGGTATGAGAAGAAGAGGCTACCCCGCCGCCGCCATCAGGGATTTCATAGGCAAAATCGGCGTTTCCAAGGCTTACAGCGTGGTTGACTACGGCCTGCTTGAAAGCTGCGTAAGGGATAACCTTAACCTGAACGCCCCCAGAGCCATGGCCGTGCTCAGACCCCTTAAAGTTGTGATTGATAACTACCCCGAGGGCAAAACCGAGGAAATTGAGGTTGAAAACCTGCCCGGCTGCCCCGAAAAGGGAACAAGAAAAATCAAATTCTCCCGTGAAATATATGTGGAGCAGGAAGACTTTATGGCAGAACCCGTAAAGAAGTACTTCCGCCTTTATCCCGGCAACGAGGTACGCCTCAAGAGCGCCTACTATGTAACCTGCACCGGCTATGATACGGATGAAAACGGCAATGTTACCTGCGTTCACTGCACCTATGACCCGGAAACCAGGGGCGGAGATTCCCCGGACGGCAGAAAGGTGAAAGGCACCCTGCACTGGGTAAGCGCCGCAGGCTCCGTGCCCTGCGAGGTACGGCTCTATGACCGACTTTTCAATACGGAAAACCCCGCCGGGGATGAAGAGGTCAACTACCTTGACAACCTGAATCCGGATTCTCTGCAGATTCTTACCGGCTGCCTTATTGAGGAAGGCCTCGGGGATGTAAAACCCGGCGACACCTTCCAGTTTATGCGCCAGGGTTACTTCTGCGCCGATAAGAATTCGGCCCCCGGCAGCATTATCTTCAACCGCACCGTGGCTCTTAACAGTTCCTGGAAATAAACCAATCTGAGTAAAGAAGGTTTTTATATGAAAGTTGTTTACAGAGTGGTAAATGCCGTTTTAGGCGCCCTTGTTTTCGTGGCCTCTTTCTTTCTGGACTTTTTCTATGTAAGAATCGGCACCGGCGAAAATCTGAAAGAGGTTATTGAAACCATATCAAAGGATAAGACCTCCGGCGTTGCCATTGCAGAGACCTTTTCAATCAAGCGTTTTATAGATATTTATAACGGCAAGGATTCTCTTTCCGCCCTTTTGAAGTTTGACCACGATAAATCCTTCCTGTGGCCCAAGGAGTTCTATTCTCTTAATACCCGCCTTATCATCTTCCTTGCGGCCTTTGCCCTTGTGCTTGCAGCGGGCCTGTTCATTATCATCTGGTCCTGCTGCTCGGCAAAGCGCATCCCCGTGCTTGCCGCGGGCATACTGGGCATTGCCCTTGTGGTTACAATGATCTGCACCCTTAACTCCGTGAGCAAAGATTTGTATGAGGGCAAGGTAAATGTTATTGACTATGTGATTGACAGCCTGCTTGGCGAGGGAATTGTATCAATGCTGCTGGGCTCCACGGTCACCGCCGCCCTGGTATTTTACATCACCCTTGCCGGGGTACAGAACGGCCTGCTGTTCATCTTTATAGGCGTTGTAATCTGGACCGCAATCTACTACCTTGTTGAGTGGGGAGACCCCAAGGCAAAGGAAGAGAAGGAGCGCGCCCTTGCCGAAAAGGCAGAGAAAAAGCGCCTTAAAGCGGAAAAGAAATCCGGCAAAAAAGCAAAAGCAGAATCATAAATTTCCGGCGGATTGCGGCTGAGGCTTCGGGTTTCGGCTGAAATCCGCTTTATTTATACCCGAAAGGACAGCTATATGAAACAGATTGATTTTTACAATGTCTCCTTTTCCGGCTTCTGGAAAAACAGGCAGGATATCAACAGGCTGGTAACCGTAACTGCTGTTTATGACAGATTCAGCGAAACCGGCAGGTTTGAGGCCCTTAAATGCCGGTGGAAAGAGGGCATGCCCAACAAGCCCCATATTTTCTGGGATTCGGATGTTGCCAAGTGGATTGAATCCGTTGCATATATCCTCAGAAATACTCCGGATGAAAAGCTTGAGGCTGAGGCCGACGCCGCCATTGACGATTACTGCGCCAACCAGTGGGATGACGGCTACTGCAACAGCTATTTCACCGCCGTTGAGCCGGAAATGCGCTTTAAGGTAAGGGACTGGCACGAGCTTTACTGCGCCGGCCATATGGCGGAGGCCGCCGTTGCCTATTTTGAGGCAACTGGCAAGGATAAGCTGCTGAAAACCATTGAAAAATATATGGACTATATAAACCTGCGCTTCTTTGTTGAGGATTCCGCAGAGTTCAGCACCCCGGGCCACGAAGAAATTGAGCTTGCCCTCATAAAGCTTTACCGCTGCACGGGCAAAGAAAAATACCTTGATATGTGCCGCCGCTTCATTGAAGCAAGGGGCACAAGCGAAAAGGACCTTAAAGGCAAGCGGGACTGGGTGGATAATTACTACTGCCAGAGCGATAAACCGGTGCGTGAGCTGGGGGAGGCAAAAGGCCACAGCGTAAGGGCAATGTACCTTTACTGCGGTATGGCGGACCTGGCCCTTGAAACCGGGGATAAGTCTCTTTACGATGCCTGCCGCACCCTTTTTGATTCCGCCGTTAACAGGCGTATGTATGTTACCGGCGGCATCGGCTCCGCAAGCCACGGCGAGCAGTTCGGCAACGATTACTTCCTGCCCAACGATACCGCCTACTCCGAAACCTGCGCTTCCATAGCCCTTGCCCTTTTTACCCGCAGGATGAGCCTTATTGAGGCGGATTCCGCTTATGCGGACGCGGCGGAAAGAGCCATTTACAACTGCTGCCTTGCCGGGGTTTCTCTTAAAGGCAACAGCTTCTTCTATGTGAATCCCCTTGAAATCAACATAAGCCGCTTTAATTCATATAAGGAATACTGCAACAGAAACGAACACCTGCTTACACAGAGAGCAGAGGTATTTGACTGCTCCTGCTGCCCGCCGAACCTGACCCGTTTTATTGCATCAATCGGTGATTTTCTTTACTCCGCAGATGACAGCACCCTTTATGTTCATCAGTACGCCACAAGCGAAACTGAGTATAACGGTATAAAAATCACTCAGGATACCCGCTACCCCCTCCACGGGGATGTGCGCATAACCGTAAAGGGTATGAAGGGCAGAAAAATCGCCCTGCGCATACCCGGCTGGTGCTCATTTGCCTCCCTTGACGGCAGCCAGGTTACGGATACCGTAAAGGGCTATGTTTACAGGGATGTTACCGGTGATGAGCAGGTATTTGACCTTTACCTTGAAATGAAGCCCCGCCTTGTTGCCGCCAACCCACTTGTGGATGCGGACTGCGGCAGAGTATGCCTTTGCAGAGGTCCCCTGGTTTACTGTGCCGAAAGCGCCCTCAACGGCGGCGTTCTGCTTAACACCCTGTCAATCAAAACTCCCCTTGAAGCAGGCACAGAATATGACGAAAGCATTTACGGCTATAAAATCACCGCAAAGTGCCTTGAGGACGAACCCTTTGACCCCCTCTATAAAGACTATGACGGCACCGCAAAAGAGAGAGAAATCACCTTTCTGCCCTATTACGCCTTCGCCAACAACGGCGAAAGCGATATGCTGGTGTGGTTCAGGAGATGAGGGTTAATGCGCAATATAAATAAATGATAAAGTCCCAGTCATATTGCGCTCCTTACTTCTTCCTTGTGACTTCTTCCTTGTGACTTATTCCTTATAACTTATATTACAGAATCGAGAAAACTACTATGTACATTTTATTTTCCATTTCCGTATGTATTGCGGCGGGGCTGCTTGTTTCCCGTCTGTCCAAAATAGCCGGGCTGCCCTCGGTAACCGCCTACCTTGTGGCGGGCATACTTATCGGCCCCTATTTCCTCGGGCGTTTCGGGGTTGAGGGCCTGGGCTTTATATCCGCCGAAAATGTTAAGCAGTTTGATATTATCTCCGATGTGGCCCTGGGGTTCATCGCCTTCTCAATAGGCAATGAGTTCCGGCTGAGCCAGCTTAAAAAAATAGGCGGCAAGGCCACCTTCATCGGCATATTTCAGGCGGTGGTTGCCACCCTTTTTGTGGATGCCGCCCTTATAGGCCTGCACCTTGTGCTGGGGGATAAGCTGCCCGTATCAATGGCGCTGGTGCTGGGCTCCATAGCCGCCGCCACCGCCCCCGCCGCAACCCTGATGGTTGTTAAGCAGTATAAGGCAAAGGGCAAGCTCACGGACCTGCTGCTGCCCATAGTTGCCATTGACGATGCGGTGGGCCTTATGATATTTGCGGTTTCCTTCGGCATAGCCAAGGCCCTTGAAAACGGAGAATTCAACATAACGGGCATTATAGTTGAGCCCATACTTGAGATTGTGCTCTCCCTGCTGCTGGGCAGCGTTGTGGGTTTTATCTTTACCCACGCGGAAAAGATGTTCAGCTCCAACTCAAAGCGGCTGAGCCTTTCGCTTATGTTCATTTTCCTGTGCGTTGCACTGTGCCAGCTTAAATTCACCGTGGGCGGCGTGAACCTTGGCTTTTCGCCCCTGCTCACCTGCATGATGCTGGGCACAATGTTTTGCAACCTGTGCGATTTTTCGCCGGAGATTATGGATAAAACCGACCGCTGGAGCCAGCCGCTGCTGCTGCTTTTCTTCGTGCTCAGCGGTGCGGAGCTGGAGCTTAACGTATTCAAGGACCCGGCGGTTGTGGGCATAGGCCTTGCCTATATCATCAGCAGAAGCGCCGGCAAATACGCCGGAGCTTACGCAGGGACAAAGATTACGAAATGCGACAGAAAAACTCAGAAATATCTCGGCGTAACCCTGTTCCCTCAGGCAGGGGTTGCCCTTGGGATGAGCGTGGCGGTAATGGATTTCGGCACAACCGGGCCGTTAATCAGGAATATAGTGCTGTTTTCCGTGCTCATTTATGAGCTTGCGGGCCCGGTGATGACCAAAATGGCCCTCACCGCCGCAGGGGATATTACGGCAAAGCCCTCTGCCAAAGAGAGAAAGAATAAAAAAGCCCCCGCTAAAATTTAGGAGGATAACAATATGATCGGCATTATAGGCGCAATGAAAATTGAGGTGGAAACCATCCGCTCCATGCTTGAAAACAAAGAGGAAAAGCAGATAGGCAATGTGCTTTATGTGAAAGGCCTGCTCCGGGGCAGGGAGGTTGTTACCGCCGAGTGCGGCATAGGCAAAGTGGCCGCCGCAATCTGCGCACAGGCTATGATAATGGAATACGCGCCGGAGTGCATAATCAACACGGGCGTAGGCGGCTCCCTGTGCGATGAGCTGGATGTGTGCGATGCCGTAATAGGCGAGCGCCTTGTGCAGCACGATATGGATACCACCCCTCTGGGTGACCCGCCGGGCTATATCAGCGGCCTGGGGATTGTGGAAATCCCTGCGGATAAAGAGGTGTGCGACAAGCTGAAAACCGCCGCGGAAAAAGCGGGGATAAACAAGGTGATAAAAGGCAAAATCGCCTCCGGGGATCAGTTCATAGCCGGCAGCGAACAGAAAGATTTTATCAAAAACACCTTCGGCGCCCAGTGCTGCGAAATGGAGGGGGCGGCAATAGCCCAGACCTGCTTCAGCGCAGGCGTGCCCTTTGCGGTGCTGAGGACCGTCAGCGACAAGGCGGACGGCTCCTCCCATGTGGAGTACAGCGAGTTCCTCCCCGCCGCCGCCGACCTCGCAGCAAAAACAATAATAAACTTCTGCGAAGGATAAGAAAAGGAGCTTGCATTTCTGCAAGCTCCTTTTATCTTTACTGTACGTATCCGCCGACCGTAAGCAGGAATCCGCCGAACTGGGCGCCGAACTCGGGGCCGCCGTCCATAACGATTCTGCCATTTTTGGTGGCATCAAGCATATCGTCGGTACCCAGCAGAGTGCCGAGGGCGCTCTTGAATGAATCGAAGCGAAGGGTGAAGAAAGGCATTGCTCTCTTGTATTCGCCTCTGCCTGCCTTGGAGTGGCCGGCCTTGATTCTGATAAATGCGGATACCTCGGGGTGATCCTGAACCGCAAGGGCGTAAACACGGTCCGGGCTCTTTAAGGTCCACTCGTGAACCTCTTCGTGGCCCTGCTTGTTGAGGGTGCTTATGCCGCTTGTAAGGAGGTAGAAGAAGCACTTGACCATAAGGCGCTGGGTGTCTTCATCCTCGGGAGCTTCCTTTGCGGTGAGCAGGGAGCTCATCTTGAGCAGAACCATCATAAAGGAAAGGAAGGTGCCGAAATTTTTGACTATGCCGTGCATTTTGGGCAGGGTCTTCGGGCCTATTGTTCCCTTGAAAAATGCGTTCATCTGCTCAACGCTCTTGAACTCAAGCTCAACATCGGTATGCTCTTTGTCGCTTACTTTATCTGCGTGAACCTCCCACTCACCGGAGTTGATAACAAAGTGAGTGGCGTATTTGCCTTCGGGGGCGTCCGGGTCCTTGGCGCTGATCTGAACCACCGCGTGGGTGTTTTCAAACTTTTTGGCAAGGTCCGGCACATCGGTTGCGATGGTTTTCATAAGCGGAAGAGCGCCGCAAAGAAACAATTTGTTGGTAAACATATCATCTCTTGAAGCCATAATAATCAATCCTTTCTGTCAAAGCATCAATGCTCTTCCGGTTTATCAATATTCGTCGTCCCAGTCGTTGTCTTCTTCGAAGTCCTTATTCATAACCTCTCTTACGGAAGCGATTATGCCGTTGGCATCAATGCCTGCATCGGCCATAATATCTTCCTGAAGGCCTATCATTGCAAAGGACTTGTGGCCCAGCATCTTGAAAGCGCAGGCCTTGCCGCTGTCAACAACAACCTCTGCAACTGCAGAGCCAAGGCCGCCGGTAACAAGGTGATCCTCAACGGTGATGATTCTTCTGGTTTCAAGCACGGCCTTGAGGATGGCGTCTCTGTCAATGGGCTTGATGGTGTGCATGTTGAGCACCCTTACGCTCAGGCCGTCGGCGTTCTTGAGGAACTCGGCGGCTTTCTTTGCCTGAGCTACGCAGGAGCCGCAGGCGATAACGGTGATATCGGTGCCCTCGTTGATGGTAACTGCTTTGCCTACCTCGAAGCCGTAATCCATATTTTCATAAAGAACCAGATCAAAACCGCGGTTGATTCTGATATAGAAGGGGCCTTCGGTGTTATAGGCGGCGTTAACGGCGTTTGCGGTTTCAAAGCCGTCAGCGGGAACTATAACGGTAAGGTTGGGCATTGCTCTTGTAATGGCAAGGTCGGTAATTGCGTGATGGGTGGAGCCGGCCTGGCCGAAGGAAGTGCCTGAATGGGTGGCTATGATTTTGGCATTGACATTCTGGTAGCAGATGTCGGTATGGAGCTGATCGCAGGCTCTCATTGAGGTGAATGCGGAGAAGCCGGAAACAAAGGGGATAACCCCGGCCCTTGCCATACCTGCGGCTACGCCGAACATATCCTGCTCTGCAATACCTACGTTAATAACTCTCTCGGGGCAAACCTTGAGAACGTCGCCCAGTTTGGTGGACTTTGCAAGGTCGGCTGTAATGGCTACAACCTTGGGGTCGTTAAGCATAATATCCGCTATTGCCTTGCCGTAGATTTCGGCTGTTGCAACTTCGGTCTGGTCTATTGCGTTATAAACAAATCCGCCTGCCATAATTATTCAGCCTCCTTTTCTGCGCGGGCTACACGGTCGGCATAATACTGATCCAGCTCGGCCTTATATTTTTCAAATGTTTCGTCATCAATTGCCATATAGTGGCAGTGATAATCGCCCTGAACACTGAGAAGGCCGGCGCCCTTGTAGGTATCCATAAGGATGCAGGTAGGGGCCTGAACCTCTTTGGAGCGCTCTATTGCAACGTCAATGGCGTCGCAGAGCTCCTTGATATTGTTGCCGTCAACGCAGATGGTGTTGAAGCCGAAAGCCGTGAGTTTGTCAGCCAGGGGCTCAAGAGCCATAACGTCTTCGGTGTTGCCGTCAATCATATTGTGGTTTCTGTCAACAAAAACAATGCAGTTGGAGAGCTTGTAGTGGTTCATTGTCATAAAAGCTTCCCAGTTGGAGCCTTCGTCAAGCTCGCCGTCGCCGGTTACAACATAAGTAAGATAGTCTTTCCCCAGAATTCTGGCTGCAAGGGCGGTGCCGGCGGCGATTGATGCGCCGTGGCCCAGGGAGCCGGTGGAGGCGTCAACGCCCACAACCTTATTGGAGTCAAGGTGCATACCCATTTTTGAGCCGGAAAGGTTGAAGGTTTTAAGCATTTCGGGGTCGTTGAACCCCTTGTCGCAGAGTACGGGTGCATAGGCAATGGCCGCGTGACCCTTTGAAAGAATGAATCTGTCTCTGTCTTCCCACTTGGGATCCTCAACCTTTATGTTGAGATACTTGTAGTAAAGAACGGTAAGAAGATCCAGCACGGAAAGGCCGCCGCCCAGGTGACCGCTGCCTGCCCACACGGTAGTCTGCAAAGTGAGGTGGCGCAGCTCATGAGCTTTTTTCTCAAGGTCAAGCCATTCCTGTTTTGATAATGCCATGGTAAATTCCTCCTTTTAAAGTCTGATAAGCGAAAACCGCCCTCAATAGCCGATTACAAATCAGTTAAAATTATTTTAACAGAGAAATTATGCAAAGTCAACAAAACCCGCTGAATATTATGAAAAGAAATTATAAAATAAGCAAAACCCGCCGGCGGATATCTCCGCAGGCGGGAAAATCCATATAGTGTATTATAAAATGCAGATTTTCGGCCAAACAAAGTGATTATTTCTCTTCACTCGCAGGGATTTATGAGGAGTATCAACCGAACGGACAGCAGAATTATTTTTTATGAGAAGATTTTATACCACAGCCCGAAAGCGGAAAGGAGAGGAGTGAGCGCTTCAAGGATTCTGCCGAAGAAAAGCCGGGTCTGAGCGCCGGATTCATCGGCCTCATACATATTCCACTCGTTTGCGGGGGCATATCTTACGCAGATGCAGTCAAGATAATCGCCGTAGCCCCCTTCGGATATGGTCTGCACCCCGTGGGCTTTAAGGTCGTCAAACAGTTTTTGTCTTTCATTGTACCGCTCGGGATTCAGAAGGGAAAACTCGCTTTTATCCGTGCTTGCCTTCCAGAACCTCCAGGAAAGCTCGGAGCGCCTGATATTGTTTTTTTGCATATCGGTTTCAGCGGCTTTATATGCGCTTGCCCAGGCGGAATCAATGGCAGAAACTTCTGCAGAGGTAAAGTTCACGCTAGAATAAGGGCTGTCGCCTATACTGAGGTGCCCGTCATCCCCTCCTGCGTGCTCAATGTGTTTATCAATAACAAGCTTTATGTTTTCCCACCCGGGGCCGTAATAAGCTCTGAGGAAGCCATTCTCTTCGCTTTCAAGGTCGCAGTACGGGTTCTGAAGGCATTTTGAAATCATGTAGGAGCGCAGTTCGCCGAACTCCGTATCACAGGAGGACATATAGTAATTGCCCTCTTCATAAACGCCCTTTACATTATTCTCATAGAATACCTGAATATTTCGCTGTATAACATCAAAATCGGGAAAAACAATGCAGGTGTTGGCGTAGTTTGTGGTGTAATCCCATATATAAATCCGCCTGCATATTGCGGACCAGTTTTTCAGGTCCTTCATAAGCTTTACATTGCGCTCGCACTTCGGGTTATCCAGAGCATGGCAGAAGCAGCACTCTATGGTACAGAGCCGCACTATAACATTATCACGGGGAACAATATTTTCCGGCGCGCTCCTTGTGTACTGATAAGCGAAGGTATCAATTGCAACATTATTATAGCCGGCGGCCTTTACGGCATCGGCAATCTGATTTACAAAATTCAGCATAGTTGCGGACTGAACGCCGCCGTGGGCTTTTTCAAAAGCCCTGCATTTTTCGCACTCGCAGTAATTGTAATTATCATTCTGAGTTACGGAAACTATCTGCAGGGAAGCATCCGGGTTGTGTTTTTCCTTAAGCAGAGCCAGCACATTTTTTGTTGCAACGGCAAGCACATCCGGGTTCATAAGGCAGGGTTGGTCGGCAGTGCGTTTCCCGTCATGCAGGGCAAGCTGCTCCGGGTGTGAATCCGCATTGGCCGCAGTTTCGCAAAGGGTGCCCATTGTGTGGCAGAATCCGCCTAAATAATTCACCGTGCCGCCGGCCTCATCGGGTATTGCGCGGTAAGTGCCGCCGGTAAGGCCGTTTGCCATGGAATATTCGGTGTTTGTGGGGCTCTTCCAGTCTGTATCGGTATATTCGAAGAACGGGTTATAGGAAACATCTGTGCCGGCGGGGACCGGAATTTCTTTAACCTCAGGCAGTTCAATAATATCCGAGGTGTAAACCTTCCTTTTGCAGAACTGCTCTGCAAAGCGGTAAACCCCTGCCTGCAGACCTCTTGCGCCGGTGCCGCCGATATGCACATTACCTCCGGCAGCGGTAATGCGGTAGCCGTTTTCCGCCGTCCTGGTCAAATCTGCCTTTGAAGCCGAACCCACAGCGATATACTTATCCTCTGCGGAGGATACAACAGGTATATCTGCCCCCAGAGCCTCCGAGAGCATCTCGCTCAGCCTTCCCGCGGCAAAAGTTTCATAAACGGATGGAGAAGCTGAAACCAGCACGCACCAGGTTTTATCAATATGAATATCATTATCCGCGGCATAAGCCGGGGCAATAAGCCCTGTGCAGATAACCAAGGCAATAAAAACCGATAATAATTTTTTCATACGGGCCTCCGGAACAAAATATCTTATAATCCGATGATATCAAAACAAGGGACGCCGGTCAAGTGAAAGAGCCCCGATTGACAAAAAAGCAGGGATTTGATATAACAGAATTGCAAAAAAGCTGTAAATAATGAGACCGGTCTAAACCCGGTTTCCGCAAAAAAACAACGAAGCTCCGGCTGATAAAGCAATGAAAGGATGAAAGATATGAATTACTGCCCACCGTATTTTGAAAAGCATTCGGATATTGATTACCGGGCAATTTTTGCGAAAATTATAAATTCCGCAAAAGGCTGGTTTCCTGCAACCGGAACCGGAATTCTGCCCGATATTACCGCGGAAGCTTTCGAAAAATACGGCATCAAAGAATTTGCCGACTGGGAGTCGGCGTCACTGGATAACGAAGCCTGGTTCGATATTATATGTGAAACATATATTTCGGCCAGAAAGCTCTATGAAAGCGACAGAATCGCAGAAGAAGACTATCTGACAGGAAACGTTCCCAATTTAATAAGCAAGAAGGTTCTTAGTGATATAGAAGAAACTCTTGTCAGTACCGACAAAGGACTTGCCGCCATTCTGTTAGGTAGAAGAAACGTTTAAGGCAAAATTCATAAAAAGGGCTGTCGTTGACAGTCCTTTTTTCTTTCTATAATATATCATCCACATATTCCGAGCCGAGGTCAAGGTAATCCTCAACTATTGCCTCAATCTCCCACTCATCGCCGTCATCTATGGCGTCATAAAGCAGGTCGCGGCATTCCTCGATTTTATCTTTTGCCTGCCTTTTTGATAAACCGTCGCGCTGCATAAGTACCTCAAGAGCTGATTTTCTCATAATCATTTCCTCCTTTTGCAGTTTTTATTCTTACTGGCTGTTTATATTCATTATAAGGTCAAGGTAAAATTCCCGTATGTTGTTATTGAGGAAAAGCCCTCCCATAAGGGACATATGGTCTCCCCGGTAAACGGGATAAACATTGAATACCCCTTTTACGGCTCTGCCGCCGCTGTAATCCCTGGACCGGGCGTTGAAGGGAGCCCTTGCGGATATTGTATTCACCATGCCGTCATTCGGCTGCCAGCTTTCATCGCATACAACACCGCCGGGGGTTGTGCCCGTGTATTCGCACATAACGGTTGCGGCGCCGGCATAGATGAATTCAAAGTTGCTTTCATCGCAGGTTGTAACCCCGTTTTCATCCGTATCGGTCATACAGCAGGGAACGGAAAAATAGTAAATATCCTTTGAGTAGTGCCAGGTTTTTGTAAGAGCTATGGCCGGGTCAATATCAAGGTCATAGGCGGCGCAGTCCTCTTTTGCTCTGCCGTCGGGTATCGGCCCTGCAATCCCTCCCACGGCGGCAACCACAAGCCGCTGATTAAGGGGGGCGATTTTTTTGGCGTTTATTACATCCTTGCAGGGTACGGCCGTGGTTCCGTTATACGGGGAAGCAAGGCCTGTTACGCTGTAAATCCAGTCACCTTTTCCGCCCTCAAACAGGGGTGAGAGTTCCCCGGCGGGGGTGGCTTTCCTTTCCGCTTCACTGCCGTTCATCATAAGCTCAACCAGCTCAAGCATTGTAGCTCCGCCGAAGGAATGGCCCATAAGGTTTATTTTATCCTCAGAGCTCCAGCTTTTCAGCATAGCTCTGCCTGTATAGTTTTTGCCGAATCTGGGGTGGTTGCACCGCTTTGAATGCTCCGCGCCGTAATCCACCCTTGTGCCGGTCAGCTGGGCGTAAGCCTCGCAGGCTCTGTCCCAGGCGCTGCCGTTCAGGGTAACGGAGGGGGCAACGCATTCTATACCCCGGGCGTTGAGGTATTTCATCATATCTCCGCCCAGCACTCCCCAGTAGGGGAACAGATCATAATAAACCGTATTTTCACCCCAGCCCCCAAGGCCGTGGATGAAAACATAGGTGTAATTTGTTTTCATTTTATCCTGCTCAATATGCACCTCGGGAATATTTGCCCGGGGGCAGATAAACATAATAAAGGTCATTATAACCGAAACAATCTTTGCCATATAATCCTCTCCCCGTTATTTTTACAACTAAAGAATATCACACCGCAAATAAAATGTAAATAAAATGTTAAAAGTGCCGTCGCAATATTGACTGTTAGTCAGTTTTGGGTTAATATACCGAAAGATGACTGACAGTCATTTTTTGAGAAACAGGCAAAATACAGGATACAGGTGATGAATATGACAGCACTTGAAGAAAAAAAGATACTGAAAAGAAGCAGAATACTTGAAGCGGCATCAAAGCTCTTTATGGATAAAAGCTTTGCCTCAACGGCGGTAGATGATGTGGTTAAAATGGCCGGCGTTGCAAAGGGAACGTTTTACCTTTATTTCAAGGATAAATACGATCTGCTGGATCAGATAATTTCATATAAAAGCGCAGAGGTTCTCCGGCAGGGAATAGCCCTTCTGGATGAAAAGGAGAAGGAAGCGCCCATGACCCTTACGGAAAAGGGACTTTTTATTGCGGACTACACAGCGGATTACCTTGCAGAGCACAAGGACCTTGCGGCCCTTCTCAACAAAAAGCTTTCCTCCTGCTTCCGTAATTTTGCGGCAAGCGGAAATGAAGACTTTTCCGGCCTTATGGATATGCTTACCGGGGAGCTTATAAAGGAAGGCTGCACCCGGGAACAGGCGGAAATTAAAATTTACCTTGTTACGGACCTTATCGGTTCGGTCTGCTGTGACGCCGTGCTCGGCGCCGGCCCATATACCCTTGAGCAGATCCGGCCGGAGATGAAAAGAACCGTAGCCGGCATACTGGGAGGCGAAATCAATGATTGATAAACTTGCCCGTTTCATAGCGGGGCACCCGAAAATAATACTGCTGGCTGCAAGCCTGCTGCTTATACCCTCGTTTTTCGGCTATATCAGCACTTTTGTAAATTACGATATTATGTCCTACCTGCCTGAGGATATTGAATCCGTGCAGGGAGAGGCGATACTTGATAAAGAATTCGGCCTTGCGGCAAACGCCTTTCTTGTGATTGATGATATGAGCCCCAAAGATGTTGTGAAAATCAAGGGCGAGATTGCCGGGGTTGAAGGCGTTTCAAATGTTACCTGGGTTGATGATATTGCGGATATAAGCATACCGAAGGCAATTCTTCCCGATGCGGTTACGGATATTTTCTACGCTAACGGCGGCAAATCCACCCTGCTGATGATACAGTTTGAGCAGGGCTCCGCCACCACCGCCACAATGAACGCCATAAAGGAGATAAGGACAAAGCTCAACAAGCAGTGCTTCCTGAGCGGAATGTCGGCAATTATTACGGATACCAAGGATTTAAGCGATTCCGAAGCGCCCAAATATATTGTAATAGCCGTTGTGCTGGCGCTCATAGCCCTCTCTTTCACAATGGATTCCTTCGTGCTGCCCCTGGTGCTGCTTACAGCCCTCGGGTATGCGGTAATATATAACCTGGGCACCAATTTCTTTATGCCCGGCGGAATATCATATATAACCCAGAGCGTGGCGGCAATACTGCAGCTGGGTGTTACCATGGATTATTCCGTATTTCTTATGGACAGGTTCAATGAGGAGCAGAAAAACACGGATAACAGAACCGAAGCAATGGCAAAGGCGGTTTCCTCCACCTTCGTTTCCCTTGCCGGCTCATCCCTTACCACCATATTCGGCTTCCTTGCCCTGTGCTTTATGAGCCTTACCCTGGGCCTTGATATAGGTATAGTAATGGCAAAGGGCGTTGTGTTCGGCGTAATAACCGTTGTGGTTGTGCTGCCCGCCTTCCTGCTTCTATTCTATAATCCCATTTATAAATTCAGGCACAGGAGGATTATTCCCGGCTTCAGGCACCTGAATAAGTTTGTTATAAAGCACAGAAAGGTTATTGCGGTAATATTTGCCACGCTGATTATACCCTCTTATATCGCAAAAAGCGCAGTGCCCCTTGATTATGTTATATCAAACGCCCTGCCGGAGCAGCTGGATTCCGTGCAGGCCCTTGGCAAACTCAAGGGCGATTTCAATATGGCTACCACTCATTTTGTGATTATCGATGACGATGTACCCTCAGGCAGAGTTTCGGAGATGATTGATGAATTTGAAGCGGTAGACGGCATTTCCGGTATCATTTCCCTTAATTCTTTCGTAGGCCCCGCCATCAGCGAAAATATGCTGCCCGAAAGCATAAAGCAGATTTGCTTCAAAAACGGAAAGCAGCTTATGATGGTGAATTCGGTTTACACCCCCTCATCAAATGAAGAAAACGCTCAGGTTGATGAGCTTACCTCCATAGTTAAAAAATACGACCCCTCCGGTTATCTTACGGGCGAGGGGGCAATGTCCAAAGACCTTATAACAGTAACGGATAAGGATTTCAAGGTTACCAGCATTATTTCCATAGCGGCAATATTCATCCTTGTTGCAATTATATTCAAATCCGTTTCAATCCCGGTAATCCTTGTGGCGGGTATTGAGCTTGCCATAATGATAAACCTTGCGTTTTCGCTTTTCACCGGAGCAAATGTTTCATTTATTGCGCCCACTATAATCAGCTGCGTTCAGCTGGGCGCCACGGTGGATTACGCAATACTTATGAGCACAAGGTTCCGCGAGGAGCTTAACAAGGGCCGCAATAAGCTTGAAGCAATGCAGATTGCCGCCGAAGCCTCGGATAAATCCATATTCCAGTCCGCCCTTGTATTCTTCTGCGCTACCTTCGGCGTTTACTGCGTGTGCAATATTGAGATAGTAAAATCAATCTGCTCAATGCTGGCAAGGGGCGCCGTGATAAGCGGGCTTGTGATAATAGTGTTCCTGCCCGCCCTGCTTACCTGCTTTGAAAGCATAATAAACAAAACATCATACCGCTGGCGCACGGGAACAGTGAATAGCGAAAAATCCGGAGAAAGGACTGAAGCAAAAAGTATGAAAGCATCTTCCTTAATAAAAAAAGCCGTTGCTCTTACAACAGCTCTTATAATGGTTATGGGCTTCACCGCCTGCGGCGCAAAGCAGGATGAAGAGAATACTGATAATAAAGAAATCACCGCCGAGCAGCCTGTTTATACCGCAGAGCCCGGCTCCGTTTCAAAATCCGAAACCGTATATATCAATATAGATAACAGCGGCAAAACTCAGAATATCAGCGTAACCGACTGGCTCCATACAGATAAGGGCGAAGTCCGCGTAACAGATAAAAGCGGGATGAAAAATATTGAGAATATCAAAAGCGATATTCTTCCCGTTGAAGAGGGCGGAAACATCCTTTGGAATATGACGGAATCGGACCTTTATTACAGCGGGCAGACGGATAAAAAGCCCCCTGTGGAGATTGAAATAAACTACACTCTTGACGGCGAAAAGATTGCCCCTGAAAAGCTGGCGGGCAGGAGCGGAAAAGTTGAGATTGATATTAAAATGAAAAACACTCTCAGCGAAAAATTCAGCGCCGACGGCAATGAATCAAAAGTTTACCTGCCCGTGCTTGTGGTCGGCGGATGTATCCTGCCCGAAGCTGAGTTTTCCGGCGTTCAGGTTAAAAACGGCAGAGCCATAGGCGACGGCACAAAAGAAATTGCGGTTGTTTTCGGTGTGCCGGGGCTCAGCGAGAGCCTGGGCCTCAAAGGGCTGGGGCTTAATGAAATAACCGGCATTGAGCTCGGCTCATCTGCAAGCATTACCGCAGATGCAAAGGATTTTGCCCTGGGCAATATGTATTTTGCCGCCATACCGATAAGCTCCCTTAATATTGAGCTTGATAATGACAGCTCAATTGATGACCTTAAAACCGTGCTTTCCGTGCTCAGCGAGGTGCAGAATACCGTAAGCAATATGGATATAGACCGGCTTATGGGTATGCTGGCCCCCGGCAGTTCGGATTCGCTTATAAGCGTTGTGGGTGATGCGGTTGACCTGTATAACAGCAACAAGGCCCTTATAAATGTGCTGGCAAAATACGCCTCCCCCGAAAATAACGCCGCCCTCAGGGGCCTGCTGGAATTCATGACCGATGAAAACACCGTAAAAGCCCTGCGGCTGCTCACGGATTCCAGCGTAACTCAGTTTTTTGCCCGGTTGTCCGATATGGGCAACAGTGTTGCGGTTGCGGATTCCCTGCTTAAGGACCTGCAGGACCCGGAGGTAAGAAAAGCCCTTGACAACCTGCCTGATACTATGGAGAAGCTGGGAAAAATTCAGAAAGTACTCAGCGAAAATCAGAGCACGGTGGATTACCTTATGTCATTGCTCAATGATGACACGGCCCAGGCGGTAAATAAGATATTCGCTATGCTTGATGAAACAGACCTTAAAAAGCTGGATGAAAAATACGGCGCCCTGACCGAAAATGCAGGGGATATAGCCGTAAGGATTGAAAAGTGGATTGCCTTCGGCAAATCCTACAGGATTTTTACCGATGCACCCGAAAACATGCAGACCTCCGTATTCTTTATCTATATGACTCCTTCTATAGAAAAGAAGGCGGAAAAAACGGAAACCACCACCGCCCCCTCCGGCCAATCTCCTCTGGATGAGTTTATAAAGAAATTTAAATAATAAAACAAAAGCAACCGGAGCCTATGTTTTACAGGCTCCGGTTTTTGACTGCGCAGGAGTATTTGCCGGGTATATGTTGCGCAGGGGGAAAAGCTGTGATATAATTCGGATATAATAATTTACCAAAACGGAAAGAAAAAATGACAGACAGAGTTTTTTACAAATCATTTCTTATAATGACCGTTACCGTGGCTCTTCAGAACCTTATTGTTTACGGCGTTAACCTTGCGGATTCCGTAATGCTGGGAGCTTACAGCGAAACGGCTCTCAGTGGCACGGGGGTGTGCAACAACCTGCAGTTTCTGCTGCTTATGGGGGTTACGGGCGTTGCCAACGGTATGACGGTAATTGCCTCAAGAAGCTGGGGCGAAAAGGACCTGACGGGGATTAAAAGAATATCCGCAGTGGCAAATATTATGGCCCTGGGGTTTTCCGCGCTGCTTTTTGCCCTTGCGGCCTTTATGCCGGAGAAGCTCATAGCCCTTTATACCGATAAACCTTCGGTGGCTGCTCAGGCGGTTGAGTACCTTTCGGTAATAAAATATACCTACCTGCTTTTCGGCGCCACCCAGATTCTGCTTGCGATACTCAGAAGCGTTGAAACGGTGAATATCGGTTTTTATGTTTCCCTTTCATCCTTCGGAATAAATGTTTTTCTTAATTACATACTGATTTTCGGCAAGCTGGGCTGCCCGGAGATGGGCATTAAAGGCGCAGCCCTAGCAACCCTGATATCAAGGGCCGTGGAATTTGCCGTTGCCCTTATCTACACCCTGTGGGGGGATAAGAAAATACGGCTTAAAATCACCGACCTTTTCAGAGCGGACAGAGAGATGTTCCGCGCCTATTTCAGAACTGGATCCCCCCTGCTTGCAAGCTCCGTTTCCTGGGGAATTGCCATGAGCATACAGGGGGCGATTATAGGCAGGCTGGTTGAGAGCGCAATAGCCGCAAACAGCATTGTTACCACACTGTTTCAGGCGGCAACAATATTCACCTATGCAGGCAGTAACGCCGCCTGCGTGCTGACTGCCAAAACCATTGGCGAAAACGCCAGCCTTGATGTGATTAAAAAACGCAGCACGGGCCTTCAGATAAGGTTTCTTATAATCGGCGCCGTGTCAAGCGGCCTGCTGGTGCTGTGCAAACACCTGCTGCTGGGCTTTTATGTCGCCACCCCCGAAACCGTGCATTACGCAAACCTTTTTACCATTGTGCTGGCGGTATCCATACTGGGCACATCCTATGAGGCGCCCACCCTGTGCGGCATAGTTTCCGGCGGGGGAGATACCACCTTTGTGCTGAGGAACGATATTATATTCATGTGGCTTATAGTGCTGCCGGTTTCCGCCCTGAGCGCCTTTGTTTTCAAATTCCCCGTGGCAGTTACCTTTGCCTGCCTTAAGGCGGACCAGGTGCTGAAATGCCCTGTGGCCTTTTTCAAGGTGAGAAAGTATAACTGGATAAAGAAAACAGGGCAGCAGGAAAACCCCGCAGCGTGAAAGGTGCGGATTTATGAAACTGGGAATATATGCGGACCCTCATTACTCCGCACAGGAGATAACCTGCGGGGTGCGCTTTAACAGCAGGTCCCTTGATAAAATACGGGCGGCCTACAGATTCTTTGAGCAGGAAAAATGCGATATTGCAATCTGCCTCGGTGATCTTATTGATAAAGATATAAACCACAAAGCGGAAACCGAAAACCTGAGAAAAGCGGCTGAGGTTATAAATTCCTCTTTTGTGCCCACCGTATGCCTTATGGGCAACCACGATGCCTTTGCCTTTACCCGTGAGGAGTTTTACGGTATTCTGGGGGGCGAGTGCATGCCCCGGGACTGTACCGTGCAGGGGAAGCGGCTGATTTTTCTTGATGCCTGTTATTTCGGGAGCGGCGAGCCCTATATGCCCGGGGATACGGACTGGACCGATACATACTTCCCCTTTGAGGAAAAGCTCAGAGAAGCCGTTTCGTCATCCGATGAGGAGATTTATGTATTTGTGCATCAGAATCTGGACCCTGCCGCGGGAGAACGCCACCTTATTCAGAACGCCGGAAGCATAAACAGAATTCTTTATGAAAGCGGCAGAGTTAAAGCCGTTTATCAGGGCCATTATCACCCCGGGTGCCGGAGCATCCTTAACGGAATCCGCTATATCACGGTGCCCGCAATGTGTGAATCCGACGGCGCATTTTTTACGGAAGATATATAAGAACCGGGAAAACCCGGAGGAGAAATAAAATGAAAAAACACAGTCAGATAATCTGCCCCGCGCTGATAATTCTTGCGGGTTGTTTCTGGGGGAGCATGGGCATTTTTGTAAGGAAGCTCGGCACCTTCGGTTTCAGCTCGGCGCAGATTGTATCAATCCGCCTTACATTGGCGGCTCTGGTTTTCTGCCTGATTCTGCTTATAAAAGAGCCCGCCGGCTTTAAAATACAGCCTAAAGATATTCCCCTTTTTCTGGGGCTGGGCCTCGGGAGCATATTGTTTTTTACGGTGTGCTATTTTACCGCAATAACAATGATGCCCCTTTCCGTTGCGGCAATACTGCTCTATACATCCCCTATATGGATTATGCTTATGTCCGCAGTGTTTTTCCGCGAAAAAATCAGCGGCAGAAAGCTTGCGGCCCTTGCCCTGGCCTTTGCCGGCTGTGTACTGGTTTCGGGCATTTCCGGGGAGGGAATAAGCCTTAAGGGGTTTTTAATCGGTCTCGGCGCGGGTTTCGGCTACGGGCTTTACAGTATCCTCGGCACCGTTGCCCTGAGGCGTTACTCACCCTATACCGTAACCGCCTATACCTTTATTATTGCGGCGGCGGGGTCCTTTGCAGTCTGCCGCCCCGGGGATATGCTCTCAAAATTTGCCCGGGCGGATAATACGGCGTGGCTGTTTCTGTTTTGCTGCCTTACCGCCCTTGTAACCGCCGTTATCCCCTTCCTTGCCTATACCCGGGGGCTTGCCGGGACTGAACCGGGCAAGGCGGGAATCCTTGCAACAATAGAGCCGGTGGTTGCAACCGTTATCGGTATAATTGTATTTGCCGAGCAGCCCACGGTTATTTCCTGCGCAGGCATTGCCCTGATACTTACGGCAGTAATTATTCTTAACATAAACAATAACAAAAAGGAGAAAAACTATGAGCAACGCGGCGAAAGTTAATGATTTTCTTAACAAGGCAGAAGTTTTTTACTTCCTTACCACAGACGGGGACCAGCCCAAAGGCCGCCCCTTCGGCTTTCATCTGCTGGCGGATGACAGGCTGTATTTCGGCTGCGGCACATTCAAGGATGTTTACAGGCAGCTGACTGAAAACCCCAAGGTGGAAATCCTTGCCCTGGCAGGGGGAGAGTTCCTGCGCTATGACGGCACAATAAAAGAGGTTAAGGATGAAGCATTGCTTGAAAAAACCAGGCAGGCAATGCCCGATGTTATGGATTTATACGATAAAAACGGCTGGACCATGGCCCTGTTTTATCTTGAAAACGGCCGGGCAGAAATCCGGGGGCTTTTTGAGCAGAAAGAAGCCTTTGAGGTATAAAAAATACCGCGCTCCCCTAAATCGGGAGCGCGGTTTTGCTTTTGCATCATATTTTATTGCCGACGGTATAGCCCTCATAAACTGCGGCGGGCAGAATTCCTCCGCCGTTTGAATCACCTATATTGTAAACTTCCGGCAGCTCATCCTTAAGCTGCTCATAGAGGGAGGCATCCGGCCTTTCGCCTATGGCCATTACAACGGTTTCGGCAGGCAGGGTTATTTCTCTGCCGGCTTTATCTGCGCAGATAACGGCGGAATCCGTAATGCGCAGTGCCTTGTGCTCTGTAAGAATTTTAACACCGAAGCCCTTCAGGTGGCCCATAAGTATTGTGCGGGCGGTTTTGCCCGTGTTGCCCGCAAGGGTATCGGTAACCTCAACCAGGGTTACGGCCTTGCCCTGCTTGCCCAGAAGCTCCGCAGTTTCGCAGCCCGTGGAGCCCCCGCCAATAACAACAGCGGTTTTTCCTGTTGCGGCGCCGGCAAGCACATCTTTTGCAAATACCGCTCTTTCGGCCCCGTCAATTTTAAGGGATACGGGTTTTGAGCCGGTGGCGCATACAACCGCGTCCGCCCCGAGGGCAAGCACATCCTCTTTTGTGAGGGCTTTGCCCAGATGAACGGTTACGCCCTTGAGCTCAAGCTGCCTTTCAAGGTAGGGCCTGAGCAGGGTGAAATGCTCCTTGAAGGGGGGCTTATCCGCAAGATTTATCATGCCGCCTACTTCATCGGAGCTGTCATATATATCAACGGTATGGCCCCTGAGGGCGGCTATGCGGGCGGCCTCAACCCCGGCAACACCGGCGCCGATTACCGCCACCTTCTTTTTAACCGGGGCAGGGGTGATTGTGTAATCGTTATCTCCCCTTGCAAGCACGGCATTTGCGGAGCAGATTGCCCTGCCCCCGTGCTGAAGCTGCTGGTTTATGCAATGGCCGCAGCCTATGCAGGGGCGTACTTCATCCTCTCTGCCCTCTTCAATAAGCTTAACAAGGTCCGGCTGCGCCAGCAGAGCGTGGCCGATGAATATGAAATCGCATTTTCCTTTTGCCAGGGCGGCTTCCGCCTTAACCGGGTCCTGAGCCCTGCCGCCGCCGATAAGGGGTATGGTTTTGGGTCTGCCTGTGGTAAGGAAGATACCTGCCTTCACCACCTGACAAAGGGGCACCGCCATACAGTCGGGGTAAGCGGATTCCGGTTTTTCGTTTTTGCCGGATTCCTCGGACCACTTGCCGGCCAGAACCTCAATGGCATCAACCCCGGCCTGCTGCAGCTTTTTGCTGTAATATATGCCGTCCGGTATGGAGATACCGCCGTCTTTGCCCTGCTCCACTACGGAAAGCTTGACTATAAGGGCAAAGTCATCCCCGCAAAGCTCCCGTATGCGCTTAACAATATTCAGGTGAAAGCGTATGCGGTTTTTTCTGCTGCCGCCGTATTCATCGGTGCGTATGTTTGCCGTGGATGAAAGGAACTGCTGCCCGAGGTAATAGCCCACGCTGTGAATTTCCACTCCGTCAAAGCCCGCTTTTTTGGCTCTCAGGGCGGCCTGAGCGTATTTTTCCTCTATTTCGTGAATCTCGGGTATTGTAAGCTGCCGGGGAGTTTCGTTGGCAAGGCCCATCATAAAGGAATAGGGCATGGCCACAGGGCTTGGGCCCACGGGCTGAGCGCCGATTATTGCCCGCCTTGCGCCTCTGCCTGTGTGGGAAATCTGCAGAAAGGCCTTTGCTCCACCTTCGTGGATAACCGAGGCGAGCCTGGCCATGCCGGGGATATATTTATCATCATCAATTACCAGCATACCTTTGGTGTTAAGGCCCAGTGGGGTATCAACGCAGGTAACCTCAACTATAATTGCGCCCACGCCGCCTTTTGCCCGCTCTGCATAGTGGTTGAGCACCGCCGTATTAACAAAGCCGTTATCGGACTGGCTCATACCCATTGCCGCCATAACCGTGCGGTTGCGCAGGGTAACGGGGCCGATACTGCCCGGGGAAAAAAGATGAGGATATTTCGGATTCATAAGGGCTCTCCTTTTTTCATTTTTATTCTCTTTTGATTATACCCGCCGAGCCCTTGAATGTCAACGGAAACGGGGCGAACAAAAACCCCCGGATTGTTACATCCGGGAGAGGGAAGAGGAGTGATGTTCCGCGTTGCGGAGTGAAGTTTTGCTCACGCAAAGTGAAGTTCCTTCGGAGTGATGTGCTGCTTCGCAGCGTGATGTATTTTGCGTTGCAAAATGTTAACGGTCGCTTCGCTCCGGATTATATAACCAGCGCTTTGCGCTCCGAAATTGCGAATTGCGGATTAAAAACAGCAGGTTTTTTTTAATCACTTAACAATAAACTCTCCGTAATAGTTTCTCGCGGTTCTCCGGCTGTCTGCGCTCTCGGAAACCTCTTTCACAAGGCGGTAGGTACCGGGGTAAAGTTTGCCGTAAGTGTTTGTGAAATCCACATCCATTGTGTATTCACTGTCAAGGGGAATAAGATAGGCAAGCATGATAAAAGTCAGATTGGGGTCTTTATAATCCGGGTCATAGTGCTTGCGCACATAGCCCTCATAGCTTATCCAGCGGCCTTCATCCTTTGCCTCCACCTTATAGCTTGCACCGGTCATCAGCTCGCCCTCCGGTTTTCCCGCGGCAGTGGACTGAATAAAAGTAACCGTTCCTTTTTCGCCGTCTGTGCAGTCAAAGGTCATTTTCAGCCCTCGGTCATCAAAGCCGTCGGTATCGGCTTTGGCAGGTTTTTCCTGTTTTGTTGTGGGGGTATAGGGAGCTTCGGTTGTTTCTGTTTCATCCGGTTTGTCCGCCGTTTCTTCCGCTCCGGCGGTTTCCCCGCCTGAAGCTGTCTCCCCGGCCGGGTTTACGGTTGCAGTTTCCGCAACAGTTTCATCGTCTGAAGCTGTTTGCGTGCCCGGCGCCGCAGTTGCGGTTTCATTATTTTCCGTCCGCGTTTCTTCCTCCGCCTTTCCGCAGGCGGCAAGGGAGAAAACAAGAGCGCAGATTATAAGAAGCGCAAATATCTTTTTCATTTTATCACCGCTTTCAGTTCTTTAAGCCTAAAGTTATATAATCATCCAGTATGCCGTTAAGCTTCTGCCTGTCGGCTTCCGTTATTTTTACGGCTCTGTCGGAATCGGGTGTAATAACCGTGATTATTCCGCTTGCGGAATCATAATAATACTCCCGGTTATCCGCTGTGCTGATTAAAACATCGCTTATGTTGTCATAGCCCGGTGTATCAAAACTGTATTTGCCCAGGATTTTTTTAACCGTTTCGGCATCGGCCTCTTTAAGGCCCGGGCTTATGCTGCCTGAGCCCCGGCCGAGAGATGTAACATAAACATCCGATTGAATATTGCCGGGAACAGAGGGGCTTTCCTCCCGGGTGACGGAATCTTCGGTTTCAAACCTGACATCCACATCTTTTTTGCTGTATTTCAGTATGCCGTTATTATTTTGGATTTCATCTATAATCAGCCAGCTTGCCATATCGCAGGTGCGCACCTCCGGCACATACCGCCTTACGGTTATTGATTTGCTGCCGGGGTCAATCACCACGCCTTTATAGTAGTTTGAGCCGCTGGATTCCGATGTGCGGATAACAGCAAGGGAGCAGGATGCAAAGAACCTGTCGCTGTATTTTTTATTCAGCTTTTCAAATGAAGGGGAGTAGGTATTCTCCGCGCTTTCAAGCGCCGATTTGTTATTATCAATAAATGCGTCAAACTCCTCCCGGGTTTTTATAAAATCCAGCCGGGGTTCAGGATAGTAACCGGAAGGGTATATCCTGATATAGTGAAGTGAATCCTCCGGGCTGAAATGGTAGGTGTCTTTAACGGGAGCAGTGTAGTTTACGGATATTTTTTCCCGGGCGGGGGCTGTTGTTTCCGTTTCTATATCAACGGGGTTTTTTATTTTTTTATCCTTTGAAACCTCGGAGGACGGAACATACTCAACCTTTACGGTTTCGTTTTCCGTAAGAGAAACATCGGTTTTATCCGTAATTATTTCCGCCGTTTCGTTTTCCGCAAAATCATCGTTGCCCTCGGTAATCCTGAGGGTAACACCCTCCTGCGCCGTTTTTTCAACGGTGCCTTTTACAAAGGTTACCGCCGGGTCAATTGCCATACCCTCCCACAGCTCATTAACGGATTTCAGGCTGTGGGGAAAACGGTAGGTTTCTGTCTGAGTGAACATAAGGCCTTTATAGTAGGGTCTGTTCCATTTTACGGTTTTATAGGCAATTGCGTTATAGCTTTTTGTGCCGTCGGCGTAGGTTTTGGGCACGGGTATAAACAGGGCGGCAACAAGCAGCGCTGCTGCCGTGATTATAATTTTCTTTTTCATTATAACTCACCCTTATATTATTTGGGAATGTATGCTTTGGATGTGCGCTCGGTTTCCGTATTACCTGCCGCGGCTGTGGTTCCGGTGACATATTCACCCTCCGCAATCCGGGTTTCGGGTACCGTAATACAATAGTCTCTGACCGGAGTATAATCGGCCTTCGGATTTATCACAACATAGTAATGATCTGTGGTAAGGGCATCGCCCTTATCTTTGAATTTAAGGCAGACGGCAACATCATCGGAAACGCCTTTGATGTAATAAACATCGGCAGAAAGGGTTTCTTTCTGTGTTTTATTCCCGCTTACGGCGCCGAAACCCTCCCAGTAACCCGTAACGGTTACCGAGCCGATTTTTTCGCCGACCTTTTCTTTATCAATAACCTTGCCCGGGCAATAGTCCTTGAATTTACCGCTGTTTATACAGTATGTATAGTTCATATATGCCGCTGTTTCTGCGGCTGCCGTGGTGGTTGCGGGCCTTGTTTCCTTTATGACGGGATGTGATGTTGTTGCCTCAGGGGTTGCGGCCCTTTTTACAGTTTCTTTTTTGTCGGCGTTTACTGTTGCTGCCGCAGCGGGAGCGGTTGTTGATTCTTCTGCAGTAACAGCTCTTTCGTTTTTATTCTGCTCAGCGTCTGCGGGCACGGTTGCGGGCTGCGTTTCTTCTTTGGCTGCTTCTGCGCTCTGCGCTGCCTTATCAAGGTTGAAGTATGTATCTATTTCTTTGGTAAGCAGGTCGGGTACGGTATATTCCGAAACCTGTTCCTCCGCAGCCTCGATGTGCTCTTCCGAGGGCAGCTTTCTTATCCTGCCCCCGTTTCCGGCACGGGCTGCGGTAAAAACGCACAGAGCCACTGCCGCAAGGGCGGCGGAGCTCAGGGCTGTATATTTTATTGTTCTTTTCCTTTTAAGCAGATAGCTGTCACGCTCAGCCATAACCCGCTCAAAGGTTTCCTCATAAGTTCTCATATTCAAAGCCATCCTTTTCCAGCTGAGTTTTAAGAGCCTGCCTCGCCTTATAAGCAAGATTTTCCGCGGCGTGAATCTTTTTGCCTGTTATGGCAGCGGCCTCTTTCATGCTCATACCCTCAAAATAGATAAGCCAGAGTATCTGCCTGTATTCGCTCCTGAGCTTCGCCATGGAGCGGTGCAGGGCTATCTTCTGCTCGTTTTTAATCACAAGGGCTTCAAGCTCAAGCTCATCCGGGGTTGCCTCACAGTTTTCCATGGGCAGAGCACCCCGCCTTGCGGCTTTCCTGAGGTAATCCCTTGCAATATTGCCCCCTATGGTATAAAGCCAGGTTTTGAATGAGGCTTTTCCGTTGTACCGGGGGCGCCTTGTTACAAGCTTAACGAAGGTATCCTCCGCCAGGTCCTCCGCATCCGTTATGCCGGAAACAAAGGAGCTGAGGTAGAGAATCAGTCCGTCGCGGTATTCTTTTATTATTTCGGCGAAGGCGCTGTCATCACCTTGCAGGAAACGGCGGTAGCTACTTGCACCGTTATCCATTGCTTTCTCCTTTCCGGTTTTGCGGCACCTTTCACTTATTATACGAATCAGTGTAAAAATCCTCACACTTTGTTGCAGAAAAAAACAGCCCGGTCAGGGGCGGATGCTCATAAAACAGTAATGCCTCAAAAAGCAATCTTTGCGCATCTTGTGCAGGCATTCCTCCTCGGAATACAGCTAAGTATTCCTCGGCGTCAAGACCCGCAAATACGCACAAATCTTATCTTTTTGAGGTGCAAAGCAGTTTTCTCGTGAAAAATAAGCCGCAGAACAAGGAAGATTTGCGAAGCATACTTTGTGTATGGTGAACAAATCCGACGATGTGCTGCGGTTTTAGTTTTCCGCGAAAACCAATACTGATTTACGAACATCCGCCCAAGGGCTGTTTTAATTATATAAATTTATCAACCGAGGAATTTGCCGAAAATGTTTTTCGCGGCGTTTATTGCGGAATCCGCCTTATCCTTTGCGGTATCGGCTTTGTTCTGAGCCGCAGCCTGAGCCGCAGCCCTTTTATCATAATCGCCCACAAAGAAGGTGAAGGTAAGGAAGTCGCCCTGGTTTGCGTCGGTTTTGTCAAAGGCGCGGCAAACGCCGTCAACAACCTTGTAATAAATATCGCTGTCCCCGGAATAGAAGGGGATAAAGCCGGCGGCTTTAAGTGCTTCAACATACTGCCGCAGCTGGGTTTCACCTGCGCCGCCCACATGCAGGCTTACGGCCCTTGCGCCGTTTACGCTGCCGTTTTCATCAATATCTATTGTGCCGCCCAGGTTCCATTTAGGGTACTGGGGCAGGAATTCATCCCACTTGGCCATCTGCTTTGCCGCCGCCTGAGCCGGGGCGGGGAGCATTGCGCCGCACTCTGCGCAGTAAACCGTTTCGGGTATATTCTGCTTGCCGCATTTGGGGCAGAGATAGCCCTGGCCTATGGTCTGCTCGGGCAGAGCGGAGCCGCACCTGGGGCAGAACTTATGGTCTGCGGTAACCACTTCGCCGCAGGACGGGCATTCCTTCATATTCTGCGCAGCCTGAGCCGCTGCGCCCTGCATAGCGGTTGCCCAGCCTGCCAGAGCGTTGCCCAGGTTTTCCATTCCCCCGGCGGAGGATGCCGCCGCAGAGGCCTGAGAAGCGGCGCCGGTTACGGCTTCGCCGCCTGCGTTTGCGGCTGCTTCAAGATCTTTTGTTGCCTGATTCAGGTTGTTTGCCGCCTGGCCTGCCAGCCTGTCCGCAGCGGGCTTGACCGCGCTTTCAACCGCTTTGCCCACCGCATTCTGAATACCTTTGCCTATGCCTTCGCTTACGGCGCTGTCCACTGCGCCTTTGAGCTTATCAAAAAGTGCCATTTTATTTCCTCCCGAAAAATATATTTATTGATTTTTCTTTAAAGTACGGAAACTGTAAACCGGAAATCAGAGAATACCGGAGCCGAAAACCGCGGCAACAATAATGGTGACAATCAGCAGGGCTATGGCCGCTTTGCGGGCGGCTGCGGCGGCTTCGGACTGCTTGGATTTTGTGAGACCTATGGCGATTATCGGGCCCACAAGGGGAAAGAACAGGGAAGCAAGGGCGGTGATGATTATTGCCATCTGAGGCGTAAAAATCTCCTCCTGCCGGCTGTCTGTTTTTTGTGAGTAGGTTGTTTTTACGGTGCCGTGGTAGTGCTGCCCTCCGTTTGCAAGCTTCTCAAGCTCGGAGTCGCAGTAGTCCCCGGTTTTTCTGCCCTCTTCAAAATCATTGTGATATCCGCCGTTCCACTGTGCCTCTTCGGCAGGGTCGCATGGGTCCGCTGCGCCTCCGCCCCGGTAAAGGGCTCCGCCGCAGATAGGGCACTTAAGGTCTTTTTCTTCTGTTTTGTAGCCGCAGCTGCTGCAAATCTTGCTCATATATTCACCTGCTTTGTGAATTTATTATTCTAATTATACATATATATTACACCATCCGGCGGATAATATCAATATATTTCGGCCGGGGGGAAGGATGAAATGCAGAGAAACAAAAAAACAAGCCGTAAGGGCTTGCTTTTTTACTCTGATTAAAACCGCAAATGCTTTTATTCTGCGGAAGCTTTTTTCTTTTTCTTTGAAACAACTGTGAATGCAGCTGCCGCGGCAACCAGAACGGCGGCAATAATCACGATAATGATTACCGTGCGCTTTGCGGCCTCTTTTTTTGCCATGAATTCTTCATAGTCGCCTACGCCTAAATATGTTACGAATTCATCGCCGTCAGAAGCACGGTGGATTGCAACATAACCGGGTTTGCCGTTATATTCGATTGCACCGAACAGATACTCCTCATCGGCTGCTCTTTCAGTTGAAGTGCTGTTTACTGTCAGTTCGGTTTTATAAGGAATTTTTTCACCGTATAAATCTGCGGCTATGCTGTCCTCGGTATAAAAATCTATACCGTTTTTATCCGTTACAGCAAGAATGAATTCGGCAGCATCATCATACTGCTTTGCGTCTCGCCTGTCGGTTCGGTCGGTGCTTCTCCTTTACTTTTTGCAGCGCAAAATACATCACTTTGCGGCAGCAAAACTTCACTTCGGAGAAATATCATTTCGGAGAAACATCACTCGGAACGAACATCACTGTTAACCGGGTAAAATTCCCCCGATTAACACTATCCCCGCCAATGCTCCGCCGGCGAAGCCGGAAAGGTGCTCGCACAGGGTGGTTTTGCCGCCGAAAAAGCCGGTTAATATGTAAATGCCCAGTATCACAAGGGCAAAAACAGGCAGGCCGGAAAACATAATGGTTCCGTTTTTAACCGCAAGTATAATGAATACGGCAATCAGGCCGAAAATCCCCGGGGAGGCACCTTCGCCCTCGTGCAGTTTATAAACAAAGGCCATAAACAGGCCGGAAACAAGGGCGGAAACCACATAGCAAATCAGGGTTTTTACGGCGCCCAGCTGAGATTCCACGGCATAGCCCACAATCAGGAATGCGGCGGTGTTGGTTATTATATGGGGTGTGCCCACATGAAGCAGGGCGGAGGAAACCAGCCGCCAGATTTCGCCCTTTTTTATCTTTTCATCCGACAGGTGCAGGGCGCGGTTAATGTATCCCTTGTTATGCCCGGTAAAAAACTTTTCTTTGGGCGTTACGCCCGCGTTCTCCGGAATCAGAAAAAAGGAATCAAGAATAAAAATTATGATAATTAAAACGGAAAAAGAGACAGTAAAAATCATGGTAATAAGTAAGAAGTCATAAGGGACAAGTAATAAGTGTGGGGAGCGGAGCTCCGATTATATTGTCAATATGAGAAGAATTATATCACACACAAAAAATTTTTCAACACAAAATGCAAAGCATTTCCTCACTTGTCCCTTGTCAATCAGAGCTTCTCCCTGCTTGACAGTGATGTTCCGCTTTGCGGAGTGATGTGTTTTCAAAGTGATGTTTCTCCGAAGTGATGTTGATTGCTCCGCAATCAGTAAATGGTCGCTTTCGCTCCGAATATACAATCAGCGCTTTGCGCTCCTTACTTCTTCCTTCTTACTTCTTACTTTTTACTTATAACTTAAATATTTTTATAAAAACCCTCTTTATTTATACTGCAATATTTGATATAATACTTTTATTCTGGAGTAATATGGGCAAAATGCCCCGGAGGGAAATATGGAAAAATATTTAATCAACCCAAACGAAAAAATCGCAAAAATCTGCAAGGATATATACGGTAACTTTTCCGAGCACCTGGGCAGATGCATTTACGAGGGCCTGTTTGTGGGCAAAAACTCAGATATACCCAATGTGAACGGTATGCGCTGCGATGTGGTGAACGCCCTTAAAGATATGGGCCTGCCGGTGCTGCGCTGGCCGGGCGGCTGCTTTGCGGATGAATACCACTGGAAGGACGGCATAGGCCCCCTTGAGAGCAGAAAAAAGATGATTAACACCCACTGGGGCGGAGTAACCGAGGATAACAGCTTCGGCACCCACGAATTTTTTGAGCTGTGCAATCAGCTGGGCTGCGATGCCTACATTACCGGCAACCTGGGCAGCGGCACGGTGCAGGAAATGAGCGAGTGGGTTGAGTATATGACCTTCGGGGGGGAGAGCCCCATGGCGAACCTGCGGCGGCAAAACGGCAGGCAGGAGCCCTGGAAGCTTAAATACTTCGCCGTGGGCAACGAAAACTGGGGCTGCGGCGGCAATATGGACCCCTACTTTTACTCAAACATGTATAAAAAATACGCCACCTATGTAAGGAAATATTCCGATGACAACCCGGTATATAAAGTGGCCTGCGGCCCCAACGCCGAGGACTACCACTGGACCGAGGAGCTTATGAAAAACGCCCGGCGGATGATGAACGGCCTTGCCCTGCATTACTACACAATCACCCATGACTGGAGCAGAAAGGGCAGCGCCACGGAATTCACCAAGGATGAATACTACACCTGCCTGCGCAAGGCATATAAAATTGATGAAATAATCACCCGCCACCTTGAAATAATGAACAGGTACGATCTGGAAAAACGGGTTGACCTTATTGTGGATGAGTGGGGCACCTGGCACGATGTGGAGCCCGGCACAAACCCCGGCTTCCTCTACCAGCAGAATACAATGAGGGATGCGGTGGTTGCCGCCCTCTCACTCAACATTTTCAACAAGCACGCGGACAGAATCAGGATGTGCAACATTGCCCAGACCGTGAATGTGCTACAGGCCGTTGCCCTGACCGATGGCGGGGATATGGTGCTTACCCCCACTTATTATATATTCAAGCTATTCAAAGACCACATGGAAAACACCCTGCTGGGCTCTTACATAACAAGCGGCGAAGCCGGCACACAGAGCGACCGCCTGCCCGCCCTAACCGAGAGCGCCTCAATGGATGAGAGCGGCGTTATTTACAGCACCGTAGTAAATACGGATGCCGACAGCGCAAAGGCGGTTAAGTGCCAGGTGGCTGACAGTGAAGTAAAGGCCGTGCGGGCGGAGATACTTACCGGCGCCATTGACGCTTACAACAGCTTTGAAAAGAAGGATGAGGTTAAAACAGCCCCCTTCACCGCCTTTGAGAAAACCGCGGACGGCTTTACCGCCGAAATACCCCCCTGCAGCATAGTTAAGTTCATTATTGAAAGATGAGCGAAAACCTGAGAATCTGCCGCCGCTGCCTGCTGACCGAAAGCGGCAGAGAGGATATTATGCGGGATATTGAGCAGCGGATTGCAAAGCTTTCCCCCGATGAAAAATCCCCGGCGGAGCTTTACGGAGGGCGGCTCGAAATATGCAGGCAGTGCGATTTTCTTGAAAACGGCACCTGCCTTAAATGCGGGTGCTACCCCCAGTTCAGGGCGGCCTTTATAAAAAACAAATGTCCTGTGAAAAGATGGTAATTGAAATGTATAAAAAACTCATTGCAGCGGCTCTTGTAATCTTTGCGGCGGCGGCCTTCGCCTCCTGCTCAAAGCTGGAGCCCGAAGTAACAACCACACAAACAGAAACCGAAACACAAACGGAATCAACAGCCGAAACCTCCAAGGAAATTATCTGGGATCTGCCGGATTTAACCGCGGAGGACGCTACCCTTAAGCCGGAGCAGACCGTAACGGCAAAGGATGAATCCATAACCGCCGTAACCGAGCCCTCTTCCGTTAAGGAAAAGGTGACCGAAACGGTGACACAGGGGGCAACCAAGCTCTCCACCACCACGGCAAAGGCCATAGCGGAGACCACTAAAAAGGTGACAACCACCCACGCAAAATCCACCACAACCGCGCCCGCTCAAGGCTCCAAGAACAAATACGGGGTTATAGTTTACACCGGCTCCTCGGGCACCACCGTGGACCGCTTCTGGTACACCGGCACTTACAGCGAGCTGCTGCCCGCCGCCAAGGCCAACAGAAGAACTTACTCCGGCTACATAAGCGATGTGCTTTACCTTACAAACAAAATGAGGGCCGAAAAGGGGCTCTCTGCCCTTACCCTCAGCGATAAGCTCACGGAGCAGGCCAATGTAAGGGCGGAGGAAATTGCCTGGAGCGGCAAGCACTCCCACACCCGCCCCACAGGCGGCTATTTCTCATCACTTTTCAAAGAGAACGGCCTTACCACGGGCACGGCGGGCGAAAATATCGGCTGGGGCTACGAAACCCCCTCAGGCGTATGCAACGCCTGGAAGGAATCCCCCACCCATTATGAGAATATTATGAACCCGGATTTCAGGTGCATAGGCATAGGGGTTGCGGCAGATGCGGACCCGGATGCAAAGCTGGTGTGGGTTCAGCACTTCTATACGGAAAGAGTGGGCTGATATGGATTTGCGCATAGGCGACCGCCTTGTGATGAAAAAGAACCACCCCTGCGGCTGCAACACCTTCGGCGTAACGAGAATAGGCGCGGATATAAAGATAAAGTGCGAGGGCTGCGGCAGAGAGGTTATGATTGAGCGGCCGAAAGTTGAAAAAAATATCAGGAAAGTATTGCGTGACGAATAATGCTGGATAAACTCAGAGAAGTTGAGCTTAAATTTGAAAAACTGAATAACCGCCTGTGCGAAAGCGATATTTCCCAAAACATTGAGGAATATAAATCCGTGATGAAGGAAATAAAAAGCCTGACCCCGGTGGTGGAAAAATACAGAGAGTATAAAAAAACCGAGGAAACCGCAAAAGAAGCGAAGGAGCTGCTTGACGGTGGCGGCCTTGAGCCGGATTTCAGGGATATGGTGCGGGAGGAATATGAAACCGCCGCGGCTCAGCTTGAAAAATGCGCCGAGGAGCTTAAAATCCTGCTGCTGCCCGGTGACCCCAACGACGATAAGAATGTTATTGTTGAAATAAGGGGCGGCGCCGGGGGTGAAGAGGCATCCCTTTTTGCCGGGGTGCTTTACAGGATGTATTCAATGTATGCGGAATCCAAGGGCTGGCGCACGGAGATTATATCCTCCAACCCCACGGAGCTGGGGGGCTTCAAAGAGGTAAGCTTTATGATTGAGGGCGAGGGGGCTTACTCACGCCTTAAATTTGAGAGCGGCGTGCATCGTGTTCAAAGGGTGCCGGAAACCGAGAGCCAGGGCAGGATTCAGACCTCCACCGCCACCGTTGCGGTGCTGCCCGAGGCGGAGGATGTGGATATTGAAATAAACCCGGCGGATCTGCAGATAGATACCTTCCGCTCCAGCGGAGCCGGCGGCCAGCATATTAACAAAACCGAAAGCGCCATACGCATTACCCACCTGCCCACCGGGGTTGTGGTGGAGTGCCAGGACGAAAGAAGCCAGTATAAGAATAAAGACAAAGCAATGAAGGTGCTGCGCTCCCGGTTGCTTGAAGCGGAAAGGGAAAAGCAGCAGAGCGCCATTGCCGGGGAGAGGAAATCCCAGGTAGGCACAGGGGACAGAAGCGAAAGAATACGCACCTATAACTTCCCCCAGGGGCGGGTAAGCGACCACCGCATTAACCTGACCCTTTACAAATTAGATTCCATAGTGAACGGAAACCTTGATGAAATAATAGATGCCCTTATCACAGCCGATACGGCGGAAAAAATGAAAGCGGACCCGGAGCAGTAAACAATGAAAACCCTTTACCTTAAGGATGATGAAAAGTCAATAGCCACGGCGGCGGAGATACTTAAAGGCGGCGGACTGGTTGCAATACCCACGGAAACAGTCTACGGCCTTGCCGCCAATGCCCTTGACGGGGAAGCGGTAAAGCGGATTTTTGAAGCCAAAGGGCGGCCTCAGGATAACCCCCTGATAGTCCATGTTTCCTGCGCGCAGGAAATCCCGCCCCTTGTGGCTGAAACCGATGAGCGGCTTTACGCCCTGGCGGAAAAATTCTGGCCCGGCCCCCTTACCGTGGTTATGAAAAAATCCGCCCTTATCCCCGATGAGGTAAGCGCGGGGCTTGATACGGTGGCAATCCGTATGCCCTCACACCCGGCGGCAAGGGCGGTAATAAAAGCAAGCGGCCTGCCTCTGGCGGCGCCAAGCGCCAACCTTTCCGGCAGACCCAGCCCCACAAAGGCAAGGCATGTGATGGATGACCTTGAGGGCAAAATTGATGCGGTTATTGACGGCGGCCCCTGCAGCGTGGGGGTTGAAAGCACGGTAATAACCCTTGAAACCGAGCCGCCTATGCTCCTGCGCCCCGGAGGAATAACCCCTGAGCAGCTTGAAGAGGTGCTGGGCAAAATCACCGTGAACCACGCGGTTTATGAAAAACTGAACGAAAACGAAGAGGCCCGCTCACCGGGCATGAAATACAAGCACTACGCCCCCAAAGCTGAGGTTACACTCATAAAAGGCGGCTTTGAGGTTTACGAGAAATACCTGAAGGCCTGCGGCGGTGATATATGCGCCGTGTGCTATGAGGGCGAAGGAAAGAATTTTGATATATCATTCGAATTCGGCAAAAAGGATGACTATGCCTCCCAGGCAAGGGGAATTTTTGAGGCCCTGCGGCAGGTGGATGAAAAGGGCTGCAAAAAGGCCTTTGTGCGCTGCCCGGAGCCCCGGGGCATAGGCCTTGCGGTATATAACCGGCTGCTGCGCTCCGCCGCCTTCAGGGTGCTGGACCTTGACTTCGGCATAGCTGTTTACGGCATAACCGGGCAGACCGGCTCCGGCAAATCCACCCTTTGCAAAAAGGCGGAGGATATGGGAATTGCCGTGATTTATACGGATAAGCTTGCCCGCACTGCCCTTGAGAGCAAGGCGGTGCAGAAGGCCCTGACCGGTGCCTTCGGCGGGGATATAATTGAAAACGGGGCAGTAAACAGAGCCCTGCTGGCAAAGAAGGCCTTTTCATCCCCCGGCGGCACGGAGCTGCTGAACACCTGCACCCACCCGGAGATTATCCGCCTGACAGTTGATGAAATACACCGGGCGCAGAAGGCGGGGGCAAAAGCGGCGCTGATTGACGCCCCCGTGCTCTTTGCCACACCCCTGCCGGCAGTCTGCCGCAAGGTTATCTGCGTAACCGCCCCCGAAGAGCTGCGGAAAAAGCGCATAAAAGAGCGGGACGGCCTTACGGATGAGCAGGCGGATATGCGCATAAACGCCCAGCAGAGCGAAGAGGATTACAAAGCAAAATCCGATTATATTATTGAAAACATAAGCCTTGAAGAGGCTGAAAATAAACTTACTGAGTTTTTCGGAAAGGAAGGATATTATGCCTAAGAAAACCGAGGCGGAAGCCCTTAAGGAGAAGCTTTTTTACGAAAGAAAGCACGCAAGTTATGTGTGCGATGAAAAAGAAATAAAAAAGGCGGATGATTACTGCAGGGAGTATATGAACTTCCTTAACACCGGCCGCACGGAGAGAGAGGCGGCGGAGTATATAATCAAAGCCGCGGAAAAGCAGGGCTTTGTTCCCTTTGAAAAGAACAAGAAGTACAAGGCCGGGGATAAGGTTTACTCCGATATCAGGGGCAAATCCGTAATTCTCTGCACCTTCGGCAAAAAGAGCCTTAAAGAGGGCGTAAGAATACTTGCAGCCCATATTGATTCACCCCGCCTTGACCTTAAACCCAACCCCCTTTATGAGGAGGATGACCTGGCGCTGTTTAAAACCCACTATTACGGCGGCATCAAAAAATACCAGTGGCCCACGGTTCCACTTGCCCTTCACGGCGTTGTATTCAGGAAGGACGGCAGCTGCGTTACCGTGCGGGTAGGCGATGAGCCCGGCGACCCCTGCTTTGTGGTTACCGATTTGCTCCCCCACCTTGACAGGCAGCAGGCGGACCGCCCCATGACAAAGGTTATAAAGGGCGAGGAGCTTAATATACTTGTGGGCAGCAGACCCTTCGGCAAAGAGAAGGGGGATAACCTTGTTAAGCTCAATATCCTTAAAATTCTCAATGAAAAATACGGCATTACAGAAGAGGACTTCCTCTCTGCCGAGCTTGAGGCGGTGCCCGTATTCCCGGCGGTTGACCTTGGCTTTGACCGCAGCATGATCGGCTCCTACGGCCACGATGACAGGGTGTGCGCCTACCCCTCATTTACCGCGCAGTTTGCGGTTAAAAAGCCGGCATACACCTGCCTTACCGTGCTTACGGATAAAGAGGAAACCGGCTCCGACGGCAACACAGGCCTGCAAAGCGCCTACCTCAAACATTTCATCAGCGACCTGGGCGAGCCCTACGCAATACCCGGCAGGGATATCCTCAGGGCATCATCCTGCCTTTCCGCCGATGTAAATGCGGGCTACGACCCCACCTTTGCCTCGGTTTATGAAAAGAAAAACGCGGCTTTCCTCAATAAAGGAATAGTGCTTACCAAATACACCGGCTCCGGCGGCAAGGGCGGCACCAACGATGCCAACGCGGAGTTTGTTTCACTGGTCCGCCAGGCCTTTGACAAGGCAAATGTAGTGTGGCAGACCGGGGAACTGGGCAAGGTTGACGAGGGCGGCGGAGGCACCGTTGCAAAATATGTTGCCAACCTGGGCGCTCAGGTGGTTGATGTGGGTGTTCCCGTGCTGTCAATGCACGCCCCCTTCGAAACAGTTGCAAAATCCGATGTATATATGGCCTTCAAGGGCTTCAAGGCATTCCTTGAATTCTGATATTTAAGAAAAATACAGCTTCGGCATCCTCAGAGCGAACAAAAATAAAGAAGATGTAACGCGTAAGTTAACAATTTGTTCACATTTGCGCAACATGTCTGGTATATAGTTAGGGTACGATACCACAGAGGACAGAAATTGTCCAAAAAGTTTGACATCTTCTTTTTTCATTTTTATTTTCTCTTTCCCCAAAACAGGATGCCGGGTGCTGCACACTTCCGGCATCCTGTTTATTTATGCCGTTTTTTGAGGAACTTTATGAAAAACAGAGATTTTCCCATAGTCTGCGTAACCCCCAAGGCGGAGCTTTCCCTCAGGAAGGGGCACCCCTGGGTTTACGGCGAGGAAATAACAGAGGAATTCGGCGAAATAACAAACGGAGGCCTCTGCGATGTGGTGAGCAAAAAGGGCGCGTACCTGGGCACGGGGCTTGTGAGCCTTGAGAGCAAAATACGGGTGCGAGTGCTTTCCGCCAACCCCAATGAAAAATTCACCCCCGCCTTCTGGGAAAGAAGGATAAGGTACGCCCTTGACTACCGCAGGAGCGTAATGGGCGCTGATTTTTCCGCCTGCCGCCTTGTTTTCGGCGAAGCGGACGGCCTGCCGGGCTTCACTGCGGATAAATTCTCGGATATCATCGTTATTCAGGTGCTCTCCTACGGTATGGAAAAAATAAAGGATATCCTCTGCTCCGCCCTTGTGAAGGTGCTGGGTGAATACGGCGAAACCGTAAGAGGCATTTACGAGCGGAACGATGTTGCCCTCAGGGAAAACGAGGGCCTCCCCCAGCAGAAGGGCTGGTATGAGGGGCTCCCCCACTCCGGCGAAACCTTTACATACATAACAGAAAACGGAATCAAATATAAAGTTGATTTTGAAAACGGGCAGAAAACAGGATTTTTCCTTGATCAGAAGTATAACCGCCGCGCCGTGGCGCAGACGGCAAAAGGCCGCAGGGTGCTGGATTGCTTTACCCACACCGGCTCCTTTGCCCTGAATGCCGCCGCAGGGGGCGCGGAAAAGGTAACCGCCGTTGATATAAGCGAAACCGCCCTTATGCAGGCAAAGGAAAACGCAGAGCTCAACGACCTTGCCGATAAAATAGATTTTGTGTGCGCCGATGTTTTTGACCTGCTCACAGAGCTCGAAAAAAAGGGCGGCAAGCCCTATGATTATATTATCCTTGACCCTCCGGCCTTCACCAAAAGCCGCAAAACCGTAAAGAATGCGGAGCGGGGCTACAAGGAGATAAACTACCGCGCAATGAAGCTCCTGCCCCGGGGCGGCTGGCTTGCAACCTGCTCCTGCTCCCATTTTATGAAGAGCGAGCTGTTTGAAAAAATGCTTCTTTCCGCCGCGGCGGATGCTCAGGTTCAACTGAAAACCGTGGAGGCAAGGCAGCAGAGCAAGGATCATCCGGTGCTTATGAATGTGCCGGAAACGGATTACCTTAATTTTTACATCTTTCAGGTGGTTTGATTATGTTTTACAGCAGCTGGATGTCCTGCATAAAGGACGATGTTAAGATAACTCAGCTTGCCATACCCGGCGCCCACAACGCAGGCACAAAGGGTATGGTGCATATGGGCTGCTGCCAGCTCGGCACCGTGCTTGAGCAGTTTGAATACGGCGTAAGGGAATTCGGCATAAGGGTAAAGCAGAAGCACGGCGAAGCCTACATAGCCCACGGCCTTTCCCGTGGTGTAAAGGTTGAAAAGGTATTTGCGGATTTTGAAAAAATCCTTGAAAAATACCCGGATGAGTTTTTCATCATAGATATAAGAAGCTATCAGGATCAGAAGGTGGGCCCCTTCACCCTTAAATATCACTGCGCCCCGGAGCTTATAAACGAGCTTATCGAAAAATACCTGCGCCCCGGGGATTACGCTTTTACCGGTTTTGAGCACATAAAGGATGTAACCCTTGCAGATATAAGAAACTCCGGCAAGCGTTACCTTATCCACCACGAGGATGAGGAATATATTTACAGCAGAAACACTTACCTGCTTGAGCCCTGGGATGCAAAAATCTTCGGCCTCAAGCCCGAAAAATTCTGGCAGGAAAACCTGAATTACCTCAGAAACCTTGAGAGCGAGGGCTTTTTCTGGTTCCAGACCCAGCAGACCCCCAACCCGGGCACGGAAATCGGCTTCACCTGGCCCAATAAGCTGGATGAGCTGGACCGCCCCTTCTTCCCCCTTATGATGAAAGAGATTGCGCAGAACCCGGAAATGCTGGCAAAGATCAATATCGTTGCCGGGGATTTTATGACAAGAGATCATATGAAAGAGAACGAAATTCTCCACTTCAACCTGCTCAAGGGCTTTGTGAAGCCGGAGTTTGAAGAATATTACGCAAAAACCATAGGTGAAACGGTATGAAGCTTACTGTGCTGGGCAAGTACGGCCCCTACCCCAAAGAGGGTGATCACGCCTCAAGCTGCTACCTTGTGCAGGGCGGCAGCACCTCCCTTGTGCTTGATATGGGGCCCGGCTCCCTCTCCCGCCTTATGCAGGCGGCGGATTTAAGAAAGATAAACGGCATTTTCATTTCACACCTCCACTATGACCACACCAGCGAGCTGCTCCCCTTCCGCTACCTGCTGGAGGATATGAACCTGAAGATGAAAATATATGTGCGCCGTGAGGAAAGCCCCTGGTATGATATCCTTTTCGGCCACCCGGATTTTGAAGTAATCAATGTTTCCCCCTCTTCTCCCGTAACCGCAGGGGATTTTAAGCTCACATTTTATGAAATGAAGCACACCGTGCCCTGCCTGGGGGTTAAGGTGCAGCAAGAGGATAAAGCCCTTTTCTATACGGGAGACACCCTTTTCAATGATAATATTTACCCCGCCCTTAATGGTACGGACCTGCTGCTTGCGGACTGCTCCAAGCCCGCCGGCTTTACGGGCCCCCACATGACGGTTGAAAACGCAAAGGAAATAAACGGCAATACCGGGGTGCGGATTATTTCAACCCACCTGAGCCCCGGATATGACCCGGATGATGAATATAAAGATTTCCCCGGTATTGAAACTGCCCGGGAAATGAAAACCTATGAGATATGAGGTGAAAATATGGCAAAATACAGCTCAATGATTATCGGCCACGCCACTCTTGACCGCAACACGGACCACCTGGGCAACACCGTTGAAATCGTAGGCGGCGCAGTTATCTATTCCTCCGCTTCCGCTTATGCCCTGGGGCACCGGGTGCTGGCGGTTACCAAAATAGCGCAGAAGGATATGAACCGCCTTGATAATTTTACAATCCCCAAGGAGGATATTATCTGCCTGCCCAGCGAAAAAAGCACGGATATGGTCAATATCTACCACACTGCGGATAAGGAGAGAAGAACCTGCCGCAACCTTTCAAAGGGCGACCCCTTCAAAGCTTCCGAAATCCCGGAGGCGGACTGCGCCATATATCACCTTGCGGGCCTTGTTTACGGCGATTTTGACAGGGAGCTTATCCTCTCCCTTGCAAAGCGGGGGGATGTGGCCCTTGATGTGCAGGCAATGCTCCGCCATGTGAACCCGGACGGCTCAATGCACTTTGAGGACTGGGCCGAAAAAAAGGAATGCCTGCCCTATATCAGGTACCTTAAAACCGATGCCGCCGAGGCGGAGATTATGACCGGCTGTGAGGACAGACGCCTTGCCGCAAAGCACCTTTACTCCTGGGGGGCAAGGGAAATCCTCATCACCCACAATACAGAGGTGCTGGCCTATGACGGCAAAGAATTTTACACCTGCCCCATCAAGGCAAGGAACCTGAGCGGGCGCACCGGCAGGGGGGATACCACCTTTGCCGCCTATATAAACGAGCGCCTGAGTAATGATATTCCGTCCGCCCTGCTTACGGCCACGGCAACGGTCTCCCTCAAGATGGAAACCCCCGGCCCCTTCAGAGGCACGGCGGAGGATGTAAAAAGATATATTGATGAATTCTACAACGGGAGCGAAAAATGAAAAAACTTTCCGCATCACTTCTGATTTTTATAATACTTGCCCTCACGGTTTTCGGCACGGGTGCCGGGGCAGTTTACAACGACCGGCTTGAAAACGAGCTGTATTCAGACTGCGCCCTGCTGCTGTGCACGGATAACAATGAGATTATCTTTTCCAAAAATATCAATAAGCAGACCAAGCCCGCCAGCCTTACCAAGGTGGTTACCGCCCTTGTTGTGCTCAGCCAGTGCAGCAATATGGATGAGGTATATACCATACCCGAGTCCTGCATAAGGGAGCTGGACGGCACCGGCAGCTCCCTGGGGGGCCACAAGGCCGGGGAGCAGGTAAGGATTTACGACCTGCTCTGCAGCATGCTTATCCACTCTGCCAACGAAGCCGCCACCGCCCTTGCAACCTATGTCACGGGCAATGACAGGCAGGCGTTTGTTGATAAAATGAATGCTCTTGCTCAGGAGCTGGGCTGCACAAACTCCCATTTTATGAATGTGCACGGCCTTGACGATGAGGATCAGTATGTTTCCGCAATGGATATGGCCACCTTCTTCAAGGCGGCTATGGAAAACTCCGTTTTTGCCGAGATAGTTGCAAAATCCGAGTATATGATGCCGGAAACAAATATGAATAAAGAGAGGAAAATCACCACTACCAATTTCACCATGATGCCCGGCTATAAGGATTATTTCTGCAAATACTCCACCGGGGGCAAAACCGGCACCACCTCCGGAGCGGGGCACTGCCTTGTTTCCGGGGCCTCCAACAACGGCTATAACTATATCTGCGTTGCCCTTAATTCCGTTAAGGAGGACCTTGACGGGGATAATGTGGATGAAAACGGCGCCTTTGTGGATACCAAGGCAATGTATGACTGGGCCTTCACCAACCTGCGGCTTGTTCCCATTGCCAGCACCGCAAAAATCGTGGGCGAGGTGCCCGTAAAATACGGCAAGGGCACGGATTATGTTACCCTGTGCCCCGGTGAAAACGCCTACGGCCTTATGCCAAGGGGCGTGGATGAAAACAGCGTGCTTATCCAGGTTAAGGAGGATACCCTGCCAAAGTCCCTTTCCGCCCCCGTAAAGAAGGGCGAAAAAATCTGCCGCGGTCAGGTTTACTACGCCAATGATGTGGTATCGGAAATTGATCTTGTGGCCTCATCCGAGGTTAAGCGCAGCTTTATTTCCGGCATACTCTCCGCCGCCGAAAGGCTGGTGGATTCCCCCTACTTCCGCCTGCTTGCGGTGGTAATAATCGCAATACCTCTGCTGATAATCGGCCTGAGCTTTTATGCAAGGAGCAAAAAAAGAAAAAAACGGGGCGCAAACCGCTGACCCCGTAATATATGAATATTGATGAAAAGGAGAGAACTTTATGCAGTTTCCAATGTGGGCATCCAAAATTCTAGGCGCAATCCTTGCGGTTGTAATTCCCGTTATATCCGTTTTTGTAACCCCCTTCACCCGCCCCTTTGATAAAGAGCCGGCCGCGGTTATGGAAAAGGTTGGCGGCTTTATGAAAGGTATATGCCACACGGACCCGGATTATGACCTCATCACCGGGGCAAATATCGAGTGGCTCAGGGAGGATATCCCCTACCCCTTCAATGATGACGGCTCCCTTACGGAATCCTATATCGGCTGGAAGGCGGAAATGCAGGAGTATAAAAACCACGGCATCAATATTTACGCCATCACCCCTTACCCCCACACCTTCATTGAGCACGGCCTTGACAGCAGAAAACCCGAGGATGTGAAAGCAATTCAGGATGTGGCAGCATTCCTTGTAAAGGATTTGAGGGGCATCGCCCAGGCCTATCAGGTCACCAACGAAATGGGCGTTGACCGCTTCACCGATCCCCTCACTATGGAGGAGGCCGCCTATTTCATCGGCATCCAGCTTGAGGCAATGGACGCCGTGCTTGCGGATAACGAAATACTGGGCTATAACCTTGGCGGCATGGGCTATATAAGCCTTACATTCAAGATGTTCAAATACAATAAATACTGTGATTTCATCGGCGCTGATATATATCTCGGCTCCTTTGAGAATATCATAAAGAATATAGATACCCACTTTGCACTGCTCAAGCTTGTAAGAGCCGTTACCAAAAAGCCCATTATTATGGCTGAGTTCGGCTATATCGGTTACGGCGAGCCCAAGACCGATGAAGAAAAGAAGGCAATCCTTCAGAGCTACGGCTTTGATTCCGAAGAGGATGTAAAGAAGGATGTTAACACCTTCATCTCCCGCCTGCCCGACAGGCTCAGGAACGAGTTTGAAACCATCTATAAAGATAAAACCGATGAGGAAAAATTCAACCTCCTCTTCAAAGGCGAATTTTCAAACCACATTTACAGGGAACTTTCCGAAGGCACCGGCCTTTACGGCTACCCCCACACCCCGGAGGGTCAGGCAAAATTCTATGAGTATATGATACCCAAGCTCAGGGAACTGCCCTGGTGCGTAGGCGCCTTTGTTTATATGTGGAATGACAGCGAAAGCTGCTATGTATGCGGCCAGACGGACTGCCCCGTTGAAACCGGCTGGGGCATAGTGGACGGTCAGGGCAACCCCAAACCCGCCTACTACGCAGTACAGAAAGGATTTAAAGACTGAGAAAAAAGGCTTGCAGAAATGCAAGCCTTTTTTAAGTTATAAGTCAGAAGTAACAAGGAAAAAGTTACGGTCGCTGACGCTCCGATTATATTATGCGACCCATATCCTTGTTGCGGGCGGATAATATCTAGCCCTGCAATCGGAGCGGAGCGACCATTTACATTTTGCAACGCAAAACACATCACGCTGCGAAGCAGCACATCACTCCGAAGGAACTTCACTTTGCCTGAGCAAAACTTCACGCCGTAAGGCACAATCTGCCCGCAGGGCTCAAGCCCAAGGGTCAATAACAGCACCCTGTTCATTTATAACAGGTTCTCTTATATCCGCCAGCAGGAACTGCTCCACAAGGAACCATTCACCGGTGCTCTTTTTGCGGCGGAGCTTTATCTGCCTTTGGGAATCCGCCCCGGAGGACTGAAGCAGCAGCGTTGCCCAATCCTCGGCGGTGAAGGAATAGGGGTTATCCGCCACCTGCACCTTTGCGGGAAATGCGGGTATATATCCGTTTTGGGGAGAGGTGCCGCTCAGGTAGGAGTAGGGTTTATATTCTTTGCCGGAAAGCCGGTCCCTGAGAAACTGCTTCTCATAAACGCTCATAGGCTCCGCCGGGTTTTTAAGCATATTTATCATGGCGTGGCATTTTTCGGCCCCGTCTTTGTAGTTACACAGGGCGGCAACGGTCATGGCCGCAACATAATAAACATCCTGCCTGTTGATTTCAAGCAGGCCCTCAAACTCCTCCGGGCTCATAATCACTCTGTCAAATGTATATTCCTTTACCATAGTTTTCTCCTTTATGCCAAAGTGTAATTTGCGGCAAATTCTTTATCCCAGGTATCTTCTATGCCCTGCCGCCAGTCAAGGGCAAGCTTTGTAAGCTCACTGCAGAGCTCCGGCATTTCTCCGGCAAGGTTATGTTTCTCACCCGGGTCTTTGCTTAAATCGGACAGGAAAACCTCTGCCCTGGGCTCTTCGCCTTCAATCAGCCTGCCGCCCAGCACAAGCTTGTAATTGCCCCGCCTTACGGCGGTCTGGCCTTCCATTTCCCAGAACAGGCAATCGTGGGTCCGGGGCTCCCCGCCCTGCAGCATATCCAGTATGCTTATGCCGTCAATATCGTAATCCTCCGGATTGCTTCCGCAGGCCTCCAGCACCGTGGGAAAAATATCTGCGGCAATATGGGGGGTATCAATAACCCTGTGGGGGATGTTCTTTCCCCGGGATATAATGGCGGGCACCCTTATTCCGCCCTCAAAAAGGCTGAATTTATGGCCGGTGAAAATGCCCGCGGTGCCTGCATAGTAGGGGTCCGTGGTTCCGTCAAGCCAGTTGCGGCTCTCCCTTGACGGTCCGTTATCGCTCTGAAAATAAATAATGGTATCATCCGTAAGCCCCAGCTTTTCAAGCTCTGAGGTTATCTGCCCCACGCCGTCATCAACGGCGCTGAGCATTGCCGCCATAATTCTTCTGTCCGGGGATAAATCCGGGAAGCGGTCAAGGTACTTTTGGGGGGCGTGCATGGGGTAATGAGGGGCATTGTAGGCAACATAGAGGAAAAACGGCTCATCCCTGTGCCTGTTTATAAATTCCACGCTTTTGCGGGTAATGCGCTCGGTTAAATATTCGCCGTTGGCGTAAACCTCGGTTTCGTTTTCCCACAAATCATGGGTGGGGTTCACTCCCCCGTCGCTCATGCCGTAATAAAAAATATGTGAGTAATAATCAAGGCAGCCCGCAAGGAAGCCGCTGAATTCATCAAAGCCGTTGGCGTTGGGGCGGCACTCCGGCTTAAGGCCCAGGTGCCACTTGCCGCAGAGGCCTGTTTTGTAGCCCTCTTTTTTAAGGGCGGAGGCAATGGTAGGCACGGCGGGGGTAAGGCCGCTGGCTTTTCTGTGCCCGGCAAGAATTGCCCGCACCCCGGCGCGGCCCGGGTACCTGCCCGTAAGCAGGGAGGCCCTTGAGGGGGAGCACACGGGAGAGGCGGAATACATTGAGGTAAAAAGCGCCCCTGTTTCCGCCAGGGAATCAATATTCGGGGTCTTCAGATCCCGGGCGCCCATACAGCCCAGGTCGCCGTAGCCCTGGTCATCCGTAAGTATGATAATAATATTGGGCTTTCTCATTTTTATTTCTCCGTAAAACATTGATATTTTTCTTATTTTCAATTATATTTGATATATACCGTAAGTCAAGGGGTAAAAAATGAAAGCTTTAACTCTGCTCATAAAGCCCGCCGCAGGCCTTTGCAATATGGACTGCGGATACTGCTTTTACAAAACCGCAAGTGAAACAAGGCAAAACAGAATAATGGCCCGAGAAACTGCGGACACCCTGATTGATAAGGTGAGCGCCGCTTTTCCCCGTAACCTTTCCGTAATCTTCCAGGGGGGCGAGCCCACCCTTGCGGGGCTTGATTTTTATGAGCATTTTGTGAGCCGGGTAAAAGAAAAAATTAAGGGAAATGTATTTTACTCCATACAGACAAACGGCCTGCTGATTGATGACGGTTTTGCGGAGTTTCTTGCTGCCAACGATTTCCTTACGGGGATATCTCTTGACGGCGGCAAAAAAACAAACAACCGCTACCGCCTTGATAAAAACGGAAACGGCGTGCTGCCGCAGGTGCTTACGGCAATAAATCTGCTTAAAAAGCACGGTGTGCGGTTCAACATTCTCTCGGTTATTGATAACGAAAACGCCGCGGATATTGACAGCACCTGGGCTTATTTCAGAAAGCACGGCTTCCGCAACCTTCAGTTTATCCCTTATGTTGATGAGCGTGAGGGTATTTCCCTTTCCCCTGCCGCCTATGAAAAATTTCTCAGGCGGATTTTTGACCTGTGGTATGAGGATTTTGACCCTTACGATTACACCTCGGTACGCCATATTGATAATTATATGGATATCCTGGCCGGCTTTCCGCCGGAAAACTGCGCCATGTGCGGGGTGTGCGGAGGGTACTTTACCATAGAGGCAAACGGAGATATTTACCCCTGCGATTTTTACTGCACGGATGAATACAGGCTGGGCTCGGTTTTTGATGAAAACCCCTTTGAAATAAACGAAAAGCACCGTAAATTCATTGATGAATCCCTCATCATTCACGGTCACTGCAAAAACTGCTTATATTATAACCTCTGCCGGGGCGGCTGCAAAAGGGACAGAACCGCTGAATTTACCCAAAACAAATACTGCTCCGCCTACCGTGGCTTTTTTGAATACGCCCTTGACCGGCTGAAATCTGCCGCGGAGATACTGGCAAATGCGTAATATAATATCCGCTTTTTAAAACCTTATACCGGTAATATAATTTCAGAGCCCCCGGGATTACCTCCCGAAGGCTCTTTTATAACATTTTCTGTTCGTTTTTCGCCTGAATGCTCAGGCCTATATTATCCCATTGTTGACACGCCGAAGTATTGTTGATGACGCTATCTGCGTTATATATATCTTCCTTTTCCCGTTTTCGCTGCACACAACAAAGGATTTGGGCAGGTCTTCGCATACATTTTCTATATTCCCCGCCTTTTCCGCCCTGGCAAGGTAATCGCGGCTGCTTTTCTGCAGGGTGGTATTGTCAAGGTCAAATATGCCTATGATATTTTCGCTTTTTATTACTTTTTCAAATCCCAGGTGCAGGTACATTATTTTTCCGAAACCTTTCCCTCATTTACCTCAAATATCTTGCCGCGGCAGGTGCGCATAAGGTTTGCCGGGTCACAGCAGGTAATGAAAATCTGCCTGTTATCAAGGTAATTAAGTATAAAGCTCTGCCTGTCTTCATCAAGCTCGCTCATAACATCATCCAGCAGCACAACGGGGCTCTCCCCTGTTGTTTTTTCTATAATTGAGGCCTCCCCCAGCTTAAGGGCAAGGGCGCAGGAGCGCTGCTGACCCCGGCTGCCGTAAACCCTGGCATCCCTGCCGTTTACAAACAGCACAAGATCGTGGGTATGTGGGCCCGTATTGGTATAAAGCCGCTTTATATCGGATTCACGGCTTCTTTCAAGGTCCTCACGGAGCTTTTTCCGTATTTCCTCTTCATCAATATTATCTCTTGAAAAATCGTAGCAGAAGCCGAAAATTTCCCTGCCGGAGCTTATGCCTTTATATATTTCGGATGATACTTCGCTGAGCTTTTCAATATAATCCAGCCGGTATTTTACTATGGATGCCCCTGTTTTCACAAGCTCCTCATCCCAGGGCTGAATATAGCCTGTTTTAAAGCACTCCTCCCCCAGCTTTTTGAGCAGGGAATTTCTCTGATCCACTATCCTTAAATAGCGGCTCATTGTAAGGGCGTAGTTGGGCTTTGTAAGGCTAAGGGCAATATCCAGCATTTTGCGCCTGTCCGCCGGGCCGTTCTGCACAATGCCCAGGGTTGAGGGAGAAAACACCACGGAATAAAAGCTGCCCATTATGGCTCTGGGGGATTCCTCCTTAACTCCGTTAAGGGTAAGCTCCTTGGCTTTGCCTATGGTAAGGCTTGCGTTTTGTTCACGGCCCTGTGAATAAAATTTACTCTCTATTTTTGCGTTTTCGCAGCCCTCTTTTATGAGCTGAATATTCTTCCTTGCCCGGAAGCTGTAAAAGCCGGTCATAAGCCATATACTTTCAATTAAGTTGGTTTTTCCCTGGCCGTTTTTGCCGTAAATTATATTCATCTCATCGTGGGGCTCTATTTCCGCCCTTTCGATATTGCGGAAATTAAAAGAGGAATGGTTAATAAGTTTCATTTTTATCACCATTCCTCTCTGTTTAAATTACTTTATATACTGTTCCGTTATATTCGGCGCTGTCGCCTTTTCTCAGCTTTTTTCCTCTTGAAAGGCAGGTTTCTCCGTTTACCTTTACTTCCCCGCCCTGAATCACGATTTTGGCGTGGCCGCCGCTCTGCACCGCATCATTGAGCTTTAGAAAATCATCCAGCCTTATATAATCTGAATTTATCTCTTTTGATACGGTCTTTTTTTCGGCAATTCTTACCTTAATCTTCATTTTTCAGTCTCACGGGAAGGATAAGGAAAATGAAGCTGTCCCCTTCAACGGGCACAACAAGTATGGGTGAAACCGGGCCGTTGAGCATAATCCTGACCTCATCGGAATCACATACCCTGAGGGCATCAATCATATATTTGTTGTTGAAGCCCACGGTGCAGTCATCGCCCTCAATCTGGGCCTGAATCTTATCGGTGGAGTTACCGATTGATGCGTTTGAGGACATAACTATTTCACCGTTGCCGAAAATACACTTGACGGGGCTCTTGATTTTATCTGTGATAATAAGGGAAGTACGGTCGATACTGTCAAGAAAATCGGTGGTTTTAACCTTGGCAACGGTTTTGGTTGTGGCGGGGATAGCCGCCTTGTAGTTTAAGAATTCGCCGTCCAGCAGGCGGGAGATAATGTAGTAATTATCAACTCTGAAGGTAATGTGCCTTTTGCCTACGGAAATATTGATATTGCCGTCATCCCCAAGCAGTTTCATAACCTCTGAAAGAGTTTTGGCGGGCACAACAAATGAAAGCTCCTCACCCTGATATTCAACTGCTTCATTTCTTATGGCAAGGCGTACGCCGTCAACTGCAATAAGGCGAATATGGCCGTTTTCAAGCTCAAACTTCACGCCGGTGTGAACAACTTTGCTGTCTTTTACTGCGGCGGAAAAAATGGTCTTCCTTATCATATCCTTGAGAAGGGCCTGATCCAGCACAACATCGTAGCCGCTGATGATTGAAGGCAGCTCGGGGTAATCATCGGCGTTCATTCCGATAATTGAGGTTTTGAATTCGCCGCATTCAATATATGCAATCTGCCTTGCGTCGGAATCAATTTTTACAGTATTGCCCGGCAGCTTTCTGAGAGTTTCGCTGAACATGTGGGCATTGATAACTATTGAGCCGGGCTCCTCAACCATACAGGGGATTGTGGTTACAATACCCATTTCAAGGTCATAGCCGGTTAAAGTCATTTTGCCGTTTTCTGCTTTGAGAAGTATACCTTCAACAGAAGGAATAGCCGTTTTGGTGGAAGCCGCTCTCTGCACAATCTGGCAGGCTTCCGAAAGTTCAAAAGAATTGCATGAAAGTTTCATAATGATTCTCCTTCAAAAAAGTAAAAGTTGAGAAAAGAACGGAATAAAGTATGTATAGTATAGTAATAGTTTAATAGTAGTAGTAGGGGGCGTGAAAATGTGGTATAACTCCCGTAAGGGCTGAAATAAAAGAGAAAACCGGGGGTGAGAATTTAACATTTTAGGGTGAGTAAAATGTTAAAAGTGTGAATGGATTTTTCTGGAGTGTAAAGGGTGAAAAAGTGAAAGTGAGAAGTGAAAAAATCGTTGAATAAAATCAGAGTGATTTTCTGCCTTCCATTGCTCTTATCAGGGTAAATTCATCCGTATATTCAAGGTCCGCTCCCATAGGCACGCCGTAAGCAAGGCGGCTTACATTTATGCCCAGAGGTTTAATAAGCTTTGAGATGTAAATTGAGGTGGCCTCCCCCTCTACCGTGGGGTTTGTTGCCATAATAACCTCTTTAACCTCTCCGCTGCCCAGACGGGCCAGCAGCTCTTTAATGCATAAATCCTCGGGGTTGATATCGTTCATCGGTGATATAACGCCGTGAAGCACATGATAAAGACCGGAATATTCGTGGGTTTTTTCAAAGGCGGCTATATCACGGGGATCCTCAACCACGCAGATTGTGCTGCGGTCCCGCTCTTTTGAGGAGCAGATTGAGCAGATGTCGCTGTCCGTAAAATTACAGCAGACCGAGCATCTGTGAACCTGGGAGCGGGCGGTATTTATGGAATCGATAAAAGAATCAACCTCTGCCTGAGGCATTGAGAGCAGATAAAATGCAAGGCGCTGGGCGCTTTTTCTGCCGATTGAAGGCAGGCGGGCAAATTTATCTATTAAGTTTTCAAGGGAAGGTGTAAAGCCGGCCATCAGAGAAGCCCCGGTATTGAAAGGCCGCCCTTGGCCTCTTCCATACCCTTGCTCATTGCGTCGTTGGCTTTTCTTATGCTCTCATTGAAAGCGGAAATAATAAGATCCTGAAGCATCTCTATATCTTCCGGGTCAACTATTTCGGGCTTAAGATTAACTGCAGTAACCTCGTGAGCGCCGTTTACGGTAACCTCAACGGCACCGCCGCCGGTGGAGGAGGTGAATTCGGTGGCTTCAACCTCTGCCTGAATTCTCTCCATATTTTCCTGCATTTCCTGAATTTTTTTCATCATATTTGCCTGGCCGCCCTGCTGAGCGCCGGGTATTCTTGCTTTCATATTTATTTCTCCTTAAAAATTGTTGTTTTTGAATTCATCTATTTTATCCGTAAAGTTTTTAAGCGGATTGTTTTCCTGCGCGGGGGCGGGCTGAGCGGCGGTGCACCTTACGGCGGCCCTTATCCTTCTGCCCGTAACCTCCTGTATGGCTTTATCAAGCACGGTGAAGCGGTTATCCTCAAGCAAAGTGTTTTTGAATTCGGGATAATCCGTAATGATTATGATTTTATTATCCCTGATAACTGCCGATGTGTTTGACAGCATTGCGTAAAGGGGAGGATCCTGCCTGAGCACTGCTTCGCATACCTCCGGCCAAAGGGTGAAATCACCGTCCGGTATGGGGCTGTCATCCGTTTTGTTTACGGATACAGAGTAAGCCGGCTTCTGCTGAGCTTCAGGAGAAACGGGGGGCCCGAAGAAGGGCACCGAGGGCTCTTTATCCGCAGCAGGCGGGGCGGGAGGTTCATCCCTTACCTCCGGGGGTGCCGTGGGCTCCTGCACCGGGGGAACCGAAGGAGCAGGTGCTTCATTAACCGGCTGTGTTACAGACTCCTGCGCTGCGGCAGATTCCTGTGCCGCAGGAGGCTCCTGTGCCGCAGGTTCTTCGGTAACAACAGGCACGGCGGATATATTATCCTTTATGCCGCACATTTTTATTACTGCGGTTTCAAGCTGTATTTTTTTATTTGAGGACCTTCGGATAAGCTCCGAGGTTTTTGCAAGTATCTCTATGCAGTCAAGTATCTTTGAAAGGGATATCTCCCCTGCCCTCTTTTTGTACTTTGCCAGGGTTTCATCGGAGCAGATAATGAGCTTTTCGCAGTCCTTAACGGTTTTTGCAACCATAAGATCCCTGAAGTGGGATGAAAGGGAGTTACAAAGATTCAGTATATCGCAGGCCTCGTTATGCAGTTTTGTTACCAGCATAAGGGCCCTTGTGAAATCATTTGAGGCAATGTAAGAGGAAAACTCAAACAGGCTGTCTGTGCCCGCAACGCCTGCGGCGGTGCTTACGGTCTCCGCCGTAACGGAGCCGGAAATTGAGAAGCAGGAATCCATAAGGGAAACCGCATCCCTCATACCGCCGTCGGATATATTCGCAATAAGGTTGGCGGCATCATCCGTTATTTCCATATTTTCTTTTTCGGCTATATATTTGAGGCGCTCAACGATATTCTCCGATGAGATTCTCTTGAAATCAAACCGCTGGCACCTTGAAAGCACCGTGGGTGGCAGCTTGTGAACATCCGTGGTGGCAAGGATGAATATTACATGGGCCGGGGGCTCCTCAAGGGTTTTGAGCAGGGCGTTGAATGCGCCTGTTGAAAGCATGTGGACTTCGTCTATGATATACACCCTGTATTTTGCAACGGCGGGGGTAAAGTTCACTTCTTCTCTTATATCCCTGATATTGTCAACGCCGTTGTTGCTGGCGGCGTCAATTTCTATAACATCCGTAAGGGAGCCGTTATCTACGCCCCGGCAGATTTCGCACTCATTGCAGGGGTTGCCGTTTTGCGGGTTGAGGCAGTTAACGGCCTTGGCCAGGATTTTGGCGCAGGAGGTTTTGCCCGTGCCCCTGGAGCCGGTGAAAAGATAGGCGTGGGAGATACGCCCGCAGGCAACCTCGTTCTTAAGCGTGTGGGTTACATGCTGCTGGCCGTAAACATCATCAAAATCCGCGGGTCTCCATTTTCTGTAAAGCGCCCTGTACACTTTCTCACTCCCTTGTGTAAAAACAAAGCTTTTCCTTAATCATATGGCGGCAGGCAGACTGTGGCGCACACGACTGTCCGCTTAATGCTGCTCGGTTCACCCGCCTGACATGGTTCACAGTGTCCTGTCGCACAGGACCCACACGCCACATGATTAAAGAAAAGCTCGCACCTCATATTCCAGATTATTATAATATATAATTTAAGTAATATCAAGAAAAAATTTTGATTTATTTGATTTTGTACCTTATATGTGTTAATATTCACCCGTGAGGTGAAAACAATGGCCCTGAAGCTTTATTACGAAGACGCATATATAAAGGAATTTGAAGCCGAAGTTCTTTCCTGCAAAAAGGGGGAAAAGGGCTTTGAAATAATCCTGGATAAAACCGCATTTTTCCCCGAAGGGGGCGGCCAGCCCGGGGACAGAGGATATATAGGAGATGCCGAAGTAAAAGACACCGTTGAAAAAGACGGCGAGGTTGTGCATATCTGCTCCGGTGAAGCAGGCGGAAAAGTAAACTGCCGGCTGAACTGGGATTTCAGGTTTTCAAATATGCAGCAGCACAGCGGCGAGCATATTTTCTCCGGCATAACCCACAGCAAAACAGGCCTTGACAATGTGGGCTTTCACATGGGGCAAAGGGAAGTTACGGTTGATTTTAACGGATATATAAGCCCCGAAACCCTTGACGAAATTGAGGATGAAACCAACAGAGTAATATGCGAAAACAGAAAAACAAATATTCTGCTCCCCTCCCCCGCCGAGCTTGAAAAATATGATTACAGAAGCAAAAAAGAAATTGAGGGGCAGGTGCGCCTTGTTGAGATTGAGGGGGCGGATTTATGTGCCTGCTGCGGCACCCATGTAAAGCTTACCGGGGAAACGGGACCCGTGAAGCTGATAAATGCGGAAAACTATAAACAGGGCGTGCGCCTTACCCTTAAAATAGGCAGATTTGCCCTTGAGGATTACCGGGAGAAGAACAGGAGCGTTGCCGGCATTTCGGCGGCCCTGTGCGCAAAGACGGATGAGGTGCTGCCCGCAGTTGAAAAGCTGAAGGAAAAGCTGAACGAAACCAGAATTGAACTGAACAATACAAAAATCAGGCTTATTGAAACACGGTGCGAAAGCGCAGGAGCGGATTTTCCCGCTGTGATTGACGGCGACGGAGACTCCGACAGCGCAAGGATTGCCGCGGATATGCTGGCGGAGAAATTCGGCACCGGCTTCGGTTTTTCCGGCAACGATAAGGACGGCTATAAATACGCAGTTGCCAGCAGAAGCGGCAAAGCTCGGGAAATAGGCGCCGCAATAAACGCCGCCCTTAACGGCAGAGGCGGCGGAAAACCTGAAATGGTAATGGGCTCCCTTAAAGCTTCAAAAGAAGAGATAGAGAAAACCGTAAAGAATATACTGCAAAACGGGCAGTAATGTATTTATAATATTTTTTATGCAAAAAAGAACCTGCAGCGGCAGGTTCTTTTCTGTTACCCTTTCGGTGATATTCTTCCTTCGTCGTCAATTTTAACTCCGTTTTTCGTGGGGTAGCCCTCAACGGTATCGTAAAGCTTGCGCTGCTCCGCCTTATCGGAGATATAATGGGTTTCGCGGTTTGCCTGAAGGCCGGGCACAAGGATGGGGGTAATCCCCTTTTCGCTTATTTCCAGCTTCAGCAGCCCGGTATAGAGCCGGCGGGCGTTGAACCAGAAGTTGCCCAGGGAATAGGCGATATATTTGCCGTTATAATAATCCATACCCTGCAGGCAGTGAGAGTGGTTGCCTATGATTGCATCGGCCCCCGCGTCAATCCAGGCCCGGGAGTTTGCAATCTGCGCACCGGAAAGCTCCGTGGTATTCTCATAGCCCCAGTGGGGAAAAACTATAACATAGTCGCAGGTCCGCTTTGCAAGGCGTATGGCTTTTGTTACGGTTTTGCCGTCATCATAGGAGCCCATAACGCCGTAGCTGTTTTCCCCGGCAACCGGGGTTTTTATGGGGTACTCCACCCCGGAGCAGGCAATATAGCCCACCTTATAGCCGTTGATAATAAAGGTTTTGGGGGCGTTTGCCTCCTCGGCGTTCATACCCGCGCCTACATAAACTATATCCGCTTTGTTAAGGGTATCTATTGTATCCGTAAATGAAACCGGGCCGTAATCGCTCACATGGTTGTTGGCAAGGGAAACAATGTCAACACCCATATCGTTAAAGTATTTTACAAATTCCGGCCTGCCCCTGAAGGTATACTTTTTGCCGGGGGTGGGCTCTCCCCTGTCCGTATAAGGAAATTCGTTATTGATGAGCATTATATCCGCATTTTTCATTTCGGTCTGAAAAGTTTCGTCAATGCAGTCCAGCACCTTATTGGGCTTTTCAAGGGCGTGGATCATTACATAGTAGCTTTCCTCATCAAAGGTTATATCCCCGGTAAAGCCCAGGGTAAATGAATCTTTGCCGTTATTGCCCATATCCCTGCTCTGCTTTTCGCCGTAAACATCCGCAAAGGCGCAGGCGGTGTAGCCCGTAAGCTCTATGAAGCGGGTATCGGGGATTTCGCCCTGCTCGCTTTCCTCAAGCAGGGTTTTGAGGGTTTCTTTATCATCTACCCCGGCTTTCAGCATTTCCGGGGTGATTTCAAGCCCCTGGGAAACGGTGAGAACCGAGCTCAGTTTGTCATAATCAAAGGAAAAGGCCTTTTTTTCCGCTTTTGACTCCCCTGTCTGCGCCGCCGTTGTATTATTCTCATTTGGAATAATAATTTTAGGCGCCCGGAGATGTTTTGTGACAATGGCGGAAAAAATCATAAGCGCGCAGGCAAAAACCGCGGTTACGGCCGTTGCGATAATTTTTGCTTTTTCTTTCAATGGTTTATCCTCAATTCAACGCCTTATTATTCAAGGGTTTCAAGGGCTTTTACTATGGCCGAAAGATCCTCTTTGTTATAGAAGGTCAGCTCAAGAACGCCGTTTTCTTTATTCCCCTTGGTGATAACCCGGGCTTTTCTGCCCAGGGAATTATTGAGAGCCAGCTCAACCTCGTCAAAATAGCTGTTTCTCTTGGTTTTTGACGAAGTTTTGGGTTTCTTTGCGGAATTATAGGATTTTACAAGCTTTTCGCATTCCCTTACGGAAAAGCCTTTTTCGGCAGCCAGCTTTGCGGCGGCAATTAAATCCTTATCGTTTTCAATGCCGGCAAGGGCTTTTGCGTGGCCTGCGGAGAGCTCATTTTTCTCCACCATCTTAATTACGGCGGCGGGGAGCTTCAGCAGCCTCAGGGAGTTTGCCACGGCGGGCCTTGACTTCCCTACCCTTTTTGCCGCCTCTTCCTGAGTGAGGCCGTAGCTTTCAATCAGGTCCGCAAATCCGCGGGCCTCTTCAACCGGGTTCAGATCCTCCCTCTGCAGGTTTTCAATAAGGGAGATTACGCTTGCCTCTTCATCGGAAAGGGTTTTTACGGTTACGGGAACCTCCGTAAGCCCTGCTATTCTTGCGGCTCTCCATCTTCTTTCGCCGGCTATGAGCTGATATCCGCCGCCGGGCAGAGGCCTTACAAGCAGGGGCTGCAGCACGCCGTGCTCGGCAATTGATGCCGCCAGCTCGGAAAGAGCTTCTTCATCAAAATTCTTCCTGGCCTGGTCCTTATTGGGCTCAATATCTGAAAGCTTAAGGGTTATTGCGGCTGCGGAATCATCATTTGCGTTATCTTCAAAAAGGAAATCAAGTCCTTTTCCCAGTCCTCTTTTTTTCTCTGCCATTGTTATTACCTCTTTCCGTTGTTTTTAAGAAATTCGGCGGCAAGGGCCTCGTAAGCCTTGGCGCCCTTGGATGATTTATCATAATACATTACGGGCTCACCGAAGGAGGGCGCCTCCGAAAGCCGCACATTGCGGGGGATAAAGGAGGAATAAACCTTTTTGGGAAAGCACTTCTTTACCTCGTCCACAACCTGCTGGGTAAGGTTAAGCCGCCCGTCATACATGGTAAGCACAACGCCCTCAATCTCAATAAGGGGGTTATACAGTCTTTTTACGGTTCTCACGGTGCCTATAAGCTGTGAGAGGCCCTCAAGGGCGTAAAACTCGCACTGGATGGGTACCATAAGGGTATCCGCGGCGCAAAGGCCGTTCAGGGTAACAAGGCCCAGGGACGGGGGACAGTCCAGCAGAATAAAATCAAAATCATCCCTTATAAGAGCCAGAGCGTTTTTAAGCCGTGATTCACGGCGCTCCATATCCGCAAGCTCAATCTCAGCCCCGGCAAGGTCCATGGAGGAGGGGATGAGGTAAACATTTTCAAACTTTGTTTTTATTACGCATTCCCCGGCGGAAAAAGCTTCTGTTATAATGCCGTAGGAGGTTTTTTCAAGCCCCTTTTTGTTTACGCCGAGACCGCTGGTGGAGTTGCCCTGGGGGTCAATATCCACAAGCAGAGTTTTATATCCCTTTGCGCCCAGAGCGGCGGTCAGGTTCACGGCGGTGGTGGTTTTGCCTACTCCGCCTTTCTGGTTGGCTATAGCAACGCATTTAATCATTTTTATCACCTTTTTGCTGTTTTTTCGCGATTTTCACACAGTATAGCACATAAATAATGAAAATAAAAGAGAAAATTTTATAAAAAACAAAAGAGTTTTACAATAAAAACAGCCGGATGTTCCACGTGAAACATCCGGTTTTGTATTTATTATATTGTTTTTACAGGGGCTTTTTTGAAATCTGACTGCCGTGGCGGGGGTATTTCGGAGGAGCAGGGGAGAGCTTTTTTATTATGAGCAGAGACCTGCTGCCGTCCGTGAGGGTAAAATCAATGCTCTTTTCAAGGCTGCCCCCAAGGGTTTTGATTGCGGTGTAAGCCGATTTAGATTCCTCTGCTGCGGAGGCGCCCTTCATGGGGATAAATGTTCCGCCCGGTTTTACAAGGGGAAGAGCCAGCTCGCACAGAGTATTAAGCCGGGCAACGGCCCTTGAAACAGCAATATCGTATTTTTCTCTGTAATCCGGGTTCTGCCCCAGTTCTTCCGCACGGCCGTGGAGAACTTCCGCCTCAAGGCCCAGAGCGTCAAGGGCTTCCAAAACAAAATCCAGCTTTTTCCCTGTAGAGTCCAGCAGGGTAAGTTTTAAATCCGGCCGCATAATCAGCAGGGGAATTCCGGGGAAACCTGCCCCGCAGCCAAGGTCCAGCACCTTTGCCCCCTGAGGAATATCTGCTTTAAGCAGGCTGATGCTGTCTGCAAAATGCTTTACCGCAATGCCGTCGGGGTCCGTAATGGAGGTAAGGTTTACGCTTTTGTTCTTTTCTGTGAGCAGCGCCCCGAAGGAATCCAGCAGCTCAAGCTGCTTATCGCTTACGGCGATGCCCTGCAGGTTTTCTTTGAAAAGCTCTTTATTGAAGTTCATTTCTGATCCTTTCAAGGTAAACTATGAGAATTGAAACATCGGCAGGGGAGACGCCGCTGATTCTTGAGGCCTTGCCGATGGTCTCAGGCCTTATTTTGCTCAGCTTTTCCGCAGCCTCAAGCCGCAGGCCGGTTATTTCGTTATAGTTTATATCCTCGGGTATTTCCTGCACTTCCAGCCGCTTCAGCTCGTTTATCTGGGCCTGCTGGCGGCGGAGATACCCTTCGTATTTAATATCTATCTCAACCTGCTCAAAAATCTCGTAAGGATAATCCGGCCTGCCGGGGTCAAAGGGCTCAAGGAGTTTGTAATCCACTCCCGGGCGTTTCAGCAGCTCCGCCATTTTAAGGCCCTTTTCAAGGGGAACTGTTCCACGTGAAACAAGGGCGGCGTCGAGCTCCGGGGTTTTCTTTATTGAAACCGAGGCGGCTCTTTCTTTTTCCTTTTCTATTTTTTCAAGCTTATCCTTGAAGCGGGCGTACCGCTCTTCTGAAATAAGGCCTGCTTTATAGCCGAATTCCGTAAGCCGTCTGTCCGCGTTATCCTGCCTGAGAATCAGCCGGTATTCCGAGCGGCTGGTCATCATCCTGTAAGGGTCGGAGCAGCCCTTTGTGGTAAGGTCATCAATAAGGGTGCCGATGTAGGATGTGGTTCTGTCAAGGATAAGAGGGGATTCGCCTTTAATTTTAAGGGCGGCGTTTATGCCTGCAATAAGCCCCTGGGCGGCGGCTTCCTCATATCCGCTGGAGCCGTTGAACTGGCCTGCGCCGTAAAGCCCGGGGAAATCCTTGAACTCAAGTGTCTGCCTGAGGGCCAACGGGTCAACGCAGTCATACTCAATGGCGTAGGCGGTGCGCAGGAATTCTGCTTTTTCAAGCCCGGGTATGCTGTGCACCACTTTAAGCTGAACATCCTCCGGCAGAGATGATGAAAGCCCCTGCAGGTACATTTCATCGGTTTTAAGGCCGCAGGGCTCCACAAAAATCTGGTGCCTCTCCTTATCCGCAAACCTTACAATTTTATCCTCAATGCTGGGGCAGTATCTGGGGCCTACCCCGTCTATTTTGCCGGAATAGAGAGGGGAGCGGTGAAGGTTATCAAGGATAACCTGCTTGGTTTCCTCCCCGGTAAAAGCAATATAGCAGGGCTCTTTGTTTTCTACCTCTATATTTTCCAAAAAAGAAAAATGAACAATGTTTTCATCCCCGTACTGGGGCTCCAGCGCTTGTATATCAACGCTTCTGCGGTTTACCCTTGGGGGAGTGCCCGTTTTGAAACGGCGGGTGGGAACACCGAGTTTCTTTAAGCTTTCTGCAAGCTCAGTTGCGGGGAACATACCGTCCGGCCCGCTTTCGTAGGAAATATCGCCTATATAAACTCTGCCTCCCAGGAAAGTGCCTGTGGCAATTATAACCGCCTTTGCCCTGTGCACCGCCTCAAGCCGGGTTTCCAGCACCCATTCGCCGCCGTCACGGTAAAGGCTTGTGATTTCGCCCTGGCGCAGGTAAAGGTTTTGCTGCCTTTCAAGCACGCCTTTCATATAATCGGAGTAAGCCCGGCGGTCAATCTGAGCCCTCAGGGAATGCACGGCAGGCCCTTTGCCAAGGTTCAGCATACGGCTCTGTATGGTGTTGTGATCCGCCGCTTTGCCCATCTCTCCGCCCAAAGCGTCAATTTCCCTCACAAGGTGGCCCTTTGAGGTGCCGCCGATAGAGGGGTTGCAGGGCATATTGCCTACCCAGTCAAGGTTTATGGTAAATACGGCGGTTCTGCACCCCAGGCGCGCGGCGGCAAGCCCCGCTTCAATACCCGCGTGGCCTGCGCCTATAACCGCAATATCGTAATTTTCCGAATTATATTTCATAAGTATGCTCGCAGATTTCTTTTATTTTATCCCTGAGCCCTATAAAATCCTCAAGGGCCAGGGGCTTGTTGTTGGGGTTTCTGAGAAGGGCCGCCGGGTGGAAGGTGCCCATAAACTGTATGCCGCCTTTTTCAAAGAAATCCCCGTGATCCTGAGTAACAAGGAAATCCTTTGATATAAGCCGCTTTGCGCTTATCCTGCCAAGGCACACGATGATTTTGGGGCGGATAAGCCTGGTCTGCTCACGGAGCCACTCAATGCAGCAGTCCTGCTCCTGCTCCGAGGGGTCCCTGTTTTCAGGCGGGCGGCACTTTACCATATTTGCAATATAGATGTTTTTGTGCCTGTCAAGGTTGATATATTCAAGGTATTTGTCAAGGAGCCGGCCTCCTCTGCCCACAAAGGGCTCACCCTTCATATCTTCATTGTAGCCGGGGCCTTCGCCCACAAACATAACCTCCGCTTTTTCGTTGCCTACGCCGAAAACAAGGTTTGTGCGGGTTTTGCCAAGCTCGCATTTCATGCACTTCATGCAGTCGGCTTTAAGAGTGTTCCAGTCCTTATACATTTTCTTTTCCCTCATTTTCAAGAATTATAAGCGCGCGGCCGATATCCGCTTTTATCTGAGCGGCAAGCTCCGATTCCCCGGAAAAGGCTTTTTCATCCCTTATGCGGTCAATCAGCCGTATTTCAAGCATTTCGCCGTATAAATCACGGGTGCAGCCCGGTATGTGGGTTTCGCTGCGCACCTCTTCGCCCCCGAAGGTAGGGCGGCAGCCGATGGATGTAACTGCCGGCAGGGGTTTGCCGTCAACAAGGGCAAAGGAGGCGTAAACGCCGGGGCGGGGGATGATGAAGCCCTCATCAAAATTCTGGTTTGCCGTGGGGAAGCCCATACGGCGGCCCCGCTCGCTGCCGTGAACCACGGTGAAGCGGTAGCGGAAGCTGTAGCCCAGCATTTCGTTTGCCTGCTTTATATTGCCTGCGGCAAGGGCCTCTCTGATTCTTGTGGAGCTGATTATTTCGCCCCCCTGCATTACATCCGGGCACACTTCAAGCAAAAGCCCCTTTTCGCTGCACAGGGAGCGCAGGGTTTCAACGGTGCCGCTGCCGTTTTTGCCGAAGCGGTAGTTGCTGCCGCAGCACAGGGCTCCGCCGCCGAAGCGCTCAACTATTATCTTATTGAAGAATTCTTCGGGGGTATAATCTTTTATTTCTTTAAAAGAAATATATTCAATGTTGATTCCCGTGCTTTTCAGCATTTCCTCTTTAAGCTCCCGGCCCAGTATTTCGCCGGGGGCTTTCCCCGTAAGGGTGAGCAGGGGGTGGGAATCAAACAGAAGTATAACAGGAACAAACCCGCGCTCCTTTAGGGAAAGAGCGCAGGCGATAACAGATTTATGACCTTTGTGCAGGCCGTCAAAGCTGCCCAGAGCGATGGCGGTTTTTGAAAAATCAGCCATATTGAATTCCTGTGTTGATTATTTATGCTTGAACTGCTGTTTCATCCTCTGTTCCTTTGAAAGTATGCGCTTGCGAAGGCGCAGTGAAACGGGGGTGACTTCAAGCAGCTCGTCATCCTTTATAAATTCCATGCACTGCTCAAGGCTCATTGTGCTTGGGGGCACAAGCCTCAGAGCATCATCGGAGCCGGAGGCGCGGGTGTTGGTAAGGTGCTTTAATTTGCACACATTGCAGGTAACATCCTCGCTTTTTGCGCATTCGCCTATAATCATACCTTCATACACATCAACGCCGGGGCCGATGAAAAGCCGGCCTCTGTCCTGGGTGTTGAAAAGGCCGTAGGCGGAGGAAACGCCGGTTTCGTGCACGATGATTGAGCCCCGCTCTCTGGTCTGTATTTCACCCTTGAAGGGCTGGTAGCCGTCAAAGAGCTGGTTCATAATGCCGTTGCCATTGGTATCCGTAAGGAATTCGGAGCGGTAGCCGATAAGGCCCCTTGAGGGGATTTTGAACTCAAGGTGGGTGGAGCCGCCTTCACGGGCGCCCATATTCTCAAGCTCCGCTTTCCTTGCGCCAAGTTTCTCTATAACGGCGCCTACATACTGCTCGGGAACCTCGATAATAAGCAGCTCCACGGGCTCGTAGGTAACGCCGTCAATCTCTTTAAGAATTACCTTGGGCCTTGAAACCTGGAATTCATAGCCCTGGCGGCGCATTGTTTCTATAAGAATTGAAAGGTGGAGCTCGCCTCTGCCGCTTACCTTGAAGGTATCTGTGGTTTCGGTTTCCTCAACCTTCATGCTCACATTTGTTTCAACCTCTTTGAACAGGCGGTCCCTGAGGTTTCTTGAGGTGACAAACTTGCCTTCCTTACCCGCAAAGGGGCTGTCATTAACTATGAAATTCATTGAAAGGGTGGGCTCGTCAATCTTTATGAAGGGCAGGGGATCTATATTTTCCGGGTCGCAGAGGGTTTCGCCTATGTTAAGGTCCTCTATACCGGAAACGCAGATGATATCCCCGGCCTGAGCCTCCTCGCACTCAACCCTTTTGAGGCCCTCAAACTGGTAGAGGCGGGAAACCTTGATATTCTGCACGGTGCCGTCTGTTTTGCACAGGGCGGCCTGCTGGTTGCGCTTTATATGCCCTCTTTCAACCCTGCCTATGCCTATGCGGCCGATGTAATCATCATAATCAAGGGATGAAAACAGGCACTGAAGGGGGCCTTCTGCATCTCCGGCAGGGGGAGCGATATTTTCAAGTATGGAGTCAAAAAGGGGCTGCATATCGCCGGAGCGGACCTCCGGGTCAAGGCTTGAGTAGCCCTCTTTCGCGCTGGCGTAAACCACCGGGAACTCAAGCTGATCCTCATCGGCGCCAAGGTCAATGAATAAATCAAGCACCTCATCCAGCACCTCAAAGGGGCGGGCGTTGGGGCGGTCAATCTTATTGATGACCACCAGCACGGTTTTCTTAAGGTTAAGGGCTTTTTTAAGCACAAATCTGGTCTGGGGCATGCAGCCCTCAAAGGCGTCCACAAGCAGCAGTACGCCATCCACCATCATAAGTATGCGCTCAACCTCACCGCCGAAATCCGCGTGGCCCGGGGTGTCTACAACATTTATTTTGGTGCCCTTGTAGTGTATTGACGTGTTTTTGGAGAGGATAGTGATGCCTCTTTCGCGCTCAAGGTCGTTGGAGTCCATAACTCTTTCGGCAACCTGCTCGTTTTCTCTGAAGGTGCCGCTCTGCTTGAGCATTTCGTCAACCAGGGTTGTTTTGCCGTGGTCTACATGGGCGATTATTGCAATATTTCTTAAATCTTTATTGGGGGACAATGGGATTACCTCTTTATTTCTTTGAGTATTATTCGTGTATTTCTATTCCTTCGGCCTCTCTCTTTGCCTTAAGGTCCTCAATCATCTTATCCTTCTCTTTGCCTGAAATCTTATAGAAGAACATGGGGATCGCGCAAAGCAGCAGGCTTACGCCGGGTATAACCGAAACCAGTGAGAATACGGCGAAATTCTGGCCGTGGGTAAGCTCCAGGGCGGATTTTACCGCTGTGGTGGAGTACATCTCGGAGGGATCGATATTGATAAGCATATACATAATGATTATGCCGCAGGTTGAAAGGGCTGAGCCGATTTTATTCACAAAGCCCTGAATCGCGGAGCCCAGGCCGTTATCCCTGTAGCCTGTTTTAAGCTCCAGGTAGTCAAGGCCGTCGCCTATAAGGGCGCCCGTAAGCACGTTGATAACGCCCAGGGGAATGCTTGAAACAATGATGAAGGGGATGCAGGCGTAAAGGTTATTGGTAAACCAGCCTATAAGGGTGGTGCCTACGCTTGCGGCGGCGCCTGCTATGCAGGTATAGATAAGCAGCTTTTTATAATCCACCTTCCTCATAAGCATGGGCATAAGAAGGGTGGCGCCGAACATACCCACAATGGCGCAAATCTGGAATATTGTTTTTACAAGGCCCACGCTGGCGTCAATGGCGGCAACTTTATCCGCATAGGGCAGGGAGGCAAGGTCAACGCCCTTGTACTTGCCCGTGGGGATGTAGAAGGCATAGCGGGCAACGTGGATTGCCGCGGCCTGCACCATATATCTGCCGCTTGAAAGCACGCCCATAAGCAGCACAAGCATAAGGGGCTTGCAGGTAAATACTCTTTTAAGGGCGGATGCCTCGCCGGGCTTTTTCTTGTGGATGGGGGGCACAACCCTCTCTTTGATATGGAAGTAGGAGTTTATGTACATGGCAATGCCTATCGCAACTATCACAACGGCAATTATCAGGTACTTTTTCTTGTTGTATTCAATTACATTGTTTTTATCAATGAAAAGAGGAAGCAGGAAGCTTGCCGCGAAGAAGAAAATCTCAGGCAGGGCGGAGCCCACGCTGTTGATAATCTTGGTGAAGGAAATAACGGAGCCTCTCTCTCTGGTGTCGGGGGTCATTACATTGGGCAGGCCCCAGAAGGGAACATCCGCCATTGTGTAGCACATACCCCAGGCAATGTAAACCACCGCGCAGAAAACCATGAGCTTTGTGCCGCTTATATCCGGGCTCAGGTACATAAGGATTGTGAGCACCGCTATGGGGGCCGCGGCAAAAAGGATGTAGGGCTTCATTTTGCCCCACTTGGTGGTGTGGCTGTCAACAATCATACCCATAAGGGGGTCGTTTATGGCGTCCCACACACGGGCAAGGAGCATAAGGCCCAGCACAAACCAGAGGTTAAGCTGAAGAACGTTTACATAGTAGTCGCTGATGTAGCTGGACATCATGGCGTAAATCATACCCTGGCCGCCGGCGCCCAGCGCGAACATCCACAGTTCTTTTTTACCTACATATTTTTTTTCTTCCATATTCTCTCCTCATTTATATCAGCTTTGTCAAGAACGGAGCTGTTGCGAAAAACAGCTCCGGCCGTATAGTTATTGCTGAGAATGCGGGAATTATTCGCCTTTCATTTCAAGGAGCTTAACCTTGCCTTCATAGGAGGCAACGGAAACCTTGATTGAATCAAAGATAGCGGCGTTTATATCGTCCTCGGTGGCGCCCAGCTCTTCGCTGTACTTTCTGTCAATGAAGAGGTTGAGGTCCATGATATCGGGCAGGTTGAAGGGATCCATACCGGAGTCTATGCCCCTCTTCTTGTAATCCTTGGCAACCTTGATCATGCCCATTTTCATCATAATGGGAGGAACGGAAACGATCTTTCTGTTGGCGCCCATGCCTCTGGCGTCATAAACTATCTTAAGGAATTCCTTCCAGGTCATGTTGTACATGGAGATGGGGAAGGCCTCAAAGCCGGGAACCTCTCTCTCCGCAGCACCGCAGATAACTTCGCCTACCTGGCGGCAGGTGAGCATGGCGGTACCGCCGGCGGGGTACATGGTGAACGGAAGCTTATCCATCATCTTGATCTGCTCAATCAGGATAACCCATACGGGTTTTCTGCCGGGCTGTGTGCCGAAAATGTAGGGGAGCTCAAGAACCTTGGCGCTGAAGTTTTCATCGCAGGCATCTTCGCAGACCTTTTCCTGATCCAGCCTTGCCTGGAAATAGGGGTTCTTCTTTGCAAGCTCCATATCCGGTCTCTCTTTTGCAAGGTATGCAAAGTAGGAGCCCAGAACAACAGCCCTCTTTACGCCGGCCTGCTTGCACAGGGGGAACATTCTTTCAAGAGGAGCAATGTTGAATTTTCTGTAATAATCCATAACGGGGGCGGGGAACTCAACTCTCTCATCAACGCCGGCGGCGAAAATGAAAACATCGTTGCCCTTAAGCATTTCAAGAATTTCCTCATCGGATTTCTTGTTGATATCGCCGAAGATAAGGTCCATTTCTTCGGGGATGGGAGCACCTTCCGGAAGGGGAGGCAGAGCCACGGATGTAACCTTGTGGCCGTGCTTGATAAGCTGGATTGCAGCTTCACAGCCCAGAAGCCCTGTGCCGCCGATCATAAATACGTTCATAAATATTTCCTCCTTTAATATATAGGGATAGATATACAAAATAATAATATAACAAAATATATCAATAGTCAAGAATTTTTAGCGGTTCTGAGGGCCTGTGAAATTAAGCGAAAAGCAAACGGACATGGTTTATATAAATTTAAAACCCGCAGGTTACAAAAACTTACGGGCTTGATTTTAATTTTTTTATAAGGTTGTGTTTTGTTTGTCCGTTTTTGCCGCTTTTTCCCCCTCGCCGTACCGGTGTACTGTCTTCGGTGGAAGAAAGCGGCATTTTCATCTTAATTTCTTCGGCCTTTTCGGGTGCTTGAGCGAAAACCAAACAGAAAATGTTTTATAGAAATTAAGACTTTCGGGTTCATAAAGCCCGCGGTTTTTGTATAGTGTGCGGTTGAAAAAAGCGGATTTTATATATTTTCTGTTTTCGGCGTTTTTTCGGCTCTGCCGTGCAGCAGCACTGTCTCCCGCCGAAGAAAACAACCTTTTCATCTCAACTGCTGCGGCCGACGGCCTGTGAAATAAAGCGAAAAACCAACAAAGCGGCAATTTGGTTTTTCGGCAAATCACGGCGGATGTGTTGCTTTTTATTGTGCTATTGTGATAAAATAAACAGGTAAGTATTTAAATTCGGTTTGCACGGAGGAAAGAATATGAAAAACACAAAAAGAGCTTTATCTCTTCTGCTCTCGCTTATGCTCGTGCTGGGCGCGGTTGCTGTCGGGGGAATGAGCGCGTCGGCGGAGCTTGCGGACAACGCCGAGCTCATAATAGGCAATGTTTGTGCAATTGAAGGCGGAGATATTCTGCTATATAAAGGCACGGGCTGGAGTATTACCGTAAACGAAGACGAAAACGGCGTCACTCTGAGTCTTGACAATCTTAACCTCGAGCCGGACTTCGGCTGCATTTATGCCCAATATCTCGACCTCACAATCACGGGCAGCGCGAAGCTGACCGCGACCGGCGATGTATTTGAAGCTATCGCTGTATCTGAGGGAAATCTTACTCTGAACGGGGACTTTGTTCTCAGCGCGCAGTGCGATACCGGCGGCGCGCTCGGCGTTAACGGCAACCTGACGGTTGAGGGCGGCTCTCTGAGTGTTATAAATACCGGAGACAATAATGCTATCTCCACCGACACAATGACGGTCAACGGCGGCTCGGTTTACGCAAAGACAGAAAGCGGTTCAGATATTTATCGTGCAATCTCCGCTGGAATCACCCTCAACAACGGCGAGGCGTTTGCACTCGGTGATGAAAGGGCCAAAGAGGTGCTTATAAAAGTTCCCGGTCAGCCGCCTTACATAACCGGCGACATCATCGAATACGGCACATACCCGCAGAGCGAGGTAAAGGATGAAAGCACCCTCGCCGCGCTGAATGAAAAAATCAGCGATGACGGTTGGGTAAGCTACGGCTACTACAGCGGCACGGGATTGGAAGAAAGTATGGAGCCGTCGGATTATATGAAATATCAGGATGTTGTCCTTGAGGGAGTTAAATACAGAGCCGTAATGTTTACGGCTTACCGTCCTTACCGGACTAATCTTCCCTGCTCGGCGGATAACTCATATCAGGATGACAACGGGTATTATGTTTCCGGTGAAGGCGGCGCCAATGTTTACTGGTTTAAGTTTGAGCCGGTTGAATGGAGGGTGCTTGACCCCGATACCGGCCTTGTGCTGTGCAACAGTATTATAGACAGCCAGGCGTTCAGCAACACTGTTTTCTTTAACGGATACAACCCTTTTACCGACAGTGACCTGACACTTTTTGCCGGCGATTTTGCAAACAGCAGCATAAGGCAGTGGCTCAATGATGATTTTATAAACACGGCTTTTTCGCCGGCGCAGCAGGAAAACATTGTTTTAAGCGAACAGCCTGCCTATTACCCTATGGGGGAAGTCGATGTCTTGATTTTACCCTACTTAACTCTCACATACACTTTTGAGCCGACAACGGAAAAGGTATTCCTTCTCACATCAAAAGATTCATTGAACACGGAATACGGCTTCAGCGGACAATCCGGGGACACCGCCCTCATTATGTCCGGCAGCGATTACGCTGAATCTCAGGGACTGGACTCCGCTTATCCATATTATTATTCCGCCTGGCTGACACGCACTTGTTCTGATACGAATGCAAATTCGGTTTACGCCTTTGATTCAAGAGGTGAAATGGTTTCTGTAATTATCCCTGATACCTCCGCCGGTATTGTGCCGGCTATGCACCTCACAGAGCTTGTATCCGACCCCACGGGCGCGCCGGCTGTTATTGAAATCCCCGAAGGTATTGAGGATATCTATAATAACAGTGAATATACCGGCGTTGAGGCAGGCGAGGGCTATACCCTCAGCGGTACTGTTACGGCAACCGACGCGGGCAATTACACCGCCACCGCAACCCTTGAGGACGGCTATATCTGGAGCGACGGCACATATGAGGATAAGGAAATAAGCTGGAAGATTAAGCCGCGCCTTATCTGGCTCACCCCCGAAGCGAGCCTTGATAATGACACATTCGTCTATGACGGCACGGAAAAGAAGCCGGAGCTCGCTTTCCTTAAAGATTCATATATTGATAAAGAACTCACAGAGGGCGTTGATTACAAAATAATCCACAAAGAGTGGAGAAACAACATAAATGCCTCCGACCCCGAAGAAGAGGATAATGAAAAACTGCCTACAGCGCTTTTTGCCATTGAGGGTATGGGCAATTACTACCACTCCATAGATCAGTACCTGGTATTCAGAATTGAAAAAGCCGACCCCGAGGTTACCGCTCCCGTTCCCGTTGAAGGGCTCAGGGCGGACGGCACACCGAAAGAGCTTGTAACCGCAGGCAGCACAACCGGCGGCACCCTCGAGTATTCGCTTGACGGCGAAAACTATTCAACGGATTTACCCAAAGCGTCGGAGGAAGGCGCATATACCGTTTATTACAGAGTAACGGGTAATGAGAATTATAACGATGCAGAACCCAAAACCGTAAGCGCCGCCATAGGCGAAGGCAGTAAGGATGAACCCGCCGCAAAAGCGGAGATTTCAATAAAAGGGGAAAACAGCTTAACCCTCAGCTACAGGCAGAGTAAAACCTATACAGCCGAAGCCGCAGGCATACCCGAAGGGGGCAGTGTGGTGTGGTACCTTAACGGCGAAAAGGCCGGCGAGGGCAGAACCTTCAGGGTTGAAAACCCGGAAAAGGATTACACCCTGCAGTCAAAGGTGCTTGATAAGGACGGCAACACCGTTGCCGAAAGCGAAACCGTAAAGGTTACCGTAAAGCACGGCTTCTTTGATAAACTCAAAGCCTGGCTCACCGATTTACTCCTCGGCGTCTTCGCCCCCCTCTTCTCAAAATTTGAAGAAGTCTGCTGAATAAGAAAAGAACCTGCCAAGGGCGGATGCTCATAAAACAGTAATGCCTCAAAAAGCGACCTTTGCGCATCTTGCGCAGGCATTCCTCCTCGGAATACAGCCAAGTATTCCTCGTTGTCAAGACCTGCAAATATGCACAAATCTCATCTTTTTGAGGTGCAAAGCAGTTTTCTCGTGAAAAATAAGCCGCAGAACAAGGAAGATTTGCGAAGCATACTTTGTGTATGGTGAACAAATCTGACGATGTACTGCGGTTTTAGTTTTCCGCGAAAACCAATACTGATTTACGAACATCCGCCCAA
>JAFRMR010000002.1 GCA_017430535.1 Clostridia bacterium
AAGAACAGATTCCGCAGGAAGAACGAAAAACAAACAAAGAGAGATTAAAGGAAATTACCGACGGCATTGAGGCGGGAATCAAGGAAGTTTTTGAATCCGAGAATTACAAAAACTATCTTTCCACGATGTCGCAGTTCCATAACTACTCTCTCAACAATACCATGCTCATATATATGCAGAAACCGGACGCGACGCTTGTCGCGGGCTTCAATAAATGGAAAGATAAGTTCGGCAGAACGGTCAAACAGGGTGAGCACGGTATCAAGATTATCGCACCCACACCTTACAAAAAGAAAATCGAGCAGGAAAAGGTTGACCCCGAAACAAAGGCGGTTATTATGGGCAAAGACGGCAAACCCGTCATGGAAACCAAAACGGTGACAATTCCGATGTATAAACCTGTGACGGTATTTGATGTTTCGCAGACATACGGCAGAGAACTGCCGCAGCTTGCGGCAACGCTCAAAGGAAATGTGAAAGACTATGAGCATTTCAAGGAAGCAGTGATGAAATCGGCTCCCGTGCCTATGAAATTTGCACCGCTTAAGGATAATACAGATGGACTGTTTTCAAGAGAAAACCAGAGCATTTCCATTCGCGAAGGTATGAGTGAGGTTCAGACGGTCTGCGCCATGATTCACGAGACGGCGCATTCAATGATGCACAACTACAAGCCCGGAGAGGCGAAGAAGGAACAGAAATTTGAAGAGATTGAAGCGGAGAGCGTCGCCTATTCTGTCTGTAAATATTTCGGGATTAATACCGACGCGAACTCTTTCGGATATCTGGCTTCGTGGAGTCAGGGAAAAGATATATCGGAGTTAAAAGGTTATCTTGAGAATATCAACGAAACCGCATCAACTCTTATCAATTCCATTGAGAAGAACTACAGAGCCATTACCAGAGAAATCACAAAAGAGACAGAAGAAAAAGCGACTGAAACGGTTGCCGATTCTCAGGCACCAGCTCCCGAAAAGAACGCGCCTGTTGAGCCTGAAATTCAGAATATGAAAATGCCCGATCCGACGGTATCCGTTGCCGATATGCAGGAATACGGATACACCGATGACAATATGCTCCCGCTTTCCAAAGAGAGAGCAGCAGAGCTGATTAAAGCAGGCTGTGAAGTCTATCTGCTCTATGATGACGGAACGGAAGGACTTGCGACTGATAAAGACGATGTGTTATCTCATTACGGATATTCGGGTATTGAAAAAGATGAATGGATAAGAATGTCCGATACGGTTGAAGCGTTTGACGCTGTGAGAGACAAAGAAAAACAGTTCCTTGAGAATCCCAAGCCCTGTTATGCGGTATATATGCTGAAAGACACGCCGGAAAACAGAGCCATTCGCTACGAAGGTTCAGATGTTCTTGAAAAAATGCACATGCCGGTTGATAAAGAAAACTATGATTTTGTTTATTCGGGTTCGCTTATCGGTAAAGACGGAAATACGGAAAATATGCTCAGTCAGATTTACAATGATCTCAATACCGAAAAACCGATTGACTACGAAAATCGTTCTCTGTCCGTCAGCGACATCGTTGCTCTGAACACAAACGGTAATGTATCCTATTACTACGTTGACAGCGCCGGATTCAAAGATATACCCGGATTTGATAAAAATCCGCTGAAAGCCGCAGAAATGTCAATGGAAGATGATGCCGATATGATTGACGGCGTGATCAACAACGGAGTCAAGAAGGAAACGGAGGCGGTAAAAACCGTGGCGGCTGCGAAATCGGAGAAAAAGCCGTCCGTGCTGAAAAAGCTGAATGAAAAGAAGGCTGAGATTGCCGCAAACCCTATTACCGAGGCAAAAGAAAAAGCTGAAAGGAGTCTTTGAGTATGAACTTTACCCACGATGAACTGTTGCTGATTGCGATTTATGAATCGGACAGCCGCAAGGCCACAATTGAGAAAATCCGCGAGATGCTTCTGTATCTTGATGAGGAAGAAAAGAGACTGAGAACACTTGCACTGGAGGCAATCGCAAAACTGGAAAAGATTTCCGACAATGAATTCAATGAACTTGAGCTGTTCCCCGAAAACGGGGAAGAGTTCAGAGAAAGGACAGGTACAGACAGATGAAAAAATGTATTTCCATAGTTATTTCAATTCTTATGATTGCGGTTATGGCCGTATCATCTTCCGCGTATGTAATGAGTCAAAGATATATGACCGTATATTACGGTCACACGGCTCAGCTCTGTATTGACAAGAATCTGACTGTTGACGATGTAACTTTTGTTTCTTCCGATGAAAGAATCGCGTCGGTGGATGAAAATGGACTTGTCACATCAAACGGAGTCGGCAGCTGCACGATCACCTGCACAAACAACGAAACCGGAGAATCGGACGAATGTGAGATTCATGTTGAGCTGCTCTGGTGGAAGCTTTTTGAAAACATCATATATTTCTTCAGAAATCTGATGAGATAACGAAACAAAACAAATTATAACAGCCGTCTGTGAAAAAACACAGGCGGCAAAATCTTTATATTAAATGAACGGAGAATTTTATCTACATGAAAAACAATAAACTTTTTACGATTATCATTTCCGCCCTTATGATTTTTGTCTGCTCTGCCACTGCATTTGCAGAAGACATTATGATTCCCGAAACAGAACCTTCTACAATTACCGAAGTGACAGATGTGAGTGACACAGATAACACAACCCGGACTGATGCCGAAGAGGTGTCGACAGAATCCGATGCCGAAAGCACCGCCGATGAAGATAACGAAGGTGTTACCGTAATCCGAGAGGAAGTTACACTTGAAACAACGGAACCTGCTGAAACTGAGATTATAATTGATACAAGCGATGTTTCAATTACCAAAGGCGAGCCGGAGAATGAAATTGTATTTGATTATGCCGATGCGACTACAGGTATTCCTAATACTGGAAGCAGTAAAGTGGTTGCTGTGGGTGCTCTGGCGGCGGTTTGCAGTGCAATTGCCGGATTGATTATTACAAAGAAAAAGAAAGCATAAAACTATTCAAACTTCGAAAACAGATGCCTTGATGCCTCCTGTATTCCTTTCAGAATGCATCGGAGGCACCCGAAATCCAAGTCCGTGGAATTTTTCGTAAGCTATTTTTTGCGTTTCATTCTTATGAATTAAGAACACATTATCCCAAACACCGCTCGTTTAGGGCGGTGTTTCATTTTACTCGGAAAGGAGGAGTTGAATGCCAAACAAATACGAATACTTTTCAGCCCTGTCCCTACACGCAACAGAAGATTTAACCCGTTCACCGGATAACTGGATGCGCTTTATCGAAACAGCGGGAAAGATATATAAATACCCGTTTGAAGATCAGGTGATGATTCATGTTCAGAGACCGGACGCTGCCGCGCTTGCTCCGTATGATTTCTGGAATGACAATATGCGCAGATATGTAAAGAAAGGCAGTAAGGGCATCGCCCTACTCGATGAGTCCGGCGACAGACCGAGACTGAAATATGTTTTTGATATATCCGATACAGCCGCAAGAGAAAATGCCGTTCCATATGTTCCGTGGAGTTTAACACCCGAAAACGAACAGACGGTTATCGAAACATTGCAAAGCCATTCCGATGAAAAATCCGAAGATATTGTGTCAGCCATTCGGGTTGCGGCGAAAGAAACAGCGGAGGATTTTTGGAGCGCGCATAACAAATACCGCGGCGACATCGTTGACGGTTCTTTTATGGAAGAGTATGATGGAGCCGAAATTGAATATCTCGTCCGCTCACTTGCCGAAAAATCAGTTGCCTGTTCTGTTATGAGCCGCTGCGGAATAAACCCCGAAGCATATTATGACGAAGAAGATTTCACAAGGCTCTATGAGTTTAACACGGTTGAGAGTATCGGCTTTCTCGGCACCGCCGTGAGCGAATGCAGCGAACGGATATTAAGGCAGATAGAAACAAGCATAAGAGACTACGAAAGGAGTCAAGAACATGGAAGAAATCAAATACGTGAAGAACGGAGATTATCTGATTCCCGATCTGAAACTGACGGAGGAAGAGATGAAACCGCTCGGGAAGTACGGCAGGATGCGCAGAGACTTTCTGAAGAAGAACAATCCGGTGCTATTCAGCAGTCTGTCGCTCAGCGGGAAGCTGTGGCAGCATCTTTCGGAAACGGACGAATCGGCGAACAGGTACATGGAAGACCTGATGCAGAATTTGAAGGAGCAGAACGCGGTGACAGAAGAACTGAAGGCGAAGAACCCGTTGGAGTGGACGCAGATGATGAACAACCTGAAATCTCAGGCGGAGGAGATTATTATGAAGGAGATCATTTTCAGTTAAGCCTTTTCCCGACGGAAGAAGAGCAAATACAAAGCATTGACGAGGCGGAAAGCGGTTTCGGCTATGAATCGCTTTTCGCCCCTTCTTTTTCACAGGACGATGTTGATAACATCCTGCGTTTCGGCAGCAATACCGACAGAGCAAGAGAACGGATCGTTTTTGAGTTTTCAAAGAACAAATCCGTTGATGAAAAAGTTGAGTTTCTCATGGAAATGTATCACGGCGGTTACGGTATCGGCGATAACGGCAAAGATATTTCCGTGTGGTACGGAGAAGAAGGTATTTATCTCGCAAACGGCAGCGCCGCGAGAGATGTCAGAACGGCAGCACTCATTGAATGGGAAGACGCCGCAAACAGAATTGATGAACTGCTCAGCGAAGGATCTTTTGCAACCAATGTTGAACTCGCGGAGAGTGGTAGCTATGCCCGTAATCTGCTGGCAATGAGTATCCTGTATATGTTTCGTGATGTAACAGATGATGCATATTTCCCGTCATTAAAAGAACTTGATTTGCACGGAGGGTTTCCGGATATGCAGGAGGCACTTGCCAAAGCATTGGAAGACAATGAGTTTGCCGAGAGACTCGCAGATGAATTTGAAACATTCAACGAAGCTTATGCGGAACATCCGGATTTGCTTCGCTTTCATTTTTACCGTCCGGACATACTTCAGACGCAGTGTGAAGAATTACTGCTTCCGAGAATTGAATATCCCGAAGGCAGAGTTGAATTACCCGAAATCCGGTCTTTCATTACGGAGGATGAGATAAGAGAAGCACTTTCACACGGAAGCGGTTTCAGTGAAGGAAAACAAAGA
>JAFRMR010000003.1 GCA_017430535.1 Clostridia bacterium
CAGTGCCGAAAATACTTGGCCGGAAGCGGCCCGGGAAAATAGGTCGACGCCGACATTTCTTTTAAGCCCTAATAGCTCAGTCGGTAGAGCACGCGGCTGTTAACCGCGGTGTCACAGGTTCGAGTCCTGTTTGGGGCGCCAACTGCAACGTATCCGAACTTTTTCTTTGAAAGAGAATTCTTCGGATGCGTTGTTTGTTTTTAAATTAAGGAAAAAGCCCTGTGTACAGTGTTAATTCAGTACACAGGGCTACGTCTGTTTAATTGGATTTTTCATTTTCAATCCTCTCGGCGTATTCAAGTATTTCCGGTATAAACATCCGTGCAAGTATTGTTATCACTTCATCGGATACCGGTTCTTCTTCGCCGATCTGTTCAATAGTTTCATTTGTTATCACGATAGATTTAGCCAATTACGCGGTATACAAATATATCCATATCTTCAAATGACCTCTTCATTCATAATCCTCCTCTCTTTTGTATTTTACGGATGGGCGCGGTCGTTACTTTGAAATCGGTTTCAAAGCCTGAAGGCACTTATGACTGTCGTGCTTCAGATTGATAAAGTTTTCTGAAGTTGTCACCTTTCGGGTGAATAACGGGATTTGGTTTTGTGTCTCTGTAAGGATTCAAGTCTGCGGCGTTCACGGTATTCATACAGCTCGTCGGCAAGTTTGTCTTTACCGCCTCGCATCTCAATTATGTCGGTAAGGCTGGTTCGCATAGAACTGTTTTCTTTTTCAAGCGTTTTGATTTTTTCATCCTTTTCGGTAACGGTCTGGTTTTCTTCTCTGAGCCGGTTGTTCTCCGTAGTAAGAGCGATTATTGTTCTGTGCCAGGACCTGGCTTTATCAACAATGGATCTTATCGCGTTGCTGATTATAGGAATAATTCTCTTTCTGTAATCGGCAGCCGTTTCCTTTTTCTCCGGCTGAGGCAGTATACTTGATACTTTCGGAATCTCTTTTTCGAAATCGCCGCGGATTGTTTTGACAAGAGTCGCTGTTTCATCAAGCTCGGCCTGAGCAATGGTTTTATCGTGAACAAGCTCGGTAATCTCATCTTCAAGCGCCGATTTTTCGGATTCAAGCTTATCAACCGCCATAACGCTTTTTCTGATTATGTTTTGCTTTTCTTCTTCGATATCCGATATTTCGGCTCTCAGATTCTCCGCCTGTTTTTCGAGAATGTATAAATCTTTTTCAAGATGTTCTTTTCCCGTCTGCGGATGATATACTTCCACTCCGTGATTGTTGCATATTGTCTCCAATCTCTCGTTTTCGAAATGTATCCATTTTACCTGAGCGGTTCCTTTGAATGTATCTGTAACAAAACCCATTTCCTCAAGCGCCTTGGATGAACTGACCTGCATTTTCATACCTCTCGTATAATTTGTTCCTACAGGTATGTAGTCAATATGAACATGCGGAACTCCCTGTTCATCGGCGTGGTAGTAACAGCCGAACATATACATATTCGGATTCTTTTCCTTCCACCCTTCAACAAACTCGGTCAGAATCTCATAACTTAATTCTTCGGGTATTCTCTCTTCCATGTTACCTACCGATACAATCATTTCATAAGCGGTATGCTTCTGCTTGTCATTTCTGATTTTTTCATAATAATCGGATATTTTGCGGTCGTTCCGTTTTTGTCTCGAATTGTATTCGGCCACTGCGGAATCAAACAATTTGTGATATGCTTCTTTTTCCGTCAAATTGCAGTTGAGCCAAACTTCGTGTTTGCCGTTCGGATCAATATGCGCTTCTTTGTCGGTAATACGCTTGTCACGGATATTATGCTGCCTTGCGATTTTTGTTCCGACATGGGTTGCGATTGTATAAGGCATATTACCTCTTCAGTATCCTGCAAACCGTCGCTTTGCTCACGCCGTAAAATGAGACAAGCTCGGCGATTGTCAGGCCCAAATCAAAATGATCTTTTCTTACCTCTTCCTCTTCTTCGGGGGAGAGTTTTCTTTTTCTCCCGCAGCTGTGATGAACAGCGGGCGTGAGCATATACTGCAGATACCGTTTGTTGCCGTAACCCGAATTCTCCTTCACAAATTCATAATGATACAGATATGATATTGTTTTTAAGAATTCATCTTTCTCTGTTTCATCGCCGTTTTCAACTTCAATGCTGAGTTTAATACTCGTTGTTATCAACCTTCCTTCTTGTTTCAGATTTGTTTCATAATGAACATATTTTGTGCACGTGTTTCGTTACTGACTTGTGACCTTGTCAAAAGCAGTAACTCAATACCGGTTATGACATGCCATCACAACCGGATTGAGGCCTGCCGGCGGCACAGCTGCGGCTGAGGGTTGCTGAACATTTTAATCATCTCCCTTCGTGATAGATTAATACTAATCATATATGCTTAGTATCCAATTACAATATATCATAAAATGTTCAGTATGTCAAGCAAAATATTAAGCAATACTGATAAATGTGCTTGACATAGCAAATCCGATATGCTATGATAACCTCACATAATTAACTGCGGAGGTATTATCATGGCTATATCGGAAAGGATACATTTCTTCAGGACGAAGAATAATATGACTATGAAAGAGCTGGGGAACAGACTGGGATTCTCCGAGAAAACCGCAGATGTGAGGATCGCCCAATATGAGACAGCGAAGAGATTGCCGAAGGCGGATACAACCGAAAAGCTTGCGGCAATATTCAATGTATCACCCGAGGCATTGAATGTTCCCGACATAGACAGTTACACGGGACTTATGCACACCCTGTTTGCTCTTGAAGATATGTATGGTTTATACATAGATGACATAGACGGAGAACTCTGCCTGAGACTCGACAAGACAAAAGGTACAACCTACGCCACTCTTTTTGAAATGCTTTTTGCCTGGAACCGGAAGAGGAAGGCAATGAGACGGGGCGAGCTGTCAAAGGACGATTATGATACATTTCGATACAACTTCAAATTGCCGGATACCGATATGATTACGGCGGATGTACCAAGGGAGGAATAAACATTATTTTTCCCTTACCATTTATTTCGCTACATTTTGAAACAGAATCCAATAATATCAAAGGGTACGGAGATTTCAATGTTCTCCGTACCCTTAAAAATGTAAGAAATATTCCATTGTTCAATTGCTCGGTTATTTTACATTTTGGCCGTTTTTTTTTACGTTTTCATAAAAGTTATTGACATTTGAATAATTCTGAAGATATTGTAGTGTGTCATCTAATGATTTGCCTTGGCAAACTGGAATTTGTCTGACTATTTCTCTTGCAGAGACTTTCCGTAAAAAAATCTTCCGGTCAAAAATACGCACAGTCCAAAAACAGTGGACAGTACCATGATTACATATCCCGATTTCGTTATTTTACCTTCTTCAGTTCTTAAATCGTTGTTTTTTCCAAAGAGTTTAATCATAATTCAGTCTCCAAATCCCGGTTTGCATTATTTTTTCTTCGCAGCCAATCCGTTAAATCGGTATTTATTTGGTTCGCCGAACAATATCTGCGGTTCTGTTTGTTCACAGCACCATAATCAGTGTTCCGGCGCCTATCAGCACGCAGCCGATTACGGATTTAACCGTAAATGATTCATGAAGAAAGACAAACGCGAGAATCAGCGTAATAACGACGCTCAGCTTGTCTATCGGTACGACTTTTGAAATATCACCCAGCTGAATAGCTTTATAATAGCAGAGCCAGGATGCGCCCGTGGCAATTCCCGATAAAATAAGAAATATCCAGCTTTTTCTGCCAATTTGCAACAGACCGGATTGAGCGTTTGTAATAAACACCATAATCCACGCCATTGCCACCACAACAACTGTGCGCACAGCCGTTGCGAGGTTTGAATCGACGCCTTCAATACCAACCTTTGCAAGTATTGAGGTGAGCGCCGCAAAAACAGCGGACAGAATTGCAAACACAAGCCACATAATCTCTTTTGCCTCCGCAAATCCCGATTTGTATTATTCTTTCTGTGTGATTTATCCCGATAAACCGGAATTTGTTTCACTAAAACCAGTATTTATCGTGATTTTTCCATATAAACGTGTTCGTCGGTTCTGTTGTATTCACGAAAACCGCACTTTTTATAAACGCATATCGCCCTTCCATTTTCGGGATTAGCTCTCAAAACGATCTTCTGCAATCCGAATTGTTTAAAACCGAATTCCAAAAGCGACCCAACGGCTTCGGTCCCGTATCCTTTATTCTGCTTTTTTGCGGTTATGGCGATTCCGAGTTCCTTGACCGAATCACTGATCTCCATGAGTTCGATATTCCCGATAAAGGCCCCGGTTTTCTTCTCGATCATGGAAAAGATCACGGCTTTTTCTTCAAGCTTTTTACGTACCCATACGGTTTCGTCTTCCGCGGTAAACTGCCTGTCTCTTTTAGTTTTATATATAAACCTGTTGACGTTTTCGTTATCATTTATCATTATGAGGTAATCGTTTATCAAGAGTTCCGATATTTCGACAAAGCTGATCCTGTCAGATTCAAATATTTGTTTCAAGTTCTTCCCTCCGCAAATTCCGATTTGTATTGTTTATTTTCTTTCAGCAGAGAAAATATATCCGAATTCCGTTTCTGTTATTTCAACATTTTCAAACCCGGATAATGATAAATAACATCGTTATTCATAAGTTTATTTACATTGCTCCACAATCTTTTTCAGTTCGCCCATAACCCGTTCTTTGCCGTATTCGGTCTGATACCAATTATCCCTGCTGATACCGAAGCCGTCAAAGGTAACAACCGTGAAATCTACACCGGGGAAATATATTTGATATAATAGCTGGCAGCGTTTTGCGTGAAAGGACTTGCAGACGATCAAAGCCTTGCGTATCATCAAGCCGTTTTCATCAACAACACATTTTGCAAATTCGGCGTTTTGCTTCGTGTATCCCGATTCCCGCTCACCGTAAATATCATCTTCGCGCACACCGCTTTTCAGAAGAATATCCTTATAGAAGTCATATTCGGTTTCATATTCCGGCAACGGAAAGTTGTCACGCTTGACGCTGTATTTGCCGCCGATAATAACGGTATCGGCAAAACCTCTGTGATATAAATCCGCAGCAAGCCGGGCGGCATCGGGCAATGACCCTCCGACAACAAAGACTGCGTCCGCTTTGCAGGGCTCGGTTCCGATAAAAATATAATCTGTGATTTCCTTGATATTCATATAATTATTCTATTCAGTCAAAGAGCTAATGTTTTCGGCACTCTCGTATCAAAAACCACTCCGCATACTTTTGACAGTTCTTTTCTACAGCGCTTATTTGTTTCCCATGTTGATATGTTTGCCATTAAATCTCTGATAAAAGCGTCGAAATAATAATCTTTGAATTCTTCTGTTCCGAGAAAAGAATAACCGTTTACCGTCACAGAACGGTTATTCAAAACGCACTCACTTAGTTCATAAACTGACATATTTCTTCCGCGGTCATTGCTGAAATAACAGTTAAATGAAGGGTCAAGAACAATAAACCGGTTTTCTTCCTTAAGCCATATATTCACCAGAAAATGGCTGCCGCCGCCATTTGACATACAGCATACGGGCAGCGAATTTATTCCATATGAATTAAGTATATCCGTTAAAGCAATTGCCTTTGCTCTGCAGTTTATTGCTTTTTTAAACGGTTGGTTAAAAGAATATCGCAGTATTTCCATACCGTCATCAGGAAGAATGTTTCTCGTTGCTCCGCAATAATATGTATGCTTTGTCAGATAATTCATTATTGCAAAAGCATTTTCTTTATCTGTTAATTCATCAGAATAAGGAAAGCCATATTTTCTGCCTAAATTACTGTGCTCCGGAATAACACAAAACAACTCACTTTGTTTCGCTTTACATTTTACTGTATTATCCACCACGGTTAATACTTGCGGTTTATAGTCATCAGCACATTTCTTCAAAAATGATGTGTATTCTTCTTTTGATGAAATCAACTTTTTCCTGCAATAAAGCCGTGTTTTAGCTCTGCTGATACGAAATAGCAAATTCATTATTAAACATCCTTCTTCATAAATCCAACAGTAAACGGCAGATGTTCAAAGTGGCTCGTTCCAGTCGATACAAATCCATTCTGCAAATACCACTGTTTTAACTGTTCGTTTTCTTCCATAATGCCGATTTTCAGCAGTTTTCCGTTTTGCTCATGAACAGTTTCTTCGGCATAATCCAACAGATCTTTTCCGATTCCGCAGTGACGGTATTCCGGAAGTACGGAAAGATGATCCAGTTCCCAGGTTTCACAGTCAATCTGTTTCAATGAGAAGAAACCGACTGGCTTTGAACCCGAGCAATACAAAAACATCCGTTTGCCAGATTCAAATGAATGCTGCAGTTTGTTAAGCGTCATAAAAGTAGTATGCCCGGGACAGTTTTCCTTTGTTAAATGGAATTCATCCGCCACCGTAGCAAAGCTCTTTTGTATAATCTCTAAACTAATTGGTAATTTTGATTTATCTTCAATTTCAAGTATCATATTTCAAGCTACCCTTTTGTTTTCTATTGAAAATAATATCATATTTTCTGTGCTCATTCAAGGAAAAGTGCGAAAGTGTAACACTACATTACAAAAATGATTATGTATGTTTTAAGGTGGCAATAATAGTTTCATTGTATTGGCAGCACAAACGGAAGAGTGTTCCTCTTCCTATATAGGAGTCAATTAAAAACCCGCAATCCCTTGTGAATCATATGATTGCAGCAATTAAGCTATAAGATGAAACCACGATTTACTCCAAAAATGAAAAGAGCCGGGGCGAAGGCCTCGGCTCAATTCGCTATTGATTATTACTTGTTTGGGGATTATAAGTTTTTAATCATTGTTTTCCAATTTACTGTCAAGTTCCGGATTTCCGCAAGGCACACCCTCGTTATGCATGGCTATTTCGAGCCAATCGGGATCAGAAAATACTTCATCGTTATTATCATTATTAGCGCTGTTTCCTGTCGGCACACACATACGGTTTGTAATATAGTTTCCGTTGGCATCAAACACCAACTCGCACCAACCGTAATTCCCGGCGTCGCCGCCGATAAACAGCACCGATTTACCGTTTTGGCGTGTGATTTCAAATCTGAAATAGTTATTCCCGCCGACTTTGTCGGTAATATCGGCTTTGCTGCCGTCATAAACAAAATACAGTTTACCGTCTTCGACAGTGAAAAAGTCCTCTTCAACGGGTGACTCTTCGATTGACACCGCCGTGTAATCTTCTCCTTCTGTCATTTCACCTTTTGTGCCGTCAAAGAAAGTAAATACAACAAACTTGTTGATTGTATTACTCGCGAAAGTTCTGACCTGAGGAAAGCAGAACATAAGAGCTATTATCGCTGCCGCAGAAACGGCAATTTTCAATATTCTGTTTTCAGGTTTGGATACGGTTTTGTTGTTTTGAATTTTTTCTTTGATTAAATCAAAATCGGTCTTGTCCATTTTAATCTCACTGATTTTTTCGTTATAAAATCTTTTCATAGCTATACTCCTTTAATGCTTCTCTGAGCATTTCTTTTGCTCTTGTCAGCCGCATTGAAACACATGAAACCGACAGTTTCAGGATTTTTGCTGTTTCTTTCACGCTCAGTTCTTCGTAATAGTGAAGGTGGATAACGATTCTGTAATTCTCGGGAATTTTTTTCAGCGCCGCTGTAAGTTCGTTATCCTTAAAATCATCTTCGTATGCTTCGGCGCTTGAGGGCAATTCGTCAAACGAAATAACAGCAGAACGGTTTTTTGATTTAAGAAGGTCTTTGCAGTTGTTTGCCGCCATTTTGAGAATATAGCTTTTTTCTTTACCCTCTGTTATTCTGATATTGCTTTTCAGCATTTTCAGAAAAACTTCGTGGACAACATCCTGAGCATCACTGTAGGAATTTAAATAAGAATAAGCGAACCTGAATATATCCTGCGCGTACTTTTCATACAGTTTTAAAACCACATCATTATTCACCGGTTCACCTCCTTTGCATTGCCGGCCTGATTTGAGATCTCAATAATAAGACGATTTACATTGACAATTATACACATTTTCAGATAAAAAATGTATAGTAAAATATGGTTCCTTATCTTTTTTATTTTTAATAACCTATGTCCTTACCTCTGACAAAAAAGTTTTTCAATAAACTGTATCCTTTTGCGTAAAAAAGTCGTATAAACCTAAAAAATATCGTTCACAAAAAAGAATAAAACGAACGATAACGTGAACGCAAATATTTACGGTTGCATTTGCGTTCATAATGTGGTATTATATGAACGCAAAACAGATTGGAGTGTAAACAATGAAAGAGTCAAATGTTTTAGAATATAAAGAAAAAATCACCAATACATTTCTTAAAACAGTCAGTGCATTCGCGAATTTCGGAACGGGAGAAATAAAGTTCGGAATTACCGATTCCGGCAAGCCGGTTGGAGTTAATGAACCTAAGTCTGCCTGCCTGGATATTGAAAACAAAATAAACGACAGTATTTCTCCTAAGCCGAGATATACGCTTTCGGTTAACAGCAATAATGTTATTACCCTGACAGTATACGAAGGACTTAATAAACCATATTTATATAAATCAAAAGCTTATATCAGAAACGATACATCTACTGTTGAGGTTGATGCTGTTGAACTGAGACGGCTTTTGCTTGAAGGCCAGAATAAATCATTTGAAGATCTTCCGTCAAAGACTCAAAATCTAAAATTCGGTGTACTTGAGCAAAAGCTGAAAGAGCAGATATCCATTAAAAAACTTGATGAAAACATATTGAAAACCCTTGAATTGTATTCTGATGATGAAGGTTATAATATTGCCGGTGAGATTCTTGCGGACAAAAACAGCTTTCCCGGAATTGACATTGTGCGCTTCGGTGAAAGTATTGATATCATTATGGATAGAAAGCTCTGTGAAAAAACATCCTGCCTTGCTCAATTTGATGTTGCCTGTGAAATGTTCAAAAAATATTATCAGTATGAAATAATTGACGGTATGCTAAGAACGGAAAAAGAACTTATCCCCGAAAAAGCATTCAGAGAAGCAGTCGTTAATGCAATAGTTCACAGAACATGGGATGTAAATGCAAATGTCAGAGTTTCCATGTTCAAGGACAGAATAGAAATTGTTTCTCCCGGCGGTTTGCCTCACGGTATATCAAAAGAAGAATATCTTGCGGGAAGGCTTTCAATTCTCAGAAATCCGATAATCGGTAATGTGTTTTTCCGGCTTCATCAGATTGAACGGTTCGGAACCGGAGTCAAAAGAATAAACGAAGCTTACACCGACAGCGAAATAAAACCAAGGTTTGAAGTGTCAGATAATACAATCAGTGTGATTTTACCTACTGTTGAAAAAGAAATACCTTTAAATGAAGATGAAAAAACAATATACACATTTTTGAAAAACAATATTGCCCTTTCAAGTTCTGAAATAGCTGAAGGATGCGGGTTCGGAAAAACAAAAACCGTCAGCATTTTAAAGAATCTTGTCAAAAACGGCTATATTAAAACAACAGGAAATGGTAGAGGAATCAAATACATTTGTGATTAAGAGAGATCAGGTGAAATGATGAACGCAGTAATTTATGCCCGATATTCATCCGACAATCAGCGTGAGGAATCTATTGAAGGGCAGGTAAGAGAATGCCGTGAATACGCTGAGAAAAACGGAATGGATATTATCGGCGTATACACAGACAGAGCGTTTTCTGCAAAAACTGATAACAGACCTGAATTTCAGCAGCTTATTAAAGACAGCGCGAACAAATCATTTGAAGCAGTGCTTGTATGGAAACTGGACCGTTTTGCAAGGAACAGATATGATAGTGCAAAATATAAATATGTTCTGAAAAAGAACGGTGTCAGGGTTATATCTGCAACTGAAACAATATCCGAGGGAGCGGAAGGTATTCTGCTTGAAACCATGCTTGAAGGTATGGCGGAATACTATTCTGTTGAACTTGCCGAAAAAGTTAAACGAGGACAAACAGAAAATGCATTGAAATGCAAATATAACGGCGGAGGTATACCCTTTGGACTTTATGTTGACGGAGAACAGCATTTAAAGCCCGATCCGGTTACTGCTCCTCTCGTCAAAGAGATATTCGTTAACTATTCGGAAGGAATGAAACTTCAGCAGATAGTCGATAAGCTGAATGAAAAAGGAGTTGTCAATTCCAGAGGAAATCCGCTCAATGTGAATTCTGTCGGAAGAATTCTGCATAACAGAATATACATCGGAGAATACAAGCACAGCGATGTGGTTGTTCCTAATGGTATCCCGGCAATTATAAGCGAAGAGTTATTTGATACCGTTCAGGAAATGCTGAATGTCAATCGTCGGTCAATAGCAAAACATAAAGCGGCAGAAGAATATTTGCTGACTACAAAGCTTTATTGCGGCAAATGCAAAAATCAGATGTTCGGCGAAAGCGGAAAAAATCACGCCGGAATCATTTATCGCTATTATAAATGTGCAGATGTTAAACGGCACGGCGGATGCGACAAGAAATCGGTTAAAAAAGAATGGATTGAGGACCTTGTTGTAAATGACACTGTTAAAATGTTGCTTGACGATAAGCTGATTGAATACATTGCAGACAAAATTATTGCATTGGTCGGAACCGAAGATCCGCTTTTGCCTGCATATCGCAATCAAGTTGATGATGTTCAAAAGAGCATATCAAATCTGATAAAAGCGATGGAGCAAGGGATAATTACAGAGACAACAAAGCAAAGACTTGAAGAACTCGAAGCTCAAAAGAAAAAGCTGAATACGGAAATAGCAGCCTTGGAATCCAAAAAGCCAAACATAAACAAGGAAATGATTCTTGCTTATCTCAAAAGTTTCCGTAATTATGATCCCGACCGTGTTGACCATCGAAGAAAACTTATTAATCATTTTGTCAACAAGATTTATCTTTATGACGACAAAGTAATAATCACATATAACTTTAAGAATGTTAAGAAAACCATCTCTTTCAAGGAAGTTGAAGGCGCAATAGATAGTTCGGAATCTTTATCAGCTGGTGCGCCATAAAAAGAGCAGGTCTTTTGACCTGCTCTTTTTTGTTACTACGCTGTAATCCGAAATAAATATATGTTTTTATTGAATAATATAAAACTGTTTGATATAATAATTTTACAATTTGTAAGGGGGAGAGGCGTTTTGAAGCCACTGAAGTTTTTTCTGGTAACTGATACTCACTATTTCAAATACACTCTCGGAGCGTGGGGCGATGATTATGAGGATTTTATGGACGGTGAGCAAAAGTGTTTTGCTGAAACCCAGGCAATAAACGAAGCTGTATTTGAATATCTGGCAAAAGCCGATCAGGCAGATATAGTTCTGATTGCCGGTGATCTTTCGTTTAACGGTGAAAAAGAAAGCAATGAGGCTTTTTCAAAGCTGCTTCATGATTTCAAGGAAAAGAGCGGCAAAAAGATATATGTTGTAACTGCCGGTCACGATTTCAATGATACGCCGTTTTGCTTCAATGAATCCGGCAGGGGAACCGTTGAAGGCACAAAGTTTACCGAGCTTTATGATTATTATAAAGATTTCGGTTATACAGATGCCATTGCTTTTAATGAAAAACATTTATCCTATGTTGCCGATTTATCCGATGATGTCCGCCTTTTAGTTATCTGTAATGATATCGACAGCGAAAAGCATATCACTTATGATGATGAATTCCTGGGCTGGATTGCCGACCAGGCAAAGCAGGCTCAGTCCGACGGTAAAATGATGATTGCCATGGAGCATTATCCTGTTCTTCCCGGCCAGCCCATCCTTGCCCTTATTTCCGATGCAAGGCAGGCGGAGGCTCAGAAGCTTGTTGATACCCTTGCAGATAACGGAGTTCATCTTATTTTTACAGGCCATATGCATAATCAGAGCATCAATGTTACGGAAACTGCAAAGGGAAACAAGTTTTACGATGTATGTACCGGCTCTGCCATAGGCTGCCCTGCTTTTATGAGACTGGTTACTGTTGAAGATGACAGCAAAGTTAAAATTGAAAGCATTCCCGTACCAGATTTTGAATGGGATAAAAAAGGACTTACCGGCGAAAAATATCTTGAAGCTCAGTTTGACCGAATGATTCGTACTTTAATATATCGGATGGAAAATGATCCGGAAAAATTCATGAGAAAGATTCATATAAAGCCGTCGCCGGTGCTTATGAAATTTTTCCCGGCAATCGGCAAAAAGCTTTCGAAGATGACAGTTGGAGGATTTGCAAAGCTTCTTATGATAAAAGCCGATCCTCAGATAAAGAATGATTCCTTTGTTGATTTTGCTGTTTCATTTGTACGCAGTATATTTGAAGGCAACCAGCCCTATGTTGAGGGTACGCCGGGCGGCGACACTCTGCTTAAAGCCTTTAAGCGAATCAGGCCCTTTATTAAAACGCTTAAAGGATCTCAGGGTGAAACGCTTGACTTTTATGAGACTATGAAACACAGCGTTGGAAATTACGGCATTGATGATTATAATGCTGTTTTGAATCTTAAATAAGAGGGGAGCAGATTTATGAAAAAAACCGATACTAAACCGGCAGGAACTTTGCCATCCGATACCGGTAAAAATGTTACTACATTTGAGTATGTTTGCCTGAGCCTTGCCCGTATAGGCGGAATGTTCGGAACTACACTTACCGGTACACTTGCAGCAGCATTCCTTCATGAGCTTTATTACGGCCCGGTAGGCGTTGATTCAGACAGAATCGCAAAGATTATGGCCGTACAGACCACAATAACAACTGTTGCAGGCATTCTGATCGGCCTTATTGCAGGCATTATTGTTCAGAAATGGAAGAGCCGCTGGGGCAGATACCGCCAGTGGTATATAATCTGTCTTGTTCCTATATTCGCTCTTACGGTACTGTATTTCTATGTTCCCAAAGGGTGGACAGTTGAGCAGATGACAATGTTCCGTTACGGCGTTGCTTTATGCCAGACTATTTTCAATACATTCAATAACTTCGGCCAGAATGTGGCTCAGGTTATTTCGCCTAATCCCAAAGAGAAGAAAACTGTTGCAACTGTATGGCAGCTTTCATACTATATCGGTTACGGCGGAGCTTATCTCGGCACATTTGTTTACGGATTGTTCAGCGATGATAAGAACGCAATGTATATGACCCTTGCTATAGTAGCAGCAATCGTTACTGCATTCGGTAACCTGATGTGCGGTCTGTTCTGCAAAGAGCGTATTGAGCTGCCCAAAAAAGAAAAAGTCAAGGTATCAAAAGCGCTGTTTTCACTTTTCAAATACAGGAATTACCGTGCGTATCAGTATATGGGTTGGGCTAATGTACTTGCGGCGCTCGGCAGGTTCTCAACTTTCCTTGCTGCTATTACAGTTGGATCATCCAAAAATCTGTTGCTTACTATTCCCACGGCTGCCGGCACGGTTGTAGGCAATCTTTTAACTGCTAAAATCGCCAAGAAATATGAACCTACCAAACTGCTTAAATTCTGCGGCCCCTACTCAATGATTTCCGCAGGAGTTCTGTTTGCAATATGCTTTGTTGAGGCAAAGATGGGGCTTATGTTCTTCTCCGGTTGGAACAGCATTTTCTTCTATGTATTCTATTTCCTTTTCGGTGTGGGAATCGGTGTTCAGGAACTTTCCAACTCTCACTTCAATGTTGAGTACTTTGATTACCTTGAGTGGCAGACGGGGGAGAGAATGGAAGCTATTCAGGGTATTGTACCCGGCTGGATTACCACAGGCCTCAATTACCTCAAGGAACTTGCAATTCCCTTCTTGATTGCATGGGTAGGTTACCAGTCATCAGCAGAGGGCGATCTTGTAAAAACCATGCAGGCACAGCCCACTTACCTTAAAACATGCCTGTGGCTGCTTGCGTTCCTGCTTTTCGGCTATGCTTTTGCCAATCTTATAAAAGCAATTATACTTAAGACTCTTTATGATGTTGAGGGCGAAAAGAAAGAGCAGATGTATAAAGACCTTGAGGTTATGCGTGCTGAGCGTCATAAAGAAAATGTTGCTATTTCAGGCGGAAATGAAACTGCCACCGGGGCGAATGAATAGTATCTGATATACTATTTAACAAATATATATTGATAATATTTCAATTATTCATATAATTTACGGATTGATTATAAATCAACTGTGTAGTATATTATTACTGTAAAACAGGAAAGGAGAGATCTTTATGATCAATTACACAAACGAAGTACAGAATATGTGCTGCGTAAAAAAAGGACCCAATCACGGTCCCGCTCCCTTACCCGAAGAGGGCAAATGGGTAAAAGCTTATGAAATAAAAGATATTTCTGGATTTACTCACGGAGTGGGTTGGTGCGCACCTCAGCAGGGTGCCTGCAAGCTTTCTTTGAATGTTAAAGACGGTATTATTGAAGAAGCTCTTATTGAAACTATTGGTTGCTCCGGTATGACACACTCTGCCGCAATGGCTGCTGAGATTCTACCCGGCAAAACCATTCTTGAAGCTCTTAATACAGACCTTGTCTGCGATGCCATCAATACCGCAATGCGTGAGCTCTTCCTTCAGATAGTTTACGGCAGATCACAGTCTGCTTTTTCCGATGACGGTCTTTCGGTAGGCGCCGGCCTTGAGGATCTCGGCAAAGGCCTCCGCTCTCAGGTAGGCACAATGTACGGCACAAAGTATAAGGGTGTTCGTTACCTTGAAATGGCTGAGGGCTATGTTACAAGGCTTGCCCTTGACGCTGACAATCAGGTTATCGGTTATGAATTCTGCTCACTTGGAAAGATGACCGATTTTATGAAAAAAGGCGACGATGCCAACACCGCATATGAGAAATCGATTGGCACTTACGGCAGATTTGCTGATGCCGTAAAATACATCGATCCCCGTAAAGAATAATTGTAAGAGGAGGATTATAAAATGGCATTATTTGAAAGCTATGAAAGACGCGTTGATAAAATTAACGGCGTTCTTGCAGAATATGGCATTTCTTCAATAGAAGAATGCAAAGAAATCACTCTTGCAAAGGGTGTTGACTGTGATAAAATCGTAAGAGAAACTCAGCCCATATGCTTTGAAAACGCTGTTTGGGCTTACACCGTGGGCTGTGCTATTGCTATTAAAACCGGCTGCACCAAAGCCTCTGATGCTGCTGCAGCAATCGGAATAGGCCTTCAGAGTTTCTGCATTCCCGGCTCTGTTGCCGATAACCGCAAGGTTGGCCTCGGCCACGGAAACCTTGGCAAAATGCTCCTTTCCGAAGAAACAGAATGCTTCTGCTTCCTTGCCGGTCACGAATCATTTGCCGCCGCTGAGGGTGCTATCAAAATTGCCCTCAATGCAAATAAGGTCAGGGTTAAGCCCCTTAAGGTTATACTTAACGGCCTTGGCAAAGATGCCGCAATGATAATTTCAAGAATAAATGGTTTTACTTATGTTAAAACCGAGTTTGATCCCTATTCGGAAACCGTTACAATAGTTGAAGAAACTCCTTATTCAAACGGTGACAGAGCAAAGGTAAGATGCTACGGCGCAGATAATGTGCCCGAAGGCGTTGCTATTATGAAGCTTGAAAACGTAGGTGTTTCCATTACCGGTAACTCCACTAACCCCACCAGATTCCAGCATCCCGTTGCCGGCACATATAAGAAATGGTGCAATGAAAACGGCGTTAAGTATTTCTCAGTTGCTTCCGGCGGCGGCACAGGCCGTACCCTTCATCCCGATAATATGGCTGCAGGTCCGTCCAGCTACGGTATGACCGATACAATGGGCCGTATGCACTCAGACGCTCAGTTTGCCGGCTCTTCTTCTGTTCCCGCTCATGTTGAAATGATGGGACTTATCGGTATGGGCAACAACCCCATGGTTGGCGCAACGGTTGCCTGTGCAGTTGCAGTTGAAGAAGCTTTCAAGGCATAAATCTGTTAATGAATCAGAGCTTTTCCTCAACGGGAAAAGCTCTTTTTTCTTAGAAATATATATAAATATTGAATTTAAAAAATGTATAAAAAAATATAAAAATCCCTTGACAACAGCAGTAAATTATTGTATTATAATCAAGCCGCTTGAGAAAGCGGGTATGGGAGCATAGCTCAGCTGGGAGAGCACCTGCCTTACAAGCAGGGGGTCACAGGTTCGAGCCCTGTTGTTCCCACCAATGGCCCGGTAGTTCAGCTGGTTAGAACGCTAGCCTGTCACGCTAGAGGTCGACGGTTCGAGCCCGTTCCGGGTCGCCATTGACCTGTATAAGTTATTATGCAGGTCTTTTTTATGCCTTTGTAGCTCAGTTGGTAGAGCAGTGGACTGAAAATCCACGTGTCGCTGGTTCGATTCCGGCCGAAGGCACCATTTTGCGGATGTAGCTCATCTGGTAGAGCGCCACCTTGCCAAGGTGGAGGTAGCGAGTTCGAGCCTCGTCATCCGCTCCATTTTTTATATATAAGGTACCATAGCCAAGTGGTAAGGCAGCGGTCTGCAAAACCGCGATTCCCCAGTTCAAATCTGGGTGGTACCTCCAGAAAAAGCGCTTTTGTCTCTCGGACAAAAGCGCTTTTTTCAATGAAGTCGCCCTACGGGACGAATGAAGAAATGAAAATGAAGGATATCATCCCAAAGGCGACTTCGCTTCATTAGGCGCAGGCTCCTGCTCCGCCTTCATTAACGAGCGAAGCGAGTGCATTCATCAGCGCGTTAGCGCGTCTTCATTTTATTCCGATACCTCTCATCTCTGACCAACGCTTAATTCTATAAGACTATTTGTTAATATAGAACTGACGAGGTGAAAATTATGCGTAACGACGAGCTTTCAATTCAATATGTTTATTTTGCAGTTTCGATCATCAACCTTGTACGGGAATTGAAATCAAAACACGAAACCGTTATCTCAAATCATATCGGCAGGAGCGGGTCTTCTATCGGTGCAAATATCCGGGAAGCACAGTATGCTCACAGCAAGCCTGATTTTATTGCAAAGCTCCAAACATCTCTGAAAGAAGCTAATGAAACGGGGTATTGGCTGGAGCTCTTATATAAAACGGGATATCTGACCGAAAGACAGTATAAATCTCTTGATTCTGCCTGCACAAGTATTCGTGTTATGCTGATTGCATCCATCAACACCGCCAAGCAGAATACGCAAACAAATTAACTAATCGGGATTTGTCAGGGATAATTATATGTTTCCGGAGCGTCGAACTCTGTTCTGATGCCCCGGAATTGTATTGCCGGGCTGTTTCATAAAGTTTTTTCATAATACTTTCTGATTTCGGCAATCATCTTTTTGTTTGTAAAACACGCTTCAACCTCATCCATATCTACGGTTTTGCCGGAGAGAATTCCCTGAATGATAACCTCGGCCCAAAGAACCTCTCTCGTTTTCGGACTCTGCATATATTCAAGCAGGTCAATATTCATCTTGCTGTTTATCCCCTCAACCATTCCCGTGAAAAAATCACAGTCTTTGCCAAAGCAGTTGCCTATATCCTCTATGTCATCAAAGCCGCGTATCACATCTTCCATATGCATCTGCTTTTTGCTGCTGAACATTACTGTGCCGCCGTTGAGCAACTTATCGGCTGTGGTGTTGAGGATATCGCAAAGTTCAAGCAAAAGACCGGTGTCAGGCAGAGTGTCGCCTCTCTCCCATTTTGAAACCGCCTGAAAAGATATTCCTAGTTTCTGAGCAAGCTCTTTCTGTGTAAGTCCTTCGGATTTCCGCAGACTTTTTATGTAATTTCCTGTTTTTATATAGTCCATATTTTTTGTCCTTTCGTTTTATTCAATCCAGATTGCAAGTTAAGTATACAACAACCTTTGATATATGTAAATAAGCGAATTGTTGATAAAATTCTATTTTAAGTCGAGCCGTTCGCACTGTCACTTTTTTATTGAAACACATGATGATTTTTGATATAATTATCTCAACAAATTCCGGTTTGATATATCGACAACTGATGAATTCTGTGGTTGCACTTTAGAGCAACAGACACAAAAAAATCCCGTCTGTTGACGGGATTTTTTCATTTTATAAGGTTTAATATTTCTTCAGGCGTAAATCTGTAAACCTTGTTACAGAAGTGGCAGTTTACCTTGGTTATTTCATCTTTTGCCATATCCGTAAGCTCTTCTTTGCCCAAAGAAACAAGTGCTTTTATTACTCTTTCACGGCTGCAGCCGCATTTATACTCCGGGTAAAACTCATCAAGCTTTTCAAGTTCAAAGTCCTTCAGAACCCGGTTGCACATACCCTCGGGGTCAAGTCCGGAGCAAAGCATTTCCGTTACTGAAGGAATATCTTCTATGCTTTTTTCTATGGCAGATATTGTATCATGCATAGCAGTAGGTAAAAGCTGAATTATAAAACCGCCTGCGGCTTTTACGGTTAAATCGGGGTTAACAAGTACACCCAGGGCGCAGACCGTGGGAATCTGCTCGCTTATTGCAAAGTAGCTTGTTATATCCTCAGCAATTTCGCCGCTTATTATAGGCACCTGACCGGTATAGGGTTCTTTCAGCCCTAAGTCTTTTATTACCGTCAGTGTTCCGTCTGTACCTACCGTTCCTCTTACATCAAGTTTTCCTTTGTTATTAAGAGGTATTTCAACCACCGGGTTTGAGACATATCCTCTTACATTGCCCTCGCTGTCTGATACGGCAATAAGAGAGCCGGCGGGCCCACCGCCGTTCAGCCGCAAGGTGACGCTGTCATCTTTGCCTTTAAGCACTGCGCCCATAAGCGAAGCGGCTGTCAGCAACCTGCCGAGGGCAGCGGTATTTACGGCTGAAGTTTTATGAATTTGTTCCATTTTTGCAACAATATCGGTTGAATCGATTGCCATTACGGTAAAAGTACCGTCGGATGAAATCATCCTTACTGCATTACCCATATATTACCTCTTAACTGCAACAAAAACCGCCTTCTGGCTGGTTTCGTTTACCGGATTATCGGTTAAATCATCAAATATTGATTTCACATCAAAGCCTGCATAATCAAGCGCAGATGTAAGTTCTTCTGCCGAAAAAGCAATTTCGCTGAAACATTCGGTTTCCCGTTTATAGCTGTTACCGCTTTTTTCAAAAAAATCCAGCGTAATATCAACGCTGTTATCTTCATTAAGGCTGTTTTGCCAGGCACAGAATACATTTTGCGATTCAAATATATAAGAATTGTCTGCAAGTATATTTCTGTGCTTAAAAACAGTATTTACATCAAAAATAAAAACTCCGCCGGGTACGGTAAAAAGAGATACTTTTTCAAAAACTTTTTTTACCGTATTCAAAGAATCAAGGTGATTTATGCAGTCAAATGCGCTGATAGTGCAGTCAACCGTGCCGTATAAATCCAGCTCTTCCATATCCTGATTAAGAAGCAGCAGATCAACATTTTCTTTATTTGCTTTTTCCTTAGCCTTCATAAGCATTCCCACGGAGGAATCTACGCCAATTACTTCATATCCGTTTTTTGCCATCAGCAGGCTCATTGTGCCGGTGCCGCACCCAAGGTCAAGTAATATACCTGATTCAATACCATTATCTATAAGAATTTTACGGTAGCGGTTTGCCCGTTCGCTGTAACCCGCGTTTTGCATAAGCAGATCATAATAATTGCTGAAAATATCATATGACATTATTTTTTAAGCCTTTCAAAAACCATTTCATAACTGCCGTTGCCGTACTGTATAGAGCGGTTAACACGGGTGATGGTAGCAGTGCTTGCTCCGGTTTCGGCGGCAATTTCACTATATACTTTGCCTTCTCTTATCATTTTAACAATTTTAAGCCGCTGAGAAATAGTATTAAGCTCGTTAACTGAACAGATATCCTCAAAAAAAGCATAGCATTCATCAATATTATTCAGGGTAAGTATTGCATTGAAAAGCGCATCATTTTGTTCGTTTTTGATTTTGATGTTCATTTTGGCCTCCTGTTTCAGTTTTTTAACATTTTACCACGCTAAAACAAAAAAGTAAATATCAGTAACATTAAAAATGTGGTAAAAAAGGTTGATTTTTTTATAATTATGTGTTAATATACTTTGGTAATCGGGAAACCGGTTAAATGCGCTGCTAGCTCAGCTGGATAGAGTGCTTGGCTACGAACCAAGAGGTCAGGGGTTCGAGTCCCTTGCAGCGCGCCATATAAAGCACGCTCAGGCGTGCTTTTTCTTTTTTATAAAAGTACCCGGGTAACTGAACAGTTACCCGGGTAAATAATATTCAGTGCTTATCCTGTAATAACTCCGGAAAGAGCAGAAAGGAACATCCTTATAAGGTTAAGAATACCCGATGCCCACCAGCTTGCAGGGAATATAGAGGTTATAAGCTGTGCGATGCCTACACCGGCTTCACCCATACCTGTTATGCTCTGAAATATTGTTGCAAAATCCATTTGTTTTACTCCTCCGGTTTAATTATTCTGAATAATAGTGATGTGAGAATACTCCATGCCCGTCGGAACCGATTGTAAGAACTGAAGCTCCCATTACATCTGCGTTCCAATATGAACCGTGGCCGGATTTAAGGCCGTAATTAAGCCATACTCCTTTGTATTCCACACATAAGCTGTTAACATGGTCATGGCCTACAATAACATTTTTGGTTGAATTCAGGCGCAGGATTTCATTGAAAAATCCATTGTTTCCGTTTGGGGAGCATATGCCTTCTTTAAGAGAACCAAAGTAAAGGTCTTTGTATTCATCTTTAAGAACATATTCGGTGTTACCGTCTTTATCCTTAACTTCATTACAGTATAAGTCTCTGGCTTCGTTGTATTCATAAAGGGGGATATGGAAAAACAGAGAGCTTTCAACATTGTTTCCGGCAAGCTTGTTTATTCCGTTAACTGCCCATTTATACCATTTAATCTGTTTGGTCCATACATGGTCATAGCCGATGCTATCTGTACCATCCTCATTTTTACCGTAATTTATTTTACCGTATTCGGTATCATCGGCATCAGAATGTGTATCCATCATTATAAGCGAATGAACTATTTTGCCGTTTTCCGTAATATTTATAATATAGTTACCGTAGCCCATTTCCGAAGGGCCGAATTTAAACAGGCAGTTTTTTGCATGGGACAGAATATATGAATCCCATCCTTCTTTTGTTTTGTCACCGTTATTACCGTCGTGGTTACCCATAACCACAGCCCAGGGAATTTCAAAAGAATCAAGCAGTTTAATCAGTTCAAGGTAGCCGACATCACTGGAGGAGTTATCGCCGGTAAGTGTGATAAGGTCAGGCTTAACTTCTTCAACACATTTTTTTATAAGTCTGTTAGAATATTCGCCGTCTTCGCCGAATACTCTGTCCGGGCTGAGCTGTATATCGGCAAAATTAAGTATTACAAAGTCTTTGTTGGGGTCTTTTTTAATCTCAAAAGCATAATCAGCTTTGAATTCATCGGTTTCGGACCAGGGCTCAAAGAAACTGTCAATACCGCCGTTCACGGCAATCTGAATATATGGGCCTATTATCTGACCTATGGAAAGAATAAATGCAAATACCAGTTTAACAATATTCATAATTCATAAATCCTTTCTTATTTAACCAGCTCTTTGGCCAGGTTATTGATTTGTTCAATGTTTTCATCTTTGAGGGCGGAGAATATTTTAACGGTGTTTTCGGTAAATGTGATATTCTTGCATTCCTCAAGCATGCTGCGCATTCTTTTTGCCGCCACGGGATTCCAGGTTCCGTTCTCAATAAAACCGATAGTTTTGTTTTTGAAGCCGTGCTCGGTCAATGTATCAATAAACTGCTTCATAAAGGGGAATATTTCGCCGTTATATGTTGTGGTTGCCAAAACTATTTTTCCGTACCTGAAAGCGTCTTCTACGGCCTCAGCCATATCGTCCCGGGCAAGGTCAGTAACTGCTACCTTTGGGCATCCGGCTTCAATAAGCTTTTCTTTTAAAATCTGAACAGCCTTTTCGGTATTGCCGTAAACGGAAGTATATGCAATTACAACGCCGTCGGTCTCAACGCCGTAAGATGACCAGATATTATAGAGATTTAGATAATATCCGAGGTCTTCATTAAGAACGGGACCGTGAAGGGGACAGATGGTATTTATTTCGATATCAGAAAGCTTTTTAAGCAGAGCCTGAACCTGAACCCCGAATTTGCCTACAATGCCGAAATAGTATCTTCTTGCTTCGCAGGCCCATCCCTCAGGGTCTTCAATATCAAGAGCTCCGAACTTACCGAAGGCATCGGCAGAGAAAAGAACTTTATCAGCTAAATCATAACTGACCATTACCTCAGGCCAATGGACCATAGGCGCTGAGAAAAACTTAAGATTATGCTTTCCGAGTGAAAGCTCGTCACCGTCATTTATAACAAGCTGCTTATCGGCGAAATCCGTGCCGAAAAAGTTTTTCATCATGTTGAAAGCCTGCTTTGAGGCAACAATTTTGCAGCCGGGATAATCATCTGAGAACTTCAACAGATTCGCCGAATGATCCGGCTCCATATGGTGAACAATAATGTAATCCGGGTTTCTTCCGTTTAATTCCTTTTTCAGATTTCCAAGCCATTCATCATAAAAGTTTTCGGCAACGGTATCTGTAACTGCGATTTTTTCATCAATAATAACATAAGAGTTATATGCCATACCTCTGGGCATATAATACTGACCTTCAAATAAATCGATGTCATGATCATTTACGCCGATGTACCTAATATCATTTGAAATAAACATACTGACCTCACTTTAAGCTTTTTTATTATTATACATTTTTAAATGTAACAGGTCAATAAAGATGTTGTGTATTATTTATATTTTGCTCTTTCGCCGCCTATAAGTTTCGGTCTTGATTTTGCAGCATTTATGTGAGCAAAGCCGATTACATTGTTTTCAAGCCTTAGAGGGACGGCAACGCGCTTAATGTGCATGCCTATAAGAGTGTTACCTATATCTATGCCTGCATCTGCTATTATCTCTTCAACAAGTACGGGATTATTCATGCTGCGGTAAACTTCCGTTGCAAATGAGCCTCCGGCATGGGGATACGGCACAGCGCTTACCTGCTCATATCCGTATCTGTCGGCAACTTCTTTTTCAATTACCAGGGCTCTGTTCAGGTGCTCGCAGCACTGAGCGGCAATGTTTATACCTTGGGATAAAAAAGAATCTTTGATTGCTTTTACAATTTCGCCTGCAATTTCAGTTGTACCGGCTGTTCCTATTCTTTTTCCTGCAATTTCGCTTGTTGAGCAGCCTATTACGGCAAAATCACCGGATTTAAGGCCTGCCGATATAATCAACTCATTAAACGCTTTTAAAGCTTCTGAATAATAGTCACTCATATTTACACCTCATAAATATTTCTTGATAAAATCTGCTTTGTTTATTGTAATTATCATAAAAACTGCAATCAGTGCAGAAATACCGGCCTGAATAAAATTAAAGGGAACATTGACTATAGCTGCCTGCCCGTACTTCAGAATTACATATTCATAGAATAAATATAACAGCGGCACGGGAATTTCACCTGCTATTACTCCCGTAATAATTGCAGGGTATTTTTTGTTTTTGAATCTGCTTGATACAAACCAGATAATAAAAGCGCATAGGCCTTTGATTAAAGCAGTTGCCGGTATATAAACCGCAAATCCGAGAATCAGGTCCGAAAGACCGCTTCCTATAGCTGCGGCTGCAATTGCGTAAACCGGGCCCAGGAAGAAACCTGCAACAAGCACAAAAACATCTGAAATGTTGATATATCCGTAACCGGAGGGAAGGGGAATGTGGACCGAAATATTCAGCACACAAATTATTGCGGCAAACAGGGAAGCAATAACTATTTTATTTATTTGTTTTGTTTTCATTTTTATTCCTCTTGACTTTTCTTTTTCTATTATTATAATTGAAATTGGCCTTGTGTCAAAGGCCATAAACTAAATTAAAAATAAGGCCAGATTTTTTTATGTTGACTTATAATTTATCAAAATCCAACAGACTGCCTATGTATGAGCAATTATACAGGAATATCCGGGATGATATTCTTTCCGGTAAGATAAAGGGCGAAAGCAAATTACCTTCTAAAAGGGAACTTGCGGCTCATTTGTGCGTCAGCAAAGTTACGGTTGAGGCTGCATATTCACTGCTTGTTGCTGAAGGGTATGTATATTCGCTTGAAAAAAAGGGGTATTATGTTGAAAGCAATCTGACTTCGGAATACAGTAAAAACAATCATCAGCAGACGGCGGAAAACAATATTAAAAAAGAATATATTGTTGATCTTGCATCAAATACCGTGCCTCCGGATAAATTCCCGTTTAACCGCTGGTCGGGTATTATGCGTAAAATCTGCCTTGATTACAAGCAGGAGCTTTTAAGCCCGCTGCCGTATAACGGTGCTTTGTGCCTGAGAAAAGCTATTAGCGGGTATCTGTACGAATACAGGGGAATAGCAGTTAAGGAAGATAATATAATTATAGGCGCCGGTGCGGAATATCTCTATTCAACTGTTATCAAAGCCTTGAATTGTAAGGGCAAAATTGCTGTGGAGGATCCCACTTATCATAAGATTATAAATTCCTACAAATCCGACGGACTTGATGTCAGAATGCTTGAAATGGATAAAAACGGGGTTATGCCGGATTTTCTTTATAAAGCTGATTGCGATGTAATTCATATTTCACCGGCCCATAATTTTCCGACCGGCATTGTAACAACGCCGAAAAGGAGGCAGGATATCCTCAACTGGCTTTATCAGAATGAAAACAGATATATTATTGAAGATGATTTTGACAGTGAGCTCAGGTTCGGAGTAAACCCGGTTTCATCAATATATTCTCTTGATAAATCCGGCAGAGTAATATATATAAATTCATTCTCCAAAACAATTGCACCTTCGGTAAGAATAGCGTATTGTATCCTGCCTGATGAAATATCGGAAAAATATAAGCATTTATTTGAAAAGAGCGGATGTACGGTTTCATCATTTGAGCAATATACACTGGCTGAGTTTATATCAAAGGGTTATTTTGAAAGGCATATAAACAGGAACCGTAAATACTATAAGACACTGAGAAACAGACTGATTGATATTTATAATTCATCTGCAATTAATGCAAAAAGTTCCCTTATTGATTCCGCGGCAGGTCTTCATTTTCTGCTGAAGATTGAAACTGCGTTATCCGATAAAGATTTAAAGAATCAACTTGATAAATTCGGGATAAAAGCGACATTTTACTCTGATTATTGCAGTGATAAAAATAAAAAAGAGCACATACTTCTTGTAAATTATTCAGGCCTCAGTGAAAATAAATTTAAAATTGCACTTGATAAGTTGAATAAGTTAATTTAAAATAAATACATATACAATATTAAAGGGGTATTGTTATGGGTAAAAAGATTATTGTTGCAGGCCTCGGCCACGGCGGTATAGCCGCTGCTGCTATTCTTGCAAAAGCTGGTTATGATGTAAATGTATATGAGCAGAAAAATGAAGGTGAACTCGGCTATGACTGGACTGATATATTTGCTCCCGATTCACTTGCTGTTGCAGGAATCCCGATGCCGGATGAGGATAAGTACACATATAAAGAAAATATGACTTTTTACGGCCCGTCCGAAAGAGTCGGTCTTAAGCAGCATGTGCCCGAAAATGACCTTGAAATCAAACTTGAAAGAAAAGATATTTATGCCCATTTAATAAATCACGCTCTGGGTTGCGGCGTTAATATCACTTACGGATGCAAAGTTAACAGACCGATTATTCTCGGCAGCCGGGTTGTAGGTATTTCTACAGAAAAATGCGATTTTTTCGGCGATCTTATTATTGATGCCTGCGGAATGAACTCTCCGGTCAGAATGAATCTGCCGGCTAGTTTCGGCATAGAAAAGAATGTTGCCCGCCATGAAAAGATTTCTATTTACAGAGCATTTTACAATAAGGAATGCGATGTTACGGATAAATACAAGGTAATTCTGCTTAAAGACGGTAAGCCGGGCATTTGCTGGGTTGCAACAGAAGAAAATCATACCGATTTGCTTATCGGAAGGTTTGAAGACTTTGATATGGAAGAGGTATTAAGGTTTTCCGATTTGCTCAGGCAGACTAACCCTTCCCTCGGAACTGAAGTTCTCAGAGGCGGACAGTTTGTTGAAATTCCCACCCGTCAGCCGCTTTCGCTTATGATAGGCGACGGATATGCTGCAATAGGGGACAGCGCTTTTATGACTGTCCCGCTTATCGGTTCCGGTATTGCAAACTGCCTCAGAGCCTCCAGAATCCTTGCTGATGCTGTAATTGCGGATACCGATGAAAAATACAATTGCGAAACACTCTGGAGCTACCAGTATAATTTCTTTAAAAAGCTCGGCTCCGGCCTTGCTCCTCTTGCCAGCGCTAAAATGATACTTCTTGATTTATCTGTTGAAGAGGCGGATTACCTTTTTGACAGCGGTATGATAAATGAAGATAACATAACAATTGGAGCCAGCTTCACCAGCATAAACTCTATGGAAATAGATATATTGGATGTTATCAACAAAGCAAAATTGGTGTGTAAAAATACAAGCCTTCTGAAAAAGCTTCCGAAATGCGGCCTTAACATAGGCAAGGCTATCGGCGTTTGTTCGGTTATTCCAAAAACATACTCTTATGACAGAGTTATGGCCTGGAAAAAGAGATATGAAGCTGCTTTCAAATTCTAAAAGAAATATATGAATTATAATTATAAAACTTTGCCGAATGCAAGAGATTTCGGCGGCATAAAAACCCGGGACGGTAAAATAATAAAAGGCAATATTATAATACGGTCTTCTTACCTTAATAAATTAAAAGCCGAAGATGCAAAAAAGCTATGCGAAATAAACGGCTTAAAAACAGTTATTGATTTGCGCTCTCAGGATGAGATAAACAAAAGACCTGATTATATTATTGATGGTGTTAAATACGAATACATACCGTTTTTTGATGACAGTTCAATGGAAATGACCAGCGGTATGGGTTCTGATGTTCTTTCGGCGCTGAAAAAATCCAGCAGCATTGAAGAGCTGAAAAATTATGTTCCCGACCTTAATGATGTTTACCGCCTTATGGCCCGTGATAATTACTCCACATCTCAGATTTCGGCTTGTATCAAAAGGATTATAAATAACAGAAACGGTTCTGTGTTATTTCACTGCACCGCAGGAAAAGACAGAACCGGCGTTACGGCAGCAATTTTGCTTAAGATGCTGAATGTAAGCGATGATATTATTATGGAAGACTATTTGATTACTAATAATGTATCTGTAAAAAAATCCGTTAAAATCAGCAGATTGGCACGTATATTCCTCAGAAACAGAGAGCTAGCCGAAAAGATAAGAAGGGTATTCCTTGCCGAGGAAGAGTTCCTGAAAGCGTATTTTGATACGGTAAATGAGATATACGGCAGTTTTGAATCATATCTGGAAAAAGGGCTTAATATAACAGCCGAAGAAATTGACAGTTTTAAAAATTATATATTAGAATAAAAGAAATCAGCACCGCCTGAGCGGTGCTGAAATTCTTTTTATTTCATTTTTTTGCAAGCTTCAACAAGAGCTTTCATTTCCTCATCGCTGAGGGTAACGCCCTTTCCCATTCTGTCATGCTCGGGTGACCATTCGCGGATGTCGTATTTGGCATCGCGTCCGCCCCAGCTGACAAGATTGAGCTCTTTTTGCCAGCCTCTGGCATTTTCGGAAAGAACGGCTACAGTCTCAACAATTTCATAAGTAAAAGCGGGCATAACGAATCTCCTTTCATCCCAAATTATTTATTTAGTATAATTATATAATAAAATTTTATAAAAGTAAACAATTATTTTTAATTTATTAAAATAATTTTTATTTATTAAGCATATCACTGTTAAGTATATCGCTGAGATTATAAGGAGTGGATTGATATACAAAATAATTAAGCCAGTTGGAATAAAGAAGATTAGCGTGTGATCTCCAGGAAACAACAGGAGGGCAGGAAGGATCATCGTTTGCATAATAATTTACGGGCTTCTTTATTTCCTTGCCGGCCATCAGATCTCTGCGGTATTCTTTATCAAGTGTATACTGATCATATTCAGCATGGCCTGTTATAAAAATCTGTCTGCCGTTTTTTGTCATCATTATTGCAGGGCCGGCAGCAGGGGATGAAGCCAGTATTTTAATCTTATCTTCTTTTTCAATATCCTCACGGTTAATTCCCGTGTGCCTTGAGTGCGGCATATAAAAAATATCATCAAATCCGCGCAGAAGGATCGACTTTTTGTAATCAGCAGTGTGGGGAAATACACCGAAAAGCTTGCTGTCAAGCAAATACTTATTTATCCCGTAATGATAGTAAAGAGCAGCCTGAGCTCCCCAGCAGATATGAAATGTGCTGTAAACATGTGATTTGCTCCATTCCATAATACTGCACAGCTCATCCCAGTATTCAACTTCTTCAAATTCAAGGTTTTCAACAGGGGCCCCGGTAATAATCATACCGTCATAATTATTATCTTTAATATCATCAAAAACCTGATAGAAAGAAAGCAGATGCTCTGCACTGGTGTTTTTTGATTTGTGGGATTCAGTGTGAATAAGTGTAAGTTCAACCTGCAGCGGCGTATTGCCCAACAGCCGTGAAAGCTGAGTTTCTGTATCAATCTTTGTGGGCATCAGATTAAGAAGCAAAATCTGTAATGGTCTTATATCCTGGGTGGAAGCCCTGGTTTCATTCATTACAAATATATTCTCATTCAGTAATATTTCTGCCGCAGGTAAACCATTGGGTATTTTAATGGGCATTTATATCAGCTCCGATTTTCAGATAGTTTCAAGTGCCTGTTCAATATCCTCGATTAAATCATATTTGCTTTCAATTCCGCAGGAAAGCCTGATTAAATCCGGGGATACGCCGGCTGCGTTAAGCTCATCATCGCTCATCTGCCTGTGAGTAGAGCTTGCGGGATGAAGGCAGCATGTTCTTGCATCGGCAACATGTGTTTCAATAGCGCAGACTTTAAGAGCCGCCATAAATTTTTCTGCCGCTTTTCTTCCGCCTTTAACTCCGAAGGAAACAACGCCGCAGGACCCTTTGGGTAAATACTTTTTGCTTAATTCGTAGTCTTTATCGGAAGGAAGTGAAGGGTATTTAACCCAGGAAATCTTCGGATTATTTTCAAGATATTCAGCAACTGCAAGTCCGTTTTCGCAGTGCCTTGCCATCCTTACATGAAGGCTTTCAAGGCCGAGGCCGAGCAGGAAGGCGTTTTGCGGAGCCTGGATTGAGCCGAAATCTCTCATAAGCTGTGCGGTGGCTTTTGTTATAAAAGCACCTTCAAGCCCGAAGCTTTCTGTATAAGTGATGCCGTGGTAGCTTTCATCGGGGGTGCAAAGGCCGGGAAATTTATCGGCATATTTTGTCCAGTCAAATTTTCCGCTGTCAACTATTGCTCCGCCCACTGCCGAGCCGTGACCGTCCATATATTTGGTGGTAGAGTGGGTAACAATATCTGCGCCCCATTCTATAGGCCTGCAGTTTACAGGTGTTGCAAAAGTGTTATCAATAATAAGAGGAACGCCGTGGCTGTGAGCTGCCTTTGCAAATTTCTCAATATCAAGAACTGTAAGTGCGGGGTTTGCAATTGTTTCGCCGAAGCAGGCTTTGGTGTTCGGCTTGAATGCGCTGTTCAGCTCATCTTCCGTACAATATGGGCTGACAAATGTAAAGTCTATTCCCATTTTTTTCATGGTAACAGAAAACAGATTGAATGTGCCGCCGTATATTGCGGAGCTGCATACCACATGATCGCCGCAGTTTGCAATATTGAAAATTGAATAAAAATTAGCTGCCTGACCTGAAGAGGTGAGCATAGCGGCAGTACCGCCTTCAAGGGCGCAGATTCTGCCGGCGACTGTATCATTTGTGGGGTTCTGAAGTCTTGTGTAAAAATATCCGCTGGCTTTCAGATCAAAAAGAGCCCCCATATCTTCGCTGGTGTCATATTTAAATGTAGTTGACTGAATAATGGGTATCTGGCGGGGTTCGCCGTTTTTGGGTGTATAACCGCCCTGTACACATAATGTTTCAATCCTTTTTTTGCTGCTCATTATATTTCCTCCTTAACTGTTGACAATATAATTGTTAATTCCGTTTACTGTAGCTTTGGCAAGAATTTCCCTTGTTGACGCATTCTGAAGATACTGGCATTCACCTGTGTTTGAAACAAAGCCGTATTCAATCAGAACTGCAGGGCATTCTTCAACCCTGGCTACTTTAAATGCGTAATAATTTGTGCCTCTGTCAATATTTTTCTTTTCTTTGCCGTAATATATCATATTTCTGTATGTTGATACAAGTGCCTGATGAATATATTTGGCCAGGGGCTGTGAATAAGCCCTGTAATAATATGCGGATGTACCATAGGATGAGGATGCTGAAGAAGAATCGCAGTGGACCGAAATAAACAAATCCGGGTTGTATCTTCTTACAACAGCGTTTCTGGCGCTAAGGCTCAGAAATCTGTCATCACTTCTTGTCATTATAACCTTTGTGCCGTAACTTTCAAGTATTTCTTTTATTTTTAACGCAATTGAAAGGTTAATTTTTTTCTCAGACCAGTTTGAGGATGAAACGGCGCAGGATGCTCCGCTGTCATATCCGCCGTGGCCGGGATCCAATATTATTGTATATTCGCTCAGATTACTCGGCTTTGATTTAAAGGTGATTGTGAATATTCCGTCGCTGTATTCACAGTGATATCCGTAAAATTTGCCCGCGTCTGTAAACCTGAAATTTATAATTGCGCTGTTATTATCAATACCGAAATCAGCGCTTTTAATAACGGAATTCATAAAGCTCATTTTTCCGCTTATACCGGAGGTGTCGCTGAACCTGAACTGAATTCCGGTGCAGTCGGGTTTTGAAACCGCAACTTTTCTGCCGTTGTAATCGTTATAACTCTGGCCTATCAGTTTTGAATTAACGGCAACAAGGCGGTTCATTTCAAGTTTTATTACCGTTTTGTTTCCTGTACATTCGGATGAAATAATCCGGATATTATTTGAAGGCATTCTGTATCCGTCAATTATTTTCAACTGATTTATGCGGGTATTTGGCCCCGACTGGCTGTTTTCTGTTCTGTAAAGCGGAACTTTAACTCCGGAGCTGAGATAATAATAAACTTTTTCGCTGTTTTCATCAGCGCATACACCTGACCCAGTAACATAATCCGCAGTGCCTTTCAGCAGTGGAGAGCAGTCGGGAACAGATTTTGATGAAGTGTTGCTGCCGGAGTAGGTTTCAACATAATCATCCGTTATTAAACATATTTTTGCAGTTCCCAGGCCGTAATTGCTTGTGTAACTGTACTGTTGGAGTCTGTCATCATTAGTATTTGCTGAACCGGTTTCGGAAATGTCAGTTTGTGTTTCTCTTCGGTTGGTATTTCTTGTAACAGTTGTTCTTGTATTTGCTCTTGTTCTTGAAACGGTTGTTCTTGCTCTTCTTGTGTTTCCGAAAGCGGCAGACTCGGATGATTCATTGTTGCTTGCGGTAACAGGTTCGGTCTCATCGGTTATATTTGTATTATCATCTGCAGAGTAATCATTATTATCATTATTTCCGGGCACTTCAATTTCCGGAAAAAGCTGCATAGGAGTAATTGTAACCCCTGCTCCCGCCTGACTTTCGGCATAGCCGTTATATGTTGCATTTACCTTGAATTTGCCGAGTGACCTTTCCTCGGATATGTCGGACGGGGTATCAATTATAACAGAATATGTACAGAAGTCATTGTCAATTGTTCCACCGGAAGATTCATCTGCCGGCTCATCGTAAAGCCTTATCATCTGATAACTCCGGCCATTGAATTCTGCAGTAACAACAGCATCTTTATGAGCCAGAGCTGTTATTTCAACGCTTAGACCTGCGGGTAGAGTAATGCTTGTATCCGGAGAAACACTCTTTAACAATTTGACTTCGTAATTAACATTGTAAGTATATCTTTCGTTTTTATGCTCAAATACTATTTTGTTATCACCGGGGGACAGTCCGTAATCAAACGAAAAGTCTCCGTTTTCAGCCGTTTCAATTTTTTGCCCGTTGCACATAAGATCGTAAACCGGGCTTGATGTTCCCATAAAATTGATTGTTGAGGAATATGTTTTGATATTGTTATTTTTATAATTTGTAAGCGAGAAGGTTTTATCAATAAGATATGTTTCTCTTTTTAAAACAAATTCTTTTATTATCTGCCCGGGCGCATCCTTAAGCCCGATTATCTCATTATAATCATCAATGCAAAGCGCTTTGCACTGTGCCATTTCCGACGAAGATGACATTGAATCAATAAACTGTTTTGCCGAATCTGCGCTGTCGGTTTTACTGTTTTTCAATGAGTGGCACATCCAGATTTCGGTAGCGGCATCATCCCATACTGTCTGGGCACTTTTTAAAATTTCGGGTTTGCCGTTATCCATTATAAATATAAAATCAACTGTATTTTCCGAAATAAGACCGGATACATTTTTATCAATTGCATCAATTGACGTGGGCTCATATCCGATTTTTAAATCATAATCTATTTTTTTCAGTACGGAAAAGGTATTCTTGATTTTATTTTTCAGGTTACTGTCTGTATCAGAGTAACCGTTCAGAATTATAAAGTCGGGATTGTTTGAGCTGATAAAAGGTATTACGGAACTGTCCGGCAGATTTATTCTGACACCGCAATATATATTATTCTGTTTTGAATATTTAATTAAATTTGCGGCTATTTCAATATCTTTCTTATCGGTTTTTGAATCGATGTTTAATATTACACTGTTAAATCCAAGCTTTTCTATTGCGCTGAGCTCTTCCTCGGAGTTTTTACCGTAATTATCATAAATAACAGATATTGGAGAAACAGGAATTTCTGTTTTCGGCCTTGTTACTATTTCATCGGAATTAACGGACAAACCCGGAACAGAATTATCCGATATATTATCGGCTTTGTAAATTCTGCCTTTTAATACAAAAACAGTGATTATTACTGCAGCGGCTGCAAGTATGCCGCCGATAATCAATATTGTTTTTTTCTTTTTGTTCATTTTTACCTCGGTAAAATATTGACTTATAAGGCGGATAAACTATAATAAAGTCAGAAAATCAAAAGCATTGCTGTTATTCAGCGTCTTTGAGTTTTATATATTATACTCTTATTTAATAATAATTTCAATTATTTATAAAAAGGTGTTTTTATGCTTTGTAATATCTGCCCCAGGCAATGTAACGCCGACAGAAATAAAAACCCCGGATTCTGCGGAACAGGGGATATGTTTCGGGTTGCAAGAGCGGCTCCGCATTTCGGAGAGGAACCCTGCATAAGCGGAACAAATGGCTCCGGCACTGTATTCTTTTCCGGATGCAATCTTAAGTGCGTTTATTGCCAGAACGAAACAATCAGCCACGGGCTCTACGGTAAAGACATAAGTGATAAAGATCTTATGAAAATCTTTGATAACCTGATTGAAAAAGGAGTTCATAATATCAATCTTGTTACCCCTTCCCATTATGCTTTAAAGCTTGCAAAAGTACTTAAAGAGTATAATTCTCCTGTTCCTGTGGTTTACAATACTTCATCCTATGAAAAGGCTGACACATTAAAATATCTTGAGGGCCTTGTGGATATTTATCTTGCAGATATTAAGTATTACGATGAATCCGTTTCAAATAAATACAGCGGTGTTAAAAATTATTTTGCCGTTGCAAGTGAAGCTGTCAGAGAAATGTACCGACAGGCCGGGGATATAGTATTAAAAGATGACGGAACCGCCGAAAGGGGACTGATAATAAGGCATATGGTACTGCCGGGAAATGTCAGTCAGGTTTATAAAATTTTCAGCCGGGTAAGAGAGGATATTTCGTCGGATTGTTATATCAGCTTGATGAGCCAGTATACACCATGCGCAGGTTCATCAAAATTCAGTGAAATAAACAGAAAGATTTCCTCAAGAGAGTACAGCATTGCAAAAGAGCAGATATTGAAACTGGGGTTTGAAAATGTTTACTTTCAGAAATTATCTTCCGGAACGGATGAGTATATTCCCGATTTTAACCTGGAAGGTGTTGACCTTTCTGTAAAAAAGTGATAAATTTATAAAAAAAGAACGGAGGAGTTTTTATGTCAAAAGCAAAGGGCTTCAGCGCTGAATTCAAAAAGTTTATTTTAAGAGGAAATGTTATTGATCTTGCAGTCGGCGTTATAATCGGCGGTGCATTTCAGGCAATAGTTAATTCGCTTGTAAATGATATCATTATGCCTGTTATCAGCCTTATTACCGGCGGCATAGACTTTAACAACTGGTTTGTTGCGCTTGACGGCAAAGAATATGAAACCCTCGCAGCCGCCCAGGAAGCAGGAGCATCGGTTCTTGCCTACGGAAACTTTATTTCTGCAATTATCAACTTCCTTATTATGGCGCTTGTTATTTTCTGTATTGTTAAGGCAATTAACAATGTTGCCGAAAAGGCAAAGAAAAAGGAAGAGCCCGCAGAGGAAAAACCCACTACAAAGACCTGCCCCTTCTGCAAGAGCGAAATTGCAATTGAAGCCACCAAGTGCCCCCATTGCACTTCCGATATTCCTGAAGAAGGCTGATAATTCAGCTTGATTCTTACGGACGCATACTTCAGGTATGCGTCCTGTTTTATATGAGGTAAAAGTATGATAAATATAAAAGCAATATCTTCTCTTGAAAAAATAATGGACAATGCCGCTTTCTGCGAAGAGGTTTTATATTATACTGTATTAAAAAATGAAAAACTTAATTTTCAGCTATTACTTACCAGTGACGAAGATATAGATTATAAACCGAAAATAAACTGTGATTTTGCAGACAGCGTTAAAGTGTTTGAGGTAAAAAAAGTTCCGGTAGGTAAAGCATGTTATGATGATTCCGATGATTATTATATCGGAAAAGATGCCGGAATGTATCCGGATTTACTTTCGGAAATAAATGATACAATACATTTGTCTGCCGGTGAACCTGTAAATCTCTGGGTTGAATTATCCGGCTTTAATAAAACAGGAGAGGGAACTTTTAAAATAACAGCGGGCGCAAGTGAAAAAGAAATAATAATTAAAGTGGTTGATGAATGTTTATCGGAGCAGGATTTTATAGTAACAAACTGGTTTCATTGTGACTGTATTGCAGATTATTATGATGTTGAAGTTTTCAGTGATGAATTCTGGAAAATAACAGGCAATTTTATTGCTGTTGCTTCATCTCACGGAATAAACTGCATACTGACCCCCTTATTTACACCCGCCCTTGATACTGCTCCCGGATCTGAGAGAACAACGGTGCAACTTGTCGGTGTTAAAAAGACAGCTCAGAAGTATTTGTTTGATTTTTCCAACCTTGATAAATGGATTGATTTGTGCCGAAATAACGGAATTAAGTATTTTGAGCTCAGCCATTTCTTTACCCAATGGGGAGCTGAACATGCGCCTAAAATCATAGCAGAAGATGAAAACGGAGAAATGACACATATTTTCGGCTGGTTTACCGAACCTGACAGTGAAGAATATGATTGTTTTTTAAAATGCCTTGCAGTTGAACTCAGGCGGTTTTTTAAAGAAAAGAGTATAGAAAACAGGATATTTGTACATATATCCGATGAACCGTCAAAAGATAATCTGGAGCTTTACGGCAGAAGAGCCGGGCTTATTAAAGAGATATTTCCCGATTATCCTGTAATTGATGCGCTGTCTGATTATGATTTTTATAAAATGGGCTTTGTTGATATACCCATTCCCTGTGAAAACAATATTGAGCAGTTCTTCGGCAAAGTTGACCCGCTTTGGACCTATTACTGCTGCGGTCAGCATAAGGATTATGTTCCAAACAGGTTTATCTGTATGCCGTCACTTCGTAACAGAGTTTTGGGAATGCTTGCATATAAATACAATCTTAAAGGCTTTTTGCAGTGGGGTTATAATTTTTACAATTCACAGTTATCAATCAAAAGAATTGATCCGTATAAAGTTACAGATTCAGACGGCAGTTTTCCTGCAGGTGATGCTTTTGTTGTTTATCCCGGAAAAAACGGCACACCGGAATTGTCTTTAAGATTAAAAGTGTTTTATGATGGGATTCAGGATTATGAGGCTCTTACACTGCTCGAGAAAAAAATCGGCAGAGAAAAAGTGCTTGAGCTGACAGGCGATATATCATTCAGCAATTATCCCCATGATAATTCCCGGCTTCTTAACTTAAGAAACAGGGTTAATGAAATGCTTGAGCAATAAAAAATGAATTATTCTAAAATAATTCTTGCAAAAATCACCGTATTACTGTATTATATCTCCTGCAAAATGAATTATTTGATATAGGAGAAATTCAAAAATGAGCTTGCTTAATGCTGATAAAAGTGAATTAAAAAACAGATATAATGAGCTTTATGATAAATTTACTGCTTATAAATCCCTTAATCTCAATCTCAATATGGCAAGGGGCAAACCGGGAAAGGAACAGCTTGAATTATCAAATGATATTCTTGATGAAAGCTATTTGAACGGTTTTGTTTCATGCGACGGTACGGAGCTGAGAAATTACGGCATACTTGACGGTATAGCCGAATGCAAAAAATTATTTTCCGAAATACTGAGAGTTAATGAAGATAACATTATAATTTTCGGCAATTCAAGCCTTAATATTATGTATGATTACATTTCTCAGTGTATGGTATTCGGGGCAGGAGAGGGCCCCTGGGCCGCTCAGAAGAATATTAAATTCCTTTGTCCCGTACCGGGCTATGACAGGCACTTTGCCATCCTTGAAAGCTTCGGAATAGAAATGATAAATATACCGATTAATTCCGACGGTCCTGATATGGAAATGATTGAAGAACTGGTAAAAGACAGTTCTGTTAAGGGAATTATTTGTGTTCCCATGTATTCAAACCCCACAGGCATTTCTTTCAGCAGAGTAACCGTTGAAAGAATTGCGGAATTAAAACCGGCTGCAAAAGATTTCAGAGTGATATGGGATAATGCTTACTGCGTGCACCATCTCAGCGATGACTGCGATGAATTTATCAATGTTTTTGATTATGCTGAAAAAAACGGTACAGAAGATTATTTTATTGAGGTTACATCTACATCGAAAATTTCATTCCCCGGCTCAGGTGTAAGCGCCCTTGCCGCATCCGGTAATAACATTGCCGCAATTAAAAAGAGAATGACGGTTCAGACAATAGGGTATGATAAACTCAACCAGATGAGACACGCCGCATATTTCAGAAACCTTGAGGGCATAAAAACTCATATGAAAAAGCATGCGGCAATTATCAAACCTAAATTTGACGCTGTTCTTAAAGCCTTCGACGAGAATCTCAGCGGTAAAGAAATTGCAGAATGGACCAATCCCAAGGGCGGTTATTTCATAAGCCTTGATGTTGTTCCCGGAACTGCAAAACGGGTTGTATCTCTTTGCAAAGAAGCAGGTGTAACATTGACAGGAGCCGGTGCAACTTTTCCTTATAAAGCAGACCCGGATGATAAGAATATCAGAATAGCACCTACTTTTCCCGGCGTTGATGAACTGAAAACAGCTGTTGATATTCTTTGCGTTTGTGTTGAAATGGCGGCAATAGAAACCGTAATCAATTGATTTTTCAATTATGAGCATATCAGAGTATATGCTCATAATTTTATGTTTTGTTGTATTTACAACATACTTTTTTAGTATTGTAAATATAATTGAACAGAAATATGAGCGGAAGGAAATTTTTTATGTTACGGGTTGAAAATCTTAAGTTTACTGTAGATACAGATACAGGCACAAAAAATATAATAGATAATATCAGCTTTGAAATTCCGGATAATAAACTTGTTGTTATTACCGGGCCAAACGGCGGCGGTAAATCAACTTTAGCAAGGCTCATTGCGGGTATAGAAAAGCCCACCGAAGGTAAAATATTCTTTAATAATGAAGATATTACCGATTTATCAATTACCGAAAGGTCAAAAGCTGGCATTGGATTTGCGTTTCAGCAGCCCGTAAAATTCAAGGGAATACAGGTTTTTGATTTAATAAAACTTGCAACAGGCAGGCAGATTTCTGTTGCCGATGCCTGCAACTATCTTTCATCAGTAGGTCTTTGTGCCAGGGATTATATTAACCGTGAAGTTAACAGCAGCCTTTCCGGCGGTGAACTTAAAAGAATAGAAATAGCTACTGTTCTTGCAAAAAAAGCAAGCCTTTCTATTTTTGATGAGCCGGAAGCCGGAATAGATTTATGGAGTTTTAAAAACCTTATTGATGTTTTCAGAAATATCCGTAAAAATATTGAAAACAGTTCAATTCTTATTATCTCTCACCAGGAAAGAATCCTTGATATTGCAGATGAAATTATGATTATAAAGGATGGCAGACTGATATCAAAGGGTAGTAAAACCGATATTCTGCCCGATCTGCTCAGCACATCTTCCGTAGTCAGGTCCTGTATTAAAGCAGAAGGGGAGGAATGCTGAAATGGTAAAGCTTGATGAAATACAAAAGAGAATCCTTCTTGAAGTAGCAGACCTGCATAAAATCCCCGAAGGCGCATATAATATACGGTCCGACGGAAAGTCTGTTGCAAGAGCGTCATCTGCCAATATTGATATTATTCCCAGAGAAAGCGGTGACGGGCTTGAAATCAGAATCAAACCAGGCACAAAAAATGAGAGCGTTCATATTCCCGTTGTGATGACTGAAAGTGGCCTGAAAGAGGTTGTTTACAATGATTTTTATATCGGCAAAGATTCCGATGTGGTAATAGTGGCCGGCTGCGGTATAGATAACTGCGGGGCAGGAGATTCTCAGCACGACGGTATTCACAGATTCTTTGTTGAAGAAAATGCAAAAATCAAATATGTTGAAAAGCATTACGGTTCCGGTAACGGAAGCGGAAAAAGAATACTGAACCCCGTTACGGAAGTGTATATGAAAAAGAATTCTTCCGTTATAATGGAAATGGTTCAGATTAAAGGCGTTGATGATACAAACAGAGTTACGCTTGCTGAAATGGATGCAGATTCCCGCCTTGTTGTCAAAGAGCGTCTTATGACTCATGACAGCCAGAACGCGGTAAGCAAGTATGATATCAGAATCAACGGCAGCGGAGCCAGCGCGGATCTTGTATCAAGGTCTGTTGCAAGGGATAATTCCTTCCAGAAGTTTGATGCTAAAATAGAAGGAAACGCCGCCTGTTACGGCCATACAGAGTGCGATTCTATTATAATGGATAACGGCAGAATTCTTGCTGTTCCGGCGCTCGAAGCAAATAATATTGATGCGTCCCTTGTCCATGAGGCTGCCATAGGCAAAATTGCAGGTGATCAGATTATTAAGCTTATGACTTTGGGCCTTACTGAAAAAGAAGCCGAAGAACAGATTATAAACGGATTTCTTAAATGAAAAATACCCGTCCTGGTGGACGGGCATTTTTTATACACTGAAAAGTATTTTTCCGTATGATGGGTATGGCCAGTAAGCAGTGTCGCACATTGTTTCCGCTTCATCAACAAGCTTCCTGATTTCATTCATAAGCGGTATCACTTTTGATTTATAATTATCTGCTTTCTTTTGGGCATTTTGAATTGCGGCTGTATCGGCGTTGATTTGATCCAGAAGAATGGTTTTGTCATATACTTCCGAATTGATTTCCGAAAGACGGGTTAATACCGATTTTTCATAGTTGCAGTTTATGCTGTTGAATACTGCTCTTTTGGCGTTTACGCTGTCTGATAATTCTTTTGAGTATTTGAGAATTGCAGGCATGATATCTCTTTTGAGCATTTCAGTTGCCGTCTGAGCTTCAATGTTGATAGCTTTATTGTAATTATCAAGGTAAACCTCATACCTTGCAATTATTTCCGCATGATTGAATACTTTATGCTCTTCAAACAGTTTTATATTCTTTTCGCTTATAAGATAGGGCAGGCAGTCGGGGGTTGACGGCAGATTAAGAAGGCCTCTTTTTTCTGCTTCCGCAATCCACTTATCATCGTAACCGTTGCCGTTGAATATAATGCGTTTATGATCCTTGATTGTTTTCTTTATAAGCGAATGAAGCGCATCCTCAAAATTATCCACATTTTCAAGTCTGTCGGCATAGGATTTAAGAGATTCAGCAACAATAGTATTAAGCACAATGTTTGCGCTTGAGATTGTGCTTGCCGAACCCAGCATACGGAATTCAAATTTATTACCGGTAAAAGCAAAGGGGGATGTTCTGTTTCTGTCGGTCGTATCTTTGGGGAATTTCGGCAGCACATGAACACCGACTTTCAGCTGTTCCTTTTCTGCCGCATCATAGCTGGTATCATTTTCTATAGCTTCAAGTATGGATGTTATTTCGTCACCGAGGAATATGGAAAGCACTGCGGGGGGAGCTTCATCCGCGCCCAGGCGGCGGTCATTTCCGGCTGTTGCAACACTTATCCTGAGCAAATCCTGATAATCGTCAACCGCTTTTATAACTGCGCAGAGGAACAGCAGAAACTGAGCGTTTTCATAGGGCGTTTCACCGGGCTCAAGCAGGTTTACGCCGTCTGCCGTGCATATAGACCAGTTGTTATGCTTACCGCTGCCGTTTACGCCTTTAAAGGGCTTTTCGTGAAGCAGGCATACAAGGCCGTGGCGGGCTGCAGTCTTCTTCATTATTTCCATAGTAAGCTGATTCTGGTCGCTTGAAATATTTGTTGTTGTAAAAATAGGCGCCAGTTCGTGCTGAGATGGGGCAACCTCGTTATGCTCTGTTTTGGCAAGAACGCCCAGCTTCCAGAGCTCTTTATCAAGGTCGGCCATAAAGGAAGCAACCCTGGGTTTTATTGAGCCGTAATAGTGGTCATCAAGCTCCTGGCCCTTAGGCGGCATCGCGCCGAAAAGGGTCCTGCCGGTAAAAATCAGGTCTTTTCTGCTGTCATAATCTTCTTTGTTGATAAGGAAATATTCCTGTTCGGCACCTACGGTTGTTTTAACCCTGCCGTTTTTAACCCCGAAAAGGTTCATTATCCTTATGGCTTGGCGGTTCAGCGCCTGCATTGAGCGCAGCAGGGGAGTTTTCTGGTCAAGAGCATCGCCGGAGTATGAGCAGAATGCAGTGGGGATATAAAGCACATCTTCTTTAATAAAAGCGTAGGAAGTAGGGTCCCATGCCGTGTATCCTCTTGCTTCAAATGTTGCTCTCAGTCCGCCGGAGGGGAATGATGAAGCATCAGATTCGCCTTTTACAAGTTCCTTGCCGGAAAAGTCCATAATTACATTATCTTCGCCTTTAGGTGAGATAAAGCTTTCGTGCTTTTCGGCTGTAATGCCTGTCATAGGCTGAAACCAGTGTGTAAAGTGTGTGGCACCCTTTTCTATGGCCCAGTCCTTCATTGCGGCGGCGATTATATTTGCTGCGTCAAGGTCAAGCCTTTTGCTTTCGTTTATTGCGATTCTAACTTTCTCATAGATTTCGGCAGGCAGTCTTTCCTTCATTACTTTGTCATTAAAAACCATTGAGCCGAAATAATCTGGAATATTCATAGAGATCTCCTTTAATGTTTGGGAATTATTTTACCGGAATAAGATTTTCGTTTTTGTCATTCACCATAAACTGCTGATATTGCTTCATATTGCTTAAAGTGGGCTGAGATTTGCAAAGCAACAATTCAGTTACAAATTTTTCATATCCTTTTGTAAACTGCGAATGCATCTGATTCTTTATGAACCATGTGTATTCGGGGTAGAGGCATGTTGACGCATCCACAAGCAGGTCGGGAGAAAAATATTTGTTTTTGATGGTTGCTTTAAGTGTTGTACCGATATCTGCGCATCTTGCGCCTATTGACATATATTCGGTATCAATAAGCATATCCGATTGCGTTTCTGCTCCGTCAACAATAGGAATTGATGATATATTATATCCGCAGCAGATTGCCAGAGTCATTCCGTTTTTCAGGCATTTATTCAGTGTTTTTTCAAGATTGCACTGAACATTATAATGATAATAGTCTATTTTATCAATGAAAGTCTTGTATTTACTGTCGTTTCCGAAAACATGTGCTTTAGCGCTCTTGTAATACTCATCGGGGCAGAAGGCCCAGATACAGGGCATTGTGCAGAATATTTCGGTAAGTTTAGTGTAGAATACATAATCAAATTCAGCGTCAAAAAATTCATCAAGTGCATTGAATAGGTTCGGGTATAATCCGTAATCTCTTACGGAGTTTATTATAAGCTCTTCAAAATAATTTCTGGGGTTTATTCCGAGCATCTGCTCAAAATAGAGGAAAAGCGGATTTTTCTTATCGTTCAGCGTTACATTGCCTATAAGCATATTGCCTATAAGAGACAATCCTTTATAAGCAGGGGAGAGGAAAATTACTCTGCTTACATCTTTACAGCCGTAAAGATAAAGATAAGATGAAACAACGGTGTTACCCTCGCTGTGGCATGCAATTTTTACTTTGTTGTGACCGGTAAGCTTTTTTATATGATTTACATATTCTTTCAGCTGTTTTGCGGCATCAACGGGGTCAATTCTGAAATCATAGTAAAACAGATACTGATCTTTATCGGCTTGCTCACCGTTAAAAACTGTAAAGCTGTAATCAGTGCCTTTATGGTGATCTTCGGTTGGCAGGTCGTGGTGCTCAATACCTACATTATATTTTGAATTGCCGTTTTCATCACAGGCAAGATAACCCAGCATTTTATCTGCAATGCTGTTTAAATCATCAGCGGCTCTGTCATAATTCTTTGTAACGGTAAGGTTGAATAACAGTGACAGAATATCCGGCATACTTTCGACAATGGCTTTAGTATCCGGCGGAAATACCTGACGCTGGTCCTTTTCGCCGTAATTGAGATAAAGAGGATGGGTTCCGAACCCGTGAACAAACACTACAGGCTCAATATCGCAGCTGCATTTTTCAGCTGCAAAACAGCTTATTGAAACCGACAGCGCAATTATTACAGCCAGTAAAAGTGAAATAAGCCTTTTCATATCATTACCTCTTAATTCATATGTTTCTCATATTCGCTTACTGCAAGAGCATCGCATCTTTCATTTTCAGGGTGACCGTCATGGCCTTTGACCCATACAAAAGTATAATTGTGGCCATCAAGTGCCGAAAGAAGCTCATTCCATAAATCAACATTAAGCACAGGCGATTTATCAGCCTTTTTCCAGCCTTTTAATATCCAGCTGTCAAGCCATCCTTCATTAAATGCTTTGCATACATAGCTTGAATCGGAATATATGGTCAATTCGCATTTTTCTTTAAGCAGTTTAACTGCTTCAATTACGGCTTTAAGCTCCATACGGTTATTGGTGGTTTCAGCCTCATAACCGCTTATTTCTTTTTTTCTGCTGCCGTATTTCAATATTGCGCCCCATCCCCCGGGACCCGGGTTACCGGAACAGGCGCCGTCGGTAAAAATACTGACTTGTTTCAAATAATCATCCCCTATAACGAATATATTATCATAAAAATTTATATTATACAAGTGATTTATACAAGTTATTGTACTAAATCTTGACTTTAATTCAATATGTGGTATACTTTACGGGTAAAAGTATGTATTTTGACCGGGAGGAAAGCAGATGCCGAAAAAGAAACAGGAATATAATAATGACAGCATCCGGCTTCTTAAAGATGAAGAACGAGTCAGAGAAAAACCGGCTGTTATATTCGGCTCAGACGGTATTGACGGATGCGAGCACGCAATTTTTGAAATAGTATCTAATTCCGTTGATGAAGCAAGAGAAGGCTTCGGCGATAAAATAATCGTTACAAGATATGAAGATTACTCTGTTGAGGTTCAGGACTTCGGCAGAGGTCTTCCTGTTGACTATAATAATAAAGAAAAACGGTTCAATTGGGAGCTCCTTTTCTGCGAGCTTTATGCCGGCAGCAAATATGATAATAATGCCGGCAGCAACTATGAATTTTCACTGGGAACAAACGGCCTTGGCCTTTGCGCTACACAGTATGCTTCGGAATATATGGAGGCTGAAATTCACGCCGACGGTTTCTGCTATAAGCTGAATTTCAAAAAAGGCAAGCCTCACGGTAAAATGATCAAGGAGCCTTACACAAAAAGAGACACCGGCACAAGAATCAAATGGCGTCCTGATCTTGAAGTTTTTACCGAGATAAATGTTTCAGATGAATACTTTAAAGATATGCTGATGCACCAGTCGGTTGTAAATGCAGGCGTACGGTTTATTTATAAGAATCAGGTCGGTAAAAGCTTTGAAACAACGGAATATTATTATGAAAACGGTATTCTTGATTATATCAAGGAAAAAACAGGGGAGGATACCTTAACATCTGTTCTTTCCTGGAAGCAGGATACGGAGTGCCGTGACAGAGACGACCTTGATTTATACCGGCTTAAAACAAATATTGTATTGACTTTTTCCAATAAAGTTCAGTTAAAGGAATATTACCATAACTCAAGTTTTCTCGAGAACGGCGGTTCACCAGATAAAGCCGTAAGAAATGCTTTTGTTTATCAGATTGATGCATACCTTAAAGAAAAAGGCAAATATCAGAAGAACGAAAAGGTTACTTTTCAGGATATTGAAGACTGCCTTGTTCTTATAATATCATCTTTCTCAACCGTAACATCTTATGAGAATCAGACGAAAAAAGCAATAAATAACAAAGGCATACAGGATGCCATGACCGCTTTCATAAAGAACCAGCTGATGATTTACTTTATTGAAAATCCGGCTGAGGCGGAGAAGATTGGCAATCAGGTTCTTATCAATATGCGCTCCCGTGTTAAGGCGGAAAAAACAAGGCTCGGCATTAAGCACGATTTAATACAGAGCGTAAACAATCTTACAAACAGGATAGAAAAGTTTACGGATTGCAGAAGCAAAGATCCGTCAGTACGCGAGCTGTTTATTGTTGAAGGTGATTCCGCAAAAGGTTCCTGCGTGCTTGCCAGGGATTCCGATTTCCAGGCGGTTATGCCCATAAGGGGTAAAATTCTGAACTGCCTTAAAGTTGACTATGACAGAATTTTCAAAAGCGATATAATAACGGATCTTGTAAAAGTTATCGGCTGCGGAGTTGAAGTTAAAGTTAAGCCGAAATCCGGCAAGGACCTTGTTACCTTTAATATTGATAATCTGCGCTGGAGCAAAATTATAATCTGTACCGATGCCGATGTTGACGGCTACCATATACGCACCCTTGTGCTTACCATGCTTTACAGGCTTATGCCTACTCTTATAGCTGAGGGTAAAGTGTTTATTGCGGAATCTCCGCTTTATGAAATCACCTGCGGCGATGAGGTATGGTTTGCTTATTCCGAGAGCGAAAAAGCAGAAGCAATTTCCAAAATTGGAGATAAAAAATACACTATTCAGCGTTCAAAGGGCCTTGGTGAAAACGACCCGGATATGATGTCCCTTACCACAATGAATCCTGCCACAAGGCGCCTTATTAAGGTTAACCCCTCATTGGCTGAAGAAACTGCGGCTAAATTTGATCTGCTTCTCGGTGATAATCTTCAGGGCAGAAAAGACTATATTTCCGAAAACGGCCACAGATATATTGACATTACCGATCTTTCTTAACAGGAGATATTATGGCAAGAAAAAGTAAATCCAATTCAAAACCGTCAGTAAGGCAGCTGGATGATAAAACTCATATTTCATCTGCCGGTATTGTTGTTGAGCAGCAAATAACCGACACAATTGAGAATAACTTTATGCCTTATGCCATGAGCATAATTCTCAGCAGAGCTATCCCTGCCATTGACGGATTCAAACCGTCCCAGCGTAAAATACTTTATATGATGTATAAGAAGGGTCTGCTTACATCGGCAATGGCCAAATCCGCCAATATTGTTGGCGAAGTAATGAAGCTTAACCCCCATGGCGATCAGGCCATTTACGAAACGATGGTAAGGCTCACAAAGGGATACGAAGCCCTTCTTCATCCCTATGTTGATTCAAAGGGAACTTTCGGAAAAGTGTATTCCAGGGATCTTGCCTGGGCTGCTTCCCGTTACACAGAGGCAAGGCTTGATAAAATATGCAATGAATTATTCTCCGATATCGATAAAGATACCGTCGATATGGTTGATAATTATGATAATTCAATGAAGGAGCCCATGCTTCTTCCCGTTACTTTTCCCACCATACTTATCAACCCCAATTCCGGTATTGCAGCGGGTATGGCCTGCTCTATCTGTTCTTTCAATCTTGAAGAGCTCTGCAAAGCAACAATTGAACTAATCAAAAGACCGAAAGCTGAAATATATGATATACTGCTTGCTCCCGATTTTTCAACCGGCGGTTATCTTCTTTATGACAGAGCTGCTATAGAAGAGATATATACTACCGGCAGGGGCAGAATAAAACTGCGCGCAAAGTACAGATACGATAAAGAAAACAGCTGTATTGATATTTATGAAATACCCGCAACCACCACTATTGAAGAAATAATCGATAAAGTTATTGAAAAGAACAAAGAGGGAAAATTCAAAGAAATCAACGATATAAGAGATGAAACCGGAATCAACGGCCTAAAAATTACCATTGATATCAAGCGCAGTACAGATCCGGATGCTCTTATGACAAAGCTGTTTGCCTCAACTCCTCTTGAATCCGCTTTCAATGCCAATTTCAATGTGCTGGTAAACCACCGTAATTACCCCAAGGTAATGGGTGTTTATGAAATACTGAAAGAGTGGATTGAATTCCGCTCCGAGTGCGTACGCAGAAGAACTGAATATGAGCTTGATAAATACAGAAAGCATCTTCATTTGCTGCAGGGGCTTGAAAAAATACTTGTTGATATTGATAAAGCCATTGCAATAATCAGAAAAACCGAAGAAGAAAATGAGGTCGTTCCCAACCTTATGATAGGCTTCAGGATTGACAAAGCTCAGGCTGAATATGTTGCCGATATAAAATTAAGGCACCTTAACAGAGAGTACATTCTCAAACAGCTTCAGAAAATCAAATCACTCACCGAAGGTATTGCAGACAGAGAAGATATCATCGCAAACCCAAAGAGAGTGAATAAGATTATTATTGATGAACTTAATTCGGTTATTCAGAAGTACGGCAAACCCCGTAAAACCGAAATCATTTACTCCTATGAAGAAGCCAAAGATGATGAGCAGGAAGACATTCCTGATTATCCCGTCACTTTGTTCTTTACAAAAGAAGGGTATTTCAAAAAAGTTACGCCTCAGTCTCTGCGTATGAGCAATTCACACATGCTTAAAGAAAATGATGAACTGCTTCAGACTGTGGAAACCACTAACCGCAAAGAGCTGCTGTTCTTTACGAACAAATGCCAGTGTTATAAGACTTCTGCTTCATTCTTTGATGATACAAAAATCAGCGTTCTTGGTGATTTTGTTGCCGCAAAGCTTGAAATGGAAGAGGGAGAGCTTCCTCTTTATATGGCTGTTACCGATGAAGATTACAAAGGCAGCATAATATTCTTCTTTGAAAACGGCAAGGCTGCCAAGGTTGAGCTTTCCGCCTATAAAACCGTTACAAAGCGCAAAAAGCTTATTAAAGCCTTTTCCGATAAATCTCCTCTTGTTGCAGCTGTTCAGCTTGAAGATGAGAAAGAGCTTGTTCTTGTTTCTTCAGCGGGTAAGCACCTGCTGATTAACACTGCGGTTATAAATGTTAAAACCACAAAGAATACCGGCGGCGTTTCTGTTATGTCACTTAAGAAAGGTCAGCGGCTGTTTAATGTCCGCCCTTATGAAGAAGGGGAGTTTGCCAAGGTTTACAGGTTCAGGGCAAAGAATCTTCCCGCTGCAGGAGCACTGCTGAGCCCGGATGACAAATCGGAACAGATTACATTTTAAAAAAATACTTGATTTTATTGTAATATTGTGATATCATTCACGGGTAAAAATAATTCTTGGAGGTCAGCAACCTATGTCATGGTATGAAATTTTACTGGGAGTAATTCTTATTGTTACTGCCATTTCACTTGTTGCCGTTGTCCTTATGCAGGAAGGCCGCGCCGATGGTCTCGGAGCCATTGCCGGCGGTGCAGAGACTTTCCTCGGCAAAAATAAAGGTCGTACTGTTGAGCAGAAACTTGTTAAGATTACAAAAGCGCTTGCAGTTGTTTTCTTTGTTCTTTCACTGCTTGCCACTCTCATAGTTCTTTTTGTTAAGTAATTATCCTTTTAAAATCCGCCTTTCGGGGCGGATTTATTTTTTTATAAATTGTTGCATAAATAATGTGTTTGTTATATAATAATTTAATGGATAGTTCCGATTAAATATTCGGAGGAGATTTTCAGTGAGCAAAAAGAAGAAAAAGAAAGTCGGAAAAGTAAAGGCGGTTATTCTCGCTGTATTTTTCGCCTGTATTTTGACTGTTTGTATAGTTGCCTCATATGTTATGTTCAATGCGGTGAAGTATATAAACGGTGATCTTGTTGTGAATCTTGATGAATATAAAGAAAACCAGAATCAGACCTCTTTCATTTACGCTAAAGATGCAAATGATAAGTATATTGAAATTGCAAGGCTTCATGGTGATGAAGACAGAGTCTGGGTAGATCTTGACGATATTTCTCCCTATATGCAGGATGCATTTATTGCCCTTGAAGATACCAGATTCAAAACCCACCACGGTGTTGACTGGGTCAGGGTAGGCGGCATCATTGTTAAGCCGTCAAACCTTGGCCAGGGCGGCTCTACTATAACTCAGCAGCTTATTAAAAACCTGACCAACGAGAAAGATGTTACTCTTGTAAGAAAAGTCAGGGAGATGCTTACGGCCCTGAACCTTGAGGAGCATTACAGCAAAGATACCATTATTGAGGCATATCTCAATACTCTTTACCTAGGCAGCGGCTGCTACGGCGTTAAAACTGCCAGTGAAAAATACTTCGGCAAGGATGTAAAAAAGCTTAATGCCGCCGAATGCGCCGCCATTGCATCAATTACTCAGTTCCCGACTAAATATAATCCGCTGCTTAACCCGGATCAGAACAAAACAAGGCAGCTGTATTGCCTGAAAAAAATGCTTGAAAACGGCTCGCTTACCCAGGCTGAATATGATGAAGCTGTTGACTATCATCTTATTTTTACAAACAGCGATGATTATGTTCCCGATGAAGCTGAAGAAAAAATCAAGAAGCGTGTTGAGGAAGAAACCAAAATCAACAGCTATTATATTGATGCTGTAATCGATTCCGTAATAGAAGACCTGATGGATGAGTTCGGATACACCAAACAGCAGGCAACCAATAAGATTTATTACGGCGGATACAAGATTTACGCTGCCCTTGATATGGATATTCAGAGCAAACTTGAAGATGTTTATGTAAACAGAACCAATTTCCCGAATATCAAAAAGAAAGACGGCACAAAACCTCAGTCTTCCATGACCATTATGGATTACAAGGGCAGGGTAGTTGCAATTGTAGGCGGAGCAGGGGAGAAGACCACTAACAGAGGCCTTAACAGAGCAACCAAATCCTGGAGGCAGCCCGGTTCCACAATCAAACCGATTTCAACTTACGCTCCGGCAATTGAGCTGAATGAGATTAATTTTTCCACCAAAATCAAGGATTATGCAATATATGTAAACGGCAAACTCTGGCCCCACAATGTTGATAAAACTCTGGGCACCGGCGGTAATGTTACCGTTCAGTATGCTGTTGAAAAATCCCTTAACACTGTACCTACGCGTATAATAAATGAAACGCTTGGTATAGAAACATCTTTTGATTTTCTGAAAAACAAGTTCCACCTTACCAGGATGGATGATAAAAACGATAAGGCGCTTTCGCCCCTTGCAACCGGCGCTCTCACCAACGGCACCAACACTCTGCAGATGGCGGCGGCCTACGCAACTTTCGGTAACGGCGGGCTGTATTATAAGCCTTTCTTCTATACCAAAGTAACAAACGCCCAGGGTACTCAGACAATTCTCTCAAATGAGAATAATAAAGGCGAGCAGGTCATTTCTCCCGAAACATCAAATATTGTATGTGAGCTGCTTCAGACAGTGCCCACAAGCTATTACGGCACAGGTAAAAATGTAAGAAAATTCCCCATTATGGCGAAAACAGGTACCACCAGTTCGGATTGTGACAGATGGTTCTGCGCCGGTACTCCTTACTATGTAGCGGCTGTATGGCTTGGTTATGATATTAAGGCCGAGCTATATCAGGATGTTAACCCCTGCGGCAAAATCTGGTTTACTGTATTTGATAAAATACATGTTGGCCTTGCGGATAAAGAATTTCCCGAAAGCGATAATGTTGTAGAGAAGAAGTATTGTAAGAATTCGGGCAAGCTTGCAGGCAGCGGATGCGGAAATACGGCAATGGGATATTATAAGAAGGACGATCTTCCCGAGGTCTGTAATTATTGTACATATTCAAGCAATAAATCCGATTCCGAAAAAGTCAGCAAAGCTGCGGAAAATGTATCACAGTCCATTGATACCGCTATCAGTATAATAAACGGAGAAAGGTAGATAAACGGAGCCTGAAACAGGATTCTGTTATTAACAGATAACCGTATCAGGCTTCGTTTTTAATAGTATATGGTAATTATCGGCGTTGATTACGGAGATGTGAGAACAGGTGTTTCGGTTTGTGATAAATATGAAACAATGGCTTCGCCCGTATGTGTTATCACTCAGAGAAACAGCGAGAAACTGATTGATGAAATTATAGCAAAAACAGAGGAATATAATCCCGAATACATTGTTGTAGGTCTTCCGAAAAATATGGATTCCACTTTAGGCGAAAGAGCACAGAAGTGTTCTGAATTTGCTGCTTCACTATCGGAAAAATACGGAATTCCATTTTCTATGCAGGATGAGAGGCTTACAACAGTAAGCGCCCATATTGCTCTTAATAATACAAATGTAAGAGGAAAAAAGAGAAAAGATGTGGTTGATGCTGTATCGGCAGTAATGATACTCCAGGATTATATTGACAGTAAAAAACGAGGTTAGTATTATGGCACAGAAAACCAAAAGTATTTATATATGCTCAGAGTGCGGATATGAAAGCCCTAAATGGAATGGATGCTGTCCCGGATGCGGAGAATGGAACACGATGAATGAAGAAATAGTTGACCGCACCGCACAAAAAACAAGTAAACCTGTTTCAACCTTGGGCGCAGCCAAAATTACAGATATAACCTATGATGATGAAGTACGCATCAACACCGGCATACATGAGCTGAACCGGGTTCTTGGCGGCGGAATAGTTATAGGCTCTCTTGTGCTGTTATGCGGTGATCCCGGTATCGGAAAATCCACCCTTCTGCTTCAGATTTGCGAGTATATCGGTAAATCAAACAGCATTCTATATGTTTCCGGCGAAGAATCTGCACGGCAGATAAAACTCAGAGCGAACCGACTTGAAGTAAATTCCGATAATCTGAGCATTATGTGCGGCACGGATATAAATGCGATTATAAACTACATAAATACCGAAAAACCGGGTCTTGTAATAATTGATTCCATTCAGACTATGTCGGTGCCTGAAATTGCTTCGGCTCCGGGCAGTGTAACCCAGGTAAGAGAATCCACAAACCTTCTTATGCAATGCGCAAAGAGTCTGAATATTCCGGTATTCATTGTAGGTCATGTCAATAAAGACGGTAATATAGCCGGCCCTAAAGTTCTGGAGCATATAGTTGACTGTGTATTATATTTTGAAGGCGAAAGGCATCTTTCCTACAGAATTTTAAGAGCAGTAAAAAACAGATTCGGCTCAACAAATGAGATAGGCGTTTTTGAAATGTCAAGCAGCGGCCTAAATGAGGTCGAAAACCCGTCAATGATGCTTATTTCAGGCAAGCCTAAAGACACATCCGGCTCCTGTGTTGTTTGTATTATGGAGGGTTCAAGGCCTATTTTGGCAGAGGTTCAGGGCCTTGTTGTTACCTCCGGTTACGGCAACAGCAGAAGAATGTCAAATGGTTTTGATTATAACAGGCTGTCAATGCTGCTGGCTGTTCTTGAAAAAAGAGACGGTTATTATCTTTCTAATTGCGATGCTTATATAAATGTTGTGGGCGGCCTTAAGCTTGATGAACCTGCAACAGACCTTGCAGTTGCTTTGGCAATTATTTCAAGCCTTAAAGATGTACCTATAAGAGAAGATACCATTGCTGTAGGCGAAATCGGCCTTGGCGGAGAGATCAGAGCTGTAACATACTGTGAGCAGAGAATTGCCGAAGTTGAGCGGCTCGGTTTTAAACGCATTATTATTCCAAAGCATAATATGAAAAGCTTATCTGTTAAGTTTAAAAGCGATATAGAAATTATAGGAGTAAATAATATTAAAGAGGCTTTCGATGCGTCCGTCTGAAATACAATTTGTGAACCCGAACCTTCCGGAAAATGATGTATATGAAGCGGCAGTGAATTATAATGCGGCTGAGACCATTGCATCATTAAAAAAATACGGGGTTAAGTGCATTGAAATATGTAATAACCAGTATCTGAACACGACACTGGCTTCTCATCCCGATATCAATCTGCTGAATATAAAAAAAGGTTATTTATTTTTAAATAAAGGCATATCGGCAGGGGAGGGGCTTGAAAAATTTGAAACCGAATTTACAGATGAAGATGTGAATGATACCTACCCCGGAGATGTCAGATTAAACTGTGTTGTAATCGGCAAAAAACTGATATGCAATAAAGATACAGTATCAAAAAAGATAATTGATTTTGCATATAATAATAGTTATACTATTATTCATTCAAAACAAGGATATTCAAAATGCTCTGTTTGCGTTGTAAATGAAGAATGTATAATCACTGATGATGAATCTGTTTACAAATCGGTTCAGAATTATTTTAACGATGTTTTGCTTGTTTCAAAAGGATCGGTTTTGCTTAACGGATATAATTACGGTTTTATCGGCGGAGCTTCCGGTATAATCGGAAAAAACAGACTGGCATTTAACGGACGTATAGATTCTCATCCTGATTGCAATTCAATCATAGATTTGGCAGAAAAATACAAAGTAGAAATAATTGAACTGATAAACAGCAGGTTAACAGATATAGGATCAATTATTCCGCTGACTGAAATCAAACCGGGAAGCTGAACAAACAAATCCGATTTAATAATTGAATAAATAATGTATATATAAATAATACTGCCTGAATAATAATCATATTTTTAATCATTTGTCAAAATAGCTAATCATCTGATTAATCAGTAAAAAGCACTTATTTACCCCCAAATACTAAAAAAACGCTTGAAAACACTCCCCTTAATTACACAAAACTTGTATTTTGTGTAATTATATGTTAAAATAGGTGTGCAGGATAAAAATATGGATTCCGGGCAGAATGGAGGTGTCACCTGCTTGAGAGAAGAAGAAATTAAAGATTTACCGCCGCTTGCAATTAACTATCTTAACTATATAGGCGGTACGCTGAATAAATCTCCCCTTACTGTTCTTGAATACGGTTCGGACTTAAGATTATTTTTCAGATTTATGAAAGTCAGAAGAAATATTGTAAGTGCCGATACGGATTTCAGCGAAATAAATGTAGCTGATATTGATAAAGATTTTATCTGCTCAATTACTCTTGAGGATGCTTACGCTTTCCTCGCCTACTGCAGAACCAAAAGAAATAATGATTCAAACGCAAGGGCAAGAAAAGCTGTTGCTTTAAAAAGATTTTACAGATATCTTGAAATTCAGGGAATTCTGCCTGGGAAAAATAATATTGCTTTTCTTGATTCGCCCAAAAATAAGAAATCGCTGCCTAAATACCTTACACTTGATCAGTGCTATTCCCTGCTCAATGCAGTTGAAGGGCCTAACAGCCGGCGTGATTATTGTATGCTTACGCTTTTTCTAAACTGCGGGTTAAGGCTTTCGGAGCTTGTGGGCATTAACATATCATCAATTTCCTTCTCGAACAGAACAATAAGAATACTCGGCAAAGGTAATAAAGAAAGAGTAGTTTACCTTAACGATACCTGCATTGCTGCCATAAACCGTTACCTTGAGGAACGGCCCAGAGACGGAGTCAAGGACAGAGATGCTCTGTTTTTAAGCAATCGGCTTACCAGGATAAGCAGAGAATCAGTTCAGAAAATTGTGGATAAGTATCTTACAAAAGCCGGCCTCGGCAACATGGGATTTTCCGTTCATAAGCTCAGGCATACTGCTGCAACACTTATGTATCAATACGGTAATACGGATGTGCTGCAAATCAAGGCGCTTCTCGGCCACGAAAACCTTTCCACAACAGAGATTTATACTCATGTATATGATGAGCAGGTAAAAAAAGCTGTTGATAACAATCCCCTTAATAAACCGGGTAAATAAAATCACACACCTTTTAAGGTGTGTGATTTATTATTTTAAGATTGGCATAGTTTGCCATTATTTTTTTGGATTTTCCTTCAATAAAAGCTACCTCAAGCAGAGTATCGTTTCCCATTTCCGTAATTGAGGTTATAACACCCTGCCCCCAGGTTTTGTGTTCAACGGTATCTCCGATTCTGTAACTGGCTGTTGATTTTTCTTTTTTATGAATACCTGAAACGCTGTATTTATCAATCTGAATCCTGTTATTTCCGGAATAACCGCCTGCAATTGTATTTCTGCCGTTATAAGCAGGTTTTTTATTTTCTATAATGTCAAGATAATTATCCGGTATCTCCTTAATAAATCTTGAGGGAGGATTATATCTTGTCATTCCGAAAAGCATTCTTGTTTTACAGTTGGATAAATACAGCTTTTCTTTTGCCCTGGTTATTGCAACATAAGCAAGGCGCCGTTCCTCTTCAACGCCTACATCCCCTTCGCTTACCGACATATCGGACGGGAAGATATTTTCTTCCATACCCACAAGGAATACTGTATTGAATTCCAAGCCCTTTGCAGCATGAACAGTCATAAGAATTACAGAATCATTTTCTGAATTATAACTGTCAATATCTGTCATAAGCGAGATTTCCTGCAAAAAATCGTTTAATGTTGCTTCAGGATTTTCCTGCTGAAAATTTTTAATATTATTCAGCAGCTGGTCAAGGTTTTCGAGCCTGTCCTGCTTCCTTTCAGGTTCGGAATCCAAAGATGCGATATACCCTGTTTTATCAAGTATTTCCGTAAGCAGTTTATCAATGGTATTCTCTTCAGCAAATTCTTTCAGTTCATCAATCAGCAAAGCAAAAGCTTTTACTTTCCCGGCCATTCTTGACAGTTTCGGAAATTCATCAGCGGATTTCATTACCTCAAGCAAACCCATATTAAGGTTTTCGGAGATTTCCAGTATGGAAGAAAAAGTTGTATCCCCTATCCCCCGCTTGGGCTCATTTATTATTCTTGACATGCGTACAACATCGTTACTGTTGTTGATAATTGTGAGGTACGCAACTGCATCTTTAATTTCTTTTCGATCATAAAACTTATGGCCGCCGATAATGCTGTATGGTATGGATGCCTGAACAAGGGCCTGTTCAACAGGGTTTGACTGTGAATTCATTCTGTAAAGAACTGCAAAATCGGAAAACTTTTTTCCGTTTCTTTTGGCTTTGGTTATTGTATCTGCAACAAACCATCCTTCTTCTCTGTCATCCTCTGAAATTTTCAGCGTAATCTTATCGCCGTCGCCTTTATCTGACCAGAGATTCTTGCCTTTTCTGTTGATATTGTTTGCTATAACCTCATTTGCGGCATTCAGGATATTCTGGGTTGACCTGTAATTCTGCTCAAGTCTTATCACTTTAGCGCCGGGATATTCATTTTCAAAGGTCAGTATATTTTCAATAGTAGCGCCTCTGAACCTGTAAATACTCTGATCATCATCGCCTACCACGCATATATTTTTATGGCCCGCGGCAAGCATTGAAATAAGAAGATACTGAAGATGATTGGTATCCTGGTATTCATCCACAAGAATATATCTGAATTTTCTCTGATAATACTCAAGTATTTCGGGGTTGCCGGCAAACATTTTTACGGTGTAATAAATAATATCATCAAAATCAAGGGCATCGGAATATTTAAGTTTTTCCTGATAGAGCTTATAAACCTGACCGATATTGCTGTTAAGATAATTACCGGAATTATTGTTTATATACTCATCCGGAGTAATAAGATAATCCTTGGCATTGCTTATTTCATTCAGAACCGCTTTAGGAGTTATGAGCTTATCGCTGAGCTTCAGCTCTTTAAGGCATTCTTTAATTACCCTTTTGCTGTCATCGGTATCATAAATGGTGAAATTTGAGGAAAAACCGATACTGTCGGCATTTCTTCTCAGAATTCTTGTGCAGGCAGAATGAAATGTTGAAGCCCATACATCATTTCCGCCTTCGCCAATAATATCGTTTATGCGGCGTTTCAGCTCCCCTGCCGCTTTGTTTGTGAAGGTAATTGCCAATATCTCCCAGGGCCTTGCCGGGTTATCTTTAAGCAGATATTCAATATCAGCCGGAATATCACCCCCGGCAGCGCAATTCTGCAAAGCCCGTATCTCATAATCAGTCAGGTTATCATAATAATTATCACTGTAATATGAATTACCGAATCGAATTATATTTGCTATTCTGTTTACAAGAACGGTTGTTTTACCGCTCCCCGCCCCTGCCAGCACTAAAAGCGGTCCCTCCACAGAGAAGACCGCTTTCTTTTGCATATTATTCAGTTTACCGAATTGATTTTCAATAATTTTCTTTCTAAATGAAAGAAACTCATCCTTATTCATTATTAACCTCAGATGGAAATTTCGTGGGCAATTTTATAAAGTGTTTCGTCAACGGGTTTTTTCATATTCAACGCTTCGTAGATATCAAGATCAATCATTTTATCATCTTTAATAACCACTACTCTGTTGCCGATTCCCTTCATAAGCAGCTGAACGGCATGGTAGCCCATTTCACTTGCCATTACTCTGTCGCGGGCGCTGGGAGAGCCGCCTCTCTGAACATGACCGAGAACCATTGAACGGCTTTCAACGCCGCATTCATTCTGGATTTTCTTTGCAAGCTCAGCTACGCCGCCGATACCTTCTGCAACCATAATAATAAAGTGCTTTTTATCGGTTTTCTGAGTTCTTCTGATTCTTTCGATAACATGTTTTTCAACATCGGAATGTATTTCAGGTATAACAATTGCAGTAGCACCGACTGCAATACCGGAGTTAAGGGTCAAATCTCCGCAACGGTTGCCCATAACCTCAATAACCATACAGCGGCTGTGGGATTCAACGGTATCTCTTAACCTGTCAACCATATCCATAATGGTATTAAGGCAGGTATCATAACCGATGGTGTAATCAGAGCAAACTATATCGTTATCTATTGTGCCGGGAACGCCTATGCAAGGAATTCCTCTTAATGAAAGATCTCTGGCGCCTCTGAAGGAACCGTCGCCGCCGATTACCACAATACCTTCAATGCCGAACTTCTTACAGGTGGCAATAGCTTTCTGCATACCTTCTTCTTCTTTAAATGCAAGGCATCTTGCTGAGTAAAGCATTGTGCCTCCGCGGTGAATAATATCGGAAACACTGCGGATATTAAGTTCTCTGATATCCTCGTCAATAAGGCCCTGATAGCCCCTGTTTATGCCGTAAACAGTCATACCGCTTTCACAGGCGGTCCTTACTACAGCTCTTATTGCGGCATTCATGCCGGGGGCGTCGCCGCCGCTTGTCAATACACCGATTGTTTTCATTTATGATGGTTCTCCTTTATAAATAATACTGTTGTATAATACACTCTTTAATAATAAAAGTCAATATAACACATTTATCATTGATTATTATTTAAGAATTGTATATTACATTTTCTTTGCCGAGTATTTTAGTCAGTTCCCTGAGCAAAACATCGTTTACCTGAGTGCCGGATGAATAGAAATACTTACCTGAATCCGAATAATAAAATGCGGTTCTTTCGTTACCGTCAAAAATGGATAGCAGATTTCTGCAGATTTCAACCTGAGGAGAATCCTGAGAATCAAATCTGAGAAAAAGTCCTTTGGCCCCTGATTTTTCGGTTTTTTCCGGTGCAACCGATTTTATTTCCGTATTGGTTATGAGGTTAAGATTATCGGCAATAATGCTTGGCCTTAAATCATCATTTGATGATACTCTGCCGTTAATAACAACAGGTGACCCGGGGCTGACAATAAAACGGAATTTATCATAAGTTTTTCCAAACAGCAGGCATTCAATTGTATCGGTTGAATCCTCTGCATTTATTATTGCCATAATCGAACCGTTTTTTGTGGTCCGTTTTGAAACGTCTGTAATAATTCCTGCAATCTGAATATTACTGCCGTCTGAATATTTTATATCATCATAAATAATATCCGTGATAAGATCACAATTAAGCTCTTTTATATATTCGGAATATTTATCCATGGGATGGCCTGAAAAATAAATGCCTGCAATTTCTTTTTCCATAGTAAGCTTTTCTTCAAGTGAAAAATCCATTGCATTAGGATAATTATAATCGCTGACAAAATCATTATTCGATTCATTTTCAAGGTCTCCGAAACCTATCTGACCGTCAACATATTTATTCTTTCTTGTATTGAGTAAATCAAGGATAAGATCAACAGACTGAAGCAATTGCCTGCGGTTTACTCCGAATTTATCAAATGCTCCGCATCTTATAAGATTTTCAACGGCCTTTCTGTTCAGATCCTTTCCGTACATCCTGCTGCAAAAATCAAAAAAAGATTTGAATAAGCCGTTCGATTCTCTCTCCTGCTCAATCTTACCGACAAATGAACCGCCGATATTTTTGATTGCTGAAAGGCTGAAAACAATACCTTCATTATTAACCGAAAACTTTTTGCCGCTTGAATTTATATCCGGTGCAAATATTTTTATACCGAGCTTACCGCATTCAAGTATGTATTCGGATATTTTTTCAGTTCTGTCAATATAGCTTGTAAGCAGGGCGGCAAAAAATTCTTTGGGGTAATAGTATTTAAGATATGCCGTCTGATAAGAAACATAAGCGTATGCCGCAGCGTGAGCTTTATTGAAAGCATAGGATGCAAAGGAAATCATACGGTCAAAAATACCGTTTGCATCTTTTTCGCTTACTCCCCTGTTTACAGCCCCTTCACATATCACATTACCGTTTTCATCTTTTATTCCGTATACAAAACTGTCTCTTTCCTTCAGCATTACATCGTGCTGTTTTTTTGCCATAGCTCTTCTGACTATATCGGCTCTGCCAAAAGAATAACCGGCAACTGCTCTGCAAATCTGCATAACCTGTTCCTGGTAAACCATACAGCCGTATGTAACATCAAGAATATTCTTAAGCGCCGGTATTGGATAGTCAATACCCGATGGATTGTTTTTATTGGCAATGTATGTAGGAATTGAATCCATAGGGCCGGGTCTGTAAAGCGCAATAACAGCAATCAGATCCTCAAGGTTTTCCGGATTCAGCTGAGAAAGCACTCTTTTCATACCGGCTGATTCAAACTGAAATACGCCTTCGGTTCTTGCCTCGGCAAACATTTTATATACTTTTTTATCTTCTGTACTGACTGAATTTATTGAAAAGCCCGGGTTTTTCTTTCGGATTTCCTCTTCGGAATGCTCAATTACAGTAAGTGTTCTCAGGCCCAGAAAGTCCATTTTGAGCAGCCCGAGAGTTTCCAGGTCTTTCATAGTAAACTGGGTAACTACCGAATTATCGTTAACAGCAAGAGGAACATAACTGTCAACCGGATCCGCTGTTATAACTACACCGGCGGCGTGGGTTGAAGCATGCCTGGGCATACCTTCAATTTTCATTGCGGTATCAATTATTTCGCGGGATGTATCATCATTATTGTAAAGCTCATTCAGCTCTTTTGATTCTTTCAGAGCCGAGCTTAAAGTAACATTAAGTTCCCTGGGCACAAGCTTTGCTACGGCATCAACCTTACCGTAAGATACACCCAGTACCCTGCCGACATCTCTGATGGCGGCTTTTGCGGCCATTGTGCCGAATGTAACAATCTGTGCAACATGATCGTAACCGTATTTTTCAATTACATAGTCAATTACTTCTCCTCTTCTTTCATAGCAGAAGTCAATATCAAAATCCGGCATGCTTACCCTTTCGGGGTTTAAAAAACGCTCGAAAAGCAAATTGTATTTCATCGGATCAATACCGGTGATTCCAATGCAGTATGCGCAAATACTGGCTGCGCCCGATCCCCTGCCCGGCCCGACGGGAATACCGCGGGATTTTGCGTAGCTGACAAAATCGTGAACTATGAGATAATAATCGGTATATCCCATACTGTTTATTACATCCAGCTCATAGTTCATCCTGTTTATATATTCCTGAGGCGGATTATCACCGTATCTGTCTTTAAGTCCTTTTTCGCAAAGTGATTTAAACCATTCAAAGTGATCTGTTCCGTCCGGAACATCAAAATGCGGCAGTTTTGTTTTACCGAATTCAAAATCAACATTGCATTTGTCTGCTATAACAGCTGTATTTGAAACAGCATCGGGGCAATCCGAAAAAGCAGAGAGCATTTCATCTTCGCTTTTCAGATAAAATTCATCAGCAGAAAATTCAAGACCTGTTTTTTCACCCAGAATGTGATTTGTCTGTATGCAGATAAGCACCTGCTGAATTCTGCTGTCGGATTTATCAATATAATGCACATCGTTGGTTGCAACAAGAGGTATATTCAATTCCTTAGAAAGATTTTTAATCCCGTAACAGGTTTTAAGTTCTTCCTCAAGGCCGTGGTTTTGTATTTCAAGATAAAAATCATCTTTAAATACATTTTTGTACCACAACGCGGTTTCTTTGGCTTCATCATAATTTCCGTTAAGTATTTTTACCGATATTTCGCCGGAAAGGCAGCCTGAAAGCGCGATTATACCTTCGTGATACTTTTCCAGCAGTTCTTTATCTACTCTGGGCTTGGTATAAAATCCTTCGGTCCAGCTCATTGAAACCATTTTTATAAGATTACGGTAGCCCTTATTGTTTTTGCATAGCAAGGTCAGATGGTATCTTTCGCTGTCTACACCGTGAACTTTATCATGGCGGCTGTTTTTTGCCACATAAACTTCGCAGCCGATAATCGGTTTTATTCCTCTTTTTTTAGCCTCTTTGTAAAATTTCAAAACACCGTACATTACACCGTGATCCGTTATGGCAACAGATTCCTGCCCCATGCTTTTGATTTTATCAAGCATAGGTTCTATTCTGCAGGCACCGTCAAGCAGGCTGTATTCTGTGTGCAGGTGTAAGTGCGTAAAGGCCATTATTATACTCCGTTTTTCATTTTATCGGCAGTTTCTGTAATTCTGTCAAGAATATGCTTTATTCCTGATTTTGAAATAGTGTTATCGGTAAGTTTCTGAAGTTCAGATAATGTTGCCTCCGGATTATTCTTCCTGAGCTTTGCAACAAGCTTTGCTTTATCGTTAAGAATGCTTAAACCGGATGTTTTTTCAATAAATTCTATAGCTTCAATCTGTCTGTTTGATGCTGAAACGGTTTTTTCAAGATTATACATCTCAAAATTCAGCTTTCTGTTAACCTGATTTTTAACATCTTTTTCTATCTTAACATTCATCAGGTAAAGGGATGCATTCTGCGCCCCGATATATGCAAGAAAATCTTCTATACTTTCGCTGTCTTTGAAATATACAATATGGTTGCCTTTTCTCATAATATATTTAGGGCTTAAGTCAAGCTCATTAAACAGTCTTATCAGATCTGAGCTGAGTTTTTTATGAGGAACAACAAATTCAAGATGATAGCTTTTCTGCGGATCGGAAACAGAACCGCAGGCAAGAAATGCGCCTCTGAGGAAAGAATTTATGCAGCATTCATTCTGAAAATTTGCATAGTTTATCCTTAGTGATGTTTCTTTTGATGAGTGACCGAAGCAGGAACGGATTTTTTCTTTTGCCTCAGCGCCTTCAATAACCGCTGTCATCATTTTTGCTTTACCGGTAATAACGCGGGGTTCTGCTCCGGTTTCTTTGTAAACTGATTTACAGTAAAGATTGAATACATCCGGGTTTTCGGTTTTAAAAGAAATATCAAGCCCTGAGTAATGAGCAAAAAGCACAAGCCCATAGACTTGTGCGTGATTGCAACACTCATTTATGTTATCTATTAACGATAACTCGGATTTTATCTGTGATGAAAAAGACAAATTCTTTTCCTCCGGATTATTCAATGATTTTTACTTCGGTTTCAAGCATAACGCCCTTTTTTTCATACACCTTCTGCTGACAATACTTTATAAGATGAATAATATCTGAAGCGCTTGCATTATCCTTGTTAATAATAAAACCTGCATGTTTATCGCTTACCATTGCTCCCTTATGGCAGTATCCCTTTAAACCGCATTCTTCAATAAGGGCGCCGGCATAATACCCTTCCGGCCTTTTGAATGTGCTGCCTGCGCTTGGATATTCAAGGGGCTGCTTTTCTTTACGCCTTGCCATAAGCTCATTCATTTTTTCTTTTATACTATCGTATTCGGATTTTATGAGTTTAAAACTTGCGGAAAGAATAAGCATATCATCGGAAGATGAAAAAATACTTTTACGGTAAGACATTTTCATATCCTCACCGCGCATTACGCGGATAATACCGTTTGAATCAATATATCTGCACTCGCTGATAACATCTTTTATTTCACCGCCGTAAGCACCGGCGTTCATATAAACAGCTCCGCCTACCGAGCCGGGAATACCGTATGCAAACTCCAGCCCGGAAAGTGAATTTTCAAGAGCAAAGCGGCAAAGCTTGATAAGAGGGGTACCGCAGGCGCAGTTTACGGTGTTTTCATCTGTAAGTTCAATATAATCCAGCTTAACGGTGTTGATGATAACTCCGTCAAATCCTTCATCACTGAAAAGCAGATTACTGCCTTTGCCGATAATATAATATCGAATATCATTTTCAAGCACATACTTAAGTATATCAGCGATTTTGCTTTCCGTATCAGGGAAAGCCATAACAGCACAATTACCGCCGGCCCTGAATGTGGTATATTCGGCCAGCGAAACATCGCTTAAATATTCACATTGAAGTATATTTAAAAAATCAAAAAAATCTTTCATCAGTTATCAAGCAATGCAGCGCCGAAAATTCCGGCATCATTACCGAGCTCGGCAGCAACAATTTTAGTCTGTTTAGAAGCGTAACGGCTGTATCTTTCCCTGTTGATATGAGTTCTCAGGGGCTCGAGAAGAGTTTCGCGCTCATTTGCTATACCGCCGCCCACGCAGATGAATTCCGGCTGAAGGGCGTTGATAATGTTGATAACGCCTGTTGCAACATAATAAACATATTTATCAACCACTTCTTTTGCCGCTTTATCATTCTGCCTCATCGCATCAAAAGCAGTTCTTCCGTTTACGGCATCAATATTATCATTAACAATCTGCCACATTATTGAATCGTGGTTATGTTTCATTGCGTCCTTGGTCTGGCGGATAAGTGCCGTGGCTGATGCATAGCTTTCCCAGCAACCCCTTCTGCCGCAGTTGCACTGCTCACCGTCAACGCAAATTACCATATGTCCCATTTCTCCGGCAGCATAGTTTGAGCCGCAGATTATTTTGCCGTCAATAATTATACCCGAACCAACGCCGGTTCCCAAAGTGATTGCCACAAAATTCTTTGCGCCTTTGCCGCAACCGGCAACAGCTTCGCCGAGGGCAGCACAGTTTGCATCGTTATCAAGATAAACGGTTTTATGAAGTCTCTCTTCAAGCATATCCTTTGCAGGAACCTGAGTGAAATCAAGATTGTTTGCAAATTCTATATAACCGTTGGATTTATTAACTGTTCCGGGAGTGCCGACGCCGACAGAAATAACATCATCCATAGTAATTCCGGCATCTTCAAGGGCCAGATTAACCGCTTTTGCAATATCATCAAAAATATCTGCGGCAGGTCTGGGGCAATTGGTTTTAACCGATCCCCTGCCGATAATTTTCAAATCCTCGCTGACAACTCCGACTGCAATGTTTGTGCCGCCGAGATCAACACCTATTCTGTACATATTGCTTCCTCCCTTATCAATAATCGTGCCAGAAATCAAGCACTTTTTTCTCTTGTTCCATATCATATTCGGTGCCGAGCTTTTCAAGCAGCTCTCTCGCCGAATTATACCCCATTTTCTTTTGCCTGTTATTCATTGCGGCCGCTTCAATAATAATTGAAAGGTTACGGCCCGGCTTTACCGGAACAACGCAAACAGGAACTTCTATACCCAGAATTTCCATATACTCATTTTCAAGACCCATACGGTCGTATGATTTTTCGTTATCCCAGAGTTCAAGCTGAATAACCATATCTATCTTTTCGGTCATTTTAACTGCACCTATACCGAAAAGCCGCCTGAAATTCAGAACACCTACGCCGCGAAGCTCAATAAAGTGCCTTATATTATCGGGTGCCGAACCTACAAGAGTTTTATTTGTTGTTCTTCTGATTTCAACCGCATCGTCGGCAATAAGGCGGTGTCCTCTGTTAATAAGTTCAAGTGCGGTTTCGCTTTTACCTACGCCGCTGTCGCCCAGCAGCAAAACGCCTTCGCCGTAAACCTCAACCAAAACACCGTGTCTTGTTATTCTCGGGGCAAGCTCCACACCGAGGTATGAAATGGTAGCGGACATACAGCCTGATGTGCTGTCATTGCTGGAAACAACGGGAACTCCGTATTTTTCAGCAAATACAAGGATAGAAGGCTCAATTTCAAGACCGCGGGTAAATATTACAAGAGCCGGCTTTTTGGAAAAGAAGTATTCCATCCTTTTAAGGGATTCTTCTTCGCCCAGGCTCTTTGCAAATTCAAGCTCTGCAAGGCCCATAAACTGAACACGGCGGTTATCAAAGTATTCTTCGTAACCGGCAAGCATAAGCCCGGGGCGGTTAACATCCTGTGATTTGATGTATATATTTGAGATATCTTCCGGAGCATATATTACTGTTAAAGATAACTCTTTTACAACTTTATCAAGCGATACACTGTATTCTGCCGACATTGATTTTCCCCTTCTGTTTTATAGTTGGTGCACCTGACAGGACTTGAACCTGCACGCCGTAGCAATGGATCCTAAATCCATCGTGTCTGCCAATTCCACCACAGGTGCATATCTAAAATATATTATACATATAATAAATATTTTATCAAGAGTAAATTCCATATCAATTGCTATTGACATAAACAAAAAACGGTATATAATATCAGTAGTTCTCGGGGCGGGGTGAAATTCCCCACCGGTGGTTAAAGTCCACGACCTCTTTATGAGCTGATGCGGTGAAATTCCGCAACCGACGGTACAGTCCGGATGGCAGAGAATCATATTGTGATTTATGCTCCGATTATTTCGGGGCTTATTTTTTTGGAGGGAAAAGAAAATGACATCAACCCAGAGAAAAATATACAAAGTAACTCTTACTGCAATGCTCAGCGCAATCGCATTCGCGCTTATGTTTATAGAATTTCCGGTACCGGTAATGCCCTCATTTATTAAATTTGATATATCGGATTTACCTCCCCTGTTTGCAAGTTTTGCGCTGGGCCCGGTTTACGGAGTTATTGCAGAATTGATAAAAAATATTTTGCATATAATAGTTAAGGGGACAACAAGCGCCGGCGTAGGAGAACTCAGCAATTTTCTTCTCGGGGCTGTTTTCTGCCTTGTTGCCGGATTTATATATAAGAGCGATAAGAATAAAAAAAGAGCTGTTATCGGCTGCATTGCAGGCGCGCTTGCAATGGGGATAATATGCCTGCCGATCAATTATTTTATTGTTTATCCCGCTTATGTTAAATTTTATATGATGCCTCTTGAAGCAACTATAGGAATGTATCAGGCTATTCTCGGGCCTGTGGCAACGATTCCAACAAAAAATGCTTTATTCAACTGCCTGCTTATTTTTAATGCGCCTTTCACTTTTATTAAAGGTCTTGTTGACGCTTTAATCTGTATATTGATTTATAAGCCGCTTTCTGTGGTAATAAAAAAGAAAATGTAAAAATATGCCCAAACGTAAAATCGTTTGGGCATAAATCTTTTTTTAGTTATTTCAGTTTTAATTCATTGGCAAGCTCGGCAAATCCCTGAGCTACTGCAGAAGCAGTTTTATCACCGAGAGAAATCAGCTCCTGATAATGGTCGCCGGCAATTGCAAGCGAATAATCATTATCCGGTACTATATAACCGATTGCATCGTTGCAAAGGCCGAAGCAGATTGCATCTTTACCGATGGAATCTCTTATGCAGGGGTAACCGAAATCCTTGCCTTTGAAAGATCCGGCAGCAGTAAGGGAACCTCCGCCGTACATAACATCCTGCACAAGTTCGCCGGGAACCATAGCTACTCTTACATCTCCGAACTGAGCATACCCTATTTCGGAAAACATATAATATTTAAGGCCTTCCTTATACATTTTATAACAGGTCAGGTCAAGCTTGCCTACAAGCAGAATCAAAGGATTATTTACTTCAAGCTGAATCTCTTTAAGCCGGATATTGAACAGAGGCTCGAGCTCTCTTTCTTCAACAGGTTCCCAGCCTTCAAACCAAAGGCTGTAACCGTCTCCGCCTTCTGCTTTTTCTTTATTAATGGTATCCCAATCTGCATTTGCGGATATTTCATCATAAGTATTTGTAAGATTAAGAGCAATAGCAGCCATTTCATGGCCGTATCTTACCGCCTGGCCGTACCGTCTGCCGGTATCAACGCCGTCATTGGTAAGCCCTCTGCCGTAATAAATTCCTGCAATAGCGCCGTTTATAAACATAAAGTTATATCCGGCTTTTTCAATTCCTTCGCCGAGATAGTAAACATAGTCGCCCGAAAGCTGTCTGCCGTTATCCTGCTTATCGCTGGTAGCAAGGCCCACAACATCCGGATGGGCTGCAATATTTACCATCATTGTAGGCGTGGAGCCGTCATCCGGCTTGAAAACAAACCTTGACATATCCGAGCAGAGGCTGGTTGAGGATTTTCTGTTTCTGTTGCTGAAATATTCTTTATTAAGGGTTTTAACTGCATAAGTCATTGTGCCGGGCTTCATATCGTTAACAGCAGATTTCATTGAGTTTGCAATTATTTTACAGGCGTCATCAATCCATTTAACATTAACGCCCCTCTCCTTATCAAGGAAAGGAATATATGATTTAAAAAGATTGGTAAAAATCTTTTTGAAAGTATCAGTCCAGAGGCCCTGGGTATCAATACAGCTGTGGCAGTGTGTTGATGTTACATTAACAGCATTGAAAGTTACATCGGGGCAAAGGTCTCTGAGGTATCTTCTTACGGTTTTTATATCATCGTTGCAGAAGCCGATGCAGTCAACATTTGCAAATATAGTTACTCCCCTGTCTGAACCGTCTGAAAGAGCAATAATTCTTACCTGCATATCATCAATTACTTCTTCAATTTTATTATTCATGCCGTTATCTATTGTCATAAAACCGCCCAGATAATATTCTGTGCCGGGCTCAAGAATATCATCGGGAACAAGAGAGGCCTTGGCAAAGCCGAGATTCCATTTTGCGTTTTCCGCCGGAGAATCGAGGAAAGATTCCGTTCCTTTAAAGAAATCTTCGGTCACATGTTCGCTGAGTTTTTTAAGGTTTTTGCTGTCAGGTACAATGGCGCAAAGACCGCCAAGCAGTCCTCTTACAATGCCTTCAAGCGCGCTCAGGCCAACGTGAGTAAGAGCTTCTTCTGCATCGGCGGCAGCGGAAGCTCCCATTGCTGAAGCGCCGGAGAAAATCATTGAAAAAACAAGCATGATTGCTATAACAGCGCTTAATCTTTTTTTCATTTTTATACCTCCTGAACAGTTCTTTCTGTCAACACAAATATATTAGCACCGATAAACTATATTGTAAATTATAAAAAATCACAAAATATATAAAAAGTTTTTTACACAGGTTGAAAAAAAGAATTGTATTTAGTATAATAGATAAAATTTATACATGGAGAAAATAAATTGAAACGCATTGCAGCAATTCATGACCTTTCCGGTATAGGAAAATGTTCATTGACAGCGGCTATACCTGTTATTTCCGCTGCCGGTATAGAGTGCAATCCCGTACCTACAGCCGTGCTTTCATCCCACACCGGCGAAATGGAAGGTTACACATTTCTTGACCTGACGGATAATATGCAGGGCTATTGTCGCCACTGGAAGAGCCTCGGCATTACTCCGGACGCAATTTACACCGGTTATCTCGGTTCACTTTCCCAGATTGAGGTTGTAAAGAATATAATCGATGACCTGAGTTCAACCGATACTTCAGTTGTTGTTGACCCCGCTATGGCTGACAGCGGAATAATGTACAAGGGCTTTACTGCTGATTTTGCATCGGCAATGAAGGAGTTATGCCGAAAAGCTGATTACATATTGCCCAATATTACGGAGGCCTGCTTCCTTACCGGCGCAGAATATAAAACAGAGTATAATAAGCAATATATCGAAAGCATAATTTCAGATCTTTCTTCTTTGGTTAAAAAAGGCGTAATTCTTACCGGAGTTTCATTTTCGCCGGATAAAATCGGCTGCGCTGTTTTTGACAAATCAAACAGCAGTGTCAGTTATTATTTCACCGAAAAATACGGCGGGGTTTATTACGGAACCGGTGACTTGTTTGCCTCTGCATTCACAGCCGGGATAACAAAAGAATTCAGCCTTAATGAAAGCGCTGAAACGTCGCTGGAATTTGTGCATAAATCTATAAGAGAAACATATCTTGCCAAAACAGACACCCGGTTTGGTGTTGCGTTTGAAAATCACCTGAATTACATCTATGAAAAATATGGGAGAAAAATATGAGCTACGCTGATACTGTATTTATCAATACCTGCAGAGATATTCTTGAAAACGGAATTAGTGATGAAAATATTGATGTAAGGCCGAAATGGGAAGACGGAACTCCCGCTCATACAATAAAAAAATTCGGTGTTGTCAACAGGTATGATCTGAGCAAAGAATTTCCCATGCTTACTTTAAGAAAAACTTTTCTAAAGAGCGCTGTTGACGAGCTGCTGTGGATATGGCAGAAAAAATCAAATAATGTCAAAGATCTTGGCAGCCATGTCTGGGATGCCTGGGCAGATGAAAACGGATCTATAGGTAAGGCCTATGGCTATCAGCTCTCTGTAAAGCATCACTATCCTCAGGGTGACCTGGATCAGGTTGATAAAGTGCTTTGGGATTTAAAAAACAATCCGGGCAGCAGAAGAATTCTGACTAATATTTATGTGCACCAGGATTTAAGCGAAATGGCGCTTTACCCCTGCGCTTACAGTATGACCTTCAATGTTACCGGAAATAAGCTAAACGGCATACTGAACCAAAGAAGCCAGGATATGCTGGCCGCAAATATATGGAATGTTGCTCAGTATTCCGCTTTGCTGTGTATGATGGCTCAGGTTACCGGATTTGAGCCCGGTGAATTTGTGCATGTGATTGCCGATGCTCATATTTATGACAGGCACATTCCCATTGTTAAGGAGCTTATTGAGAAAACACCTTATGATGCTCCCGAAGTAATTCTTGATAAAAGCATAGATGATTTCTATAAGTTTACCAAGGACAGTTTCACGGTTAACAATTATAAGTATCACGATTTTACGGCAAAAATTCCGGTTGCAGTTTAATCCTGATTTTTGAAGAGGTTTTTAAATGAAAGCAATTGTTTGTGTTGATAACAACTGGGGAATAGGCAAAGGAAATCAGCTGCTTTACCATATTCCCGATGATATGAAATACTTTAAAGAAAAAACATGGGGAAGCACCGTTGTTATGGGGCTGAATACCCTAAAGTCATTTCCCGGCGGAAACCCACTTAAAAACAGAGTTAATATTGTTCTATGCGATGATGATTCGTTTTACAGGGATGATATAATTCTTGTTAAATCCATAGATGAGCTTAACGAAGTGCTAACTGAATATGATACCAACAATACCTTTATTATAGGCGGCGCTTCTGTTTACCGTCAGCTTGTTCCGCTGTGCAATACTGTTTATGTAACAAAGGTTGACGGCTCAAAAGAAGCCGATGTTTTCTTTCCGAATCTTGATGAAGATAACAGATGGATTTGCTCAGAAGAAAGCGAAGAAATGGACTATAAAGATTTAAAATATAAATTCACAGTATATAAAACCATTGAAACACCGGAGGAATAATTATGGCTTACTTTTTCAATGAACCTTCAAGAACTTTCAGCGAATATCTCCTTGTGCCCGGCTATACTTCCAAGGACTGTATTCCCGATAATGTCTGCCTCAAAACACCGCTTGTAAAATACAGAAAAGGTGAAGAAGAGTGCCCTATAACGCTTAATATACCTATGTGCTCTGCAATAATGCAGTCTGTATCAAATGATACCCTCGCCATTGCGCTTGCAAAAGAAGGCGGAATATCATTTATTTACGGCTCCCAATCAATTGAAAATGAAGCTGCGATGGTTTCAAGGGTTAAGAATCATAAAGCCGGTTTCGTTATCAGCGATTCAAACCTCAAGCCGGATTCCACTCTTCAGAATGTTCTTGATTTATTTGAAGAAAAAGGTCACAACACCATGGCCGTTACCGATAAAGGCACTGCAAACGGCAAGCTTCTCGGTGTTGTTACCAGCAGAGACTACAGGGTAAGCAGAATGGATCCTTCCACTCCGGTATCGGATTTTATGACTCCCATAGAAAAACTTGTTACTGCCGGTGAGAATACTTCCCTGAAAGAAGCCAACGATATTATCTGGGAGCATAAACTTAATTCACTCCCCATTATTGACTCAAACGGCAATCTTCTCTACTTTGTATTCAGAAAAGACTATTCACAGCACAAAGAGAATCCCCAGGAGCTTCTTGATGACAACAAGAGGTATATGGTAGGCGCAGGTATCAACACCAGAGATTTCAGGGAAAGAGTACCCGCTCTTGTTGATGCCGGCGCAGATGTGCTCTGCATAGATTCATCTGAAGGATACACCTGCTGGCAGGAAGAAACTCTTAAATTCATCAGGGAACAGTACGGCGATAAAGTAAAAGTAGGCGCCGGAAATGTAGTTGACAGAGACGGTTTTCTTTTCCTTGCAAAAGCCGGAGCAGATTTTGTAAAAGTCGGTATAGGCGGCGGCTCAATCTGCATTACAAGAGAAACCAAAGGTATAGGCAGAGGCCAGGCAACAGCTCTTATAGAAGTTGCCAAAGCAAGGGATGAATATTTTAAAGAAACAGGCATTTATATTCCTGTCTGTTCCGATGGCGGTATAGTTCACGATTATCATATGACACTTGCACTTGCAATGGGCGCAGACTTTATGATGCTCGGCAGATATTTTGCCAGATTTGACGAAAGCCCCACAGAAAAGATTATGGTAAACGGCGTATATGTTAAAGAATACTGGGGCGAGGGTTCAAACAGAGCCAAAAACTGGCAGAGATACGATTTGGGCGGCAAAACAAAGCTGAGCTTTGAAGAAGGCGTTGACTCTTATGTAACTTATGCCGGCTCACTTTCGGATAATGTAGCCAAGAGCCTTTATAAAGTTAAATCCACAATGTGTAACTGCGGCGTTATAAACATACCGGATTTCCAGAAAAACGCAAAACTGACAGTTGTTTCGGCAACCAGTATTGTTGAGGGCGGTTACCACGATGTAATGCTCCGCTCAACAACCACCCCCGGCAGATAATTAAAAAACATTCAGCACCCTCACATACAGTGAAGGTGCTGATTTTATAGTATTTTTACAATATTCTTTTCAATTTGGTCTTTCCATTGAACGATTTTTTCTTTATTATATACAGCCGGAGGATTTTTATATACTCCGGCGTTTTTGCTGCCTTTAATAATTCCGGATAATATTGCAAATAAATATTTCGGCTTTTTTAAACCTCGTTTGAGTTTGCCCAGCAAAGATATAAATGATGTTTTTTTGCCTGCCCCTGCGAGATCCGAAGACTGAATAATTCCGTTTTCAAAAAGGAAATCAACGCCCTCATACGGCAGTGACAGAATAGCATTTTTCAATCCTTCGTTTTTGGAAGCTTCCGCTCCGCACTCTGTATGAAATCTTCTGTTGTATTCCCAAAGCACATCGGCGGTATAATCTTTATCGATATTTTCAGCAAGAACCTCAGAAAGAATTATGCCGGCTTTTATTGATAAATCAATACCCATACCGTTCATAGGCATAGTCATAAAGGCGCTGTCTCCGGCGGCCGCATATCCGTCGGCAACCATTACGGATAAAGGTCTCCTTACCGGTATGTATCCGTAAGATCCGCCGTTTATAATACTGCTGCCGATCCAGGGGTGGTTCTCTCTGAAAATTGCAATCTGTTCATTTACTTTTTCATCGGTGAGCTTATCAATTCTTCCTATTAAAATATCAACAGAGTTTTCATTTGTGCAGCACCAGGAAAGGCCCTGTTCCCTTTCGTGATACATATATACCTCAAACGGCAATTCAGGGTTAATATCACTGCATTTATCAAAATATGCCCGCCAGGCATAAAACAAATCTCCCCTGCCTGGATTTCTTTCAATCATATATTCTTCGGGAAGGTTTGAACGAACAGGCGAAAAAACTCCTGCGCAGTCAACAACAATATCTGCATAATATTCTTCTTTATCGGTTTTTATACCTGTTACACGGCCTTCGGCAATTATCGGGCCTGTTATATCGGTGTTGTATATAAACCTTGCTCCGGCTTTCTCAGCGCTTGTAATAAGCATATTTATCAGCGGTTTGCGCCACATTACTTTTTGCTTATCATTTTCGGAGTATGTTACAGGTACAGATGTCCTTTTTGACGGGCTGATAAAAGCGCTGTCCCCTCTGTATCTCCATGAATTATCGGGGAAATCGTTTATCGATTTACCGGTAACAGATTCAAGCAGCTCAAATGTAAACCTGTCCTCCCAATCGTGGCCAAGGTTTTCTCTGCTGTTTTTTTCTATTATCAGCACATCAAATTCAGATGCAGGCAGTTTTGAAGCAAGAACAAGCCCTGCGTGACCTGCTCCGGCAATAATAACTTTTTTCACGGTATCACTCCCCCCTCTCTATTATAAACTGATTTTTCAATAATGCAATAAACCGGCAAAAACAAATTTGTTTCCGCCGGTTTTCTGCTTATTTACTTAACAGCTCACAAACATATTTGCTGTGCTCAACGGGGTTGTCTATTGCCCTGCCCGCAATAAGGCAGGCCTCATCGTAAAGAAGAACAGCATATTTTTTTATTTCATCTTTGTCATCATTCATGCCGTTAATAAGTTTTTGAGCAACGGGATGATCAATGTTGATTTCAAGAACGATATCCGCTTTGATTTTATTATCACGGGCACCCGGAAGAGAATTCAGCGTTTTTTCCATATCCAATGATATTTCGCCTTCTGTTGAAAGGCATACGGGATGGCCGCTGAGCTTGTTTGTAAACCTTACATCAACAACTTTACCTTCAAGCGCTTCTTTCATTGAAGCAAGCAGATCTTTTGCATCATCATTTGATTTTTTCAGGCTTTCTTTTTCTTCATCAGAAGTAAGGTCGAAATCCTCATCGCAGATATTTGCAAACTCTCTACCCTCATACTCGTGAAGAGTTTTTACTACAAATTCATCTACATAATCCGTAAGAAGCAGCACTTCAATACCTTTGCCGATTGCAGCATCATATTGGGGCAGCATTTTGATTTTATCTTCGGTTTCGCCGCAGGCATAATATATTTTTTTATCTTCTTCCTTCAGCCTTTCAACATACTCGCCTATGGTGGTCATCTTATCTTCATAAGATGATTTGAATATAAGTAAATCCTTGAGTTCATCTTTATGAAGACCATACATATTATATATGCCGAACTTAATCTGGGTACCGAATTCCTTGAAGAACTTTTCGTATTTTTCTCTCTCGGTTTTCAGCATTTTTTCAAGCTCGGATTTAATTTTCTTTTCAACTGTTTTGGCAATAAGCTTAAGCTGGCTGTCATGCTGAAGCATTTCTCTGCTGATGTTAAGGGATAAATCTTCGCTGTCAATAAGTCCCTTTACAAAGCTGAAATAATCTGGAAGCAAATCAGGGCATTTATCCATAATGAGAACGCCCTTTGAATATAACTGCAGGCCTTTTTCATAATCCTTGGTATAGTAATTGAAAGGCGCATGAGCCGGAATATAAAGCAAGGATTTATAAGTTGCATTGCCTTCAACGCTTGAATGTATTACTTTCAGAGGATCTTCAAAATCAAAGAATTTTTCTTTATAGAAATTATTGTAATCTTCTTCCTTAACTTCTGATTTATTCTTTTTCCAGATGGGAATACGGCTGTTGAGCACTCTTGTTTCGGTTACATCCTCATATTTGCCTTCTTCCCCTTCAACCGGTTTTGATTCTGTAAAATCCATTTTTATTGGATGGCGGATATAATCTGAGTATTTCTTTACAAGAGATGAGATAGTGTATTTATCAAGATATTTGCTGTAATTCTCATCGTCGGTATCTTCTTTTATGTGCATCTCAACAACTGTTCCGAAGCCGTCTTTTTCAGTTTCGCCGATTCTGTATCCGTCAGTACCATTTGATTCCCATATATATGCTATATCAGAGCCAAATGCTTTTGTATATACGGTCACCTTATCGCTTACCATAAATGCAGAATAAAAGCCGACACCAAACTGACCTATAATATCAATATCTTTGCTGTCGTCATTTTCGGTTTTGAAATTAAGCGAACCGCTTTTTGCTATAGTTCCCAGGTTGCTGTCAAGCTCATCCTCGGTCATACCGCAGCCGTTATCGGATACCCTGATAATGCGGCTGTCTTTATCAATATCGATATTTATTACGAAATCATCGGCATTAAGGCCGACGGATGAATCGGTAAGCGATTTGAAATACAGTTTGTCTAGTGCATCGGAAGCATTGGAAATAATCTCTCTGAGGAATATTTCCTTATGAGTGTAGATGGAGTTTATCATAAGATCCATCAGTCTTTTAGATTCGGACTTGAATTGCTTTTTCTTCATAAAAACATCACCTTTCTGTTGCAGAATATTCTACTATTGCGTATAATATTTTTTGTTAAAATAATGTTAATAAACCGTTAATTACAGCACTCAGGTATTTTGAGTGCCGAAAATTGACATTTTACAAATTAAATGCTGAATATTTACAGAAATTTAATTTACTGTAAACCAGGAATATGGTATTATTTTTCAAAAGGAGGAGAGATAAATGAAAAGAATTATGGAATATATCGATTCCTCTCTCACTGCTTTTCCAAAAAGCAAATATTCGGAAAAATTCAGACAGAATCTTATTGAAGAGGTTACGGAAAGAGCAAATGATATTACACACGCCGGATTATCGGACGAAAAGGCGATTGAAGATATTATTATCAGTGAACATAATGATATTAAGGCCGAATACAAAGAATATGTAAAAGAACTGAATGCTTCTAAAAATAAAAGGCGTAATTTCCTGATAAAACTTTTCATTTCGGTTATTTATTTTCTGACTGTACTTTGCCTTTATTTTGTTATCAGCTCAGCTACAAAGGCCTGGTCTGTAACATGGGTGCTGCCGGTATGCTCGGTTATCGTATACATTTCGGTAATTCTTTTTATCCCTATTGCAACCTTAAGCAAGAAAAGCACTTTATTTGTTACGCAAACAGCAAGGCTCATATTGCCTTTTATCGTATTCAACTATTCAACGGTCGCTTTTCTGATTTTTCATTTTGTTTTCGGTTTTGAAAAATCCTGGCTTGTTTTTATTGCAGGCGTAGTGCTTATGTTTGTTGCAGACGGCATTTATGTAGAAATAACAGCTGAAAGATTCGCAATATTCTTCCACCTGCTCTATATTGTCCCCGCTTTTACAATGCTTTATATCATATTTGCGGTTCTGAATATTATTCCCTGGGGTATAGGCTGGGTTATGATTCCGGGTTCCCTTGTGATAGTGCTTGCGGTAATAGTAATACGGCTCATTATGCATAACAGGGCAGATAATTCTCTCGGAGAGGAGGAGCCTGAACTGTAATGGAAAAGAAAAAACTAAAAGCCGAGCTCTGGGATAAAATGCACTACCTGTTTCGTGATTACAATGACAGAATGGTTCATCTTGAGCTTGAGTATGATTATAAAATCGATATTGACGCACTTAAAACCGTTATAATCTGTTTTTTTGAAAAAATCCCTGTTCTTCATTCCTCTTTTACAGATAATCACATAAGCCCGTATTGGACTGTAAATAATTACACCATTGATGAAATTCTGACTGTTAAAGATATTGATGAAAGTGATATTGCACAAGAGGTTGACAGCTTTTTAACACAATACATTCCGCCTGAAGCTAATGTTCAGATGAAGGTAGGTGTATTTTATCACGGCGATAAATCCACATTGTGTATTGTTGAAAACCACATGTGCATGGACGGCGGAGACTTCAAGTATTTCTGCAAATCACTCTGTGAAAACTATAATAAATACATTGATGAAAAAGTAACACCTATTGATGTAAGAAGCGGCTCAAGATCTTATCAGACTGTTTATAATGATTTTAAACCCTCAGATAAAAAAGCGGCAGAAAACCTTTACAAAAACATAAATAAATCCGATAACCACAGATTTCCCTTTGCAGAAGCCACTGCGGAAGATAAGTCGTTTATTGCAAAACGCATAATCCCGGCTGAAAAATTTCTGAAAATTAAAACCGAAGGCAAAAAATACGGCGCTACAATAAATGATATGATTATGGCGGCATATTTTTACTCAATTTATGAGCTTGCCGGTTATGATGAAAGCGAAAGTATGTGCATATCCAGCGCCATTGATTTAAGAAGGCATAAAAAAAATATTGAAGACTCCGGCTATACAAACCACACGGCCTGGATGCAGTGTAAAATTCCCGAGCGCGGAAAAGATATTTTTGCCACTCTTCAGTACTCCGTAAGAAGCGCCAACCAGTTCAAACAGGATAAGTTTATGGGACTTCACGGTCTTCCTCTTCTTTCACTTGGATATAAAATAATGCCTCACGCAGCAAGTGAAGAGATTATAAAAATCGGCTATTCAAATCCGTATTTTGCAATGAGCAATATAGGCATACTTGAAACAGATAAACTGGCACTGCAAGGCCATGAACCTGTAAACGGATTTATGAGCGGAGCCGTTAAGTATAAGCCGTTTATCCTTCTCTCGGCAACCACTATGAGAAATGTGCTTACTTTATCTGTTTGCTGCCGTGGGAATGAGGAAGACAAAAACATAATCAATAAATTCTTTGACTTGATTGAAAAAAATCTGGATAAGCTTATTGCAGGTAATGATTAAAACGAAAAAAGAACAATAAAAAACGATTTTATGAAGATTTTTTTTGACCTTTTTCTCGCTTTTTTTAAAACCGGATTATTCACATTCGGCGGCGGCTATGCAATGCTGCCGCTTATTGAGCGTATCTGCGTTAAAGAAAAACAGTGGCTGACTGATAAGGAGATGTCGGATTTACCTGCCATAGCTGAATCATCTCCCGGCCCCGTAGCAATAAACTGCGCAACTTATGTAGGATACAAGCAAAAAGGTACCGCAGGAGCTTTTGCGGCAACCTTAGGTATGGTTGTTCCCTCATTTATAATCATTCTGGTAATTTCTTTTTTTCTTGACAGATTCCTAGAAAATAAATGGGTTGCCGGAGCTTTTTACGGTATTAAAATTGCTGTTGGTATTCTTATTATTGATGCTGCTGTAAAGCTTTTTTCAAAGCTTCCGAAAAACACTCTGACAATAACTATCGGCGCTGTATCATTTATTCTTATGATGGCAGTGAATATCTTTGCTATCAGAATTACTTCTATTGTATTTATGCTTTTTGCAGCCGCAGTCGGCTTCATTATATATCTCGTGAATAAAAAACGCACGGGAGGTAATGAAGCATGATATATCTTATGCTTTTCCTCGAATTTTTGAAAATCGGAGCTTTTACATTCGGCGGCGGATATGCAGCTATACCTCTCATCAGAGAAACCGTACTGTCAAATAGCTGGCTTGATGATTCGATGCTCTCGGATTTGATTGCAGTAAGTGAAAGTACTCCCGGACCTGTTATGGTCAATATGGCAACTTATATCGGAAGTACACAAGCAGGTATAATCGGAGCTGCAATTGCTACCCTTGCAGTAGTGCTCCCGGCTTTTATATTTGTTCTTCTTCTTATTAAGATATTGAATAAAGCATTGAATTACGAGGGTTTCAAATCTGCACTCGGAACACTGAAGCCCTGCATTGCAGGCATAATACTTGCAACAGGAATTTATATGGCTTTTAACAATATAATCGGCTCGGTTCAGAATCCGGCGTTTGATTTAAAAGCAGTTATATTAACCGTTGTTCTTGCAGCAATATATTTCGGCTCAAAAAAGTTTCTCAAAAAAGGTTTGTCGCCGATTATTCTGATTCTGATTTCCGGAGCAGCGGGAATTGCTGTTAAGTGCTTAATATAAAATTTATAACATTACACGGTTTTAATTTAAAAATCCGAATCCTGTACCATACGATATAGGATTCGGATTATGTTTTAGCGGTGATTACAAGATAAAATACAGGCTATCAGTCAAATTCGGAACCGTCAATTTCCTTAAGATCAACTCCGGCAGTTTCTTTAACCCTGAGTGAAAGAATGAAAAAGTCAGCAAGAAGTCCGGGTACGGTGAGGCACAGTGAAATAATGCCGATTGCCTGCTCGCTGAATAATTGCATAAACAGGAAAGATACGCCGAAGGAGAAACCGATTCCCAGCCCCAGGGGAAGATATATTGCGGAAAGCATGGAGGAACGGAGTTCCGTAGGTGTCGATTCGCCTGCCATAAGGGAAATTGTATCGATGTTGGCCCAGAATGTTCCCACGCTGCCGCCGCAGAGAAATCCTACAAGCTGGGGAGGAAGTCCCTTTTCTGCGCCCAGCCAGAAACTGAGGAAGAGAACAACGGCCGAAGCGGACATTGCAATAGCTGAGAATCTCCTGCCCTTCTTGTCGGAAATGAATCCGGGTATAAGCTGGCTGAGTGCACAGCCTATGGGATAGAAGAAGAGAGCGGTCGTGATTTCATTCATAAGAATGCTTTCACTTGCCGTTTCCATATCGGTGAAAAGGCCCTGAGCCATTGCATTTTTCACAAATCCAAATGTCATTATAGACTGATAGTCAAGAGTAAAAATGAATCCGGTTTCGCAGAATACGAGTGCAAGGAAGAGCCACTTTGTCTGCTTATGTCTGAAGCCGAATTTCAGGGCGTTGATAATTCCGCCGCTGCTTGAATTGCCTTCTTCTGCCTTGGCAATTCCCTTGAGCTCATTTATTCTGGCTATATTGAATGCGTCTGTTTCCTTGGCAAGGAAGATAGCCGCTAAACTGACCGCCATTCCCAGAAGAGCGGGAACAAGGAATACATTTCTCCATTCCGATGTGCTGTGCATCATCGTTTTTCTCAGAAGCGGAATAAGGGTAACGCCGAGCATGGCCACACATTTTATTGAGGAATAAATCTTTGCCCTGTGTTTGTCGGGAGCGGATTCCATTATATAGACTACCTGCATGTCATGCGTGATGAAGAACTGTGTGAGAACGGTACCCGCGATATATCCGGCCAGGTTATGCGTCATATATACAATGCTGAGTCCGAAGCACATTCCGAATGTGTTCAGAATCAGAAACGGCTTTCTGCCGAATCTGTCGGCAAGGGGTTTGTAGATTACGCCCAACGCCATAAGCGGAAATGACAGAAGAGTTATTTTATTGAGGGTTTCCAGGGAAGCAATGTCCTTTGCTATATCCTGCTGCATGAAAGATGCTATTGCCGAAGCAACTTCATCGGTTATGTAGACTATACTGATAATGAAGAACAGGTAGAAGTAGTATCTCTTGCATTCCCTTTTATCAAGCTGTTTCTGCCTTTTTGCTATCTCTTTCTCAATTTTGACGGGATCCTTGTCTTTTTTCATGGCGAGCCTCCGGTTCCGTTTTATGAACATAATCATTATATCAAATTTACCGCACAATTCAATACACTGAGCCTAATATTGCACACATGGGTTGATTGAAAAAAGGCAGTCAAAATAGAAAATCCGCAAACCTTTGATTGCAAAGATTTACGGACTGCCTGAAACTGGTGGAGATGAGGGGGATCGAACCCCTTACCTCTTGAATGCCATTCAAGCGCTCTCCCAAGTGAGCTACACCCCCACAAGGCTCAATTATAATAACACGGAATGAATAAAAAATCAAGTGTTTTTTATAATATAATGAATTAAAAATATTATAATCATATTATGGGTTGATAATTTTTTTCACATAATGTAAAATAATTTGTAAAGCATAATCGAAAGGAAAATATATGGAAGATATATATATCGGAAAAGGGCCGGAAGAAATCCCGCTTGAAGAGATTATATATAAACAGCCTGCCCCGCCTCCTGTTCCAACCCCTGTTAATAAAAAGAAAAAAAGAGGAAAAATACGGAAGTTAATCAAGATACTGTTGATAATATTTATTGTATTTTCATTGGTTATTTCAGCAGTTTCCGCCGTATCGGGTTATACAAGAAACAATCTTAAATCAAATCAGTATATATCCAAAGCAGAACTGCATAACAATCCGTTAATCACAAATATACTGCTTATAGGTGTTGACGGTAATGCTAACGAATCATCCCGTTCCGATTCAATGATGCTGGTGTCTCTTGACTATATGCACATGAAAATAAAGATGACCTCATTTCTGCGTGACAGCTGGGTTAATATTCCTTCAAAAAATACTTACCATAAGCTGAACGCCGCATATGCTTACGGCGGCTCCCAGCTTATTACAGACACAATTGAATACAACTTTAAAGTGGATATTGACCATTATATAAAAGTTGATTTTGAGATGTTTACCGAGATAATTGACAGATTGGGCGGTATAGATATCGAGGTAACAGAGAGCGAAGCAAAATTCATAACCAAAACAACAAGATATTCTTTATCACCCGGCGAGAGCGTTCATCTGGACGGAGCAAAAGCTCTGGTTTACAGCAGAATAAGAAAGCTGGATTCCGATTATATGCGTACCTTCAGGCAACGGAAGGTTATAACCGCAATAATAAATAAAATCAGAAAAACATCCCCTTCAGAACTCATAAACATTTTCAGAAATGTTCTTCCGCTTTTGGAAACAGACCTTAATCCAATTGAATTAACAGGCCTTCTTTATAAAGGCGGTATAGCCGCAATGCTTTTTAAAATTCAGCAGATAAGGATACCGACAGATGAGCTGATGTATGCGGATTACAGAGGCTCGGAATGGGTTGAAATAATCGATCTTGAAGGATGTCAGAATCAAATTTATGATTTTATTTATAAATCATATAATGATAAAAATTCCGATAATTGACTTAAATATCCGTTTGTTATAAAATGAAATAAATAAACAGTGAGGTAACTATTTATGGAAGATTATACCCCAGATATAGTAAGCGTTATAGATGAAGAAGGAAAAGAGCATATTTTTGAGGAACTTGACAGAATTGAAACAGAGAACGGCCGCTATGTTGCGCTCTGCCCATTGCCGGAAGATCCTTCAAAGATAACCGAAGGCGATGAAGATGAATTTATCGTGCTTAAAGTTATAGACGGCGAGGGCGATGATGTAACTCTATGCCCCATTGAGGATGAAGCCGAATATGATGAAATAGGCAATATTTTCCTTGACAGATTTGCCGAAATGTTTTCAGAAGAAGACGAATGATTATTTCCTGCTGTGTTCGATAACTTTATTTCGGAAGTAACCCTACAACAATAATAAGGGAGCCGGACTCCGCCGGAGGATTGCAGACCTCCCGTGCAAACGGACGAAGGGAGCGTGAGAACGGTGGGAGGCACCCACCTGCTTTAACGCAGGTTACTCGCAGATAAAGCCGGCACAGCGGGATTCTTTTCGGAGGAACAAATGCAAAAACTGTTTAATGCAGATATTCTGGATATATTCTTTACAGATGACGGGCTCGTTTATGCAAGCAAAGAGATATTGGAAAACGGTAAAGAAGCTATTTCATTTATCGCCTATGATTTTGAAATTGACAGATTCAGAAAGATTCCCGTATCTGAATATATTGATTTCAAATTTTCCGGCTATGACTATAATATAAGCAAAAATCTAATTGACTTTGTCACCTGTAAAATAAGGCGCCTTTCCCCTACCGAAAATATAGCAATTTACGGTGACGGAAAACTTAAATTTTTTGATAATGACGGAAATATTACAAAAACATCTGTTATTGAATACAACGGGAATGAAGCAGGGTATTCGGAAGTAACGGAAAACGAAATCTGGGCCCCAATTCCCAACGGAAATACAGTAGTCAACTACTCTCTGATACATAACAGAATTGAAATGCGCATAGGCAGCAAAAACGAAAAAGCATTTTCAAAACCTACTGATGTTTCAATATATGACGGATGCCTTTATGTTTGCAATGCCGCTTCATTTAAAATTAACACAGTTGGCCTTAATTCATACTCTGTAAATGAATATGCTATTTTTAATGAACCGGTCTACAGGTATTTCAGAAACGGTCAGGATGAATTTGTGCTGTTGAAATCAGGATTATTTGTTTTATAAGTTAATAATAAGCCGTATCGATTGATACGGCTTTAATTTTTTTATTTTGTGCCGAATATTCTGTCACCGGCATCACCGAGACCGGGGCAAATATAAGCGTTGGCATTGAGCTCTCTGTCAAGGTGGCCTATATAAATCTGAACATCGGGATGGGCGGCGTGCAGTTTTTCAAGGCCTTCGGGTGCGGCAATTATGCACATGAATTTGATTTTTTTACCGCCCTCTTTTTTTATCTGATTGATAGCATCAACAGCAGAGCCGCCGGTTGCAAGCATGGGATCCATAACTACTATGGTACGTTCTTCAATGGGTTTGGGAAGCTTGCAGTAATAAGGAACAGGTTCATGGGTGGTTTCATCGCGGTACATACCGATAAAGCCGACTTTTGCCGTTGGGCAAAGCGAAAGAAGACCCTGCTGCATACCGAGGCCTGCTCTGAGAATGGGTACTATCGCAAGTTTTCTGCCTGAAATCATGGGAGTAATACATGTTTCTATGGGAGTATCAATCTCCACATCTTCTGTAGGCAGATCTGAAAGTGCCTCATAGCCTTCAAGCATAGCTATCTCTTCCACAAGTTTGCGGAATTCATTTGTGCCTGTGCGTTTATCCCTGAGCATTGATATTTTATGCTTAATCAGAGGGTGTTTCATAATAATAACATTGTTCATATCCATTATAATTACCTCCAAAATTAAAATCTGTTTTCAAGTTCGGTAATCTGAGCAATTCTGCGGGAGTGCCTTTCCTCACAGCTGAAAGGCGTATTCAAAAACAAATCAACCAGCTCTACAGCTTTTTCGGGTGTAACCACTCTGCCTCCGAGGCAAAGAATATTTGCATCGTTATGCAACCTGGTCATTTCAGCAGAAAAAGCATCCGAACAGCAGGCGGCTCTTATGCCGCGGACCTTATTTGCTGCCATTGAAATACCTACTCCGGTTCCGCAGAAAAGAAGCCCGAGTTTGCACTCGCCTGAGGCAACAGCCCTTGCGGTTTTTTCTGCATATACGGCGTAATCGCAGGAATCGGGCGTATATGTGCCGTAATCTTTATACTCAATCCCCTGCTCTTCAAGATGTTTAATTATTAAATTTTTCAATTCAAGTCCTGCATGGTCACTGCCCAAAGCTATCATAGTTAATTCTCCTTGTTTTTTGATTTTAATTCCCGCTCCGCCTGTGAAGGCCTCAGATAAAAAGGCACAAGCTTATCGGGTTCAATAAAAGTATTATTATAAAGCGCCGCAAGTGCGGTACCGTACGCTCTCTGGTATCTTCTGTTTTCTGCCGGTAAAATCACGGGAAGGTCTTTTATTTTTTCATACACAATCTCTGCGCCGTCACCGGCAAGATAAACTGTCATATTTAACGGCAGAATCTTATTGATAATGTACTCTTTCAGCTCATAAATGCTCAGTGCATCATCATCTGTTATATGGCTTATAATTCCGTTTTCGGATTTGAAAAATGCGTTATAAACCTGATTGCATCTTGCATCCATTACGCAGCATACAATGCAGTTTTCATCGGTAAAATTATATGCCATACTTTCAAGCGTTGATACGGCTGCGCAGGGTTTGCCCCCACTGAACGCAAGGCCCTTGACTGTAGCAACTCCGATTCTTACACCGGTAAAAGAGCCGGGCCCGGTATTAACTGCCAGAGCATCTAAATTATCAACAGAAATATCCGATTGTTTTAGTAGGGATTCAATAACAGGCAAAAGAGTTCTGCTGTGTGTAAGCCCGTTATTTATAAAGCACTCCCCCGTCAGTTTACCGTCGCTTAAAAGAGCGACACTGACGCTTTTTGCCGAAGAATCAATGGCAAGTAAAATCAAATTTTTCACTCCCCGATATTTCAAATATTCTTTCATTTTCGTTTTCGGTTTTAGTGATTGCAATTCTTATACAATCATCGGGAAGCGCGGATTCTATATTTTCGCTCCACTCAATTATAACCGTTGAACCTGAATCGATGTAATCAAAATAACCTGTTGAGTAAAGGTCATCCCACCCTGAAACACGGTACATATCAAAATGATATATAACCTTATCATCTGCCCTGTATTCATTTACAATAGCAAAGGTAGGGCTGCTTACATCGGCATCAATGCCTGCGCCTGCAACAAAACCTCTGACAAATGCGGTTTTGCCTGCTCCCAGCTCACCGAAAAGCGCAACAACGGAACCATCGGGTACAGTTTTTCCGATTTTAATGCCAAGCGCCTCGGTTTCAAGGAATGATTCGGATTTAAACTCTTCAGTAAACACGGTTTTATTCTGCTTCAAACTCATTAACGATTTTATTTACAGAATCCGGGCAATTTGTAATAATGCCGTCAACTCCGCACCTGAGCATCTTTTTTACGGTATCATCATCATCAACAGTCCAGGGATTAACGCCAATGCCATTTTCATGGCATTTATTTACATAATGCTCGCTTACAAGTGAAAAATGGGGGTGCAGATATTCAGCGCCGATTTCTTTTGCAAACCCAACATAGTTGAACAGCATTTTATAATAAGTTATGGATTTATCCGGGCTGTATAAAAAACCTGTTTTGCAGGTGGAGTCAACCTCTTTGCATCTGATAAGTATCTGCGGGTCAAAAGATGAAATAAGCAACTTATCATAAAGGCCGTATTCTTTAACTTCGGCTATTACTTTATCGGCAATGGATTTATCGCCGTTAAGGGGTTCTTTAATCTCGATATTCATCACCTTGATATCATCGCCGGTACAGCACTCAAGGAATTCGCTTAAAAGAGGCAGCTGCGTGCCGGCAAACTTATCTGAAAAATATGAACCGAAATCAAGGTCGCGCAGCCTTTCAAGAGTCATATCCGATACTTTTCCGCTGCCGTTTGAGGTTTCATCAACGGTATAGTTGTGGCAGATTACAATATAATCATCTGCAGTAAGATGAACATCTGTTTCAAAACCATCTACACCCAGTTCAAGTGACTTTCTGAATGCGGGAACGGTATTCTGGGGCGCATACTTATTGGCGCCTCTGTGTGAAATAACATTTACATGAGCCATAATAATCACCTTTCACTAATTAAACATTGAGCATCCCATGCTCTTAAATTTTAAAATCATTTCATCGGCTTTTTCCCGTGTTAAACCGAAGTATTCGCAAAGGCAGTCAACGCACATGAACTCCTCTGCTCCGCGGTTCACCATTTTTTTATGAAAGCCGATATCGTCTTTATTCAGCTCTTTTCCGCAGGAAACACAATATAATTCAATCATTTTGCAAGCTTGCAGATATAGCACTCGCAATCATGCGGAGCAAGGCTTCTTGACATATAGTCTTTTTTAACTCCGAGAGACTCGCCAGTAAATACATTTTCCATAACAAGACCGTAGCCTGACGCAAAAGGAATGCCTGCATCTTCAAAATAAAGCTCGGCCTTTCTTTCACACTCATCAAAGTTTGCAAAAAGAACGGCAATTTCATTATCAGAAAGAAGCTTAACAAATGTTTTTGCTCCGCCTTTTTCAACTGTATATTTCATTTCACCGTTACAGTCTTTCTCTATGCGGCTGTTAGTAATGAAAGCGGGCCTTGCTTCTTCATCCTGGTTAATGCGGATAAGCTTTTTGTTTGTGACAAGAGCAAGCGTTTCCTTGCTGAATGTTCTTATATCACCGCCCAGCATAAGCGGAGCAGAATATATGCACCATACGGCAAACTGTGTTTTATAGTCTGTATCGTTGCATCCTGCAGAACCTACATTGCCTTTGCCGTACATGCCGATTGTAAGCATATCAATATCATTGAAGCAGCCGGGCGCGGAATAAGCGAGCTTATCAATCTGGCTGAAGAGTATATCGCGCATTGAGGGGAAGGAATCGTTTATATCACCTGTGGAGCGGTACATGTGAGTTCCTGTTGAGCGTATCCATTTTTCAACATCATCACAGCCCCAGTTGCAGGCGGAGAAAAGAATATCTCTGCCGCAGGCTTTCAGAGCCATGCCCATACGGCGGTAAAGCAGATCGCCGTGATGGTGAGCAGGCCTGTAACAATAATCATATTTGAGAAAATCGGCGCCGTACTCAGCAAATGTTTCGGCATCAAGAAATTCGTGATCAAAAGAGCCGGGATAATCAGCGCAGGTGCGTGTTCCGGCGCAGGAATACATACCGAAAAGCAATCCTTTACTGTGAACATAGTCGCTTACCGATTTCATCCCGTTGGGGAATTTGATATGATCGGGAATAATCTTTCCGGTAACAGAATCCCTTTCCCTTTCACTCCAGCAATCGTCAATTACAAGATATTTGTAACCTGCATCAAGCAAACCGGTATCTACCATGGCATCGGCAGTTTCTTTTATAACCGATTCGTTTATATTTTCACCGAAAGTATTCCAGGTATTAAACCCCATTGGCGGCTTATTAACAATCATATACATTTCCTCCTTATTTTATTGTTAAAATTTTAACAGATTACAGTTGATTATTCAAGATAATTTTAAGCATTCCTACAATGAATTTTAACATTTTAATTTGTTTATTTACTTTTAACATTCTATTTGTTAAAATATGCAAAATTGCAAAAGGGAGAATAATGATGATAGAGCGTAAAACAACCTGGCTCGGTATACAGCGCAAGATAATTGCAAACATGACTTCAGAAAGCTGGAAAACCGTTCCCCATATAGGCTACAGTTATGAACCCGAAGTAACAAAATTTATGGCTGCAGTAAAGGAACTTAATAATTCCGGCAAGCATTCATCTAAAATTACAATAAATACCATTATGCTTAAAGCAATTGCCGAAGGGCTCAAAGCGGCTCCGGAGCTTAACGCCAATATACACTTTGACGCTAAGCGCGTTAAAGGATATATTACCGAATATGAAGATATCCACGCCTCTATGACCTGGGTGCTGCCCAATAACGAAATGATGACTATTAACCTGCACGATATAGGCAGCAAAACTCTTGCGGAGCTTAATGATTATATCAACGACACCGCAAGAAAAATCGGCAACACAAACCTTGATGAGGTTATGTACTCTATTTCCTTTGATGATACAATCAGAGAACTGAAAAAAGGAAAAATATTCAAGGCCGCTAACAGACTTATAGGAGCAAAACTGGGCAAGCATAAAATCACTACCCTTAAAGGCCGGGAAAAGAAAGATTATTACGCAATACCCGAAACAGACAGGCTGACTAAAGAAGATATAAGGCAAGGTACAGTCTGCATTTCAAATATCGGCTCAACCACAAGAGGCATAAGAGGCAGATGCACAATGCTTGCAATCATTCCCCCGGAAGTATTTGTTATTTGCATGAGTTCCGTTCAGAAAACTCCGGTTGTAATTACCGATGAAAACGGTGAGGATAAAATTGTACCCGGAAATATCATGCCTATGGAAATGGTATTTGACCACAGGGCACTTGATTTCGGCAAACTGATTCCGTTCATTAAGAGAATGGAAGAAATATTTGATAATCCTCAGGAAATATTCAGCTGGTAAACAATTTTTCAATTAATTGATTGACAAAACCGAAATATTGTGTATAATGTTTGCTTGTAAGTAAACATTCGTTGGGGAATAGTGTAACGGTAGCACGACAGACTCTGACTCTGTTTGTTGGGGTTCGAATCCCTATTCCCCAGCCAATAAAAAATACACCTGCTTATTTGCAGGTGTATTTTTTTGCAGCGAAAGCCATAACAGAATTACAAATATTATTGAAGTAAATGATAATAATTGATATAATCTATAAAACAACTACATAAATGAAAATATTTAGGGAGTATAATTATGAATAACAGTTTTTCTTTCTTGTTCAAAACATTTTCTGAGCTGATTGCGCTAATTGTTCTGCTGTTTCCCGCGCTGCAGAAAGCACCTGATACCCTATCATCCCCTGACAGAATCCATTTTCTTAAAGTTGGGTCCGGAGACGCAATCCTGCTTGAGAGCGGCGGCCGCTTTGCTATGGTAGATGCCGGCGAAGATTCCGATAATCCCCGCGGATTTGAAAACCTTGCGTTCAGCGGTCACGAAAAAGAAGTGCTTGAATACCTTAAAGCTCATGCTGCAGGTAAAGACGGAAAAGTTCATCTTGACTTTGTGCTGGGCACTCACGCTCATTCTGACCATATAGGCGGATTTGATACAGTTATACTTGACCCTGATGTAGTTATTGACCGGGCATATCTTAAAGTATATGACAGCAGCAAAATAAATGACAGCGAAATTACAGAATGGGATAATCAGGAAGTTTACGACCAAATGGTAAATGCGCTTAACAAAAGAAATGTACCTATTATATCAAAGCCGGACGGCACATCCTTTACATTTGGAAACTTTACAGTTACGCTTTTTAATACAGATGACCCGGTCAACACAGAAAAAGTAGGCGAAAACGATCAGTCTCTGGGTGTGCTTCTTGAAAAATGCGGCACCAGAATATTCCTTGCAGGCGATATGGATGACTATACCGGGGACGAAACACGACTAGCGCCCGAAATCGGCAAGGTGAACCTGTTAAAGCTGGGTCATCACGGATATAACGGCTCAACCACAGAAGGTTTTATAGAAACTCTGCGCCCCGATGCATGCATTGTAACAAACAACAGGAACTTCAGCCTTCTTGAAAAATTTGCAATGATTATCAAAACCTGCTGCCATAAAAACATTTATGTTACAGGAATAGAAAACGGAGTACTGGCAGTTATAGGAGAGGGCGGAGAAATATCTTATTACGGTAAGATACAAAAGTAAAACAGAATTCAGCTTTTCCCTAAAATATTATTGACCTTTATTTGATTTTGTGATAGAATCAACGAGGTTTCGGAGGCGTAGCTCAGCTGGTCAGAGTGCCTGCTTCACACGCAGGAGGTCCACGGTTCGAGCCCGTGCGTCTCCACCAAAAAGCACTGCAAATGCAGTGCTTTTTCCTTTATTTGAAAGTTTTTTTGATTTTCTTTATGAGCAATTCATAAGCCACAAAATACTCTCTTATAAGTCTTTTAATGTTAACTCCGGAATCTTTTGCAGTTACTCTGCCTATACTTTTATAACCGCACATTACGGCAATAACAGATGCTCTGTGTATATGGTAACTGCTTGAAAGAAATGCGATTTTCGGATTACTATCTCCCCTGTCTTCAATTAACTCAGCCGCGTTTTCAAAATTCTCAAAGGTTGTTGTTGATTTATCCTCGAGCATTATACGACCGGGATCAATACCCTGCGCTGTCAGATAATCGGCAATAATTCCCGCTTCGCTCTTTTTCTGCTCTTTTCTGAAACATCCACCGCAGGGAATTGCTACAGTATGCGGATGATTATTAAGATATTCCGCAGCGGTTATCATCCGTTCCTTCAGCTGCGGCGACGGAGTATCAGCTCCTATAACATTGCCGCCAAGAATAAGCAGATAATCACAATTATCACAGTATTTTCTGCCGGCATCTTTAAGAACAAAAGGTATATATATTGCCGCCGAGGTTACGAGAATACCGGAAAGCGAGCCCAAAAAAGCAGTACTGTATTTAATAATTTTATTCATTGATTCTTCACCCGGTTAAACTATATCACCGTGAATAATAATATGTCAAGAAATGAAAAAAGTATGCCGGTTTATGGTATATATACGCTTGAAATAGAGTATATAATGTGATAATATATTAAAAATAAAATTAAGAGGTTATTCTGCCGTGAATATTCCGCTTATACCGTTGCCTCAGAAGATAAAATATATAAACGGCGAAAGTGTTATAAACCAAAACGCCGGGTATAATTTCAGCCTGAATCCGGATATTCCGGAATCGGGCTACAATCTTATTATCAGCAACAATACTGTTTTAATTGAATACGGCGATGAACAGGGCAGATTTTATGCTCAGAAAACTTTGGACCAGATTAAAGCAATAAACGGCGGAAAATGCAGCAACCTTGAAATAAAAGATTGGCCTCTGATGAAACACAGAGGATTTATGATTGACTGCGCAAGGCACTTTTTTACTGTTGAGGAGCTTAAAGTTCTCATAGATTTTGCCGCAGGCATCAAACTCAATGTATTTCACTGGCATCTGACCGATGATCAGGGCTGGAGGATACCTATAAAAAGTCATCCCCTTCTTTGTGAAATCGGCAGCAAAAGAAAAACCTCAAATTTCGGCTCGTTTGATGAAAAATCCGAATATTGCTACTGCTACACCGAAAAAGAAATTAAAGATATAATTGATTATTGCAAAGAAAGATTTATTGAGGTTATACCCGAAATTGATATGCCCGGCCACACTTCAAGCATACTTGCTGCTTATCCCAATCTCGGATGCAGAGATGAAAAGTATGAAGTAAAAACCAAAGAAGGTATTTTTGAAACCGTTTTATGCCTGGGTAACCCGGATACAAAACCTTTTATTCAGGATATCCTTGATGAAATATGTGATTTGTTCCCCGGAAAATATATACACATAGGCGGTGATGAAACACCGCGAACAAGATGGAAAGAATGCCCGAAATGCAGAGAAAAGATTAAAGAATATAATACAGATGATATTGAAAAACTGCAGAGCTTTTTTATGCAGGAAATTGCAGAATATCTTAAAGAAAAAGGCAAAACAGCAATCGCCTGGAACGAAAGCTTAAAAGGAGATATTCTGAAACCCGGTCAGATTATTATTCAGCACTGGCTTGACAGCAAAAAAACGGGATTTGATTTTGCAAACAAAGGCGGCACTATAATCAACAGTGATTTTTACCACTATTATCTGGATTATCCCTATGGTATGACACCTGTTAAAAAAACATATAATTACCGGCCTTTATCAAAAATTAAAAACCCTGATTCTCTTCTCGGCATAGAGGCAAATCTATGGACTGAATATATCCAGGATTTCAGCGGAATATGCCAGAAGCTTTTCCCAAGAATATGTGCAGCAGCGGAAACTGCCTGGACTGCCCCTGCCAATAAAAACTATAAAGATTTTGTTGCAAGGCACGAAGAATTAAGATGTTATTTTGAATCCAAAGGAATAAGTATAATACCTTTGAACCAATGGCAGATGCCGCCGATTCAAAGGCTTGCGGATATTTTAAAGTTCTTTAAAGGATCAATTTCCAGTTTTGTTTTTCCGGACAAAAACAACTGAAACGGAGTGAAAATATGGGTTTAGGTGCTAAAATTAAAGATGCCTGCGGTATAGAAGGCAAAACAACCAAATATATCAGACCTATGGTAAACTATACCTGCGCCAATATTACAATAGGCGGCGCAGGCTATCCTCTTGGCCAGTTTCATCAGCAGTTCCTTGCTTATGTTGAGGGTATGTCAACAGGTATGGCCGGGCGTATCACCCTTATTTCAGGCCTTTGGGATGCAATAAGCGACCCTGTAATGGGAATACTTACCGACAGAACCAAATCAAAAATGGGCAGGCACAGGCCTTATCTGCTTATAAGCGCCCTGCCTTTTGCCGTTGCGTATCTGTTTAAATGGACTTCCTTCGGTATTTCGGCTCAGGGAAATGCTTCAAAAACCTGGCTTTGGTATCTTTTTGCTTCGCTCCTCTACTGTACTTTTATGACAATAATGAGCATTCCCCATACCGCTATGCTCCCGACAGTTGCACCCGGATATTTTGAAAGAACTCAGTACAAAATTGTTGAATATGCAATGAACTCCGTTGGGCAGGTTTCGTCCTATGTATTCACGGCACTTGTGCTCAGCAGTTTTAATGTAAAAACCGCTCTTACGGCTTTGCCTACGCCATCCGCGGATGACAGAAGCAAATATGCTCTTGTAGGCATTGTGCTTGCCGTCTGGTTCCTGTGGTCCCCTATAGTCTGCTTTTTCAAAACCAAAGAACCTTCTTCGGCTAATCAGATAAACGAGCCCATAGATTTCAAATTTCTGCTGCGTGAATATACAAGCGTATTCTCATCAAGAGCATTCCGCCAGTATTTTATAATCTCTCTCTTTTTCTCCATGAGCAGATATTTCTGCTCCTATGCCGACCAGTATTTTATGGTAAGCGTTACGGATACATACAATATTTTTATATCAATGAATATTATTTCCGGCATTGCGGAGTTTTCAGGTTCGCCCGTAAACTATTTCATAACAAGATACAAAGGCAAAACCGCCTGCGGCAAAATACTCGGGCCCCTTATGGTTATCGGGATTGCCGCAAACGGGTTCCTGACTTACGAAACGCCTCAGGTAATAAAGTATGCTGTAATTATACTTTCATCAATCTGCTACAATTTCGGATTCAGCGGGCCCGGATTTGTTGCCGAGAATATACAGCCGGATATTACCGATGTTGATGAACTTATCACCGGCCGAAGGCGTGAGGGCGTTATTTCAACCTTCAAAACATTTTTCAGCAAAACAATCAGCTCGCTTATGGGCTTTGCCGTCGGCACTGCCCTTGAGTGGTTCGGATATGATCCTGCTGTCAAACATCCTACGCTTCAATCGAAACGCACCACATTCGGCTTAAGGCTGAATTATGCCGTTATACCGGCAATACTTGCTTTCTTTTGCGTTCTTTCCGTATTCAGATATAAAATGACTAAATACGACCACGAAACCATAAAGAGAATTATAAAAGAAAAACACGAAACCGGCGAATGCGATATAACGGAAAACGATAAGAAGAGAATTGAACAGATTGCCGGACATAATTGGGAAGATATGTGGATAGGCCGGCCTGAAGTAAACGGAAAGATTGACGATATTATTTAACGAGAGGTATTCACCTTGTCAGTAAACAAAGATAAAATCAGAAATTTTTGCATAATAGCTCATATTGATCACGGCAAATCAACCCTTGCAGACAGACTGCTTGAAAAAACAAATTCCGTGGCTCTCAGGGATATGACCGAGCAGATACTTGATGATATGGATCTTGAAAGAGAACGCGGAATCACCATAAAAGCTCACGCCGTAAAGCTTAATTACAAAGCTGATGACGGTGATGAATATGTGCTTAACCTTATAGATACCCCGGGTCATGTTGACTTTAATTACGAGGTATCGCGGTCTCTTGCTGCCTGTGAGGGCGCAATTCTTATAGTTGATGCAACTCAGGGCGTTGAAGCGCAGACCCTTGCCAATACTTACCTTGCCCTTGATCATGACCTTGAAATAGTTCCCGTAATAAACAAGATTGACCTTCCTTCGGCAGATGCGGACAGAGTAGCAAAAGAAGTTGAGGATGTAATCGGGCTTGACTGTTCCGAGGCGCCGAGAATTTCTGCAAAAACAGGCGAGAATGTTGAGCAGGTTCTGGAGCAGATAGTCAAATACATTCCCGCGCCCGAAGCCGATGATAATCTCCCCTGCCGTGCACTGATTTTTGACTCCGTTTATGACAGCTACAAAGGCGTAATTGTATATGTAAGAATCAAAGAAGGTAAAATAAAACCCGGTGACACCATGCGTCTTATGGCAACCGGAGCAGAATTTACCATTGTTGAAACCGGATATATGAGAGCTCAGGCTCCCGAACCCTGCCCCGAGCTTTCCGCAGGTGAAGTCGGCTATATTACCGCAAGCATTAAAACCGTAGGCGACGCAAGGGTCGGCGATACAATTACAACAGCCCGCAACCCCGCATCCGAGCCATTACCCGGCTACAGAAAAGTAAACCCGATGGTTTTCTGCGGAATATATCCTGCTGACGGAGCCGATTACGAAAACCTGAGAGATGCTCTTGAAAAGCTGCAGCTCAATGATGCCGCTCTCAGCTTTGAACCTGAAACATCCGGTGCACTCGGCTTTGGATTCCGCTGCGGGTTTCTGGGCCTTCTGCACCTTGAGATTATACAGGAAAGACTAGAAAGAGAATACGATCTTGACCTTGTAACAACCGTACCCAGCGTCATTTACAAGATAAATATGACCGACGGCAGTCAGATTATGATTGATAACCCAACCCATTACCCTGACCCCGCCAATATAGCATCCTGTGAAGAACCGTTTACAGATGCGCACATTTATTCTCCGTCCGAATATGTTGGCACTATTATGGACCTTTGCCAGGAAAGACGCGGAATATTTATCAATATGGATTATATTACGCCCTCAAGAGTGGATATACACTATGAACTGCCGCTTAACGAAATAATATATAACTTTTTTGATTCACTAAAATCTCGTACAAAAGGGTATGCTTCATTTGATTATGAAATAAAAGATTACAGAGAATCAAAACTTGTTAAGCTTGATGTTTTGCTTAACGGCGATGCTGTTGATGCTCTTTCGTTTATTATCCACGCAGATAACGCATACGCAAAAGCACGTAAGATTGCCGAAAAACTTAAGGATAACATACCAAGACAAATGTTTGAAATTCCCATTCAGATTGGTATAGGCGGCAAGATAATAGCCCGCGAAACCGTTAAAGCTATGCGCAAAGATGTGCTTGCAAAGTGCTACGGCGGCGATATTACAAGAAAGAAGAAACTGCTTGAAAAGCAAAAAGAAGGCAAAAAGAGAATGAGACATTTCGGCACTGTCGAAGTACCTCAGGAAGCCTTCATGGCAGTTCTTAAACTAAATGATGATAACTGATAACATAGGGCTTTATATTCATATTCCCTTTTGCAGAAGCAAATGCCCGTATTGCAATTTCTATTCAGTAGGCTGCAACTCAGAACTGATAAACAAATACAAATCAAAGATTATTGATACTGTAAAAGAATCACCTTATTGTTTTGATACGGTATATTTCGGCGGCGGAACTCCCTCTTCAATCGGCTCATCAGCTTTAGCTGAAATTATCGGATATATTAATCATACAGATAACTGTGAAATTACCGTTGAATGCAATCCGCGGGATATATCAGAGCAGGCCGGTGAAAAATTCTTTTATGAGCTTGCCGATGCAGGTGTAAACAGAGTATCCATCGGTCTTCAGAGTGCAGTTGACAGTGAGCGCAGAATGCTCGGCAGAGTTTCGGGTAAAAAAGAAGCACTGAAAGGCATTGAAAATGCCAAAAATGCCGGTATTAACAATATATCTTTGGATTTAATGATTGGTATACCGGAACAGACACCCGCCTCTCTTGAAGAATCACTGAAATACTGCGCAGATGCAGGAGTAAAACATATAAGCGCTTATATATTGAAAATTGAAGACGGTACTTTTTTTGCAAAGAATAAGGCAAAATACAATCTGCCTGATGAAGACGCTGTTGCCGAAATGTATCTGCAAACCGTTGATTATTTAGATAAAACCGGTTTCAGACAATATGAGATTTCCAATTTTGCAGTACCCGGCTACGAAAGCAAACATAATCTGAAATACTGGAACTGTGAGGAGTATTTGGGCATCGGCCCCGGAGCGCATTCATTTATTAACGGAAAGAGATTTTATTACAACAGCAGTTTAACGGATTTCATAAATAATTCTCCGCCTGTTGATGACGGACCCGGCGGCAATGAAGAGGAATATATAATGCTCAGGTTACGCCTGAAAGACGGTGTTGATTTTGCATTATTTGATAAAAGTTTTTCTCATCCTCTGCCGGACAGCTTTTTTGACTACGCTTTATACCTCAGCAATAACGGATTTGCAAAAATATCTGATACGGGGATAAGCTTAACTCCCGAAGGTTTTCTTATTTCGAACAAGATAATTTTTGAGCTTATTGAGCGGCTTTAATTCTGTATAATCATTATAAAAATTATTGACTTTTTAATACTACAATTATTATAATAAATATGTATTTTTACCGAAAGAGGCGATACTTTGAAACTTCTTGAGCAGGTAATTCAGGATAAAGGTAAAATAATAGGAAACGATATTGTTAAGGTTGATATGTTCCTCAACCATCAGATTGATGTTTCCCTTCTTAATGAAAGCGGTAAAGAGTTTTACAGGCTGTTCAAAGATGATAACATCAATAAAATCGTAACCATTGAAGCATCCGGAATAGGCATTGCATGTGTTGCGGCTCAATATTTCAATGTGCCTGTTGTTTTTGCCAAAAAAGGCATACACAGAAATGTTGGCAATGATATATATACCGGCGAAGTTTTTTCGTTTACCAAAGGCGAAAAAACACAAATAGGTATATCCAGAAACTACCTTACTGCAGAAGACAGAATACTGATTATTGATGATTTTCTGGCAAACGGCGGCGCCGTTAAAGGGCTTATACATATTGCAGAGCAGGCCGGCGCCGAGGTAAAAGGAATCGGTATCTGTATTGAAAAGGGTTTCCAGCCCGGCGGAAAAGAACTCCGTGAAATGGGCTATAAACTGGAATCACTTGCTATCATTAATTCCATAGATGACGGAAAAATCATCTTTGGATAAAATATAACGGAGGTAATCTAATGAAAAAGTTACTCGCTATTGTTCTTTCCATCGCACTGCTTCTTGGCCTTGCAGCCTGCGGAGCAAACAAACCTGCAGATGATACCACTGCTGCATCTGAAAATCAGACAGAAGCAAACCCCGTAACCGATAGGAAAGTCGGCTTCATTTTCCTTCACGATGAAAACTCTACTTATGATAAGAACTTCATCGATGCCGCAAAAGAAGCCTGCGATAATCTCGGCGTTGAGTATGTTCTTAAAACCAACATTCCCGAAGATAAAGAATGCTATGAAACCGCTGCAGACCTTGCAGAAAGCGGATGCTCTATAGTATTTGCCGACAGTTTCGGTCATGAGGATTATATGATTCAGGCAGCAAAAGAATATCCCGAAGTTCAGTTCTGCCATGCCACCGGCACTCAGGCTCACACCGCCGGCCTTGATAATTTCAATAACGCTTTTGCTTCCATTTATGAGGGCCGTTACCTTGCAGGCGTTGCCGCAGGTATGAAACTCAATGAAATGATTGAAAGCGGTAAGATCAAAGCTGAAGATGCAAAAATCGGTTATATCGGCGCTTATACTTATGCTGAAGTTATTTCCGGTTACACCTCATTCTTCCTTGGTGCTCGTTCTGTTTGCGAAAGCGCAACAATGGCAGTTCAGTTCACCGGTTCCTGGTATGATGAAACTGCCGAGAAAGAAGCAGCAAATACTCTTATTGAAAGAGGCTGTGTTCTTATCAGCCAGCACGCCGATTCCATGGGTGCCCCCACTGCCTGTGAAAACGCCGGTGTTCCCGATGTTTCCTACAACGGCTCCACAAAGAGCGTAGCCCCCAACACCTATATTATTTCTTCTAAAATTAACTGGGTTCCCTATTTTGAATATATAATCAACCAGGTTGCCAACGGCCAGCCCATTGATACCGACTGGACCGGCACAATCGCAACAGGTTCCGTTCAGCTTACCGAGCTTAATGAAGATGTAGCCGCCGAAGGCACAAAAGAAGCCATTGAAGAAGCACAGGCAAAGCTTGAAGCAGGCACACTTCATGTATATGATACCGCAACATTTACAGTTGACGGCAAAGAGCTTACCGAATATAAAGCTGATGTTGATTCCGATCCCGATTATACACCCGATACCAATGTTGTTTCGGACGGCTATTTCCATGAGAGCGAATTCCGTTCAGCACCTTATTTTGACCTTGAGATAGACGGTATTGAACGCCTGAACGCAAAATTCTGATTTAAATAATGTTTCCCGGCGGGGCAGTTTGCTCGAACTCCCCGCCTCTTTATTATTTTCTATTCGGTTTCAAGGAGGATATCAATGCCTGTACCTGCAATTGAACTACGCAATATAAGTAAATCATTCGGAAGTATTGCGGCAAATAAAAACATAAACTTAACTGTTAACCGGGGCGAGATTTTATCTATACTTGGTGAAAACGGAAGCGGTAAAACCACGCTGATGAATATGATCTGCGGAATATATTTCCCCGATCACGGCCAGATTTTTATTGACGGCAAAGAGGTTGTTATCCGCTCCCCCAGAGATTCTTTTGAATATAAGATAGGAATGATACATCAGCATTTCAAACTTGTTGATGTTTTTTCTGCTGCAGAAAATATTATTCTGGGTATGGAAGATACCGGTAAATACAACCTGAAAAAATCCATTGAACAAATCAAAAAAATCAGTGAAGAATACGGCTTTGATATTGACCCGAACAAAAAAATATATGAAATGTCTGTTTCTGAAAAACAGACTGTTGAAATAATTAAAGTTCTTTACAGAGGCGCAGATATTCTTATCCTTGATGAACCCACGGCGGTTCTGACTCCTCAGGAAACCGATAAACTCTTTACAGTTCTCAGAAAAATGAAAGAGAACGGCAAATCAATTATTATCATTACCCATAAACTACATGAAGTGCTCTCAATTTCCGATAAAGTATCGGTATTGAGAAAGGGAGAATATATCGGCACACTTATTACCAAAGAAACAAATGAGTCGCAGCTTACCGAAATGATGGTAGGCAAAAAAATCAGCCTGGATATAGACCGCAGCGAACCTGAAGGCTGTGAAGACAGGCTGGTAGTTGAGAACCTGAACTGTACCAATTCAGATGGAATTAAAACCCTTGACAGCATTTCATTCACTGCAAAAAGCGGAGAAATACTCGGCATAGCCGGTATTGCCGGCAGCGGGCAGAAAGAACTGCTTGAATCAATTGCAGGCCTTCAGAAATTTGACAGCGGTGAAATTGTATACAACAACCCAAAAACAGGCAAAGCGGATAATCTCAAGGGAAAAACTCCCCTGCAGATAAGAGAGCTGGGGGTACGGCTTTCATTCGTTCCCGAAGACCGCCTTGGTATGGGACTTGTAGGCAATATGGATATAACCGATAATATGATGCTCCGTTCCTACAGGAAAGGAAAAACCGCATTCCTTAAAAGAGGAGCGCCTAAAAAACTGGCAGAAAAAGTTGTTTCTGACCTTGAAGTAGTTACACCGGGAATCGGAACCCCGGTAAGGCGCCTTTCCGGCGGCAATGTGCAGAAAATACTTGTTGGCAGAGAAATAGCATTTGCCCCGACCGTATTTATGGCAGCATATCCGGTAAGAGGTCTTGATATTAATTCATCGTATCTTATATATAACCTGCTCAATGAGCAAAAAGAAAACGGCGTTGCCGTTATTTTCGTTGGCGAAGACCTTGATGTTCTGCTTGAACTCTGTGACAGAATAATGGTACTCAGCTCCGGTTCTGTCACGGGAATTGTTGACGCAAAAAACACAACAAAAGAAGAGCTGGGTATTCTTATGACTAAAAACAGCAAAGGAGGCTATGGTGATGAGTAATAATACCGGTAAAAAAGCCCACGAGCCTCTGTTTCACATAATCAAGAGAAACGGTTTGCCGTTCTGGAAAAGCTGGCTTATAAGAATACTGTCAGTTATTGCCGCTTTGATTGTTTGCGGAATCGTAATTGTATTTGTGACCGGCGAGAACCCTCTTGAAATGTATAAAACAATGTTTGAAGGCGCTTTCGGCACAGAGAGAAGACGCTGGGGACTGATGCAGGACCTTGCCATGCTGCTTTGTGTTTCCCTTGCCGTTACTCCCGCTTTCAAAATGAAATTCTGGAATATCGGCGCTGAAGGCCAGGTGCTTATAGGCGGTCTGGCAACGGCAGCCTGTATGATACTTTTCGGCGAGAAGCTTTCGCCTTATATTCTTTATCCCCTGATGATCTGCTCCAGCATTATTGCCGGTGCAGTCTGGGCGGTTATCCCCGCTTTCTTTAAAGCAAAATGGAATACAAATGAAACCCTGTTCACCCTGATGATGAATTATATTGCAATTCAGATTCTTTCTTACTTTTCTTATATTTGGTCAAACCCAAAAGGAAGCGGAAAAATAGGCATTATCAACGCCTCGTCAAGTGCCGGGTGGCTTCCTTATATAGGCAATAACAAATATCTTTTCAATATACTTATCGTTCTTGCTTTAACAATTTTTATGTATATATATCTTAAATATTCAAAGCACGGCTATGAGCTTTCGGTTGTCGGCGAAAGTGAAAACACAGCAAGATATATCGGCATAAATGTTAAAAAAGTAATTATTCGTACTATGCTTCTATCAGGCGCAATATGCGGAATAGCGGGCCTGCTGCTTGTGGCGGGAGCTAACCATACCGTATCAAGCAACGCGGCAGACGGCAGAGGCTTCACAGCTATAATGGTTTCCTGGCTTGCAAAATTCAACCCGATATATATGATTCTGACTTCACTGCTGCTTGTATTCCTTGATAAAGGAGCAACAGAAATATCCACTACTTTTTCACTTAATGATTCGTTCTCGGAAATAATTACGGGAATAATCATATTCTTTATAATAGGCAGCGAATTCTTTATAAATTATAAAATCAAGTTTCGTGAAAAAGAAGTTATAACAAAACCCGAAACACAGGAAACAGTAAAGGAGGGAAATGAGCAATGATTGTTGCATTTATAACCAGAGCAATTATGCAGGCGATTCCTCTTCTTTACGGTTCAACAGGAGAAATAATAACAGAAAAAAGCGGTCACCTTAACCTCGGTACCGCGGGCGTAATGTATGTTGGCGGCATATGCGGTGTAATCGGTGCTTTTATGTATGAAACACATACATCATCATTTAACAGCGTGCTTGCCGTGCTCGTTCCCCTGCTGGCATCTGTTTTAGGCTCCGCAATCATGGGCCTTATTTATGCGGTTTTAACCGTAACATTAAGGGCTAACCAGAATGTTACCGGCCTTGCCCTTACCACCTTCGGTGTTGGTTTCGGTAATTTCTTCGGCGGATCACTTATAAAACTCTCCGGCAATACCGAAATACCTTCAATAGCGCTTTCAAATACAAGCAACGCATTCAGAACAACACTCCCCTTTGCAGATAAACTCGGTGTAATCGGTAAGCTTTTATTCTCATACAGCTTTCTTGCTTACGCTGCAATAATAATTGCTTTTATAGCAACATATTACTTCAACCACACAAGATCCGGTCTTCATCTCAGAGCTGTTGGCGAAAGCCCTGCAACTGCCGACGCCGACGGAATAAATGTAAGCGCATATAAATACGGGGCAACAATTATCGGTTCTGTTATTGCAGGTCTCGGCGGTCTTTACTATGTTATGGATTATGCAAACGGCGTATGGTCAAATGACGGATTCGGTGACAGAGGATGGCTTGCAATCGCACTAGTTATTTTCGCAATCTGGAGGCCGAATATCGGTATAATCGGTTCGTTTGTTTTCGGCGGGTTGTTTATAATTCACAATTATATTCCGGGCCTTTCAATGGGCGCTCAGGAAATATTTAAAATGGCGCCTTATGTTGTAACAATACTTGTGCTTATAATAGTCAGTACAAGAAAGAAGAGGGAAAATCTTCCCCCTGCAAGTCTCGGCCTCTCATATTTCAGAGAAGACAGATAACATATAAAAAAGTGAGCTTGCTGTAATGCAAACTCACTTTTTATCATTTATGAATATCATTATAATCATAGAACATTTCATCAAGAAGTTTATTGTATTCCTCAGGTTTTCCGAGTGCCGATTTAATCATCGGCAGCATATTCTTTGCCATAAGCCTGAAATAAAGCCAGTCATCACCTGCATCATCATATTTTCGGGTTGAATTGATAAGATAATTATATTTAAGCACCCCGAATTTTTTATGCTGAGTTTTACCGTAGGCTTTCAGCTTCTTAACAGTTGCAATATCTTCCATTGCCTTTTTATCAGCAAAACCGCCGATGGCTTTAAAGCTCGATTTTTCCGCCCATATTATGCCCGCATAAAGTCCGGTTATGAAGAACCCGGCTCTGCACATATAATCGTTTATTTTAAGCGGCAGCGATTCGCGTTCAAATCTGATAGGCGCTCCCCCGCCGATATATTCGCCGCTGTTTATTCTGGAATATATTTCGGCAAGAGTACCTTCTGTCATACGGTTATCACAGTCTATTGTAACAATTATTTGTCCTTTTGCGTTTTTTATTCCGGTGTTCCGGACCAGAGCGATGCATCTGTCCTCATTTTCGCAGACAACCGCACCGCATTCTGCGGCGATTTCCGCAGTTTTATCTGTACAGCGGTTACAGACAACTATTATTTCTGTTTTGCCCGTATATAAACTATCTGCCTGTTTTACAGAGTCTATACATCTTTTTACATATTTCTCTTCATTATGGGCAGGTATTATAACAGAAATATCATATAAGTCTTCCATATATTATTCCCCTTTATTTATCATCCATAATTCTATCATAGTACGGGTTTTCTTGCAACGGGAAAAAAGATATGATAAAATCAAATAAAATATATTAAGGGGTATTGCTATGAAAATAAAAAAACTGTTTAATTTCCCTTGGTTACTTATATCTTTTATTCTCGCAGTATGTGCCGCCTCAATATTCAGGGCTCTGAGAGAAGTCTGGGTGTTTTATACGCCGAATATGAAATTTTTAGGCGGAGCTCCGGGTTTATTTGTTATACTCATCTGCAACATTGCTTTTATAACCGCACTGCTGATTTATAACTCATACAGTAAAACAGAATTACCGGATAATAAACTGCTGAAAACGGTTGTAATTATTTCTTGGGTTATTACAGGTCTGTCGGTAATTGCTGCGGCAGCAATAGCTGTTTTTAACGGCGCACAGACAAATTCGGTAATGCTCATGTACCTTAAAAGGGATTTAACTGTAATTATTCCTTTTGTTGCTTTGATTCTGCTTCTTATATCTGTTGGCAAATTAACAGGAAAAGCCCGAATTGCCGTAATATCAGCTGCATTGGCCGCACTTTCCGCAGTACTTATCATTAAGGTATTTCCGCTGAAAGATATAAAAATTTCCTCTGACCCCTGTGTAATGGATACAGGCGAGAATTATTCCGTTGTATTTTCAACAAACAGAACCGGCACTGCATATATTAAATACAGTTATAACGGTAAAGAGTATAAAATATATGAGCAGGAAAGCGGAAGAAGGATGACCGACAGGCGGATTCATAGTATTGCAGTGCCCTACGATCATCTGAACAATAATGAATATTCAATAGGCACCACAAGAGTAACAGATGATTACAGCTACGGTAGCCGGCTAGGAAAAACAGCCGAAAAAGGGCCTTATGAATTCAAAAGATTCACCGGTGAATATCAAAAATATCTTGTAATTTCGGATTGGCATTCTTACCTTAAAAAAGCTTTATCCGCCATAGCATATCAGGATAAATATGATGCAGTGATACTATTGGGCGACCCGGCAGCAGGAATGGATTTTGAAGAGGAAGCGGTAAGATATATAGTTGAATTCGGAGGTGCACTTACAAACGGGAAAATTCCCGTTATTTATGTTAGGGGTAACCACGAAACAAGAGGCAGTTTTGCCGCATATATGCCTGAATACCTGGGCTATAACAAATTATACTATACAGTTGACAGAGGCCCGTATTCATTCATAATACTTGACAGCGGCGAGGATAAAGAAGATTCGCACATAGAATACGGCGGGCTTGATGATTATGCGGTAAACCGTAATGAAATGGTCGATTGGCTTGAAACCGTATCAGTCTCAAACGAGAAGATTATATGCCTGTGCCATGCTTGGCAGGTAAGCGAACCGGAAGAGAATCTTTCACTTAAGGCCTGGGATATTCTTAACATACTCGGCGTAGATTTTATGCTGAGTGGTCATACACACGAGTGCAGATTTATTGACGGTGCCAACGACAGAGAAAAGGAACAAATCGAAAAATATCCCGATATTCCGGTTTATATCGACGGCGGATACTCAGACGGAAAATATATAGCCTCCGCAATTTCACTTTCTCCGGATGAGGTGAAATTTGAAGCCTATGATAACAGCGGCAACAAAGTAATGGATAAAACAATACCCTGGGATTAATATAATCAGAAACCCCCGTACCGTTTTACTGTTAACGTTACGGGGGTTTTTTAATTTTTATTTATATCCAATCATCAATGCAAAGTGCATGCATGATATTGCCAGCACAAGCTCGGTGAGGAACAGTTTCCAAGAAAATTTAAGCCATTTGCCATAGGATACATTTACAAGACCTATAGCGATTATCATTACACCGCTTGTCGGGTAAAGAAGATTTGTAAACCCGTCTGCCATACAGAATGTAAGCACAACAGAGTTACCGGAAATACCAATAAGGCTTGCAAGCGGAGCAACTATAGGCATAATAAGAAAGGCCTTTGCAGTTCCTGAGCCGATAAAGAATTCCAGCACCGCAATAAATAAGAAGAGAATAAGTATTGCAGAGTATGGCGACAAGCCTGAAATAAGATCATATACCTTATTAAGTAAGGTATGGGTAATCATACCCTTATCAAGAATATAAGTAATAGCGATAATAAAGAGTATAAGGGGAATTGCAGGTGCAATGGTTTTAACACCCTTTATAAACCCGTTTAAAAGATCTTTACCTCTAAGGCCTGTGAAATATCCTGCTGCAATTCCGCCTGCAGTAAACAGAATTGCCATTGACGGCATGGAAAGATAACCGTTTAATGAGAACGCAAAATCAATAACTATACATACCAGCACAAAACTGATAAACAGAACAAATGCTCTTGTGGCTTTCTTAAGCGAAAGGTCATTCAATACTTCCGTTCCTTCGGAAAGCTTGAACTTGGCTCTCATTTTATCATCTGATTCATAACAGATTGATTTCTGAGGGTTCTTTTCAATCTTTTTAGCATAAATAACAACAAAAGCTGTAAGTGTGAGATAAACAAGAAGAAATACAAGCAGCCTCAGCCAAAGCCCTGAGAAAATCGGTATATCTGCAAGTTTCTGAACTGTAACAACATTAAAAGGATTAAATGTGGCAGCGGTAAAGCCAAAAGCAACCGCAACAAGACTGATGCTGATGCCCACCAGGCTGTCCCACCCAAGAGCAAGGGCAACTGCAACAGCAATAGGAACAAGTGTAACAGATTCCTCAAGTATACCGGCAGTAGAGCTTAATAGCATGCATACGAAAATAACAGCACAAAGAAGGAGATATTTTTTCTTTTCAAATTTTTTAATAATAACCGCCATTATGTACCGCAGTACACCGCGGTCATCAAGAATAAAGAATGTGCCGCCAATAAGAACAATAAAAAGAATTATGGCAATACCGGTTGTAATATTATCCGATGCGAACATAAGAACCGGTGATGCAATAATCTTCCAAACAGGCATCTTGTAATCAACCTTGTGATAAGTACCGTCAATTACCTTACCGCTTAAATCATCGGCAACCTGCTTTTCAATTCCTTCCGGTTCGGATACTTTGTATATTTCTGTTCCGTAAGAGGAAATAAGTTTTATATATTCATCAAGATTAACTCTATTACCGCCGTCAACCTTATATTCATTATCCTGTGTATCAAGGGTAACAATCATTCCGTCATCAAGAAGATACGTTTTTTCGGGATAAGTATAATACTGGCCTCTGGGAACTATCTGAGTAAGAAAACCGACAAATATAAGAATAACAAACAAAACAGCAAATATACCATACAGTGTTTTTTTGTTAAGAGAAAGACCGGATTCGCTGCCGTTTTCAGTTTTTACTATTTCATTTTCGCTCAAAAAATCTCCTCCATCCGATGTATATAATATTCTTAAAGTATTATATCATCGAACAGAGGAAAAATGCAAGAATATTATACAGTATATATTGAAATAATTGAATAATTATTCAATATGCGAACTCAGACCTTCCTGATTTCTTTCAATCACAATTACAGAACCGGGTGAAGGATTATCGGCAACAATACATTTTGCAACCATTGTTTCAACCGTGCTCTGAAGGTATCTCTTAAGCGGTCTTGCTCCGTAAACAGGATCAAACCCTTCATCTATAATATAATCCTTTGCTTCTTCGGTTATTCTGAGCCCAAGCTGTTTGTCTGAAAGCCTTGATCTGAGAGATTCGGCAAGCAAATCAACAATACCGTAGATATTCTCTTTTGTAAGAGGTTTATAGAAAACAATTTCATCAATTCTGTTAAGAAATTCAGGCCTGAAAGAGGATTTAAGCAAATTACTTACCATTTCTCTTGCTTCAGGTGATATTTCACCTTCTTTAATTCCTTCAAGAATTATATCCGAACCTAAATTGGAAGTAAGAATAATAATGGTATTTTTAAAATCTACTGTTCTCCCCTGGCTGTCGGTAATCCGGCCGTCATCAAGAACCTGGAGCAGTATATTGAAAACATCGGGATGAGCCTTTTCAATTTCATCAAAAAGAACTACTGAATAAGGCTTTCTTCTGACAGCTTCGGTAAGCTGACCGCCCTCATCATAACCCACGTATCCCGGAGGAGCGCCTATAAGCCTTGAAACCGAATACTTTTCCATATATTCGCTCATATCAATTCTTATCATATTACGCTCATCATCAAACAGAGCTTGTGACAATGCTTTTGCAAGCTCTGTTTTGCCTACTCCGGTAGGGCCGAGGAACAGAAATGAACCGATAGGCTTTGACGGATCCTTTATGCCCGCCCTTGATCTGAGAATTGCATCGCAGACTTTTTCAACAGCCTCATCCTGACCGATTACTCTCTTATGAAGAATCTCATCAAGGTGAAGTATTTTTTCTCTTTCGCCTTCCATAAGTTTTGAAACGGGAATACCGGTCCATCGGGACACAATTTTTGAAATTTCCTCTTCAGTAACCTTATCCCTTAGCAAACTGTCTTCATCCGAGTGCTCTGCGCTTTCAAGTTCATCAATCTGCTTTTGCAGCTGAGGCAGTTTGCCGTATTTCAGCTCGGCAACAGTTTCAAGATCATATCTGTTCTGCGCATTTTCAATCTTTGAATTGATACTTTCGATTTCGCTTCTCAATTCTCTGACCTTTTTGATTGATTCTTTTTCGTTTTCCCATTTTGCTTTCAGTTCATTGAACTTATCACGGGACTCGGCGAGCTCTTTTCTTATTTCGGCTAAATGCTCTTCAGCGACTTTATCCGTTTCCTTTTTTAATGCTGCTTCCTCTATTTCAAGCTGCATTATTTTGTGAGAAAGCTCATCAAGCTCTGATGGCATTGAATCAATTTCTGTTTTAATTGTAGCGCATGCTTCATCCACAAGGTCAATTGCTTTATCGGGAAGAAATCTGTCAGAAATATATCTGTTTGAAAGAGTGGCTGCAGCAATCAATGCAGAATCCTGAATTTTAACGCCGTGGAATACTTCATATCTTTCTTTAAGGCCTCTCAGGATTGAAATTGTATCCTCAACCGACGGTTCACAGACCAATATCGGCTGAAAACGCCTTTCGAGGGCCGCATCCTTTTCAATATACTGCCTGTATTCATTAAGTGTAGTTGCGCCGATACAATGAAGTTCGCCTCTTGCAAGCATCGGTTTCAAAATATTGCCTGCATCCATAGCTCCGTCTGTTTTGCCTGCGCCGACAATAAGATGAAGCTCATCAATAAACAGAATTATTTTGCCTTCGCTTTTCTGGATCTCGGTAAGTACTGCTTTAAGCCGTTCCTCAAATTCACCTCTGTATTTAGCTCCGGCTACAAGAGAACCCATATCAAGGGAAAAAACAGTTCTGTCTTTTAGTTTATCGGGAACATCGCCTTTTGCAATTCTTATGGCCAGCCCTTCTGCAATTGCAGTTTTACCTACACCGGGTTCACCGATAAGGCAGGGATTGTTCTTCGTTTTCCTTGAAAGAATACGGATTACATTCCTTATTTCATCATCTCTGCCTATTACAGGATCCAGTTTCTGCTTTTTGGCAAGGTCGGTAAGATCTTTGCCGTACTTGTTAAGAGAATCATAGGTTTCTTCCGGATTATCGCCGGTAACCCTGTTGTTGCCTCTTATTTTCTTTAAAGCATTAAGAATATTATTTTCATTGATATTATACTCACCGAACAATCTTTTGGTGAATATATCAGGTTTTTTTATAAGGCCCAAAAGAAGATGCTCAACAGAAATATATTCATCGCGCATTGCATGTGCGGTTTTTTCCGCCTCAACCAGAGCAGCAGAAAGAGCTTGCGAAATATAAACATCCCCTCCGCTGATTTTCGGGCTGCCTGAAATTTCGGTTAGAACAGTATTTTTAATTGACTGAATATCAACGCCCAATGAATTGAAAAGAGATACAGCTAAGCTGTTTTCAGATTTCAGCAATGCATAAAGCAAGTGTGCCTGCTCAATCTGAGAATTTGAATTTTCAATTGCGATGTTATGGGAATCCTGTAATGCTTCAAGACTTTTCTGAGTATATTTTTCGTTATTCATAATTACACCCCCATTCAAAATTTACAATCCAATTTTAAATCAGAATTATTAAATATATATCTCAATATTATTGCTGATTTGTAAACTTTTAGCACTCTGGTTTGTAGAGTGCTATTAATATTCGATATATATTTCTTAATTGGAAATTATAACCCGTATCTATATGATATAATTCGTTTGCTATTTATTATTGAGGTGATATTCTTGGAAAAAAGAAACTCATTTTCCGGCAGAATTGGTTTTGTTCTTGCTGCATCAGGCTCAGCTGTAGGGCTTGGCAATTTATGGAGATTCCCCTACCTGGCCGCAAAATACGGCGGCGGAATATTTCTGTTTGTATATGTTCTGTTGGCCCTTACCATCGGTTTTATTCTTATGATAACCGAAATATCAATCGGACGAAAAACCGGCTTAAGTCCCCTCGCCGCTTTCGGTGAGCTTAGCAAAAAATGGTCGTGGCTGGGAAAGATTGCCACATTTGTTCCTGTTCTGATTTTCCCTTATTACTGCCTTATTGGCGGATGGGTTACTAAATTTACAGTTGCAACACTTACCGAAACACAGGCAACTGCTCAAGATTCTTACTTTTCGGGATATATATCATCCACCGCAGAACCGGTAATTTATTTTCTGATTTTTCTTATTTTAACATCATTTATAATCCTGCTCGGTGTAAATAACGGAATTGAAAAAATCAGTAAAATATTGATGCCGCTGCTTTTAATTCTTATTGTTGCTATCGCAGTATTTGTAATAACCCGCCCGGGCTCAGGTGAAGGAGTAAAATATTACCTTTTACCTGATTTCAGCAGACTCAGTTTCAAAACATTTCTTGCCGCACTCGGTCAGATGTTCTACTCCATGAGCCTTGCAATGGGTATTATGATAACTTACGGATCATATTTTTCAAAAGAAGAGTCAATTACAAAATCAGCTCATCAGATAGAGATTTTTGATACTCTTGTAGCGTTCCTTGCGGGCCTTGTAATAATTCCGGCCGTATTTCAGTTTTCCGGCGGAGATAAAGAAGCGCTGCAATCCGGCCCGTCTCTTATGTTTGTTACTTTGCCAAAAGTATTCAATGCTCTTCCGGCAGGCAAAATTATCGGCACAATGTTTTTCTTCCTTGTGCTGTTTGCCGCACTAACCAGTTCAATATCGATACTTGAAGCAATAGTATCAGGCATAATTGATTCATTTAATATATCAAGAACTACAGCTACTGTTCTTGTTTCAATTTACGGAATTATCGTAGGAGTAATTTGTTCATTCGGTTTTGGTATCTGGAGTGATTTTACCATTATCGGGTTCTCTATTCTTGATTTTCTTGACTTTATATCCAACAGCATTTTCCTTCCGTTGGTAGGTATGCTCACATGTATTCTTGTCGGATTCTTCCTGAAGCCGAAATCTATAACAGATGAGATTGAAATAACAGGTCCTTACGTTATGAAAAAATATTATTCTGTAATGGTTAAATGGATTGTGCCTGTGTTTATTTTCGGAATTCTGGTTTCCGGTATTCTTCAAAGTTTCGGTATAATATCAATCTGAAATAATAAAACCTGCGGGATTCAAAATCCTGCAGGTTTTAATTATTCAATTAAGTCCTGATATAATCGCCATCAGATTACTGTACATTGCTCTCGTTTTGCTTTTTGATGCAAGCAGACCGATTGCAGTGCCGTGGTCCCCCTGTTGCACGGGCATTACATTCCAGATGCCCTTTTCAGGTGATTTATAAGGATTATAATCGATATGGGGTTCGGTAAAGGGATACTTCTGAGAAATTGTATTACATAAAAGATCGTTCGGCCGCCATTCTTCATCATAAACCTGGCCTGTAATTTCGTTTGTGAATTCTTTTTGCTGTGTCATTATGATTCCAAGCGGAGCAATAACAGGGTTGGATGTGACTATCGGCCAACGTTTGCCGGTTATTTTATCCTTGAAAGTTGAATCAAAAGAATAGGAAAAATAATAAATATCAGGGCATATTTTAAGGCGTTTATTGAATTCATCCGTTACCGCAGGCATCATATCATATTCACAGGTATCATCACTGTTTTCAAGAAAATTTCTGACAGCCTCTATATACTTATCAGCATCCTTGCTGCCCGGGGTATTTGAAAGGCCGAACTGCTCAAGATGAAAATCAACCAATTTGCCGTTAATCGGAGAACGACCCAAAGCTCCGCAATAAAGCGCGCTGATATTAAGCAATATTTCAAACAGTTTTGTTTTAGTAACAAATTTATATATTGAAGAGCTGTTATGTGGGGTGCAGATTGTAGTAACGCTGTTTATAAGATACTCCTTACCTCCGGTGAACAAACCGGAAGCGGAATCTCCTGCCGCTTCAACTTCTTCAGGCCAGCCGTATGTAAGCAAATAAGCAAACAGCCTAACAGTTGTTCCTCCGAAAGAGTGACCGATAAGGTTTATTTTTTTAATATTACCGGAAGAATCCTTCTCTCCGAAACCGGGTACAAGAGGCGCATCATATTCTCTGCCGAAACGCTTATGATTGAATTTACGGCTGTGAAGCACACCGTAATCAACCGTTGTGCCGGTAAGCTGTGCGTAAAGCTCACATACCCTGTCCCAAACACTGGAAACCGGGCCCACTGAAGCGGAATAGCATTCATATCCTTCGGAATGAAGATATTTGATTAAATCACCGGTGGTGGCTCCCCAGTAAGGAATTAATCCGTTGATACCTTCATTACCGCCCCATCCGTTCAAACCGTGAACAAAAACATTAGGATAATTATTCATATAGTCACCTTAATACAATATGCATCATTTGCACTCGTTAAGTTTTTCTTCAATCGTTTTCTTAATAAAATCAACAACCTGATCAACAGAAATTTTAGTGTTCAAGGTTTTGTCTCTTGACGTGATTTCACAAATTCCATCTTTCATGTTTCTGGGGCTCACAATAACCCTGAGAGGAGCTCCGATTAAATCGGCATCCGAGAACATAAATCCGGGCCTTATATTTCTGTCATCATAAATGACTTCAATTTTTTCGGCATTCATATCTTCGTACAGTCTGTCACTCAACGCTTTGCATTCCTCATCATCTGCCCTCAGACAGCAGAGCTCAACCTGCCACGGAGCAATGCTCATGGGCCATATAGGACCGTACTCATCGTGATGAGCTTCACAAACGGAAGCAGCAAGCCTGCCGACACCTATACCGTAACATCCCATTATTGGGTACTGAAGTTCGCCTTCGCTGTCAAGATACTGCATGCCCATAGATTTTGTATATTTTGTACCAAGCTGGAAAATATTGCCGACTTCAATTCCTCTTGAAACACTTATGGTATGTTTTCCGCATTTGGGGCAAATTCCGCCCTCTTTTATTTTGGCAACGTCAACATATTCAACTTCGCCGATATCTCTCGAGATTTTAAGGCCTTTATAATGATACTCCGGTTTGTTTGCCCCGCAGGAAAGGTTATGTGTGTTTTTAAGAGATGAATCAAACACCACAGTAAACTTTTCTCTGTCTAGCCTGTAAGGACCCGTAAATCCTGCATAAAGGCCGCAGCTATCGGTTACCTCGCCGGGATGTATTTCTTCTCCCAGATAATTTGTAAGCTTGGTTTCATTAACATCAAGATCGCCCCTGATGAAAACAACAACATATTCATCGGTAAGGTTTTTCTGATAAATAACGGCTTTACAGCTCTCTTCAAGCGGTGTATTCAAATAATTGCAGATATCTTCTATTGTATGGATACCGGGAGTATGAACCAGCTCAAGAGGTCTGTCTTCTCCGGTGCAGTCATTTTCTATAATCGACTCAGCAGCCTCAACATTCGCTCTGTAATCACATTCATTACAGATTGCAATTGAATCCTCGCCTATTGCGGTAAGCAGCATATATTCGTGAGAAACGCTTCCGCCCATCATACCGGAATCAGATTTAACCGTAATTACTTCGGGAATACCGCAGCGGGCAAAAATCCTGTTGTATGCCTCATAACATACATCATAATATCTTTCCAAATCCTCCTGTGAGGTATGGAAAGAATATGCGTCTTTCATAGTAAACTCTCTAACTCTGATAAGACCTGCTCTAGGCCTGCCCTCATCACGGAATTTGGTCTGTATCTGATAAATCATAAACGGATATTTTGTATATGAATTAGCATACTCCCTTACAAGATGAACAGCAGCTTCCTCATGAGTCATACCGAGCACCATAGGTGTTCCGTTTCTGTCTTCAAAACGGGCCATTTCACTGCCTATGCTTTCATATCTGCCGCTTTCGGACCAGAGGGATGCAGGCATAACAACAGGAAACTGAACTTCCTGCCCGTCAATGGCATCCATTTCCTCGCGGATGATATTTTCTATTTTCCTTGTAACCCTGCGAAGAGGCATATAAGATGAGTAAATGCCGTTGGCAACGCCTTTCATATATCCGCCTCTAATCATAAGAGCGTGGCTGTCAACAACACAGTCAGAGGGTTTTTCTTTAAACCTCTCGCCGGCAAGTTTATCAACTTTCATTTTCAACATCTCCCGGATAAATAAATGTTAATAGTAAGAATAAATAATGAAGACTTTTACTGTAAAAATCTTTCAATAAATTCACACACTTTTTCGCCTGAATGGCCGTCACAATATGTCAGATATTTATTCTTAAAATCATTTTGTGGGGCATAATCATAATTGTTTATATTTTTAATTCTCTCAAAGAGTTCTTCAGATGATTTAATAATCGGGAAAGGAGCAGTCTTTGAATAATCCAGCGTGAAATTTACATCACGATATCTGTTCTCATAATCATATCCTGAAAAGAACACTGGTTTATTAAGAAGAACAGATTCAAACAGCGTATCTCTGAAATCGCCTACAATAACATCGGCTGTTACAACCAGTTCTCTCAGACTGAGATTTGAGTTTATAACCTTACTGAAGCCTTTTATTTCGAGAGTATTGGGAACCTCATTCAAAAGCTCTTTATGATTTCTTGTATCTATTATTACAACATATTCATCACCAATAAGTTTTGATAAAGAATCAATATCAATCAGATTGTAGTAATAATATTTATCCTGCATTTTTCTGAGGTTTGGCATATACAGAAGAATCTTTTTGTTTTCAGCTTCGGGAAATTCTGTATAGACTTTTTCAAACGCATTTGATTTAAAGGATTCATCCCAATAAACATCGGTAACAGGACTTCCTTTAATAATATGCGAGTCATCAAGCGCAACTCCATACTTTTTTTGCGACTCAGAAGCTGCCAAATCGGAAGAGGCGTTAATTGCGCTTACGCTGAGATTGTGCAACGAATCGTTATATTTTTTCATTGACTTAATCCGGGCATGTGAATCAAATCCCTTGCGAATCAGTTCAAACGCAGATGACTCAATTACAATCATTTTACTGTTTTCGCGGAGTTCCAGTCCGGACAATACAGATATTGACCCATTCACTATTATAAATGCCGATGCAGCCATCAAAACCGCCAATTGCTTTTTCCTTTCATCATCCAGCTTACTGCAACTGAATTCGATCAAATTCAATTCTTTTTTTGATGATAAAGAGGATTTAATCGATTTAAGCGCATCAGGTAAAGATTTTGAGCTGTAAATAACCAACACCTGATTACTGTCAAGAACTGTATTTTTGCATGCCTGATAATAATCAAGTGAAAAACACTCAGAATCTCTGAGCACCTTTTTATATAGCTTAACATACTCTCTGCTTTTTTCAATTTCCGAATCTTTCAGGCAGAAACCCGATGCACAGTCATCACCCGACTCAATCTGATACAATTCATCATATTTGATTTTTGTAACAGGATCGCTCTTGAGATAGGACATAGTGACAGACATTGTGCCTCTCGTTCTCGGTATACCATGTCTGAAATTGTTTATATCTTCTTCTGTGTAAGGACGGGCAAAAGGACGCTTTTCGCCAAAAACACTGACAGCGTCAATTAAATTGCCGATATTATTATAAATAAATGGATCCGAACGATTATCCTGATAATAATAAAGCAATGAATCAAATAAAGACTTGTCAAAACTTTTCCTGTCATTTAATTCAAGCCCGGAATATCTGTCGGCATATTCAGGAAGAAGCAATTCCATAGCATTATATAAATCAGTATCACACTGAATCGGAACTTTAACCGGTACAATTTTACCATCTTTCAGTGTATACTCTTCGATGCTTTTATATGGCATATTTGCAAATATGGCTTCAATAAAGAAAAACTGTATTCCTGTTGATGTAAGTTTATATCTTATGCAGTTTCCTTCTGTAGGGAGCAAAGCCCTGGAATAATAATAATAAACCGGAACATCTTTGCCTAACGCGTAATCCCATAAACGGCTGTGGCATGTTTGATTATATCCTCTTCCGAAAAACTCAACAAAAGCATGCTTTTCATCAGGATCAACTTCCTGCAGCAGATAATCGCAAACAATTTTCCTTTGATTGGCTGCATAATCCAAAAGGTATTCATGATACTGATTTGATGTGCTGAGAATAGCTGCCAGTTTTTTTGCCGGCTGTCCATCGGACCAGTCATCAAAATCTATACTGTCCAAATCAATATGAGGAAACACTTTGCTGAACTCTTCTTTGGAATCAAAGCATGCTGCTTTAAGGAATTTTTCCTTATCATGTATCTCGTTGAAATTGCCTCCGTAATTTGCAAAAAATTCATCATCAACCGAATCGATATACGAAGGAACACGCCAGACTCTTCTCGAAGCATAAATATATTTTGTTTTAAGGCTGAGATTACTTTTTTTAATAATTGCATCTGCAATTCTCTTTAAATGGTGTCCGTCACGGCTGACAAAATAAAGGGTTTGAAATCCCTTATCAACAGCATCCCTGACAACCCAATCAATATATGAAACAAAAAGTGGAGCAACATAGTCAATTACAAAATCAGCAGATTTGAATGAATATTCATTTTTCATTCTCGCCTGCATAGCCATCAATTTGTACGCATCATAACAGCCGATTTTTTCTGCAATTGTTTTTTCAATGTCAGTGAACTCAGGCTTATTGACAAGCCTTGTCTCAATACCGAGGAGACGAGGCTGCTTTTGATCGGCATTTAAATTATCGCCGGTATGAATCCACTTACCATAGCCGTAAAAAGGCTTTTGGTTTCTGTATACCTCAAAAAACAGGAACTTATTATTCTTTAATGTTCCGTACTCATTTGATAAGAAAATCTCAATATCATTGAAAATCGGATCTGCTTTTTCAAGCATTTTTCTGATTACTGAAACAGGTAAATACATATCGGAAATAAGAATTACCTTTTCTCCTTCTTTCAAAAGAGATTTCAAATTATCAATTTCCTCGGAAACAGGCAGAACTGAATCAATTTCAATCTCGCATTCTAGATTCATAAGATAATCACGCTGCTCATCCGTAAGATCTTCGAGCAGCTGCAATTCGTCATATATCATGGAAAGCGTAATTTCACGCTTAATAGTCTTACGCTGTTCCATAGATTTATTCATATACTCTCTTATACCAAACTCAGCGTTTTTACGGCGCAAAGGGAATCTTTCTATGAATAATTCATTAAAATTCAGAGCATTATTATCGCGAAGAGCATCTCTCACTGCATAGAAAATACTATCTGGTTCCAATCCCTTTCTGGAAATCAGAGTATCAAAAATGTCAAAACTGTAAAGAGTGGGATATTCTTTATCCTTGATTTTATAATCCAAAGTAAATTCAATTATTTTATTTAAATCATCATCGCCGGCATACTCCCATTGCCTCTTTACAAAATCATCCAGGCTTTCCTCTTCATCATACCCTTCGTAATTGCTTAACGCTTCCAGCATTTCATCAAACGAACGGCAGATTACGCCTCGGGTATTGCTGTAATACTCCTCATCACTGTTCATACCGGTTGCTTTAGCAAGATCATCTCCGTCAAATATATACCTGATATAATTTTTAACCCCGGCAAGAACAAAATCCGAGATAATACTTGAATAGTCATAAATAAGCAGATCCGCTTTATTCATAACTTCATAAAAATCATTATTATTATCCCAAAACAGAAAATAAGGTCTGTCTCCCATTGTCTCTTTAGCCGAAACAAATGCAGTTTCATTCTCCATCAATGGGTGCATTTTAAAAATTAAAAGGATATTGTTGTTTTTACAATAACTGTAAAGTTTTTCAAGATCGGGAATTGCATCGGAAAAAGTATTTCCTCTGTTTTTTCTGAAAGTAGGAGCATAAACCGCAATTTTTGTATTACTATCCAAACCATCTCTTTTGATAATACTGTGATCGAAAGTTGAAATCGGTTTGTATTTATTCTGATAAATACATCTTGCATATCCGGCCCTCAAAAATGCATCTTGATCTACACCGATTTGTTGAGCAAAGTATTTTTCCTGCAATGAATTAACAACACATACTATCTGGTTGTTTAAATAGAATGTGTTATGCTTTATATATTTAGGACATAAATTAAACCTTAAATCGTCATCATCATCAGTTCTTAATCTTTCTACAGGTTTAAAACCCCAACCATGCCACATATTTAAATATTTAATATTATTTGAAAGAGGGATTTTCTGCCTGATCTGTTCATCTGCCATCACGCCTGCTACATTGTATAAATAGCCGGCGCTTGAACTTCCGTCAGAGTATGCTTTATATCCGAGTTTTCGGATAACAGCGATTGTATCTTCATCATTCGTAATCCAAGCAGCTTTAATATCTGATCTGTATTCATTTATGAACGCAAATAAGTACTTGGGATTTCCGACAAATTCATTCCCTGTGTTTCCTGATTTAAAAACCCAGATATGGTTTTTGTCAGTATCACTAAGCCAAATTTTTAATTCATCAAGTTCAGCTTTATCTGAAGAAAAATCGGGAATATCGTTTTCTTCCGATATATTGTTATTCAGATCAAGATAAAAATCGCCTTTATTCTCTTTTATTCTCCTGAGATCATCTTTTTCTTTCTCAGAAACCTGATATATATTATAAGGTTCCAAGGTCCGGAGCAAAACTTTTTTTGCCTTGCTTTTTAACCTGACGGTTAATTTCTTTTTACTCATCAATAAAACTTCCTTTTTATTCAGAGAGAATATATTTTAAAGTATCATATGTATGTTTCAATCCTGTATCAGGGTCAAACAGCGCTTTCCAGCCAAGCGCTTCAAGCCTGTCGCTGTTAAGGGTGGAATTCTTCATAGGATTAAAAGATTTTTTCTCATTTTCTTCAGGAACATCCATAATAAGATTCACACCGGAAACCGTTGAAATTTTCTTTGAAAGATCAAGAATACTGAGATATGAATCATGATTGGAAATATTATATGCTTTCATACTGCTTCCGTTAAGCAATACTTTTATTATTGCAGATGCACAATCAAGGCAATAGCAATAACTTCTGACTTGCGAGCCATCGCTTTTTAAAATGATATCTTCGCCTCTTATTGCTCCGTAAATAAATGCAGATGCAACTCTGCTGTCAGTTTCTGAAGCTGTAGGGCCATATATGTGTCCGGGCCGGACAATAACAGAATCAATATCATATTCTGAATTGTAGCAGGCAAAAAGAGTTTCGGTTGCAATTTTCCCGATTGAATACGAGCTTCTCGGGTTAAGAATATCAATATATCCGTAGGAATCCTCAGCCAAAGGTTTATTGTGATCGCTGATTCCGTATACTTCGCTGCTGGAAACATACAATATTCGCTTAACACTGTTCTCGTGGGCATAATTAAGCAACTGATATGCTCCGCCAAAATTGCCGACCATTGTTTCTGCCGGTTCATTCATTATAATTTTGGGCGAAGCATTACTTGCCCCATGAATAATATAATCAAATTTTCTGTCAAATTTGTTATCTTCCGAGGTAGCGTCATACTGGATAAAACTCACATATTCTTTTTCAAGAAAGCAGCCAAATCTCTGCTTCATCCGCTCAATAGACCTGCCGGCAAGATAAATAAATATTTTATTTGTATGTGTTTCGTTATATCTGATAAGAATATCCGCAACAGAAGAACATATTAAACCGGAAGCTCCTGTAATAAGTACTGATCTTCCGCATAATCTGTCCAGTTCCGGAATAACAGAACTAGCCTTATCAATATCACTTATCCAGTTTTCCGAGTCATAAATCCTGTAATATGAAATCATTTTATCTCAACCAATCTGATCTTTTAGTACTGAGCAGCGCTTTGAAAATATCTATGTCATCTACTGTTGTTAACTTAATATTCTTCTCTGATCCTTTTGAAAAATAGACCTTTCTTCCCATTTCAATATATAAGGTACAGGAAGCAACAGAATTGACAATTCCTTTTTCAAGAGCATCTCTGTGAACCTGACATATTTCACCTAAGCGAAATGCCTGGGGTGTCTGGGTCCTTTTCAAATCATCCCTTGGAAAACTCTCTGTTGAGCTGGCACCGTCTTTAGTCTGAAGCATAGCTTCCGCGCACGGAATAACGGTAATAGCATTGCCGTTCTCATTTGCAACCCTTATACAGTCAGATATTATTTCCGCCGAAACCATAGGCCTGATAGCATCGTGAATCAATACAAGATCATTTTTATCGCAATTACGCTCAAGTTCAAATAAACCATTTCTGATAGAATCCTGACCGTTTTCTCCGCCGGTAACAACTGAAGTTAATTTAGTTATATTAAACTGTTTAGCATACGCATGCAAAACACTTTCCCAGCCCTTAATGCATACAATTGCAATTTTATCTATCTGAGGGTGTTTTTGAAACTGTTCCAATGTGTATATAATAACAGGCTTTTCATTTACAGTCAGAAATTGTTTCGGGATATCCTGATTCATTCTGGCACCGGAACCGCCGGCAATAATAAGTGCAATATTCATAAGTGTCTCCTTTATAAATTTTTCGGTTTTATATTATATAATAAATTTAAATATATTTCAACACTTAACTTTTTTATATTTCTAATTGTATATTTGGTGTTCTTGACTCTTACTTTTTTAAATGATAAAATTATGAAAAACAAAACGGAGGATTCAATCTTGACAGAATACAGCGTTATAATCAATGAAGCTGAAATAATAAACAATTATTTAAGAATTGAGATTGCTGTCGTTTGTAACGGTATTCATCATCCGCCAAAAATGAGAGCAGTTTTTAAAAGCGGAACAGATATCAGACGTTTACCTTTATTGATGAAAAATGTATTTTATCAAACTGAAAATGACAGTAATATTGTTTATTATTCATATGAATATGACATAATAAACCTCTTTTCATGCGAAAAGGCACCGGATATGATATCTGTTTATTTTGAAATAACAACAGATGATAATTGTGCAGAAGAAATTCCTTTCTATATTTCACGCGGAATTGCAAATAACAATAAGATCAGAATTTACGACAGATATATCGGCGGCGAACTGTTTAACGGCATTGCATCATATAAGCCCAATTTTTCAAACAATAACGGTGATACCTGTTATTTATTAAATGCCGACCCTGAAAACAAACGGCTGGAATTACAGCTTAAAAAACAAAAAAAAGATAAGGTAAGCGGTTCAAAGTTTAACGCTTTTAAAAGCTTTGCAAAAACGATAGTCTTGGTATTGGTTTTATTCAGCATATTCTTGCTTATTCCATTATTTTTAATCAACAGTTTACTCTCAACAATAGGAGTAATCCCACAGAGAAATGCGCCTCAAACTAATGGCTTTAAGTCAAAATTTGCAGGTCAGTTAAAAGCTGAAATTGCATCATATATATTATTTGCAATAAAAGATGAAGGAAGAGCCCGTAAAATCATTGCATATAAGGATAATTACCTGACATGGTATTACAGCAGATTATGTAAAAAGCCTGTTGTTAAAAATCGTATTTCTTTCATATCGGGCAGAAGAGATGAAATGGGAGGAAATGAAAAATTCGTTTATGATATATTAAAAAGCAGAAATAATATTGATTTTAAATTCATTTTGCAATCAGATCTTGACAAAAGCTCAAAGATCAGTAAGAAGAAAGAATTCTACAAGCTATATGCAACCAGCAGGATTGTAATTGTTGATGACTACTTCAATTTACTTGACACAGTAAAAAAACGAAATGATGTTACCCTTATTCAGCTATGGCATGCCTGCGGAGCATTCAAGACCTTCGGCTTTTCAAGATTAGGAAAACCGGGAGGCCCTAAACAAACCTCAACAAGCCACAGAATGTACGATTACACTATCGTAAGCTCTGAAAACATTATTAAATACTATGCTGAAGGATTCGGCCTGAGCGACAGAAATATTCTGCCCACCGGCATACCGAGAACAGATATTTTCCGTGACAGTGAATATGCAGATAGAATAAAAAAAGAGTTTTACTCAAAACATCCTCAGCTTACAAATAAAAAGATAATAATGTTTGCGCCTACTTTCAGAGGGGCCGGGCAGAACAGCGCATATTATCCTCTTGATGTTTTTGACCCCGACAGATTTTATGAAAAAATCGGCGATGAATATGCAGTTATTATAAAACTACATCCATTCTGTAAGGAAAGATTTAAAATTGAGGATAAATATAAAGATTACATAATCGACCTTTCCGATGAAGATGAGCTTAATGATTTATTATTTGTTACCGATTTGCTGATAACGGATTATTCAAGCGCAATATTTGAAGCTTCTCTTCTTGATATTCCGATGCTTTTCTTCTCTTATGATTTATACCATTATATATCGGACAGAGACTTTTACTGCGATTACGAAACATTTGTTCCCGGTAAAATTGTATTCACACAGCAAGCTCTTGAAGAAGCCGTTATTAAATCAGACTGCGAAACAGAAAAAATCAAACCTTTCAGAGAAAAGTTCTTTTCAGGTTATGACGGCAAATCAAGTGAAAGAGTTGCAAACTTTATTATAGATATTCTGGAGGGCAGAAATGAATAAGTTTTTTGATACAGCTGATTTCATTACAACCGATTTTATAAATTACACCGCAGCAGTTGATTCTGTCTGGTCTGAAATGAGAGAACGGGACAGGCTGTTTCAGCATACCGATCTCCCCTGTTCAAATGGACTACCGATGTTTACTCAAAATTTTGAAATTGCTAAAACCGAAAGCACAAAAATAATCTTTTCAGCATTGGGCTGCATTAATATTTTTATAAACGGTAAAAGAATCGGCACCGGTGAACTTAACCCCGGCTGGACTGATTACAATAAAAGAGCGCTTTCTATTGAATACGATATATCCGGATCAGTCAGACCCGGATTAAACAGAGTGCTTGCGGTTGTTGCGCCCGGCTGGTATTCGGGAAGAATATCCGGCGGATATTACGGCAACCACTCGCCTGCTTTTGTTGCTGTAATCAAAAACGGAAATGACACAATACTTTCAACTGATGAAAGCTGGCTTTGCAAGGTCGGCGGTCAGATCAGAACAGCGGACATCTGGGATGGTGAATTCCGTGACGGCAGAGAGGATAATTATGAAGATATTTCCAAAACAGATTATCCGCTTGACGGTTGGAAAGCCTCCTATATTTATGATTATACCGGTGTTGTAACGCCGTTAATCGGTCCTGAAATCAGAGTCAGAGACAATCTTACGTTAACCCCTGTTTCTCTGAAAAAATCCGATGGTATTATCGATAACGGTACAGATTTCGGGAAGCTCAGGTATTCCGACGAAAATGCAAATCTCCCTGTTAATTTAAGCAAAAATGAAAAGCTGACTGTTGATTTCGGCCAGGAAAGCGTTGGATGGGCGGTTATTAAAGTATCCGGGCCAAAAGGCACAAGGATTAAGATACGATACAGTGAATTCCTTAACGACAGCGGCCGGGAAGACAGAGGGAACGACGGGCCGGAGGGCTCGGTATACACCATAAATCTCCGTTCGGCCCTTGGCAAAGCATACTATATACTTTCCGGTAAATCATCTGAAATTTACAGACCGACTTTCACATTTTTCGGCTACAGATATGTGGAAATCAGCACAGATAATGATGTTACAATTGAAAATATATGCGCTGAAGTTGTAGGCACTGCAACGGAAGAAATCGGAACCATAGAAACAGACAGCACTTTGGTAAACAAACTTATTTCAAATACTTTGTGGGGCCAGAGAAGCAATTATCTGAGTGTTCCCACAGATTGTCCCCAAAGAGATGAAAGGCTTGGCTGGACCGGAGATGCCCAGGCTTTCAGCATTACCGCAGCATATAATGCCGATGTATATGAATTCTTCCGTAAATGGATGCAGGATATGCGTGATTCCCAAAGCGAAGACGGCGGTTACGGCTTTGTTAACCCCAAAGTATCCTACTGCGACGGTGATGATGCCAGCGCCTGGTCTGATGCCGGAATAATAATACCATATAATATGTATATGATGTATGGTAACAAGCAGATTATCGAAGAGCATTTTGATTCCATGGAAGCCTATATGAACGGCATAATGAAAAAATTCGGTCCGTCCGGTTCAGGCCCGGTATTTGGGGACTGGCTTGCATACGATCAATGCTCAAATGAATTTATCTCCTCCGCTTATTTTGTTCACGACTGCGATCTGATGATAAAAATGAGCCGGACAATCGGCAAAGAAGATAAAGCCGTTTATTATACATCAATGAGGGAAAAAGCCTACAATCATTTTAAAGAGAATTATCTTAAAGACGGATTCCCTGCTGAGACAACTCAGTGCAACAAGATACTTTCTCTTGCATTTGATCTTATTGATGAAGATAAGCGCAATACTCTTTCCGAAATGCTTGCCGGGCAGATAAAAGAAAACGGCAACAGATTATCCTGCGGCTTCCTCGGCACATATAACCTTTGCCCTGCACTTTCAAAATTCAATCAGGATAAAACAGCATATAATCTTTTACTGCAAACTGAAGAGCCTTCCTGGCTTTACAGCGTTCTTCAGGGCGCAACCACAATATGGGAAAGATGGAACTCATATACTATTTCAGACGGTTTCGGCGATGTAGGAATGAATTCATTCAACCACTACGCTTACGGCTCAATAGTTGAGTGGCTTTACGGCTATGCTGCAGGAATTATGCCGGAAGAACCGGGATTCAGCAAAATAAGACTTTCGCCGAGAATTGATAACAGAAATGCTGATGAAATTCCTGACGGTCAGAAACCCATAAATCACCTGAAAGCAACATATAAATCTGCATCCGGTTTAATTAAGAGCGAATGGAATACGGAAAACGGATTTATCTACAAGTGTGAGATTCCCGTAAATACTGTTCTGTATCTGCCGGTAACCGGAACAGATATTACTATGAACGGAAATTCAATAACACCTGATATTAAAGACGGCAAAGCTGTTATTGAATTATTGCCGGGAAAATACGAGTTTATTCAGTAATTATTAAAAATCGAAAAAAGCTGTTGCAAATATGCAACAGCTTTCTTTTATTTTTTTATCGGAAGCCACCAGGTAAACCCAAAGCTAAGGCAATTAAGAAATGAAGGAATAATCCCCATTTTATTTGCTTTGCCTACTTTATATCCGATTACTGTAAATTCAATGATATGCATAGCGGCAAGAACAACAATAGGAATCCATATTCCTTTTGCAAGTAAAGCTGCAAAAACGGCATATAGGATTACGCAAACCGGTTTACCGTAACCGATTGTAATTTTTCTGAACATATAATCTCCCCCTGTTTTTATTATCATAATTGCAGATAATTATTATCGGCAATTTCAATGCCTGTTTGTTTTGCAAAATCAATACATTTGCTGTGGAGTTCTTTGCAGCTCAGCAGCTCAGGGCTGTGAGCATCAATACCGACAACAGCCCTGTTACCGATTTCTGCTGCAATTTTAAAAAATTTTTTGTTTGGATAATGACGATCATCCGAAAGACCCAAGCAGTTTATTTCAATGGGAATTTCAAGTTTTTTTATTTCCTTAAGGAACTTACGGGTCTCGGTATTATATATTTCAATATCACCGGTATAATTTATTACATCCGGGTGCGCAATATACAGAAATTTTCCGGTTTTGACCGCCTGAAGCACATTCTTAAAATAGCTTCTGAGTTTTTCCGGGTCATCGCTTTTATGAAATGAAGAAATACCGTCCTCTTCCCTCCATAAAAAATGCTGGCCCAGTATCATATATTCGCACGGGAACTGCGACATATATTCACAGTATAATTCAAATGTGTCGGGATAATACTCTGTTTCAACTCCTATATGAATCTCAATATCATTTTTATACTCTTTTTTCAGCTCGGATAGAGAATAAAAATAATCATCCGCTTTATCAAGAGGAACCCTGTGCCCCGAATGGTGCCCGCTTGGAAAAGGCATTGGAGTATGGTCGGAAAATCCAAGCACTTTAAGGCCCGCATTTAATGCTGCTTCAATATATTCTTTATCCTCGCCCACTGCATGGCCGCACCTGAATGTGTGTGTATGATAATTAGCAAGTATTCTGTTCATCTGGAATTCTCCGGTTAATTTAGCTTTATACAGGTATTATATTCTTACTTAATAAAACAGTCAAGCATTCATACAGATTGAAAAAAATACAAACAAATGATATAATTCATTTCAGTTATTTAGGAGGCGGGATAATGAATAAAGCTAAAAAATCGGTTAATAAGTTAATCGGCAAAATAGTTAACAGATTCACATCTGCAACATCACAATCAACAGATAATAAAAGTAAAAAATTTGAAATAAGTGAGTATATGTCTGAGCTTTGCAGAAAAGCCGGCGCCGAAGGCGCAGTTCTGCTGAAAAATAATAATAATGTTTTACCAATCAAACCTGATGAGGTTATATCTGTTTTCGGCAGAGTACAAAATGACTTTTTCTTTGTTGGTTACGGCTCGGGCGGTGATGTCAATGCTCCGTACAAGGTCGGCTTTATGGAAGGGCTGCGCAATTCGGAAATTAAAATCAATGAAAGCCTTGCCTCATATTACGAAAAAGCGTGCACAGATAACCCCGTTGACAATGGGTACTGGGGGCACTGGCCAATGAGCTATGATGAAATTGAAATCACCGAAGAAATCTGCAAAGAAGCTGCAAATAACAGTGACAAAGCGGTAGTACTTATCGGCAGATCATCCGGTGAGGACAGAGAACTGAAGCTTGAAAAAGGCAGTTACCTTTTAAGCGATGAGGAAAAGACTCTTCTTGACCGTGTAACATCATCCTTTGACTCCGTTATACTGCTTCTGAACTGCGGCAGTATTATGGATATGGGAGAAATTGAAGCATACGGCGATAAAATATCTGCCATTATGTATATATGGCAAAACGGTATGGAAAGCGGAAATTCCATAGCCGATGTTTTGTGCGGGAAAGTCACCCCAAGCGGCAAACTTGCGGATACTATAGCAAAATCATATTCAGATTATCCCGGTTCTGAACAGTTCGGTAACAAAGAAGAGAATTATTATACAGAGGATATCTATGTCGGTTATCGCTACTTTGAAACTTTTGCAAAAAACAAAGTTCTTTATCCTTTCGGCTTCGGACTGAGCTATACAACTTTTTCGTTTGAAAACATAAAATTCACAGCTGACGACGAAATAACAATCTCGCTTGATGTAAAAAACACAGGCAATTTCAGCGGTAAGGAAACAGTTCAAGTCTATTTTGAAGCTCCTCAGGGAAGGCTTGGCAAACCCGCCAGAGTACTCGATACATTCAAAAAGACCAAAGAACTGGCTTCGGGAGAAAGCGAGCATCTGATTCTCTCTTTCCCTGTAAGTGAAATGTCATCATACGATGAAGAAAAAAGCGCCTACATAATTGAAAAAGGCATTTACAAAATATACCTTGGTGCCGATGTACGCAGCGCAGAATTATGCGGAGAATATGAAGCTGATAAAGATACTGTTACTCAGCAGCTCACACAAAGAGGCGCTCCTGTAAAAACTTTCAACCGTCTGATAAACGAGAACGGCAAGCCGGTATTTAAAGCTGTTCCTCTGTCAAAACGCAATTTAAAGCATGATATTCTTTCGGGCATTCCCGAAGAAATCAGACCTAGCAATAAAAAAATACTATTATCCGATGTAAAAAACGGAAAAGCAACACTGAATGAATTTGTCGGTACCCTTTCTGTTTCTGATCTTGAGGCACTTTCAAGAGGAGATTTCACAATGAACAGTCCGTTGGGCGCTCCCGGTAACGCCGGAGCTTTCGGCGGAACAACAAAATCATTAAGAGATAAAGGCGTACCTCCTGTAATAACAACCGACGGTCCAAGCGGGATAAGACTTAATGCAACCTCATCTCTTCTGCCAATAGGCGTAAGCCTTGCCTGCACCTGGAACCCGGATTTAATTGAGGCGCTCTACGAGGAAGTTGGCAAAGAAATGAACGCGAGAGGTTCCGACATTCTATTAGCCCCCGGTATGAATATACACCGCAACCCTCTGTGCGGAAGAAATTTTGAATACTTTTCAGAAGATCCGGTTTTAACAGGTATTTGCGGTGCTGCCGTTGTAAAAGGCGTACAGAATCATGGTTTTTCCGCCTGCCCGAAGCACTTTGCCTGCAACAATCAGGAAACAAACCGCACCTATGCAGATTCCGTATTATCCGAAAGAGCGCTTCGTGAAATATATCTGCTCGGCTTTGAAATATGTGTAAAAACCGCAAAGCCAAAAAATATAATGACCTCATACAACAGAATAAACGGAGTATGGGGACATTATAATTATGAGCTTGTTACCGGTATACTAAGAGGTGAATGGAATTTTGACGGCTGTGTAATGACCGATTGGTGGATGAGAAATAAAACATCGCCGGAATATCCCGGGGCAAAAAATCAGGCTTACAGAGTTAAATCCGGCGTAAATATACTTATGCCCGGCGGCGCAAGAGCCGGCTTTTACAGAAAAAGGTCGGACGGTACATTTGTTTCGGGTTTAAAAGCAAAAGACGGGCTGACTCTCGGCGAAGCGCAAAACAACGCCAAACAGGTGCTGAATATGTTGCTCGATAAAATATAATCAGAAATCTATTTCAATTATATCTGTTATATCAACCTGCGTACCATCCGACAGAATAATGTGCGCCGGTTCACTCGCTGCTGCTTTGACAGCAGAATAAACTTCAATTATTTCTCCGCCTTCTTTTCTGCAATCGGGTTTATAATAAACTACTCTCACCTCAGGCTTAATATCCATTTCGGAAACAAGACGGATTGCTGAATTTATCGCATTTTTCTGCTCATCGGTTATCTCCGGCTTTGACTGAGTAAATCTTGATACTTCGGTAATACGCCCTGCAAAACCGGTGAGTGCCGCAAACGGTGAAAACTGTGCAGCTCTGTCATTCATTGACATCTGCGGATGATTTGCTGATTTGTGAGCCGGCAGGTCAATAATATCGCTGTAAGAATTTGTTTCTTTCATATAAGCTCCTATGCTTTGTGTCCGCCCACCTGCCTGTTACGGTCCTTGGCAGTGGCATCTTCCTGATAATTCATACCTTTAAGAATTGAGTTTTTTCCGAACTTCTGCTTTATATCGAGCATAACATTTTGTATTTGCTTTTCCTTTGTTTCATCATCATTATTATCCGAAATATTTGCTTCGGTATCGGTTGTAAAGTTTGTAAAAAAGTTGATTTGTTCAAAATTCCTGTTCTTTCCTGCTTCTGATTCCGGTATAACATGATTTGCGGTTATGCTTATTCGCCTTATCAGCAGGCTTTTATCAGTAATTCTGTCATAAAGACGAAGAGACGTATCAACGAAAGACTTTGTGGATGAAGTCATTTTTCCGAAATTCTCCGTGCCATGAGCTTTTTTCGGAGCAAGCCTTCCGTAATAATCCTTTTTAACCTCACCCTTATAACCGGACATATTTGATATATCATATCCGATATCCATAACAATACTGTCACACACAACCTTTTTGCTTACAAGGTCGAGTGAAAGCATATCTGCCATTTCAGCAACAATAATACGGGCCTTGTCATTAGTATAGGGCTTTTGCAGCACCTGCCCGGAACATATGCTGTTATTCTCGGTTTTATATGATTTGATATCGGCTATGGTAACCGGTTCCACACCCCAGGCATGATCAATCAGCAATTCGGCATTTATACCGAAAAGTTTATAAAGCAACTCTTCGTTTTCAAGCGAACATGCGGCAATATCTCCCATTGTATATAGCCCTGCCGACTCCAGCTTTTCTGAATATCCCCTGCCCACTCTCCAGAAATCTCTCAGCGGTCTGTGGCTCCAGAGTGATTTCCTGTATGTTTTTTCATCCAGCTCAGCAATACGCACCCCGTTTTCATCGGGAGGCATATGCTTTGCCTCAATATCCATAGCTATTTTACAAAGATAAAGATTTGAGCCGATACCTGCTGTAGCCGTAATACCGGTTTCGGCAAGCACATCCTTAATCATCATCATTGTAAAATCTCTTGCTGAAAGATTATATAATTTAAGATATTCTGTTGCGTCAATAAAAACCTCATCAACAGAATAAACATGTATGTCTTCAGGTGCAACATATTTAAGATAAATATTATATATTTCGGAGCTTACCATCATATATTTTTTCATCTGCGGCACTGCAACAATATAATCCAGCTCCAGAGCCGGGTCAGAATTCAGTTCCGAAAGGTAAACCGATTTGCCGCTGAATTTCCTGCCGTGAGCGTTCACAAGCCTTAAAGCATTAACTTCCTTTACCTTTTCTATCACTTCAAACAGCCTGGCTCTTCCGGGAATACAAAAAGACTTTAATGAGGGAGAAACTGCAAGACAGATTGTTTTTTCAGTTCTGGATAAATCGGCAACAACCAGATTTGCGTCAAGAGGATTAAGGCCTCTGTCAACACATTCAACAGAAGCATAAAACGATTTCAGATCAATGGCAATGTATGTCTTATCCTGCATATTCACTCCCCCTTTCCGGTATTTTAAAAACATTATACATTTTTAAAGAGCATTTCACAACCTGTATCTTAATTATAATATAAACCGAGGGAAATATAATGGACATTAAAAAAGAATTATTTGCAAATAGAGATTTAAAATACAAAGATTTTCACGCATCACTTGTGCCCAATATATCCAAAGAAACAATAATAGGAGTCCGGGTTCCCATACTCAGAAAGCTCGCTTCAGAGCTTTATAAATCCGGAGAATATAAACAATTTATTGATGATTTGCCTCATAAATACTTTGACGAAAACAGCCTGCACAGCATGATAATTGACAATATTAAGGATTATGATGAATGCATAGAAAAGCTGAATACTTTTCTCCCTTATGTAGATAACTGGGCAACCTGTGACGCGCTATCCCCGAAAGTATTTAAAAAACATAAAAACGAACTTCTGCAGGAAATTGATATCTGGCTCGCATCCGATATGCCATATACAATAAGATTCGGTATTAAAATGCTGATGGATTTTTATCTTGATGACGATTTTATAATTGAATATGCAACCGGAGTTGCCGCAATACAGAGCAATGAATACTATGTAAATATGATGATTGCCTGGTATTTTGCAACTGCACTTACCAAACAATATGATAAGGTAATACATATATTTAAAAACCCGGTTATGTCCCCGTGGGTTCACAACAAAGCAATTCAGAAAGCCAGAGAAAGCTTCAGAATAAGCAATGATAAAAAAGAATATCTTAAGAGTTTAAAAATTAAAGAGGAATAACAAAAGCCGCTGCAAACTTTAGCAGCGGTTTTACTTATATTATAAATTTGCTTTTGTTTCGCAATAAACACATCTGTAAACCTTATGTGTTACATCTGTAAGTTTAAAAATATGCTTGAGTTCCTGCTCGGTTGATGTAATACATCTCGGATTTTTGCATTTGATAACATCTGTAAGTATTTCCGGCAGGTCAACTCTTTTTTTATCAACTCTGACACCGTCTTTGATAATATTAAGTGTTACCCCGGGATCGACAAAACCGATAATATCAAAATCAACGGGAATATCGGCATCAATTTTAATAATATCTTTTTTGCCCATTTTACGGCTGGTTACATTTTTAATAATTGCAACCGAGCAATCCAGTTTATCAAGCCCGAGAAGGTCATAAAGCTTCATTCCGCTGCCTGCGGTAATATGGTCAATAACAACACCGTTCTGAATTGAATCAATATTCATTTTGCAGCCTCCTGAAGAAGTTTGAGAATAAGTGCCATACGGATATATTTGCCGTTAAGCACCTGCTTGAAATAGCAGGCTCTCGGGTCACTGTCTATTGCCGTGCTTATTTCATTAACCCTGGGCAGCGGATGCATAATTGCAAGATCGCTCTTTGCATTTTTAAGTTTAGGCGGGTCAAGAATATAACTGTCCTTCAGTCTTAAATAATCCTCTTCGTTAAAGAAGCGCTCTCTCTGCACTCTGGTCATATAAAGTATATCAAGATCAGGTATCGCTTCTTCAAGTGAAGTGGTCTGAGTATAAGGTATCTTATTCTCTTTAAGAATATCCTTTTTGATATAACTGGGCAGTTTCAATTCAACAGGAGAAATAAGCACAACATTAAGCCCGCTGTACCTTGAAAGCGCCTGAATAAGAGAATGAACGGTTCTGCCGAATTTCAAGTCACCGCAGAAACCGATTGTAATATTTTCAAATCCGCCTTTTTCGCGGTAAATGGTAAGTAAATCAGCAAGTGTCTGTGTCGGGTGATTATGGCCTCCGTCGCCGGCGTTAATTACAGGAATTGTTGCATTCTGTGCCGCAACATAAGGGGCGCCCTCTTTAAAATGGCGCATTGCGATAATATCGGCATAACAGCTTACTGTTTTAGCGGTATCGGCAACACTTTCGCCTTTTGCAGCAGAAGAACTGTTTGCTTCCGAGAACCCGAGAACTGAGCCGCCCAGTTCAAGCATAGCCGCTTCAAAGCTGAGGCGCGTTCTTGTTGAGGGCTCAAAAAAAAGTGTGGCAAGCTTTTTATATCTGCACGCTTCCCTGTATTTATCAGGGTTTGCAATTATGTCATTTGCAGTGCTTATAAGCTCAAGAATTTCATCTGTTGAAAGGTCAAGGATACTGATAAGGCTTTTCATCAGCTGTTACCCCCAATCCAGCTTTCATCGGACGGATTATCCCTGAACTTGATAAGGCGCTGAACATCATCGGGTCTTATATATCCCATCTCCGCAGCAACCTCAACCACCGTATCAAGATCGGTAAGTGATATGTTTTTAACTTCTGCCTGAGCCAGTCTTTCTATCCCCTTTTTCATTCCATAAGTGTATATTGAAACTATACCCAGCACATCTGCACCGGCTTCTCTGAGAACATTTACAACCTCAATTACACTGCCTGCAGTGGAAATCAAGTCCTCTACAACAACTACCTTCTGCCCTTTTTCAAGTTTGCCTTCAATCTGATTCTGCCTGCCGTGGTCCTTGGCGCCGGAACGGACATAACCCATGGGAAGCCCCAGAATGTGCCCGGTAATTGCAGCATGAGCAATGCCAGCAGTTGATGTACCCATAAGAACTTCGCAATCGGGATAGTATTCTTTTACAAGCTGAGCAAGTCCGTTTTCCACATCGGTTCTAACATCAGGCGCAGTCAGAGTAAGTCTGTTATCGCAGTATATGGGGCTTTTTATTCCGCTGGCCCAGATAAAAGGCTCATCCGGCCTTAAAAATACAGCTTTGATTTTAAGTAAATCTTCCGCAATCTTTTTCTTCATAACAGTCTCCTTAATTCATTTATTAATCAATCAATAAATTCTTTTAAACATCTTTCATATGCTTCAACCGGATTATCAGCAGCTGTTATCGGTCTGCCTACAACTATGTAATCGGAGCCGATTTCTTTTGCCTGAGCCGGCGTCATAACTCTTTTCTGGTCTCCGATATCTCCGTCTGCAAATCTTACACCCGGAGTTACGGTGATAAAATCCCGGCCGCAGATTTCGTGCACCTTTCCGGCTTCAAGGGGTGAACATACAACCCCGTCAAGCCCTGCTTTTTTTGCGTTGGAAGCATAGTGCATAACAACTTTATCAATCGGCTCTTTAATCAGCAAATCGTTTTCCATAGTCTGCTGATCTGTTGAGGTAAGCTGAGTAACGGCGATTAAAAGCGGTCTTGTTCCGTCGGGTCTTGTCAAGCCCTCAACAGCCGCTTTCATCATAGGTATTGCTCCGCCGGCGTGAAGGTTTGTAATATCAACATCAAGAGCAGAAAGAACAGCCATTGATTTTTTTACTGTATTCGGAATATCGTGAAGCTTTAAATCAAGAAAAATACGGTGTCCGCGCTTTTTTATCTCTCTTACAATATCCGGGCCTTCCGAGTAAAAAAGCTCCATGCCAATTTTAACAAACGGCTTTTTATCCTTGAAATTGTCAAGAAATTCAAGTGTGCGGGCCTTGCTGTCAAAATCACAGGCAATTATTACATCTTTACCCATCAGTGAGCACCTCCGATTATTTCGCTTAAGCCGGAAATACCGTACTCAGCCATACATTCCGGCAAATCCTCAATTATCTGTTTACAGGCATATGGATTAACAAGATTTGCAGCGCCGACTTCAACTGCTGTTGCGCCGGCAAGCATCATTTCAATTACATCGCGTGCAGATGAAATGCCACCCATACCTACAACCGGTATCTTCACCGCCTCATAAACCTGATACACCATTCTCAATGCAACAGGAAGAATAGCCGGGCCGGAAAAACCGCCCATTTTATTATGAATAACAGGCCTTTTGGTTTTTAAATCAATACGCATACCAAGCAGCGTGTTGATAAGGCTTATTCCATCTGCTCCGGCATCCTCACAGGCTTTGGCAATCTGCGCAATATCGGTAACATTCGGCGAAAGTTTAATAATTACGGGCTTGGTTGTAACCGCCTTAACAGTTTTTGTTACCTCAGCCGCTGCCGACGGTGAAGTACCGAAGCTCATTCCTCCGCCGTGAACATTGGGGCAGCTTATATTTACTTCAATCCACCCTACCTGATCGCAGGCATCCAGTTTACTGCTTGTATAAGCGTATTCATCAAGCGAAAATCCGCTGACATTCGCCATTACTTTTTTTGAAAAACATTTGCTGAGTTTAACAAGCTCAGTATCAATTACTTTTTCAACTCCGGGGTTCTGAAGACCTACAGAATTTATCATTCCCCCGCTGCACTCGGCAATTCTCGGTGTAGGATTGCCGAATCTGGACTCTTTTGTAGTGCCTTTGAATGAAAAGGTGCCAAGGCAGTTAATATCGTAGAGCTCGGCGAATTCATAACCGAAACCGAAAGTTCCGGATGCGGGTATAACAGGATTATCAAGCTCAATACCGCATAAATTGACATTCATTTTTCCCACAGTATTTCCTCCTTCCGGAGTACGGGGCCTTCTTTGCAGATGCGTTTATACCCCGTAACTGTTTTGCAACTACAGCCCATGCAGGCGCCGAAACCGCAGCCCATTCTTTCCTCAAAAGAAAACTGACCGTCTGTATTGCAGGCTTTATAAACTGCCTTAAGCATAGGTTCGGGACCGCAGGTGTAAAAATATGTATAAGGCATATTAACAGCATCAGTCACAAATCCCTTTGTTCCGTATGAGCCGTCAACAGTTGTTACATATACATCTGCGCCGAGATTTCTGAACTCTTCCTCGCAGAACACTTCGCTTTTTGTGTTAAATCCAAGAATTACGGCTACGCTTTTTCCCTCGGCAACAAGCTTTTTGGCAAGCATATAGAGCGGCGGAACACCTACCCCTCCGCCTATAAGCAAGGGTTTATCTCCGCTTACGGTAGTATCATAACCATTGCCGAGGCCTGTTAAAATATCAAGGGTATCGCCTTTAGAAAGAGAACTCATCTTTTTTGTTCCCTCACCTACTACCTTGTATATAATTGTAACCGTTTCATTATCGCAGTCATATACGGAAATAGGCCTTCTCAGGTAACAGCCCTTAAGCTTGATATTGATAAATTGACCCGGAGCCGTAATTGCTGATGTATCGCCCGAAAGCTTCATTTTCAGTACATTTTCAGTAAGAAATTCGTTTGAACAAATCGTAAAAAGTGATTGTTTCATACACACCTCAGGAATCAATGGTGGAAACAGTAAGTGTGGTTTCTTCAAGAACATCCAGAAGCACCCTTACAGTATCAAGGGATGTAAACAGGGTTACATTGTTTTCCGTTGCGCAGCGGCGTATTGCAATGCCGTCTTCATAATGAACACCGGACATTATTGCTCTTGTATTTATAACATACCTTACATATCCGCTTCTGATTGCCTCAAGTACATCATCACTGCCTTCGCTGGGTTTCATCCTTCTCTTGCAGCGTATGCCGTGAGTTTTCAGATAATCAACGGTAAGGCCTGTTGCCTCAATATTAAAGCCCATATCATAGAATCTCTTTATAAGCGGGAATCCTTCTTCCTTATCCTCATCGGCAAGGGTAACAAGGATTGTGCCGTAGTTTTTAAGGGTCATACCGGAAGCAACCATTGCCTTATACATCGCTCTTGAAAGCTTGTTATCATAGCCGATTGCTTCTCCTGTTGATTTCATTTCAGGAGAAAGGTATGCGTCAAGACCTTTAATCTTATTGTAAGAGAATACGGGGACTTTAACATAGTGGCGCTTTTTCTCTTCGGGATAAATCTCAAATATTCCCTGTTCCTTCAAAGTTTTACCGAGTATTACTTCAGTTGCAATATCCGCAAGTGAATAGCCGGTGGATTTTGAAAGGAAAGGAACGGTTCTTGATGACCTGGGATTAACCTCGATAATATAAACATCATCATTTTTATCAACAATGAACTGAATATTATAAAGACCAACTATACCTATACCGAGGCCGAGTTTTTTTGCATATTGCAGGATAGTGCCCTTAACTTTATCCGAAACGCTGAAGGTGGGATAAACGCTGATAGAGTCGCCGGAATGAACACCCGTTCTTTCAACAAGCTCCATAATACCGGGCACAAATACATCGTGACCGTCACATATTGCGTCAACTTCAAGCTCTTTGCCGATAATGTATTTATCAACAAGTACGGGCTTATCCTCATCAATTTCAACGGCGCTCTTAAGGTAATGTTTAAGATCCTCATCTTTTGAAACAATCTGCATTGCCCTGCCGCCGAGGACGAATGAGGGACGCACAAGCACCGGGTAGCCGATTTCGTTTGCCGCTTTTATACCATCCTCAATCTTTGTAACCGCTCTGCCCTTGGGCTGAGGAATATTAAGGTCAAGAAGAACCTTCTCAAATGAATCTCTGTTTTCGGCTTTTTCAATTGCGGCGCAGTCTGTGCCGATTATATTTACACCTCTGTCCATAAGAGGCTGTGCAAGATTGATTGCAGTCTGTCCGCCGAGAGAAGCAATAACACCTTCGGGTTTTTCAAAATTGATTATTGCCATTACATCCTCGGGAGTAAGGGGCTCAAAATAAAGCTTATCGCCGGTTGTGTAGTCTGTTGAAACGGTTTCGGGGTTGTTATTTATAATTATTGCCTCATAGCCTGCTCTCTTGATGGTTTGGACGGCGTGAACGGTGGAGTAGTCAAATTCAACACCCTGGCCTATTCTTATGGGACCGGCGCCCAGAACAATAATCTTCTTTTTATCGGTAAGCTGGGATTGATTTTTGCCGGTATATGATGAGTAAAGATATGCTATATATTTGCCTGTATGGAGAGTATCAACCATCCTGAAAATAGGTGTAATACCTGCATCAATTCTTGTTTTGTAAACAGATATTTCATCTTTCTTCCAGAGAGAAGCAATATATTTATCGGAAAATCCCATTATTTTTGCTTCTTTAAGCACGTCAATATTATCTGGATTTGCTGCGATTTTATTCTCCATATCCACAATTTTCCTGAAGGAATCAAGGAACAGCTCGGTAATCATTGTTACCTTATGGAGTTTTTCCATATCAGCTCCGCGGCGGATAAGTTCAAATATGGCATAAACATTATCATCTTTGAATTCGGAAATATAATCAAACAGCTCATCATCGGTGTAATTATCAAATTTTGCAAGCCTGAAATGGCAAACGCCGGTTTCAAGGGAGCGAACAGATTTGAGCATACACTCCTCAAGAGATGAACCAATACCCATTACTTCGCCTGTTGCTTTCATCTGCGTACCGAGATTGTTGGGAGCTTCGGAAAACTTATCAAATGGGAATCTGGGAAATTTTGCAACAATATAATCAAGGGAAGGTTCAATGGCTGCTGTACCGCCGGCAACAGGTATATCCTCAAGAAGCATACCCATGGCTATTTTTGCAGTAACCCTTGCAATGGGGTATCCGCTTGCCTTTGATGCAAGTGCGGAGGAACGGGATACTCTGGGATTTACTTCTATAAGGAAATATTCTGAGGTTTCGGGATGAAGAGCAAACTGAACATTACAGCCGCCCTCGATTTTCAGCTCTTTAATAATCTTGATTGCGCTGTCATTAAGCATTTTGAGGTCATGGTCATTAAGTGAAAGAATGGGGGCAACAACAATTGAGTCGCCGGTATGAACACCGACGGGGTCAACATTTTCCATGCCGCAGATTGTAATTGCGTGGTCGCTGGAATCGCGCATAACCTCAAACTCAATCTCTTTATATCCCTTTACGCTCTTTTCAATAAGAACCTGATGAACAGGAGAAAGTTTGAAAGCATTAAGGCCAACCTCAATAAGTTCCTCTTCATTATTGGCAAATCCGCCACCTGTACCGCCGAGAGTAAATGCAGGTCGGAGTACAACAGGGTAGCCTATATCCAGCGCTGCTTTTTTGGCTTCATCAAGGCTGTAAGTTATTTCCGAAGGAATAACAGGCTCGCCGATTGATTCGCACATCTCTTTGAAAAGTTCACGGTCCTCGGCTCTCTCAATACTTTCTCTCGGGGTGCCGAAAAGCTGACATCCGCATTCTTTGAGTATGCCTTTCTTTTCAAGCTGAACGGCAAGGTTTAGACCTGTCTGGCCGCCGATGCCGGGCACAATACAGTCCGGTCTCTCTTTACGGAGAATTTTTGCAACATACTCCAGGGTAAGGGGCTCCATATAAACCTTATCGGCAATTGATGTGTCGGTCATTATTGTTGCGGGATTTGAGTTGCAGAGAATAACCTCATATCCTTCCTCTTTAAGCGCAAGGCAGGCCTGAGTACCGGCATAGTCAAATTCCGCTGCCTGGCCGATAACTATAGGACCCGAGCCGATAATAAGTACCTTTTTAACATCTGTTCGTTTTGCCATTTTCATAAACCTCCATATATAATGAATTATTTTTTATAAACTGTTTTACCGTTACAAACTGTTGCGTAACATACGCCGTGAAAAGAATTTCCTTCAAAAGGCGTAGCTCTGCCGAGAGATAAAAAATAATCGGGATTCATAATTTCCTCTTCTTCAAGGTTCCAGATGCAGAAGCTCTTATCCATCTTTATCCCAAACCGTTCTCTGGGGTTTACGCACATAAGATCAATCAAACGGTCGAGTGATATTATATCTTTTTTAACGAGCCCTGTATAAAGCGACGGAAAGGCGGTTTCCAGACCCACTATACCAAATGCGCTTTTTTCAAGACCCTGGGATTTTTCTTCAGCAGAATGGGGTGCGTGATCTGTTGCAATCATATCTATCGTACCGTCTGTTAGACCCTCAAGGAGAGCCTCACGGTCCTCTGCAGAGCGCAGAGGCGGATTCATTTTGAATTTACCATCTTCTTTAAGATTGTTTTCATCAAGAAGCAGATAATGAGGAGCTGTTTCGCAAGTAACATCAACACCTGCCGACTTAGACTTGCGGATAAGGTCAACACTTTCTTTAGTTGAAATATGGCAAACATGATATGCGCATCCGGTTTCCGAGGCGAGCTTTAAATCTCTTTCAACCTGCTTCCACTCGCTTTCACTGCATATACCTCTGTGTCCGTGAACCCGGGCATAGTTCCCGGCGTGAATATATCCGGCATTCAGCAAAGAATTGACTTCACAGTGAGCTGTTATTATTTTACCGAGCGACTTCGCTTTAATCATAGCTGAGCGCATCATTTCATCGCTCTGAACTCCCCTGCCGTCATCGGAAAATGCAATTACCTTTGAAGCCATTGCTTCCATATCGGAAAGCTCTTCGCCTTTTTGCCCAACGGTGATAGCGCCGTAAGGATAAACATTGATAACGGCATCCATATCAATTATACCCAGCTGCAGCTCAAGGTTTGAGCGGCAATCAGGCACCGGATTAAGATTCGGCATAGTGCAAACTGCGGTGTATCCGCCGTGAGCCGCTGCCAGGGAACCGGTTTTTATGGTTTCTTTATAAGAAAAACCCGGCTCGCGAAAATGCACATGCACATCACAAAAGCCGGGAAATACAGTAAAATGAGAATTATTGAAGGCGAAAAAGGAGCTGTCAACAGAAAGGCACTTTGAGAAAGATGCCTCTGCAATATCGGAATATTTGTTGTTATGAATGTTAGCACAAATGCCTTTCATTACTCTTCCTCCGAAAATAAAAAATCCTGCCTAATATGGCAGGACAATACAGTTCAGGATACAACTACCCCAAAGGTAATTGCATAACCCGATATTTATCGCCCTTGCCGACATCACAATATCGCCACAAAGATCCTTTACTGTAGATATAATAGCACCGTACCCGATATTTTGTCAATAACAATTATGATTTTTTTAACAGACACTTTTTGCGCTTTTCTTCCGGCGGAGAGAAAGAAATTTGAGCACTCAAACTATTTCGGGCATTTACATTTATATAATTTATAATCTTGAAAGCACCTGTCTTATATGATAAAATTAACACAATTTAATAGACAGGTGGTTATACAATGAAGAAAAATATTGCAATAAGAGTCTTATGTATATTATTAACCGCAGTATTGCTTATATCTTCTTCGATAATATGCTTTGCCGACAAAGATGAAAAAGGCAGAGAAATGAACTCTGCAGATTTTCCTACAATTATTATAACGGGTTATTTTATGCCCGGATTATATACAGATTACGGCACTGAGAATCAAAAAGAGATGTGGGCTCAAAAGAAAACAATTCCTAAAATGCTCGGAGTTGTTTCTGCTGCTCTTGCGGTTTCACCGGTGTTATTTTTCCCCGGCGGTGAAGAAATATGCGGTAAAGTCGCTGCAAAAACATTCTCAAACTTGTTTGAATTCAGCAAAGGCTCATACGATTATGATACCCACAGTCAGAAGCCGAGTGAGGCGAGTCTTACTTACTATAACGAAAACGGCCTGAAGTTCATTGATGAAAAATTGAGCAAATCACTCAGCGAGAAACAAGGAACTGATAATGTTTTCACATTTGCTTATGACTGGCGTAAAAACGTTTTGGATACAGTTGAAGAGCTCTATACTTTTATTGACGGAGTAATTGAATATACCGGAACTGCAAAAGTAAATCTTTTCGGGCTCAGCTTCGGAGGACTTATTGCCGGATCATACCTGAGCAAATACGGCACAAACAGAAAAATTAACAATGCAGTTCTTGATGTTCCTGCTTTGAGAGGTACAGAAGCAATCGGAAACTTTTTTGATAATCCCGAGATCCAGTTGAATGAAGCTATAAATTTTTTCGGAGATTTACTGGGAATCAGTATAAATATCAAGAAACTTTCTCTTCCTTCCGGCGTTAATAAAGCTGTTAAAGTATTCGCGGAAAATACAGCAGATATTACTCTTTCATGGGGAAGTTTCTGGGGCCTTATGAAAACCGATGATTATGAAAAATTGAAAGCTGCTTATCCCGATACTCCCGCTGAAATATTCAAAAAAAGCGATGAGTTGCATTATGAGATAATGCCGAACTATAAAGATGCTTTTTCACGGTGCAAAGAAAGCGGCACATCTGTCTCAATTGTATCTGATTATACCGATTACCCAACATTATTCGGAGGAAATGAAAGAGGAGATATTCTGATTGAAACATATCTCGAAACAGGCGCGCATGTAGCTCCTGTCAATAAAACACTCGGAGAAAATTACAGACAGTCAGACGAATGTTGCGGCAAAAATCATATTTCCGGGGACAAGATTATAGACGCATCCTGTTCGTATCTTCCGGATAACACATGGTTTATAAAAAACCATTATCACGGCACTTATGAAAAAGATAAAAAAAGCCTTTCACTGATTATTGAACTGCTGTTGACGGATAAAGATATAACTGTTTTCTCCGATTCTAACTATCCGCAGTTTATTATTTAATAGGATTCAGGTATAAAGAGAAAGAGCCGCTTGTGCGACTCTTTTTCTTTATGGCGGAGAGCAAGGGATTCGAACCCTCGAACCGTTTTAGGCGGTTACACGATTTCCAGTCGTGCTCCTTCGACCAACTCGGACAACTCTCCATACCGTCTTTATTGACCTTGTGTATTATACTTTATGAATTAAAAAAAATCAAGTAATTTTTTAAATTTTATATTGCCATAAAAAAAGGCCGCATTAAATCTGATTTAATGCGGCCGGATATTTTATACCTGAGGTAAAGTTTTTATGCTTTCCGCAAGTTCCTCATCGGTGGGAATATAATCATCCATAACGCCGTCGTTGAACTTTTCATAAGCAACCATATCAAAGTAGCCTGTACCGGTAAGGCCGAATACAATATTCTTTTCTTCGCCGGTTTCTTTGCACTTAAGAGCTTCATCAATGGCAACCCTGATAGCATGTGAGCTTTCGGGAGCGGGAAGAATACCCTCAACCCTTGCAAACATTTCGGCTGCTTCGAACACCTTAGTCTGAGGAACTGCAACAGCTTCCATATATCCGTCATGATAAAGCTGAGATAATACAGTGCTCATACCGTGGAATCTGAGACCGCCTGCATGGTTGGGCGCGGGAATATAGTTGCTGCCTATTGTGTACATCTTGGCAAGTGGGCAGATTCTGCCGGTATCGCAGAAATCATATGCAAAAGTGCCTCTTGTAAAGCTGGGGCAGGAAGCGGGCTCAACAGCAATAATTCTGTAATCATTCTCCCCTCTCAGCTTTTCACCCATAAAGGGAGCGATAAGACCGCCGAGGTTTGAACCGCCGCCGGCACATCCGATAATTATGTCGGGCTTAACTCCATATTTATCAAGAGCGGTTTTGGTTTCAAGGCCTATTATGCTCTGATGCAGCAGCACCTGATTAAGAACAGAACCGAGAACATATCTGTAGCCCTCGTTCTTGGTTGCAACTTCAACCGCTTCGGAAATAGCGCATCCGAGAGAACCGGTGGTACCGGGATGCTCTTTAAGAATCGCTCTTCCTATTTCAGTTGTTTCAGAGGGAGAAGGAGTTACCGATGCACCGTAAGTTCTCATTACTTCCCTTCTGAAAGGCTTCTGCTCATAAGATACTTTAACCATAAACACTTTAAGGTCAAGGCCGAGATATGCGCAGGCCATTGATAAAGCTGTACCCCACTGACCGGCGCCTGTTTCTGTAGTGACGCCTTTAAGGCCCTGGTTCTTTGCATAATATGCCTGAGCTATTGCGGAATTAAGCTTATGGGAACCGCTGGTATTGTTGCCTTCAAATTTATAATAGATTTTTGCGGGAGTGCCCAGTTTTTCTTCAAGGCAATAAGCTCTTACAAGAGGTGAAGGTCTGTACATCTTGTAAAAATCTCTGATTTCCTGAGGAATTTCCACATAGGCGGTATCATTGTCAAGTTCTTGCTTTATAAGCTCTTCACAGAAAATAGGAGCAAGATCTTCAGCGGTCAGGGGCTGATGTGTGCCGGGGTTAAGAAGAGGAGCGGGCTTGGTTTTCATATCCGCCCTGACATTATACCAATACTTGGGTATCTCAGTTTCATCAAGATAAATTTTGTAAGGGATTTTTTCTTTCATTTTCAGTTCTTCCTTTCCATTTTGGTTTTGATAATAATAAAAATATCCTGCCCCGGAATTTGCCGGGACAGGATTTATTATTCCTGCGGTGCCACCTGGCTTGGTGCATTACTGCACCCACTCACGTATGCTAACACATACCGACTTTTGTTTACGGAGAGTCCTGCTCCGTCTCACATACTCGAAAAATCTTTCTGCTCGCCCTCAGAAGTCCATTCAAACCTGGGTTTCATACTGCAATCTCACCATCTGCAGCTCTCTTTAAGGAAACTGGCAAGTTCTACTCACTCTTCCTCAACGGTTTAGTCGATTATAAATCCATTTTTCTGATTTGTCAATACCCAAAATCAAATTTTTTATTTCAGGCCGAGATCGGGATGCCTGGACGCAACAACGCCGAACGCATCCTCAGCAATATCAACAGCAAGAGCAATATCCTCTTCTGTTACAGATGCGTTAATAAAGTGATTATGATGGGAAGCAAGGAACAGGCCTCTGCTTACGCACTCTGAAATCCACTCCTGATGAAGCATAAGGCTGTTATCATTTGCTATCCTCAGATAGAAGAGCGCGGGCTCGCCGCTTACTACAAGATCAAATCCGTGTTCCTTACCGGCGGCTTTAAAGCCCTCGGTAAGCTTGGTGCCGAGCTCTCTGAACATTACGGGAATATTCAGCTTCTTCATCTTGGGGATACAGGCAAGGCAAGCTGCAAAAGGCTCTGCGCTCATCCAGTAAGAACCCGTATAAACAACAGATGAAGCTGTTGCTTTCATATGTTCGCCGCCGCAAACGGAAGACATATTATAACCGTTAGCGAGGGCTTTGCAGAAGCAGATAAGATCCGCTTTTATTCCGTAATAATGGTCTGAGCCGGCAATATCAAGCCTGAATCCGGTTCTTACATCATCAAAGATAAGAACCATTCCGTGATCGTCACAGAATTTGCGCACAGCTGCCCACTGCTCTTTGGTAGCACACTTGTTATCATAGAAATTACCGTGGTCATAGGGCTGAGCAATAAGGCCGGCAACATCGCCGCCGCAGGCATCATAAGCCTGCTGCATTGCATCAAGATCAAACCAGGGAACAACAATATTGTTGCATACATCTTCGGGAGTAATACCGGGATAGTCGGCTTTCTGGGCCCACTGGAAATCACCGTGATAATAACCTCTGAAGAACATCATTTTCTTTTTACCGGTATGGGCACGAGCGCACATTACGGAGAATGTTGTTGCATCTGAACCGTTCTTCATAAAGAAAGCCCAATCTGCAGAAGCAACGGTATCAATAAGCATTTCAGCGCACTCAACCATCTTGTAGGAAGGAGAAGTAGTGCAGTTGCCTATCTTTAACTGCTCAATAGCAGCAGCATCAACATCATCGTCACAGTAGCCGAGAACATTGGGACCGTAAGCGCACATAAAGTCAAGGTATTTATTGCCGTCTACATCCCAGAAATAGGTTCCCTTAGCATGGTCGCCCAAAAGAGGCCATTTGGTTATGGGAAGGAACAAACCTTCTGAAGGACCGAGGTGGCCGTAAACGCCCGAAGGAATTGCATTAAGAGCGCGGCTGAACCATTCCTTGGATTTTTCATGTGTATATTCGGGATATTTACTCATTATTCTCTCCTCCTTAACCTAAGTATACAGCAACTCTGTCAAGAATTCTGTTAACATTATCTATCATATTGCACATACCGCTCATATAGATATTTCCGGCGCAAAGTTCAGCCATAGTTGAAGCGGTACCGTTGAAAAGTCCGTTTGCAAGATCAATGGTCTTGAACTCCATAATAGCTCTGGGATTGGCAGCCTTTTCCTTCTTAAGGGTCAGGTAATGGTTGCGGGCACTAACGGTAACATAAACAACATCGGTAATGCCCATTGAAATATCACCATCGCATATATAAGAAGCCGAAAGCTTGCTGATGGAATCGTTATTGCCCAATGCGCAGATTGCGCCGGCAATAGTATAAAGGGTAAGGATTGTGGATTTTTCAAAGAATTCTCTGTTTTTAAGGTCCTCTTCTTTCGGCATAAGATATTTAGTTAGAATATCTGTAAGCTTGGTGAAAGGCCCAAGAAGGAATTTAAGCACCTGAGCAACACCTTTAACAGGAATGCCGGGTTTGGCATTATCAATTAAGTCATTGAACTTTTCAGGTGAAGAGAATATCATTTTGCAGGTGCATCCCTTGTCACCTTCGGTTAATTTACAGCCCTTATCCGAAAAATTAAGGGTGATGCAGGGACCGTTTTTTACGTCAAAGCAAAGAGAAACAGGGTCTTTCAATCCCTTGCATATTGCCTGTGCCTCGGAGTCAAGATCACAAAGATTCTCAAGCGTACCGAGAATACCATAGGCGTTGACGAATGCTAATGCTTTTGCTTCTTTCAAAATTATTCCTCCTTTATATGCGCTTATTAAATTTATAAAATCATATTATCATTTATAACAAACTCTGTCAACATTCAATTAAGATAATTGACAGATTTTACAATTTTTCCTTCTTTGAAATACACACGGGGTACTCTCCTGGCTACTCTGCAAGGCAACTCATAATTAAAAGAATAAGCCATCTCAGATACTTCTTCCATAGTCAGAACAGCATCACCCATTGTTCCTACAAGAACAACTTCATCACCCACATTACAATCAATTCCGGTTACATCAACCATAAACTGATCCATACACACCCTGCCCAGAATAGGAGCAAAACAGCCGTTGATTATTACCCTGCCCCTGTTGGAAAGGCACCTTGGGTAGCCGTCTGCGTACCCCACAGGTATTGTAGCTACTTTTGTCGGCTTTTCGGTCTTGAATGTTCCTCCGTAAGAAATCTCTCTGCCCGGTTCCAGTATCTTCAGATGTGATATTTTTGTGTGCCAGCTCATAACAGGTTTAATATCGAGTAAAGATTTGTCAACTACCTCTGATGGATAGAGCCCGTAAGTTATTATACCCATACGGCACATATCAAAATAATCTGTAAAATTCATTATGCCGGCGCTGTTATTGAGATGTTTAACGGGAATAGAAATGCCTCTATCTTCAAGCATTCCGCAAAAAGCTTTATACTTTTCTCTCTGGGCTTCAGCTTTGCTTAAATCAAATTGATCGGCAGTTGCAAAATGAGAAAAAAGACCTTCTGCATATATACCGGGTAAAGCAGTGATTTCTTTGCATATATCAGCGCTCTCTTCGTTTACCTGAAAACCGATTCTGCTCATTCCCGTATCAATACAAAAATGAAACGGTACGGTTTTCCCCTGCTTAACCGCAGCAGCAGACAACGCCTTTGCATCTTCAATACCGAAAATGGGAATACGGATTTCATATTTTACAACCGTTTCATAATCCCAGGGAAACACTCTGCCGAGAATAAGAACGGGATTTTTTATTCCCGATTTCTTAAGTTCTACTGCCTCTTCAATACAGGCAACGCCGAAAAAATCACACTTATCATCAAGAAATCTGCCGAGCTCAACTGCACCGTGACCGTAAGCATCGGCTTTGATAACAGCAAGAATTTTAACAGCAGCAGGCAGCTTATTCCTTACACTGTTGTAATTATATTCAACAGCATCAAGGTCAATAGCCGCGTAAGTTCTTAAATTTATCATTTTACAACCTCGGAAAGACTTGCAGTTTCAATTCCATTCAATGCAAATTCTTCTCTTAATGCTTTTACAAAAGCAAGTGCTTTAGGGCCGTCACCGTGAACACATACGGAATGAGCTTCAATTGAAATATCCTCTCCGGTATAAGCCCTGACTTTGCCTTCTCTTATCATCCTTATTACTCTTGCTTTAGCTTCATTTTCATCTGTTATCATAGAGCCCTCTTTGGTCCTGGCCCTGAGAGTGCCGTCGACTTCATAAGCCCTGTCCGCAAATATTTCACAAGCGTATTTCAGCCCGTATTTTTTTGCAGAATTAACCATCTCTGAGCCGGACAAAGCAAGAAAGATAAGGCTGCTGTCAAAATCATGAATTGCTTTGGCAATTGCATCGGCAAGGGCGGGATTTTTTGCAGCGGCATTATACATTGCGCCGTGAGGCTTAACATGCTGAAGCTTAACGCCCTGAGCACATGCAACAGCGGCAATAGCGCCAAGCTGGTACAAAGTGAAATTATATACCTGCTCAGGTGTAACATCCATATTTGTACGCCCGAAGTTTTCTTTATCAGGATAACCCGGATGGGCTCCGAAAGCAGTGCCGTTATCCTTACAAAGCTTAACAGTCTCAGCAATAAGGTCAGAATCCCCTGCGTGAAAACCGCAGGCAATATTTGCACCTGTTATAAGAGGTATAATATCGGCATCAAAAAGTGCCCCTTCACCTAAATCGGAGTTCAGATCAATCTTATACATAAATAACCACCTCAGTACTTCAGGTTTGAATTTTTAACATCGGTAATAAACATGTGGCCGGGAGCATGGGTAATTGCAAAATAAGGCTTTGTTTGCATAAGCGCATTCTGAGGCGTCACTCCGCAGGCCCAGAAAACAGGTACTTCACCCTCATTTATTGTAACGGCATCCCCGTAATCCGGTTTGTTTATATCTTTAATTCCGATTGATTCCGGGCTGCCGATATGAACAGGTGCTCCGTGTACTCTCGGCATAGCGTTTGTAACATTAACTGCTTTAACAACAAGATTTTCGGGAATCGGTCTCATTGAAACAACCATATTGCCGTGAAAAGCTCCGGCACTGTTAAGAACAATATTTGTATTGAACATGGGTACATTTCTGCCCATTTCAATATGCCTTACGGGAATATCGGCCTCAATCATTTCACTTTCAAAGCTGAAAGAACAGCCTATAAGGAAATACACAAGATCATCTCGCCAGTAATCGGTAATATCGGTTACCTCTTTTTCAAGCACGCCGTTTTTCCATATCCGGTATTTCGGGAAATCAGTGCATATATCGCCGAACTCTGCCATTGATTTAATACTCTTATCGCCGACATCGCCAACTTCAAGTATAGGACACGGCTTTGGATTTCTCATACAAAAAAGCAAAAAATCAAACGCATACTCAGCAGGCAGTATACACAGATTTGCCTGGGCATAACCGTCACACATTCCCGAGGTCTGAAAATCAACCTCCCCTGTGCGGATTAGTCTTTTTACTTCCTGGGGTTTCATTTTGGAATAATCCATACTAACTCCTCGCAAGTTTCTTAATATATTTTTTCTCTTTCAGGGCAAGCTTTTCAGCTTTTTTAACACTTATAAGCTTAAACTTAATCATATCATTCTGCTTAACCTGAGCTAGCCTTCCAAGGTCAACGGAAATTACATTTACAATTTTGGCGTATCCGCCGGCAGTCTGGTGATCTGCCATAAGGATTATAGGCATACCGGAGCGCGCAATCTGAATTGAACCGAAACAAATACCGTCTGAAATAATATCCAGCCCGTCTTTGCCTTTAAGCGCAATACCGTTTAGCCTTATCCCCATTCTGTCAAGATAAGGGGTAACACAATATGTCTGGCTGAAAAAGAGCTTCTTATCCGTTTCTGTAAACATATCATACTGAGGCCCCTGAACTACTCTGATTTCAACAGATTTTTCATAAGTCTCGCATTCAGTTTCTTTTTCAGAATTACACTCAGACGCTTTTCCTGTATTAAGTACATCTCCCCGCTTAAGAGCTCTGCCTTCATAACCGCCGAGATGAAGCTTGAGGTTTGTAGATGCGCTTCCCATAATTGGCGGAACATCAATTCCGCCGGAAACTGCAAGGTAAATACGCATACCGTTTTTGCAGTTTGAAACAGTTAATACATCGCCGGCTTTTGCCGTAAAGCATTTATTATTTGAAATAGGCCGCCCGTTTAATGTGCTGTTGAATGTGCCTCCGCTCAGACAGAATCTGTGTTCATCGGTAAATTTAGCGGTAATACCGACCATGGTCATCTCAACAACCGGCGCATCGGGTGAATTGCCGCATATTATATTGGCAACCTGCATAGAGTGCCTGTCCATAGCGCCGCTTTGCGTGAAGCCGGTTTTCATAACACCGAATCTGCCGTAATCCTGAACGGTAGAAAGCATTCCGCCGTTAATAATCTCAATCATATTTCGGACTCCCTGCTTTTAACTTGAAATGTGCCGGCATTTATCTCTGCTTCAATACTGTCATACTCTTGTTCGGAAATACTGTAGAACTTAATATAGTCTCCGGCCTTATACAGAATAGGCGATTCTCTGCCGGGGTCAAAAACTTTAACAGGAGTTTTGCCTATAAGCTGCCATCCTCCCGGGGAGGCAATGGGATATATACCGGTCTGCTCGCCGCCTATACCAACAGCCCCCTGAAAAATCTCAGTACGCGGATTGCTGAGCCTTGGAGTAAACAGTTTTTCGCTCATTCCGCCAAGGTAAGCAAATCCCGGCAAAAAACCGAGCATATAAATAAGATAAGGCTCCGACGTATGCAGGGCAATTATTTCTTCCTCGCTGAGCCCGGTATGGTTAATGACATTATCCATATCAAGGGCATACTTTCTGCTGTAACAAACGGGAATATCCCATATAACAGAAACGGAAGAATCATTTGCCTTAATGCTGCTTCCCAGAGCCGTAATAATCTTTTTAAGTTTTGATGAAGAGATAACCGTACAGTCATAGAGCACCGTAAGTGAGCAAAATGCAGGTATCAATTCAATAACGCCGGAAATCTGCCTGTCAGTAACCGCTTTTTCAAGGGCAACAACACAGGCATTGATTTCCTTGCTTATCTTCTTTTCAAACTGTACTGTCAGGGCAGAATCGCCGCTTTGCAAAATCTGAAAGTTCATCAGTTAAAGAATCCTTTATCAAGTGTTTTTTCAAACCATTTTTCAGTTTTATCCGCAACTGTAGGCGGATATTCGATAAGACTCTTCATAAGCGATATCATAGGCAGCACTATATTTTTGCCTATCCCGTCAATATACGGCCTTGCTTCGCCGTACATATCAAGCATGCCTGCTTCGGCAGCCGCATCCATCACTGCAGACTGAACATCTTTGCTGTGGAACAATGATGTATCGCCAAGCATAAATGCAGCGGCCGCCATAATGGCGTTACAGCCCCAATCGGAAACCGTAGCGGTAAGAATATTATCGGCTTTGGAATCAACAACAATTCCGTAACCTGTACCGGCGCGGCATCCCCCTTCTTCTGCGTAAGGAATATACTTTCTGATATGCGGCTCAATTGCGCCCATACCTATTTCATTGCCCAGATCACCGATAGAAAGATTATAGATGCCGAGTTTTTTACATTTTTCAAATAATACATCGTACTTCGGTTCTATATCGGTTGTATTTAGTCCGGTGGCATTATGATAAATGCCGTTTTTATTCCTGCCGGGAGCTTCATTTGTAAAGCAAACGCAGGGCAAGCCGTGGGATAAAATATCATCGGCCTGTTTTTCAGCCTGTGAATCATCAACTGTAAATGAAATTGCGCAAACAGTATTCTGTGCATCGGAGTCAATATCTTCGGTGTAACCGATTCCGAGCACGGGGCACATAGCTTTAATTGCCTTTAAGCACTGCTCCGGTACTATCATTACCGGTTTTGCATTAAAAGCTTTTATTACAAAACTTGCAAAAACGGTTGAAGATATAATACCATCCGTTTCAGCTTCGTTCCACGGCGGAAGAACAAAGCCGGTAAGTATAAAAACTTTTTTACCCGGCTTTAAATTCTCAACAAGACCGCGGGCCGCATGAACAGATAGAGGTTCCCCTGTAAACTTCCTTGCCCCGGAATACAGAATACGGCACACGCCGTAACCTCTGGGATCCAGATTCATAAGTGTATCAAGATTATCGCCGAGATTAAGTAAAGTAAGTTCTTTTTTATCCATTTTGCACCTGCTTATTTATCAGTCAGCTTTGCACTGCTCTTCAAAGTCCTTTACAAGAGCATCCTGTATTGTTTTAAGCATTTCGGGCGCTTTTCCGCCTACAGGTTTGCCGTCAACATGCTTAACGGGAATACAGAACGAACCGGTTGAATGAATAACAACTTCATCTGCATTAAACAGCTCATCAAGAGTATAGTCTCTCTCCTCTGTTTCAAAGCCCAGTTTTTCAGCAAAAGCAAGAAGTCTGATTCTTGCCGTGCCGGGCAGAACCTTATCATCAAGGGGATGGGTAATCACTTTACCATCCTTGAATATGGAAACATTTGAGTGAGCGCATTCGGTTACAATGTCCCCTCTGTGGAATATAGCTTCGTGGCAGCCTGCGCGGCTTGCAGCGGTTGCAGCAAGCACCGATGGGATAAGGTTAAGAGTTTTACAGTTACAATAGAAAAATCTCTTATCCTCAAATGTTATTACATCAATGGGTTTATATGTATCCTGAACAGCGCAGGGGGTTAAAGTAATCCAAAGGTTACCTACACTGTTTTCAGGGTAAGCGTGCTCTCTTAACCCGCTGCCCCTTGTGCACTGCATATATACAAACTGATCGCCGTCATCAACTTTCAGAACAAGCTCTTTAAGCAGCTCAGCAAGTTCATCCTTGGCAATGGGAATGTTTATATCCAGTATTCTGGCGCTGTTATAAAATCTTCTCAGGTGATTTTCAATATCAAAAATTTTATGATTATGAGCATAGGTAGCATCATAAATGCCGTCGCCGTACCAGCAGACTCTGTCGAGCATGGGGATTGACATTTTTTCAATTTCATCATATTTGCCGTTGTAGTAGCCTAAATTTTGCATAAAAAATCACTCCTAATTAAATATTTACGCATAAAATTTTAATACTAAAAAAGTAAATTGTAAAGTACTGTATTGCAAATTATTTTACCGTACCTTCAAGAAAATCGGTTTCAAGCGCATAACCGTTTTCATCAATTCTGAATGTTTTTATTTCAAACGGCCTGAAATCAGCGTAAAAACCTGCATTTATGATATTGCAAACAACAGAAACCTTAACGGATTTACCCGCAGTTTCGGCAAGACGGATTATATAGCCGGCACCGCCGTCTTCACATTTTTTAAAAGCCATAAGCCTGATATTATCTTTATCAATGTGAATAAATGATGTTCTCCGGCTGAATTCACCTTTATGATAACCTGCGGGAACAGTCACCGGCTTATTGTTAAGTAAATCGGCATAGTACTGAACCCTGCTGTTTTCAATATTACCTGCGTGGGGATAAACAGCATATTCAAACCTCTGAAGACCTTCATCACAGTATTCAAAATCCGCATCGGGCCTGTCAGAATAGTGATCCGCAAAAATGGAATTCCTGACAGCAGTCATTCTGAGGGTATTGCCTTTGCAATCATAACTGTACTTTGCATCCGATATAACAGAAACACCGCAATCCCCTGCCGTGACATCTGCCCAGGTAAGCGCAGGTTCTTCATAACCGTTGCATTTTCTGTAAATGAATCCGCCGGGTATTTCGTAGGCCGCCTGAGGGTTATCTCCCTGCACAGAAACAGGTAATTTAACAATCGTAAGAGGTTCCTGCCAGAGAATACGGACCTTGCTCCTGATTACTTCGGATTCAGATTCAAGAATATAATCCTGCGATATATAGGAATTTTTATATCTGTGTTTAACTCTTACTACTGCCCTTACCCCTGATCTTTCAACAACTTTAACAGAATCAAGATCGGCATCGGAAATAACCTTATCAAATTTAAAAACATTATGTGCCCAGGTATCCGTAGCGGAATCATCAATAATCTGCGGTACAAATGATACACGGGACAGATGCTCTCTGTTATCCGCTTTATTTATGATTGAAGCTATACCACCGGTTTTTTCATCAAATGTTACTTTAAGGTACCTGTTTTCAATTGTAAGACCATTAACGGAAATATCGGAAGAATTAACCGTGACTTCATCTGAATCTGTCAGGTTCCAGAGCCAATAAACAGAATACCCGAGGGGCGGTAAATCGGCATAAAAAACAGTATCAAGGTGAGAATCGTTTGATCGGGATGATCTGACATTGCTGAATACTGTATCATTCCCGTCGCAATCCGTTACCCTGCGGGATGGATGATATACCCTCACCGCAGTTCTTACCGGGTAAGAAAGCGGATTAAAAACCGCAACCGGCTTGGGAAATTCCGGATTATTGCAGTAATGCCTCTCGTTAAAAGACACCGAATCTGAAACGCCGTCAATCCATGTATCAATTTTATCCGTTATTCTCAGCAAAGCATCCGTCCGGGCTTTTCCGGCAAAAGCAGTTGCAGAACTCATTTCCGCAAAAGCATCATCATATGCCTCACGGATACTGCAGCCGCAAAGAATATCGTGAAACTGATTATAGCAGACATTTAACCAGGCGTTTTTAAACCCGGCTGTATTTCCGGCAGAAAGACCAAGGGCATCGGAAACGGTATTCCATTTCTCGGCGTTTGTAAGCGCATTTTCAGCTTTTCTGTTTAATTGTTTTATTCTTGAAGTTGCAGAATAACATCCGCTGGCGTGGTGCTGCATTTCTTCTGACCAGGCAGGTATATCCAAAGGCCGGTTAAGTACTTCTCTGAAATACTCATCAGGCGAAGAAAAACGGATGCTATCATCCTTTGAAATAATACTTTTCAAGTATTCGATATCGCCTTTTGTAGGTCCGCCGCCGTGATTGCCGACACCGTAAAACAGCATTGATGAGCAATCATTTTTTTCGGACAATTCTCTAATAGTATTAAGAGACCTGTTTATATCATCTATACCGTTTGCGGCATAAGTATCGGGAATATGAAAAACAAGTACCCTTGAGCCATCGGGAGAATCCCACCAGAATAAGCCCTGCGGAATATCTCCGTTCTCATTTTTATTCGGTCTCATCATCACATAACAATCCATACCGCTTTTCTTTACAAACTGCGGTATCATTGCGCAGTGGCCGAAAGAATCAACATTATAACCGGTTTTGCAAATAATGCCGAACTTTTCGTAATAATAAAGCTGGCTGTAAAGGGCCTGCCTTGCAAAACTTTCCGCCGAGGGCATATTACAGTCCGGTTGAACCCACCATCCGTTAACCGGAACCCATCTTCCTTCGGCAACATATTTCTTTATTTCTTCAAAAAGCTCAGGTTTCAGTTCTTCAACCCACATATAATAGCAGGCAGATGAACATGTAAAAACGAAACCGTCATATTCTTTCAGCCTGTCTGCAGCCGACTGAAAAGTCTGCAGCACTTCCGCGCATCCCTCCTGCTTTTTCCAGAGCCAGGTAGGGTCAAGATGCGCATTACCGATAAGGTGAATTTTATTATCCATAATTTTCTCCGTAAGTCTATTCAATAAATCCGAAATAGCGGCCTATCCAGTAAGCAAAAGTATATACAAAACAGCTTTCAACGCACATATTACCGCCGGAGTCAACATTTGTATATCTCAGCGGATCCCTGTCATATTTTGAGATGAATCTTTCGTCGGGAGGAAGCAAAACAGAAATCTGATTATAATTATCTCTCAGTTCTTTAACCGCCACATCGTGCCTGCCGATAAGCGACACCCCGGATGCAAGCCTGCTGAGATTAAAGCGCAAAAACCACTCCCGTATTCTTTCCATATCAATATCATCGTCGGGATTTGCAAGCGCATAAAGGAAATCATAACCGGGATTGTGCTCAGGGCCTATTGACGAGCGCCAGGCTTCATATCCTTTACGGTATTTTCTAAGCAGCTTTTCATCTTTTTCCATTGTGCAAAGGCCGAAAAATGAGCAGGTTGCAAGCATATGATCACCGTACATAATTTCTGACTGATAATCAACGCCCAAAGCAAGGCACATCTGGTAAAGGCGGTCAAAATGCTTTTCGGTTAAATCGGCGTAACCGTGTTCATTTATAAGCGACTCATAGGTCTGAAGCCATTTACCCTTTTCTCCGGTAATCTCCATAACGGTTTTAAGATAAAACAATATTTCTGCGGCATTAAGCGGTGCATCTGCCCAGCCCTCAACCTGACCGTTAAAATAGTCATTATCCCATCTGGCCCATGTTGTGGGACCGCCGTGAAAATCCTTCAGAACAAAACCGTTATCAATTATATGGTTTACAATTCCCTTTACAGATTCTTTTATCAGATTATCAAGTTCCGGCTCATCTTCTGTAAGATACTTATGAGCAAAAAGGCAATTCAGCAGCTGAATTGTAACCTCATCACTGCTTGTATCAGCTTTATAAATAATATCATCAAGTGTTTTTCCTTTATCCTCATAAAGGTATCTCAACCTTTCGGGTACTTCAGCCGAGCAGTCGGAAACCGCTCCCACAACGCCCTTTTCAACTGATTCGGAATTAGCAACACATACCGCTTTATTACCCTGACGCTTAAAGAAAAATCCGTCATCGGGTACAGGTTCACCGTCAAACAAATATGTTCTCGCTATAAAGCCGTCTCCCCTGCCGTGAATATACATAAGCAGCAGGCAGGCCTCAAGGGCTTTTACCGCAACAGCTTTTGCTTCTCTTGTCTTTTCTGATTCAGTCCCGAATTCTTTTTTGTAACAGGCATATCTCATTATCTCTGCAATTGAAAACAGAGCAGTAAAGCCGCCGTCATTATCTGAATTTGCATGTGGAAGCGCAGTATCAAGCTCACCGGCTTTTGCAAGGTATCTCTGGCTCACCATACCCTGGCGCTCAACTATGCTTAAGGTTTCATCAAGCAGTTTTGCTGCAACATCCTCCGGGGAAAGCATAACCATTTCAATATGAGTTATGCCCGTTTCCGTAAGAACCCAGGCACCTTCTCCATCAGCAGCAACAGCCTTTACATTATTATCAGGCAAATCCCTGTCGGCAGAAAAATACATTACTCTGTCAAAATCAAATTCTGCATCCGGATCAATTCTTGTTACGCCGCAATCTGAGCCAAGCCACAAAACACCGTTATCCGATTTATCACAGCAGCAATATCTGCTTTTTTCACAGGGAAGCGGAAAAGGAAAATCCGAAAGATCAGGTACATTATTCACGGTATTGAAAATCTTTTCCGGCGCAACGCCCTTCTCAATACTATAAAATATGCTCTGCCTGTACAGATGTTTATTCAGTGTTATTTTTTTCAAAATATCATTCCTTATCATAATTTAGCAATATCCGAAATATTCGTAAGCCGGTTTTTTCTGTTTTTTCCAGATGTTAAAAGAACATGCATACAATATTTTATTTCAGTATATCACTGTAATAAGTTATATTCAATAATATACATTAAAAAATATTAAAGAGCTTTCAGCAATCCTCTGAAAGCTCTTTAAAACAGATTTGTTTAATTGATTTTTATACTTTCATATCCGTCAAACGCCGCTTCCCCTTTGAAGCGCTCAAGCATAATATTATCCGCTTTTTCAGAATAAAGTGCATGGCCGTAATCTTCACAGGTTTCAAGCCAATTAACTTCGCTTTTTTCAATAAATATATCTTTAGCGAATTTAATATAAAAGCCGGAGTTCAGTTCTTTTTCAACTCCGTAATCAAGGCAGGGCCTGAGGTCATACAGCCCGCAATCCCATTTACTGGATTTGCCTATTGTAATACGGCAGTTTTCAAACACAACATCGGAAATATAATTATCTTTATTCCCGTGAATAAGCACGCCGTTTTCACCTGTTGCGGTTACATTAAAGAACCTTATGTTGCTTACTTTGCCGCATACAGTATTTTCATCACGGTTAAGGACTGTTATAACAACCGGCTCGGCAGTACCCCACCAATCGGGGCAGAAGCGACGCGTTTCTATAATTATATTTGAATATGTAACATTGCTTACATTGCCGCAATCGCGCACCTGTATTGAAAGGCCTCTGTTTGATTTTGAAATAACACAGTCAGAAACAATAATATTCCTGAAATCATCAATACCTTCGGTGCCTATTTTTATTGCTGCAGAAGTTGAAATAAGAGTACAGCCGGTAATAACAATGTTTTCACACGGACCGTATTCCGAATTGCCTTTGCTGTTTTTAAGGCATATACAATCATCTGCGCACTCTATATGGCATCCCGTGATTCTTACATTTGTGCAGTGATCCGGGTCAATCCCGTCGGAATTAGCTACATCAAGATCGTTGAGAATTCTGATTTTATCAATGAGCACATCATTACAGCCCGCAGGGTGAAGAGTCCAGAACGGCGCATCTTTTACTCTGAAATCTCTGAATGTAATATGATTGCAGCACTCAAAATATAAAACCGTGGGCCTTGGGTAAAAATCACCGGTAACATAATATTTATCTTTCCGCTTAACAAACGAATGGCCGTTGGCATCTATAAGACCATCACCGGATACGGAGCAGTTATCCGCCTTATAACCATAAATAAAAACGAAGCTTGGTTTTCCGGTTACCGGGTTGCCGATAAGGGCGGTTTTGGGATCGTTAATCATTTTATTCGGCCTGAAGTATCCGTCTATATCCGAAGTTGCTTTCAGCGTCGCTCCCTTTTGAATATGCAAATCTACATTGCTTTTAAGAAAAATTGAGTCACTGTAATAAATATGTCCGCTTTCAAGCACTACAGTTCCGCCGCCGTTTTCAAAACAGCAATCTATTGCTTTTTGAATTGAGACGGCGTCATTTGTAACGCCGTCTCCTTTTGCTCCGAAATCAAATACATTGTATTCTTTCATTTCAGCTTTGTGCCTCTTCTGTAATTTCAACAGGGGTAATTTCCTGCATTGTAACAGGCTCTTTTTCGTAAAGGGACTTATACTTATCCTGATAATAAGATTCAGCCTTATAATCAAAGGTTCCGTCCGGTTTTACGGTAATAACGGTACAGCCTCTCTGGGTGCCCAGTTTGTATATACCTATATAAGCAAGGTAATCAATGCTCTTACCGTATGTTAAACGAATTCCTTTGTAATCAACCGAGAAATAATTCAAATGATCATGACCGCAGAATACGCCTTTTGTTGAGCCGAGCTCCTGTATGGTTTCAAACATGTTGTCATCGCCTATTCCGCAGTAAACAACCTTTTTGCTCTCTCCGGCGGTACCGTAAACAAGTTTAACATCATCGGTATCTTTAAAACCGTTGTCGGCAAATTCATACCAGGCATCCTTATATTCGGTAAGAGGAATATGGAAGAACATCAGTGACTTTATGCTTGTATCGGCGGCATTTATACCGGCTTTCTTACAGAAATCATCATTTATCTTATTGTATTTCTGAACGCTTTCTTTATACCAGTCAATCTGATTCTGATGTATATTGTCATATTTCCACAAAGCGCCGAAATAATCACCGTCGGTATAAGAATGGCTGTCAAGAATATAAAGAGACTGAGTAATAACACCCTTTGTATTCTTAACATTTATTATCTGATTGCCGCAGCCGTCAATATCATCCGGGCCGGCAGTATAAATGCAGTATTTGAACCCGCTGTTTTCATAATAATCGGAGATATATTCTCTGTCAAAATAGCTGTAAACTTCGGTATCATGATTGCCGAATGCAAGTGACCAGTATACGCCGAGAGTATCCATAAGCTCTGCAAAAATTTTTGCGGGCATTTTATTGTTGAATGAACCGGACTGGAAAGGAACGGGGTAAGCAATATCTCCGGTAACAATTACAAGATCCGGCTTTTCTGCCGTAATCATTGCGGCAACGGTATTTATTGCCATTGCATCCTTTTTAAGTGAAAGAAAACCGCCGCCGATATGAACATCGGTAAGCTGAAGAACTTTTAAATCCGAATCACTTTCAAAGGTCCAGTTTCCGAGCTCATCTTTAACGGGAACAATCTGATTCTCGTACTCAACTTTATCAAATGAGCGCGCTTTGCCGAGATTTGCGTTATTGCCTATTACATTTATAATGGCACATACAGCAAAGCAGGCAATCAGCACACAGAGAATTATACCCAGTATTTTAAGAGCTTTTTTCCCTCTCTTTTTGTTGGTTTTTTCTTTCATGGTTATTCCTCCGAATTTATAATTTTAACCCTGATGCCGGATTCATTATATACTTTTTTAACAAATGATGCCATGCTGTCTTTATCAGCAACCGAAGCAGTTACAAAAGCAAATGTACAGCCATTCTCAACATAATAATCAATTGATTTAACCTTAACAGAATCACCGTAATCGAGAATAATACTTTCAACTCTTTCTTTATCGCCGGGAGAAACATAATTTATCAGCTCTTTACCCCCGGAAATGATGATTCTGAAAGCAGAAACAATTATTATTGCGCTTATAATAAGTCCAAACAGCGCATCAAATGAAAATGAACCGTATTGCGACAGAAAAAGCGATAAAACAGTAATTGATGTAATAAAGAAATCAAGAATGCAATCGGTTTTCATAACGGCAACAACAGAGGAGCCCGATTTATTTGCCATACTGCGAAACAGCAGGTACATTATTATTTTTGCAAGAGCAGTACCGCACAGAATGATTACATAAGTATAGCTGAACCAGATTCTTGTGGGGTACATAAACCTTTCAACGGAACAATATGCAAAATAAAGCCCGGCTCCCATTACCGTAAGGGAAATCAAAAATGAAAAAAGCTGTTCTCCTTTATTTGCCGCCGATTTGTTTCTGTATAAGATTATATACAAGGATACAAGAGAAATCAAGCCGGATAATGAATCCAGCAGATTGTTAAATGAATCTGAAAAAATGCTTATTGAGTTGGAACGAAGCCCTACATAAAGCTTAACAGCAAACAATATAAAGTTTGCCGAAAAGCCTATACCGCAGGCCAGCAAAACAATTTTATTCTTATTCATAATTCATCCTTATATCAAGGCGCAATATCTATTCTTTCATCTCCAAGCACAGCATGAGCGCATTTTATTCCGTCAACCGCCGCAGATACAATACCGCCGGCGTAACCTGCGCCTTCACCGCAAGGGTATATACCGCTTATATTGCTTTGGAAATAATCATTTCTGATTATTCTAACAGGCGATGATGAACGGGTTTCAGGTGCGGTAAGCACCGCTTCAGAAAATGCAAAACCGTTAAGCATACGGTCCATTTTTAATATAGCCGCGCGCATTGTTTCTGTAATCTTTTCCGGAAGTGTAAGAGAAATATCGCCGGGAGTAACTCCGCCGGTACAGGAGGGTTTTACGGAAAGAAGGCTTTTGGTCGGTCTATTATTAAGAAAATCACCTACAAGCTGGCAGGGGCAGGAATAATCCCCTCCGCCGGCAAGGAAAGCTTTATGCTCAATTTTTCGTTGCAAATCGATTCCCGCAAGCGGATGTGTGCTGCCGAAATTCTCCGGCTCAATGCCTACCAGTAAAGCGGAATTGGAGTTTTCGCCATCCCGTGCATATTTGCTCATTCCGTTAACAACGCACATCTCTTTTTCACTTGCTGCAGATACTACCGTTCCTCCGGGGCACATGCAGAAGGTATATGCGCCTCTGCCGTGAGGCGGATGACACGCCATTTTATAAACAGCCGCCCCAAGTTTCGGATGGCCGGCAAAATTGCCGTACTGTGCTTTATCTATAAGCTCCCTCGGGTGCTCAATTCTTGCACCGACTGAAAACGGCTTCTGCATCATCTCAACGCCTTTTTCATAAAGCATATTAACTGTATCTCTTGCAGAGTGGCCGATGCACAGAAGCAAAGTGTCTGTTTCAATATCAAATGATTTATTATTACTGAAAAGCGTAACGCCCTGGATTGCATTATTTGCAACTATGATTTCCGTAAGCTTTGTATTAAACAGAATTTCTCCGCCGAGTGATATTATTTCTTCTCTTATTTTTTTAACAACATCCGGCAATCTGTCTGTGCCTATATGAGGAGTGGCGGAGTATAGTATTTCTTCGGGAGCTCCGTGAGCAACCAGCTCGGAAATCACCTTGAAGCAAAGCGGATCTTTTATGCCGGTGGTTAATTTCCCGTCCGAAAATGTTCCGGCTCCGCCCTCTCCGAACTGAACATTACTCTCGGTATTTAAGACTTTGTTATTCCAAAAATTATTAACATGCCCGGTTCTTGTATCTACATCGGCTCCCCTCTCCACTACAAGAGGCTTAAGCCCGGCCCTTGCAAGAATAAGTCCCGCAAAAAATCCCGCAGGGCCAAAGCCGGCAATTACAGGCCTCAGATTGCTTTTTCGCCTGTTTTCTGGCATCTCATACTTCGGCAAATCAAAGAGCTCAACCTTACTGTTATGAGATTTTTTTACAATGGACTGTTCATCAGACTTTACATCCGCAAGAACATTACACACAAAGAAAACATTGTTTTTATTTCTGGAGTCAACTGCTTTTTTGATTACCCTTATACTTCTGAATTCATCAGCACTGCATCTCAGAGCTTTTGCAGATAATCTCAAAAGTTCATTTTCATCTGAATCAAGCGGCAGTTTCAGTTCTTTGATTCTTATCATTTTAATTCTCCGGCAGTGAGCCCTGATGCAAAAGCCCAATGCAGATTATAACCTCCGCATCTGCCGTCCACATCAAGTATTTCACCGCAAAAATATAAACCATCAACCAGCCGGGATTCCATAGTAGATTCATTAACCTCACGCGTATCAACACCGCCGCAGGTAACCTGTGAAAAATTATAACCTTTTGTACCCGTCAGCAAAATTGAATATGATTTAACGCTGTTTAATATCTTTTCTGCAGCAGATGAATCAACATCGCTGAATTTGCAGTTGCCGCTGTATATACCGGCATCTTTAAGCAATGCGGCAGATATGGGTTTCGGCAAAACACCGGTAAGCAGATAATCAACAGCTCTTTCGGGATATTTTTCAACTGATAATGTTATATACTCATGCAGCTTTTCTCTGCTGTAATCCGGCAAAAAGTCAATAGTCAGCACCGGGTTCTTGCCGTTTACTTTAGCTTTTTCGGTAAAAGAAGCAAGCTCCATAGCAGCAATACCCGATACACCGTTTTCGGTAAAAAGTACTTCTCCCTGCGAAGATAAACTGCTTTTTCCGTCTGTTACGGTAAGATAAGCGTTATTTGCCCTTATACCTTTCATAGACTTAACCGCAGCAGAACCGCAAGTTAAGGGAACTAGAGACGGAAACAAACCGGTAATACTATGCCCCAGCATTTCGGCAAGCTTATAACCACTGCCGTCGCTGCCCTGGGCGGGAGATGACTTTCCGCCTGTTGAAATTATAAGCTTAGCAGATTTGAATTCATCATTAACAATAAAACCTTTATCTGAATGATAAACGATTTTAACTTCACAATCGGTAAAAACATCCGTATCGCTTTCATCAACTTCGAGCCTCAGTGAGTCCAAAAGAGAGGCAGCAGTATTGCTTCTTGGATAGACACGGCCTGCTGAATCTGAATAACTTTCAAGCCCCAGTGATTTAAAAAAATCAATTATATTTTCAGGCGGATATTCCCCCAAAACCGCAGTTACAAAAGAATTGCCGTAATAATCCTGAGGTGTAATACTGAGGTTGGTAAAATTGCATCTGCCGTTACCGGTAGACAGCAGTTTTTTCCCGACACGCGGTAATTTTTCAAGCAGCGCAATTTTGATACCCGGATATTCTCTTTTTGCCTGTATTGCAGCAGCAAGGCCTGAGGCGCATCCGCCTGCAATTATGAGATCATACTCTTTCATTTATCCTGAATCCTCTTTTAATTTCTGTGTTTGATTATACATTACATCCGTGCTAATTTCAATAACGCAACTACAGTATTGAAAAAAAAATAAAGATATGTAATAATTATACACATCAAGAGGTATATATATGAAAAAACAAATCGGAAACAGGTTAATAACTGCGGCATCTTTTGTGAGGCCCGGATCAAGGGTAGCCGATATCGGCACGGATCACGCATATCTTCCCATTTATCTTGCCGAGAATAAGATTGCCTGCAGAATTATTGCAACGGATATAAAAAAAGGTCCGCTGCTAAATGCTCAGATAAATATTGAGAGAATTGGCGTTGAAGATAAAATTGAACTCAGACTCTCGGACGGGCTCAACTGCATATTCCCCGACGAGTTTGATGACCTTATAATCTGCGGTATGGGCGGAATACTCATAGCCGAAATCCTTACAAAAGCCCCCTGGATAAAAAATGAAAAATACAGGCTTATAATTCAGCCGCAGTCTCACAGTGAAGAGGTCAGAAAATATCTTGTCGATAACCAGTTTCATATTATTGAAGAAAAAGCCTGTGAAGACCACGGAAAATATTATCATTTTATCATAGCTCAATACACCGGCCTTCGCGAGGAGCACCCTCTCCTCTATTATTATTTCGGAAATCTGATTAATGATAAAAGTGATGAATCACGGATAATCTGCGAAAGACATCTTAAATACATCAAAACACTGTGTGATGCTGATAAAGACTATAAATCCGGTGTAAAATATAGGGAATATAAAACTATCATAGATGAAGCGGAGAGAATACTGAATGATAATTAAAGATATTTATGATTATATCAATTCCTTTGCACCGTTTGCAAGTATGTGCGAATGGGATAACAGCGGTATCTTAGTCGGAGACCTTAACAAAAGCGTAAACAAAATCGGTCTTGCCCTTGATGCAGATTCAGCTGCAATAAGAGTTGCCGCAGAATCCGGCTGCGATCTGCTTATCACCCATCATCCGGTAATTTTTAAACCGCTGAAAAATATATGCTTTGAATCAGGGGTTTCAAAAGCGCTTAAAGCCGGGCTCACTATATTATGCGCACATACAAATCTGGATAAATCCGCTCCGGGCACTAATACCGCTTTAGCGGAACTGCTTGGATTATCGGATGATTTCTTCCCTGATTGTGATACAGATGCCGCAATGTGCAGAATAGGATATCTTAAAGATACAATAAATTCACTCACCTTTTCAAAAATAATTTCAGCAAAGCTTAACACCGTTGTAAAGTATGCCGATTCCGGCAGGCTCATTAAAAAAGTTGCCGTTTGCGGCGGAGCAGGCGGAGAATTTATTTACGACCCGTCCCTTTCGGATATTGACGCATTTGTTACCGGTGAAGTTAAGCATCACGAATTTATTGACGCAAAAGAGAACGGAATAAGCATTTTTTCAGCCGGGCACTATGAAACAGAGTTCCCTGTAATAAAAATGCTTAAAAACAAAATTGAAACCGATTTGCAGGCTGAGTGCGTTATAGTAAATGATAAAGCGCCTGCTGATTATTACGGAGAGTAAGCCATGCCTTTGGACGGTTTAACAACCCATCAGCTTGTTAAAGAATTACAGGCTGAGATAACGGGATATAAAATTGACAAAATAAATCAGTATTCAAAAAACGATTTCATTTTTACTCTCAGAGGAAAAAGCGCAAACAAAAAGCTGTTTATTTCATCATCATCAAATTCCCCAAGAATTAATATTACAGATAAACAGCCGGAAAACCCCGCAGTGCCCCCTATGCTTTGTATGTTCCTCAGAAAAAGGCTTTACGGCTGCACTGTTACCGGAATTAACCAGGCAGGGCTTGACAGAGTGGTTTTCATTGAGCTTGAAGGAACAAATGAAATCGGCGATTATGTCAAGTATAAAATCTGCCTTGAGCTTATACCGAAACGCAGTAATTTTATTTTACTGGACAGTGAAGATATAATACTTGAATCAACCCGGAAAACATTCGAGACCGCTAACGAAGACAGGCAGGTTTCACCGGGATTCAGATATATACTGCCCGGTGTATTCCAAAACAAGTTGAATATCCTTGAAACATATACGAATATTATAATCGATACAGTTAAATCAAACGCAGATAAAAGAATTGCCGATGCTCTGCTCAATACTCTTCAGGGCGCCTCCCCTCTTATATGCAGGGAAATTGCACTTCAGGCAAATTGTGAAGAGATAACTGTAAATGAAATCGATGAAAGTCAAATTAAACAATTATCCGAATGTATTGATAATCTGCGCAATCTGATTATATCGGGCGGCAAACCGGTAATGATTATCCGCGATGAAAAGCCCTTTGATATTTCATTTGCGGATATCAGACAATACGGCACTGCTGTAACATTAAAAGAATATGAATCATTCTCAGAACTGATTGATAAATATTATGCTGAAAGCCCTGATAAAGATTCATCATATACTCAAAACAAAGAATTAAATAAAACACTGACAAATCACCTTAACCGAGCTACAAGAAAACTGGAAATAAGAAAAAAAGAGCTAGAAGATTGCGCCGAAAAAGATAAATACAGAGTATACGGAGAATTGATTACAACAAATCAATACAGCCTTGAAAAAGGTGCTCTCTTTTATGATTTGCCGAATTATTATGATGATTATAAAGAAATCAGAATAAATGTTGATCCCGCGCTCTCTCCCGGACAGAATGCCCAGAAATTCTTTAAGGAATATAACAAACTGAAAACTGCCGAAACGCTGCTTGCTCAGTTAATAAATGAAAGTGAAACAGAAATAGAATATTTAAAGAGTGTAATCGATTCATTAAGCAGAGCGGTAAATTATTCCGATATAAATGAAATCAAAACTGAACTTGCAGAGCAAGGTTATCTGAAAAAGGCGGGTAAGAATAACAGAAAAAAAGCAAAACCCCTGCCTCCGCTTATGTATCTGTCAGATGACGGTTATATAATCCTTGCCGGCAAAAACAATATCCAGAATGAAGAAATTTCTTTCAGAACTGCTGATAAATCCGATTCCTGGTTTCACACAAAATCCTTCCCGGGTTCTCATGTAGTTGTTTTAGGCAACGGAGATATAATACCGGAAGACACCTGCAGACAGGCTGCAGTAATTGCTGCCACCAACAGTTCTGCAGATGGCTCCGGAAAAGTAGCCGTTGATTATACCGAAATAAGAGAGCTTAAAAAGCCGAAAGGCGGCAAACCCGGTATGGTAATATACAAAAAATACAATACAATGTGGGCCGCTCCGGATAAAGAACTGTGTGAAAGGCTTAAAAAGAATTACAACAATATCAAATAAAAACAATCCGGCTTGTTTAATGCAAGCCGGATTATTATATAATTCTTCAGAACAATTATTTCATATTACCGAAAAGGCCCCTGAGTATGCTGTTGGCGCTGTTTCTCATAACGGATGATAAAGCAGTGGTGGCAACCTGCTTACCAATGGCCTTTGCGCTCTTCTTTTTGCCGCCGGTTACTGAATTAACAGCGTTTGTTGCAAGTGATCTTGTAAGGGAAGAAGCTGCGCTCTTTACGGCTCTTTCGGCTGTTTTGGATACAGCGGTATTTACGGGGTTCTTGCCGGATGAACCTTTTCTGTAGTTGGTAAGGCGCTTGCCGTTTGCTTTTTCTTCAGCTTCTTTTTCTTTTTCGGCTTTTGCCTGAGCCAATGCTTCAGCTTCCGCCTGAGCTTCAGCCTCCTGCTGTGCTTTTATTTCTTCGTTGGCTTTTACAATTATTTCGTATGCAGACTCTCTGTCTACAGGCTCTCTGTATTTAAGCTCAAACTCATCGGAAACAATAATCGAATTCACCTTATCTGAAGGAGCAGGACCCATAAGGCTCTGGGGAGGAAGTATCCTGGCCTTTTCAACTATTGAGGGAACGCCCTTTTCATCAAGGAAGCTTACAAGTGCTTCGCCTGTTCCGAGGGCCATAAGCTCCTCTTCGGAATCAAAGGCAGGGTTAGCTCTGAAAGCGTTTGCCGCCGCCTTAACCGCCTTCAGTTCGGAAGGAGTATATGCTCTGAGACCGTGCTGAACTCTGTTTGAAAGCTGAGCCAGAACCTCATTGGGAATATCGGAAGGTGACTGTGTTACAAAATACACGCCCACGCCCTTTGAACGGATCAGTTTAACAACCTGAACAATCTTCTGTACAAGAGCCTTGGGGGCGTCTGTAAACAGCATATGCGCTTCATCAAAGAAGAATATCATGCGGGGTTTATCAAGATCGCCTACTTCAGGCAGTTTTTCAAACAGCTCTGAAAGCATCCAGAGAAGGAAGGTTGAGTAAACAGTGGGGCTCTGAATAAGGCGTGTGCTTGTGAGTATATTTATATATCCTCTGCCTTCAATATCGGTTCTCATCCAGTCTCTTATATCAAGAGCAGGTTCACCGAACATATCGGCACCGCCTTCATCCTCAAAAGCAAGAAGGGCTCTCTGAATTGCGCCTATGCTGGCAGTGGTAACATTGCCGTACATTGTGGTAAATTCTGCTCTGTTTTCACCCACAAACTGAAGCATGGCTCTTAAATCTTTGAAGTCAAGTATAGGCATACCGTGTTCATCGGCAACTTTGAAAACAACATTGAGCACACCGCTCTGAACATCGGTAAGGTTAAAAAGCCTTGAGAGAAGCTGAGGGCCCATATCGGAAACAGTGCATCTTACAGGATGGCCTGTTTCGCCGAAAATATCCCAGAATCTTGTGGGGTAGCCTTTATAACTGAAATTTTCTATTCCGAATCTTCTGATACGATTCTGCATATCCTCGGTATCGTTACCGGGAACACACATACCCGAAAGGTCGCCTTTAACATCACTGAAAAATACGGGAACTCCCATATCGGAAAAAGATTCGGCAATAACCTTCATAGTAATTGTTTTACCTGTTCCGGTAGCGCCGGCAATAAGCCCGTGCCTGTTCGCCATCTTTGGCAGAATAAACAAATTTTTATCTGACTGAGCAGCCCATATTTTGCCTTCACTGTACATAAAATATCCTCCCGGTTTTTATTATGAATTTATGATAACACAGCAGATAAAAAAAGTAAATATAATTGTTCAATTTAAAACTATGTGTTATAATGTACCGGAGGTGTTCAGATTGCAGAAATATGCGTTTTTCATAGATATTGACGGAACTTTGTATACCGACGGAACGGTATGCGGCAAAAACAAGGAAGCAATAAGAAATTGCATCAGCAAAGGCCATCTTGTTTTTATCAACACAGCCCGTTCAATGAGCATTATTCCCGATGAAGTCAGCGCTGTTGATTTCAGCGGGTATGTATCGGCTCTCGGCTGCTACATTGTGCTGGGAAAGGAAATAATATTTGAAACAGTTATTCCGTTACCCGAAGTTGCGGAAATATTTGATTATTTCAATAATTCCGGCAGACTGATTCATCTTGAAGGCAACAGATTGTTTTTCTCAAACAGAGAAGAAAACTCCGACAAAATCACAACTGTAAAAAACGGGAAAGAACTTCTTGAAAAATACCCGGGTGAAAAAATTGGAAAAATATATGTTCCCGGTACACTGAATAAAGAAGAAAACGAATGGCTCGGTACCAAATATAACCTTTACTGCCACCCGAATTACGCTGAATTCTGCGTTAAGGGAAACTCCAAGGCAACCGGTATTGCCAAGGTAATGGATTATCTGGGGCTTGATATAAAAAACAGTGTTGCAATCGGTGACAGCATAAATGATATTGAAATGATGGAAGCCGCGGGAATCGCCGCCGCAATGGGTAACTCAGCTGATCAAGTATTGAAATGCGCAGATATAATTACCTGCGAGGCCCGGGACGGCGGAGTTGCGCAGGCAATAAATGAAATAACAGGTGAAAAAATATGACGGATATCATACATATAACCGGTCTGGATATTCCCGAACTAAGTGTTTACACAAAGTTAAATGAAAAACAGCTGTTAAACAGGGATAAGCCGGAGGAAGGATTATTCATTTCAGAAAGCCCTAAAGTAATAGAAAGAGCTCTTGAAGCCGGATATGTGCCTGTTTCATTTCTTGTTGAAACAAAAAGATTTGAAGCAGAGGCAAAAGATATAATTTCAAAAATAACCGATGCTAAAGTATATACCGCCGACGAAAGCATACTGACAGAACTAACAGGCTTCAAACTTACAAGAGGCATGCTCTGCGCAATGAAAAGAAAGCCACTGCTTTCTCCCGAGTCTCTGCTTTGTAATGCGCACAGAGTTGTAATACTTGAAAACATTATGAACCCTACAAATGTGGGGGCTCTTTTCCGCTCCGCTGCAGCGCTTAACCTTGATGCGGTTATACTTACCTCAAATTGCAGCAATCCTCTTTACAGAAGAGCTATAAGAGTAAGTATGGGTGCAGTATTCAAAATCCCTTGGACAATTGCCGACGAAGAATTATCCGGCGGAGGCAAACTTGCGGCCTTATGTAAGGAACACGGTTTTTGCACTGCCGCTTTTGCGCTTGACAGCGATACCGTAAGTGTAACCAGCCCTGAGCTTAAAAAGTCGGAAAAGCTTGCCTTCTTCCTCGGCAGCGAGGGAAACGGGCTGAGCAAAGCAACGATTCAGAACTGCAATTTCAGAGTTAAAATACCAATTTATAATGATATTGATTCCCTGAATGTTTCCGTTGCCGGGGCAATAGCATTTTATGAACTGAGCGGCCGTGATACCTAAAATTATTATAAACTGAATATTGACTTTTAATATCCGCTGTGATAAAATAGCTCAGCGTACAACAGGTGCGGGTGTAGTTCAATGGTTAGAATTCCAGCCTTCCAAGCTGGCTGTGTGGGTTCGATTCCCATCACCCGCTCCAATTATTTGCGCTTGTAGCTCAGCTGGATAGAGCAACTGCCTTCTAAGCAGTGGGTCAGGGGTTCGAGTCCCTTCAAGCGCGCCATAATATAACTCGAACATCTCTGAAATAAGGATGTTCGAGTTATTCTATTATATGAAAAGGAGAATATAAATGGTAATTAAATCATCGGACTGCAAAACAGAAAACAGAGAGAATATGCGCGGTGGTAACGGTACCGTTAAAATCACGAATTTTGTAGGCAAAGAAGAGCTTTACGGCAAGGGAAGATTATTTGCAAGAATCACTCTCGAGCCCGGCTGTTCCATAGGCGAGCATATTCACGAGGGAGACAGTGAAATATTTGTAGTTGAGCGTGGCTGCCCTACATATAACGACGGCGGTAAAACAATTGAAGCAAAACCCGGTGATGTGCTTATCTGCCCTGCAGAAACCGGCCACTCTGTTGCCAATAATACAGATGAAACCGTGGATTTAATTGCTCTTATAGTTTACGCCTGATTCAATATAAAAAAGGAAAGGTGATTAAATGCTCCGCCTTAAATCCGCACTTTGCATTATACAGGCATTGCTTATTATTGTTTCATCATTTGCCGTCTATGATTCAAATTTTAAATTCTGGGTTGACAGAGGTGCTATGGAATTGACATCGGTTACGGATTTCGGATTTGACAGTATAAATTCTGCTTCTCTTGAAATATCATCAGCAGAAAAAGCAAAATGCCGGGAATGGTTTAATGCAAATATACTTACCGATAATTCTCCTGCTTATGATTTCAAAGCAGGCGGCAAAAGCCTGCGCAATAATACAGCTGACTGGCAGATAAGCATAGGCCCGGAAAGTAAAAAAGGTGAATTTTTCAGAAACGGCAAAACATCATACATTTATCTTAAGCACAAAAAAAGCAGCCTTACCGCAATGGTTGAGGCTACAATTTATGAAGACTATGCGACCTGTGAATGGACCGTGTATATAAAAAATGGAGGTACAGAAATTTCCGATAAAATAACCGGTTTATTTGCCTGCGATTGTACTATGCCTGCCGGTCTTTCCGATATATATTTCAGCAAAGGCAGTGATCCCGCCCCCGATGACTTTGAGCTTATGAAATCCGCTGTTTCAACTACCGAAATGGTGTTTAATGCCAACGGAGGCAGAAGCCGCTCTTTTCTCCCCTACTTTAATATCAGCGGAGCTGATTACGGGATAGTGGCATCTGTCGGTTGGACAGGGCAATGGTACACATCCGTCAGGCAGACGCTTGCCGGCGTAAAATTCAAAGCAAAGCAGGAATATTTCAGCGCAACACTTGAGCCCGGTGAAGAAATACGCACTCCCCTTGTTTCATTTTCATTTTATGAGGGAAATCACCTCAAAGGTTTTAACTCTTTCAGAAAATGGGAAAAAGACTGTGTTTACCCCGAAAATATAACAACCCTTAACGGCTATGTAATCGCCAATGAATTCAACACAAAAACCTGTGATGAACTAATTGATGAAGTTAACGCAATAGATGATGACATCATTGAAGGAACAGACTATTTCTGGATGGATGCCGGCTGGTATGAATACAACGAAGGCTGGTATGACGGAGTCGGAAACTGGACTGCAAATAAAAAACGGTTCCCCGACGGGCTTAAACCTCTCTCTGATGCAATGGCGGAAAAAGGCAAAAGATTCCTGCTCTGGTATGAACCTGAAAGAGTTAGAGAAGGAACCATCCTTTGCAACGAAGGCAAAAAACATAAAGACTGGCTGGTTCGTGACGGGGATAATATACTATGGAATTTAGGCAGTAATGAGGCCTGCGATTATCTGAGCAAATATATAACCGGTTCACTTGCTGAAAACGGAGTTTCCGTTTACCGTCAGGATTTCAACTTTGATCCTCTTAAATATTGGCAGAAAGCTGATAAAGAATTCTACGGCGGCAGAGAAGGTATATGCGAAAACCACTATGTTACAAATCTGTACAGATACCTTGACTGCCTGCTTGATAATACAAATGACCTGATAATAGATAACTGCGCAAGCGGAGGCAAACGCCTTGATACTGAAATGTGCAAGCGAAGTATTCCCCTTTGGAGAAGTGATTATAACTGCGGTAATTCCGACGGTACACTTAAGCCCGATGTTCTGGAGTCAACCCAGGCAAACACTTACGGACTATCATTCTGGCTTGTTTATTCAGGCACAAACAGGCATTTTCACTCTGAATATGCTTCACGCAGCGCAATACTAACCAATCAATCTGTTTATCAGCCGACTGATGAATATACGGCATACAGCGATATAAGCCGGTATATGACAGAAAACTATTTTCCGCTTAATTACGGCGGAACAGATGCCGAAAAAATCCTTGCCATGCAGTTCGGTTCTGCAGATGAAGGCGCAGCCCTTATTTACAAGCGGGAAAATGCGTCTGATAACGAATACCTGCTGAAACTCAACGGCCTTGATGAAAGCGCTTTTTATACTGTAACGGATTTTGACAAGCCGAATTTCGCCGTAAGAAAATCCGGCAGGGAACTGATGGATGCCGGAATAACGCTTAGAATAAAAGAATCACCTGCCGCGGTTATAATTAAGTATTCGGCTGATAAATGAAAATGATAATAAAAAAGACTTGCCTGAGCAAGTCTTTTTTTGGTGCCGGTGGCGGGGGTCGAACCCGCACCCTGTCGCCAGGACCGGATTTTGAGTCCGGCACGTCTGCCAATTCCATCACACCGGCTTATTACCACGCTATTATATATTGAATAGTTTCAAAAATCAAGAGTAAAAAAAAGCCGCAGGAAAACCTGCGGCATAATATTATTTATTCTTTGCCATCTTTCTCTGGCAGGCTTTAACAATTTCTACTATGGGAATAATTGCAAATGCAAGGCCAAGTGAAATACCATATGCTTTGGCATCAAGCTCTGCAAAGCCGAAAAGATTTGCGAAGAACGGTATTTCAATTATTGCGGTTGTAAGAGCAAGAGAAGCTGCCATAGCAAGGTAAAGCGCAATATTATGGCTCTTTCTTGCAATCATACCGAAAACTGACGCTCTTTGTGAACGCATATTGAACGAGTGGAATATTTCACACATAGACATTGTGAAAAACGCCATAGTCATGCCTTCACTGCATTCTGAAATATTTCTGAATACCCAGGTGCCGGTATCAAGAAACTCACCGATATAAAAAGCAATAACCGTAAGTACGGTAACTATTATACCCTGATAGAGACAATCTATACCGAGACCTCCGGCAAAAATACCATCATTCTTGCTTCTGGGCTGTCTTTTCATAATATCAGCCTCGGGCTTTTCAAGGCCGAGAGCAAGAGCCGGGAAGCAGTCTGTAACAAGGTTTATAAACAGAAGGTGCGTGGCAGAAAGAATATTGAAATTCATTATTGATGCGAAGAATATTGAAAGTACCTCAGCAAGGTTTGAGCCGAGAAGAAACTGAATGGCTTTACGGATATTATCATATATTCTTCTGCCTTCGCCAACGGCGGAAACAATTGTGGCAAAGTTATCATCCGCAAGCACCATATCGGCAACATTCTTGGTAACATCGGTTCCGGTAATACCCATTCCAACACCGATATCCGCACTTTTTATTGAAGGAGCATCATTAACTCCGTCGCCTGTCATTGCGGTTACATAGCCCTTATCCTGCCAGGCGTTCACTATTCTTGTTTTATGCTCAGGCTGAACCCTTGCGTAAACATGAATATTTTCAACAGTTTTTTCAAAATCTTCATCGGATATTTTATCAAGTTCAGCGCCCATTATAGCTTGAGAATCATCGGAAAGAATTCCCAGTTCTTTTGCAATAGCTTTTGCAGTATTGATATGGTCGCCGGTTATCATAATAGGAGTGATTCCGGCGGTTCTGCATTCTTCAATAGCTGCTTTAACCTCAGGTCTTACTGGATCGATCATTCCGGTAAGGCCTATAAAAATCAAATCATTTTCACATTTTTCTGGAGTGTATTCATTAAGCTCTGCCGGATATGTTTTATAAGCGCAAGCAAAAACGCGCAGGGCCTTATTGCCCATTCTGGCGTTTTCAGCCATAATCTTATCGGTAATTTCATCGGTCAGCGAAACCACTTCACCGTTGAGGTATGCAAAATTGCATTTTTTAAGTATTTCATCGGGTGCGCCCTTTGTGTACTGGGTAACAGCTCCATCGCTGATATGAATTGTACTCATCATCTTTCTGCCGGAGTCAAACGGTATTTCACCTATTCTTGGGTTTGCGGCAACAAGCTCGGATTTTTTCATACCCAAAGTGCCGGCGTAATTGATAAGCGCAATTTCATCAGGCTCACCGGTCTGAGAGCCGTCAGAGCCGATTTCGGCATTGGTACAAAGAGCCATTGCCTTAGCAAGCTTATCCTCATCGTCCGCAAAATGATCAACAACAGTCATCACATTCTGGGTAAGAGTACCGGTTTTATCTGAGCAGATAATCTGAGTACATCCAAGAGTTTCAACAGCAGTCATCTTGCGTATAATTGCATTGCGTTTTGACATATTTGTTACGCCTATGGCAAGCACAATAGTCATAACCGCGACAAGGCCCTCGGGAATTGCAGCAACAGCCAGGGCAATTGCAGTAATAAAGCTGCTCAGCGCAAGGCTGAGAAAAGGCGGTTTATCGGCAACCATAAAATACTTGGTAACAATATCAAAAGCAAAAATGAATATACAAACGCCGACAACAAGCTTTGTGAGTATTTTTGAAAGCTGCTCAAGTTTAAGCTCAAGCGGTGTTTTGCCGTCTTCGGCAAGTGAAATGGCATTGGCTATTTTACCCATTTCAGTATCCATACCGGTAGCGGTAACTACTGCTTTGCCGCGGCCGAATACGAGAGTAGAGCCGGAATAAGCCATATTTTTTCTGTCGCCAAGGGTAATATCTTCGCCGCTTTCAAGCATAAGCGCTTTCACGATTTTACTTACAGGTACAGACTCACCGGTGAGAGCGGCTTCTTCAATCTTCATACTGTTGCATTCAATAATGCGGCAGTCGGCAGGAATCGAATCACCTGCCTCAAGCAGAATAATATCGCCAACAACAAGATCTTCGCTCTTTATATTTACAATTTTACCGTCACGCATAACTTTGCTCATTGAAGCCGACATTTCCTGAAGAGCCTCGATGGCCTTTTCAGCTTTGCTCTCCTGCATAACACCAAGAACGGCATTGACAATAACAACAAAAAGAATAATGAATGTATCGGTAGGAAGGGTAAACTTAAAGCTGCCTGTGGAAAACATATCGGTAACTGCGTTGATAACTGCGGCAACAAGCAGAATAACAATCATCGGGTCCTTCATCTGATCAAAGAATCTTTTGATCAAAGGCTCTTTTTTTGCTTCTTCAAGCTTGTTCTTTCCGTTTTCGCTGAGCCTTTTTTCTGCTTCGGCGCTTGAAAGACCGTTTCCGGTTGTATTAAGATCCTTCAGTACAACATCAACGCTTTCAAGATAATACTTCATTTGCATCACTCCAAATCTTTAATAAAAAACCTTTAACATAGCAAAAGCGCTATGTTAAAGGTCTTGCTAACATAATAATGCACCGCGAGCCAGCCGTAAAGGCGGTTGTTGACTTGTCGGTTAAAAGCTACTCCCCTCTAACGAGTGTATTTATTTTACAATGAAAAATATAAACTGTCAAGTTTATTTGATTTTTTTATATACCTATGATAGTATCAGTAACAACAAAAAGCAGGAGGAAATAAATGAAAAAACTTAAAACAGGCTTATGCCTGCTGGCAGCTCTTGCTGTTCTGCTGCCTGTTCACATAACAGGTGCGGCGCAGCAAAGCGAACACCCCGTAATAGATATTGATCTTAGCGGCAATTATACGCCGATAAGCGATAATCTTTTCGGAATATTTTTTGAGGATATAAACTATGCTGCAGACGGAGGAATATGTGCAAACTTGATACGCAACAACTCCTTTGAGCAGAAGCTTGCCTGGCACCCTGAAGGCGATTACCGTATGACGGGCTGGGAAGTAACAAGCGGAGAAACAGAACTATCGGATGAATCCCCTCTTAATGATAATAACCTCAATTATATTCATTTCAACAGCGACAGCGTAATAAGAAACTCGGGATACCCTGAGGATGAAAAACAGAACGGAATTTACCTTGAAAGAAACACGTTATATGACTTTTCTTTTTATGCAAGAAATCCGGACGGTAAAACAGCTGAAGTATCCGTAATAAATGAAAATGACAAATCAACACCTGTCGGTTCTTTTGAGTTAACAGCGGAATTCAAAAAGTATACTTCATCTTTTTCTGTAACCGGCACGGGTTATTATTGCCTTGAGATAAAAGGCAAAGCCGGCACAGACTCGGACATGTATTCGCTTGTTTCACAAAACAGCTTCGGCTACGGTGATAAAACCTGGAAATACTCTTACCTCCGGAAGGACCTTGTTTCGGCGCTCAAAGAGCTTAATCCTTCATTTATGAGATTCCCCGGCGGTTGCCTTGCAGAGGGCGCTTATAACTGGGATTTTGCTTATAACTGGAAGGAAACAATAGGCCCTCTTGATCAAAGGAAACAAATACCTAACCTCTGGGGATACAATCAAAGCAGAGAACTGGGATTCTATGAATATTTCTGCCTTTGTGAATATCTCGGAGCAACTCCCGTGCCTGTAGTTCATGCAGGGCTTATGTGTCAGAGCAGAGGCAGCTGGACTATGCCGACAGACAGCGAAGAATTCAGAAACCACATTCAGGATATCAAGGACCTTATTGAATACGCCAACGGCTCAAAAGAAACTGAATGGGGCGCTGTAAGGGCTGAAAACGGTCATCCTGAGCCGTTCAATATGAAATACCTTGCCATCGGCAATGAAAACTGGATGGAGGATTACTGGGAACGCTTTGACATCATATATAATGAGATTAAAGCGGTATACCCGGAAATAAAAATAATTACTTCTTCCGGGGCCTGGCCGGACGGTAAAGAATTTGACTACGCCTGGAAGCAGATTAACAGCAAATACAGAGATACAATAGTCGATGAGCATTATTATGTTGCTACCTGGTGGCCCTATGTTAACTTTGAGAGATATGATAAATATGACAGAAGCGGTGCAAAAGTATTTGTAGGCGAATACGCCGTGCACAGAAGCGGCGGCGAGCAGATAACAAAAAACAACCTGCAAGTTGCCGTGGATGAAGGCGTGCACATGCTGTCACTTGTCAGGAACGGCGATATAGTTGAAATGGCCTGTTACGCTCCCCTGTTTGCCCGTAACGGCTATACTCAGTGGGCACCTAATCTTATATGGTTCAACTCAAAAGAGGTTGTAAAAACACCAAGCTATTATGTGCAGCAGCTGTTTATGAACAACACCGGCTCTGCTTATGTTAAAAGCGAATTAAGCGGAAAAACAGATGATGTATTTCAGGTAACATCAATTAACGAAAGTAAAAAACAGATATATGTTTCTGTTGTAAACGCTTCATCTGAAATCAAAAAATGCGAAATAAACTTTAACGGAGTTGATAATATTGATAAAACTGCTGAGCAGAGATATGTAGGCAGCGGACTTTTCAACCTGGCAAACAGATTAAGCCCCCTTAACAATCTTGTAACACCAAGGTACCGAAAAGTCAGCGTAAATAACAATACTCTCACGCAAAACATACCGCCGCATTCCGTAAATATTTTCTGCATAAGTTACGGCGGAGAAAACACATACTCATCTTTGGGCAGCAGCAGCGGATATAAACCCGGTTCTTCTGCCGAAGATACCTTCCTTAAACTGCTTGCAGATTTCATTGTATGGTTTACTGAAACAGATTTTTATCATACAGTAAGCGGAATTTTTAAAAAACAGTAAAAATATCCCGGTTCGTTATTACAGCGAACCGGGAATTCTGTATTATTATTTGCCGAAAAGCTTATCTCTGAACCCTTTTGGACCTACCAGCCTGTAAGTGGTATCATTCATGGATTTGAGAACCTTTGTGCCGGCGCTTTCGCCTTTATCTTCCGATTTTTCATATACGCCGAGAGTCACAAGCATATTATAATAATTCTCGATAACCTTGTCATCGGCTTCTCTGTCATTTACAACAGAATCCATCATCTTATTGACTGCCTCAGTGTTTTCATCAATAAGCTTCTGCTGCGCAGCTGTGGGTTTATTGCTCTCAAGCCATTTTTCAAGGTCGGGTATATAATTTCTCTTAAGGGGTTTAAGGTCTCTTGAGCCGTTGAATCTGGGATAAATGTTATTTTCATCCTTAGTGCTGTCAATCCTGCCAAGAGCAAGGTCAAATGCAAGCTTCAGTGCTGTATTGTTGTTTTCAAGCTCGTGTTTCTGCTTTTCAAAAAGCCATACTCTGTCAGGGAAGAAACAGGTTGAAATATCAACGGATTTATCCGGCGTAATATATTCCGCATCGTGAGATGAAAGGTAGCTGTCACTGAACTGTGTGCCTCTTGTAACAAATGAAGCGCCTGTGGCTGTTGAAGATATTTCAATAATTTCATCGGAATTGGTTTTATCCGCAGTTGCAAGGAACTGGAAAAATTCATAATCACTGCTGAACTCACCAAAGCCGAGACCGTAACCGGCAATATAGAAGAAATCAACGCCGTAATCTTTATTAAGCTTCATAACAGTATCTTTAAGTTCGCACTGAACCTTATAGTATCTGTCAGTCTGGTTCATAATATACTCAAGCTCAGGCTTTCCTTCAAGGCGCGAAGCGCGGATACTTTTATATCTTTCTGTGGGTACTATTCCGAAAAGAGAAGGAGTTTTCAACACCAGATTTTCAACAACAGAATTCAGAATCTCATCAATTATGCTTCTGAGTGTTGCTTTTGGGAAAAGGTGCAAAATTACATTCACAAGATAACCCCAGGGCTCACCGATAAGATCGGAAACAATGCCGTTATAAAGCTTCTCGGGGGCATCCTCGGCGTAAGCAAGGTCAATAAGGTCTGCAATAACATTGCTGCCCTCCCAGGCGCCTACAATGCTTACAACCTTATCCACTCTGCCTTTAGTGCCGTAATCATGAAGGTATGCGCTAACAACGCTTGCGCCCATGCTCATGGGAATAAGCACAACCTTATCTTTGCCGGTCTGCGGCAGTACAGATTTCTCAATGAATTTATCAAGATCATCTGAATTATTAAAGGTAAAGGAAAATGCCGAATAATTGAAACAATAAAGCATATCCTCGCCGATATCGCCTATAACATCTGCGCAGGGAATGGATCTGTAAAAATTATCTCTCTGCTCCTGTGTATATTTTGAAACAGGATAGTCCATTCTCGGGGTTACAACATTTGCGGGCAGATTGCCGTTTTCATCAACCGTATTATACCTGAACAGGGTTTTAACAAGGCTGTCCACAGACCTCTTGCTTATGCAGTTAAAACCTGTAATCAGCGAAGCAAACAATCCACCGGCAACAGAAAGAATATCAATATAAGTTTTCGGCTCTTTGAAAGCAAAGCTGAAATCGTTGCAGAAAAGGTTCCACCTTGCAACAGCTCTGTCCGTGCTGTTATCGGCAACATCGGCCTTGGCATCGGCTTCATTTTCATACAGATAACTGTAGGACTGCCCGATACCGGTAACAAAAACTATAGGATATATACCTTCATTAGCTGTTTTATTACCCGATGCGGGCGCATTTGCCGTTTCACCGGTTGCAGGTTCAGCTGCGGCTGTTTCGGATGAATCATCGGCATAAGCCAGCGCCGCAACAACAGAAGCGGTGATTGAAACACATAATATCAGGGCAATAATTTTCTTTATTTTTTTCATTTTCAATTCCCCCGTTAATGATTGAACAGTTTATACATTTTATCGGGAACATCTGTAATAATACAGTCAGCTCCGATATCGCTGAGCCTTTTAATCTCATCAATTTCATCAATGGTCCAGTACTGCACTGCAATTCCGAGAGAGTGGCAGTACCTTATAAATCTTTCGGTACCACATCTGATAACCTTAAACTGGTTAGCGGGCAGCTGAACAACATTGAAAGGAATTTTATCTTTATTCAGTTTAATATTAAAAGCGTGTGCAAAATAGAAAAGTATTCCTTCAAGCACACCCATTGACCTTTGCTCTTCCGGATATTTTTTTGTAAGATATCTTGTAATATCTGTGTTGAAGGAAGCAATGATCACACGGTTTGCAATACCTTTATCGTTAATAAGTTTAACAAGCAGGTCGGCGGCTTTTTTGCCGGTCTCACCCTTATCTTTAATATCTATGCTGTAAAGATAAGTGCCGTGGGATTCTATCATATCAATAATATCCTCAAGCAGCGGGATACTGAGCCCATCGGGGATATCATCGCCTCTCAGGCCCTTGAACGGCATCTCACCGGAATCGGTAACAAAGCTTTCGCCCGGGTTAAGGCTCTTGATTTCATCATAAGTAAGGTCCGATGGCAGTATGCCTTCTCTGCCGTATTTTTCGGTTGCATCTGTGGTGCGGTCAAGAGATTTATCGTGCAATATTATCAGCTTGCCGTCCTTGGTCATATGCAGGTCAAATTCAAGCTCTTCAACCTTGAATTCTTTTGCATTGAGGCAGATATCAAATGCCATCGGCGTATTTTCCGGAGCAATACCCGCCCCTGCCCTGTGAGCGCCTATCTGTGAATGGCCTTTATCTGCAAACAGTTCGCCTGTATTCTCAAAATCTTTCCTAAGATTCTTCGGTATATAAAAACCTGCAACAATTCCTATAAGAAGCAAAAGCAGTGCGGCAAAAGCAGCAATCAAAACTGCAATAATTATGATTTTAATAATTAACAGCAATACAGTAATCAACATAATAATCACCGGGTAGCAAAGGGGCTAATGCAAACGCAGAAGCCCCTGAATTTTAATTATATTTCGCTTACCTTTACAGGACGGCCTTCGGCAACAGATTTCTTTGCGGCAAGAGCAACAAGAATTGAATTAAGGCCGTCTGCGCCTGTTGTGGGTGTGGGTTTATCATTAAGCACCGCATCAACAAACTGCATCATTTCATCTCTGAAGGACTGCATATATCTTTCAAGGAAGAAATATAGCGGTTTGTCTGCCACAACACCCTCTTCGCCCATAAACACTACGTTTGTAGGCGTATCGTTTGAGGCAACAGCTGCGCCCTTGCTGCCGAATACTTCTATTCTCTGGTCGTAACCGTAAGCAGCTCTTCTGCTGTTATCAATAACGCCTACTGCGCCGTTTTCAAACTTAAGGCTTATAACTGCGGTGTCAACATCACCTGCTGCGCCGATTGCGGGGTCAACAAGGCAGGTGGCGTTGGCATAAACCTCGGTAACCTCGCTGCCTGCAAGGAACCTTGCCATATCAAAATCATGAATTGTCATATCAAGAAACATACCGCCGCTTACTGCAGAATACTCAGCCGGAGGCGGAGCAGGGTCTCTTGATGTGATTTTAACAATATGTACATCTCCGATTTTGCCGTCATTGACCATTGCTTTTACATTGGCAAAGTTGTGGTCAAACCTGCGGTTGAAACCTACCTGAAGCTTAACGCCGGCCTCTTTAACAGCGGCAATAACTGCATTTACCTTTTCGGGGGTAAGGTCAACCGGCTTTTCACAGAATATATGCTTGCCGGCTTTTGCGGCCTCAATAGCTATATCTGCATGAGTATCTGTTGATGAGCAGACAAGCACCGCCTCAACTTCGGGATCTGCAAGCATTTCTTTGTAGTCACCGTAAACCTTGGGAATATTAAGGTCCCCGGCAACTTTAAGAGCATTATCCTTAAAAACATCTGTTATACCCACTACGGTAGCGGTGGGCACATTATACGCTATGGACTTAGCGTGGAGGGAGCCGATACGGCCGGCGCCGATAATGCCGACTTTTAACTGTGCCATTAAATCATTCCTTTCACAAACAGCGTTATTAAACAGCCGTTTTATTCTTATTTATGGTATCACAAACAATCCTTTAATTCAATAAAAATTATGAATTAAACATATACAAAATTTTATAGATAAAAGTATTGACAATCACAAAAAAATATATTATTATGTTTGAGCGCTTAAACCGAATATGATCCACTAGCTCAGGCGGTAGAGCACTTGACTTTTAATCAAGGTGTCCGGGGTTCGAGTCCCCGGTGGATCACCAGACACACATAACCCGAACTTATTTTAAGTTTGGGTTATCTTTTTTATTTTTGAATTTTACTGCATATTATTGCAAAAACCCATATATAAGTGTATTATCTGTTTATGAAATATTACCGGGAGTGAGTAACACGGATAAATTTGAATACCTGAAAATGTATGATAAAATATACGGCCTGCTCCGGGATACAACTCCCCTGCTTGCGGATTGCGGCATTCTGTGCAACCACCGTTGCTGCAGAGGCACAGAAGATGAAGGCATGCTGCTTTTTCCGGGTGAAAGAACAACTCTGGATGTAAGGGAAAGCGAAGGCAGACGGCTTGCTGTGTGCGAAGGGCAATGCAACAGAAATAACCGTCCCCTTTCCTGCATGCTGTTTCCGTTTTTCCCGCTTATCGGCAAAGACGGCAAAATAACAATTGATTTTGATTTCAGGGGCGTTTACGTATGTCCACTTATACTTAACAGCGATGTTACATCATTTAACAGGAAGTTTATAAAAAACGCCCTTAAAGCAGGAAAACTGCTTACAAAAGATGATGAATGCAGGCGCTTTCTTGAGGAAATAACTGAAGAAATAAACGAAGCAAAAGAGCTTTACCAAAAACTGAAAGGCTGAAATATATGTTCAAAGAAAATTTTCACACCCACACAAAATACTGTGACGGTAAAAACACCGTTGAGGAAATGGTTGAATCCGCTTACAAGCTCGGCTTTACGGCTCTGGGCTTTTCCGGTCACTCCTATCTTGATTTTGCCTGTGATTGGTGCATGACCCGCGAAGATACCGAAAAATATAAAAACGAAATCAACACTTTCAAGCAGCAATACAAGGGCAAAATGGATATTTACTGCGGAACGGAGCTTGACTGCTACTCGGATACTGTAAATCCCGCTGACTTTGATTTCACAATAGGTTCTGTTCACTATATTAAAGCCGGTAATGAATATTTGCCGGTTGATTCAAGTATTGATGAGCAGAAAAAAGCGGCAGATAAATACTTTGGCGGCTCACTTATTGAATATGCCGTCGCATACTTTGATATAGTTGCCAATGTGCTTGATATGACAGGTGCGGACATTATCGGCCACTTTGACCTTGTAACCAAGTTTAACGAAAATGATATTTACTTTAATACAAAAGATACACGGTATATTTCTGCCTGGAAAAAAGCGGTTGATAAGCTTATAGAATATAAAAAGCCCTTTGAGATAAATACCGGCGCAATTGCAAGAGGAGTCAGAAAAACCCCGTACCCTGCAATGGATATTGCCAAGTATATCGACTCAAAAGGCGGTTATTTTATTGTTACATCCGACTGCCATAACTGCAATATGCTGGATTTCGGATTTGAAGAAGCATACAGCAACTATTCCGATTTCAGAATTGTAAGTTTTTCGGATATTATGAGAAACAAATAATCAAATCAGGTTTTTATCCACGGCGTAAAGATTGGTATCCCAGCAAGGAAAATAGGGATGATGCCTTATTTCCAGCAGGTAATCAGGGTTAAGCTTTTTAACGGCAAGCGGGATTCTGAATATATCCGCCGACCTGTGATAGAGCGCAATATTAAGCTTCGGTCTGCACCGGGCAATTGTGTTACCGGCGCCCCTGAGCATATTCATCTCCTCGCCCTCTACATCGGCTTTAAGATAAGTGATTGTTTCTTTGCCGCAAAGGTCATCAACACTTACGCATTTTCTTGCTTTACCTTTTGAACTTACCGAAGAGTTTCTGCCTGCCGATTCGCTGAACAGAACTTCACCGGTACTGCCGGAAATTGCTTTGTTAACAGGCGTAAAGTTTTTAAGACAATTACAGTTTTCAACCAGTTTCTTATAGTTCTTTTCATCCGGCTCAACAGCAATAATTCTGTTGTAACTGCCGCCGGTATATTTCAGGAACTCCTCAACGGTATCACCCTTATATGCGCCAAGGTCAAGGTATGATTCTTTACTGCCAAGGTGCAGGAAGCTCTCAAATATTTCGTTTTTTGATGTTGTAATTTTAAGCAGGTCTTTTAAGTCACCGCCGAAAATAAAATTGATACATCCCGCAAATATTTTTTTTGATTTTTCACCGAAACAATTATAAGCCAGGCTGATTTCATTTTTATTTTTTTCAAGGAATTCTCTGTTAAATATTTCGTTGCCGTAAACGGGAACGACGGGAAAAATCACATTATAATTGTTGCTCAGCTCTTTAATATGTTCTATTACTTCCGGCCTTCCGCTACCGAAAGCAACAGCAAGTATGAAATCGCCGCTGAATTCCCTGAGTTTTTTTACTGTAAAACCTCTGAAGCTTTGGCCTCTCACAAATTCATCGCCGGCTGTTACTCCCTTAACGGGTATTTCAAGTTTTTTAAACTCATCAAGCACTTTATCGGCGCCGTTGCCCATGCCGTAAATTACAACGGGCAATCCGCTTCTTTTTATTCTCTCCCACGAGGAGTATTCGCAAATATCAAATCCGAGCATCTTTTCACCTTGATTATATTTTGATAATTTATTCTACCAAATTTATTCCGTTTCATCAACAGAAACGGGATACTATTTTATAATATTCTTGTAAAGAGCACTATGCTATGATATAATAACTTAATAAATTTTGCGGGGTGATTTTTTGAAAATTCTTTTTCAGGGCGATTCCATAACCGATGCAGGCCGTGACAGAAGCGACTGCCACCTTCTGGGTGAAGGGTACCCTCATTATGCCGCCGAATATATTAAACTCCGTTTTCCCGATGAAAACTTTGAATTTATAAATTTGGGAATAAGCGGTGACAGGACCGAAAGCCTTGTTGCAAGGTTACAAAGCGACTTTATAGATATAAACCCCGATGTAACATCAATCCACATCGGTATAAATGATACCTGGCACAGAGCCGAGAGCCGGGACTGGCTGCCGGATGATATATTTGAAACTCAATACAGAACCGTGCTTGAATCTATCAGAAAAAACACAGATTCAAAAATCATTATGATTGAACAGTTTTTACTGCCTGCTCCTGATAAACTGTATTTCCGTGAAGATTTAAACGGTAAAATTGATATTACCAGAAAGCTTGCAAGGGAGTACGCCGATGTTTATGTTCCCCTTGACGGCATAATGGCAAAGGCCTGTGTAGGCACGCCTTACACACACTGGTCGGATGACGGTGTGCATCCAAATAAAAACGGTGCAGAATATATCGGTATGATTTATACCGAAGCATTTGAAGAATTGATGGGTAAGATAAAATGAAAAAATTCAAAGAAATATTAAGTTATATTTTTGTTGACGGACTTTCGGGAATGGCTCTCGGACTGTTTGCAACACTGATTATCGGCACAATACTTGATCAGATAGCAGGCTTTATACCCGGAATTGTCGGCACTTACCTGGGATTTGCCGCCGCGGTTGCTAAATCACTTACAGGCGCAGGTATCGGTGCAGGTATGTCCTTCAAATACAAAACCTCTCCCCTTACAGGTGTTTCTGCCTGTGTTGCAGGTATGGTAGGTGCTTTTGCTTCAAAACTTATTGCCGGCACGGTTATCTCCTCTGCAGGGCTTCTGTATTCCGGCCCCGGTGACCCGCTGGGTGCGTTTATCGGTGCTTTTTGCGCAATACAGATCGGCAGGCTGGTAAGCGGCAAAACAAAGGTTGATATTATACTCACCCCTGCCTGTTCAATTATAGCCGGCTCAGCTGCCGGGCTGCTTCTTGGGCCGCCAATAAGCAGCGTTACAACCAAAATCGGCGAACTCATTGCCTGGGGCACTGAGAGGCAGCCTGTTATGATGGGAATAATTGTCAGCGTTATAATGGGCATCTGCCTTACACTGCCCATAAGCAGCGCAGCCCTCGGAATTATCCTTGGGCTTAACGGCATAGCCGGCGGCGCCGCTGTAGTCGGCTGCTGCTGCCAGATGATAGGTTTTGCCGTACAGAGCTACAGAGAAAACAAAGTAGGCGGCCTTCTCGCTCAGGGAATTGGCACATCTATGCTTCAGATGCCGAATATTGTAAAGCATCCGCAGATATGGATTCCACCCATAATTGCTTCGGCAATTTTAGGCCCGATTTCAACTAAGGTGCTGGGTATGACCTGCAATGCCTCAGGCTCCGGAATGGGAACATCCGGCCTGGTAGGTCAGTTTATGACCTTCCAGTCAATGTCGGAAGCGGGTGTTGACACAAAAATAATCATTATTGAAATGCTGATTATGCACTTTATAGCTCCCGCGGTAATCTGCTTTGTGATATCGGAGCTTATGCGCAAGAAGAACTTTATTGAATCCGGCGATATGAAACTTGACCTTTGATACGGAGGAAGCAAAATGAAAAAGAAAATTGCCATAATCATAACAGCATGTATTTTAATTTCATCCTTAGTTCTCCCCTGTTACGCAAACACCGATGTTGAAGATCCCTCAAAGCAGCAGTTATATACATTCCTCGATAAAACGGTAAACGCTCTTGTAGGCGGAATTGCCGCTATGATAAAAACCCCGTACAGCTGGAAAGATAAAAAAGATTTCAAATCCGAAAACTTTTATCCCGGTTACTCAAAAGATGAATTCATTGATGAGCCGGCAGATAACGCCGCCTGGTCGCTGGGCTATGCAAATGCTTCTCTGCTTACCGGCAAGGAAGTCGGCGGCGGTGATTATTATGTAGGCGGAAGCCTTTCTGTTACCAAAAAGCTGGCTACAAAACAGCACGATGACCAGAAGGTAAGAACCGTTGCAATTTCAGACGGCAGAGGCGTAACTATTTTTTCTGTGCTGGATGCTTACGGACTTGCCAATAGTGATGTAAGAGCCATCAGGGGCGAATTTGCAAAATGGGCCGAAAAAGAAGGTATTAAACTCACTGCCGTAAACATCTCCGTTCTTCATCAGCATTCCTGCGTTGATACTTTCGGCATGAACGGCGATATTGTAAGCGCCCTTTTCCTCTCAAGCATTAAAAGCCTGCTGGGCATCAAACTCCCCAGCGGCCAGAATCCCGAATATATGGACCACCTTTACGATGTTACCATAGGCTCAATGAAGGATGCCGTAAAAAATATGGAAACAGGCATACTGTATTACGGTAAAGTTGATGTAAAAGAGTATATTTATGATAAGCGCGATCCGCAGGTATTTGAAAACAATATGAACCGTTTCCGTTTTGTGCCGGATAACGCAGAATCAAAAGAAACCTGGATTGCAAACTGCGGAATTCACTGTGTAGGCCACGGTGCCGCCGGAACGGAATTAACCGGCGACTACCCCTACTATATGGAAGAATATATTAACAAAAATGATAATGCAAACCTTCTGTATATTGAGGGCGCTGAACTTGCGCTCACTCTTGAAACCGACAACATCAAGCCGGATGCCACAACCGTAGAAAAAGTAGGCGAAGACTGCGCTACCCTTGCGGAATACGGATATACCATCGCAAAGAAACTTGAATCCATTACTCCCGATGATGAAACAGTTGTTGAGCCGATTCTGAACATTGCATTCAAAGAAGTATGGGTTGAGATTGAAAACAATATACTTGTGCTCGCCGCTAAAGGCGGATTGCTTGTAAATAATGTTGCAAAAGACGGAATAGGCAAATATGCCATTCTTACCGAAGTCGGTTACGCAGAGTTCGGCAAGGGTATTGCCGTGCCGATTATCCCCGGTGAGCTTGCTCCTGAAATTGCATTCGGAGGAGCAAATGAAGGTTTTATATCCTGGAATAACAGCAAATGGGAAGTACCCGCTTTCAATGAGCTCTGCGGCGATAAACAGCTGATTGTATTCGGCCTCACAAATGATCAGGTAGGTTACCTTATCAACGAAAACAACTGGCACTCTTATTTTACCGAAAACGAAGAAATCGTATCCTGCGGAAAATCCGCAGCAACAACCATAGCAAATACTTATGTTGACCTTTACAAAGAATATAACTGATTAAAATGAACAACAGACTGAAACAATTTATAAAAGGTACAGATTTTATCCTGTATATAATCTGCATACTGACCTCGGCTTTCGGGTGCCTTATGGTTTATTCTGCCACCAGAAATGAAGCGATTACCAACGGGCTGCTTATCGGCAGAGAATGCCTTATTATGATTATTGCATCTGCCATAGGCATAGCGCTTTGCATTGTAATCTCAATGATAGATTACAACTCGGTGGTAAGAATCTGGCCGATTATAGGGGGCGTGTGCCTCCTGCTCATAGGTGCCCTGTTTATCTGGGGCAAAGCCCCGGCTGACAGACCGGATGCGAGATGCTGGTTGCCTATTATTGAAACAAACTCATTTTCAGTTGATTTTCAGCCCTCCGAGCTTGCAAAAGTCGGATTTCTGGTTACTTTTGCAGCGCATATTGATATGGTAAAAAATGAAATCAACAAACTTAAAAACATATTGCTTTTAACAATTCACGCCCTTATTCCCATCGGCCTGATTATACTTACAGACGATTTGGGTTCGGCAATGATTTTCGGCTTTATGTTTATAGGTATGATGTTTGCAGCCGGGCTTAAAATAAGATATTTTGCCATGGCGGCAGGTGCTTTTGCCGCAGTATCACCCATATTATGGACAAAGTTCCTCTCAAACTTCCACAGGCAGAGAATACTTGCCGTTTATTATCCGGAAGCACTCAGTGAAAGCGTTTACAAAGCAAAAATATACCAGCAGCAGAGAGCCGTAAACGCTATAGGCAGCGGCGGTCTGCTTGGCGACGGGCTTTTTAAAGGCACCTACACTCAGTCCCCCTCAGGTGTACCCGTTAACGAAAGCGACATGGTTTTTTCCGTTGTTGGTGAAGAACTTGGATTTGTGGGTGGAATACTTCTGCTGGCGGCTCTCATTTTTATCTGCGTAAGAGTAATGCAGACAGGCCGTAAATCCGCAACCCTTCACGGAGCAATCATCTGCTACGGCACAGCTTTTATGATCAGCTCCCAGGTTATAATGAATATAGGAATGTGCCTTAAGCTTTTGCCCTGCATCGGCATTACCCTGCCGTTCATAAGTGCCGGCGGCTCGGCAAATATGTGCGTATATTTTGCAATCGGGCTTTGTATGAGTGTTTACCGGTATAACAAAAACAATGTGGCTGAAAACTTCAGGTATGTGGGCTACAACACCCCATTTGCAGAAGCATAAATTTTTATTAAAAAAGGAGATACAAGTTATGTCAAACAAAACCAATCCATATTCAGGAACACAAACCGAAAAAAATCTTGAAGCCGCTTTTGCCGGTGAAAGCCAGGCAAGAAACAAGTACACTTATTTTGCATCAAAAGCAAAGAAAGACGGTTTTGAGCAGATTGCCGCCCTTTTCCTGAAAACTGCTGACAACGAAAAAGAGCACGCAAAAATGTGGTTCAAGGAGCTAAACGGAATCGGCTCAACCCCCGAAAACCTTGCAGCTGCAGCTGACGGCGAAAACTTTGAATGGACAGATATGTATGAAGGATTTGCCGTAACTGCCGAGCAGGAAGGTTTCCCTGAGCTTGCAGAAAAATTCCGTATGGTTGCTCTTATTGAAAAACATCATGAGGAGAGGTACCGTGCACTTCTTAAGAATATTGAAATGCAGGAAGTATTCAAAAAGAGCGAAGTAAAAGTATGGGAATGCCGTAACTGCGGCCATATAGTGGTTGGCACAAATGCTCCCGAAATCTGCCCTGTGTGCGCTCATCCTCAAAGTTTCTTTGAAATCCATGCCGAAAACTATTGATAAAGCGGAGGAATCTGTATGAAGTTTTATAAATGCGAACACTGCGGCAATATTATTGCTTACATCAACGATTCAGGTGTAAGGTGCGTATGCTGCGGTGAAGAAATGAAGCCCATTACCCCAAATACATCTGACGGCGCAGGTGAAAAGCACGTACCCATAATCAAAGCCGACGGAAACACCGTAACTGTTACCGTCGGTTCTGTTGAACACCCGATGATTGATGCGCACTACATTATGTGGATTATGCTTGAAACCAAAGAAGGCCGTCAGCGCAAAACACTTAAACCCGGCGATAAACCCGAAGCCGTGTTTGCGCTTACCCCCGGAGATTCCGTTGTTGCCGCTTATGAATACTGCAACCTTCACGGTCTCTGGAAATCGGAATAATAGTTTATTAATTATTCACGGCAGGCTTTTATTTAACCTGCCGTGAGATATTTATATGAAACTGTATAATTATAATAAAATTATTGACAAATTCATTATCATTTGATATTATATATGGCGTTCCACTATGTGGGCCATTAGCTCAGTTGGTTAGAGCACTCGGCTCATAACCGAATGGTCCGGGGTTCGAGTCCCTGATGGCCCACCATATCTTAGGGGTATAGCTCAGTTGGTAGAGCAGCGGTCTCCAAAACCGCGTGCCGAGGGTTCAAGTCCTTCTGCCCCTGCCAAAGAAAAACCGTCCCGAATGGGGCGGTTTTTACTTTGGCAAGCAGAGAACCCGAAGGCACGCGGAGCGCGCCGGGGCGAAGCGTGACGCCGCTGCCTGTGGCAGATGAAGGCGTTACGCTGAGGTGAGCAAACAGGGAGAATTGCGAAGCGAACCAGCGAGCAAGGCGACCATTGTTTGCGAGGGGGTTGTAGAGCAACTTCAAGTCCTTCTGCCCCTGCCAAACAACTTGAAGTCCGTAATTCCTTATATATCAAGGGATTGCGGATTTCTTTTTACCTAAAACTTGCCGATTTTAATATTCTGTATTGGAAACAAATTTTGCAAAAATACACCGTTTTTTCATAAAAATGTCGTCAAAGCGTCGTCAAAAATCCGCCCTAAAAACAAAAAACAAAAAAATTGCCTCGCAGAAGATATGATCTTTTCTGCGAGGCATATTGATTTATCCTTTTTGTCTTTTCACTCATAACAGTACCTCATAAAACAGTAATCCAATGTTACATCTGTAATATACTATACAATGGGTAACAAAAGGGTGACAAAAAGCAAAAAACACCGCATCGGTTTAAATGATGCGGTTAAAATTATACTGCAACATCATGTTTTCATGCTGTTTATCTCATCAATTAAAGATTTTGCATCATTAAAAACAGCTTCAAGGCAATCGGAGGGGGAATTTTTAAGCACAAAAACAGGTATAGCTTCCAGCGGCACACTGCGATTTTTTATCACAATACCGCCCGTATATTCTACTCCTGTAAAAAAATCAATCCATTCCCCTTTCGGCAAATAAATATTTCTCCTGTTTTTTCTGCCGAGTACAGGGGCAACCAAAAGACCGCAGCCGAGCATATATTCATCTTCAATATCAAGATTTCTCTTATCCCCGCTGTCATAAAGAAACAAGTGACGCATCAGAGGCAGCCCCGTTTTACAGGACACCTCTGCCTGCTCAATAAGATAAGGCCGCAGGCAATTATGCAGCTTGGAATAAGCACGGTAAACATCCTTGGTGTGCTCATCAAAATCGTATGGCCTTTTGATTTTGCCGTGAGTCTGAATATTAGCTGAAAAAGCAGTGAATTCCAGGCCTCTTATAAAAACTCTGTCTTCGTGGCGTTTATCACTCGGATTAAATGACGGCTGATACCCGGCCATATCCCAGCTTACAAAAGAAACACCGGAAAGACCGAGAGACAATGCGGCTTTAATTACAACTTTAAGAAAGAAAAACTCGCGCCTCTGATCCCCTGCCCAAACAAACGGATACCTCTGAGCGCCGATTCCTCCTCCCCTTGAAAAACACACTCCGCCGTCGGGCTTCATATTAAACCTGCGGAAGCTCAGAGCGTTATAGAGAGTTGGATACCAGTGATGAGCCCCCATTGGACTGCGGCCGTCTGCAAATCTGATTGAAGGGCTGTCGGGGAACTGCTCACAAAAGTCAATTTTAGCTCCGTCCACATCCATTTCATCTACATACAGATTCCTGAAACCGCCCCATTTTTCAAGCGCTTTTTCGCTTGTAAGGTCAACACAGCGCATTTTTTTGCGGCTGAAATTATCAATCAGATTGAAAGATTTTGTTTCATCAAGATATGTTCCATTATCCGATAAAACTGCGCAGGAATCATCAAGGCCGAAAAGCTCTTCGCTGTTCTGAGTAAATCTGCCGCACTGCTCGTAAAGCATAACCTTTTTGCCCAGGGAGTGAACTGTATTGCTGATTTCAAGCAGCTCCGGAAAGCTTTCTTTTTTATACGGCCTGAAGCCCTCAAGTATAACTGCATCCCAGGGAAAGTCGTTTTCGCGCATAGCATCAACCATTGCAAATACGCCCTCTCTAGTTTGAAACTCGGGATGATAACGGCATACAAGTGTGCCGAAAGACCACTCGGGAGGCATGGGAGCAAAACCTGTTAACCGGCAATAGGCAGAAATAATTTCAGAGGGATTACCGATTGTGAAAACATACAAATCCAAAGGTGAATACTTTTGCTCAATGCGGATTAAACTGCCGTTTGTTTTACAGATATCAAAAACAGACCTTTCATATCTGTTCATCAGCAAAGCGTTGCCACGGGATGAGAAAAGGAAGGGAACCGGAATATAACTGTCTCCTCTGGTACGGCACCAGCGGTCAACAGCATATAAATCCAGCTTTTTACCCCGCTGATTAACTTTATCAAACCTTTCTCCGGTGCCGTAAAAGCGTTCATCTTTATATGCTTTTAGGCAGACAAACACACTGTCACCTTTTGATTTTATACTTTTAATCTCCCTGACAGGCTTACCCTCGGCATTAAAAAACAAGATTTTTCTTTTTTCAGCCGACACAAAAGAACCATCGGGCGCCTTAACAGTAAAATTACCGCTGCCGGCAGAAAAATTCACCGGCAGCGGTTTATAAGAATATTCTTCGCCCAGATCGCGCGCAAGGGTCTGAGCGGCACCCATATCATCAAAAGAAGACTCTCTTTCGCTCCTGAGGCGCCACACACCCTTATCGGTACAATTGAGCATCAGTTTAATGCCGCAAAACTCAAAGCTAGCATTTAATCCGTCAGATTGCGCTTTCATCACTAACAAGTTCCTCCGCTTTTTCTTCTCTGAGTTTTCTCATTTCAATCAGCTCTGCATAAATCTTTTCTTTTCTCTTGCCGCTGTAATTATCAAACAGGAAGCAAAGAGCCGGCAAAATATTGCCGAGCAGGCCGCAGAGAGAAATCATAGCATAAATGCCTCTTAAAGTCTGTGGAGTCTGTATTGCAGCCTCTCCGGTTTTAAGATTCTTTGATTTATACCCGATAACGGCAAGCAGACCGTTTGTAAGGTTAACTTTTATAAGCGATGTGATTTTTGACACAATATTCTGTGCTGCGCAAAGAAGACCGTCACTTCTTATGGGTACACCGTAAGTTTTCTCAGAGTACCATTCCATATAGTCTGTGGAATCGCCAACTATAATTCTGCGGGCAGCTCCCTGAGCTGCATTGGGCATACCTGCAAGGGCAATGCACATTCCGGGAATATATCTGAGTTTTCTGACTCTTTCAAGATTGAAGTTGATATTGAAAGAGGAAATAATGGTATAGAAAAATGCGGTGTAGTAGTATCCGCCGGCAAGCATTGCTTTGGCGGAAATCTTTTTGCCCACAAAGGGAACAGCCATAAGTCCCACATAAGAAAGGGCTGCGCTGATGCTTTCAACAATGGTTTTCATGGGAAGGTCGTCAAAGGTGTTTTTATAAAGATAAATCAAAGTGTCATAAGTAACTTTTCTTATAGTTTCAAATATCATTGAAACCATAAGCACCATAAACGGCCTGTTATGGAGCAGAGCCAGAACAGTATCTTTATTCCAGTTTACTTTCTCTTCTTTTTTATCCTCGGACGGGGTAAAAAAGCTGACCCTTTCCTCAATAGTCATATAGGGAGCATACATGGCAGAAACACCGATAATACAGAAACCGAGGGCCACGAAGAAATAACTCCACTGCTCTCTTGCGGGAGTTTTTGCCATACCTACAACAATGGGTATAATGCCGCCGGGAAGAAGCGAACCCAATGTGGCCGCTATGGATTCAAAAGTGAAAAACTTTTTGCGGTCCGCCGGATCGGAAACCATTTTAAGGCCTAGAGAATTCAGCGCAATATCATAGAATGTATCCGCAATTGAGAATAATATGCTTAAAAACAGAGTCCATATAAAATTATAAACTGCACTTGTTGTTGGAACGATAAAAAGAAGCATAGAGGTAACGGCAAAAGGAATAGGAGCCACCAGAAGAGCGGTGCGAAGATGGCTTCTTTTGCCTTTTTTGATGGGCATATCAAAAAGAGCCCCGGCAACGGGAGGAATAACAAAGCTGAGGATTGTGCTTATATTATCCTTGACAGCGGACATACCGTTTGTAAGGCCGGCATAGTCACGCCCGAAATTACCGGCGAATGTACCTATGCTGTCCTGCCCCATGGCGTTGCCGAAAATACCGCCTGCATAACCGAGCTGTTCTTTATTGGAAACAGATTCGTTATCAAGATAGGTGCTTTTCAGACCGCGCAGCAACGATTTTACCGACATGCTTTTCACCTTCCTGTTATTTTATATTAAAATGATACCACTATGTACTGATTATTTCAATAATAATATTATATATCGGATCAACTTTTTTCCGAAACGGCATAATAGCTGCGCAAAAATAACGGCAGCCTTTCCGGCTGCCGCTGTCAATTACTTCTTTTCGTTTTGCATCTCGGTTATTTTTGCGTTGATATCGTTTGCTCCTCTGTGGCGATAAGGGAAAAACCGCAGAATCAGGTACATAATTATTCCGCCGACAAAGTTCATTACGATATCGGCCATAGTATCCATAAGGGCAAAACGCTGAATAAACACATCGTAATCATGAATGGGGAACATCTGGAAAATCTGCTTCCAGTCCCCTCCCGCCTGTTTTATGGCGTTATTTATATTCCAGTGCTGTGCATCTCCGCCGAAAAACTGATCGTATATAAACTCAAACAGTTCCCAGCCGCTGGCAAGGACAAAACCTATACCGAGGCTGTTCATAGCGGCAATCTCCGGCGGGCAGGTTTTCTTTTTCTTGAGCTGAATTGCGCAGGTCAGTTCATAGCCGATATAAACGCCTTCTGCGGTGCCTGTAGCGTGAAGTATCTTATCATACATAGGCAGAGCATAATAGAGGTTCAGATAAGCGCCGCCGAATGAACCGAGTAAGAAGCCCAGGGCGGTAATATTCTGAAATCTGGGGCTGAGTTTTCTTAAAAGGGACTTTTCGGGGAAAAACTGAATAATCTCATAGGCAAACATACCCACAAGATTTGCAGCCACCTGCTGCCAGGGGTTGCTGCCGGCATATTCTTCGTTGCCGTTTACAAGAGTATCAATAAGAGCATATATCATCAAAAGCCTTAAAATCCACCAGTAAACCAGCTCGCTCTTTTTTACATCTCTGAAAATACGGCTGAAATAGTTCTTAAAATAATTCTTCAAATAATCATCTCCGTGTATATTTTAAAGTTAGACAAATGTTTCAAATACGATTTAACTGCGTGAATTGTATCAAAAAACAGCAAAAATATCAATATACATAATACACTAAATGTCACAAAATAAAAAAATTTAAATAATATGCAACAAAAACTGTTTTTTTCATTACTTATGTACATAAGACGAAAATGACAAACTTTATATACATTATCTGGAGAACAATTATGATTTCGGAAATACTGAAAAAAGATTACGATAACCTTGAGCCGGATTATTTATACGACACTTTAACGGATATATCGGCTTACAGCATTAAAAAAATGGGTGTAAAAGCCATTGCGCTTGATCTTGACAATACGGTACTGCCCTACGGTTCATTCAGCTTTGATGAAAAATATACCGAATGGGTAAAAGCAATGAACGAATCGGGCATCCCGGTAATAATCATATCAAATACAGTTCTGTCAAGAGCATTTATCCTTTCAAAAAAATTAGGCGGTATTCCTTTTGTAGCTCCGGCCTTCAAGCCGAGTGTGCTGGGCCTGAAGCTTGCATCCAAAAAGATGAACATTCCGGCATCAAAAATCGCTATGATAGGCGATCAGGCCGATACCGATATACTCGCCGCAAATAAAATCGGAGCCGTTTCAATAAAGGTAAACGGTATCAAAGAGAGAGAAACAAAAAGAGCACGGGTTTCAAAAAAGACTGCTGTTGCCGCCCTGATTTCAACAATCAGATAACATTATGACTCTCCCGCATAAAACTGTGAGAGAGTCTTTAATTTTATTATTTACTTTTTTGTGAATGGGTGATATACTTTCATAGAAACGGAGTGAATAATTATGAATATTGTTTGCCTTGATATGGAAGGCGTTCTTGTGCCTGAAATCTGGATAGCTTTTGCAGAAGAAGTAGGAATACCTGAACTTAAGCGCACAACAAGAGATGAGCCGGATTATGACAAGCTTATGAAATACAGAATCAATATCCTTAAGGAGAATAATCTTGGCCTTAGAGAAATTCAGGCAGTTATAGCAAAAATTGACCTTATGCCCGGCGCAAAGGAATTCCTTGATAAGCTTCGCGAAATAACCCAAGTAATTATACTCAGCGATACTTTTGAGCAGTTTGCCACTCCCCTTATGAAAAAACTGGATTGGCCTACCATATTCTGCAATTCCCTTGAAGTAAGTAAAGCCGGTGAAATAACAGGTTTTAAAATGAGATGTGAAAAGTCAAAGCTTTCCACCGTAAAAGCACTGCAAAGCATCGGATTTGAAACCATCGCTGCCGGTGACAGTTTCAACGACCTTGGAATGATTCAGGCCGGCAAATCCGGATTCTTATTCAAGACAACAGATAAAATAAAAGCGGATTATCCGCAGATACCCGCATATGATACTTACGATGAACTGTTTGAGGCGATAGTAAAAGCACTTTAACATATCACAGGCCGATAAGTATTATATGCTTTCGGAGGACTTTTTATGCAAGCATTTATTTCGGTATTTCTGGCAGTGTTTCAGGCCATAGCCGCATTTATTACCGGATTATTCGGTACATCTTCAACACCTATTACGCCTATAAGCGGCAAAACAACTGCTTCACAGTCAATAGTTATGAAAATCGGAGCAATTGATAAAATAAGACAGTTTGAAGGCGCCTGTTCCGACGGTGAATATGTATATCAGATTATGATTGAGCCGTCTTCTTCCACCGGAGGAGATGAAAAAGCGGTTGTTCTTAAAATTGACCCGAAAACCTGGACCTTGGCGGAAAACGGCCGCTCGGAAATGCTTACCGAACTTAACCACGCAAATGATATAACCTATGATCCCCGTATCAAGCTGCTTATGATTTCAAATAACGCACCTAACTATACTCTTGTTTCGGCGTTATATCCCGATTCATTACAATATAAGGCCGGTATGACCATAGAGCATCCCCTTTACTCCCTTGCTTATGTTGACACAGGCAGCACAAGCTATTACTATGCAGGTATTTCCGGCACATATAATTTCGGTGAATATAACGGTGCTTTTGATACAATCAAAACTTTCAAAGGCATTGACAATGGTTATGTGAAGCAATCCATAGAAACCGACAATCAATATCTCTACTGTTTGTTTTCCGATTCAAACTGCATTTATAAATATGATTTTTCGGGCAATTATTTAGGCCGCTGTTTCCTGCCGAATCCCGAATCCGGATTAAACAGTTACGAAGCCGAAGGCATCTTTTTCCACGGCGGTAAAATGTATGTTTCGTACAATATTTTGGGTAAAAACAACGGCGGCGTAATTTGTAAAATTGATAAAATAGAATTCAAAAAATGATAATATAACCCTGAAGCCCGCTTTTGCGGGCTTTTTTTTGCACAATTTTATATTGAAGATAACGGTATTTACTGGTATTATATTGTAAAAGATTTTTAAAAGGAGATGAAAAGGGTGACAAAAAATAAAAAAAGGAAAAAATCCTTACTGAATATACCTACAGCATCCATAATACTATTTTCACTGTTCATTTTCCTTTTAAGCTGGAGCGTTTACCAAAAACATCTTTACACAGAATCTGCAGCTTTATTTGACAATTCAGATATCAGCCTTTCTTTTCCCGAAGCCGGAGACGGAGATTATGTTTTCCTCACCGGGAAACCCGATATTGCGATTAAACCGACTGACAGACTTCTCGATGTAAGTGCAGATGGATATGTGCTGGCAAGAAATGTGGAAATGTATCAGTACTATATTTCATCCGACTCTTTAAAAGAGGGCTTCTGTTCATCGCAAAAAGCCGAGGTTATTTATAAAAACAGTGATAAATACATAAACCCTGTATGGCCAGAAGGTCTTGAAAGCGAAGTATATTACGGGAAAATATCGATAGGCCCTGATAAAGCGGTTTTGGGAGAGAACTTTATCTCCGCTTTCAGAAACGGATGCAAATATTTTGAATCCGAGCACAATAAAGAAAAGCTTACAAATCTACCGGCTGTAAAAAACAGCTACGGACTCACACCTTACAGTGACGGTTATTACAGCGGCGACCCCGATAATCCCCGGCTCGGTGATATAAGGGTAACTTATGAATATATTCCCGTAACCTCCTTTAACGAAATATCCGTTTTGGGTGTACGATCGGGCAACGCCCTTGGTGCAGGCGATATCAACTTTATGGCGGATTACGCCGCAACCCCGGAGAGCACCAAAACAGTCCTTTGCAAAACCCCTGAAAGCACATATAAACTTCTGAGAATAATGGCTTTTGCTTCACTTATATTTGCCGTTATCCTGCTTCTAAAAGAAGGAATTACAACAGCAGGTGCAAAAAAGAAGCTCAGAATCCTCCTGATGTTTGCACTGCTTATTTGCACAACACTCCTTCCAATTCAGAAGGCTAAAGCTGATTTCGGTGATTACGGTGGAGGCAGCGACTACGGAGGATATGACTACGGCGGATACGATTACGGCAGCCATGACTATGGCGGCAGCGACTATAATAATAATGACAGCAACGACAGCTATCAGCAGGAAAAAGTAACATATTACAGTTACGGATTTTATCCCGATTCTTCATATGTTTATAAGGGCACGGTAAAAGTATTCAATTACCTTTATAATGAGTTTGAAGAGGGCAAGATAACAGGGATGGAGGTACGGGATGAAAGCGGCGCAAGTGCAATTGCCGGCGAATTCTTCCTGCTTGGTATAGTTGATACTGTTTTAATTGTTTTTAAAAACCAAAAGAAAAAATACAGATTCAAGCCCCTGCCTAAAGGCGCAATATCAACATCCCCGGCACTTCTGAACAGCATCAAATCATATATTGAAACAAAAGATGAAAACTTCAGCGAAGAGACATTCAGAAAGAAAGCGGGATCAATGTATATAAGGTTACAGAACGCATGGCAGGCAAAGGATCTGGAGCCGGTAAGAGACTGCCTAACCGATGAATTCTATAATAAAAACAATACTCAGCTTGATAATTACAGAAAGAATCATCAGACTAATATCATTGAGGATATATCCGTTGAATCCGTATTCATAAAAGGCTGGAAAGAAGAAAACGGAAACGATGTGATCATTGCAAATCTGAAAACGAATATAACGGACTATGTTATTGATGATAACACCGGTGAAGTAATAAAAGGCAGCAGAAACGAATACAAAAAGATGAATTATGAATTCTCATTTATACGAAAGTCCGGAATCAAAACAGGCGAAAACGAAAAAGAATTTGTCTGCCCCAACTGCGGCGCTCCCCTTGATATTAACAGCTCTGCAAAATGCGAATATTGTGACTCTGTTATTATCAAAGATGCAACCGACTGGTGCATAAATAGCATTAAAGGTATTTCTCAGAGAACATATCCGAAAACATAAAGAAACATCCGCCCTTTGGGCGAATGTTCGTAAATCAGTATTGGTTTTCGCGGAAAACTAAAACCGCAGCACATCGTCAGATTTGTTCACCATACACAAAGTATGATTCGCAAATCTTCCTTGTTCTGCGGCTTATTTTTCACGAGAAAACTGCTTCGCACCTCAAAAAGATGAGATTTGTGCATATTTGCAGGTTTTGACAACGAGGAATACTTGGCTGTATTCCGAGGAGGAATGCCTGCACAAGATGCGCAAAGGTCGCTTTTTGAGGCATTACTGTTTTATGAGCATCCGCCCTTTGGGCGGATGTTTTCTGTTATAAGTTATTTGAGCAATTCCAAAAGAGCTGCTTTGGGTTTATATCCGATTGATGTGCCTGCAATTTTACCGTCTTTGATAAGAACTATGGTGGGAATACTTGAAATACCGAAGCTTGCCGCCAATGCAGTCTGCTCATCAACATTAACTTTGCCGACTTTGACTTTACCTGAGTATTCCTCTGCAATTTCGGCAACAACAGGGGCAACCATTCTGCAGGGGCCGCACCACTCAGCCCAGAAATCAAGCAAAACAGGTATATCGGAATTCATAACCTCTTTATCAAAGTTTTCATTTGTAATAACAATTTCTGCCATTTTCATTTCCCCCATTCATTTTTGTTTATAGTAAAGCATACAGTGGCAAAAGCCCTCAAAATCCGGATCTTTTATCTGCTCTCTGAATTCACGGCACATACACTTTGTATCTTCCGTCCGCTCTCTGCGGCAGGGGCAGTATCCTCCGGTTCTTTCAAGCCCTTCTTTTACCACTTTTACTATTTCTTCATCGGGATTAAATGTTATCTTCATTTTCCGGTTCGTCTGTTACTGTAACGGTTTCGGTGCTGTCATCGGGGGCACACCCTTCCATGATAGCCGTAAACTCTTTTCCTTCAATCTTATCCTGCTGAAGCAAAATCTCGGCTACCTGATGCAGTTTATCCATATGATCATTCAGAATCTGCTTGGTTTTCTCATAAGCTTCGGAAATAAGGCGCTCAATTTCATCATCAATCTGTGATGCAACATTTTCGGAATAATCCCTTACATGGCTGAAATCTTTACCGAGAAACACCTCATTATTATCGCTTCCGAAGAAAATTGGGCCTATCTTATCGCTCATACCGTACTTGGTAACCATATCCCTTGCAATCTGTGTTGCCCTCTGAATATCATTTGAAGCGCCGCTTGATATATCGCCGAGTACAAGTTCTTCGGCAACTCTGCCGCCGAGGAGTGACACAAGATTATCAAGAAGCTCGTTTTTGGATGTATAGGTTTTATCTTCAACCGGCCTGTAAAGGGTATAACCGCCAGCAAGACCTCTGGGAATTATCGATATCTGATGAACAGGATCTTTATGCTCAAGATAGTAAGATGAAACAGCATGGCCTGCTTCATGGAAAGCAGTTAACTTTTTGGCGCTTTCGCTCATCTTATGGGATTTCTTTTCTCCGCCTACTTCAACTTTAAGGGCCGCTTCATCAACCTCAGCCATTGTAATGGCTTTTTTGCCCCTTCTTGCAGCGAGAAGAGCGGCTTCGTTAAGCAGGTTTTCAAGATCTGCACCGGTAAAACCGACGGTTGCATGAGCAACACTTTCAAAATCAACATCAGGGCCTATAGGTTTGCCCTTGGCGTGAACTTTAAGTATGGCTACCCTGCCCTTCTGATCCGGGTAATTAACGGTAACCTGTCTGTCAAATCTGCCTGGTCTGAGAAGCGCGGGATCAAGTATATCCGGCCTGTTTGTGGCGGCAATAACTATTACTCCCTCATTGGCGCCGAAGCCGTCCATTTCAACAAGCAGCTGGTTAAGAGTCTGTTCTCTTTCATCATGTCCGCCGCCCATGCCTGCGCCTCTGTGGCGGCCCACGGCATCAATTTCATCAATGAATATAATTGAAGGAGCCTGTCTCTTTGCTTTATCAAATAAATCTCTTACACGGGAAGCACCAACGCCTACATACATTTCAACAAAGTCACTGCCCGAGATTGAAAGGAAGGGAACGCCCGCTTCACCGGCAACAGCCCTTGCAAGAAGAGTTTTACCCGTGCCCGGAGGGCCCACAAGCAATACGCCTTTGGGTATTCTTGCACCAAGCTGATCGAATTTTTTAGGATCCTTAAGGAACTCAACTATTTCAGCCAGCTCTTCTTTTTCTTCATCCGCGCCTGCAACATCATCAAATGTTGTTTTGCGTTTTTCATCAGAAGTCTGCTTTACTCTTGCCTTGCCGAAGGAAAGGGTTCTGTTGTTTTCGCTGCCTATGGTCTGATTCATTCTTCTCAGCATAAAGAACAGCATTGCTCCCATAAGACCGAAAAGAATAAGAGAAGGCAGTATGCTTACAAGCAGCGAATTTGAAGAACCGGCAATATACTTTGCCTCAATTTTTTCATCCGGGTGAGCTCTGTTATATTCAATTACTCCCGAATGTATATCTTCAATAAAAAGGCTCACACTGGGCACCGAATATCTGTGGCCCTGTGATTTTTGGGGATCCTCACCTTCAAGGAAGTATACCAGAGCTCCGTTGCTCAGATTAAGTTGATAACTCTTGACCTTACCTTCGTCAAAAAGAGCCACTACCTCATAATATTCCAGGTTTTCATTTTTCTGCTTATCGGCATAGAAAGATATGCCTGCAATAATAAGAATCGGTATAAGTATATACGGCAGGAATGAAATAATCTTTTTTGAAGGCGGTACCTTGCCGTTTTTGTTATCAGGTTTTCCGTTCAATTCATTTTCTCCTTCTCTTCGTATATTTCTCTTTTCAAAACGCCTATAAAAGGCAGATTTCTGTATTTTTCAGCATAATCAAGACCATAGCCAACTACAAATTCATCGGGAACATCTGTGCCCCAGTAATCCGCTTTAAGGTCAACAACTCTTCTCTCGGGTTTGTCCAGAAATGTGCAGATTCTAATGCTGCTCGGGTTTCTTGTAAGCAGAACATTCTTTACATAATTCAGAGTTCTGCCTGAATCAAGAATATCCTCAACAAGAAGCACATCAAATCCTTCAAGATTAACATCAAGGTCCTGCTCTATTTTAACGGCACCGGTAGTATTCTCGGTTTTATTACCGTAAGAGGATACAACCATAAAGTTTATCTGGCAAGGAACCGTGATTGCTCTCATCAGGTCCGCCATAAATACAACTGAGCCTTTCAGTATTGAAACGAGCAGCAGATTTTTACCGGCATAATCACGGCTGATTTGCTTTCCGAGCCTTTCAACTATTTTCTTTATTTCGTCCTCACTTAGCAGGACTTCACTGATATCATCATATATCATAGTCAGCTGTTTTTCTCCTGTATATTGCATTAACAGTTATACTGCATATATTCTCGGTTTCTGTAGAAACGGCAACACGCTTGTCAACGCCGCATCCGCAGGCGCCGATTACGCCCGCTTCATCTTCAAAAACAGGTAATGTATCCCTTGCTTCAGGCGGAATATGATATTCATTCTGAAGCTTTCGAAGCGGTTTTGTAATGCCCCTTGAAGCAGGAGACAGAGTGTCCCCTTCTTTCCTGGTTCTTACCGTAATCTTTCCGATGATTTTATCACTGTCAAAATACATAATATTTGACAAACCGTTAACTTTTTTGGAATTATCCGGAAGAGAGGCTGTTTTTTCAAATCGAATATTATACTCTCCGAAGCAAATATCCCCCGGCTGTAATACGATTTCGCAAGTCTCAGACAAGGGCGTTTCAACCTTTTCAAGTAGTCCGGCCCGGATTCTTAAAAAGCAATTTCCGTAAATCTGGATTTTTTCTCCGGAACTGCCGCACCTTACGGCATTGATTATATCATCAATAATTCTGCTGTCAGCCCTGAATCCGGTATAATCAAAAACAATCTGTGCCGCTGCTCTTCTGAGGAGCGAATCCGGCATACCGGAGAGAAACGATATATCGTATCCTCCGCCTGTTTTTGCCGATTGTATCTTTTCGGCAGCCAGCACTGATAAATAAGCCTCATCTTCGTTTATATTATCAATGCAGCGCCCGGCAGCCCACAAGAAGCCCGGATTAAGCTTTGTAAGCTCACTTACAACATTATGCCTTATTCTGTTTCTTGCATAGGTTATATCCGAATTGGTTCTGTCCGTTACAAATGGAATCGAATTACTGTTACAGTAGTTTACAATCTCTTCTTTTGTGCAGTTAATCAAAGGCCTGATAATATTATCTCTTTTTACCGGAATTGAACAAAGGCCTTTAAGAGAAGATCCTCTGGTAAAGTTAAAAAGAAATGTTTCAACCCTGTCATCAAGATTGTGAGCAGTGGCAATCAGCACATCACTTCCGAAAGAGGCAAAAAAATCATACCTCACCTGTCTTCCGGCTTCTTCTTCAGACAGTTTTTCGTCTGCCGCTTTCTTTTTAACATCTGCAGATAAAACATGGCATTTTATACCTTTGTTATCGCAGTAATCTCTGACAAACGCTTCATCCGAATCTGCCTCTTTGCCGCGGATTCCGTGATTCACATGGGCAGCCTCAAGAGTAAAACCAAGCTCATCTTTAAGTGCAAGAAGAATATTGAACAGCGCCATTGAATCACTTCCGCCGGATAAAGCGGCTATAACTCTGCTGCCCGGCGGAATCAGATTATTATCGGTTATAAAAGCTCTGGCCTTATCAATCATCATGCCGTTTATCTATCTGAATAAAGAGAGTATGATCGCCGTCCCAGGCAAAATCAACCGTTCCCGTTGAACCGTGCCTGTTCTTTTCAACAATGACAGATACAGTATTGATTTCTCTGCTGTCTGCCGAATCCTCGCCTTTATCCTCATTTCTGTCATTCTTGTAGTAGTCTTCACGGTAAAGCATCATAACTATATCCGCATCCTGCTCAATTGAACCGGATTCTCTCAGATCCGAAAGCTGCGGCCTGTGGGATTTACCGGATTCTGTGCCTCTGTTAAGCTGGGCAAGACAGATAACGGGAATATTCAGTTCCTTTGCCATAGCTTTAAGAGCTTTTGTGATATATGTTACTTCGTTTACCCTGTTTTCAAACCGTCCGCCCGGATTTATCAGACCTAAATAGTCAATTATTACACATTCCGCTTTTTCACGGCGGGCTTTGGATTTTATTTCCTGCACGGTAATCATAGCCGTATCGTCAAAATACAGCTCCGCCGAGCTGAGGATACCTACGGCAGCACCCAGCTTTTTCCAGTCATCCTGAGTAATGTTTCCGTTCCTCATTTTAGAAACGGAAACCCGGGCCTCTGTGCCCAAAACTCTCATTGCAACCTGCTCCTTTGTCATTTCAAGGGAGAAAAAGAGCACCTTTTTCTTGCTGAGAACAGATACATTCCTTGCGATGTTAAGACCGAAACTGGTTTTACCCATAGCAGGGCGTGCGCCCACAATAATAAGATCGGATTTATTAAGACCCGTAAGAATATTATCAAGATCCGTAAACCCGGTGGAATATCCTTTATACTGGTCTTTTTCATCGCCGCTGAGTTTCTTAAGTGTATCAAAAACACTGCCCGTGATAATATCATTAAGCTTTGATACTTCATTGGTATTTCTTCCCTGTGAAATATCATAGAGCTCTCTTTCGGCCTTTTCAATCAATTCGCCGGCAGTTGATTTTTTATTGACCGCATCCTCAATAATATCGGATGAAATTGTAATAAGAGACCTTATAACATAGTTTTCTCTGACAATTTTTGCGTAAAGCTCAACATTTGCCGTTGAAGGCACAGATTGAGCCATATTGAGAAGATACTGCCTGCCCTGGTCCTTATCAAAAGTATCAGGCACAAGCATATCAAGAACCACAAGGGGATCAATATTGGTTCCCGAGCTTGAAAGGGTCATTATCGCGCTGTAAATATCTTTATGCTGAGGAATAAAGAAATGCTTTGTTTCAAGAAAAGATACCCTGTCAAGACATTCGGGGTATGACAGAATACACCCCAGCACGGCCTGCTCGGCATCCATGCTGTAGGGCAAATTTATATCATTAAGAGTGAAAAAATTATTATCAGCCATTACCGGTTCCTCTTTAATACTCTTATTCGCCGACCGAAACAAAAAGCTTTGCGGAAATACCGCCGTAAAGTTTTACCTCAACGGGATAAATGCCGAAGTTCTTTATATCTTCAACAGATACCTTTTTCTTATCTATATCGGTTCCGAAAGTGTTGTTGATTGCAGATGTTACATCTTTTGAAGTAACGGAGCCGAAAAGTTTGCCGTTTGAGCCGGCGTTGGCAGTCAGCTTTACTGTTTTGCCCTCAAGCTCAGCTGCAAGTTCTTTTGCGGCAGCAGTTTCAGTTTCTATGCGGTGCTTCTCGGCACTTTCTCTGTTTTTAAGCTCGCTCATAGCCTGCTTATTTGCCTCTGCGGCAAGCTTGCGGGGTAAAAGAAAGTTCCTGACATATCCGTCTGATGCGTTAACAAGCTCGCCTTTTTTCCCAAGGCCCTTGACATCCTGAAGCAATACAACTTTCATAATTATTCCTCTCCTTTATCACAAAGTAAATTGATTTTTTCAACTATCATTTCTTCCGCTTGTTCAAAGCTTATTTCGCCCAGCTGGCAGGCTGCCATAGTCTGGTGCCCGCCGCCGCCCATAGACTCCATAATAAGCTGAACATTAACCTCGCCGAGGCTTCTTGCGGAAATACATGTATTATTCTTATCGCGGTAAATAACAAATGATGCTTCAACCTCGCTGGCGGCAAGGAGCTCATCTGCGGCTTTTGCAGCAATCAGCCTGCTGCTTTCATTTTCCGGCGGCACAGAAGCAATTGCGTACTGATCAAAAACTTTTGCCGCACAGATTACACTGCTTTTTACTTTGGTAATTTTCATGGAATTTGCAAAAAGCCTGTTGACCGAAACCACATCCGCTCCCCTTTCCTTAAGGTAAGCGGCCGCCTGGAAAGTTCTGACACCGGTATGTGAAATGAAATTTTTTGTATCAAGCATAATACCGGAGAGAAGTGACTCGGCAATAATTGATGATACTTTGAAATCATCCACAACATAGGTTATATATTCCGTTACAATCTCGCAAGCAGATGAAGCAACGGGGTTATGGAACAAATGAGCATCCTCCTCTTTAAACGAAGGCGAGAGCCGGTGGTGGTCAATTATTGCATATCTTTCGCATTTTTCAAAAATCTCGGGGCATTCGCAGAATGAAGGTGTATTGGTATCCACCATTACAAACAGAGTTTTTCTGTTTACAAGTTTTTCTGCAGATGATTTATCGATAAGAACATTTTCAAATCCGTTTTTCTGAAGGCGGCTTATGAGCATACCTGCAAGAGATTCATCTTTATTTATCACAATATATGCCGGTACATCGCAGCTCAGCGCAATGCCGGCAACGCCAACCGAGGCACCCAGCGAATCATAATCAGAGAACCTGTGGCCGCATATTATAACATTGCTGCTTTCTCTGATTTCGCCGGCAAGCTTATTTGCTCGCATACGGGCTCTGGTTTTTGAGTACTTTTCTGCACTTCTTGAAACGCCGCCCATAAACTCGTATGAGCCGTCTTCTTTGCGGAAGGCAACCTGGTCCCCGCCTCTGCCCAAAGCCATATCAAGAGCTTTTTTGGCGTTCTTTTCAGCTGTTTTTATTGTATCGCCGAAAGAAACGCCCACGGAAATAGTAATACCGGCATTCTTTTCTTTATATTCAAATTTTCTGATATCAGAAAGAATGCTGAATTTATCCTCACGCATTCTGTCAACATTCTTTTTTTCGGTAACAATCATCAGCCTGTCATCGCTGATTCTTTTTGAAACGGAATCGTACCTATCACACCAGTCGGCAATCATTGTTTCCATTCGGCCCTTGATTTCGGATTTTTCACTGTCTCTGAAATCAGAGCGGGAATCATCAATATTATCTGTTTCTATAACAATTACATAAGGTCTGGTGGTGTTGTATTTAAACTCAGTCTGTTTTAAATCGGTAATATCTATAAAACAGTAAACAGTATATTTATTGCCGTCTTTGTGAAAATCAAGCGTATAGGCAGTGAAGTATTTATCATCAACCTTGGCATATATATCGGGAAAATGCGAATTTAAAGCTACAATAGAGCCGATATTGAAGGACTGGGTTATTTCGCCGTCGCTGATTTCTGAAACAAATGTATCATTGCACCATTTTACAAAGCCGTCCTCATCGCATACGGCAGCGGGGAAAGGAAAGGAGGAGAGCACTTTGGTATCTGAATAATCCATCTTTTCTGATGCGCGTTTCATCATACGCCTGTATTTTTTGCGCGACATCAGAATTCTTACAACAGCAAAACAGCCTACGGCAGCTATTGCAATAAGCTCCGCAAGCGCAAGAGCTGAATCCCCCTTCATAGCCGTATAGCCCGTAAAAGCCAGAGCAGCTATCAAGGAGAATAATATTAGGACACCGTCATACCAAAAGCCCTTTAACTTCATTTAAACCTCCATTATTATCGGCAGTATCATAGGATCCCTGCGGGTCTGCTCGTGAACAAACTTTGAAACCGCATCCCTGACCTTGCCTTTTATGGCGTTAATATCGGATATATTTGAATAATAGCAGTTTTCTATTGCTTTTTCTGCTACCTTACGGGCGGATTCAATAAGTTCTTCCGCCTCTTTAACATAAACAAATCCTCTGGATATTACCTCGGGGCCGGCAATAAGCTGACCGGTTTCATAATCAAGAGAAACCGTAACTACAATTATGCCGTCCTCACCGAGCCTTTTTCTGTCTCTCAAAACAACGGAGCCGACATCGCCTACGCCGCTGCCGTCAACAAAAACTATGCCGGCTGTAACGGATGTTCCGGCTTTCATTGATCTGTCGGTTAATTCGGCAACCATACCGTTATCGCCGATAAACACATTCGAGGAAGGTATTCCCATTGCCTCTGCGAGCAGGGCGTGCTTCCTGAGATGTTTCTGCTCACCGTGAACAGGAATAAAGAACTTAGGTTTAACCAGGCCCATAACAAGCTTAAGCTCTTCCTGGCAGGCGTGGCCGGAAACATGAACATCATACATCTTTTCATATATGACATTTGCCCCAAGCTTCATAAGCTCATTAACAACATTGCCTACGGTTTTTTCGTTGCCGGGAATCGGTGTTGCCGAAATAATGACATAGTCGTTGGGCCTTATCTCAACCTTCCTGTGGTCAGAAAATGCCATCCTTGTAAGGGCAGACATAGGCTCGCCCTGGCTGCCGGTAGTAATAATAACCAGCTTGTCGGGAGTATAGCTTCCGATACTGTCGGCGCTTATAAGAACATTATCCGGCACATTTAGATACCCCAGCTGGGCGGAAATATTAACTACATTTTCAAGTGATCTGCCCACCAGTGCAACTTTTCTGCCGAGAGAGTTGGCCACATTTATAATCTGCTGCACTCGGTGGATATTTGATGCAAAGGTGGCAACAATTATCCTGTTTTTGCCGGCCTTTCTGAAAAGCACCTCAAAGGATTCGCCCACTTTTCTTTCGCTTTCGGTAAAGCCGGGCCTTTCGGCATTGGTGGAATCCGAAAGAAGAGCAAGAACCCCTTCATTACCGAGCTGAGAAAACCTTGCAAGGTCAATCATATCGCCGTCAATGGGCGTGGAATCAATCTTGAAGTCACCGGTCTGGATAATTGTGCCGGTATCACATTTGATTGCAAGGGCAATTGCATCGGGAATAGAGTGATTAACATGAATGGTCTCTACGGTAAATGCGCCGAGTTTTATAATATCCCCCGGCTTAACTTCATTGAGAACGGCAGAAGACAGTATGCCGTGCTCCTTCAGTTTACCCTGAATAAGACCGATGGTGAGTTTTGTTGCATAAACCGGGATATTAACTGCTTTAAGCAGATACGGAAGGCCGCCGATATGATCTTCGTGGCCATGGGTAATGACTATGCCCTTGATTTTTTCACGGTTTCTCTCCACAAAGGAAAAATCGGGAATAACTGCGTCAACACCAAGCATATCCGGCTCAGGGAACGCAAGCCCGCAGTCTACTATAAACATATCATTGCCGTATTCATACAAAGTCATATTTTTTCCGACTTCATTTATACCGCCGAGGAAAGCTATTTTTACGGGGTTCTTTTCTATTTTGGATGAATACTTTTTCTGTGAGCCGTTGCGGGGCTTTCTGCCGGTTGTGGTTTTAGTGTTCTTTTTCTGGGGTTTATTTACGGATGCTGGGGCTGAAACAGCTTCCTGCTTGCCGGCATTCTTTGCCCGGGTATTCTTTCTGCCGGCTGATTTGGAAATGTTTTTTTCAGCGGCTGAATTTTTCTTTTTGTTTTTACCGCCGTTAGTATTATCGTTTGAATTTTTTTTATTTTTATTATTCTGCATATTTTCTCCTGTTTTAATTTCTATATTCAAATCAAACTTGTCAATTACTATATCCGATGCAAGGCTTAATGTAAAAGCCGTAAAAACGGCCTATTTCACCTATAATATAATAATATTATATTTAATAAATGTCAAGTTGAATACGGCATACAAAAACCGGATATTGCAGGTACATCTGCAATATCCGGTTAAGTATCAGTTTGCGGCGGCTTTAAGCTCTCTCTCAAGCCAGATACAGCCAATTTCAAGAGCGCTGTAAAGACCGAACCTTTCGGTTTTTTTAACAATCTTGTCCTTCAGCTTGGTAATGGCGGGATCGGTTCTGAAAAGCTGAACATTTACTTTATCCGCTACCTGCTCGCCTCCCAGCTCCTTGGTGGTCATAATCTGAAGGATTGCCACAACAGGCTGGTCCATATATCCGTAATACAGCACATTACCGCTGCGGACCAAGGGCTTGCCTTTATACATCAAGATATCTTCTGACATGCTTAATCTCCTGTTTTATTTTATTCCCAGATAAGTTTTAACCATCGCCTGAAGAAGCTCATCTCTGTCAAGCTTTCTGACTAAGCTTCTGGCGTTGTTATGAGTTGTGATATAGGTCGGGTCTTCAGACAGAATGTAGCCGACAATCTGGCTGATGGAATTATAGCCCTTTTCATTCAGCGCTTCGTAAACCGCCGTAAGGGTACGCTTCATCTCTTCTTCGTTTTCATCTTTTATGGAAAACTTTATGGTTTTATCATTCATTCTGTCGCCTCCATTCGTATTGATTATAACCCATAAATGCAAATATTACAACATTTTTTTGGATTATGCCGTGTTACGCCTTAAGAACAACACCTATTTCGGAAAGATTTTCGAGAATTTTGCCGATATACTTCTGAACCTCGGTCATCTCAAGCGTACGGTCCATAGCAACAAAATTGAACCTTACGGTGATGCTACGCACCCCGAGGCGCTCAAAAGTATCTATTACTTCATAGCTTTCAAGCTCTTCAATGTTTTCGCAGGTCCAGCATTTTTCAATATCGGAAAACTTATGGTCAGGGCCAAGCACCACGGACAGGTCATAATAGATTGGCTGCATTTCGCTCTTTTTGCTGAAAACAATCTGAGAAGCACTGACCGAATTGAAAGCATCAATATCAATTTCAATACAAACAACTGCGGCAGTTTTATCAAATTTTGTTTTTACGGAAGGATAAAGGGTGTTTATAACTCCTACATTCTTGTCGCCGGCGATTATTGCAGCGGTATTTTTCGGATGCTGCCAGTTATGAGCGGGCTCAATCTTTTCAAAAGCGGGTTTACTCTGTTTTATCTGAGAAACGAGAGTATTTACAATTTCTATACCCTTAAAGTAAAGTGACTTTTCATCACCGCTCTTATCATAAAGCACTATGCCCAGGTGCTTTTTCTCATTGCAGGCTCCGTCTGAATCTGTGCCGTCAACAATTCTTCCGATTTCAAATATTCCATAATAATCGGAAAACGACTTGTTTTCGTTAGCCATACAGATAAGTGTGGGAACCATAGAATTCCTGAGAACTCCGTTATCGGAGTTTTCAATATTCAGAACCTTGACATTATCTTCAACATCCATGCCCAGCTTTTTGAATTTCTTGCCGTCGCACCAGATATAGGAATTAACCTCATGCAGGGAAAAACGCTTTACAAGGATATCCTTGATTTCCTCCTCTTCCTGCTTGCCGTAATCAGCGGGAGCGGGCTTTAAGGGGCTTAATGTGGTTGTAATATTGAAATTATCATAGCCGTAAATTCTTGTGATTTCTTCAATTATATCGGCTTTGATGGTAACATCCTTTGTGGCTCTCCAGGAAGGAACATCCACCTTGAATTCACCGCTGTTATATTCAACGCCGAACCCGAGAGATTTCAGGGTATCAATTATTCTTTCATCTGAAATCTCAATACCGGTATATCTGTCAACATATTTCTTATCAAAAGAAATCGTGATTGCAGGATATTTCCTTACATAAACATCGGTTAGTTTTGAAGCAACTTTTGCGCCGGAATCTATGCTTTCAACAAGATATACAAACCTGCCTACAGCATCGGCGGTAAGCTGGGGATCCAGCATTTTTTCATACCTTGCGCTGGAATCGGTCCTGTGGCCGAGGCGTGATGATGATTTTCTGATACTTACGCCGTCAAAGCAGGCTGATTCAAGCACAACAGATCCTGTATTATCAACAATTTCACTGTCAAGGCCGCCCATAATACCTGCTATGGCAACGGGAGTATCATTGTTGTATATCATCAGGGTATCTTCATCAATTGTTCTTTCAACAGAATCAAGGGTGGTAAACTGCATTTTTTCTTTCGGGGTGTCAACCCTGATATGATCAATGCACTGTGCATTAAAAGCGTGAGTGGGCTGACCCACTTCAAGCATAATATAGTTAGTAACATCCGCAAGAAGATTTATTGCCCTCATACCGCAGTAATAAAGGCGGATCTGCATCCACATAGGACTTTCGTTAACGGTGATGCCCTCCATTTTAAGGGCGGTATATCTGTAAATAAGATCCTCGCGGCCTATTGTAACAGGCACGCTGTAATCGCCGTTATAGGATAAATCACCCATGGCAAGGGGCTTAAGGGGTCTGCCGGTAAGGGCGGAGAATTCCCTGGCAATGCCGTAGTGTCCCCAAAGGTCGGGCCTGTTGGTGAGGGATTTGTTATCAATCTCAAAGATAATATCTTCTATGGGAAGTATTTCTTTTATATCTGTTCCACAGGGAGCATCGGCTGTTATTTCCATAATACCGCTGTGGTCATCGCTTATGCCCAGTTCCTTTGCGGAGCAGCACATACCCTCGGATTCATAGCCGCCCACTGTTGCAACTTTTATTTCACCATCGGGCACTCTGCCGGGAGCAAGCGCAAGGGCAACCTTAATACCCTCCCTCACATTGGGAGCGCCGCAGACAATATTGCAGACTTTGCTTCCTGCATCAACCTTGAGCAGATGGAGCTTTTTTGATTCGGGGTGATTTTCAACAGAAATGATTTTACCTACAACTACATTTTCTATATCCTTACCCTTGTAATAAACATCCTCAACCTCTGCAGTGGCAAGAGTAAAATTGTCTATAAGCTTTTTTATGTCAAGGCCGTCAAGGTCAACATAATCTTTTATCCAGTTAATTGATACAAACATACCTTACGCCTCCTATTATTCGTTTACGGGTCTTGAAAAGTTCTTTTCGGTAAACTGAGACAGTTCCCTGAGATTGCCGCTATTAAAGAGCCTTATATCATTAACGCCGTAGCGCATCATTGCAAGCCTTGTAAGGCCGAGGCCGAAAGCAAAGCCGATATATTCTTCGGGATCGATTCCGGCGGCAGTAAGCACATTGGGGTGAATCATACCGCAGGGGCAAAGCTCAAGCCAGCCGCTGTCTTTGCAGGAGGGGCAGCCTTTACCATTACAGATAAGGCACTGAATATCAAGCTCAAATCCGGGTTCAACAAAGGGGAAGAAACCGGGGCGGAGCCTTACGGTAATATCGGTTTTAAAAACCTCGGAAAGCATGGTTTTCATAAAATAAATCAGATTTGAAATTGATATATTCTTATCAACCATTATGCCTTCCATCTGGAAGAAAGTATTTTCGTGGCAGGCATCGATTTTTTCATTTCTGAAGCATCTGCCGGGGAATATGGCCCTGATTGGATTACCGGAATCAAGGTTGCTCTTATACTTTCTGAGGATAGTATTCTGAGCAGCGGAAGTATGGGTTTTAAGAAGCTGGTTTGAGGAAAGATAATATGTATCCTGCATATCTCTTGCGGGATGATACTTGGGGATATTCAAGGCCTCAAAGCAGTTGTAATCATCTGTTATTTCAGAATAATCCTCAACCGTAAATCCCATACCCTTGAATATTTCTTCCACTTCTCTTTTAACAAGAGTAATAGGATGATATGAGCCCATATCCTTTGAAACGGGCATGGATTCATCATAAGCCTCGGCAGAATCAATAAGCAGTTTTTCTTCAAGCTTTTTGATTTCCTCCATTTTTTCCGAAATGGAGTTTTCTATATACTGCTTTATTTCATTTATCTTCTGGCCGGCCTCTTTTTTATGCTCATTGGGCACATTTCTCAGCTCCTGCATAAGGCCGGAAACAAAACCTTTTTTGCCGAGAAACTCAATTCTGAGCTGTTCAACATCTGAAACAGCCTTGATTTCTTTTGATTTTGAATTGAATAATTCTTTTAATTCATCGGGTTTTTCAAACATGATAATCCTTCCTTTCCAAAGAAAAATCCCCCACTGCAAAAATGCAATGAGGGACGAATAATATCCGCGGTACCACCCTGCGTTCCCGAAAAACGGGCGCTCGATGTTATAACGGAACAGCCGTCGGCAACTACTGCAATTTTCACTGCCGCCGCTCGCGGGCGAACTTCAGAACATACCTTTACGGATGCTTACAGCCAAAGGCATCCTTCTCTGCAGTAAAAGTACAGACCTACTCTCCCGGTCATAGCGTTTGTTTTTATAATAAACGGCAGGGAGCACCCTGCCGTTTATCTTGTTCCTTTACGGAACAGTGGGGCTCTGCAACTTATTATATTGCAGATGCTTAAGCTTCCTTAACCACTACCTGCTTGCCGTTATAATAACCGCATTCAGGGCAGAGTCTGTGAGCTCTCTTGTACTGGCCGCAGTTTGAGCATTTCTCAAGCTGAGGGGCATTCATTTTCCATACATTGGAGCGTCTCTTATCTCTTCTTGCCTTGGAAACTCTTCTCTTAGGTACTGCCATATAAAAGCACCTCCTTAAACTGTGCTGAATTTATAAGTCAATTATCAAGAAGCTGCTGTAAAACAGCCAATCTCGGGTCAACTTCTTTTTTGCAGCGGCATTCTTCTCTGTTGAGGTCTGCTCCGCAGCCGGCGCAGACTCCTTTGCAGTCATCTTTGCACAAAAACTTTGAGGGCAGGCTGAGAAAAATATCGTCTGTTATAAGCTCATCAAGGTTAAAGTTTTTAACATCAATGCAAATGATATCATCGCTGTCTTCATTTTCAAGCGAAGGGGCAAGAATGTGCCGGAACTCAAAATCAAATTGCCTGCTTACGGAAGAAGCGCATCTGTCACAGGCCGCAACAAAGGGAAATACTACCCCGGCGCAGAGCTCAACAACACTGCATTCATTCTGTATGCGCCCTTTGACTTTTACGGGCTCGGCAAATGGAAATGCTCCGCCGTACTCCTCCGATGTTAAATCGATTGTGTAATCAATATCAACATATTTACCCGGACAATTAAAGACAGGTTCTAAATCAATAACCATAACTTATACCAAAGTGACAGAGTGTATTATATTATTATAATACAGATTTGTCAATATTTTTTTTATATTTTTTCACAATAGTCAAAAATTTCTAAAGGAAGCTCAGACTCATCTGCAGAAACAGTGAATGTGAAATCCTGATCGGAAACCTTGCTTAAATCGGAAATCTTTTTGAGAAATGCGGCAAGCTCGCCGTAATCCCTGCCGCCGATTTTAAGAGTGGCATCAATAAGAATATCTGTTATATCATGATCCCCTGCAACAATACCGCTGAGGAAGCCGTAAAACATATCATAACCGGAAACATTGAAATGATCGGTTTCTACAAGCCTTGCTCTGTAGTTAACCGCATAGGTAAGCAGCCTTTCTTTTTCAACGCATACAACATTGCCGTTGGACTTTTCAACCGCTTCATTTACGCGGTCAATAAGCTTCTTTGTTTTTCCGGAACCTTTGTTTCCGATAATAAGATAGACCATATTTATTACCTCCGAATGATTTTTCTTATTTTAATCTTTCTGTAAGAATATTCTTCAGTTCTTCATAGCCGGGCTTTTCAAGCAGCGCAAACATATTCTTTTTGTAGCTCTCAACGCCGGGCTGATCAAAAGGATTGATTCCAAGCACATAACCGCTTATACCGCAGGCAAGCTCAAAGAAATAGATAAGCTCGCCGAGATTATATTCATCCTGCCTGTCAATCTCAATAACAATATTGGGAACAGAGCCGTCTGTATGGGCAAGCAAAGTGCCCCTGAAAGCCCTTTCATTTACATAGTGCATTGTTTTGCCTGCAAGAAAATTAAGACCGTCGCCGTTGATTTCATCAAAGGGTACTTCTATATCGGCAATGGGATTTTTAACCCAGGTAACAGTTTCAAACATAAGCCTTTCGCCCTGCTGAATATACTGACCAAGAGAGTGAAGATCGGTTGAAAAGACAACAGATGCGGGATAAAGACCTTTTCCCTCTTTGCCTTCGCTTTCGCCGAAAAGCTGTTTGAGCCATTCGTTCCACATAGTCATTGAAGGCTCGTAGGAAACCATAAGCTCCATTTTCTTGCCGGACCTGTAAAGCAGATTTCTTACCGCTGCATACTTATAGCATTCATTTGCGGTAATATCCGGGTTCATGTATTTTATGCGGGCATCGGCAGCGCCTTTCATAAGCGCATCAATATCAATACCGGCAACGGCAATGGGAAGAAGGCCTACTGCAGTAAGCACGGAATATCTGCCGCCGACATCATCAGGAACAACAAAGGTTTCGTATCCTTCGCTGTCGGCAAGGGCTTTAAGTGCGCCTTTCTTTCTGTCGGTAGTAACATATATTCTTTCGGCAGCGCCCTGCTTACCGTATTTTTCCTCTGCAATCTGCTTTAAAAACCTGAAAGCAACTGCGGTTTCGGTGGTAGTGCCGGACTTTGAAATAACATTAACGGAAAAATCCTTGCCGTCAATAAGCTTTTTCAGCTCAACAACCGCAGAAGAACTCAGGGTGTTTCCGCCGAAATAAATCTGAGGAGTGTCACCGACAACAAGATTGTAGTTATTTGATTTGATAAACTCAATTACGGCTCTTGCGCCGAGATATGAGCCGCCTATACCGAGAACAACAAGAACATCGGAATCTTTTTTGATTTTTTCGGCGCATTCTTTTATGCGGGCAAACTCCTCTTTATCATAATTCACCGGCAGATCAATCCAGCCGAGATAATCATTACCGAGGCCGGTTCCGCCGCGCAATGCGGAATCAGCATTTGTTATCTCGCCCTGAATAGCTGTAAGCTCATTTTCTTTGATGCAGTTTTCTGCGTAACCGAAATTAACTTTAATAGACATTTCTGAACCTCACGGGGTAAAATATTGGCTTATATTTTACAGTATAAAAGCATTTTTTGCAAGTAATTTTAAGTAATTTTTACACTTTAAAAGAATTACTTTTTGCAGGAATCTCTGATTTCGTTTTCCAGAATGAACCGGCATAGATTTCAACATTATATTCTCCGGGTTCAATATCATCAAAACTAACTGTCAGATACTCGGGCATATCATAAAAATAGTATTCGCTCCAGATATTTTTTTCTGCGGCAACAGTACCGTCGGAGCGTAAAAGATAGATATTATAGTCGTTTACATAGTCGGTTTTGACATGTGCCTGCCTGAAGCGAACGCTGATTTCACCTAAACCCGTAACCCGGACCTCGGGTACATTATCGGCATCAAACCATGGGGCTTCGGCGGTTTTGTACCGTTTGTCGGTATAAATAAAACTGCGGGGATCCCAGGGAGTATCAATCTTCCACACATAGGGGAAGAAATTGCCGGTAATAAGGTCATAGGGGTAAACCCTTACCCTGCCTTCATTATCAGCCTCCACAAGGAGCATCTGAGCTGCTTTCTCTTTACCGGGGAAGCAGGTGCCGTAATACTTATCAAACTCATCGTTTTCAAAATAGCTGAGCGTACCGGTTCCAAGGCTCGTAAAGTGCATCTGATGAACAGAACGGGGGTCATTTACGGGCGCATGAGAATGGCCCGAAAAATCAATAACCTGCGGGTAATTGCAAAGAATATCATAGAGTTCGTCCTCGCCCCAGGCAATGCTGCCGTAAACCGTATCCTGAATATGAGGATGCTGAAAGAAGAAAATGGGCTTTTTCCGGTTATCCCGGGCAGCTTCTTTCAACGCTTTACGGGCAAACTCTCTCTGAGGTTCATCAAAGTGACAGCCTCTTGTGCAGCCCACTGAAATAAAGTGAAAACCGTTGATAATTCTGTGTGTATCCGGCTCCAGGCCGAAGATATCTTTTAACCTCCGAAGCGCACCTTCTTCGCCGTCATAGCCGAATTCATGCGAGGCAAGGGACACATTCCAGACGGTACCCGGTTTAATATGCTCATCCAGTGTTTTTCTGAATGCAGCCATCTGAGCCGGACTTCCGCTGTTTGCAAAATCCCCGACTACATAAACGGCGTCAAGGGCAGAGTAAGCCTGAGACTCGCTGAGATCATAAGCTCTGTCAATGGCAAGTGCCATTCTGTCCCTTTCAACAGTGTGCTCATCTTTATAATGAACATCACTGCACACCATAAACCTTAAAACCGGGTTAAAATCAGTATCAAACATTCTGTAATTACCTTTTGTAATGCTATTTTTTTATCAGGCTGAAAACCTTCCAGTTGAAATTATCCGTATCAAGTATTGAATCGCAGTATTCACAGCGGGCTGTTCTGTTGATATTTACAGGTGCTCCGCAGTGCGGACAGTTCTGGGCATTGAATTTTGACTGAGGTATTGTTTTAAGCCCCACAAGGCGGCAAAAATCAAACTCCAGATCATCAAAGCTGTCCCCTGCTCTGATTTTCAAATCGATAATTATGTGATCATAATCATCTTTTTCATATCTGCCTTTTATATTGGCATCAAGAACAGCAACCCTTTCGTTGCTTTCTTTTCGGTGAAAAAAGGAGCTGTATTTATCAAAGAAATCCAGGTCAATATACGGGCTGACGCCCTCAATATCTTTCTTTGATTCACAATTATACAGGCGGATAAACAAATTCACGGCCTTTTCCCTGAACATTGATTCGGAAAAATCCGGGTCTTTGTCCTTAATGGTATTTACTTCAAAAAATCCCGGACCGTCCGTTATACTCTGCTCTTTATCCGATTTGAAAAATCCGAACATACAATGCCCTCCGGCTTAAGTCAGATTATGTTCTTTAATATACTTTACGGTTTCGTCAACTGTAGTAAAAGCAAGGCCGACGGAGGTATCTGCCGCACCGTAATAGATGGCGATTTTACCGCTCTCTTCTTCAAGCAGGGCAGCACAGGGGAAAACCACATTGGGCACATCGCCGCTGACCTCATAGGGCTCATGAGGGGCAAGCAGGTAACTGTCTGCCCTGTAAAGAACCTTCCAGGGTTCATCGCGGTCAAGGATTGCCGCACCCATACTGTAAGTAAAACCGTTACAGCTTGTGATAACGCCGTGATAGAAAAGCAACCAGCCTTCATCGGTTTCAATGGGGGTGGGTCCTGCGCCTATTTTAGTCATTTCCCAGTTTTTTACAGGGCTCATAACAAAGCGGTATTTGCCCCAGTACTCAAGATCTTTGCTTCTCTGAATAAAAATATCACCGTAAGGGGTGTGACCTCTGTCACAGGGCCTTAAAAGAAGCATATATTCATCGTTTATTTTCCTTGGGAAAAGTACACCGTTGCGGGCAACGGGATAACAGGCCTCTTCAAGCTCAGTCCAGGATTCAAAATCACGGGTATAAGCTATGCCGATAACCGTGCCCTTGGGGGTAAGTTTAACCCAGCTTAAATAATACTTGTCGTCTATTTTGCAGATACGGGGGTCATAGCCCTCAAATATCACTTTTTCATTTAATTTCCAGTTAATTCCGTCATCGCTGAAGCCGGTAACAATAACCTGATCTCTTGTGCGCAGGTCAACACGGAAAACGCCTGCAAACCCTTTGCCGAAAGCAACAACGGCAGAGTTGAAGATACTGTTTGCCATAAACAGGTTATCCCTTGTGATTATGGGGTTCCCGTCATATCTCCACACAGGGTATTTATACCCTTCGGGCTTATCCTGCCAGGGTATGCTGTTATGAGAGCCGCCGGCGATTATTTTTGACATTTTTTATTCTCCCTTCGCTTGCAAAAATACTTGAAATCAGTATATCATACATTTATGATTAAGTCCACAGAAAACCAACGCAAAAAATAAACAAAGTGTAACTATTATGATAATTTTTATTTTAAGGTTGTATTTTTTTTATACCTATGTTAAAATCAATTGAGAAAATAATTTGAAAGGATGACTATTATGGATACCAAGCAGTTATTCCCTGTTGAAAACGAAGGCTACAACCGCGCAGCAGTTGAGAAATATATTGATGCTCTCAAAGCGGAATACAAAAAGGTTTACGATTACGCCAAAAGTGTTGAAGAGAGCAAAAAGATTACAGACGCCAATAATGAGAAATTAAAAAAGATTTGCCGCGTACTCAAGAAAGAAAACGACGGCTTCAAGGCTAACCAGGGTTAATCTAAAGTAAACCAGATTACAGAAAGGCAAATCACAGTTATGGACGGATTCAGACTTAAAACCATAGATGAATTTGACGAGGAATTTGTCGCATCGTTAAACAGTGAAATAAACGATATGATTTCCTCGGCAAAAAGTTCGCTTATACCCGAAATGTCCAATACACCGGGCCAGGCGGATAATATAATGCCCCCTTCGCTGAGCGAGAATACTCTTTATGCTAGCGAGCGGATGAGCGAAACCGAGTTTGTTCCCCCTTCGGGAGCTGCTGCAAAAGAAAAGGTTAAGAGCTCCAAGGGCGCGCTTGCAGGAAAGATTATTTCAATAATCCTGCTTGTGGCAACAATCGTAATATTCCTTTCCGGTTGTTTCGTATCCATATTCCTCGATAACAAGGGCCAGACAATCGGCGGATACACTCTAAACAATCTGTCGGCAGATATTGAAAAAATATCCGTTAAGAAGGGTGATATGATAATCGCCAAGAAGCTCAAAGCTTCCGATTACAAACCCGGTGACCTGATTGCTGTACCTGCATCCAATGAGAGCGGATGCCTTATAGTTTCCGTTGCTTCATCGGCTGTAACCGAGGAAACCTCGGTTATCACAGTCAACGACCTTATGGGCACCTCCGGATCGCCCATCAGCTTCAATGCAGATGATGTTCTGGGGCAGATTCAGAGTTATATTCCCCACCTCGGCGGTTTGATTTCCTTTGCAATGGATAACGCTGTTATAGTATGTGTGGTATTTGTGCTGCTTGCAGTGCTCTGGTGCCTGATTCTGGTGCTTATTGAAATATCCGAATCAAAGAAAGCCAGAAAACAGCTTGAAGCGGAAAACGATGAGCCGAAAGAATTTGTGCTCAATATCGAAGACGATTATAATTATTGATAATTAAACTTAAAACGGCAGCTGAAGTAAATTCTTCAGCTGCCTTATTTTTATGATTTAACCGGAGGCATAAGGAAGTTAATAATAAAGGTCAATGCCGTAAACAGGAACCTGAAACCGGGCTTAATCTTTTTAAAAAATGAACTTCCTGCGCCGCTGTAATAATTATCCAGCCGCGTTTTGTGGACCTCGGGATTGAAAGGCACAAGGCCATCGGCTTCCTCATCATAAAACATATACTGGGGATATCCGGGGTTTGTGTTTATATCCATCCCATCGGTATTGACTATTTCGAAAATAATATCATTTGCGCTCTCCGGAAAGCTTTTATGAGCAAGATTTTTAACAAACCAGGTTGTATCCTTAAGCCAGGTTGTTGAGGCGTCTATACATAAATCCGGTGAAATATATTTATCTGTTCCCTTTGATTTTGCTTTGTCGGTATAAGACTTATCAAAGGTTTTGCCTAAATCTACGGAATTCACGCCCCAACCGGCATTTTTAACGCTGCAGATCTTATCGGACTGAACATCGCAGTTTTCAATTACAGGATGAATTGCAAAACCGTATTTGACTATATTCGAAACCTCAATGCCGTGGCTCTGAGCTTCTTTGATTATCTGCTCGGATTTATTCATTATATCGTAATGATATCTGTCCAGCTTTTCTATCATTACGGAATACTCATCCTCTTTGCCGCCGAAAACGGTTTTCTTTGCTTCATCATAATACTCATCGGCAACCATGGTCCAGTAACCGGGAAATGTTGCGTAACTGTTTCTGAGAGTTTCGGGAACTATATTTACATAAATCTGGGCATAAACATTATTTACAGCCCAGCAGGCTAAGTCAAGACCGTAAGTATCGCTGATTACGGTAACAATCTTTCTTAAAGCTTCATCAGTTATTGCAAAACTGCCGACTATAGGTTTGTTTATGCCGAAATCATTATCGTAAATATATCTTTCAACAGCATCGGAATTAACATACAGTTTGCCGGCAAAGGCTTCACCTATGGGGGAAGCGCCAAGAGCCGCCGATGAATACATTACTATATCGGTTATCCTGTTATCGTATTCACCGCCGTGGGTATCTTTATAATACTCAAGGTACTGAAGTATCATACAGGCGCCTTCGCATCTTCCGCAAATGGCGTACTTTTCGCTGCCGGTGACTTTGAGAACCATATCAATATAGTTTTCAAGCTCATCCATATTCTCAAGAGGATCAAGCCGCCAGTCATAATCAAAACGGAATGTATCAAGGCCCAGATTCTTTTTGAGCCAGTTGTTTCTGATACTTGCCTCTGTAGGCCTCCATGCAACGGTAGAGTTATCATACGGCTCTCCGTTTTTATCAAGAGCAAATTCACTGAAGGCATCGGTCATGGTATCAACTATAAGGTCGCAGAAATCGGTCCAGTCCTGAGTGAAAAACGCTTTAAAGAAAACATTTTTATTCTCAAGCGCTGCTTCTACAAGCTTATTCTTATCAATCTTATAGGTAATCTCCGTAAACGAGCCGTCTTCATTGGGGATGCCGAGAGGCGCGCCCTGGCCGTGAATAAAAATTATGGGCACTTTACCTTTGTATTCGGCAAAGGAACTTACCGAAAAGGCAAAGAAAGCGGAAGCGGTAATTACCGCTGCCATAAATACAGAAAGTATCTTTTTAAAGGAAGCTTTCATAATAATTCCTCAATACTCTTATACTCGGCTACCCTTCATCCGGAGCAAATCGCAAATGAAGGGCAGCTGATTAAAAGTTATTCTTTGTTTTTCTCTTTCACGTAATCAACAAGGGGTGTTTCAGTGGCAACATGGGAGAAGAAATAATTCTCTCTGTCTTTGCTGTTGATAACGGTAACGGGCTTAATCTGGTTAAGAACAACACCCTTGGATGCAAGGTAATCATTGTAACCAACATAAGTTTTGGGCTCAAGGAAAAGCACCTCAGGCCTGTTGAGCATACGCCAGCGTCTGTACTTATAGTACTTTTCGTTGATTTCATCAAACTGATGGTCAATGATATCAATAAGTTTTTCACGAAGCTCTTCGGTAGGCTCGGCATCGCGGAGCTCGCAGAGCATAGTATACCTGGGAGGCTTTGTGGAAAAATCGGGATAGAAGCTGAAACCCTGGAACTCAACACCTGCCTCTTTGGCGGCGTTCTGAGCACCGGCAATAACCATATCGGTAGAGGTCTTTTCATTGGCAACATTCATTGAAAGGTTCTGCCTGAAAAGAAGCTCGATTTCGGGAGTGTTGTTATACATCCTGGTAACCTTTACAACATCCTGAATCTTATATCTGTAAAGGCCGGAGAAATTGGTAACAACCATTTCGTAGTTTTTGCCTACCTTAAGCTCGTGCATAAGCAGGGGCCTTACAGTATCATCGGCAGACTCTTCCTCATCTGAGATGGGAAGGAACTCAAGGAATATGCACCAGGGCAGAAGCACATAGTCGCTTACATCAAGCTCTGTGGGGGCTGCAAAGAAACCCTCAGCGGCAGCATAACCCATATTGTGCATGGGAACCTTGGGACCGATGTGTTTTCTAAGCTTTTCAACATATACGGAAAGGTTGGAACCCATCATACCGTATGCCCACTGAAGGCGGGGCCAGATACGGGGGCCGATGGGATCATCAAAGCCCTTTTCGAACTCTTTGCGGAGCTCAGCAGCTCTTTCAGGGTTGGGCTTAAGCCTTTTTTCAAACTTTTTACGAAGTTCGGGGGTAATATCTATATTGGGGTTTATAATACCTTTTTCAATATCATCGCAGAGCATTTCCCAGTTCTCTTCAAGGTAGTCAAACATGCAGGTAAGCAGTGTAACTACTATGGAGCCGAGATAGCTGACCTTCTTATTCTCAAGGCAGAAACGAAGGTGAAGATAGGAAGTATCAAGCTTATCCTCAAGGTTTGGGAAAAGAAGCTCAATGGGAGATGTGCAGAAAAACGGAAGTAAGGATTTAAGATAAATAAGAGGAATCTGGCCTGCGCCGTTACAATCCTTGCCGTCATTGAGCTTATGGCCGGAAAGGTTAATGGCAAGAGGACCTACCTGATTATACATCCTGATGCCGTAATTATCCTTGAGCCAGTGGAAAGCGGTGGCAACAGATGCAGAAAAACCTATACACTGCATCTTCCACAGGTCGTTTACACCCTTGGGCAGGATTTTGGGCTTGCCTACGGAGCCGGACGATGATGCGTACCTTATGGTTTTGCCGGAGAACATGAGCCTGTCTTCGCCGTTATTGAGCATACGGTCAACATAGGGCTCGTAATCCTCATAAGTGGTAAAGGGAACTTTTGCCTGGAATTCCTCTATTGAGTGAACATCCTTCAGGTTAAGCTTTTTTCCAAGCTCGCAGTTCTTGTTTCTTCTGATAATCTTCTTGAGTACGTTTTTCTGAGCTTTGAGGGGATCCTTGGTGTAGTGATTAATTTCCCATCTGGAAATATCACCGAGAAATACACCGAAATCTGAAAAAGGCATATTATCTCTCCTTAATTAAAATCTTAAGTATTATATATTATTTTCATTATTTTGTCAATTTTATTCATCAAAAAAAAGAGCTCCGAAAGGAGCTCATTAAATATCATTTTACTGCTCTACTGCGTAAACGCTGACCTTTTTGCGGTCCTTGCCCATACGCTCAAATCTTACGGTACCGTCAATAAGAGCAAAGAGAGTGTCATCAGAGCCGATGCCGACATTGTTGCCGGGATGGATTTTGGTGCCTCTCTGCCTTACAAGGATGTTACCTGCAAGAACAAACTGGCCGTCAGCTCTCTTGGCGCCGAGTCTCTTGGATTCGGAATCACGGCCGTTACGGGTTGAACCCATACCTTTTTTATGAGCAAAAAGCTGAAGATTAATCTTAAGCATTCTTAATTCCTCCATTATTGATTGTAATGTATTCCGGGTATTGTTTTGAAACCTCTTCAAGGTGTAGCCTCAGGCCTTCAAGCACTTTAACTGCGTTTTCATCGTATTCCGAAAGGATAAACTTCAGAAAACCGTCTTCCGTTTCCGCTTCAGCCTTGCAGCCGAAAATTTCGGTAACGGTGTTTGCGCTCATAAGAGCTGCCGAGGAAACTGCGGAGCAGATTATATCGGTGCCCTCTTCGCTGTAACCTGAGTGACCTTTTATTTCAAAACCGTTTAAATGAGAATCTCTTGATATAAAATCAACAGTAATCATTGAAAGCTTATGCGTTTATGGCCGAGATTTCAACCTTGGTATAGGGCTGCCTGTGGCCGAGCTTGCGCTTTTCATTCTTTTTGGGCTTGTAGGTCATAACGGTAATCTTTTTGCCCTTACCGTTCTTGATAACTTTACCCGAAACGCTTGCGCCGTCAATATAAGGTGTGCCGGCTTTGATGCCGTCATCGGCGCCGATTGCAACAACCTTATCAAAGGTGTAAGTGCTTTCTTCTTCAGCGTTGAGCTTTTCTACAAAGATGGTATCGCCTACTTCAACTTTGTACTGCTTTCCGCCGGTCATAATAATTGCGTACATGTGAAAAACCATTCCTTTTTTAAGACTCGCTACGGGAGGCTCACCTTGTGATTAACGGGATACAACCCGCCCCCTTATAAGCGGCAGTGGGATTATACCACTTAATTTATATAATGTCAAACATTATTTTAAAAAGTTTTTGCGGCAATAACCGTGTTATTCATAAGCATGGCTATGGTCATAGGCCCTACTCCGCCGGGCACCGGGGTAATCATGGATGCTTTTTCTTTGCAATCCTCAAAATCAACATCACCGCAGATTTTTCCCTCTGCGTTTCTGTTGATACCCACATCAAGAACCACCGCGCCCTCTTTTATCATATCGGATTTAAGGAAATAGGGCTTTTTAACCGCAACAACAACGATATCCGCCGTGCGGGTTATATCGGCAAGGTTCTTTGTTTTGGAGTGGCAAACGGTAACGGTTGCATCCCTCTGAAGCATAAGCATTGCCATAGGTTTGCCCACAATATCGCTTCTGCCGATTATAACGCAGTGCTTACCGGTAATTTCAACGCCCATATAATCAAGCATTTCAACCATACCTGCGGGGGTGCAGGGCAGGAAAACATTATCGCCCTGTGAAAGCTTACCCACATTGAATGGGTGGAAACAATCCACATCTTTATAGGGGCTTATTCTCTCAAGCACGGCTTTTGAATCTATATGAGCAGGAACAGGCATCTGGCAGAGTATGCCGGTAATGGAACTGTCCGCATTGAGCTTATCAATAAGGTCAAGCAGTTCTTCTGTTGTTGTGCTTTCGGGCAAAGCATATTCTTTTGACTCAATGCCTATGGATTCACAGGCTTTTTTCTTGTTATTAACATACACTCTGGAAGCGGCGTCATCGCCCACAATAATTACGCATAGGCAGGGATTTTTTCCGCCCGCCTTAAGAGCCGAAACCTGCTCCCTGAGTCTGTCAAGAACGCTGTCTCTTATCTGCTTTCCGTCAATAATTTTTGCCATTTATTCCTGATCCTCACTTCTGACTGTATCTGTGTTATCGGGTTCTGCATTTTCTGCCGGAGGCTCAGCCTCATCCGAACCGGTTTCTTCGCTTTCAGCGCTGATTTCTTCTGCAGGAGCAGTATCGTCTTCCGCTGCGGCTTCGGTTTCTTTTTCAGTAAAGAAATCTATACCGTCAACAGGTTTCGGGTTCTTTTTGTACTTTGCCGTAAGAGCTGCAAGAATTACAAGGCAAACCGCGGCAACAATAATTGAAATAAGCTGTGAAACCCTGATATTTGAGCTGCCGATATAAAGACTGTCTGTCCTCAGGCCTTCAACAATGGCTCTTTCAACACCGTACCATACACCGTACCACAGGAACATCTGGCCGCTGAATCTTCTGAACTTTCTGCACACAAGGTAAAGCACAACTACGCCGATAAGGCACCAGAGAGATTCATAAAGAAATGTGGGATGAACCGGTGAAGACGGATCTACGGTAATGCCTTTATTAACAAGCTCATAATAGTGAGCCGAAAGGTAGGTCTGGGTTTTTGAGCTGAACATACCCCAGGGAAGGGTTGTGTTTGTGCCGAAAGCTTCCTGATTGAAGAAATTACCCCAGCGGCCTATACCCTGCCCTACAAGCAGAGAAATAGCAACACAGTCCAGCAGATTAAAGAAATTCATCTTCCTAACTCTGCATACAATATACGCCGCAATAATACCGCAGATAATTCCACCGTAAATTGCAAGGCCGCCTTCCCAGATTTTGAACATTTCGGAAATGTGCTTTCCGTAATAATCCCATTTTGAGAAAACATAGAAAAGCCTGGCCCCGATAATACCTGCGATTGTGCCGTAAATAAGCACATCTATCATCTTATCAAGGCTCATCTTCCAGGTGTAGGCAATTCTGCCGCCGAGAAGCACCGCAAGCAGAAAACCAAATGCGATTACGGCGCCGTAGGTGTGAACTGTGATGTGCAGGCCGAAAATCGAAAACTCTGCAAGAATTGCAGGAACATTCAGCCCCTTTGACAGGCAGTTGAAATATACAACGGTAAAATCTGACATAGTGTCATCTCCCCTCTTAAATCAGGCAGGAATAATAACCGAAAGAGCGCTTGCCTTTTCATCTATTACAGACAGTCTCTTATTAACCTTTGCTGCGGTGATTTTCTGAACGGCCTTCATATCATCAAAAGGCTTATTGCCGCTGAAATAAAGACCCACAAGAAGATTTGCTACATTTTCAATATCATTGTAGCCCATAACCATACGGCCGTAGAATTTGCGCTTTGCCCTTTCAACACAGGCCTCTTCAATGCCGTTTTTCTTTGCGGCGGCAATTTCGGCCTTTATACATTTGGCGGCTTTTTCCGGATCATCGCAGGCGCCGCCTATCATAAACACGCTGTAGCCGTATCCGTTGAAAAGAGATGCGCTGAAATCAGCGCCGATAAGGCCTTCGTCAAGATATTTTTTATAAAACTTTGATGTTTTGCCGAAAAGCGCTTCCATAAGCACGGCACTGCTGTATTCATCCTCAATTTTCATAACGGGGGTCTGAATATTCTCTTTGTAGCCGAGCAGGAACTGCTTTCTTGCAACGGAAAGCTTTGCTTCGGTATATTTTTTAACAGCCGACGGTTTTTCGGGCACAAAGTTTCTTACGGGCACAGGCTGCTTTTTGCGGAGAATGGATTTCTCAACCTGTTCAAATATTTTATCGGGATCAACAGAACCGACTATGGTAAGCACCATATTTGAGGGATTGTAAAATCTGTCATACAGGCTGTAAAGCAGTTTATCATCAATTTCCGCAATGGATTCCTGTGTGCCGGCAATATCAATGCGCACGGGATTCTGTTTATAGAGAGCTTTAAGCAGGTTAAACATTACAACCCAATCGGGCAAATCCTGATACATTCTTATTTCCTGGCCGATTATACCCTGCTCTTTGCGAACGGTTTCGGCTGTGAAGTAGGGTTTCTGAACAAAATCCAGAAGATAGCCAAGAGATTCGCTTATCTTTTCGGAACCCTTAAACAGATACGCAGTCTGTTCAAAGGAAGTGTAAGCGTTTGCGCTGGCTCCGGTTCTTGCAAAAAGCTCAAAAGCATCCAGTTCTTCGGATTCAAACAGCTTATGCTCAAGGAAATGCGCCGTACCCTCGGGTATGGGTGAGAAGGAACCGTCATCATTCTGAAGGAAAGTATCAACGGAACCATATTTCACTGCAAATATCGCAAAGGCAGATTTTATACCGCTTTTGGGCACAACCATTATTTCAAGACCCGATGAATGCTTTGCGCTGTAAACTATTTCGCCTAATTTTTCGTCTTCGTAAACCTTAACCTTCATCGTTTCCCTCCTGTGCGCCCTCGGCAACGAGCATAAATATTTTATCAAGGCTCATACGCGATGCGGCCGCGCAAATCTCTTCTCTGGTAACCTTCTCAATATTATCCGCAGTTTCTTTCGGGGTGCGGATTGTATCATAGAGAATCTGGCTTGAATACCAGGCGCAGTAATCATCGGGGGATGTAAAGGTAAGCGATTCTTTGATTGCAAGTTTACTGGATTTGATAATATCATCCGTAAATTTGCCGTTTCTGACCTCATTGAGCTGGTTTATAACGCCGGCTGAAACGGATTTTTCTTTTTCTGTATCAATACCGCTCTGAACTATTACAATACCTTTGCTGGCTATGAGCCTTGCGCTGCAGTAATATGCCAGGCTCATTTTTTCCCTTATATTGGCAAAAAGCTTTGAGTAAGTACCGCCGCCGAAAATATCCACCATAACTCTTTCGGCATAATAATTATCGTTTTCATCCTCCATACCGGCCCTGTAACCGATAACAAGCTTGCCCTGATTAACGGGCAGCTTTTCATCAACTCTGGCGAATTTGGAGCCCTTTTTGTGGAATACGGTTTTGATTTCACAGGGTTCCCTTTCTATTTTGCCAAAACCGGTTTTGAAGGTTTTTGTAATAAAACGCTTATCAATATTGCCTACTGCGGTAATGCGGATTTTTGCGGATTTAAGAGCATTTTTCCAGGCGGAATACACCTCTGCCATTTTGGCCTTTTCAACCTGCTCCGGGGTTCCGGCTTTAGGCAGGCCGAAGGGCTCGCCGGCACACATTACTTCAATACACTTCTGAAATGCGTAATACCTTTTATCATCCTGCTCCTCCAGAATTCTCTGAACAAGCAGGCGCTTTTCAAGCGCAAGATTATCCGCGCCGAAGCTTGAACCCTTGATATTAGGGCTGAAAAGCATTGAAGCAAGAAGCTCAACGCAATCATTAAGTATATGTTCGCCGGAAAAAGAGAAGCGGTCATCAAGGCAGGCAATTGAAAGCGAAAGAACCTGCGCGTCGCCTGTTTTGGTTACCCCTGCCCCCACATATGCGCCGTAAAGCTCATCAAGGCGGGCATTCAGCTCAATATAATCGGGATAAGCTTTGCAGGAGCGTTTAAGTAGATTTATCATCAGCGCATTTGCCGATGCGTTTTCATCCATAGGCAGAGCCATGGAAATATCAATCATATTTGTTTTGAAGCTGTCGGTTTTAACACAGACAAGATCCACTCCGTCACAAATATCGGTTTTGCTGAACATCAGTTATCCACCCTTCAAGCAGTTAAATATCGCAGGAGCACATTTGTTCGTAAGTTTCGCGCTTAACAACCTCTCTGGCTTTTCCGTTCTTTACAAAAATAACGGGAAGCTTGGGGATTCTGTTATAGTTGGAAGCCATTGAGTAGTTGTATGCGCCGGTGGAAAGAACAGCAAGAATATCACCGGGCTCCACGGGCTGAACTCTGGTCCACTCCTGAATAAGATCGCCGCTTTCACAGCACTTGCCGGCAACCGTTACGGTCCAGTCTCTCTTTTCGCCGGCCTTATTGGCGCAGATTACTTCGTAAGCGGACTGATAAAGAGCATATCTGGGGTTATCGCCCATACCGCCGTCAACTGAAATATATGTTCTTACATCGGGGATATCCTTTACACAGCCGACTGTATAAAGGGTAAGGCCTGCCGCACCCACTATGGAACGGCCGGGCTCAATAAGAATAAACGGGGTTTTAAGGCCGAGGTCAGCGGCATAGCTGTTAACTGCGGTGCTTACTTTGCGCATATAGTCGCTGTAAGCCCTGGGGCGGTCGCTCTTGAGGTATTTGATACCGAAGCCGCCGCCGAGATTAAGGTCCTCAAGCTCAACGCCGGTTTCATCCTTAACCTGCTTGAAAAGGTCAAGCATAACGGTAGCTGCAAGCTCAAAGGGGTCAAGGTCAAAAATCTGGGAGCCGATATGGCAGTGAAGACCTCTGAGTTTGATATTCTCCATTGAGAGGGCCTCCTTGATACCTTCAAGGGCTTCGCCTGTTTCAAGTGAAAAGCCGAACTTGGAATCTATCTGACCGGTCTTTATGAAAGAATGGGTATGAGCATCAATGCCGGGCTTGATTCTGAGCATAATACCTACGGTTTTGCCCTTTTCCTCTGCAATCTTATCGAGGGTTCTCAGCTCTGTAAGGTTATCAACAACGATTCTGCCTACATTGTAATCAACGGCCATTTCAAGCTCTTCATAGGTTTTGTTGTTGCCGTGGAAAACAATATTCTCGGCAGGAAAATCAACGGAGATAGCTGTGTAAAGCTCGCCGCCGGAAACAACATCAACGCCGGCCCCTTCGGAATTACACAGGCGGAGCATCTCCTTGCAGCAGAATGCCTTTGAAGCATAAACCACAAGACCGTTGCCGTTATATTCATCATCTATGGACTTTTTGAATTCTCTGATATTTCTTCTGATTTCATTTTCATCAAAAGCGTAAAGAGGAGTGCCGAACTGCTTTGCAAGCTCTACGGTATCGTAGCTGCCGATGGTAAGATGTCCTCTTTCATTTACCGAAATACAATCTGATACATACATTTTAGTTCACCTCAACTGATTTATTTATTGCCTGTTTCAGCTCTTCCGTTCCTTCTCCGGTTACGGAAGAGAATTCAATTTTCTGATAATCGCCGTAATCCGAAAGCTCAGATGCAAGCTCTGCTCTGCGTTTTTCTTTTTCGGATTTATTCAGCTTATCGCTTTTTGTGAGAATAATCACAAAGGGAATCTGTTTCTGCTTAAGAAATGACAGCATAGTCATATCATCGGCAGTGGGAGCGTGGCGCATATCAAGAAGCTGGATAACCAGGGCAATATTGCGCTCCGATTGGAAGAAGCCCTCCATAAGCTCTGCCCAGCGTTTTTTTTCGCCTTTATCCCGTTTTGCGTAACCGTAACCGGGAAGGTCAACAAACCATACGCTGTCGCCTCTGAAAAAGTTTACGGTAATTGTTTTACCGGGAACCGAACTTACGCGGGCAAGCTGTTTTCGGTTAAAAAGCTTATTGATTAGGGAGCTTTTACCCACATTGGATTTGCCTGAAAAAACTATCTCTTTATCTGCCGAAGGCGGAAGCTGAGCGGATGTGCCGAAGGATTTGCTGAACTCTATTTTATCAAATCTCATTGCGTTCCCGCCTTTCCGAAACCTTCAACGGCCTTATCCCATACCTGGTCGATAGTTCTTACGGGCATAAAGGATATTTTCTTTTTGACCTCTTCATCCACTTCATCAAGGTCGGAAACATTGCCGTAAGGAATAATTACGGTTTTAATCCCGGCCCTGTAAGCGGCCATGGACTTTTCACGGAGGCCGCCTATGGGCAGCACCCTGCCCCGAAGTGTGATTTCGCCGGTCATTGCTATATCACTGCGGATTTTATTGCCGGTAAGGGCAGATACGAGAGAGGTTGCAATGGTGATTCCGGCGGAGGGACCGTCCTTTGGGGTTGCCCCTTCGGGCACATGAATATGAATATCAGAATTCTTGTAGAAATCTTTATCCACTTTAAGCTCATCCGATTTTGAGCGGATGTAGCTTACGGCGGTCTGGGCGCTTTCTTTCATAACATCGCCGAGAGAGCCGGTAAGCTGAAGCTTGCCGTTGCCGTTTACAACAACGGACTCAATCTCAAGCATTTCGCCGCCCACTGAAGTCCATGCAAGGCCGTTGGCAACGCCTACGGAATCCTCCCTTGCAAAATCACCGGGGTTAAATTTTCTTGCGCCCAGCAGCTTCTCAATATCATCGGGGGTTACGGATATTTTTTCCGCTTCTCCCTCAATTATTTTCACTGCGCATTTTCTGCAGACAGAAGCTATATTCTGCTCAAGGGCTCTTACGCCGGCCTCTCTGGTATAGCCGTCAATTATAAGCCGGAGGGCTTTATCGGTTATGCGCAGAGAAGAGCGTTTCAGCCCGTGGCGTTTAATCTGTTTGGGGATAAGATGTTTCTTTGCAATATTGAACTTTTCCTCAAAGGTGTAGCTACCGAGCTCAATAATCTCCATCCTGTCCTGCAGCGGAGCAGGTATATCTGAGCGGACATTGGCCGTGGTTATAAACAGCACCCTGCTAAGGTCAAAGGGAAGCTCAATGTAATGATCAGTAAACTCAAAATTCTGCTCCGGGTCAAGCACCTCAAGAAGGGCCGAGGTGGGGTCACCCTTGTAATCTGCCGAGAGTTTATCAATTTCATCAAGCAGGATAAGAGGATTTGCCGTTTTCACCTTCTGCAGGGCTTCAATTATTCTGCCCGGCATAGAGCCGATATAAGTTTTACGGTGGCCTCTTATTTCCGCCTCATCCCTTACGCCGCCGAGGGCAATGCGGGTATACTTTCTGCCGGTTGCCCGGGCAATTGAGCGGGCAATTGAGGTTTTACCCACACCGGGAGGTCCCACAAGGCAGATTATCTGCCCTTTGATATCCGGCGCTATTTCCGAAACCGCAAGATACTCAAGTATGCGCTGTTTAACTTTTTCAAGGCCGTAGTGGTCATCCTCAAGTATCTTCCTTGAAACAGCTATATCTTTATTTTCCTCGGAATAAATGCCCCAGGGCAACTCCACACAGGTTTCAATATAATTTCTGAGAACCGTAGCGTCCGGGGATGAATTGCTCATTTTCTCAAGACGGGAACATTCCTTGAGGAGTTTTGATTTAACTTCTTCGGAAGCGTTAAGGGCAGAAATCTTGTTTCTGAAATCCGCAAGCTCATCTTCGGGCGAAAACCCGTTAAGCTCTTCCGAAATGGTTTTGAGCTGTTCCTGAAGGTAATACTCGCGCTGGTTTTTATCCATTTTTTCCTGAACCCTGTCGGATATTTCAGATTCAAGGCCCAAAAGATAAGTTTCCTCGGCTATGATAACATTTACTTCCTCAAGCCGTGAAACGGGATCCGTTATTTCAAGAATCTTCTGCCGGTCGGTATACTCAATCATTATGTTGCCGGCAATATAGTCCGCAAGCTTGCCCGGATCTTTTTCCTCAAGAATAGTTACAAACATGTCATCGGGCATTCTGGGGGCTACATCGGCATAATCGGCAAACAGATCTTTGGTACGCCTTACAAGAGCAATATCATAGCCCGGGTTTCTTTTTTCGGATTTCTTATCCGGTATTTCGGAAACCTCGCCCATAAGGTAGCCTTTGTTTTCAAACATTGAAAAAATTCCGGCCCTGCTGATTCCCGTAACGGAAATGTGAATGAGCCCGCGCTTTGCGGGTACTTTCAGAACCTGATCTATCCTTGCTATAACACCGCATGTATAAATATTATCCATATCGGGTATTTCATCGGAGATGCTTTTCTGAGAAACCAAGAAAACAAGATTATTACCCTTTGCAGCCGCATTTACGGCGTTGATGGATTTTTCACGGCCCACATCAAAATGAAGATGCTGGCCGGGAAAGACCACCAGCCCCCGCAGGGCCACAACGGGAAAATATACGCTTTTTACAGCGGTCTGATTCTTTTTGTAAGCCATATTTATTTCCTCTCAAGTGCCGGAAAGCACAGTTAAACAAAATATAATATACAGATAGTCCACAATAATATAAATTAAAATGTTAAAATTGTCAATATTAAATTTATAATTAGTATTAGGTTATTCAGCAATAAAAATCGCACAGGCAACAAACCATTGCCTGTGCGTTAAATGCAATATTATTACAGCTTTTAAGTTTTTTCTCTTCTGAGATATGAGCCTGCAGGTATTTCCCTGCCACATTCAAAACTGAGTTTCATCATAGGATGGGGAGCGTTATCAATAAGCTCTCCGTCTTCATTTCTCAAATTTTTAACGGTAACCTTGAAGGATTCCTCCCCTTTCACCATAACATCAAGAGTTTCGCCCTCAAAGAATCGGTTGCGCTGTGAGGCATACAGTATGCCGCTTTCCCATTTTTCCGCAACGGCGGCAACTTCACAGTCCCTTATGTATCCGCCGCCGTAGTAAATCTGAGCGTCATCAGAAGGTGATGTGAAGAAAAAACCGGTGCAGTACTGGCGGTTGCTTATTTTAAGCGGCTCCTCCCTGAGCCAGGCGGGGATTTTGTAATTCTTATCAAATCCGCTTTTTTCAAAGCCGTCCAGAGCGCATCTGTAAGCATTTACGCAGGCGGCGGTATAGTAGGCAGATTTTGCCCTGCCCTCAATTTTAAAGCTGTTAACGCCTGCATAATAAAGCTCGGGAATATGCTCAATCATGCACATATCCCTGGAATTGAAAATATAGGTTCCGGATTCATCCTGCTCAACGGGGAAATAAACGCCTGGGCGCTTTTCTTCCTGCAAAGCGTAATTCCACCTGCAAGGCTGGGCGCAGTCCCCTCTGTTTGAATCCCTGCCGGTAAGGTAATTGGAAAGCAGGCATCTGCCGCTGAATGAAACGCACATTGCCCCGTGAACAAAACACTCTATTTCAAGCTCATCGGGAACTTTTGCTCTTATCTCCGCTATTTCTTCAAGGCTGAGTTCTCTGGCGGTTACAATCCTTTTGGCACCCATATCGTAAAGCTGCCTGGCACAGGCATAATTGGTAACACCGGCCTGGGTGGAAATATGGATTTCGGCATCACTCCGCCTTTTTAAAATGGCGGTCATTACACCGATATCAGTGACAATAAAGGCATCCGCCCCGGATTCCGCAGCCCAGTCAACAAAACCGGGCAGCTCATCAAGCTCACGGTTTCTGGGCACGGTATTGCAGGTAAGGTATACTTTTGCCCCTTTGGCATGGGCAAGAGAGCAGGCCTTGGCAAGATTATCGCCGCCGAAGCTTGCAGCGGCAGTGCGCATTCCGAATTTATCTGCACCGAGGTATACGGCATCCGCTCCGTAAAGCAAAGCGGCCTCAAGCCTTTCCATATCCCCTGCAGGGGCAAGTATTTCAGGTGATTTCATAATTCAATACTCCGCAGCTGTTTTTAAGGACCGTCGCCGGGAAAGGTAACGGTCCTTTTATAATTTGATTCAGCTTCTGCTGTTTGCCCTGAGCACTAGGTTTGCGTTTGCATCGTGCTCCGCCTGGGTAGAGGCAAGGTAGATGTTCCCGTGCTTATCGTGGCGGAAGAAATAATAATTGGTATCGTTGGGATAAAGTGCCGCCCTTATGGCATCATCGCCGGGGTTGCATATAGGCCCGGGAGGAAGGCCCTGATTATTGTATGTATTATAATTCTGGGCATAAATCTGCGCCTGAACGGGAGAAACATTTTCGGTAACATAGTTTTTGACAAATGTTTCGGTTGAGTCGCAGTCAAGGGTGGGCCAGGAAGCGGAATGATTAAGCCTGTTATGAATAACAGAGGAAATATCGGGCATCTGCTCGGCATCGGCAGCCTCGCGCTGAATAATGGATGCAATAATTATAATCTGATCCATTGTGTAGCCCATTTTGTCCGCCTGCTTCTGATATTCATCGGTCCACTCGGTCTGAAATTCCTCAAGGAATTTTCTTATGACACTGTTGGGGTCGCTGTCCACATAAAACTCATAAGTATTGGGGTATAGATAGCCTTCCAGCTTCTGGGTCCTTTTTGAATCTGCCGATATATTCTGAATAAAGCCGTATTCATAGCTTGTGCCGGTAATTGAGGACATAAGCTTTGCCTTGGAGCAGACACCGAATTTTTCAAGGCGGTCAAAAATCTGATAAACAGTCCAGCCTTCGGGGATGGCAACCCAGGTTGTGTCCTTGCCTACCTGAGATTCCTTGAACTGGCTTATATAGGATTCAAGGCCGTCATTTTTTTCAACATCATAAACACCGCTGAGGTAAACGGGTGCTTTTACGCTCTTTTTGCCTATGGTTTTCAGCTTGACCTCGGCTTCATAGAACAGCTTGCAGAAAAACTTCTGCTTTATAAGGCCTTTATCGGCGAGCAGGTCGATTATATCATCTGTATCCGCATCAAGGGGAACATTTACGGTAACTGTTTCATCGCTTCTGCCGAAGGCAAGAATATCGTTTATGCAGGAAATACCGTAAAGAGATGCTCCGCAGGTAAGGCCGATGAGCAGAATAAGAAACAGAGCAAGGGAACCGTAAGAAGAATTGCCCTTCTTCTTTTTGGAGGCGGAAACACTAACATCCGATTTAACAGGCTTGATATTTGAAAAATAGATTTCGCCTTTATACTCCGGCTGTAATTCGTCGGTTTCGCTTTCCTGCTCTTTTTCATCCAGATGCACTTCGAATTTAGGCCTTTGGGGAGCGGAAAAACGGGGCACTTCAGGCTCCGAGCCGGAAAGCAGGGCATCAAGCTCATCCGGGCTCAGATAGTCTTCATCGGATATTGTAACCTTGAAGGGCTTCTTTTTGTTTTCGTTATCTTCCGGCATCTGTTTCACCTCCGATAATTCTTGATTCTGTTACACACATATCAACTGCAACATCATACTCTTCTTTGGGAAGAGAGCTGCTTATACATCTGTCAAAACAAACACATACGGTTTTAATACTGTTATTTTCGGATAAAAAGCGGTCATAGTAACCGCCGCCGTAACCGAGACGGTTAAGGTTAAAATCAATCGATATACAGGGAACTATACAAAGAGCATTACTGAAATCTTTTATCGGTTCTCTGTTTTCGGGAGCGGTCAGGATATTATATTTGCCCAAAGTAAGCTCAGAGCGGGAATTTAAGAGAACAAACTCCATTTTTTTGCCCGTTATGCGGGGAACAGCAACACTCTTGCCCCGGGATAAAGCATCATCAATAATACCGGCTGTATCCGGCTCGCTGCCGAAGGAGCAGTAAACCAGAAGCAGGCTGCAGTTCTTATACTCTTTAAGCTCTTTGATTTTATCAAAAATCACAGAGCCGGATTCTTTCCGTTCTTTCTGAGAAAAAGAATCCCTTAAGGATAAATACTTTTTTCTGAGCTCCTGCTTATTCATGAGCACTGGAGGGTGGATTTAAGTTTCTGAGCAAACTCATCGCCCTTGAAATACTTGACAATTTCAATACCAAAGTTAACTGCGCTGCCCATTCCCCTGCCGGTAATAATATTACCGTCCGATTCAACAAAGCGCTCTGAAATCACCGCGCCTTCAAGGTCTTTTTCGAAGCCGGGGAAGCAGGTAGCCTTTTTGCCTTTAAGCATGCCTTCTTTGCCCGGAATCATAGGGGCTGCGCAGATAGCTGCAATCAGTTTGCCTTGAGTAAAGCAATACTTAAGCGCATCCATAACATGGTTATCTGCAGCAAGGTTAAGTGTGCCCGGCATACCGCCCGGCAGAATAATACCGTCAAGGCCGGTAAATGTTGCCTCATCGGTATCTATATCGCATTTTACGGTTATATTATGGGAGCCGGTGATATACTTTGAGCCGACTCCTGCAGTTTCAACATCTATACCCGCGCGCCTTATAACATCAAGGGTTGCAAGGGCCTCAACTTCTTCAAAACCTTCGGCAAGAAAAATGTAAAGCATAATGTTACCTTTCACTGTGCAGGATATCTGCAATTGAATTGTAAATTTTGCCGGATATTACATCCGGAGGAATCGGACTGCCGTTTTCGGCGCAGCTGATTTTTATCCAGCCCAGTTTTTTGCAGGCATAATCCGCCGCAACTCTGCAGGCATCAAGATAATCCGTATTGCGCTCGTGTATATCCTTTTTGCCGTCATCCCCGCCGTACCTTGAGGACATAAGCTTCTGGGAAACATCCACCGGCATATCGAGGTAAACAACAGCGTCGGGCTTAGGTATACCGAGCTTATTGTATTCAAAATCTTCAAGCCAGGCAAGGTATTCATCCCAATGCTCCGGCTCGGTTTTGGCAAGCTGATGATAGGCGTTGGAGGTTGTGTATCTGTCTGCCAAAATAACGGAACCGCCGAGATACTGCTCTTTCCAGTAGCAATTGTAGCTGACGAATCTGTCAACAGCATAGAAAGATGAGGCGGCATAAGCGTTGACATCACCCGGCTTTGTGCCGAACCTGCCGGCAAGATACTGCTTTACAAGTATGCAGGCATCGTCATCATAATTGGGCAGTTTTATATAGTGCACGGATATGTTTTCACCGGCAAGGCGCTTTTCAAGCAGCTTTTCCTGAGTGGACTTTCCCGCGCCGTCAAGCCCTTCAATTACAATAAGCTTACCTTTCATAACTTCCTCCGATATTTTCATCTCATTATATTATAACAAAAGCATACCTTAAAATCAAGCAAAATATAAGAGACTGTAACATAATTGTCACAGCCTCCGGAAAAAATAATTCAAGGGTTTTCGCACAGGGTTGCAGCCATAACGGCTTTGATGGTGTGCATTCTGTTTTCAGCTTCGTCAAATACAATGGATTTACTGCTTTCAAACACCTCATCGGTAACCTCAAGTTCCTCTAAACCGAACCTGTCAAACACGGACCTGCCCACCTCGGTATTAAGGTCGTGGTATGAAGGCAGGCAGTGCATAAACCGGCACTGCTCCCCTGCAGCATCCATAAGTTTTTTGTTGACCTGATAAGGAAGAAGGGCTTCTATCCTTTCCTTCCATACTCCGTCCGGCTCACCCATTGAAACCCAGACATCCGTGTAAATAACATCGGCGTTCTGGACTGCTTTTTCGGGGTCGGTTTCAAACTCTATTGATGCGCCCGTTTCTTTTGCAATATTGCGGCAGACAGATATCAGTTCACCATCGGGGAAATATGACTCGGGAGCGCAGGCAACAAAATTCATACCCATTTTTGCGCAGCCGACCATAAGGGAATTGCCCATATTGAACCTGGCATCACCCATATATACAAATTTAATGTCCTTTAACCTGCCGAAATGCTCTTTGACAGTAAGAAAATCGGCAAGAATCTGGGTAGGATGAAATTCATCCGTAAGACCGTTCCATACAGGTACACCGGAGTATTTAGCCAGGTCTTCAACGGTTTTCTGGCTGAAACCGCGGTATTCAATACCGTCGAACATACGCCCGAGAACCCTTGCTGTATCGGCAATACTCTCTTTTTTGCCTATCTGCGAACTCTGAGGATCAAGATAAACCGGGTGCATGCCTAAATCTGCGGCAGCCACCTCAAAAGCGCACCTGGTTCTGGTGCTTGTTTTTTCAAATATGAGAGCAATATTTTTACCCTCGCAAATCCTGTGGCTGATTCCGTTTTTCTTATCGGCTTTCAGCTTTGCGGCAAGGTTTATGAGATATTCAATTTCATCCGGTGTAAAATCAAGCAGTTTAAGGAAGCTTTTTCCCGTAAAATCAGACATAAGAACCCTCCGTATATTATCAGCACAATGCCGGATAAAGACTATTTATTTTTTTAATGTTTTATAATTATATAATTGCCGCGGTGTTTAGTCAAGAACAATTTAAAGTTTTGCGTAAAAAGCCAACTGTAATATTTGACTTTTCATAAAACAGTGATATAATTTATTCTATTCATTATAAGGGAAAGGAGTGACAGAATTGAGCAAGAAAACCAAAGCAGTCAGTTCCCTTGTTTTCGCTCTGATTGCCGCAGCGCTTATAATCGGCATTATTCTTACCGGCAGTCCCGGTGAAAAGGAAGAAAGCATTAAAGAAGTGATGCGGGATGCGGTGCTTCATGAAACCGGAAAAATCAGCCTTTTCGGTATTATTCAGGTTAATCCCGGGCTTATTTCCGCCTTTACGGTTTCGGCAGTGCTGATAATTATTGCAATTATACTCCGGATTTTTGTTATACCTAAATTCACCCTGAAACCCGGTAAAATCCAATACCTGCTTGAAAGAGGAGTAGGGCTTTTTACAGGCATTGCAAAAGAAAACAGCCCCGACCACAATATTTTTGCCGGCGGATATATATTTGCAGCCGCGGTTTACATATTTTTCGGCACAATATTTGAGCTGTTCGGCATACAGGCACAGACTGTGAGAGGCATTTCAATCTCACTGCCCGCGCCCCTGGCAGATATAAACGGAGCCATAGCCATGGGATTTCTGTCCTACGGAATAATACTGTTCGGCGGCCTGTTTACAAACGGAATAAAGGGAATGCTCAAAGCCCTGAAAGACTTTTCACTGCCTATATCAATGAGCTTCAGGCTTTTCGGCGCCCTGCTTTCCGGCGCACTTGTTACAGAGCTTGTATATTACTACGCTCTGACAAGCTATGTGCTGCCGGTTCTGGTAGGAGTGCTGTTTACCCTGCTCCATGCACTGATACAGTCTTATGTGCTTATAACTCTTGTTTCAATATTCTACGGTGAATCCACCGAGCCTTCAAAAAAGAAAGAAAAGAGGAAAAAATCATGAAAAACTTTACCAAAAAACTTCTTGCAATACTTGCGTTTATCTTTATTATCACCGCTTTGGCCGTGCCTGCTTTCGCAGCAGATGCAAAAACTGAAACAACAGCTGTTTCCGAAACCGCGGAACAGGAAGAATCCGGTGAATCCGGCGGTAATTCCGTAAAAGTAATCGGCGCAGCTGCAGTACTGGGCCTTGTTGCCGCTGTAGGCGCCGTGGGTATGGCTGTAGCTATCAAAGGCGCTTCCGACGGTATGGCACGCCAGCCCGAGGCTTCGGGAAACATAAGAACCGCTATGATGCTGGGCCTTGTTTTCATTGAAACAGCAATTATTTACGCCCTTATCGTATCAATACTTATCATATTTGTACTCTGATTTCTGACACGGAGGATTGAATATGCCCTTAAACATAGATATTCAGCAGGTTCTTTTGCATATGCTGAATTTTGTGATACTTTTTGCCGCGTTGTATTTTTTGCTGTATAAACCGGTAAAAAAATTCATAGACGGCAGAGAAGAGTATTGCAAAGATATAGAAAAAAGAACCAAAACCACACTCAGCGATGCCGAAGAACTGAAATGCGAGTACAGCGGAAAACTGGAATCGGCTCAGGAAGAAATAAAAAAGATGAAATCGGATGCTGCCGATGAAGCAGAAAAAGAAGCCGATGAAATCAAAGATAAAGCACGGCAGGAAGCCGGCAATATAATTGAAAAGGCACGAGCCGAGGCTGAAAAAGAAAAAAGCAATATATTGAACGGCGTGAATCCCGAAATCTGCAAACTTGCACAGGATGCAGCCGAAAAAATCGTATTTGAAAGCACATCGGATGCATATGACAGTTTTCTTGATATAACGGATGGGGATGAATAATATGACTCAGAACCAAGCGTATCTCTATTCAAATGAAGAACCCAGCAACAGCCAGAAATCAAGAATGATTGAATTCCTTAAGGATAAACACAACATCAGCGAATTGATTTTTGTAAAAGACGAATCCATTACCGCCGGCTTCCGCCTTATTGCAGGCAGCAAGGAATATGACTGGACCGGTGAGGGACGGCTTAAGCAGTTCAAAGCTTCACTTGATGAGATAAAATTTGAAAAAGATGTTATTCCCCTGATTAAAGAAAAAATTGATAACTTTTCAACTGAAGTAACCGGCACCGATATAGGCAGAGTAATAACCGTAAGCGATGATATTGCCACCGTAAGCGGACTTGACGGTGCGGAATACGGCGAAATACTGCTGTTTGAAAACGGAATAAAAGGCCTTGTTCAGGACCTTAAAGAGGATGAAATAGGCTGTATTCTGTTTGATGAAGGCGATGATATATCCCAGGGCGGATTTGTAAGGCGCAGCGGAAAAGTTGCCGGTATGCCGGTCGGTGATAAATTTATCGGCAGGGTAACGGATGCCCTTGGCAATCCGATAGACGGCCTTGGAGATATAGAGGCAGATGATTACAGGCCCATAGAAAGGCCGGCTCCCGGTATAGTTGAAAGGCAGCCCGTAAATACTCCTATTGAAACGGGAATAATTACAATTGACACAATGTTTCCCATAGGCCGCGGCCAGAGGGAACTTATAATCGGCGACAGGCAGACGGGTAAAACCACCATTGCCGTTGACACAATCCTCAACCAGAAGGATAAAGATGTTATATGTATTTATGTTGCAATCGGCCAGAAGGCAAGCTCTGTTGCTTCAACAGTTAATACGCTTAAATCCTTCGGCGCTATGGATTACACAACCGTAATAAGTTCAACGGCAGCCGATCCCGATCCCCTGAAATATATTGCCCCTTACGCAGGATGCGCTCTGGGCGAGTATTTTATGGAAAAAGGGAAAGATGTTCTTATTATTTACGATGACCTTTCAAAGCATGCGGATGCTTACAGGACTTTAAGCCTGCTTCTCGGAAGATCGCCGGGGCGTGAGGCATATCCCGGCGATATTTTCTACCTGCATTCAAGGCTACTTGAACGCTCGGCTCATCTCAGCGATGAACTGGGCGGCGGCAGCCTTACGGCAATCCCTATAGTTGAAACCCAGGCCGGTGATGTTTCCGCCTATATACCCACAAATGTAATTTCTATTACAGACGGTCAGATTTTCCTTGAAACAGGATTGTTTTTCAGCGGGCAGAGGCCTGCTGTTAATGTAGGTATTTCCGTTTCCCGTGTAGGCGGCGATGCTCAGGCAAAAATAGTTAAAAACACCTGTAAATCACTGAAAATAGAGCTTGCCCAGTACCAGGAAAAATCGGTATTCAACAAATTTTCATCGGACCTTGATGAAGAAACAAAGCAAAGCCTGCAGTTCGGCGAAAGCCTTATGATGATAATGCGCCAAAAGCAGCATACTCCCCTGTCAAGGCACAGAATTGTTATTATTATGACTGCGGCCCTCGGCAGAAAATTTGCCGGGCTGACTCTTGCCGAAACAGAGAAACTCAGCAATGAAATCTGCGCCGGATTTGAGGAAAAACATGACAGCCTCTGCAAAAAAATTGATGAGAAAGGAATACTTACGCAGGAAGAAACAGAAACCCTGAAAAACTATATTTTTGCGTAAAGTATATCTCATAAATTATGCCTACTCTCAAAGAAATAAAGGGCAGAATCAAAAGCATAAACGATACCCTGAAAATTACAAATGCGATGTATCTTATTTCATCCACCAAATTCAGGGCCGTTAAATCAACCCTGCCCGCATTCAATGAATACTTTGAAGAACTCGAAAAGAATCTCGGCGGTATTATGGCCGGCATTACGGAAAATGAGTGCAGATATCTCTGCGAAAACAGCGGGCCGGACGGATATCTGATTATTGCATCAGATAAAGGTCTGTGCGGTGATTACAATAAATCGGTGCTGAGATTTGCCGAAGAAACCGTTAAAAATAACCCCGGCTGCAGATTTTTTCTTATAGGTGAAAAAGCAAAAAGGTTTTTTGACAAAAGAAATCTTGAATATGACAAAAGCTTTATCTTTGACCTCGGAGATACGGATGCCAATACAGCCGGTGATATAGCAAATTGGTTTTTCAAAGAATTCTCTGAGGAAAAGCTGAACAAACTGACTGTTATTTATAAGGAATTAAAAAACGATCTGACCTCTAAAGTTATAACTAAGCAGGTTTTGCCCTTAAACAGTAAACCTGCGTCAGAAGGCGGCACATTTGAGTATTACCCCACAAGGCAGGAAGTGCTTGAAAGCATCATGCCTGTTTATTCCGCGGCTATATTCAAATCAATTATGCTTACTGCTTTTATGTGCGAGCAAAATGCAAGAATGACAGCAATGAACTCCGCCTGCAACAATGCAAAAGCAATGCTTGAGGAGCTTACGCTGACCTATAACAGAACCCGTCAAAACTTAATAACTCAGGAAATAAGCGAAGTTTCCGGAGGAAGGAAAAGACAATGACCGGTAAAATACTGCAAGTAAACGGCTCTGTGGTTGATGTGTTTTTTGACACAAAAGACCTGCCGAAAATGAACGAAGCCCTTACTGTTGAAGTAGGCGGCAAAACAAAATATATGGAAGTTGCCCAACACCTGGGCGAAGGCAAAGTAAGGTGCATTATGCTCTCGGCCTGCGGAGGAATATCAAGGAATCTGCCTGTTGAAAGCACCGGCTCGGGTATTAAAGTACCCGTGGGTGATGTAACCCTGGGTAGAATATTCAATGTTTTCGGCGAAGCTGTTGACGGCAAACCTCAGATTGATGAAAACGCCGAAAGATGGAGCATACACCGCAATCCGCCGGAATTCAAGGAACAGAACCCGACGGTTGAAATATTTGAAACAGGTATAAAAGCCATCGACCTCCTTGAACCATATGCAAAAGGCGGTAAAATCGGCCTTTTCGGCGGCGCAGGCGTTGGCAAAACAATACTGATACAGGAACTTATCCACAACATAGCCATTAACCATAACGGTTATTCGGTTTTTACAGGCGTAGGTGAAAGATCAAGAGAAGGCAATGACCTGTGGCGGGAAATGAGCGAAAGTGGAGTTATTGAAAAAACAGCTTTGGTTTTCGGTCAGATGAACGAGCCCCCCGGAGTAAGAATGAGAGTTGCACTCTCAGGACTTACAATGGCTGAGTATTTCAGAGATACGCAGAATAAAGATATTCTGCTTTTCATTGACAATATATTCAGGTTTGTGCAGGCCGGCAGCGAGGTTTCAACTCTGCTGGGCAGAATGCCCTCTGCCGTTGGCTACCAGCCCACCCTTGCAGAGGATATGGGCAGGCTTCAGGAAAGAATAACCTCCACAAAAAACGGCTCAATCACATCGGTACAGGCAATTTATGTGCCTGCAGATGACCTTACGGACCCTGCCCCTGCCACCACCTTTGCCCACCTTGACACTACCACTGTTCTCAGCAGAAAAATAGCTTCGGAAGGAATATATCCGGCTATTGATCCTCTTGATTCAACATCAAGAATACTTGAAGCGGATATTGTGGGCGAGGAACACTACCGGGTGGCAAGAACCGTGCAGGAGTTTATTGAGAAATACAATAACCTTAAGGATATAATTGCCATCCTCGGCGAGGATGAACTCAGTGATGAAGATAAACTGACTGTTTCAAGAGCAAGAAAAATCAGAAAATTCCTTTCCCAGCCCTTTTATGTGGGCGAAAAATTCACGGGTCTGCCCGGCACCTATGTTACCCTGCCTGATACAATACGCGGGTTTGCCGCAATAATCGACGGTGAATGCGATGACCTGCCTGAAAACGCTTTTTTCAATGTAGGCACGCTGGAAGATGCAAAACAAAAAGCTGAAAAAATCAGGGCCGGTGAAGCATTATGACGGATTTCAAGCTGAAAATTTCGGGCCCTTCGGGAATTATTTATGACGGCTTATGTTCTTCGCTGATTGTTCCAACTTCGGACGGTTACAGAGGCATAATGGCAAACCACGAAAATGCGGCTGTTGCCGTATCGGATGGCACAATATCGCTTACCGAAAAAAACGAGCGTAAAACTCTGCCGGTTACAGGGGCAATACTGATGTTTGAAAATAATGAAGCAAATATCATATTGCACAGTTCGGCTGAATTTAATAACTGATTTTTCTCCCCGGTTGCGATAACCGGGGAGCTCTTTTTATTGACTTGACTAAAATAAATGTGTTATCATCTTTATATAAACTTTTCCGGAGGTAATGAAATGAAAAATACAGCGGTTAAAATCACTGCTGCGGTTCTGAGCGCCTTATTGTTATTCGGTGTAATTCCGCTTTCATTTGCAGCTGGATTTGACAGTATCTGTCTCGGCAGTTATCCCCAGTCTCTTGTGGATGATTCTTCTTTAACAGCAGCACTCGATTCCATGGTTTCAGATGATGACTGGGTTTCTTACGGATATTACAGCAACGGCTCCCCGGCCGACTATATGTTCTATACGGATAAATATCTGAACGGTGAAAAATACAGAGGAGTCTGTTTCAGCCTTTACAGACCGACTGAGTGCAACCAAAACGCCGGAAATGAAGGAACAAAAAACTACGGCCAGCTGAATTACAATAAAAATTCAATATACTGGTTCCGATATGAGCCGATAAAATGGTATGTGTTGGATTATGATTCAGGGCTTGTTGTTTCTGAATATGCGCTGGACTGCATGGAATTCAGAGCAGATAATTCTGATAAAAACTACAGCACATCTGATATAAAAGAATGGCTTGAGAACAATTTTACCGAAACGGCTTTTGCCGCCGAAGAACTTGCTGCAATAAGCGGTAATGCGAAACTGCTTTCAGTTGAACAATGTGAAAATTCAGCTTTGTTTCCTACCTCTTCGGACAGAGTAGCCGCAACAACGCAGTATTCCGAAATGCAGAATTGCTATTACGCATCCATAAACGGTGAACACTTCACTTTCTGGTGGACAAGTTCAGCCGTTGAAAATTCACTTAAAGCCTATACAATCGGTTTCATGGGTGCAAAATCATCAACAGAATTAAACAAGATTTACGGTGTAAGACCGGCTTTGAATATTGACTTAAGCAAAGCCGTTCCATCCGACAGTACTCAGCATACAATATACTACACACTTTATAATCCAGACGGAAGTGTTTATTCAAACAATAGCGAAAGATATAATACAGGCAGCCCGGTAACAGCCTACACGCCGGAAGTTGAAGGAATATTTTCCGGCTGGAATGATACTGTTCCTTCTGTAATGCCGGACCATGATCTTTATTACTGCTCCACTGTACAGGGCGTTCAGTACACAATAACATATATTCTCGGCAACGTCGAAGATGATATTGTTAATTCTTATACAGCAGGAGAAACCATTATAAAACCTGCCGATCCTGTAAGAGAGCATTACAGTTTCAAAGGATGGAATACGACTGTTCCCGAAACTATGCCGGCGGAAAACATAACAATTACAGCCCTTTGGGAAATTAACAAACACGATGTTATTTATATTGCCGATTCTCAGGAGTATGAAAGAATACCAGATGTTGCATACGGCATCACAGTACCGGAGTGCTCCAAAGGCAACCCTGAAAAAGAAGGATATAGATTCACCGGCTGGGCTGCATCACCCTCAACTATGCCGGACGAAGATTTGTATATAGATGCCTGCTTTGAAATTGAGTCCTACACAATTACATATATTCTCAATAACGGTGAAGAAAATATTGTAACCGAATATGAATTCGGTCAGCAGGTTGAAAAGCCGGATAACCCGGTATATGAAGGGCACTCTTTCTCAGGCTGGAGCATCATCCCCCCGGATACTATGCCCGCCAAAGATCTAGTAATCGAAGCAAAATGGGATACTGTTCTTTATACTCTTACTCTTGATTTTGACTGTGAAAAAGAGAATGAGATACGCAACTATGAATTCGGTGAAGAAATTTCCGGCATCCCCATGCCCGAACGGACAGGTTATGTTTTTGACGGATGGAGCCCGGAAATACCGGCAACCATGCCCGCAAATAACCTGACTGTAAAGGCAAAGTGGAAGATTGTCCCTGAAACACACACCCACAATTTCATTTATGAAACTACCGATACACATCATCGGTTTGTATGCGCCTGCGGCGAAAAGAAAGCTTATGAAAAGCACTCATTTACCTGGAAAACGGAAAAAGAACCAACGGCAACAAAACAGGGATTAACAAAGGGTATCTGCAGCAAATGCGGTTACTGTATAACAAAAGCAATTCCTCCCCTCGGCAATCCGGTAATCAATGCTCCGGCAGGCCGTAAAATTGCCTACAGGTCAAATATCAAAGTTAAGGCAACCGGTAAAGATATACCGTCAGATTGCAGGCTTGTTCTTTTTGCCGGAAACAAACCGGTCAGATACGGCGATAACAGCAAAGTGGAATATGAGGCAGAAGATATTAGAGATAATATATCTTTTACAGTTAAGGTTATGGGCAAAACCGATAACAAAGTGCGAAATAACAGCAACGGTAATCCCCTTATCAAATCCTTTGATGTAACCCTGAATAAAGGATTTTTCCAGAGAATAATCGCATTTTTTGTTCATCTTTTCAAGCTCACAAAAACCGAAAGATTTGAGCCAACCGCATAATTGAAAATGATATTAAAACCGCCCGGAATATCTACAAAGTATTCCGGGCGGTATTTCTGTTATTTAATTTCAACATCATCCATATAATTTGGTTCAGGCCTGATAAAAACAAAAATAAAATCTTTTACTCTTGCAAAAAATTCTCTTGTATGTCTGTAAAGCGCCGATGGATAATCCTGCGCTGTTTTTTCTGCGGCAACACCCGCTGCATCCATTCCAAGGCATCTTGCAGCAAACACGCTCCTGAACAGGTGATATTTCTGGGTTACAATAAGCGGTTTGCACACCCCGATTAGTTCTTTCGCTCTGTACATTGATTCATAAGTTGAAAGACCGCCTTCATCCATAATTATTATTCTGTCTTCTAGGCCCTGCTTAATGGCGTAATCTTTCATTGCTTTCGGCTCATTATAGTATTTATCGATGCCGTCCCCACTCATAACAACATAACGGCTCTGCTTACAATTATAAAGTCTGATTGCAGTATCAAGCCTGTCTTTGAGCAAAGCGCCGGGCTCTTTTCCGTTTACGCTTGTGCCGAGTACCAGAATACAATCATAATTTTCTGTAAGCTTATCTTCTTTCTTAATGTAAACTGAGCTATATGCAATAACCGCAATATTGATTATTACAAGAGATGAAATAAGAACTGAAATTATTTTTATAACGAATTTAAAAAACTTTTTCATTACTGCTCATCCTGCTGATTTTTATACTGTTATTTTATCATCAATCATTTTTTCAGTCAATTATCGGATTCACACCCTGTTTATTGACTTTAATTTATCTTTAAGTTAAAATAAGCCCGGTGATAATATGTTTGAACTTATAAAAAAAGAAAAGCTTGCAAGACGGGGAGTTCTTAAAACCGTTCACGGTGAAGTGCAGACCCCCGCTTTTATGAATGTTGCCACCTGCGGCGCAATCAAAGGGGCTCTTTCTTCAACTGACCTTGAAAATATAAACTGCCAAGTGATGCTTTCCAACACCTATCATCTGCATGTAAGGCCAGGCGACAAGCTGGTGAAAGAGCTGGGCGGCCTTCACAAATTTACAGGCTGGTCAGGTCCTATTCTGACAGACAGCGGCGGATTCCAGGTTTTTTCTCTTGCGTCACTGAGGAAAATCAAAGAGGAAGGTGTCTATTTCCAAAGTCATGTGGACGGGCGCTATATTTTCATGGGACCGGAAGAAAGTATGCAGATACAATCCAACCTCGGCTCCACAATAGCTATGGCCTTTGATGAATGTGTTGAAAACCCCGCGACTTATGAATACGCCGAAAAATCCTGTGAAAGAACCGCCCGCTGGCTTGAAAGATGCAAAGCGGAAATGGCCAGACTGAATTCACTGCCTGATACCATAAACAAAAAGCAGCTGCTTTTCGGCATAAACCAGGGTTGCACTTTTGAAGACCTTAGAATCAATAATATGAAAGCAATCGCAAAGATGAATCTTGACGGTTATGCAATCGGCGGCCTTGCCGTGGGTGAACCTAAAGAAGAAATGTACAGAATTGTTTCAGCGGTGGAGCCATATATGCCCGAGGATAAAATCAGGTACCTTATGGGGGTCGGAACCCCCGGGAATATTATTGAAAACGTTTACCGCGGTGTTGATTTGTTCGACTGCGTTATGCCGTCAAGAAATGCAAGGCACGGCCACCTCTTCACAAAAAGCGGAATAATAAACCTCAACAATAATAAGTATGAAAAGGATCTCTCCCCTATTGACCCGGAATGCGATTGCCCGGTTTGCCGCAAATTTTCAAGAGCATATATCCGCCACCTTTTTAAATGCAAGGAAATGCTCGCTATGCGGCTTTGTGTTACACACAATCTGTATTTTTACAATAATCTGATGGCTGAAATACGCCTGGCAATTGAAGAGGACAGATTTGAGGAATACAGAAACAGGTATGCTGACACACTTGATACGCGTATATAAAAAAATAGTTGCATAATTCTGCTATATAATTTATAATGTTTACAATATTCACTCGGAGGTTAACCAATGAACATTTTTTATCTTTTAGCATCAGCAGCCCAGCAGGGTTCCGGCGCACAGGCCGGTAAGGGCAGCTCGGTAAGCATGCTGGTCCTTATGGGCGCACTTTTTGCTGTAATGTATTTTGTAATGATTCGTCCCCAGAAGAAAAAACAGCAGGAAGAGCAGAATATGCGTGACAACATCCAGGTCGGCGATGAGGTTACTACCATCGGCGGCATAATGGGCAGAGTTGTTACCGTAAAAGAAGATTCCCTTGTTATAGAAACCGGCGCCGACAGAAACAAAATGAAGATTGCACGCTGGGCTATTTCACAGAATAATACAGCAAACGAAAAAGCCGAAGCCGAAAGGCAGGCGGCCAAAGAAGCAGCAGAAGCCGAGAAGCAGAAGAAGCTTGAGGATGCCGCCGAAGAAAGCAAAGCCAAAAGAAAGAAATCCAAGAAAAACAAAGACGATACTTTTGATAATTAAGGAGAAAATAAAATGGGTAAACTTAATCAGATTGACAAGGCAGCTGACAGCAAAGGCTCAGCCGTAACCACAATTTGGCAGTTTGTAAAATTCATTTTCGTAAGCCTGCTTGCAATGATAGTTCAGTTCACACTTCTCAATGTACTGAACCATCTGCCTCCGATAGTAGATCTTTTCGGGCAGGATTTTGAGTGGTGGGTATTCAAATCCCCGGTAAATATGGCTGAAGGTGCAATAGTTATCGGCGGCCTTGGCTATTTTATTTCAAACAATGTCGCCAACATTGTAGCTCAGATTGTAGCTTTCTTTGTAAACAGAGAAAAGACCTTCAATTCCGGCGCAAATATTGCAGTAACTCTCCCGATTTACATTGTATTCACCATCGCGCTTATCTGCTTCTCCGCCTGGCTCAATCCCACGCTTGCTCACCTTTTTGTAAGTAAAGGCTGGATGAAGGGCGATGCTGCTGCAAACCTTGCAACTATGATTTGCTCCGCAGTACAGTTCTTCCTTTACTTCCCGGTTGATAAAATCCTTTTCCACAAAAGAAAAGAAGAATCTGTTGCCGAAGGCGCTGCTGAAGAAGCCGCTGCCGACACAGCTGAGGAGTCAAGCGAAGAATAATAAAAACAGTCTAAAGGACCGCCTCGGCGGTCCTTTTTCTTATGGTTTATTATGCACAAAAAAATTACATTTTTTTCGGCTTGATAATTTATAAATAATGTGTGATAATAACAGTATAGTTTTTAAATGGAGGAATGAGAATGGATCTTTCAAAAATCATTGAGAAAAAAAGCGGATATGCAAGATATATGTATCAGGAAATCAGATACATATGCACTAAATTTGAAAAAAGAGGACCCGGTTCAAAGGGTGAATACCAGGCCTGTCAGTATATGGGCGATGTTATGAAGCGCCTTGGCTGTGACAGAGTTGAGGTTGAAGAGTTCAAAGAGAACCCCAAATCCTTCTTTGGCTGGATTTACATCACAATCACCTGCGTACTTGCAGCTATTGCTCTTTTCCTTATCGGCGTAGGTGTAGGCGGTGCTCTTTCTAAGATTCTGCCCATTATCGGCGTTATACTTATTGTTTTTGGCCTTGTGGTAGTTCTTCTTCAGTTTGGTTTTTATAAAAAAGCCGTTGACTTCCTTTTCCCCGAAGAAACAGGCCATAATGTTACCGCATACAAAGCCCCTACAGGCGAAGTAAAAAGAAGAATCGTTTTCAACGGTCACCCCGATGCTGCCTGGGAATGGCCCGTAAACTATGCGCTTGGCGGAGTAGGTTTTGAAAGTCACGCAATTATCTGCGCTGTAGGCGCTGTGTTCTACTGCGTTCTTTCCGTAATTGCCGCTATCTTTGCCATAAAAGGCCAGGATCTTTCCACTGTTTTCCATATCGGTCTCTGGGGACTTTTATTTGTTCCTTTTGAGTTCGGACTTTACTTTATGGTAAACTGGAAGAGAATTGTTGACGGCGCAAATGACAACCTTTCAGGCTGCTATATGGGTATCGCAATCCTTAAAGCACTTCAGGATGAGCAGATTGAGCTTGAGAACACCGAAATCTGCGTTTGCCTTACCGGTTCCGAAGAAGCAGGCCTCAGAGGATCAAAAGCCTGGTGTGAAGCCCACCCCGACGCTTTCAAAGATGTTCCCACGTTTATTTATTCATATGATACAATTCATGATCCCAAGTATCTGCTTGTAAACTACCGTGACCTTAACGCTACTGTTAAAGCCGATAAGGATGTTTCCGATTTGTTTATGGAAGCTGCGCAGGAGCTCGGCATTGTATGCAAAAAGGGTATGGTTCCTCCCCTTGGCGGCGCTACCGATAACGCAGCATTCAGCCAGGCAGGCTTAAGATCCACTGGTATCACCGGCCTTAATCATAAACTTGAAAGCTATTATCACACAAGAAAAGACAGCTATGACAACATGAATATGGACGGCCTTGCAGATTGCTTTGCAGCCTCCGTAAAAGTGCTTGAAATGTTTGATAACGGCGCAAAACAGTAATTTAATAACATATATAAACCACGGCAGGTCATCAGACCTGCCGTTCTTTTTTATTTCATCTCTTCATTCTGAGTGAGGATATCTTCTTTGAATTCATCGTTTATTTCGGGGTAGGCGGAGAGCATAGGCTCAACTTCTTTGCCTTTCTTTCTGTCAAAATAGTTTGCCGTGATTTTAACCACAAGGCCGCTGAGGGCAATAAGGCAAATCAGGTTGGGCAGAGCCATAAGGCCGTTGAAGGTATCGTCAATTGCCCAGATAAGATCGCTCTTGATAAGAGAAGAAACGGCAATAAGCGCAACATAAATTACCTTGAAACCGACAACAACCTTTTTACGGCTTTCCGGTTTCAGCCGACCGAAGCAGAATTCAACTGCTTTTTCACCGTAATAGGACCAGGCAATAACAGTGGTGAAAGCAAAAAGAGGAAGTATAATTGAAAACACAGCGGTACCGAAAGAGCCGAAGGTATTTGAAAACATTGTCATTGACATTACGCTGTCTTCCATTTCGGAAGATAATGTATTCAAATCAAAGCTTGTAAGGAACATTACTGCCGTAAGTGTGCAAATAATAAAAGTATCAAAGAAAACTTCAAACACGCCCCAGAGACCTTGCTTTACGGGTTCCCTTGTTTCTGATGCTGAGTGAGCTATAACGGATGAACCCAGGCCGGCTTCGTTTGAAAACACTCCCCTTGCCATTCCTTTTCTGATAACCTGAGAAAAACCGTAACCGAGAATTCCGCCGCCGACTGCGTTGAAGCTGAACGCTTTGGAAAATACAAGGCCGAATGCGCCGGGAATCTTTTTGAAATGAATACAGATAGCTATAAGGGACATAATAATAAACAGAAGAGACATAAAAGGAACAAGCATAGAAGCGACTTTACCTATTCTCTTTATTCCGCCGATAATAACAACAGCCGTAACAACTGCGACAATTATGCCGACAATAAGCTTTACGATGCCTGTATTACCTCCAGAAACGGCGCGGGAATATGCTTCTGCAAGAGTGCCGGATATTTTATTGGTCTGCACTCCGCTCATACCTACGGCTGCAAGCATACAGAATGCGGCGGCAATATATCCCAGCCATTTCTGTTTCATACCGTAAGCAATATAATAAAATGCGCCGCCTGAAAGGTTGCCTTCTTTATCCTTTTTTCTGAAATAAAGGCCGAGTACATTTTCGGAATAATTGGTTACCATACCAAAGAAAGCGGAAACCCACATCCAGAATATGGCTCCGGGGCCTCCTGTAAGAATAGCGGAAACAACGCCTATTATATTGCCTGTTCCCACGGTACCGGAAATAGCGGTGGAAAAGGCCTCAAACTGGGAAACAGACTTTGCCCTTGTATCCTGCTCCTTTTTCTTACCAAGGCTCTTTAAAGTGGGAATAATCGTTGTGTTAAGGGATTCTTTAAAATGGGTAATCTGCAGGAACTTCGTTCTGACCGTAAGCAAAATGCCTGTGCCGAGAATCAGAATTATTACGGGCCAGCCCCATACAATACCGTTCACCGCATCATTTACTTTTTCAACAGCTGAAATAAAACCGTTAAACATATATTCTCCTTCTTGTCCGCATTAAAATAAAGCCGATTGGCAAAAAGAAAAGCCGGCAACAAACTGCCGACTGAAAATCAGAATAATCTGTTAATACCTCCGTCCTTTTGCCTGAGAGATTGGGGGGATAACCCTTTGCACCTTCGGCATCCATTAAATGGAATTCTCCGGAGTTCGTCGGCATACAGTCGGAGCACATCCCCTTCTGCAAGCTTCATACGAACATATTTATTTTCCCGTGGATTATAACATAGAGACAGGGAATAATCAATGTTAATAATTTATATGATTTATCAGTTTTTATTTTTTATTATTATTGAAAATGCTATAGGTTTTTGCTAAAATTGAAAGTGGATTTTTGTAACTTAAATGATGTGCCATCAAAGGAGGTCTGCCCGGTGACTCAACAGGAATATCTGAAACTAATTGACGATGTTATATCAAAAGGAAAATACAAGGATAACTGGGAATCCCTCAGCGGGCATAAAACACCGGCCTGGTATTACAGAGATAAGCTGGGCATTTTTATCCACTGGGGTATTTACAGCGTGCCCGGCTACGGTAACGAGTGGTATTCAAGAGGAATGTATGACATTAACCACCGTGAATTCGGTTACCATGTAACACATTACGGCAATCAGAAGGATTTCGGATACAAAGACTTTATACCTATGTTTAAAGGGGAAAACTTCAGTGCCGAAAAATGGGTTTCGCTCTTTAAGGAAGCCGGCGCAAAATTTGTGATGCCCGTATGCGAGCACCACGACGGCTTTGCCATGTATAAAACGGAATTCAACCGCTGGAACGCTGCCGAGATGGGTCCATGCCGTGATGTTGCAGGTGAAATCAAGGCGGAGTGCGAAAAACAGGGCCTTACCTTCTGCGCATCCACTCACAGGGCCGAGCACTATTTCTTTATGAATCCGGGGCGGTCTTTTGACAGCGATGTGAATGATGACAGGTACAGCGATTTTTACGGCCCTGCCGTGCTGTGCCCGGAATTTGAAAGCGATGCAATTCATAAAACCACGGCAGATACCTTTGCAACCGGAGCAAGCAAAGAATGGCTTGAGGACTGGCTTGTACGCACCTGCGAACTTATTGACAGCTATCAGCCGTCAATCCTCTATTTTGACTGGTGGATTCACAATCATTCATTCAAACCCTATCTTAAAAAGCTTTGCGCATACTATTACAACAGGGCCGAAGAATGGGGCAAAGAGGTAACTATAAACTATAAGCACGAGGCGTTCCCGCCCACAGTTGCAACCTTTGATGTGGAAAGAGGAGCGCTTACGGATATATCCCCTGTCTCCTGGCAGACAGATACGGCTATAGGCAAGGAATCCTGGGGATACCGCAAGGATAATCACTATAAATCCGCCCGTCAGATAATTACGGATTTAATTGACATAGTCAGCAAAAACGGTATGCTGCTGCTGAATATAGGCCCCAAGGCCGACGGCACAATTACAGATGAAGAAACGGCCGTGCTCAGGGAACTTGGCAAATGGATGAGCCTTAACGGCGACGGTATATACGGCACAACCTTCTGGAAAAAATTCGGTGAAGGCGAAGTGAACAGCGAAGCCGGCTTCTTTAAGGACGGAGATGAAAAGCAGTATACTGCAAAAGATTTCCGCTTCACTTACAAAAAAGGCTGTATTTACGCTTTTCAGATGAGGCCGGACGGTAATGATGCAGTTATCAAATCTTTAAGGCAACACGAAAGTCACAACTTTATAGTTAATAATGTTACTCTGCTGTCATCGGGAGAAAAGCTTGAATTTGACCGCACACAGGACGGACTGATAATAAGAACAAACAGTAATTTCAGCAGCGATTTACCACTATGCTTCAAAGTTGAAATCGACTGATAAGGGAAAGAGGTGGTTATTATTAACCGCATATCAACACAAGGGCTTGACTTTACGGATGAAAAAGGGAGAATAAGAATCTTCAACGGAATGAATATTGATGATAAACTGATTGGTGATACATTCCGTTACAATCTTGATGAAGAATTCTTTAAAAAGTACACAGCAAACGGATTCAATCTTATCCGCCTTGCTGTGCAGTGGGCAAATATAGAGCCGGAAAAAGGCAGATACAGTGAAAGCTACCTTGCTTCAATAGATGAGATATTCAGACTTGCAGAAAAATACGGCGTTTACATTCTGCTTGATATGCACCAGGATTTATTTTCCGGGTTTGACGGAGTAGGCGGCGGAGACGGAGCTCCCGGCTGGGCCTGCCTTACGGACGGATATAAAGCAAAGCCATATAAATTTGTATGGGCAGAGGCCTATGTATTCGGTAAATGGGTTCACAGCTGCTTTGACCATTTCTGGCAAAATGACCCGGTAGACGGCAAAGGGCTTCAGGAACATTATGCGGAGCTATGGAAAATGCTTGCAATGCGTTACGGAAACAGCCCTGCTCTTTTCGGTTACGACCTAATGAATGAGCCCGCTCCCGGCTCTGCGGGTAAAAAGATGTTTTTGCGCCTTGTGCTCAGCGGTGCACGGCAGGTTATCACCAGCAAAAAATTCAAAAGAGCGGATATTATATCGGCACTCATAAAAAAAGACCATAAAAAGCTTCTTGACAGCATCCCCGGCTGCGCAATCAGGGATGTGATGGATAAGATTGATAAATATGAAAAAGAATTTGACCTGAAATATTACTCACCGTTCCTCAATAAAATGGCGGCCGCTATACGGGAAATAACTGCCAACGGAATACTTATGATTGAGCAGCCGTATTTATGCAACGGAGGTGTACGGCTTTCGGTACCGCCGATTACCGTAAACGGCAAAAAAGAGCCGCTGCAGTGCTTTGGCCCCCACGCCTATGATATGACGGTAGATACTCCCCTATATAAATACGCTAGCGCAGACAGAGTAAAAGCCTTTTTCAATGAAATGAGAAACTCACAGCTGAGGCTTGAGGTACCTGCTGTTGTGGGCGAATGGGGCGGCTGCAGCAATAATAAAGACACCTCCTGGTTTCCTCACGCAGATGAGCTGCTTGATTATTTTGACGGCAACTGCTGGGGCCAGCTTTACTGGGATTATCACGGGGATGATATGGACGCGCCCCTTATGCAGATGCTGGTCAGAAGCTACCCGGTTGCAGTTGCAGGCAAAATTATCCGTTACGGCAGAAGTGAGGATAAAAAGACTTTTTCACTTGAATATGAATCCGAAACCGAGGGCGAAACGCTTATCTATACCCACAGACCTTTTGAGGCAGAAACGAACGGCAAAGCAGAAGTTAAACGGAAATTTTTTAACGGCGCCTCTCTTATCAGCCTTACAGCAAGTGCCGGTGTAAATTATATTAAACTGACTTTCAATGATTGATATTAACGGGAGAGAAAAATGGAACTTATTAAAAAAGGCGTGAATATGCTTAAGAATGTAAAAACCTACTGGAAGAGCCCGCCTGAAGGCAAATATATGACTTTCAGGGAGATTTTTGCATATTCTGTAGGCGGATTCGGTGCTTATTCCGTTTTCACCATGGCTCAGGCGCTGCTGCTTTCCACCACCAATGTCATTATAGGCAACACAATCGGAATTCAGCCTATGCACATGTATGTGATGTACCTGATTTCCGTTATTACAAACATCCCCCTGACCATGGTCAGGGCAAATATGGTGGATAATGTAAAATATAAGGAAGGCAAATACCGCCCCTATCTGCTGAGGATGGGCATACCCACCATAGCAATTTCTATACTTTTCGTTTATACGCCTTATGTTAAGGTTGCCTACATATGGCGCTGTATTCTTATTTTCATTTACAATTTCGGGCTTCAGTTTTTCTATAATTTCTTTTATGATGCCTATGAAAATCTGATACATGTTCTTTCACCGAATTCACAGGAAAGAACAAATGTAACGGCAATAAAGAGTATGATTTACTCTCTCTCCCCCACCATAACAAATTTTGTTACTCCGCTTATAGCTGCAAAGGTTGCCAACGGCAATATGTATGATCTGAAGGTTTACCAGTGGCTCTATCCCTTTATTGCAGTTACCGGCGTGGTGCTGCTTATACTGGTTTACTCAAGAACAGAGGAAAAAATCGTTATTGCTAAAACGCACCCCATGAAAATCAAATTCATGGATGCCCTGCGTGAGGTTGCAAAAAACAAGTATTTCTGGATAATCTCCCTTGCAGGCTGGCTTGGTTTCCTTGAAACCTGCACTTATGTTATTCTGCAATGGCTTTATAATTATGCGCACCTCTGCACACCGGAGCAATACTCGTTTATCACCCTTATAAGAGGCACCGCATACAGCTTCGGTATGGTGCTGGCCCCCTTTGCCGTTAAAAAATGGGGCAAAAAGAAGGTGCTGATAGTTACAAATATTTTCAATGTATTTTTCCTTGCAATGGTGTACCCCCTTATGGGTTCAATCTGGACCGTTCTTATGTGCATGTATTTCAACTCAATTGCAGATTCCTTTATTCTGGTAATAAACCCGGCCATACAGGCGGATATCAGAGACTATCAGCAGTATAAGAGCGGCGAAAGAATTGACGGCATGTTCGGCGCTGTTGCCATGATAGGTTCATTTGTTACAATGGCTACAAGTTCCGTGTTGCCCGCCGTATATGAAAAATACGGCATTTACTCCGGAAACGGCTATGAAAATATGTATGATATTCTTTATGACACAAACATTCTTTACCGCCTTGTGGGTGTGCTTGTAATTCTTTCGGCTGTAGGAGCCGCCCTTAATGTTATCCCCTATTTCTTCTATGATTTTACCGAGGTCAAGCAAAAGGCGGTTATAAAGATACTGCAGATACGGGCAATGTTTGAGGATTACGGCAACGGTGTGCTCAAGGATGAAGATATGGTAAGCACGGTTGATCTTATCCGCGGTGCAAAAGAGGACTATGCGCGGGGCAAGGCAGATATTGTGCTCCTCAGGAAAAACAAAGCGCAAAAATCCGAAATTAAAGCCGCTGTTAAAAACAATGAAGAATTTGAAATAGCGGAAGCAGTGCTTAATGAGCTTGATTATTTCAATACCGAACCTGCCAAAGCAAGGCTCAGGTGGGCAGAGGGTATTATTGAAGCCGGTGTTGCCGGCATATCCGGAGTAACTGCCGATGCGCTTGCCGCAGCCAAAGCCCTGCCTAAAGGCACAAAAGATGAAAGAGAAATACGCAAGCAGGAAATAGCAGATGCCAAACTTGCTTTAAGATGTAAGAAGGCTGCTTTGAAATACTATTCAGGCAATATTCCCGATTTTAATGAAGAAAAGCTGAACAGCCTTTATGAAGAGGAAAAATCTCTTACGGAAAGGAAGTCTGCCCTTCTCAAATCAAAATCCGGCAAAAATGAAATCGCAGCTGTATCGGAACACCTCAGTGAAACAGCAAAGGCGATAAAAGAAATGCATACGGAATATCAACATTTCAGCGAAAGCACAAAGGTTTATACCGAAGCAAAGAAATATATTACAAAAGCTGAAAACTATGAAAAATTCGGAGAAATTGATGTTAAATACGATGCGCTTTCAAAGGCTGATGTCGCCGAGGAATAATATATGGAACTGATACTGCAGAAAATCACAGCCTTTGTAATTGCCGTGTGTAATATTTTTTCATTTGCGTTTATATTTCCGGTTCCCCCTCAGACAGATTCGGTAAAATTCGCCGCATCTCTTGGACCCGGATGGAACCTCGGCAATACTTTTGAGGCCTGGTCAATCCCCGCCCCCGAAGATACGGAAACCTGCTGGGGAAACCCCAAGACAACAAAAAAGCTGATTGATTTTGTAAAAAAATGCGGTTTCAATTCAATACGGATACCGGTAACCTGGTTTCAGCATACGGACAGCGAGGGAAACATCCAAAAGGACTGGCTTGACAGAATAAATGAGGTTGTTGACTATGCGCTTGAAAGTGAAATGTTTGCCGTTATAAATGTTCAGCACGATGACCAGGACTGGCTGATTGCAAACCGCGAAAATCAGGATAAAGCATGCAGAATTCTTGCAAATATATGGTCCCAGCTTTCAGACAGATTTACCGGGTACGGCGAAAAGCTTATTTTTGATATAATGAATGAGCCGAGAGTTGTAGGCTCAGAATATGAGTGGAGCGGAAACGAAGAAAGCAGAGCTGTTGTAAACAAGCTTAATTCCGCTGCACTTTCGGCAATACGAAACAGCGGAGGATTTAATAAAGACAGATATGTTTTTATTACGGATTATGCCGCCAGCGACCTTGAAGAAAACTATACAGCCCTTGAATTACCTGATGATAAGCATGTAATGGTTTCTCTTCATTACTACCCGGGTACGGCTCACCGCTCTGAATTCAAAGACTGTGAAGAAAAGCTTTCTTTTGAAAACCGCAGAGATATATACAAAAAACTCCGGGCATTTTACAATACATTTGAAAAACAGGGCGTAGGTGTATGTATTACCGAATTCGGCTGGACCGACAGGGAGCATATTGACAACCTTGCGGAAAAAGCAGAGTATCTTGTTAGTACCGCAAAACGATTCGGCATCTGCTGCTTTGTATGGGATAACGGTGCTGATTTTGCGGTGATTAACAGAAACAATCTGAGCGAAGCTTATCCGGAATATGCCCGTGCAATTACCCTGCAGAAATAATATATGAACAATATACGGAGGACCTTCAACATGAAAAAGGAATATTGCGGTATGCCTATGAGATTCGCCCACACAGGCGTAACTCAGTTTGCCCCTGAAAATACACTTGAAGCATTCAAAAAAGCCGCCGAGCTCGGATGCGAAGGAATTGAACTGGATATCCAGATAAGCGGCGACGGCGAAATAATCATTACACACAACGGCGATATGGGTTATATGACTTTTGAGGAGCACCGCGATATTCTCAAAAAAATGACTGCCGAGCAGATCAAACAATTTGACATTCCTTACCGCAATTCCCTCAAGCTTAAATACCCGCCCTACCCCTGGACGGAACACGCAGGTGGGCGGCGTATGATTGTGCCGCCGGATTATCACGAGGACAGAGTAACTCATCTGATAACCTTCCCCGAATTTGACGCCTGGCTTTCCACAGTCGATTATGATTTAAATGTTGAGGTTGAATTCAAATGCAAGGGTATGTGCCCGCGTATGGATGAGATACTGGCAAACTCAGCAAATGTTTCAAGATATATTCTTTTCTCCGGCGATTGGGAAGTGCTTGAGGAAATGCAGGCGCACTACCGCAAAAACGGCAAGCCCCAAGGGCTGCGCCTCGGGGCAAATATACGGTTTATAACCGAGCAGACAATGGATTTTGTAAAGCGTTCCGATCTGTGGGAAGTTGGCCTGAATAACGAAGCATTCACAAAAGCGGATGTGGAAATGTTTGAATCCATGGGTATAAAAGTCTTTTCAAACCTCGGAGACTATCCTGAATGGTGGGAACAGATTTGTGAAATGGGCGTTACCGGATTCAAAACCAATTATCCCGACGCATACACAGAATGGTGGCTCAGTACCCACTGAAAACACAGTTTAAATGGTGTGAAAAATGATTATTATTTTATTGAAAAGGTTTTTGGTAATTCTTATGGCTGCTACAACATTCTTTTCCGGCTACGGTGCCGAGAAATACGGAGATTATTGCGGTGACTTTGATTTCCCGGGAATTTCTGCCGATAATCAGGAAGCAGGAACAATCAGAATAATGTCCTTCAATATCCGCTGCGGGGATGTTAATGATGTACACGTTCCCGACAGAATCGGCATTGCCGTAAGGCAGATTAAGGAGATTATGCCGGATTCCCTGGGAATACAGGAAGCGACACCTGAATGGATGAAGGCACTTGATATAAAACTGCCCCTTTATGCCTGGGTAGGCCTTGACCGTGAAAAAGGTGTTTCGCCCAAAGAAAACGGCGAATCATGCCCCATCTTTTATCTTAAGGCAAGGTATACACTTGAAGACAGCGGAAACTTCTGGATATCCGATACACCGGATGTTCCGTCCCTCGGGCCCGGAGCCGGATGCAAACGAATATGCACCTGGGCAAAGCTCAAAGACAGAGAAACCGGTAAAGTATATGTTCATGTTAATACACATTATGACCATATTTCCGAAGAAGCCAGAGTTCAGGGAGCAGATATTGTTACACGCTTTATCGATGAAAACTTTAAGGGAATCCCCGTTGTATTCACCGCAGATATGAACACAACGGAAAAAGGCGAAGCTTATTCGGTTATGACCCGAAAGCTTAAAGACGCAAGATTTACGGCAGCGGATTCCGTAACTTACGGAACTTTCCACGCAGGTAAAGATCCTGCGCTGAACGCCGATTACTACATAGATTTTGTACTGTATTCGGATGACTTTGATGGGGATATTTACCGCACGGTAACAAAAGGAATTGATGACCGGTTTGTTTCAGATCACTTCCCGATTTATGCGGATCTGGTGCTGAAAACCGACTAGAGAACGGGGAATCATATATGAATATTCAGGTTATCAGAGCCACACAGACCTGGCAGCAGGCAGGGGCTTATTATGTTAGAATCCAGGGAATGGCAAGGCAGCATAATATTACACTGCGCCGTGAGTTTGATGAGCACGACACTCCCGATACAAAATATATTGTGCTTACCGATGATGATTTTCCCGTAGCAACCTGCCGGATGTATGCCGAGGATAATAAAACTGCAGTAATCGGCCGGGTTGTGGTTTTGCCCGATTACAGAGGAAAAGGGCTTGGTAAAGCAGTAATAACCGAGGCTGAAAAATGGCTTGTTGAGCTTGGATATACTTCGGCAGTTGTAGAAAGCCGCGATGTGGCGGTTGATTTCTACAAAAAGCTGGGTTATTCCGTAACAGATAAAAACATTATTCATGGCGATACATTTGACTGTATCAGAATGGAAAAAGAAATAAAGCAATAAAAGCGGAATTCACCGTTAAGGCATTTATGCTCTACGGCGACGGAGTAGTAAAAATTGCATATCAAATGCTGTATGGTATAATAGTCATGTTAAAAAAGTCGTAATGGCTTAAATAATATTAAAGGAGATATTTATTATGAAAAAAGCTCTTGCAATTATTCTCTGTTTAGTTCTTGCCGGCTCCTGCCTTGTTTGTCTTTCTGCCTGCGGAAAGCAGGATCTGACAAACAGCCAGTATCTCGGCACATGGAAGGCAACCTCAGCCAAATTCAAAGGTGAAGATGTTGATATCAAAGAAGCACTTAAAGATGACGAATTCATCGTAACTCTCAACGGCGACGGCACAGCAATAGTTTCCGATCCTGACGGCGACAAAACCGCAAACTGGAAAGAAACAAGCAAGGGTGCCAAGGTTAAGGGCGATGATATCAATGTTGTAATGTCCTGGCTCGGTGACAGCTTCGAGGTCTCAATTTTAGGTTTCCATCTTATCCTGACAAAGCAGGACGGCGAAGCAGCTGTAGCAGATGAAGCAAGAAAAATGATTATCAACAGCGAGCCCGTTGTTATCACTGCTGCAGAAAGCTTTGATAACGCAGGCGTTACAGAGTTTGTCTGCGATGCTACCGAAGCATACTCTTTCACCTCAAGCTCCGAAGATGTAAAGTGGGATATCTATGTGCTTGACAGCAGATTTGAAGACGGCGCAAGATATCTTGCTCAGGCAGAAACTCCGGCCCTTGAAGGCGACGGCACCCTCAAGATTGAAGAAGGCAAATTCATTTACGCTGTTTGCAGCGAAAATGCTTTTACCGCAGATGCCGCTTCCGACGCAACACTTACTATTGATTATGCAGCCGAAGAAGAAGCAGCTGCAGCAGATGAAGCAAGAAAAATGATTATCAACAGCGAACCCGTTGTTATCACCGCTGCAGAGAGCTTTGAAAACGCCGGTGTTACAGAATTTGTCTGCGATGCTACAGAAACATACTCTTTCAAATCAAGCTCCGAAGATGTAAAGTGGGATATCTATGTGCTTGACAGCAGATTTGAAGACGGCGCAAGATACCTTGCTCAGGCTGAAAAGCCCGCGCTTGAAGGCGACGGCACCCTTAAGATTGAAGAAGGCAAATTCATCTATGCCGTTTGCAGCGAAAACGCCTTTACCGCAGATGCCGCATCCGATGCAACACTTACCATTGATTACGCAGCATAAAACCAAGTAAAAAATATTAAGACCGCTGAAAAGCGGTCTTATTTTTCGACTTATATCATCAAGTCCCCAAACCAATATGCTCAATTATACAACGCTTGGGCGGTGTGATTGCACTCTGCCGAAGGTTTACTAACACTGATGCATTCACAAATGGAGAGCCCTTGCGGATGCTACGCAACCTAACCCTAATTAATTTTAAAAATGTCAGCTGTTCAAATCTGTGCTTCTACCGCAGTTTTGACACACACTGATGTCATATAGTTTAAGATGAAGTAATCGACCGCAGTGTGGGCACCGCACCTTTCTTATCATCCATATAATTGAAAACGTCAATAAAACTCCTGCGAGGCAATATATGATAATACTCTTAATACCTTCGAAGGTATTTAGGCACGCGGTTCCTATGCCCACACAAATGAATCCCGCGAACATCACTGCGTATCCTATTGCTCTCGCCAATCTCGGATTTATATTATTCATCAGTGGCCCATCCTATCCTTTCTATTACTACATAAATTATATCATCTATCACCCCAATGTCAAACCTTGTTGAATAGTCTAGAATTAATGAGTAAGCTAAATATTAAAGCCTTTGATATAAAAAACATAAAAAAGCGGAAACAAATTATGACATTGTATCATAACTTGCTTCCGCCTTGGCGGAGAGTTAGGGATTCGAACCCTAGGTACATCTCTGTACACAGCATTTCGAGTCGTTAACCTTTCTGGTCTTTTGTGCTTTTTTGGTGGTCTTTTGAGGCCTCCGCTCAGAGCCGTTCGTGCCATATTGTTCAAGGAATCCGGGATTTTTTCTGAGGAGAATCCGCAAGCTCTTGAAAATCGAATATTTCGCCATTTTTCAGTTTTTCCCGCCATTTTTGCTGTTTTTCCCGCATATTCGCGAGAAAATACGCGAGAAAAAATGCACTTTTTTACCTTTTTCTGAACGCTGATATTTGCTCCTGTTTGAATTTATGTTCAGGAAAACTGTGTTATGAAAAAATCAAGTGCAATTTCATATAACGTTAAACGTCAATTATTAAAACAACCAGTAACTGCTCTTTTTTGAAGGCTTTTTTCTGTCTGAAGATTGGCTATGATCACGCTTGCCAAAAAACGGATCTTCAGCGCTTACTGTTGGATCAATCCAGTCAGCTTTGGCTTTTGCCCATTTTACCCACTCTTTGGTCTGCTCGTCTATTTCGGATTTAGATTCAACAGCAGAGATATAATTACGTATCATTGTTGCCAGATTATAATCCGTTGCTTCATTTTCCAATGCTTCAAATCTGTCAATTTCATCGTTGTATCTCTCTCTAATCTGCTCTTTTCTTTTTCTCTCTTCTTCGGCTTTTCTTTCTGCTTCTTCTCTTTCGAGTCTGTATTTTTTTACTACTTCAGATTCGGCATATAAAGCAAGTAATATTTCGCCTACTCGGTTTTCAATGCATTTGTTCTCGCTGTCTCTAAACAATCCGCATTGAGGCACATTGAAAGTTAGCTTCCCAGTTGGTATATAATCATATTTTCTAATATTGGGTTTCCAAGCATACGAATATGAAGCTTTTCTTCTTTGATATTCTTCCCATTCTTTTGTTTCTTTGGCTGTCATAACATGATCCGTACTTGTTTGACTTTCCGTTATATAAAAGTAAACTTTCTCGTCGCGTATAGTCATAGAAAGATCATCATTGATTCCACCGCCTAACGACTCAACCGCATTATATAATGCATCTAATATGAGGTATATTCTTGGAAGTATGCTTTCAGATACGCCAATCCAAAGTTCTGGTTCTCCATCAGGAATCCTGCGATATCTGTCTTTTTTGAGTGTTGCATAATCATCTCGTGGATGATTAACTTTCCACGCTTTATACTTTGCTTTATGGCTTCTTAAAACTGTATGCAGTTTTTTGCTTTCATCTGCAACACTCATATTCATTGCGATTTCAATTAATTCATCTCTCTCTTCGTCAGTTAAAAAGGAAAGCGATTTATCTGCTACATTATTTATAGCTTTTTCTTCGGCAGACATTATTTTGCTTCCAATGATTACATCTTTTCCAGTATGTTTGGAAAGAGGAGTCTTTTTTACTTTCTGCCCAGCAGCTTTTTTCGCCCAGTAACCTCTTGGGGGAACTGGAATATCAAGACTTTTACAAACCTTATGGATCATCACATCGGACACTCCGTATTTAGCGGATACTTTTGTGCATGGTTCTTCCCAAACTTCTTCGTACAGGACATTTCTTTCATATCTGTTAGGGCTTGATGAGTTTTTAGGAGTAATTAAATCCTTTTCTCCTATCGGAGAAGCTTTTGATGCTTGCTTTTCAAATAATACAGCGAACGCTCCGGCTTTCAATTCTGATTTTGTTCTAAAATCTATAACAACTTCATTTTCGTCTGAGTCAGGGAGTGGTATTGTTTCTACTGGTTTTCCAACAGCTTTATTGCCCCAATAAGAATGAGGCTGAATCGGAATGTCATATTCTTCGCAGGCTTCTTTCAACTTGCCATAAGGTACATCGTATTTTTTCGAAACCTGAGATAAAGAGGTTTCCCATATTTCTTTATAAAGTTCGACCCTATTGAATTTAATTGTCTTATATGGCATATTGTCACCTCCTTCGCAGTTTTTATTAATCAATGATTTGTAGAATTCAGTTGTTGCTTTTGCTTCTTCAATCGCTTTTTGTTGCTGTTCTTTTGCTTTTTTAACCTCCTTTACTCTTGATCGCCACGCAATAAAAAACTTAAATCCTTTTTCATTTCTGAAAACTCTTCAATTATTTTTGTAAGATTGTTTTCAATGCCCTGCACCTGAATTTCAGATATCTTGCCGTGTTTATATGCAATCAATCTCTCTGGAATAATGCTATAGGACCAGCTGTCTGTATATCGATTTTCATTATGTACTGCAAACCCGATAGGAAGCTTTTCCTGCCTCATTCCGTAACTTACGGCAACGGGAGAAATGCCGAGGTAATCTGCAGCAATTTTACAGGTTATTTTGCTCATTGAACGGATTTCATCATCTGTATATTTACTCAAGGAACTCACCTCCTTTCCCAAAACGTTGAAAATAAATATTGAATAATACAATATTGCCAAAAAACCGAGCTGATTGTAACGTTCAGCTCGGTTTGCTTTCTGCTTCTTGCTTTTCTAAGTGCCATTGGTTTCATAAGGACTTAACTCCGTTTGAAAAAAAATAATCCCCATTTTTTCTTTCAGGTCACCGAGGGACTTATCATACTGTGCTTTGCTTATTGCATTGCGCTCAAGAAATAAATTCAGCGTGTGCTTTTGACGGAGAAACAGATCAATTTTCTTCTCTTCTGGAGTTAATGAGGTATAGTCTTTCAGCATACTTATTAATATATTTAAACCTTGGATATTAAGTTTGGTATTTTTTTTATTGCTTCCTTTGCGATAGGGACTAGTTTCGGGCCATATTTAACCCCAATTGCCACTGTCGCTGATGCAACAGCTCCAAATTTAGTAGCGTTTGCATTATCGATTGTACAATCAATACAATACTTTCTTTCCCTTTCTAGATTTGAAAGAGGGCAATTACATTTCTGACATCTATTCATTTTATTCTCCTAAGTTGCTGTATACACAATCAATTTTTTTAGTTTCGTTATATGACAAAATTTTGTTTGCTGTGTTGCAGAAATCTATAGTAAACTTATTCTGCTTTTTAGACTCTGGCAAAGCTTCATTCATTAACATAGTTTTTTCTATTAAATCGTTATCACGAATCTCATCTGCAAATTGTTTTACAACAGTATTGTACTTTTCTTTTTCATAATTAATGTGACATACTTCACAAGATATTAAAATCATTTTTAAAATGAAAGAAATATCCTCGATAGCTTCAAATGATAATTGATGCAATTCATTTCGTATGTTTGGTTTATATGCCCACATATTTGTTTTTTTATTTGTTTCATCCATTAGCTTTTGAACTTTTGAATTAAAATCACGCAACAGTTTCCTTTTTATGGTAGTTGCTTGCTCGCCAATGCTTTGTAGCGAGGTGGTCCTTTGTTCAAAATCGGTAATCATTTTAGCCTGTTCAAAATTTTGCAAAACGCCATCAGCTTCAGCTAACAGATCATTTCTAATCTCCACATGTAAACTCTTTACTGCTTTTTCAAGATTTGATATTTCTTTAAGTATTTTTTGTAAAGCCAAGTTTGTGCTTAATGCTGCCAAAGATGATCCAATATCAACCAAATCCATAGGTTTCAGTCTAACTTGCGCAACTACTGTTTTGCTGTCTCTAATTGTTGGGAGTATTTCACCATTTTTAGCAATATTAAATCTAAATTCTCCGGTTTTTAGTTTTTCTTTCAAATAATCATTAATATCAGCTACCAAAACATTGTTTTCCTGGAATGATTTTTTTATGGCATCGGCTAAATTGGGCAATGCATACTTTATTCTTTCAAAATCTGAAAAAAAGTCAAAGATGTCTTTGCTTGTATCTGGCCAATCAATAGTAAACCATTCATCTTCGTTTGTTAGATCATCATTCGGACAAACTATTATCTTAGGATAATGCAAAAGTTTTCTATGCTGAACAAAGAGGAAAAGCAAAAAATGACTCCCGAAAACCGGGAGCCATGATGATTAAAGATTAAACTTTCGGAGACAGAGAGCTGAAGAAAAGACCGATTTTTTCAAAGAGATTTTTGAAGAAAGCGATTATTCTCTGGAAAATGTTGAGTTCGGGTTCTTCTTCCGCATCACCGGGAACGGAATCAAACGGCTTGCCTGTTGAGGGATCAAGTGAGTCGTCCTTTGCAACGATAAAAGATATTTCCGCAAGATTTGTTCCTACGCTGCCTATCTGCTTTTCGCCGTTTACCCAAAACTCGCAGTCTTCGGAAATATGATATCCGGCGTTTTCAGCGAATTTGATTCTCACGCGGTACTGAATGCCTTCAATATAGGCGTCGCCTGCAGCGGGATGAACGGCATTATATTCTTTATCCATATAGTAAATACTGTCTATTTTTGCTGAGTAAGCATCAGAATCGCCGACAGGCAGTGACTTGAATTCAACTTTGTCTCCTGCTTTGGGATAAGCGAATGTTGCTTCGGCTTTGACGATTTCGTTTCCTGCAGCAAACGCGGGAACAGCCATAGCCATAACAAATATTGCCGAAAGAATAACAGCGAGAATATTCTTCATATTTTTTGTCTCCTTATATTGATTTTATGTATTAATGATACACTATTTGATACTGAAAATCAACTGTTTCCTTAAGAAGAACAAGCTGTTAATCATTACAAATCAACTGAAATAACCCCATAGCAACCTGTTGCTATGCGCAATTATACACCGTTCTGGTTAAAATTTCCTCATGATTAATACTGAATATACTAGAATATTTGTTTATGCCATTAACCCATCTTGCACACAAATACCCCCATCTCGCACACGATTACTTTTAGTAAAAACCTCAATATCACGAAATCCCCGGCAGAATTGCTCTGTCGGGGGTTTTTCTTTTAGCTGTATTCGTGTACAAGAAGTCGCGAAGCCGCATATATCAAGGATTGTGAAAACGGGTGGGGTGCAAAAAGAAAGAACCCCAATTGTATCACAATTAGAGTTCTTATTTGGCGGAGAGTTAGGGATTCGAACCCTAGGTACATCTCTGTACACAGCATTTCGAGTGCTGCACCTTCGACCACTCGGACAACTCTCCGTAATTCCCGATAATTTTAACAAAAGGATAACCCTTTGTCAAGAAATAAACGGGAGTAATTATTATAAGTAAAGCTTGCCGTTTTCAGCTGTTATTTCAATAGAGTTGAATATATTTTCGCTTGAATTGCCTATAAGCAGGCAATGCTTACCATTATGGAGGCCGTAATCCATAGAAAGATTCCAGTAATAAAATGCTTCGGCATCCAATGAAATTGTTTCTGTTTTCTTTTCCCCTGCTTTCAGCTCAATCTTTTTATATGCTTTTAATTCCTTTACCGGCCTTACAACTTCACAATTACAGGAACTGAGATAAACCTGAACAACTTCAGCGCCGTCATAAGCGCCAGTGTTTAAAATATCAAATGAGATATTTACACCGTCGGCGGTGAGCTCAGCTCTGATATTATCAACAGCAAAGCTCGTATAGCTGAGGCCATAGCCGAATGGGAATAATGGCTTACCGTCATTATCGCAATAAGAATATCCCCTGCCGGATGGTTTATATGAATAATTCAGTGGAAGCTGGCCTGCAGATTTCGGAACTGTAACGGGAAGCTTTGCGGAAGGATTGGTTTCGCCGAAAAGAATCTCCGCAAGTGCTTTTGCGCCCTGCTCGCCGGGATACCAGGCTTCAATCACAGCCGGAGCCGATTCTATCCAGGCAGTCATATCAACGGGAGCTCCGTTTTCAAGTATAACAATAGTATTTGGGTTCGCTTTGCAAAGGCGGATAATAGACTGCTCCTGATTATCCGTAATAACCTGCTCGGCATTATCAACTATAAAACCGGCATCATCTTCTTTATTTCTCTGAACTGAAACCGAGGGAAGGCGCAAATCGCTTCTGTCACTCCCCTCGCCCTCAAGAATGGATGTGATATATAAAACAGCATCACAGGACGGAGCATATTTTTCAATATCGTTACTGCTGTAAAAAACAACCTCGGCGCAGCCGGATAAATACTCCGTTAAGGCCTGAAACGGTGTGGGTGCGTCTTCACCCTGCCAGGGCGCATTATATGGGCCGGAATAATTTGAACCGATAGGAATAAGATCTGCGCTTTGGCCGAACACGCCGACTTTTTTTACATTGCTTTTTTTCAGCGGTAAAATTCCGGAGTTTTTCAGGAGAATAATTGTTTCGCGAGCGGCGGCAAGGGCGAGATTTCTGTGCTCTTTGCAGCGGACAATCTCATCCGCTTTTTCGGGGCTGCAAAACGGATTATCAAAAAGCCCGAGACGAAATTTTACGGTAAGAACCCGCAGAACATTTTTATTGAGTTCCTCTTCGCTGATAAAGCCCTTTTCAACAGCTTCCTTGACATAATCAAACCAGTCAAAAGGCAGAATAACATCAAGGCCGGCTTTAAGCGCCATAGCCGCTGCTTCGGCTTCTGAAGAAGCAAGATTATGCGCAGAATAAATGCCTTCTACTCCGTTATAATCTGAAACTACAAAACCATCAAAACCCCACTCTTTGCGGAGAATATCGGTAAGAAGGTGTTTATTGGCGCTACAGGGAATACCATCCCAGCCGTTATAGGCAGCCATAACAGACTGTGCGCCTGCGTCGAAGCAGGCTTTGAAAGGCGGCAAAACAGTTTCTCTCATTGTTCTTTCGCTTGTTTCGGAATAATTGGAATCACGGCCGCCGAATGCGTAGTTATCCGCGTAATGCTTTGGCGTGGCAACAACTCCGTTTTTTTCAAGACCGCGGCACATAGCCGCACCCATATCGGAGGAAAGCTTAACATCCTCACCATAGGTTTCAACGGTTCTTCCCCAGCGGCAATCCCTTGCAAGGTTCACAACAGGCGAAAAAACCTGGCGCACACCGGCGGCAGAGCATTCTTTGCCTATAACATCAGCAACCTGCTCAACAAGGCCCGGATTAAATGATGAAGCAAGGTTTATGGGCTGAGGAAAATTGGTGCACATACCCCACTGAGCTCCGTGAAGAGCCTCGCCGTTCTCAATAGGCGGTATATGATGAGGCTGCGCTTCAATGCTGAGCATTACATCCCTGTTGATTCTTTCCGTTACCTGAGACGGTGATGCGGGCACACTGCGACCCTGGTGCATAAAATGCCCCGGGTTGCGGTAGCTGCCGAACATAGGATTCCTTTTTGTTTCATAATCCTCATCAACATCAAATATCATTTCGGATGTTACCTGATATATTTTTTCATCAAGGGATAATTCCTGAAGCAGCTCATAAGCACGCTCTTCGGGAGTTTTTTTCATAATAATCACCTACCTGGAGGTTTTTTATTTCATAAAGAATGAAAACATTTTTTCTTTATATTCCGGCGCTAAATCATAAGCGGCGTGACCGTAGCCGTTATACATAAACAGTTCCGAGCCGGGTATAAGGCCGTGAAGCTCGCGGGAAGACTCACCGCCGAGGAGTTCATCATCAAGAGACCCTATTACAAACGCAGGGCAGTTCAGGGCTCCGAGTTTACCCGTAATATCAAAATCAATAAGACTGCCTGCCAGGATTTCAAACCGTTTAAGGTCGCCTGCTGTTATATGCTTTGCGGAGTTAAGAATAATATCTTTGGATTTTTCATATACTTCGGCGGGATATATCATTTTGCTGAAGGCCGGAACAAGTTCTTCCGCTTTTCCCAACCGGGCAAGTTCAATCCACTGAGAAATCCTGGAATTAAGCTCACCTGAAATACGGGCGGCGGTGGAACCGAGAGCAATTTTTACAACAAGCTCCGGGTGACAGACAGCCATAACCATACCTATCATACCGCCCTGAGATGCGCCAAAAATATATGCCTTATCTATATTAAGAAATTCAAGTGCCCTTACAGTATCATCTGCCATATCATTTATGCTGTACCCGGGGGTTATATCATACCTGCGGTCAAATACATAAATGGTAAAATCCCTGCTGAAAACAAAGTAATCCCGCTCTATCAGATCCGCAAAAGGCATAACGCTCTGTATGCTGAGGCCGGGAATAATAACCATATTGTTTTTGCCGGTGCCGAAGCGGAAATAATCCATACGGAAACCGGGCTCTGTTATGCTCTCAATTTTAATCATAGGCCCTCCGGATATCGGTATGAGGATATTATAACAAACATATAAATAATAATCAATTATACACTTGATTATACTTTAGGTTTATTGTAAAATCTTTACGATAAATAATGTAAAATTGGAAAAAATTTATGAGAATATCGGGATTAAAAAACAAGTTTATAGGTGACAGGCAGTTTTACAAAAAGGCGCTTGCCATTGCTGTACCGATTATGGTGCAGACCGGCATAACCAATTTTGTAAGCCTGCTTGATAATATTATGGTTGGCCGTACGGGCACGGAACAGATGAGCGGGGTTGCAATAGTCAACCAGCTTTTATTCGTATTTTACCTGTGCATTTTCGGCGGACTTGCCGGGGCAGGTATATTCACTGCCCAGTATTTCGGAGCAAAGGACAATGACGGGGTACGCACAACATTCCGTTATAAGCTCTGGCTGGGTGGAATTATTACCGGCGCCGCAGTGATTGTATTTGTGCTTTTCGGCGACAGACTGGTGCAGATGTACCTTAACGGCAGCAACGACGGCGGAGACCCGGCCGCAGCGCTTAAATACGCAATGGATTATATGAAGATAATTCTGCTGGGGCTGCCTGCCTTTGCAGCAGTGCAGATTTATTCAAACACCCTGAGGGAATGCGGTGAAACGGTAATACCCATGAGGGCCGGAATTGCGGCTGTTGCGGTAAATCTTGTATTTAACTATCTGCTGATATACGGCCACCTGTTCTTTCCTGCAATGGGGGTGCGGGGCGCCGCAACGGCAACGGTAATGTCAAGATTCTGCGAAATGGCTATTGTGGTAATATGGGCCCATACTCACAGGGAAAAGTGCCCATACCTGACCGGCGTTTATAAAAAGCTTACCGTGCCTTTTGACCTTATCAAAAAATTCACAATTACAGGCTCTCCCCTGCTTATTAACGAGGCATTGTGGTCCGCCGGTATGGCAATGTTGACCCAGTGTTACTCCTTAAGAGGGCTTAATGTTGTGGCAGGGCAAAACATATCCAGCACTGTAAGCAATGTTTTCAATGTAGTGTTCTTTGCCCTCGGCGATGCCTTGGCCATAATTGCAGGCCACAGCCTGGGAGCAGGCAAGCTGAAGCAGGCAAAAGATGAGGTTTATAAAATAATTGCTTTTTCCGTTTTTACGGCAACCTGCGTGGGGATTGTAATTTTTTCCACTTCTTCGCTTTTCCCGATGATTTACAATACAAACCCCGAAGCAAAAAAGATTGCAGCCCATTTCCTTATGGCACAGGCAGTATTCACACCCCAGATAGGGCTTCTGCACACCTCATATTTTACCATACGCTCCGGAGGAAAAACATTTGTTACATTCCTGTTTGACAGCGTTTTCATGTGGGTTGTCAGCGTGCCGCTTGCTTTTGTTCTGAGCCGTTTTACCGGGCTATATGTAATATGGATATTTGCCGCAGTGCAGATGGCGGACTGGATTAAATGCGCAATAGGCATAATCCTTGTAAAAAAAGGAATCTGGATAAAAAACATTGTAAAAGAGGAAGATACAGATGAAAACCGGGCTTGTACTTGAAGGCGGCGCAATGCGGGGTATGTTTACCTGCGGAATAATTGATATTTTTATTAATAATGATATAAAATTTGACGGTGTTGTGGGTGTTTCTGCCGGAGCTATTTTCGGGGTAAACTATCCCTCAAAGCAGGCAGGCAGAGTTATAAGCTATAACCTTGAATACATTAAAGATAAAAGATATATGGGCCTTGGTTCCCTGATAAAAACCGGAGACCTTATCAATAAGGATTTTGCTTATTACACCGTTCCCCTTGAATATTACCCATTTGATTTTGAAACATACCATAATTCGGGAATACCGTTTTATGCCTGCGTAACTAATATGGAAACAGGGCAGCCGGAATACTATCAGATAAATGATTTTGATTTCGGTATGGAGGTGCTCAGGGCTTCCGCCTCAATGCCTTTTGTTACACGCCCTGTTATGCTTAACGGCAAGCCCTTCCTTGACGGCGGAGTTGCGGACAGCATACCATTCAGGTTTATGCTTGACAAGGGATATGACAGGCTTGTGGTAGTGCTGACAAGGGATATTGATTATGTTAAAAGCCCTATGCCACCGCTTCCCATAAAGCTGAAATACCGGAAATACCCGGCGTTTGCCGAAAGACTTATTAACAGGCATATTGAATATAATGAATCCATCGCTCAGCTCAAAGAGCTTGAAAAAGAAGGCAAAGTATTTATTATAAGGCCCTCTGTTCCGCTGGGAATAGGAAGAACGGAAAGAAATATTGAAAAAATGAAAGCGACTTATAGCCGGGGCCTGACAGACGGCGCGGCTATACTGGAACAGATGAAAGCTTTTATGGCATCGGAAGGATAAACCGGAATGAATAATTTAACAATAAATCAGATTCTCGGCGCGGATTTAAGGGTAAGTGAACTGAGCCCGGTAATAAAACCAGGCAACAGTTCCTTTGTGGCCGCAGACCCTTCTCTGCTGACCCCCGATGAAAGCCCGGACGGGCTCTGGCATATATTCTTTCACACTACATTCGGCGTAAGGCATGCGGTAAGTAAAGACGGCATTAACTTTGAAAAATCCGAAAAATTTTTCGGCAGAGCAATGAGACCGGATATAAACCGTATTGGCGGCAGATATTACCTCTTCTATGAAAGAACAAGACCGATTATTTTTAACGGACTTAATGTGCTGAATCTGGCAAAGTGGAAATCGGAAATATATGTTTCCGAAAGTGAAGACCTGAAACAGTGGAGCGAGCCAAAACCCGTTATTACCCATACGAGAGAATATGAAGAGAGCGAAAGAGGAATTTCCATCTCCAACCCCTTTTATTTATGTGATAACGGTATTTCACGGCTTTATTATTCCTGCGGGCTCACCTATGTTGAGGACTGCGGGTTCTGCGAACCCACATACATAAGCTATGCGGAAAGCAAAAGGGCTGACGGGGATTATGTATCGGCAGAGAGCCCTGTTATAAAACCGGACCCCGAAAGCATATACACCAATATATGCAGCGGGTGCCTTAAGGTTTACAAGCTTAAGGACGGCTACCTCGGAATACAGAACGGTATTTACAGACAGGATGGTAAAAGCAAATCGGCAATAATGGCGCTCTCATCCCGGGACGGTCTGAATTTCAGATTTGAAAAAATACTTATTGAACCTGACGGAAATGAAAACAGCTGGATGGGGCAGTATGTTTACGCCAGCCATCTTGTAAAACACGGCAATGAACTGCGCCTTTATTTCAATGCCCGCAACAAATCCGATATGCTCAGGGGAAGAGAGTGTATAGGATTTGCTTCGGCAGAAATCCGATAAAAAAATATAGGGACATAAAAATGTTAAGAAGATTCATTCAGTATTATAAACCGCACAAAAAAATGTTTGCCCTTGATATGGCAGCCTCAATTGCCATATCTGTTTTGGGTATGGTTTATCCGGTTATTACAAACAGGATGCTCAACAGCTATATTCCGGACAGAAACTACCGGAGCATAGTTGTTGCCGGGCTGACTGTGCTGCTTCTGTACCTTATAAGGATGTATCTCAGATTCTTCGTGCAATATCAGGGGCATATGGTTGGCACATATATGCAGGCGCAGATGCGCAGAGAGCTGTTTTCACACCTTGAAAAGCTTCCCTTTTCATTTTTCGACAATAATGAAACAGGCGCTATAATGACAAGGATGACAAACGATTTGTTTGAAGTTAGTGAGCTTGCCCATCACGGGCCTGAAAACATCCTCACCTGCTCAATTATGATTATCCTCAGCTTTTCATACCTCTGCACCATAAGCGTTCCTCTTACACTGATTATTTTTTCCTGCGTGCCGGTTTTATTTGCGGTATCGGTACGCTACAGAAAAATAATGAGGCAGGCATTTACCGAGCGGCGCAAAAGCAATGCCGTAATAAACGCCGCCCTTGAAAGCTCAATTACCGGAGTAAGGGTAACAAAAGCTTACACAAATTCAGATGAAGAACTGAAAAAGTTTGAGAAGGGAAACCGGAAGTTTGTTGAGGCCTCGGGCTTATCTTTCAAAGCAATGGGCAAATTCCATTCATCCACATCATTCATCACGGACTTTTTCAATGTGCTCATAATTATTGCAGGCGGTTTATTCCTCTATAAAAATAAGATTAATTTCGGCGAATACTCCGCATTTATTGTTTCGGTAAATCTGTTTATATCTCCAGTGCAGACTCTTATTTCCTTTACGGAGCAGTGGCAGAACGGCGTTACAGGATTCAAACGGTTTACGGAAATAATTGATGAGCCGGAAGAGAAAGACAGACCTGGCGCAAAGGAAATTGAAAGCGTAAAGGGAGATATAGAGTTACGCAATGTAAGCTTTTCATACGGCGGAAGCGACAACCGTGAAATACTGGATAACATATCACTTAAGATAAATGCCGGTGAAAAAATTGCACTTGTAGGTCCATCGGGCGGCGGAAAAACCACTATATGCAACCTTATACCCAAGTTTTACAGACTGGATGAAAACGGCGGCTCAATACTTATTGACGGCGAGGATATAGAAAATATAAATACCGAATCCCTGAGAAAACAAATCGGAATTGTTCAGCAGGATGTATTCCTTTTTTCCGGGAGCATAAAAGAAAATATAAGATACGGCTGCCAAAGCGCAGATGACGAGCAGGTAAGGCAGGCGGCAATCAAAGCAAATATTGATGACTTTGTTTCAACGCTCCCGAACGGGTACGATACCGAGATAGGTGAAAGAGGCGTACGGCTTTCCGGCGGGCAGAAACAGAGAATCTCCATTGCAAGGGCATTCCTTAAAAACCCGTCAATCCTTATCCTTGATGAGGCCACCAGCGCCCTTGACAGCAACACGGAAGTATTCATTCAGCAGGCATTGGACAGGCTGTGCGAGGGAAGAACCTGCATTGTGGTTGCCCACAGGCTGTCAACCGTACGAAATGCCGATAAAATAGCTGTTATTGACGGCGGCAGAGTTGAAGAAACCGGCACCCACAATGAGCTTATGGAAGCCGGCGGAATATATAAAAATCTTTATGAGCTGCAATACAGTATGCAGTAAAAAAAGAGGTGCTTAAAAAAGCACCTCTTTTTTATTTAATAAGCTGAACTGTTATGCTGTCATCATCACCCGTACGGGTGTTATAAAGGAAATCCTGAGCCATTTCATTAAGAGATGAGCCGGGAGGAATCATTCCCTTAACCTTTTCAACATTAAGCTTTTCAACCAATCTGTCAAGCCTGCGGCAAACTGCGCTGAGCACTATATTCTCAACCGTATCCGGGGTATAGGGAGCATTGCCGGTGAAAATGTGGCGTAGAATTTCATAAATAATATCCGTAAGCGGAACTGCTTTTGCGTATTTCTTCTGCTCCTTGCTAAGAAGTTTACCAGACCTTCCGAAACGGATAAGCGATGAAAGCTTGCGCCTCATAAGAATATTGGCAATACGCTTAACGAGGAATTTCTTGCCCGCAAGCTTATCAACAGGCAAAAATCCTTCGGCCTGCTTTAAGAATTCATCAAAATCTTTTGAGGCAAGGGGCAGAATACGCTGAACTATACCCGGGAAATTGCGGGTATAAAGGTATTCATAAGCAGAAAGGCCGCCGGTATCGGTACCGGGAAGAACTTCAATCCCGACGCTTTTTATATCGCACATACCGGTTTCCGTATCAACGGTAACCTTACGCATTTTACCCGCGGCATTTGCAAGGGAAATGGTTGATACATCAACAAACCAGTTGCCGGCATCATTTTCAAGCTTTCTGATATTCTGAACATGGGTATGGCCCGTGAATATCACGCGCACATTTTCATCCCACATCAGATTCCAGAGCTCACGATAACCGCCGTACATTTCGTAATCAACCATATGGCTGTAAACATCCCAGGGAGGGATAACCGGGTGATGAACCGCAAGCAGAACATAGTCACCCGCTTCTTTTGCCCCGGCAATCTGCTCTTTAAGCCACTCAACTCCATCCTCAAACAGACCGCAGTGGCTTCTTCCGTTGCCGTTATCCACTATGGCAATCAGTCGCAGGTCCTCTCCGATTTTAACAGTATATGAACCGCTTTCATCGTGAACGCTCAGAGCCTGATCCGGGCCGAACTCCCTGTAAAAATCAAACAGCTCATTTCTGCGCATGAAGGGAATCGGCTCGGTGCCTGTTTCGGTATATCTGCAGGCGCTGTGAAAACAGCACTCATCCTCGCCTGTGCTGCAGTAATCGTGGGTGGCAACAGTAATATAAACATTTTTGCCGGCAGCTTTAAGGGCTCTTATTTTTTCCCTGAATTCTTCATGGGAAAGAACATCGCCGCCGTCAACATTATCGCCGGTTATCACCAATGTATTGATTTCACTATCGGCAAGTATTTTTTCGGTAAATGCTTCAAATATTTCGGGAGAGGATTTGAGGGCAATCTGGTCTCCCCTCTCTCTGTTATTTATGGGTTTGCCTTCAACCCACTTGTTTTTTGAAACATAGTGAATATCAGTAAGAAGATAGAAAGAATTATCTGCTTTATTATTCATATAATTATCCAATCTCGGGTGTTTCGTTCAGGCTTTCAACATAATCGTTGACCATCTTGTTCCTGCGCTCGGAAAGTTCATAGTACATCTGGGCTCTCTTCTTTTTGGAGATGGGCCAGAGCATTTTGGGAACAATACCCAGGGCACTGGTAACAAGGGGAACAACAGTGCACAGATAGAACAGCCACTTTTTGGTTCTTGCATCCTGAGTACCGACTTTAAGGCCCTGAACATAACCAACCTTTTTCATGACAAGGTTGTTGATGGTGCCCATAAAGATACCCTGAAGCTTCTGTACAAGGCCCTTTGCAACGCCTGTTGTTGCCTCCATACGGTAACCGTGCTTCCACTCGCAGTAGTCCATAGCTTCATTCCAGAGGTCGGCGTTAATAACTTTGTTTACACCGAACAGGAGTTTGCTTAAGAATTCGGTAATACCGTAACCCGTAAGCATGGGCTTGAGTTTAAGATAATTCTTGTTTGTAATACCCAGCAGGAAGAAACCGAAGGTGACTGCATCACCGTACATATCGGAACCGACCCACAGGAATTTTGAGGAGAACCGTTTACGAAGTGGAGCAACAAAAGCGTAACTTATGCTGCCAACCGGGCCTGAAATACCGCTGACCAAAGCTTTGAGTGTGTTAATCATTGAATTCTGGCCGAAAACATCTATCCAGTAGTTATCCTGGCTGGTACCTACACCGAACCCTGCAAGGAAGTCGGAGAGGCACATAAGCAATACGGGATAGTTGGTAAGAATTGCTTTGAACCCCTCTTTGATACTGGGCCTGTCAATAGACTGGGGAACCCTCTCTTTTGAAACAAGGAAGAACCAAAGGGTAAATGCGGAGGAAATCAGAGCGCAGCCGACACCCATGCCCATAAATATGGTTCTGAGCTGGATTTTCCACCTGCCGGTTGTGACCATATCATACATAAAACCGAAAATGTATCTCGGCATATCCTCGCCCATATAACCGGTAAGAAGTTCCGCAAGGGTAATCAGGCGCACACGTTCATTGGGGTTGGGGGTAATGGTGCTCATATATCCGCTGCGGGCAACTCCGGTAAATGTGTTTGCGGTTTCTGTAAATACGCTGAACACATAGTAGAAGATGAGCTTGGGAACATAAGTGGCCGCAGAGCCGGGGAAAAAGTAAGGGATAAACCAGTAAAGAAGACCTATAAGGGTCATGGGAATCTGGAAACCCACAAGATAGGGGCGGAATTTACCTATACGGGTACGGGTATTATCAACTATTGCAGAAATGAAAGTATCATTGATAATATCCCAGGCGCCGGTGAAAATACCGACAATAGCGGCTATGTTGAAGTCAATTTTAACAACATCCCAGATAAACCTCTGGCTGTAGCCGTTGATATTGAAGGTGTTGGACCAGTCATTGAAAAGATAGGCAATGGTTTCTTTGGTGCCGATATAGTTAAAGCTTCTGTAAACATTGCCGTCCTGCATCTTTTCCTGAGCAGATATTTTCTCATCGGTAATCTGAGTATTCTGATCAGACATTATCCGTTGCCACCTCCAATTCTGTAATGTAAACGGTCAGATCATCGGTATAAGTGTGACCGTCATATTCAAACTTCATATTGATTATAAGCTTCTCATCCGGTGCCGCAAGCTTTTCCGCCGCGGATTTATCAACAGTCATAACACCGTCTTCATCAATAGAAACAAGGTCTTCCTCTGAAGGAGTGAAAGTAAGCTTGTAATCTTCTTTTGTTGCTTCTGCATTTACGGTAATCGATGCCGGCAGAGCTTTCATATCATCGGGCTTCACCGTCATTGACTGCTGAGTGAAATATGCGCCGTAATAATTGAAATTAACAATTTCATTAGTTTCATAGGGCAGCTCAACATCAAAGGTTTTATCCTTATAGAGCTTTGCATACTCATCCTTTAGGGTTACGGTGGCCTTTACCGTGTATTTTTTATTAAGAACAGAAGAAATAAGGTGATCGCGGATTCTGTCAATCTTATAATCGGCTCTGGCTTCATTGAGGATGAATTCAGCTTTATCAACGGTAACGGCATCGGAAAGAAGGCTGCAGATTTCCTTATAAGTTTTGCTCTTTACTATTGAATCGGTATTTATAGTTTCGGGATTCAGGGTGAAAGAAACAAAGTAATAATCGTCATCCGATACATTGCCGTTATCATCTCTTCTGCCCTGCTCGGCAGTGAATCCGGAAATTTCATCGGCCCTTATTCCGATTTTCGGAGTGTAGTCCGCTTTTGACATAAGCACGGCGTTTTCATTTGGATAAACAGCCTGTATCTGCCCGGCTGCATTATCGCGGATATATGAAACAACGGCTTTATCATTTTCGGAAAGAGGCGAAACAATATCGCCTGCAAGGTTTACATCCGTATGCCAGGATCCTTCAACATCATCTGCCGCGCAAGCGGATGAAAACAGACCGTAAACATATCCGTAAAGCGCTGCTTTATTTTGGGGAAGCTGGGTAACTGACTGGCGGGGAGGATCTTCTGGCGGAGTAAACTTCGGCTTATTCAGCTGCTTTTTGGCATAAAGGGTAACAGTTGTAAAACAGGCACCGATAAGAACGGCAACGATAAGAATAATCAAAAAGATTTTCTTTCCGTTTCCTTTTGCTGCACTCATAACTCTTTACCCTCCTCTTCTGCCTTAAGGGCTTCTTCAAGGGCTTTAAGCCTTTCTTCGTGCTCAGACTCGCTCTCAAATATAGGTATGGGCAGATCATCAAGATTAACCTCACCGGTGCGAACCTTCTTAAGGAGCTCTTTTCTCTTGGGATCAAACTCTCTGTAAGTGGGCTCAATGCCTTTTTTGAGCAAGGTACTGTTAAGCCAGTACATTACAAGAAAAACAGCGAAAGAAGCAAGTGCTCCGAAGCCGATTGTCAATACGGAATGACCTACCGACTTGCCGAGAAGGCAAAGAACTATTACGGCAATCTGTGTAAGAACAGAAATAACTGCACCGATAAGAGAAATATTTTTCATTGCTTTTGTGCACCGGGTAAGGCTGAGAAACCCAAGCAGATAAATACCGAATATTATCAGATCAATAACGGCAATAATTATGAACAAAAGCAGAACAATGCAGATATAAAGAGTAGCCTTTGAAAACATTGAGGAACCGATAAATTTAGGCAAATTCAGAAGCATTCCGTTACCGATGCTCTGAACAAGACCAATGATTCCCACAGAAAACGAGCCCTCAAACAAGGGCACATGGTAACGGGTGCCGGCATAGGGAATCATAAGAACAACAACCGAAAGAATTACCGCAATAAGCCTGGCTACCTGAAGTTTGCCGCCGATAAACTCCGCTTTTATGCGGGCAATTACCATACGGGCCACACCGGCCTCAAGCTCAGTGCGTTTTGCATCCCGCATAAGACCGTCATTCTGGGTGTAGTAAAGAATATTGACGCCGCAATGCTTGCAGTTCGGCTTAAGATCGTAAAAAGGAATTTCCATACCGCACTTGGGACACTTCAAAACAAATCACCTCAATTTGTACTTATATTTCAATAAAGTCGAATAAACCGACAATAATATTTGCAAACCTTACAAACAGGGTAACAAAAAGCTGCTGCATTTTATCCTCGGCCGTGGCGGGATTCTCTGCAACGGTCTTTTCACGGCTTTCGCCGAAAAGCCCGTCGGGAACCTGAGAAATAAAGTGCTCCGGCTTCTCAATACCAAGCGCGTAAAGAGCTATGGCAGATACATCACGGTTATGCACTCCTTCGCCAAGCTGAGTTTTATTTACTGAGTGACCCGCAACTGCAAGCACCGCTACACTCTCATCCCTGGACTGGCCGCCGTGGCCGTTTTCATTTTCGCCGTGATCCGCCACAACAATAAAAAGGCTGTTTTTCATAAGCCCTTTTGCCTCAATGGCGTCATAAATGGTGCCCAGGTTTTTATCCATGGTTTTTATTGCATCATAATACTCATCGCTGTAACCGCCGTAAGTATGGGCGGCATGATCGGCATCATCCAGCTGAACAAACATAAGCTTCGGCACATTGAAAGACTGAATGTTGCTTACAACCTCATCAACAATCATTGGGTCGCTCTGGCGCCATATTTTTTTAACGCCCAGATCGTTTTCGATTATTCCGTGATTAATATTCATCCAGTGGCTTGCCGAAACAAGCTTCGCATTGGGATCCGCCTGACGGACATAATAGAAGATTGTGTTATTGGGAGTATCCGAACCGCGCTGAGGCTGTTTGTAATCGGTATTTTCATTTGTAAAACCGTGTGTTTCATAGTCAACGCCGGTAAGAATGGAACCCCAGTTATTCGCACTGATTGTAACATATTCGGTAACAGATTCGTGGGTATAAGCGTTATCGGCAAAAATACGGTCAAAATTGGGGCTGTCGATTTTTGAAAATGCTGCGCCGGCACCGTCAATACCGATAATAAACACATGCTCATAAGCACCGAAGCTGTTATAGCTCTCTGCGGCAAATGAAACAGATACGCAGGAAAGCAGAAGCATAAGCGCAAGTGCCAGAGAAATAAGTTTTTTCATTTCAATACTCCTTTTTATCACACAATATCTATTGAAATCCCGTTTGTCATATAGGTAAATGTTACCCTGACAATCGAATTATCTGCGGGAATAATCAATTTGCTTTTACCGCCGCTGCCGGAATACGGGAAACCGTGATTTTCGGAAACGCAGGCGGAAAGCGTACCCCAGGTTGAAATACCGAAATCATATTCGCCGGCAAAGGGAATAATAAAGCTGAGAGAATACCTGCCTTCGCCGATATAATACATTCTTGTAATTTCGCTGTTTGAGTCGTTTTCGGTTGCCCCTACATAAGGCTGAAAACTGCCGTAGAGCACAACCTTTTCGGGAAGGCGAACCCCTGTTTCGGGATCGTCAATATCTTTGCCGCCGTAATCTAGCATGGAAGGATTACAGAAAGCTCGATATTTGCCGTATCCCTCACTGATAAGATTTTCAACGGCATCCTCTTGGGAGAAACCGCCCGGGCAGGCTTCAGACCGGTTATTGAGCTTATAAACACTGTCATTGCCGTCCCCTCCGGTGCCTATGCCCCGCATAAGAGGAAAGGCGAAAAATCCGTCCGGGTTGTTTATTGCAGTCCACTTATAGGAATAATCAAGAAAAGCGTTGCGGGATTCTTCATCCTGGCAAGCAAACCAGGAAATCTGGTCTCCTCCCCACCACTGATTCCAGGCAAGTTCTTCATAGCTCTGGTGCTCACGGGCCCATAAATCCCTGCCGCCCCAGTTATCGTATTCATACAGGAAAGGCAGAGCTTTTTCATATACGCCTTCGGGGGAAATACCGCCGCCGGATTTTCCCTCCCTGACAAGCACAAGCTTCTCACCTTCACGGTCAAGAACGGGATAGCGGGTAAAAGGCATTGCGTTATAATCAAGCAGGCTTTTGCCGTTGACTACGAGTGAATGAGAATGAGCGTCAAATATTACTTTATGCCTCCTGGCGTGTATGCGACCGTATTCACGGAGCATTCCGATTACCTTTGAAATTGCTTTATACGCCCGGTCGTAACCTGTATAGAGATGAATCTGGCCCATATGAAACGCTTCATAACCGCAGTTTATGTAATTTACGCCGCGGTAATAAAACCACATCTGAGTTTCCTGCTTTGAAATATCCGGCATATTTGACCATGCACCGGAATCTGCAGGGAAAAGGCAGGCATCATAATCAAAGAACCTGTCCTCATAAGGCAGACCGAAAGCTTCAAAAACAAAACGGGGCACTTTTACGCTCTCAACATCTTCACGGTAAACAACCTCAAAGATGCAGGCCTGAAGTATAATCTCAGGGTCGGCATTATGGATTTTTTCTGCGGCCGCTCTGCATTTATCAAAGTGCTCTTCATCGGGCATTGACGCCTTCCATATTCCGGCGGCTCTGCCGAGGAATTTGATGCCGGTTTTAAGAATTACCCTGATATCGTCATCAAGGGTATCGCTCATTGAAATCCACTGAGCCGAAGCGGCGTGTGAGAGGTAGTATTCCAGCACACTGCGGGGCATTGAGCCGTCAAAATATCCCTGCGACATCTTTTCTCCTTTCACTTCTGCTTTTCCGAAAAAATATAACCGAAGAGTGCCTCATATTCTTTATATGCCGAAAATGCTGAAAGTTCCTTTGTGTATTCAAGCACGGATGCGTGGTACCACTTCTGCTCTGAAGGATTCTTTTCATTGAACCGCTCAAAAACTTTATTGCCCTCTTCGGCAAAGGCTCTTGCAAGCGCCCTCATATTTGACACCTTATCTGCAACCCAGAGTTTTTTAACTTCAATATCGTTGCAGTTTTTCAGCTCTTCAAGAGACTCTTCTTTCCTGATTTTCCAGGTAAGGCGTGGATCAATCCCCTGCCTTTTATCCTCTGTTTCGCAGGCAACAAGATATGCTATTCTTTCGCCGAAAGTGCTTAAGATTTCTTCAGCTGTAACCGGGGTGTCTTCAACTGTATCGTGCAAGACTGCGGAAGCAAGGGTATTATAATCACCGGTCATAGTGCCTAAAATTGTCATAACCTCCAGAGGATGAAGGATATAGGGTGTGCCGTCTTTTCTCTTTTGGCCTTTATGGGCCTCAAAAGCAAAATCCACGGCTTTCTTTAAAATATCTTCCATTGCGTTCACCATTCGCATAAAACTCCAATTGTTATAATTTTATCACAATTATTATATAATATCATTTGTAAAAATATTAGAATATCTGCCGCTTAAATGGTGCAATTTGCATATGCTGTAATGGTAACCAAATATTACATTGACAAAAGAATTCCGGTTATATATTATAATTATGTATAACTATCGGCAGCGATACTGAGAGGCGATAAAATGCTTTATCCTAAAAATTCCAAGTTAAATTCCGATGATTCCCTTTTCAGAAATCCCACCTCGGAATACAGAGGTACTCCCTTCTGGTCCTGGAACGGAAAACTTGATACCGATGAATATCTGAGACAGATCGAAATATTCAAGAAGATGGGCTTCGGCGGCTTTCACATGCATGTGAGAACAGGTCTTAAAGAAAGGTACCTGAGCGACAGATTTATGGATGTTGTCAGGCAGTGTGTTGACAAGGCAGAAGATGAAGATATGCTTGCCTGGCTTTATGATGAGGACCGCTACCCTTCCGGCGCCGCCGGAGGATTTGTAACCGAAAACCCGGCTTATGTTCAGAAAAAACTGCGCATCACGCAGAAGCTTTCGGATAAAAGCGCGGATAACGGCTATCCACGGCTTATCGCCTGCTTTGACATAGTTAAAAACAACCGCGGCTTCCTTACGGAATACCGTGTTATTGCTCCGGATGATGAAACCCGCGGTGAAAAATGGTACGCCTACCTTGAACTGATGGAAAATTCCTCCTGGTATAACAACCGGGCCTATGTGGATACCCTGAAAAAGGAAGCAATTGAAAAATTCATTGCAATTACTCACGAAAAATATAAAGAATGTGTCGGCAGCCGTTTCGGCACCGTAATCCCGGCCATTTTTACGGATGAGCCACAGTTTTCCCGTAAACAAAGATTTAAAACATCCTTTGATAAAACCGAATGCACCTTACCCTGGACTGATAATTTATGCGAAGGTTTTGAAGAAAAATTTGGATTAAGTTTAACAGAACACATTCCGGAATTATTTTGGGAACTGCCCGACGGCAGAATATCAAAATGCAGATACATTTATCATAATTATGTGTGCGACAGATTTGTTGAAGCTTTTTCTGACACCATAGGAGACTGGTGCAGTAAAAACGGTATTTACCTCACGGGTCATGTTATGGAGGAATCCTCCCTTGAAAAGCAGACCTGTGCAGTGGGCGAAGCTATGAGATCGTACCGAAGTTTCGGCATACCCGGAATAGATATGCTCTGCGCATCATTTGAATTCACAACCGCAAAGCAGTGCCAATCCGCCGCAAATCAGTACGGCCGTGAAGGTATGCTTTCCGAGCTGTACGGCGTTACGGGGTGGGATTATGATTTCAGAGGTTACAAGCTGCACGGCGACTGGCAGGAATGCCTTGGCGTTACCGTCAGGGTGCCGCACTTAAGCTGGGCTTCAATGGGAGGCGGAGCAAAAAGAGATTACCCTGCCTCAATCAGCTATCAAAGCCCCTGGTGGACTGAGTATTCAGCTATTGAAGACCATTTTGCGAGAGTCAATACTCTTATGACCCGTGGAAAACCTGTAGTGAAAGTAGGAGTAATTCATCCCATTGAAAGTTACTGGCTTAAATTCGGCCCCGAGGATATTACATGGGAAGCCGGGTCGGAAATGGATGAAAAATTCAATAATCTTACTCAGTGGCTTCTCAAAAACAATATAGATTTTGATTATATCAGTGAGGCTCTTCTGCCTGATTTATGCCCGGTGGGCAGTCACCCGTTCAAAGTGGGCAAAATGGAATACGATGCAGTTATTGTACCCGGCTGCCTTTCACTGAGAGAAACCACCATAGACAGACTTGACCAGTTCAGGATTCTTGGCGGCAAACTGATATTTATGGGCTCTGCCCCGGAAATCTGTGACGGTGAAAAATCCGGAAAAGGAATACAGCTTTACGGCGAATCGGTAAACATCCCATTTGACAGAGACCTGCTCCTTGCAGAGCTTGAAGAATACAGAACAGTAAAAATCACAGATTGTGACGGCAGCATTACAGGAAAATATATTTACAATCTGAAAAAAGACGGTGACTTTCTTCACCTGTTCATTTCACGCTGCTGTGAACCGGATAACAAATACGCAGCAAACGAAAATAACCTGCTGATACAGATTAATGGAAGCTATATCCCCATACTTTACAATACAATTACAGGCGAAACCGAAAACCTTGTTTGCGAATATAAAGACGGATACACCGTAATTTCCCAAAAGCTGTACGACTATGACAGCCTGCTCCTGAAGCTTGTACCCGGGAAAACTCTCAAAAAGCCAAAGGCCGAAGATGAAACAAAATCAAAACCGGTTGCCGTGCCCGATAAAGTTGAATATGAGCTTTCGGAAGATAATGCACTGCTGATTGATATATGCGAATACTCCCTTGACGGCGGAGAATTCAGAAACCCGGAAGAAATACTGCGGCTTGATAATATCTGCCGTGAAGAGCTGGGCTTTGAGCCCCGTGGCGGTCACTCCGTTCAGCCCTGGGCGGCAAAACCGGAGCCGGCAACTCACTTGCTCACACTTCGCTACAAATTCAGAAGTACGGTTCATTATATCGGAGCTCACCTTGCTATTGAAGAGCCGGAAAGTGCCGAAATATATTTCAACGGTCAGAAAGTCAAATCATCACCGGACGGCTGGTGGACGGATAAAGATATTAAAACAGTTCCCCTGCCTGCAATTGCCCCCGGCGATAATCTGCTTGAAGTTATCCTTCCTCTCGGCAGAAACACCAACACAGAGTGGATGTATATACTTGGCAGATTCGGCGTTGCGATTGAAAACGGCAAAAGCGTTATCACAAGCCTGCCATATAAGCTGAAATTTGAATCAATTACCGAACAGGGTCTCCCCTTCTACGGCGGAAATATAAGCTATATTATCCCCTTTGAATGCGGGAGCGGGGTTTCAATAAGGGCAGGCGAATACCACGGCGCTCTGATTACAGCAAAGGTTGATGATAAACCCGCAGGCAGAATTATATATCCGCCTTACAAGCTTACCGTAAACAATTTAAGCGAAGGCAGCCACTGCCTTAAGCTTACCTTATTCGGCAACAGAGTAAACTGCTTCGGCCCGGTTCACAGGACTGTGGACGGCGGCTGGCTCGGCCCGGATTCCTGGAAAACACAGGGCGACCAGTGGACATACAACTACTGCCTTAAAACCATCGGTTTAACCGAAAAGCCTGAAATAGAGGTAATATGACAAAGCTGCTTAAGTACATGAAGGGGAACAGAATAATTGCAGTGTTGGCTCCGCTTTTTAAAATGCTGGAGGCAACTCTGGAGCTTATTGTTCCCCTGATAATTGCCGAAATAGTTGACAGCGGCATAATCCCCAAGAATAAAGATTATGTAATCAAGCTCAGTATTCAGCTTATAATACTGGGCGCAGTCGGGCTGATTTTTTCCATTACAGCTCAGTATTTTGCAGCTAAAGCCGCCGTTTCAACCGTAAAAAAGCTCCGGCACGCAGCTTATGAAAAAGTAACCTCCCTGTCTTTTTCCGGCCTTGATAAAGCAGGCACCTCTACGCTTATTACCCGGCTTACTTCTGATATGGACAGCGTACAAAACGGTATTAACCTTACCCTGCGGATTTTGCTGCGTTCCCCCTTTGTTGTGCTCGGAGCCTGCATTATGGCATTCAGGGTTGACAGGCACACATCTCTTATTTTCTTTATTGCCGTACCGGTTCTGAGCCTTATCATATTTGCGGTAATGGCAGTAACGATACCCCTGTATAAGAAAATCAGAGAAACTGTTGACAAATCTCTTTTACTGGTCAGGGAAAATATCACCGGCGTCAGGGTTATAAGAGCTTTCTGTTCCGAAGAAAAAGCGGTAGAAGAATTTAAGGAGAATAACGATATTCTTACCGGTATACAGCTGTTCACCGGCAGGATCTCTGCCCTGCTGAATCCTATGACCTGTGTAATAGTTAACCTTGCCATAGCCGCGCTTATATACACGGGCGCCGTAAGAGTAAACAAAGGTCTGCTTACCACCGGCGCGGTCATTGCCCTCTATAACTATCTTTCACAGATACTTGTGGAGCTTATAAAGCTTGCCAATCTTATAGTAACAGTAACCAAATCTTTTGCCTGCGGCAAAAGAATCAACGCTCTGCTTGAAATGCAGGATGAAGAAAATGAAGCAGCGCCTGCAGATGATGAAAAAAGCAATTCATATATTGAATTCAAAAATGTATCTTTCTCATACAGCGGTAATTCTGAAAACTCCGTATCTGATATTTCATTCACTGTTAATAAAGGTGACAGAATAGGAATAATCGGTTCTACCGGCTCCGGCAAAACCACCCTTATAAATCTGCTTTGCGGCTACTACCGTCCGACCCGGGGAACAGTCTTTTTCAAAGGCATTCCCCTGCAGAATTATGATGAAAAAGAACTGAGAAACTGCTTTGCTCTTGCAGAGCAGAAAGCCGTTATATTCAAGGGAACGGTAAAAAGCAACCTGCTTCTTGGCAAGAAAAATGCCTCCGATGAAGAAATAATCAAAGCCCTTGAAATTGCGCAGGCTGCGGATTTTGTGAACGAAAAAGAAAACGGAACGGACAGCATAACGGAGCAGAGCGGCAGGAACTTTTCCGGCGGTCAGCGCCAGCGTCTTTCAATAGCAAGAGCCGTTATTAAAAATGCTGAAGTTCTGATTCTTGACGATGCTTTCAGCGCCCTTGATTATGCAACAGAAGCGCAGCTTAAAAAGGAACTGGATAAACATTGTGATGCAACACAGTTTATTGTTTCGCAAAGGGCCGGCTCCATTGTAAATTGCGATAAGATAATTGTGCTTGAGGACGGGCTTGCCGAAATCGGCACACACGATGAACTGCTGAAAAAAAGCAGCGTTTACAAAGAAATATACTGCGCTCAGTTTGAACAGGAGGATGTTGTAAATGCTTAAAAACAATAACTCCTCCTTCGGTAAAGTGCTGAGATACATCGGCAAATACAAGTATCTTCTGATTACTTCTTTGATTCTTTCTGCATCAGGCGTGCTGCTGGCCCTCTACATCCCCGTTCTTGCGGGCAGAGCAATTGACTTTATAATCGGAGAGGGAAAGGTTGATTTCAGCCGCCTTACCCCGGTAATAATAAGAATTGCCGTTATTGCGATTGCCTCGGCGGTTATACAATGGATTGCAAATACAATAAATAACAGGATTGCCTTTAACACTGTAAGAGATCTGAGAAATGATGCTGTTAAAAAGGTTAATATCTTGCCTGTAGCTTATCTTGACAGCCGCTCCTCCGGAGATATAGTCAGCAGGATAATTGCAGATGCGGACCAAATTTCCGACGGGCTGATTATGGGATTTTCTCAGCTGTTTTCGGGTATTGTAACGGTAGTTATTACCTATGTACTTATGCTTAGAATCAGCCCAAAAATAACACCTGTGGTTGTTATACTGACCCCTATGTCCATACTAATAGCAAAGTTCATTGCAAAAAACACCCACAATATGTTCAAGCTACAGTCCTCGGAAAGAGGAACACAAACTGCATTTATTGATGAAACCGTAACTAACAGAAAAATTATTTCATCCTATAACGGAGAAACGGATGCAATAAAAACCTTTGATGAAATAAATGACAGGGTTGCAGGGTATTCCCTGAGGGCCATCTTCTTCTCTTCAATAACAAACCCTTCCACAAGATTTGTAAACAACACCATATATGCGGCAGTTGCTTTTATGGGAGCTCTGCTTGCAATTGGCGGCTCAATTACGGTAGGCGGCCTTACCTGCTTTCTCAGTTATGCAGGGCAGTTTGCAAAACCCTTTAATGAGATAAGCGGGGTAATAGCCGAGTTTCAGAATGCCCTTGCCTGCGCAGAAAGGCTGTTTGAAATAATTGAGGCAGAGCCGGAAGCTCCCGACAAAGCCGGTGCTCTTGAGCTTGGCAGAGCCGAAGGCAATATTTCAATAAGCAATGTCTGCTTTTCATATACGAAAGACAGAAAGCTTATTGAAGACCTTAACCTGACTGCGGAGAAAGGCACAAAGATTGCCATAGTAGGGCCCACAGGCTGCGGCAAAACAACAGTAATCAATCTGCTTATGAGGTTTTACGATGTTGACTCCGGCAGTATTTCGGTTGATCTGACTGATATAAGAGATATCAAACTGAAATCTCTGAGAAAAAACTACGGTATGGTGCTGCAGGAAACCTGGATAAAAACCGGTACCGTAAAAGAAAATATTGCAATGGGATTACCGGAAGTTTCCTTTGAGCAGATAAAAGAGGCTGCTGTTTCCGCTCATGCCCATTCCTTTATCAAAAAGCTGCCTGAAGGTTATGATACTGTTATTTCGGAGGAATACGGGCTGTCTCAGGGTCAGAAACAGCTTATCTGCATTGCCAGAATAATGCTGCTTATGCCATCAATTCTTATTCTTGACGAAGCAACTTCATCCATAGATGTGAGAACCGAACTTAAAATCAGGGCGGCCTTTGACAGAATAGTAAAAGGCAGAACGAGCTTTATTGTTGCGCACAGGCTTTCCACAATCAAAAACAGCGATATAATCCTTGTGATGAATAACGGAAAAATCATTGAGCAGGGCAATCACAGCGAACTTATGGCAAAGCACGGATTCTACGAAAAACTGTATAATTCAAGAAATTACTGAGGTTTATTATGAAACTAAATGAAATCAACATAAGAGACCCCTTTGTTTTACCGGAAAACGGCACCTACTATATGTACGGTACACGGGGTGAAACCGCCTGGACAAAAGCTTACGGCCTTGATGTTTATACATCCAGGGACCTTGAAAACTGGAACGGTCCCTTTGAGTGCTTTACTTTGCCCGAAGGTTTTTGGGGCGAAAAAGAAATATGGGCTCCTGAAGTACATAAATACAACGGCAAATACTATATGTTTGCATCATTTTTCTCAGAGGCAAGGAGCAGGGCAACGCAGATTCTTAAGTCCGATAGCCCCATGGGGCCGTTTCTCCCCTTCACCGGGGATGCCGCCACACCGGTCGGCTGGACCTGCCTTGACGGAACATTTTATGTTTCAAAAGATAACAAGCCTTATATCGTATTCTGCCACGAATGGGTTCAGGTTCACGATGGCGAGATAAATGCGCTTCAGCTCAGCGAAGATTTATCCGGGGCGCAGGGAGAGCCGTTCCTGCTGCTGAAAGGATCATATCCTGATTTTGTTGAAAAAGGGAAGCGGGATTATGTTACCGACGGTCCCTTCTTTTACAGAGGAAATTCCGGCACCCTTTATATGCTGTGGTCAACATCGCTGAACGGAACCTATGTTCAGCTCTATTCGAAATCTGATAACGGTGAAATAGACGGTAACTGGTACGGCCACAGTATTCTTTACGATAAGGACGGCGGCCACGGTATGATATTCAGGGATTTCAATTTCGCCGACAGATTTGTTTTGCACAAGCCTAACCGCAATCCTTTTGAAAGGCCCGCATTTTTCACTTTAATTGAAGAAAACGGTGAACTTAAACTTATATGACACTTAATCCGCAGGTATTTATTCATTGACAATACCTGCGGATAATTATATAATATAATGAACTATTTTAGACCTTAGGAGGATACTATGGGATACACAATCGGCCAAAAACTAATTAAAAATCACCTGCTTGAAGGTGAAATGATACCCGGCACCGAAATAGGTATAAGAATTGACCAGACTTTAACACAGGATGCAACCGGCACAATGGCCTACCTTGAATTTGAGGCAATGGGCGTTGAACGGGTTAAAACAGAGCTTTCTGTTGCTTATATTGACCACAACACACTTCAGACCGGATTTGAAAATGCAGATGACCACAGATTTATTCAGTCCGTGGCAAAAAAGAGAGGCCTTCTCTTTTCAAAACCGGGTAACGGAATCTGCCATCAGCTTCATCTTGAAAGGTTCGGAAAGCCGGGCAAAACCCTTATCGGTTCCGATTCCCACACCCCCACCGGCGGCGGAATAGGAATGCTGGCAATAGGTGCCGGCGGCCTTGATGTTGCAGTTGCCATGGGCGGCGGCACATACTATATCACTATGCCTAAAATGGTACTTGTACGCCTTACCGGCAAGCTTTCCCCCTGGGTAAGCGCAAAAGACATTATTCTTGAAGTGCTCAGGATAATGAGCGTTAAAGGCGGAGTAGGTAAAATAATCGAGTACGGCGGAGAAGGAGTCAAAACCCTTTCCGTGCCCGAAAGAGCAACCATAACAAATATGGGTGCTGAACTCGGCGCAACAACATCCGTATTCCCCTCCGATGAAATAACCAAAGCTTTCCTCAAGGCTCAGGGCCGTGAAGAGGACTGGATTGAGCTTAAAAGCGATGATGATGCAGTATATGATGAGATAATTGATATTGACTTATCCTCACTCACTCCCATGGCGGCTATACCTCATATGCCTGATAATGTTAAAACCGTTGATGAAATCGGCAAAATAAAGATTGACCAGGTATGTATCGGCTCCTGCACAAACTCGTCACTGCTTGATATGCTCAAGGTAGCCGCTATACTTAAAGGCAAAAAGGTTGCGCCCAATGTGAGCCTTACCATTTCTCCGGGCTCAATGCAAGTGCTTAATATGCTCTCTTTGAACGGAGCACTCTCGGATATTCTTTCAGCCGGAGCAAGGCTGCTTGAATGCGCCTGCGGACCCTGTATAGGTATGGGTCAGTCCCCCAATTCCGCGGGAGTATCTCTGAGAACATTCAACAGAAACTTTGAGGGCAGAAGCGGAACGGCCGATGCCGGCATTTACCTTGTAAGCCCTGAAGTTGCCGCTGCATCCGCACTTACCGGAGTACTTACAGACCCGAGAACCCTGGGAACAATGCCCGAAATAAATATGCCGGAAAGGTTTATAATCAACGACAATATGATTGAGCGCCCGGCTCCTGCAGAAGAAGCTGACAGCGTAGAAATAATCTACGGCCCGAATATTAAGCCTTTCCCCTCAAGCACTGATCTGCCCGGCAGCATTGAGGCTCCTGCAATACTCAAAGTGGGCGATAACATCACCACCGACCACATAATGCCTGCAGGTGCAAAAATCCTCCCCTACCGCTCAAATATTCCTTACCTTTCAAATTTCTGCTTCAGGCAGTGCGATGAGCATTTCTCTGAGCGCTGCAAAGCAGCAGGTAAAGGATTTATAATAGGCGGCTCAAACTACGGCCAGGGCTCATCCCGCGAGCACGCTGCTCTTGTACCCCTTTATCTGGGTATAAAAGCTGTTATTGCCAAATCCTTTGCAAGAATTCACAGTGCAAACTTAATCAATGCCGGCATTATGCCTTTTACTTTTGCCGAACCCGCAGACTATGACAGAATTGATACCGATGATATTCTTGCCCTTGAAAATATTCGCGAAAACATTGAGGGCGGTAAACCTGTTTCAATCAAGAACATAACCAAAAACGAATCCTATGCTCTTTCTTATGAATATTCAGCAAGGCAGAAGGCAATAATCCTTGCCGGCGGTCTGCTCAATTACACCAAAAACATTTCAGAATAAAGGAGAAACACAATGACAGAATCTCAGGTTCAGGCAGCTCTCAGCCATTTTGAAAAGCTTATAAGAGAGCAGAATGAAAGAAGCGAAAATATAAAAAAGCAGGGCGATTTCACCGATTATAAAGCTCTTGATAAAATAATCATAGGCGTATGCGGTGGCGACGGAATAGGCCCCATTATCACCAAGGAATCGGCCCGTGTGCTTGAATTTCTCCTTAAGCCGGATGTTGACAGTGGCAAAATCGAATTCAAAGAAATTGACGGGCTTACAATTGAAAACAGAATCAAGGCACTTAAAGCTATCCCCGATGATGTTATGGAAGAGCTTAAAAGCTGCCATGTAATCCTTAAAGGGCCGACCACCACCCCTCAGGCCGGCGGAGATATGCCGAATATCGAGAGCGCAAATGTTGCTATGCGTAAAGCACTTGATTTATTTGCAAATGTGCGCCCTGTTAAAATCCCCGAGGAGGGAATTGACTGGACCTTTTTCCGCGAGAACACCGAAGGCGCATACGCCGTGGGCTCAAAGGGTATAAACATTACCGATGACCTTGCTATGGATTTTGTGGTAACCACAACCGAAGGCTCACAGAGAATAGCAAAACTTGCCTATGAATACGCAAGAAACAATAAGAAAGACCGTGTTTCGATTATTCAGAAAGCAAACATAATAAAAACCACCGACGGTAAATTCCTGAACCTTGCCAAAGAAATAGGCAAGGACTACCCAGAAATAACCACCGATGAATGGTATATTGATATCACTACCGCAAAACTTATTGATAAAAAACGCCGCAAGGATTTCAAGGTGTTTGTTCTGCCCAATCTCTACGGTGATATCATTACTGATGAAGCCGCTGAATTTATGGGCGGCGTAGGCACTGCCGGCAGCGCAAACATAGGTAAAAAATACGCAATGTTTGAGGCAATCCACGGCTCGGCGCCAAGAATGATAAACGAAGGCCGCGGCAGGTTTGCAGACCCCTGCTCAATGCTGAGAGCTTCGGTTATGCTTCTTTCACACATCGGCAAGCAGGCAGAAGCCGACAAGCTTGAAAGGGCGCTAGATATATGTATGTATGAAGAAAAGAAATATCAGATTACAGGCAGAGAAGACGGCTGCACCTGCGAAGAATTCGGCAATTATGTAATGGAAACACTCTCAAACCTTTGATATACAGAAAGGACGCATTAAAATGAAAAAGATTATTTCGGTAATACTGGCTCTGATTACCGTATTCGGTCTTATTTCAACTGCTTATGCAGCGGATACACCGGCATCATATTCTTCAGTAAAAAAAGGATATATAACTCCAGTTAAAAATCAGGGAGCATCCGGCGCCTGCGCCGCATTCGCTTTCATAAACTGTATAGAAAGCGATTTCATTGTAAAAGGCTACGGCACAAAGGATAATACCGATTTTTCCGAAGCTTTTCTCTACTGGAATGCCCTTGATAATATCTGGGAAGATGAAGATTCGAGATATTACGGCGACGGCATCTCATACAAAATGTATGCCGACCCATTTACTGCCGGGCTCTCATATTATGATGTTGCTGCCGCTCTTAAAACAGACACAGCCATTGCTTATGAAAAAGATTTTCCCTATGACACTTCATCCCAGAACAATTATGGCTATTATACCGAAAAAGAAAGACTTAACAGCGGATGTAATGTCAGGGTATCCGATATAGTTTATTTCACCCCCAACAGTAAAGCACAGATAAAAAACTGGGTGCTTAAACACGGAGCGGCGGTTTGCTCATTCAACTCCAACTTTTATTATGACGCAGAAAACGGCAGAATTGCCGTAAATAAGCTGGGGCTGGTAAGCAACCACCAGGTTTCTGTTGTTGGATGGGATGATAACTACAAGGCAACCGGCGGACTGAGCAACATCAAGATGAAAACCAAGGGCGCCTGGCTGTGCAAAAACAGCTGGGGTACCAATTGGGGAGACAACGGCTATTTCTGGCTCCCCTATGATGACTCAACCATCACGGAAATGATAGGCGTATCCATAAACTTCAATAAAACCTGCGCAAAAAGATACTCTTACACCGGTTATACCATGTGCTCAAACAGAAGCGGAAAAGATAAAATAAATACTGTTGCCAATATCTACACAGCGGAAGCCGACGGAACAATCGAGAGCGTGTGCTTCTATGCAAAAGGCAAAGATACTGCCGAACTCGGTATTTACCGTGACAAGGGCGATAAGAACCCGGTATCCGGTAAGCCTGTTGCAACAGCAAAAAAATCTGTTGACTTTGAGGGCTATTACACCGTTAAACTTTCCTCCCCCGTTCAGGTTAAAAAGGGAGAGTCTGTATATATAACAGGCAAGTTCAGTAACGGAGCTCCCCTTGAAATGCAATCCACCGGTACTGCCTCCGATAAAGAAAACCAGTCATTTATATTGAGCGGCGATAAATGGATTGACACAAGCGAAAGCTTCGTTTACGGCAACGCTATGCTGGATATAATAGTTAACGGCTCACACCGTTACGGAAAGAGCGAAAAGGTTGACGCCACCTGCACAAAAGCCGGCTACACCGTTAAATACTGTAAGCTCTGCGGCAAGTGCGAAAGAACAAGCGGCAAAGCAAGCGGCCACAGTTACAGCGAATGGGAATGTATTTATGAGCCGTCTCAAAGCAGAATCGGGCTTTATTCAAGAACCTGCTCAGAATGCGAACAGACTCAGTATAAATCCGTTGAACCCTCGGGAAAAGAAGTGTATTTTGATAACCTTGAAGAATACGCAACATACTATACCCCCGAAAACACCCTGTCTACTTTCTTTACAAATATAATAAATATCCTGCAATCGATATTTGCAACAATACAGTATAATTTCTCTCAATTTTTTGCGCAGAATATCTGACAGCAAAAATAATAACAAGCAAAATCCCCTTTGCCTGTTTATCGGCAAAGGGGTATTTTTTGTGCAATCTCAAACTTACCCAAACAGTTTCAGAGGTGATTTCTGCTGCCGGTCGCTGAGGGTATCGGCGGAGATAATTTCGGTATCTTCATCATAATAAAGGAAGGCGGGGTACTCTTTGAAAGTATTGATTGTTGCCTGCCCGTTGTAATATAGGAATACCTTGCTCATTTCTCTCATAGACGAGCACATACCGGCATGCTTATAGTGCCTTATAAACCAGGTCTGCTCCGGGAACATACAGGTAGAGGCATCAATGGTTTTATCAGGGGAAATGTACTTTTTATCTGCCTTGGACAAATAATCATCGGAAAGAGTCTCACCGTAATCTGCGGCAGTTGCTCCGTAGGATGCATATTTTACATCTATGGTTGAATCGGAGGCATTGCGCCAGGAAGGGGTCAGGAACAAGGAGCAGTAACCGTACCTTGCAAGAATATAGAGATTTGAATTCTCATTGAGGTACTGCATTGTTTCGGCCTTGTAAGGCCTGATTTTTTCGTTATACTCCTGAATCTGCTTCTGAAGGCCGCTTCGGTCAACACCGTCATCCTTGTAAATGTAATCAAAGATGTAACTGTAGGCTTCATCAATTTTATTATCGGGAATCATTGCCCACACGCTGAGCCAGCCGCCGAAAAGGGCACCCAGGCTCTGCCCTATGGCTTTATCGCCGATATCAAGGGCCAGCTTTGCCACAAGCTTGCACAGCCCTTTTGTTATGCCCGTAAATTTGAGAAAAGCGAAAAGACCGTTAAGGAATTTTTCATTATCGTTATAATCAAAAGCTCCTTTAAGATATTCGGTAAGGGCTTCATCATCAATAATAATCTGGCCTGTCATAAGCTCGCCATTATAGGTTTCACCATAAACAGCTGTTGAATTGAACACCCAACTTCTTACCTTTTCGGTGCCGAAAAGCTTTGCGTAGGTATTGCAGATAACACCGCCGTAACTGTGGCACTCAACCACAACCTGGTCACAGCCGGAGCATTCAAGAACATAATCAATAAAATCGTTGAGGCCTTCGGCTGTGTGAATGGGATTAAGCCGCCAGTCATAAACATAATCAAGCTGCGAATCTTTCTTAATGCTTTCTTTTGCCGGGTAAGACCACCTTACGCCGGATTTATCCTTGACCGTTCCGTCGGGGGCAAGTTCTATGGGAGCAAAAAGCTCATCAACAATAGGTATAAGCTTTTCGCCAAGCTCCTTGCCGTTCCTTAAAAACAGATATTTAAGCAGAAGCGGCAGTGACTGTTTAACAGCATCCATTATATCATCTGTTGCCGGAGGCCAGGCAAGTTCGGAGTCCGGGTCATCCGGGTCAACATAAATATCGGAGCCCATAAAACCGTGAACAAAAATGTAAGGACAATCTGCAGTATAGCTTGCTTTTTCAGCCGCAAATACCGGTGTTGCGCAAGAAATAAGCAGAGCCGCCGCAAGGATAACAGCCGTAAGTCTTCTGAATTTCATTTTTACGCCTCCATGAATATAATTCTTTACTGAAATATAATAACAGATTGATAATAAATAATCAATATCAGATTGACTTTAACCGATTAAATGATATAATACAAGCAATATTTCCAAGGAGTTATAAGTATGGTATTTTCAAGCCTGATGTTTTTGTTTGTATTTCTCCCGGTTGTGCTGGGAGTTTACTATATACTGCCCCGTAAATTCAGAAACGCTTTTCTGCTGATTGCCGATTTATTCTTTTACGGCTGGGGTGAACCGGTACTGGTTTTCCTGATGATTTTTACGATTGTGATAAACTATTTTGCCGGTATTATTATGAGCAGAGCCGGCAATAAAAAGCTTGTGCTTATTATCACTCTGATTATAGATTTCGGTCTGCTGGCATTTTTCAAATACGAGGGGTTTATTTCGGAAAACCTTAATGTAATAATCCCATTCCTGCACATACCTTCCCTTGCAATTCCCCTGCCTATCGGCATTTCATTTTATACCTTCCAGATTGTTTCATACATTATCGACCTTTACAGAAACGAAACGGATGTACAGAAAAATATAATATCTTTCGGAACTTATGTTTCCCTTTTTCCCCAGCTTATTGCAGGACCTATTGTAAGATACAGGGATGTAAGCGAGCAGCTCTCGCACAGGAGAGAAAACCCGGAGCAGTTTGCAAGAGGCGTGCGGCTGTTTACTCTGGGCCTTGCAAAAAAGGTACTGCTTGCAAATCCCCTGGGGCTTATGTGGGATACTCTGAGAGAACCCACGGGAGCAGGAGCAGCGGCATCCTGGGCAGGAATAATTGCCTTCTCGCTTCAGATTTACTATGATTTCAGCGGTTACAGCGATATGGCAAGGGGTCTTGGAAATATGCTGGGGTTTGAGTTCCTCAAAAACTTTGATTATCCTTATATTTCCAAAAGTATTACAGAATTCTGGAGAAGATGGCATATATCCCTTGGCACCTGGTTCAGAGAATATGTTTATATACCCCTGGGCGGCAACAAAAAAGGCAAAATAAGAACACTTGTGAACCTGCTTATCGTGTGGATGCTTACGGGCCTATGGCACGGAGCCAGCTGGAATTTTCTGCTGTGGGGTCTTTACTTCGGGATTATACTGATTATTGAAAAACTGTTTCTTCTCAAAGCTCTTGAAAAACTTCCTGCAATTATAGGGCATATTTACTCTATACTGATTATTGTATTCGGCTGGATAATCTTCTACTATTCAGATGATGTGGGCGGATTTGCAGAACTTTGCAGATTTGTGCCTACACTTTTCGGCGGCGGAATTCTTTCCTCCGACGCAGGAGCTGTGATAACAAACAACTTATCTTTACTGGCCGCAGGCATTATTGCCTCCACGCCCCTTATAAGAAAAATATATGACTATCTGAACAAGAAGAAAGGGTACAGAATTGCCGAACCGGTTGTAATTGCAATTATACTGCTGCTTTGCACTGCAAGCCTTGTGAATAACTCATACAACCCGTTCCTGTACTTTAAATTTTAAAATGATTAAAAACAGAGCTTCAAAAAATATAATAATATTTTTCTGCATTTTCATTGCCGAAACCGGGATTCTGTTTGCGGCCCTGCCGAAGAAAAATTACTCGGCCTATGAAAAGCGATACCTTGCCGCAAGGCCTTCCCTTTCTGTTTCATCGGTTGCAGACGGCAGCTTTTCCGAAGGGTTTGAAAAATACCTTGCGGATCACACCCCTTTCAGGACCTTCTTTGTAGCTGTAAATGCCTACTTTGAACTGATTAAAGGAAACAACGGCTCGAACGGTGTATACCTTGGCCGTGAAGGCTGGCTTATTGCAAAGCCCCCCGAAAGGAACAACCGGCTTACGGAGAATTTAAACAGAATAAAGGCTTTTACGGAAAAATCCGGTATACCGGCGTATATGATAGCAATACCCTCAAAAGGATATATTTATTCCGAATACTTGCCCGGCAACTCTATGGAATACAGAGACGGCGAATATCTTGCTCTTATAAAAAATGAGTTGGGCTCCTGCCTTGAATACATTGATATTGATCCCGCTCTGAAAAAAGATAAGGATGAAAAACTCCTGTATTTCAAAACTGATCATCACTGGACTGCAGACGGCGCTTTTACGGCTTACAGGGAATTCTGCAGAGCAAAGGGATTTTATATTCCCGATGAAAAAGAATATACAATCAGGGAAATACCGGATTTTTACGGCACATCCTACTCCTACTCCTGCTATATGCTTACAAAGCCGGATACACTGAGAATTTACGAATCAGACAGACAGAATGATATCCGTGTTGAAATAACCGAGGGTAAAGAAATCAAAACCAATAACAGTATGATTTTTGAGGAAAGGCTGAAAGAGGAAGATAAATACACGGCTTTTCTTGACGGCAACCATTCACTGGTAACGATTGAAACCGGAAAGAGCGGCGGCAACCTGCTTGTTATAAAAGACTCATTTGCCCACTGCCTTGTGCCTTTTATGGCGGAGAATTACGGCAAAATAGTGATGATTGATTTAAGATATTATAAAAACGACCTGAGCGAACTAATTGCCAAAGAAAATATTGATGAAATGATTTTTATTTACGGAACAGAAAACCTTGCAACAAGCAGAGACATAGTATTCTGAATAATTAACCGTCCGGAATTCAAAAGCAGAATTCCGGACGGTATTTCATTATAGTTATCTTGATAATACAACCCTGTATGCAATTGCATATATCTCCCTTACAGCGAAGGGAAGGTAACCGATAAGCGGCGTTTTTGCCGGGCAGGAATAAGCTTTCAGCCCGAACTTAGCGGCTGTAAGATAAGCACGGTACTCATGAAAATCATTGGTAACCACGGTTATTTCATCGGTTTTAATCCCCATATCGGCAAGGAGCTCGGTGGTATTTTCGAAGTTTTCCGTTGTTGAGGCGGAATTTTCCTCAAGAATAAGGCGTGAAGAGGGTATTCCCTTAGCTAGAAGAGCATTGCTCATACAGCGGGCCTCGGATATATCCTCTCCGTTTCCTCTTCCGCCTGAAAGAACCGCAACGCTTCCGGGATTTTCCTCAAGATATCTGTATGCTCTGTTGATTCTTGCGTTAAGAAATCTGCCGGGAGTTGTGCCGTTGACTTTGCAGCCGAGCACAATAACATATTTTGTTTTATGCTCCGCTTCGGCACCATGATAAACTACGCCTGCGAAAACAGCCCCTGTAAATAATGCGCAAAGGGCAACACATGCAGTACAGATAATGAAAACTGCTCTCTGCTTTTTATCGGCAAGAATTCTTTTAACAACGGCCCGGATTTTATAATATTTAATTTCGGTAATAAACAGAACTGCCGAAAAAACTATTCCGGTTATAATACCGATATTTATTTCACCCGAAGTAAAAAACGGACCTATATAAAGCAGTAAATTAAGTACAGAAAGCAGAATAAGAACCGGTTTAATTACTTTTGCCATTTAAACTAATCAATAATTGAATGATGTGTAGTCAATCTGAGAAACAAGCTCGCCGGTTGCCTTGCTTACCCTTGCGATTGAGTATTTGACATTTGTAAGCACGGCTGACATCTTGATAGTATATGATATGGAACTGAATTTATTGCCGTCAACAGAAATTTTCGCTTTGATAACAACGCTGTCGGTCTTCATGCTTACGCTGTCAACCCCTGCACCGCCCTCAATAAGGCCGGCCTTTATTTCCGAGGCATCTTTATAATCATTGGTGAACCTGCCGATTGCACTGGTCTTTTTGCTCACATCGCTTTCATTCTTGACGGTAATAACCACATCATAGTATTTACCGTCGGCGCTGAGCTTGCAGGTAGCTGAGACAGCATCATCCGGTCTTAAGGTGGATACTTTAAGGTCTTTGCCGTTGAAGTTGCCTTTTTTTACTGTTTTGCTGCTTTTGCCTTCGCCCATAAATTCGCCTACGGTGGTTCTTACAAGATCAATACGGGCAAGCGCTCCCATCTGAAGGTTATTGAGGGAAGTGTTTGTATTCTTCACATAGCCGGGTTTTGCAGTTGAAGCGGTCTTGGTAGCGGTATTATAAAGCTCAACAATTTCCGCCTTAGTTGAGGGAACCTTAACCTCTTTCTTTGTGGTTGTCTCTTTTTGGGTGGTAGTTTCTTTTTTGGTTGTAGTTTCCTTCTGAGTAGTTGCGGGAGCTGTTGTTTCTTTTTCCGTTGTGGTCTCGGTGGCTTCTGCCGTTGTTGTTTCGGCAGCGCTTTCTTCGGTAATCTCAGCAGTAGTTTCGGTTACCGGTTCGGTCTCGGATATAATATCCTCCGATGTCTGCTCCTGAGTTGCGGTTGTATCATCGGATGTTTCTGTTTCACTGCTGCTTTGAGATGCTGTGGTCGTTTTATCTGTGTTATCATTTTTACAGGAAGCAAACGCAAAAACAAATAACACACAAAGAGTGATTGCAAAAAGCTTTTTTAACATAATCAAAACTCCTTTACGGTTTATACCTGAATTATATCAGCATCTTATGCATCAATCAAGTTGTTTTCAGCAGGTTGTCCGGAATATTTATTCATTATTTAGGTGCTTTTATACAACAATTCGGAATATTTATACGATTTTATTATAATTTTATGAGATTTTATTCATTTTTATCCGATTTTTCTTGACTATTCTTTTTTTGAAATGTATAATGTTGCACATAATATATAGAATAAAAGAAAGTGATACTATGACAAAAGTATTTATAGACGGCAGCGCAGGCACTACCGGCCTTAAGATTTACGAACGTATTTCTTCAAGAAACAATATTGAACTCATACGGCTTGCCGAAGATGAAAGAAAGGACCCTAAGGCAAGAAAAGCAGCGATTTTTGATTCGGATATTACATTTTTATGTCTGCCGGATGAAGCTGCAAAAGAAGCGGCCGAATTTGCAGCCGGAAGCAACACGGTAATAATTGATACCTCAACCGCACACAGAACCGATGATATGTGGGCTTACGGTTTTCCGGAGCTCAGCGGTATGAGGGAAAAGATTTTCTCATCAAAAAGAATTGCAAACCCCGGGTGCCATGCCAGCGGATTTATTTCGCTTGCCGCTCCCCTAACGGAAAACGGAATAATACCCAAAGATGCTGTTCTTTCCTGCTTTTCAATAACCGGCTATTCCGGCGGCGGCAAAAAGATGATTGCGGAATACGAATCGGAAAACCGCGATATACTGCTTGACGCCCCCAGAATGTACGGCCTGACTCAGGCCCACAAGCATCTGCCGGAAATGTCAAAAATCTGCGGTCTTGAAAACCCTCCCCTGTTTTGCCCCGTTGTGGCACCTTTTTACAGCGGAATGGAGGTTACAATAACCCTTGCCGCAAAAGATATAAAAGGCACAGCCGATGATATAAAGGATATTTACAGATCATACTATACCGGCGGCCTTGTAAAATACGTCGAAGATATTTCGGAAAACGGTTTTGCCTCCGCCTCACTTATGAGCGGAAGAGATGATATGATAATAAGCGTTTACGGAAACAATGACAGAATCCTTCTGGTTTCAAGATTTGACAACCTTGGCAAAGGCGCCAGCGGAGCGGCTATACAGAATATGAATATAGTGTTGGGCGTAAATGAAACCGAAGGCCTTGTAATTGCTGAAAGCGAGGAATAAATATGAAAATGATAACAGGCGGCGTATGTGCGCCTAAAGGATTCAAAGCCGGAGGCATACACTGCGGTATAAGAAAAAACAAGGATAAAAGAGACCTTGCCCTTATTTACAGCGAAGTTCCTGCCGCAGCTGCGGCAACCTACACCTCAAATCTTGTTAAGGGTGCTCCCCTTAAAGTTACAAAAGATAATATCGCAGACGGATATGCAAGGGCGGTAATCTGCAACAGCGGAAATGCCAATACCTGCAACAAAAACGGAGTTGAAGTTGCAAAAGAGATGTGCTCCCTGCTGGCTGCTGAACTTGGTATCAAGTCGGAAGATATTATAGTTGCGTCCACCGGTGTTATCGGCCAGCCCCTTGATATTGAGCCGATTAAAAACGGCATCCCTGCCCTTATTGCTTCAATTAATGAAAACGGAAGCACTCAGGCGGCCGAAGGCATAATGACAACGGATACGGTTTACAAAGAGGTTGCCGTTGAATTTGAAATTGGCGGAAAAACCTGCAGAATAGGCGGTATTGCAAAGGGCAGCGGTATGATTCACCCAAATATGGCCACTATGCTGGTATTTATTACAACCGATGTATCAATCAGCCCCGCAATGCTTCAGAAGGCTCTTTCAGGAGATATAAAAAGCACATTCAATATGATTTCCGTTGACGGAGATACTTCCACCAACGATATGGTATCAGTTATGGCAAACGGTATGGCAGATAATGATATTATTGACAGCGACGGCGAAGATTTCGGTGTGTTTATGAAGGCGCTTAATACGGTTACCGTGGGCCTTTGCAGAATGATTGCAGGTGACGGCGAAGGCGCAACAAAGCTTCTTGAATGCAAAGTCAGCGGCGCAAAAACGCAGAATGATGCAAACGCCGTTGCAAAATCCGTAATCTGCTCCTCACTTCTCAAGGCGGCAATGTTCGGCTCGGATGCCAACTGGGGCAGAGTGCTCTGCGCCATAGGTTACAGCGGCGCCGATGTGGATGTGGAAAAGATTGATGTTTCTTTCAGAAGCGCAAAAGGCGAAATCCCCGTTTGCGAGATGGGTTACGGTATTGATTTTTCAGAAGAAAAAGCAAAAGAAATCCTGCTTGAAAAAGAAATTGAAATCCTTATAAATCTTAATGACGGCGATTACAGCGCCTGCGCCTGGGGATGCGACCTGACATACGATTATGTTAAAATCAACGGCGACTACAGAACATAACAGGAGAATAAGATGGATAAAGAATATACAACCTCTGAAAGAATTGAAGATGTTATAAACGCCCTGCCTTATATCAAAAGGTACAGAGAAAAGATAGTAGTGGTAAAATACGGCGGAAACGCCATGAAGGACGAAGAGCTTAAGCATAAGGTTATGCTGGATCTTGTTCTACTGTGGACTATGGGCGTTAAAGTGGTTCTTGTTCACGGCGGCGGCCCCGAAATCAATGAAGTAATGGATAAATTCGGCAAAAAAGCCGAGTTTATTGACGGCCTGCGTGTTACAGATAAAGAAACCATAGATATTGTACAGATGGTGCTTGCGGGTAAGGTAAATAAAACTCTAGTCAATTATCTTGAAGAAAAAGGCGCAAAAGCCGTGGGCCTTTCCGGTATGGACGGCAGGCTTATTGAAGCCGAAATGAAAGACGAAAAGCTGGGATATGTGGGTGAAATAACAAATGTTAATGTTCAGCCTATATTTGACCTTCTGGAAAAGGGCTATATACCCGTAATATCCACCCTCGGATGTGATAAAGAGGGAAACGCTTACAATATCAACGGCGATACTGCCGCGGCAAGAATTGCCGGAGCACTGGGAGCCGAAAGATTTATTCTTATGACGGATATTATCGGCGTGCTTAAAGATAAAGACGACCCTTCCACTCTTATTCCCGAGATAACAGCTGAAGAAGCCGAAAAATATTATAAGGACGGCACCATATCCGGCGGAATGATTCCGAAGGTGAAATGCTGCTTTGACGCCATAGACAGGGGCGTAAAAAATGTGGTTATAATCAACGGCACCGTACCCCACTCAGTACTTATTGAGTTGCTTACAGATGAAGGATGCGGCACCATGATAAGCGGGTGAATAAATGAACATTAAAGAAAAAGATAAAGAATTCATAGCCGGAACTTACAAAAGATTTCCCGTTGAAATAGTCAGCGGAAAAGGTTCTGTTGTTACGGATTCCGAAGGAAAAGAATATATTGATATGGGCAGCGGAATTGCCGTTAATTCCTTCGGTATTGCAGATGAACTCTGGCAAGAAGCAATAAAGGAACAGATATCAAAGGTTCAGCACACCTCAAACCTTTACTATACTTCTCCCTGCGTGGAACTTGCAGAGATGCTCTGCAGCAGAACCGGGATGAAAAAAGTATTCTTTTCAAACTCCGGCGCTGAGGCAAACGAATGCGCAATCAAAGCCGCAAGAAAATACTCTGCTGAGAAAAAAGGAAAAGAATACAGCACAATAGTCACCCTGAAAAACAGCTTTCACGGCAGAACCCTTACAACACTTGCCGCAACCGGTCAGGAGCATTACCATGAGCTGTACTGCCCGCTGACCCCAGGATTTGTTCACGCCGATACGGACAGCCCGGAAAGCCTTATAAAGCTTTGTGAAGAAAACAAAGTTGCAGGCATTATGATAGAATGCATACAGGGCGAAGGCGGCGTATTGCCTCTTGAAAAAGATTTTGTATGCGGTATATATAAATACGCAAAGGAAAACAACATACCTTTTATAGTTGATGAGGTTCAGACCGGAAACGGCAGAAGCGGAATGCTTTATTCGTATATGAATTACGGAATAAAGCCGGATATAGTATCAACCGCAAAAGGCCTTGCGGGCGGTCTGCCCTTAGGCGCAACTCTGCTGGGCGAAAAAGTTGAAAATGTTTTCGGCTTCGGCGACCACGGCTCCACATTCGGTGGCAACCCGGTCTGCTGCGCTGCAGCCGTAAGCATTCTCAAGAGAATAGATGATAAACTGCTCAGCGAAGTAAAAGAGAAAAGCGCGTATATCTTTAACGAATTATCGGGAAGCGACGGTATAGAAAGCGTAAGCGGAATGGGCCTTATGATAGGTATTAAAACCGTAAAGCCCGCTTCTGAAGCGGTTGCCGCCTGCATGGAAGACGGCGTGCTGTGCCTGACGGCAAAAGATAAATTAAGACTTCTTCCTGCGCTGAATATACCTTTTGATACGCTGAAGCAAGCAGTTGCCGTTATTAAAAAGAACTGCAAAACTCAGTAAAAAACACATCACCGCTCGTATAGAGCGGTGATGTTTATTATTATCAGTCTTTATTAACCTCTATTTTACCGTAGAGAACTCCTGCGGAATCGCTTCTGGGTTCTCTTGCGGGGGCTGCGGGAGAACTGCTTTTGCCGCCGTTTCTTCCGCCGCTGCGGGATCTGCCCTTGTAGCGGTCGTTGCCGCCGTTAAGGGGCTTCACACCTTCCTCAAGAGTTATTACCACCTTACGGTCATCGTCACTGCCAACGGAGTGGGATGTAACGCCTTCAATGCCCTGAATGGTAGTGTGAATAATGCGTCTTTCATAAGGATTCATAGGCTCAAGCACAACATTGCGGCCGTACTTTCTTACCCGTGCCGCATTTTTCTTGGCAAGGCTCTTGAGGGTTGCTTCTCTTTTTTCTCTGTAGTTGCCTACATTAAGAGAAACATGGCTGTATTCATCAAATTCTCTGTTGATTACAAGACGCACAAGATACTGGATTGCGTCGAGAGTTTCGCCTCTTCTGCCGATTACGGAGCCGTAATCATCACCGCAGCTGATATCTATTCTGACGTCCTTATCTTCTGTATTAACTGTAATTTCGGATTTATCTATACCGAGATTTTCAAGTATAACAGTAATATAATCCTTAACCTTTGCAAACTTATCTTCATCATACTCATAATAAGCTTTTACCTTGGCAAGGGATCCGCCGAAAAGACCAAGAGTCTTCTTTTTAGGCATTTCAAGAACTTCGATTTTAACATCTTCAATTTCTTCGGGAGCATTCAGGTTTTTAAGTGCAGCTTCCTTAGCTTCATCGATAGTATTGCCTGTTCCAACAGCTTCTTTTATCAAAAAAATTCACCACCTGAACTATCAGTTATTTTTTTCTGCGGAGTAAATAATACTTCTCTCTCTTGAGCGGCGCTCAACGGTTTCGTCAATCATATCCCTTGCGAGCATCTTTTTGGGAGTATAGAGCTGGCCGATAATGACGCTGGAAAGCAGGCCGAGAACGCCTGAGGCAATCCAGTAAACGCCGATACCGGCAGGGAACCTGATAACAAAATAAAGTGAAAATGCCGCCATAAAGATGGTCATACAGCCCGTAGATTTTGCCGCCTGGCTGTTAACGGCGCCGGACTGCTTCTGCTTGATCATGGAATATGCACTGGACGCAAGAGTGGTTATTGTGGAAAGAATGGGGATAAGCCAGATAAGAGCCGGGAATTTATACTCCATGGGAGTTTTGCCCAGTGATATACCGAAAACGGAAAAGCCTACGCTTTCAATAAGCTCAAATACTGAAACGGGAATATCTTTAATAAGTTCATAGACATCAACGGCATCTTTACCTGTGCCTACAACATGAGCTGTGCCGGCAAGGAGAATCTCCTTGAGCTCGCCAATATGTTCAATAACAATCAGCTCATAAAGACGGGTGTTGTTTGAAGGCGCCTCATACCCCAGGGCCTGAACAGCACTTGTAAGGGCGGTAATGGTATCCGAATTGATATGAAGGAAATTTGAAAGCGGGTAATAAATAACGCCGATAAGTCCGAAAAGCAGAACAAACTGCACAAGCATAGGGGCGCATCCCGCATTCATAGGATTATATCCTTCTCTTTGATAAAGAGCCTGTGTTTCTTCCTGTATTTTTCTTTGGTCGCCTGCGTACTTTTCCTGAATTTTGCGTATTTTTGACTGCATACGCTGAGTTTTAGCCATGCCTTTCTGCTGGCTGATGGTTGAGGGAACCATGATAAGTCTGACAATAAGTGTGATAATGACAATCAGCAAAGCGTAATTGGTGATACCGAGCTTGAACAAGCCGAAAAGTATCCAACCAAAAGGCTTACCTAAGATTTCGTACATTATTTTCCCTCCGAGTGTTTCTTTTTCTTGGGCGGTACCGGGTCATACCCGCCCGGGAAGAGAATATTGCATCTCATAAGCCGAAGGAGGGTGAGAACAGAGCCTTTTAACGCTCCGTGAACCTCTATGGCCTCCAGGGCATACTGGGAGCAGGTGGGGTAATACCTGCACATTGGCGGAAGATGGGGAGAAATATGTTTTCTGTAAAAACCGATAAGAGCGAGAAGTAATTTTTTCACTTTAAAGCTTTCTCCTCAATCCGTTCTGATTACGCCGAGTGAAACAAGATGCTCACGCATAACTGCAGCCACATCCTGCATTTTGGCATTTTTGGTTTTGAACCTTGCCACAAACACCAGATCCTTACCGCCTGCGCACTCGCTATTTAAAGAAGAGAAAGCCGCCTTGATAATACGACGGCATCTGTTTCTCTCAACTGCAGTGCCTATTTTTTTGGATGCAGTTATGCCCACACGGCAACTGCCCGTTTTATTGGGAAGGGCATAGGTTACCAGCACAGGTGAAACAGCTGACTGCCCCCTGCCGTAGGCGCGGTGAAAATCCGAGTTTTGTTTTAAGGTTTCGGTAACGGCCATTTCAGCAAATCAATAGCTGAGCTGTTTTCTTCCTTTGGCTCTGCGGCGGGCAAGAACCTTACGGCCGTTTCTGTCGGACATTCTCTTTCTGAAACCGTGTTCCATTTTGCGATGACGTTTTTTGGGTTGATAAGTTCTTTTCATGTGTTAACCTCCGTTCACTGTTGAGTTATGTAATCAAGCGCAGGATTACCCGTAGATCCGCGCCCAATCTGCTTAATGTAGGGCAGGCACAATACGCCCAGGCCCTCGGAGTGTTAATTATAATACGGGAAGCAGTAAAAAGTCAACAATTATTTTTTATTTACAATATTATTTTATAAAGTACTTGAAAAAATATCGATATTATGATAAAATTTCAAAAATATTATGGGTATTATCGCCTTCAAGATAATAATCCGGGCAGCCGACAGACATAGAAACAAGCGTTGCTGCCGTTAAAACATATGATGAACAGGAGATAAAAATGGAATCCTTGAATGAAATGTGGAATCTTGTTTGCGAAGAGCTAAAGCACTCGCTCAACGATGTTATATACAACATCTGGTTTGAGCCCATGCAGCTTATAAGCTTTGACGGAGAAAAGGTTGTACTCAGCGTAAGCAGATTCAAAAAGCCCACCATTGAAAAACAGTTCGGTGATAATCTCAGGGACGCTTTCAAAAAGGTGCTTGGCTTTGATGCCGAAATAATACTTGAAGTGCCTCAGGATACCCCCGATAATACGGAAAAAGATTCATCAAGCAGAATCAGCGTTGATGATGAAGAAAACACCTTTGAAACCTTTGTTGTGGGTTCCTCAAACAAATTTGCCTTTGCCGCCGCAAAAGCGGTTGCAGAGGAGCCGGCTTTTGCGTATAACCCACTTTTCATTTACGGTTCCTCGGGTCTCGGCAAAACCCACCTTCTTTGCGCCATTAAAAATGCAATACTTGAGAGGAACCCCGATGCAAATGTTGTGTTTACAAGAGGCGAAGATTTTGTAAACCTTATAGTCAGCGGAATCCAGAAGGGCGCAATGTATATGAACAGCATCCACGATAAGTTCAGAAACTGCGATGTTCTTCTTGTTGACGATATTCAGTTTATAGCCGGCAAAGAGCAGACCCAGGAAGAGTTTTTCCACACCTTCAATGCTCTTAAATCCGAAGGAAAGCAGATAGTGCTTATTTCGGATTCAATGCCCAAAGATATTGCTCTGCTTGAAGACAGGCTCCGCACAAGGTTTGAAATGGGCCTGCTTGCGGATATTCAGCCTCCCGATTTTGAAACAAGGATGGCCATAATTCAGCGCAAAGCATCCCACCTGGGCCTTGAACTGCCTCAGGATGTTACCGAATACCTGGCCGAAAAAGTTAAGAACAATATAAGGCAGCTTGAAGGAGCGGTAAAAAAGATTCACGCCCTTGTTAATCTTGAAGGTTCGCCTATAAATGTGGCAATGGCCCAGAGCGCAATAAAAGACCTTGCCGGCGAAGGGCTTCCCACATCGGAACTGGTTAAGAAGATTATATCCGAAACGGCCAGAACCTTTGCAATCACTCAGGAGGATATAACCTCTAAAAAGAAGGATTCAAAAACCGCCAAAGCAAGGCAGATAGCCATTTATGCCATAAGGGAATGCACAGAACTCACCCAGCAGGAAATAAGCGAGTATTTTGGCGGGCGTGACCGCACCGCAATTCATTATGCCATAGAGAAAACCGCCCCCATGATTGAGAGAGATCCTAACCTGCGCAGGACGGTTGAAAACATAATCAAGAATGCCAAGGAGCAGTAATGGGATTTTTCAATAAGCTTAACAAAGGTCTCAAAAAAACAAGAGACAATATGTCCGGCGCCATCAATTCGGCGCTTACCGGCAAAAATGAAATAGATGACGAATTTTACGATGATCTGGAAGAAATACTGATTATGGCGGATGTGGGTGTTGAAACATCGGAACTGATCGTTTCACGCCTGAGAGATTCGGTATTCAAAAAGAATCTTCATAAAGCCAAAGATGTTACGGCTGAAATACAGAATATTGTTGCCGATATTCTTTCCGGAGGCCAGGAAGTTGATATGATAACCGTGCCTTCGGTTATACTGGTAATCGGTGTAAACGGCGTAGGTAAAACCACATCCATAGGCAAGCTTGCTGCTATGTTCAAGGATGAGGGTAAAAAGGTTATACTGGGCGCTGCGGATACTTTCCGCGCCGCCGCCATTGATCAGCTTCAGATCTGGGCGGACAGAGCAGGTGTGGATATAGTAAAGCACAAAGAGGGCGCCGACCCCGCCGCTGTTGTTTATGATACCATTGAAGCCGGCAAAGCAAGAAATGCAGATATCATTATCTGCGATACAGCAGGCAGACTGCACAATAAAAAGTATCTTATGGATGAGCTGAACAAAATCTACCGTGTGGTTGACAGACAGCTCCCCTATGCTGACCGTGAAGTTCTGCTTGTGCTTGATGCAACAACAGGTCAGAACGCCGTAAACCAGGCTAAAGAGTTTATGGAGTGTGCCGAAATTACCGGCATAATCCTTACCAAACTTGACGGCACCGCCAAAGGCGGCGTTGTGCTTGCTATAAAGAACGATCTTAAAGTTCCCGTTAAATTCATAGGCGTGGGTGAAGGAATAGATGATATGAGACCCTTCGTCCCCTCTGATTTTGCAGAAAGTCTGTTTGAAGCAAAAGAAAAAGAGGAAGACTGATATGGATATTATCGTTGCCACCCACAATATGAAAAAGCGGGATGAGCTGTGCAGAATTCTCTCCCCTCTGGGTATAAATGTTCACCTGGCAGAGGATCTGGGAATAGAACTTACGGATGTTGAAGAAACCGGAACAACATTTGCGGAAAACGCTTTTCTGAAAGCCGAAAGTGGCTGTAAAGAAGGCGGACTCCCCTGCGTCGCGGATGACAGCGGCCTTGCCGTTGATTACCTTAACGGGGAGCCGGGCGTTTACTCTGCAAGGTATTCCGGAGGCCACGGAAACGATGAAGCAAACACTCAGCTTGTGCTGAAAAACCTTGAAGGAGTTCCCTTTGAGAAAAGAGATGCTGCTTTTGTAAGCGCAGTTTGCCTTGTGTACCCGGATTCAACAAAGATTGAAGTAACCGGAAAATGCCGCGGGAAAATAGGATATGAGCCCCTGGGCACCGGCGGCTTCGGGTATGATCCCGTTTTTCTGCCGGAAGAATACGGTTACGAGAAAACCATGGCGCAGCTCACATCGGAAGAAAAGGATAAAATCAGCCACAGAGGCAGAGCCCTTCGTATGCTGGTTGAAAAAATCGGAGAATTAAAATGACAAGTAAAGAAAGAGCTCAGTTCAGAGCCATGGCCAACAGCCTTGAGCCGGAGTTTCACATAGGCAAAGGCGGTTTATCCGAAGGGGTAATAAACCAGACTCTGGATTCCTTCAACACAAAGGAGCTTATTAAAATAAAGGTTCATCTTGAATCAGCCGAGGATACGCCACGGCACTACGCCGATATGCTTTCCGAGGCAACTTCAAGCCAGGTAATTCAGGTTATAGGCGGCGTAATAGTGCTCTACAAAGAGAACCCGGATCTTGATAAAAAGCAGGAAAAGAAGAAACCGGCAAAGAAATCAAAGCCCCTTTCAAACGTCAAAGCCAAAAGAGCGCTTGCCGAAAAGAAAGAAGCTGAAAAGAAAAAGGCCAAGCGGGATTTTTATGCCAAAAAAAGAGATAAAAATTTTTAATTATATAAAATTATTTGAAACATTTTCCTGTTTTTGTTACACTTATACTATAGGGAAGGAGAACAATGGATAAAAAAGAAGGCATAAAGATAATAGCTCAGAACAAAAAAGCCTACCATGAATACTTTGTTCTCGAAAAACTTGAAGCAGGCATTGAACTCTTCGGCACCGAGGTTAAATCCCTGCGCCAGGGCAAGGTAAACCTAAAAGACTCCTGGTGCTCTGTTAAAAACGGAGAAATGTTTGTTCACGGAATGCACATCAGCCCCTATGAACAGGGAAACATATTTAACAGAGACCCGATGAGGGTTAAAAAACTTCTTCTCCACAAAAGAGAAATAAAGCAGCTTTACGCCCGCACAAAGCAGGAAGGCCTTACGGTTATTCCCCTTTCGCTCTATTTCAGCAAGGGTAAAGCAAAGCTTGAGATAGGCCTTTGCAAAGGTAAAAAACTTTATGATAAGCGTGAGGTTGCCGCAAAGAAAGAAGCCCAGCGCAATATTGAGCGCTCCATTAGAGTTAAACAATAATATACGGGGATGAAAGGATTTCGACGGGGAATCCGAGCCCGGATAAGCGAGTAGCGGTGCGGAACCGCTTTAAAAGCCGCAAACTTAAATAATAAACGACACTAATAAAGTTGCACTTGCTGCTTAACTAAGCAGCCGTCTCCGCCGGGAGGACTGCGGCCCGGCACGAGGCGTCAATGAGCAGTGAACGTGAACGGATGATGACAGGTAATCCGTCATGAACAACCTGCCTACTGAAGCCCGGAGCCCGTTTACCGGCGCCGGGGAGAGGAAATGTCAAAGGGTAAAATACACTCGTAGAAAGTCCCTGCAGAGATTTTTCGGACGCGGTTTCGATTACCGCCATCTCCACCACAAATAATTATCCATTGGTTTATATATTTCGGGAAAGAGAAAAACAAGAAAAGAAAGGACGGAAAGATGAAGAAAGGTACAGTTATTATATCTGCTGCCATAACCGCGGTTATCATCGGCCTTATTGCTGTTTCCGCCGTTATCGGCGTTAAGTTCAGAAAAGAAGCAAAAACTGCCGAGGAAACTCCCGTCGGTTACAAAAACAGCATTGATTACGGCACAATAACAGAAGAGGAGCCGGCAATCCTCCCCGATTTCACAGAGGAAAACACTTTTGCCGACGATACCTCAACCGCAACAACCTCCGCCCCGGCGGCAACAGTTACGGCACCTAAAGTTTTCACCACAAAAAATATTACTGCCGCTCAGAAAAAAATAACCAAAGCGGTTACAACCGTAAAAGAAACAGTTAAAGCGGATAACGGAAGCACCGCGCAGGTTGTTGTTGAGGAAGGCGTTACAGTACCGGTACTTGAAGATGCCGAGCACGGAAAAGCAGCAACTGTTGATACTACCGTAGCAGATTCGGAGCTCCCCAAAGATATGTATTTTTCAGGCCTTTACAGCATGGGCTATGATGTAATCGGGCCTAAAGAATTCATATACAACGATGATACCGACCCCAAGTGTATGCAGAAAAACTTCGGCTATAATGTTCTTTACGATGCCGGAGCAAAGCTTATAGACTTCAGCATTGAGACCACCAGAATCAAGTTTGATTACGGTGATAAATCCTATATGCTTCAGCTCTGGAAGGGTCAGTATATTTCCGGTGATATTGGCACCGTAGGCGGAGAAGTAGGCCTTTACACAAGAGCTAAAAACTCTGTTTCGGCCATCGGTCATTACGACTGTGCCGCCCAGGAAGACTGGCTCAATATGGAAATGACAGTTCTCTGGGATGAAGATGACAACGGCGTTTACAAAGCTCAGCTTACAAGAAGGTACGCCCCCCACTGGTGGGAAACCGGATATGTTGACGGTCAGCTCAAAGACAGGAATGATTCCAACAGCCTCAAGATTCTCTGCAGAATGACCTTCTTAACCCAGGAGCAGGCAACACTTTGCGTTAACGCAATGATTAAAAACGGATTCAAAAAGGTTTCATCTTTTGACCCTACCGGAAGCGACCTTGTGAAACAGTACGGCAAAGATGTAATCTATGTATGGCATAAAGTAAGATAACATATACGGAGGAGTTTACTATGAACAAAAAAATTCTCGCTCTCATCATCAGCGCAGTTGTAGTTATCGGCGGCGCAGGCACAGCAGTTGCTATTTTAAGAAAGCCCGCAACCCAGCCTGAAGAAACTACAGCGGCAATCACCGAAGAAGCTTCTGTAACAGAAGAAGCCGGTATAGTTGAAGATGTTACATTACCCGAAGGCGCTTCTGTTGATGATCAGGGCAACGCAGTTGTAACCGACGCTCAGGGCCAGACCTCTGTTGTTGCTACAATTGCAAATGCGGCAAAACAGATAGCTCAGACCACCAAATCAGTTGCTGCATCAACAACCGCAGCTGCAACAAACAGCAGATTCGGCAACCGCGGTGCTGCTGCTACCACAACCACAAAAGCAGCCGCAAACAAAAAGACAACCACCACAACAACAACCAAAAAGAGCAGTGATGCTACCGCCGGCACAGGTATTGTTGACAGATATGTAGGTCCCGAAGCCGAGCAGTCAATACTGGGCTACAGAAAAGCTCCCGAAGGCTATTATTACTGCGATGATAAGGATAACTGGCAGAAAGGTACCGGCTACAATGAAGTTTACGATAAGTGGGCTCCTGTTGCCGCTATGTACATTGACCAGGTAAGAATCCGTTTCAGATACGAAAATAAAAACTGGATGATTCAGCTCTGGAAGGGTCAGTACGGCTACCTTCTTATCGGTGCCGAAATAGGCGTTTACACCTGCGCCCTTGATGAATACAACGGCGGCGTGGGAGATATCAACCACTTTGACGTTGCCGATAAAGAAGATTGGCTCTACATGCAGCTTGACTGCTACTACTGCCAGGGCGGCAACGGCCAGTATAAGAAGATATTTACCAGACCTTATGATAAGTATTGGTGGGCAACCGGCTTTGTTAAGGGCCAGCTTACCAAATACACTGCCCCCAGAACCGAACTCAAAACCAAGAACAGAATCACATTCAAGAGTGAAGATCAGGCCAACATCTTTGTTCAGGGCCTTAAGAACTGTGGCTTCCGCAGAGCAGCCGGCTCCGACCAGCTTGTTGACGATTCATACTTTGCCAGCGGCGCAGATGTATGGGTTCTCTGGTCAACTCTTTACAACGACAGCTTCGTTGGCTACGGTTCATAATCACATCTGTAATAAGCTTTTTAAAACCTGCGCTTACCGCGCAGGTTTTTCTTTATTTCTACTGTGTCAATACAGGGGCTTTTTCGTGCTGTATTTTTGGTTAATTATTGCATTGACATCACCGTATATATAATGTAATATATAGCAAAAATGTTATAAGGGGTAAAATCGCTTATGAATAACGAAGATAAATCAATGGAAAAAATCGTTGCCCTGTGTAAAAACAGAGGATTCATTTTTGCAGGCAGTGATATTTACGGCGGACTTGCCAACACCTGGGATTACGGTCCTCTTGGCACACGCCTTAAAAATAATGTAAAAGACACCTGGAGAAAAAGATTCATCCAGGAAAGGAAAAACAGCTACGAAGTTGACGCCGATATTCTTATGCACCCCAGAGTATGGGAAGCAAGCGGCCATGTTGCCAGCTTTTCCGACCCTCTGCTTGACTGCAAAGAATGCAAAATGCGCCACAGAGCTGATAACCTTATAGATGACTTTGACCCGGACGCTCACGCCGACGGAATGACAAAGCAGGAAATGTTTGAGTATATCAAAGCTCACTCAATCCCCTGCCCTCACTGCGGAAAGCACAACTTTACGGATATAAGAGAATTCAACCTTATGTTCCAGACCTTCCGCGGAGTAACAAATGATGCAAAAAGCATTATCTACCTCCGCCCCGAAAACGCTCAGGGTGAATATGTAAACTATATGAATGTTCAGCGCTCTATGAGAGCCAAACTTCCCTTCAGCATCGGTCAGATAGGCAAGGCATTCAGAAATGAAATTACCCCCGGCAACTTCACTTTCAGAACCATTGAATTTGAGCAGATGGAATTCCAAACCTTCTGCAAAGAAGGCACAGATAACGAGCTTTACGATTATTTCAAGGAATACGGCCGCAAATACTTTATGGATCTGGGCATTCCCGAAGAACATCTCAGATTCCACGATCACGAAAAGCTTGCACACTATGCCAAAGCCGCCTGCGATATAGAGTTCCTGTTCCCCTTCGGCTGGGGCGAAATAAACGGAACCCATAACAGGACTGATTTTGACCTTACAAGGCATCAGGAATACAGCGGCAAGAACCTTGAATACCTTGACCCTGAAACCAACGAAAAATTTATTCCCTATATAATTGAATCCACCTACGGCCTTGACAGAACCGTGCTGGCTCTTCTTTGCGAGGCCTATGATGAAGAAGTTATTGATGCTGAAAAGAACGATGTAAGAGTTGTTCTTCACCTGAGCCCCGCAGTAGCTCCCTTCAAAGCTGCAGTGCTTCCCCTTTCAAAGAAGCTCAGCGAAGATGCCCTCAAAGTTTATGATGCTCTTTGCGGTAAGTTTATGGTTGATTTTGATGAGACCGGCTCCATAGGCAAGCGTTACCGCAGAGAAGATGAAATAGGCACTCCCTTCTGCATCACCTACGATTTTGACTCTCAGGAAGATAACTGCGTAACGGTAAGAGAGAGAGATTCCATGGAACAGGTCAGAATTCCCATTACCGAGCTCGAAAACTACATTTCTTCAAAAATCACTTTTTAACTCCGAGAAGGAAATAATTTATGGTTAAGATTACGGAAACCGTGCTCAGAGATGCAAACCAGTCTCTCATGGCAACAAGAATGCCCTTTGAGGCCTTTGAGCCGATTCTGAAAACAATGGATAAAGCCGGGTACCACTCCATTGAGTGCTGGGGCGGAGCAACCTTTGATTCCTGCCTCAGATACCTTAAGGAAGACCCGTGGGAGCGGCTGAGAAAAATTAAAGCCGCCTGCCCGGAAACAAAACTGCAGATGCTCCTCAGGGGTCAGAATCTGCTGGGCTACAAACACTACCCGGATGATGTTGTGCGTCTGTTTGTAAAAAAGAGTGTTGAAAACGGAATTGATATAATCAGAATATTTGATGCTCTTAATGATTTGCGCAATATCGAGGTTGCGGTTGACGAAACGCTCAAAAACGGCGCAGAAGCTTCCGGAGCAATTTGTTATACGCTGAGCCCCATTCACAATAACGAAATGTATGTTGACCTTGCCCGTAAAATGGAAAGCATGGGCGTTCAGTCAATATGCGTCAAGGATATGGCAGGCCTGCTCAGCCCGAAAGAAGGCTACGAGCTGGTATCGGAGCTGAAAAAGAATGTTAAAGTACCGATTGTTGTTCATACCCATTGCTCCACAGGGCTTGGGTATATGACTCTGCTCAAATGCGCAGAGGCCGGTGCCGATGTAATTGACACCGCCATTTCCAGCTTTTCAGGCGGAACCTCACAGCCGGCAACCGAAACAATGATTTACACCCTGAGACAGCTTGGTTATGATGTGCCCGTTACAGAGAAATATTGCAAAAAAATCAATGACTTCTTTAAGCGCTACCATAACAAATGCCTTGAAGAAGGGCTTATAAACCCGGTTGTAATGGGGACCCAGACCGAAACCCTGATTTATCAGATTCCCGGCGGTATGCTGTCAAACCTTGTTTCACAGCTCACAGCCCAGAATGAACTTGATAGACTGGATGAGGTTCTTGAAGAAACGCCAAAAGTCCGTGCCGATTTCGGGTACCCTCCCCTGGTTACCCCCATGAGCCAGATGGTTGGCGTACAGGCGGTTTCCAATGTACTTTCCGGTGAAAGGTACAAAAACGCTTCAACGGAAATCCGCAGCTACCTTAAGGGTGAATACGGTAAAGCTCCCGGCAAGGTGAATGAAGAAGTCAGAAAAAAGATACTGGGAGAAGAGAAGGTTCACACATCAAGGTACGCAGATACCCTTGAGCCCGGAATACCCAAAGCAAAAGAAGAATACGGTGATAAAATCGCCTGTGATGAGGATTTGCTCTCATACATAATGTTCCCGGCACAGGCCGAGGAATTCTTCAGTGAAAGAGAATTAAGAAAGAAAAACACTTTTTCATATAAGATTTCAGAAATCGAATGAGGTTAAACAATATGTTACCGCTGTTTATCATCAATCCAACCGAAAAAATGGAATTATCAACAGCGCTGCTGGTTGCCGTTATAGGCATAATTGTAGTGCTTGCCGAGCTTGCGCTCCTTTCGGTATTTATCAGGGTGCTTTCGGTAATTATCAAAAAATTCACAAAAACAGGTAAGAACCTTGCCTACTCTTCGGTTCAGACAGATGCTGCAAACTCACCCGTCCCTGCCGGCGAAGCTCCGGGCAAAACCATTCTTACCGGTGTTGATGATCCCACAGCCGCTGTGATTATGGCTATAGTCAGCAACAAAAGCGGCATACCACTTGAAAGGCTTAATTTCAAGTCCATCAAGCTGAAGGAGGACAAATAAAATGAAATATGTTGTTACTCTAAACGGCAAAAATTACGAGGTTGAGGTCAACGAAACTGAAGCAGTGCTTACAGGCGTTTCAAATGCCCCTGCAGCCACTGCCCCCGCCGCAGCCGCACCTGCAGCTGCCGCACCTGTTTCAGCCCCCTCCTATGAAGGCGCTCAGGTTCCCGCACCTATGCCCGGCACAATTCTTTCTGTTGAAGTATCTGCCGGTCAGGCGGTAAAAACCGGCGATGTGCTGATGATACTTGAAGCCATGAAAATGGAAAACGAAATTGTTTCTCCCTGTGACGGAACGGTAAAACAGGTTCTTGTTCAGAAGGGTTCAACTGTTGATACCGGCTCCATGCTTGCCGTAATCGGCTGAGGAGGAACAGACAATGATTCTGGATATTCTTAAAGGAATATGGGAATCCTCCGGATTTGCCGCTCTGGAGTGGCAGAATCTTGTGATGATTGCCGTTTCCGTTTTATTCCTGTACCTGGCAATAGCCAAAAAGTTTGAGCCCCTGCTGCTTGTTCCCATTGCCTTCGGTATACTGCTGGCAAATATGCCCGAGACCGGGCTTATGGCAGACCCTGCGGGCATTATGGATGCATCTCAGGCCGTTGAAGGTGCTCACTGGTATAACGACGGCGTTCTCAGGCTTATTTATGCAGGCGTAAAAAGCTCGATTTTCCCCTGCCTGATATTTATGGGCATAGGAGCAATGACTGATTTCGGCCCCCTGCTGGCAAACCCCGTAAGTCTTCTTCTGGGTGCGGCGGCGCAGCTGGGAATATATGTTGCCTTTGTTATTGCAATTCTTCTGGGGTTCACCCCTGCAGAAGCGGCATCCATAGCTATTATAGGCGGTGCAGACGGCCCTACGGCTATTATGGTTGCATCAAAACTTGCAAGCCATCTGCTGGCCCCTATTGCTTTGGCGGCGTACTCTTATATGGCCCTTATTCCCCTTATTCAGCCACCGATTATGAGGCTGCTTACAACCAAGAAAGAACGCAAGGTTGAAATGAAGCAGCTCAGGGAAGTAAGCAAAACAGAAAAGATAATATTTCCCATAGTTGTTTTTGTGGTAGTTTCTCTTTTACTGCCGGATGCGGCTCCCCTTATAGGTTTCCTTATGCTGGGCAATCTCTTCAAGGAGTGCGGTGTTACGGAAAGGCTCAGCGATACGGCTCAGAACGCTCTTATAAACATTGTAACCATTATGCTGGGCGTTACCGTAGGTGCAACAGCAAACGGCCAGGATTTCATAAGGCTTAAAACCCTTATGATAGTAGGCCTCGGGCTTGTTGCTTTCTGCTTCTCCACCGTTGGCGGTCTGCTTCTCGGCAAACTGCTTTATCTTGTGACCGGAGGAAAAATCAATCCTCTTATCGGCTCGGCCGGTGTTTCCGCAGTACCTATGGCCGCCCGTGTTTCACAAACAGAAGGCAGAAAATACAACCCGGTAAACTTCCTGCTTATGCACGCAATGGGTCCGAATGTTGCGGGCGTTATCGGCTCGGCTGTTGCCGCCGGTTTCCTGCTGCTGATGTTCGGCGACTGAATCAAATATAACTGTAAAAATCCCCATAGTTTATGGGGATTTTTTTATTGAGATTTATTTTATACTGTGATATAATTTTCTTATTAAGGAGAATCCGGCAATGAAAAAACAAACCGTTCAGCAGATTATTACTCTGATACTGTCTCTTGCTCTGGTTTACGCTGCTTACAGCTATATCACAGTTGACGGCTCGGTATTCAAAGGCGAAATGCAGGGTGAACCCATCAGGGCAAAGGTAATAAGAGTTACGGATACAAAAAACAGCAACATAACCGGCGAAAGCGGAATGGATAGCATATACTTTTCCGCTGTGGCATTAAACGGAAACATAAGAGGCAAAACCGTAAACGCCATTCAGGAAATAGACAGATCCTATGCTTTCAGCCCGAGAGCCGTGAGAGAGAACGACAAAGTACTTATAGAAGCGTACACAGACGGCGGCGAAACATCCTATTATTTCGGGGACTTTATAAGAATCAGCCCTCTGATTTTTCTCGGTGCAATATTCTGCATTCTTGTAATTGTGTTTTCAAAAGCTCAGGGAGTAAAAACAGTGGTATCCCTGGCAGTAACCTGCATGGCAGTTTTCCTTGTGCTTGTGCCTGCAGTTCTCAACAATAAAAACATTTATCTCTGGTGCATACTGTGCTGCCTTTTCATCACATTTTCAACCCTTGCCATGATAAGCGGATATAATAAGAAATCCCTGTGCGCATTTATCGGCTGCATGAGCGGTGTTGCCTGCGCAGGTCTGATTACGGTAATATGGGATAAATTCCTGAATATGACAGGCCTTCTTGAAGAAGAATCTATTTATCTTTATCAGCTTTATCCGGATAAGCCCATAGATATGAAAGCGGTTATCTTTGCAATGATTACCGTTGGCGCTCTGGGCGCAGTGATGGATGTGGCAATGTCTGTTTCCTCGGCTCTTTACGAGCTGAAGCAGAAATCACCGGGAATAAAACCCGGGGAACTTATGAAATCCGGCTTCGCCATAGGTCGTGATATGATGGGCACAATGGCAAATACCCTTGTGCTTGCTTACATAGGCAGTAACCTTACATGCGTTGTGCTTATGGTTTCATATAATGCAAACCTGCAGCAGGTTATAAACAAAGAAAAAATAATAGCAGAAATACTCCAGGCCCTTGCGGGCAGTATGGGTATGCTGCTTACCCTGCCCCTTACAAGCTTTATATGCGCTCTGATTTATTACAGGAAGGTGGTTGGAAATGCCTCTTACAAAAATGAGCCCCCTGCTGGCCAAAGCCAGGAATGAAAAATATGCCGTAGGCTCCTTCAGCGTTGCCAATATGGAAATGGTACTGGGTGTTCTTAAAGCAGTTGAAGAAACAAAAAGCCCGGCAATAATACAGATAGCCGAGGTAAGGCTGAAGCAATCCCCTCTTGAGCTGATAGGTCCCCTTATGGTTGCGGCGGCCAAAAACTGCTCAATGCCCGTTGCAGTTCATTTTGACCACGGAAAAACAAAAGAAAAAATACAGCAGGCTCTTGATATAGGATTTACCAGCGTAATGTTTGATGGCTCACATCTCCCATTTGAAGAAAATGCCGCCGTAACATCCGGAATCAAAAAAACAGCCTCTCTGTATAATGCGGACTGTGAAGGAGAAATAGGCTGTGTGGGAGGCAGCGAGGACGGCAGCGAAGATATTGCCGTAAACTGCACATCCCCTGAGCAAGCCAAGGAATTTTACGAAAAAACCTGCGTTGATGCCCTTGCGGTAGCAATAGGTAACGCCCACGGCAACTACAAGCAAGCGCCGAAGCTCCGGTTTGATATACTTGAAAAGACCGCTCCCCTTGTGAAAGTACCACTTGTTCTTCACGGAGGCACTGGAATACTTCCCGATGATTTCAGAAAATGTATTTCTCTCGGAATAAACAAAATAAACATTGCCACTGCCACCTTTGATTCGGTGCAGGCAAATGTGCGCAAATGCTATACCGAAGGCGCAATAAACGGCTATTATGATTTACAGGCGGCAGAGGTTGAAGGCGCCTATCTCAACGCAATGAAACATATAGAAATTTTCGGCTGTGCCGGTAAAGGAATACAATAAAGGAAAGGTGAAAACATGAGCTACATTAAATTTGACCAGAGCAAGCCCCTTGATGTTATCCCCATTGGCAGAATCGCCATAGACTTTAACCCCACGGATATGAACATGCCCCTGAGTGAGAGCAGCAATTTCAACAAGTATGTGGGCGGTTCGCCTGCAAATATTGCCGTAGGCCTTGCAAGGCTGGGTGCAAAATGCGGATTTATTGCAAGAGTATCCGATGACCAGTTCGGCGATTATGTTGAAAATTACTTCAAAAAAGACGGCATTGATGTTTCACACGTTTTCAGGTGCGAGCACGGCGAAAACCTGGGGCTTACATTTACGGAAATCCTTTCCCCCACCCAGAGCAGTATACTTATGTACCGTGACGGTGTGGCCGATCTCCAGGTCTGCGTTGACGATGTTGACGAAGATTATATAAAGCAGGCAAAGGCGGTTGTTATTTCCGGCACCGCTCTTTGCGCCAGCCCCTCAAGAGAAGCGGCCCTCAAAACCCTTTTCCTTGCAAAGAAAAACGGTGTAGTTGTAATATTCGATATTGACTACAGAAGCTACACCTGGAAAAACAAGGATGAAATCTCACTTTATTACTCAATAGCAGCCAAGAACAGCGATATTATCCTCGGCTCAAGAGAGGAATTTGACCTGACAGAAGCTATTGAGGGCGTTTGCAAAGATGACAGAGAATCCGCAGCCCGCTGGTTTGGTTACGGCAACAAGATTGTTATTATAAAGCACGGCAAGGAAGGCTCCTGTGCCTACCTTGACAACGGCGAAGCATATAAAGTGAATACCTTCCCCGTAAAGATGCTCAAGGGTTTCGGCGGCGGCGACGGATACGCAAGCGCATTTATTTATTCTCTGCTTCAGGGCAAAGAAGTTAAAGACGCGCTAGAGTTTGCAACAGCATCGGCCTCCATGCTTGTTTCTGCCCACAGCTGCTCCGCGGCAATGCCAAGCGCCGATGCAGTACAGGAATTCATTGATTCACTTAAACCTCAATGCGGCGAAGTGATCGAAAAACTCTCCTGAACGGGACAGCATTCTGAATTTGGGTATTGAAATTTCTCTGATAATATTTTAATATTGTATAGTCAATTATATACAGGAAAGAGGAGGCTACAATTTGGAAAACAAAAAATACCAGGATGAGGCGTTTGAAATTATAGAATACGCCGCAAACGAAATCGGTTCCCGCCTTCCGGGCTCCGACAATGAAAGAAAATTTGCAAAGCATATGGGTGAAAAGCTGAAGAGCATCGGTATTAACCCTGTTAAAGAAGAATTTGCCGTATTCCCCAGATCGTCCATAGGCGGCATTCCCTACGCCGGCTGGGCAGGAGTTATTCTCTGCATAGCATCTTATTTTGCAAGAGCAATCCCCTACCTCTGGTTTGCAATGGCAGGCTTCGGCATTGTTGTAATCTGCTGGCTTATACTCAGCGTTTTCCTTTACAAGCCCTGGTTTGATATGTTCTTCAAACAGCAGATTTCACAGAATGTTTACGGCGAATTAAAACCCGAGGACGGCGAGTATGATTACACCATCATCCTTTCCGGCCATACGGACACAAGCTGGTGCTGGAAACATTCCGAGCACGCTTATAAATACAAAGACAAGCCCATACTCGGTATACTTGCCACCTACGGCAAAGTAGGTTTCGGCGCAATCTGTTTCTTTGTAATGGCTTTCTACTCAATTTTCCAGGCAGTTTATTACTCCGCACTTATGGTATTCCAGTCCGAATGGGCTCTTATTGCGCAGTACGGCGCTCAGTACGGCTATACCAGCACCTTTGCAGATGTTTATAATGTGCTGGATAAGATTTTCCTTTTCCTTCCCGTTATCTGCTGCATCGGATGTTTCTTTGTAATTATGTGGGCTGATCCCCACCCCGAAAATGCTTCAAGAGGCGCTATGGATAACGCATCCGGAATAGCCCTCTCCTATGAAGTAATAAAATATTTCAAAGAGAACCCCGAAAAAATGCCTCCCCGCTGCCGCATAGTTGACCTTAACTGCGGCTCCGAAGAAGCAGGCCTGAGAGGCTCAATGGCATTCACCGCAGAGCATAAGAACGATGATTTCTGCAAAAACGCCTGGAATATCAATATTGACTCTGTAGCTGATGAAGACTATTTTGAAGTTGTTATCAAGGATGACTGGCAGTTCTGCCGCTTCGATAAAGACCTTGAGCAGATGTTCAAAGATACCTTCAATGAGCTCGGTATTGAAAGCAAAACCGGCGGCTGCATCCATAACCCCGTCGGCGGATGCGACAGCACACCAATGACCAGAGCCGGCATCAAATCAGTTACCTTTGCGGCTCAGAACCCCATACTCACCTACTATTATCACACCTGGAGAGATACTCCCGACAGATTCTCACCCGAAACCGTAGGCAAGGGATTTGATGTGATTCTCGGTGTTATAGATAAGATTGCCGCATTCCAGAGCGAAAACGCTCCCGCTGAAGTTCAGGAAGCTGCTGCAGAAGCTCCGGCCGAAGTCGAAGCTGAGACTGCAGAGACTGAAGAATAATAAAAATATTTAAGAGCTTGCAAAGCGTGCTTTGCAAGCTCTTTTTTACGGCTGATATGCAACAGGAAAGCTTTCGTTGGAGTTTTCAAGGGTCAGGTAATTGTTTCGTTCGGCGTAGGCCCATTTCATGCCGAAAATTTTGCTTGCGCCGTCAAGGGGAATATAGAGGCGGTCTCTTTTGCCTCTGAAGACGGGTGCTTCAAGCCGGACGTCGCCTTTATCTGTTTCTGCTATATCGCTGTTTTCGTAAAATACGGCCTTTCTGCCGTAAACGGAAAGCGTGATTTTTCCTTTTTCGCGAAGCACATCGCCGCCCATAAAGGCAACAAGGGTACCGAAGGGCACAAACCAGAGGCCGTCTTTATTAACCGGCAGGTTTTCGGACATACAGAGCCCAGGATCAACGCCCTTATAGAATATTCTTGTTCTGCCGGGGCCGAAAACGGGGGCTATACGGCGTGGCAGGATTTCATCCATATCCTTATCGATTACACATTCATCCACAATTCTGCCGTCATTGAGCTTTGAGGTAAGGGTAAGCTTGTTGCCGTTTACCTCAACTATTGTGTAGGCGCTGACCTTTTCCTCCTGAGGGTAAAAGGCGCAGTGCCATATTTTATCGCAGGTTTTACAGCCCGGGGGATTAAAATCGCCGTTGCCGAGCTGATAGTGAACCGTACCCTGGGAAGGCTTATCAAAAAGCTGCTCATTCCTTATGGGATAAGTGCGTGAAAAGTTATGCTCGTGGCCGGAGAAAAGCACATCCAGCTTTTCCATACATTCACGCATCATCGGGTAGCCGTCATCATTGGAAAGATTGGGCCCGGCATAATACATGGGGAAGTGGTAGGAGCCGAATTTCCAGGTTTTGCCGCAGGAATCAATATCCTTTGCCGCCCAGGTGTTCACAAGCTCCGGCTCATTTACGCCGAAAACATTGAAATGAGCGTTGCCGTAATTGAAAGAATAATTCTCGGTCTGCCAGCCCTCAGGGCCGTTCAATGGATAGGAAAGCCGGTGCTGGGTGTTGAAAAACTCAGCGGGCTCCGCATAATACCTGTTTTTTTCTTCGGGAAAATAAAACTCAAAGCCCCGGTTATCGTGATTGCCACAGGCCATCATATAGGGGCGGTATTCAATAATACCCTCAAGGCCCTCATACATTGCATTCCACTGTATTTCGTGCTGGCCGCAGTTGTTGTTATCCCCGGCGGTCAGTATGAACTTAAGATCCGGATTTTCCCTGAACACATCTTTAAGGAAAGCATTAAGGGCGCTGTAATCGGGATTGTAGTGATCATCATCCTTCTGATGATCTGCAATGCACAAAAACTTGAAATGAGTAAGATTTTCCTCTTCGGTTTCAAAGTAATACTCGGCACTGCGGTTTTCGCTGTCACCGCAGGTGTAGTAATACCTTGTGCCGGGGCGCAGGTTTTTTAGCCTGACAAAATGGATGTTTGAGGTGTTCACATCGCTTTTGAAGGGCTCGGTTACTGCCGTCTCTTTTATTCTCTCTTTGCCCGCTTCGCCGTACTCAAGGTAGCCGCCTGTTACGGTGCAGTCCGTGCGCCAGGTAACGGCCATGGTGGTTTTTGCATCATCATATATGCTCACCATAATATGGTCCGGTCTGGGGCCTGCAAAGCGGTAATTGGGCTGTCTTTCCATTTTATTTCTCCGTTTTGATTAGTCTTGCGCCGTGGGGCGGTACTTCAAGGCTGCCTTCGTAAGGTATATCCTCATTTTTCCACATATCGTGAACAAAAGATTTATCACATTCAAATTCGATAATTCCCGGCGCAGAATCCGTATTGAACAGGGCAGTGTAAACGAATCTTTCGGACTGTGACTGCCAGATTATTTCGCCTTTGCCGTCTTTTTCATCACGCCTTACCTGATGGGCTCCGAAAGAATTACGGTGCATTTCAAGTACCTCGGTGTTGGTAAGAAGAGAGAGGGTGAATTCATCGTTATAACGCAGGTCGCCGCCTATTATAAGAGGAGAGCGGAATATGCTCCAGAGGGTCATAAGGGTAATCTGCTCATCCTGCGTAAACTCTGTCCATCTGCCCTGGCCTTCAAAATCGCAAAGAGCAAGACGCCCGATGGGCAGCATATCGCAATCCGGCCAGGCACCGGGGGTAACATACTCCTGCCACAGGTTGCACCTGCCGAACATTTCGTGAAGCTTATCCCAACTGTCCCAGAAATCCCCCGTAATACGCCACATATCCGCGTGCTCTGCAAGGTGGGCGTGCTCATTAACCGGAGCGGGGCCGGGAGAAAGGGAAAGCACAATCTGCCTGCCGCAGTTTTCTATGGCGTTCCTTATAAGCTCTATTTCACCTTTGGCTGAATAGGGCATATCAGGCCTGAACTCTGTGTTTGCAATATCATCGCATTTAACAAAATCAACACCCCAGGATGCGTAGAGCTCAAAAAGGGAATTATAGTATTCCCGAGCTCCTTCTGCATCGCAGTTAACGCCATACATATCCGTATTCCAGGGGCATACGGAAAACTGCGCGGCTATATCCCTTGCGGTTTTGCCGGGAGCTTTAATCGGAGTGCCGAGATGCACCGCGAGCCGCGGTATTCCCCTCATAATATGAATTCCGAATTTAAGCCCCAGGGAATGAACATAATCTGCAATAGGCCCAAATCCCCTGCCCCCTGCAGAGGACGGGAAGCGCTCTTCAGAGGGGATAACACGGGAATACTCATCTATGCACACAGGGGCAAAGTTATGGTAATGAAAGCCCGATGCAGTGGGCTCATACCACTGGATATCGCAAACAACATATTCCCAGCCGAAGGGCTTAAGGTGCTTTGCCATATATTCCGCATTTGCAATAAGCTGCTGCTCATTTACGGAAGCGCCGTAGCAATCCCAGCTGTTCCAACCCATAGGGGGTGTTAAAGCAAATTTTTCGTACATTACTCTTTCTCCTTGGTATAAATAAATATTCCGAATGCCGCCTCGGTTTCAAGGCGGGAAATATCGAGGACTTTATTCTGATCCTCTGCGCCTGTTTTGTAATAATATGGGGTCATCTTAAACAGATTGCTTATATCTTCTTTATCTTCAATAATCAGCGTTTTTCTGATTTCAGCATAATCTGAAAGTTTCAGAAGGCCGATATCATTCTGCGGCTTTTCATGGAGATAGGGCTTATCGTAAATAACGGCTTTGAGCGAAAACAGATGATCCTCAAGGGGCACAACCCTTAAAAGGATACCGCCGGATTTAAGAACTCTTGCGTATTCTTTTTCTGCGTTCGGCGAAAAGCAGTTTATCACACAGCCAAAACTGTTATCCGCAAAAGGCATATCAAAAACTCCGGCAACTGCAAGAGGAAACTCAGCGCCCCGCTTTGCTGCATATTCAAGCGCATCCTTTGAAATATCTATGCCGGCAAAATCAAAACCGGGATTATCGGCAAGTATGCCGCAGGAATAGTAGCATTCGCCGCAGCCTGCATCAAGAATACAGGCATTCGGAGTAAGATAACTGCGGCAGAGCTCACTGAGCTTACTCAATAGAAAGCCGTAATAACCTTTTGACAGAAAATCTTTCCTTGCCCTTACCATCAGTCTGTCATCGCCGTGATGCTTTTTTGATGACTGATTTGATAAGAGCAGATTAACATACCCGTATTTTGATTTATCAAAGCTGTGCCTGTTTTTACAGCAATACAAACTGCCTCTGTCCTCCAGAGGCAGCCCGCACACCGGACAGATAAAACTAATCATTTGAAGCCCTGTATCTTTCAATTCTGCTGACCATACTTCTGCCAAGCTCATACATAAACTTGCAGGCGGCAGGAAGCAGATCCCTGTGAAAATCTGCAAGATAATTATCAGCTTCAAAAGTGAAATCGCCGTTATAATCAATCTGAGCAAGAGCTTTGAGTATGCTTTCCCAATCCATGCTTTTTGTGTAAGGAAGGGTATGGTCATCGTGTATGCCGTCATTATCGTGAACATGCAGGCAGCCGATTCTTTCTTTACCCATGGCTTTTATCATATAATCGGCGCTGCTGCCCACAAGGCCGCAATGACCTAAATCAAGGCAGGCGGTGAACCAATCCTTATCAAGGGCATCCACATATTCATTAAATTCATCCGCAAGAGAGCAGACATTTGGTATTATTTTGCCCTTATGCCCCACACCCCACATATTTTCAAGGGCGATTTTAACATTGAAATCCTTTGCATAAGGCAAAAGCCGGTTATACATTTCAATATTGTTTTCAAACTTATTTTTCTTAAAGTAAACCGGATGAACCACTATTATTTTAATGCCCATAAGGCCGCAAATCTCAAGGCATCTTTTCAGTTTTTCTTCTGTGGCCTTATTATAAACCGGGTCACCCTCCCTGGAAGAAGGGAAAGGCGCGTGAGCCTGCTCAAAAGTTACGCCGTATGATTCGGCAATGCTTTTAAGAAGAAGCACATGCTTTGCGTAGCCCGGACCATTGAGAGCATAATCCGGATTATCGCGCATAAACATCATGGAATAATCCAGCCCGTCAAAGCCCGCTTCGCAAAGGAGCCTGACGGCTCTTTCTTCGCCCAGGCGAAGGGCACAGTCATAGGTCTGGGTAACAACTTTCATTATTCGGCCTCGGTTTTTTCAGCGCTCTGCCTTGCGGCAATTTCGGCAACCATTTCGGCCTGCCGTTTTTCGGTTATATTATAGAAGAGCATGGGAACAACGGTACCCACCATTGATAATGCACCTGAGAGAACAAGGAGCTTCCAGAGAATACCTTCGCCCTCGGGGGTAATAGGTGTACCGGAATTGGGGTTGATACCGGCCCAGTTGTATGAGAATACGCCGATGAAGGCGCCAAGTGCCATACCGATTTTATTGATAAGAGTCTGCATGGCGTAGCAGATACCTTCGCCTCTTTCGCCGGTTTTCCACTCAAGGTAATCAACGGTGTCGCCTATCATTGCGTAGGTAACAATATTGTTTACGCCCTGAGGAATACCGAGCAGCACAAGGCCGATGGCGCAGACAACCAGCTTCCACTTTGCATCATAGCCGATGAAATACATGGCAAACATTGTAACTGCGCCAAGAATATGAACGGCAATATATGCCCATTTCTTTGTGAATTTCTTGGTCATCCAGGGAACAAGCAGAGAAGCAACAAGTCCGCCGGGAACAACAAGGAGGGTTATTACGGAATACATACCCTCGTTTTTGAGTACATACTTTGCGAAATAGAGACCGCCGGTATAGGTATAAACCATCCTTGCGCCGCCCAGAATACCGGAGAGAACGATGAGAAGAAGCTGCTTGTTTTTGAAAAGCAGTTTTATGTTATGGCCGAATGAGGGAGGCGCTTCTTTGGAGGTAAACCTTTCGGTTGTATTCTTAAAGCCGTAGAAGAACATCGGCACGGCGGAAACAACAAACACAAGAGCACAGATAAAATAGGTCCACTTAAGGGTATTGGCGTTTGCAAGGATATTTGCCTCGGTAACAACGCCGTCAACTTTATATTTTGCGGTAACGGCGGATGTGATAATGGGAACACCTACGGTAACGATACCGGCGCCGAGAGTGCACACAAGCCTTGCAACCGTAAGAATATTGCCCCTGACAATGGTATTATTGGTCATGCAGGTGCTCAGACCCCAGTAAGGAACATCAGCAACGGTGTAAATCATAGTCCAGAGAACATAAATAACCGTAATTATAACGAAGGTGCGCACTGCATAGGAATGGCTCTCAACAACGCTCTGACCGCTCCAGATGGGAAGGAAGCAGAGTAGAGTTGCAACGGCAATAGGTATAGCCATCCATTTAAGGAAGGGGCGACACTTGCCGTATTTGGTTCTGGTTTTATCAACTATAGAGCCCATTATGGGATCGTTGAAGCCGTCATAAACTCTGGTAAGGAGCATTAAGAAAGCTACAGCCATTGAGCCGGAAATTGAGCCGATTTTTACCTCGGCAGAGCCGAAAAGCAGGGCGTCGGTTATAAACACGGTAAGATATGAACCGACTATGGTGCATATAAAGTTCTGACCGAATCCAGTAATGCTGTAGGCAACAGCTTCTTTGGGTTGCACACCTTCCCCGGGGGTTGTGCCGAAGACTTTGTGTAACAAGGTTTCTACTTTACTCATTTTGTTGTTCCCTTCTGTATTATTATCAGCCTAAGCTGACCGTTTTATAAAATTCAAGCGCTTTGAATGATTTGCCGGTACGGCGAAGTAGGAAGTTTTCCGTAACTCTGCCGAAAAGCTCCTCATCTGCCGGAGTAAGTGCAAAGGAATAGATTCTGTCCACCGGGTTAAGAGTTACATGGCGCATAGCCGTAAGCACACCGGGGGTGATAACAAAATTACCCTTCTTATGTTTTTCGCAGAAAAATCTGCCTGAATCCGTATCAAAATAAACATTGCCAGCAGGATTATCGCCGCAGATACCACAGGCGGATAAATCCGGGGCGAAACCCGCAAGGGAAATAAGCTTAAGTTCCGTGACTGCTTTAAGGAACTGTTTGCTCCTCTTCTCTTTCTGAAGAAATGAAAGAGAATTGAGAATAACTCTGAGTGAATCCGGGGCAGGTTCCCCTTCGGGTATAAGCTCCACTGCCAGTGAGCAGAAATACTGACCCAGCGCAAGGCGCTCAATATCCTGCCTGAGCTCAAAAAACACTTCTTTTGCCTCGGCGCGGTTAATTGTGTAACTGTCCCTTCCGGTGTAAACCGAAAACCGGCCGTAACAGAAGGTCTGGGTTGCCGCCTGCATCTGGCTGTTTGATTTTTTTGCTTTATTTGCAAAAGCCCTTATTACTCCGTAATCCGCAGTAAGCAGTGTTACTATTCTGTCGCTTTCCCCGGCATCGCCGGATTTGAGCACAAGGGCATCTGTTTCAAATGACATAATATACCTCAGTCAAGGCCGAAATTGCGGATAAGCCCTTCTCTGTTTCGCCAATCCTCTTTAACCTTTACCCAGCACTGGAGGTTGATTTTGCAGCAGAAAAAGTTTTCCATATCAATTCTGGCCCTTGTGGATATTTTTTTTAGCATATCGCCTTTTTTACCGATTATTATACCTTTGTGGCTCTCTTTTTCGCAGTAAATAAGAGCCTCCACATCCATAATATCGCTGCCCGCTCGTTCACGCATTTTTTCAATGCTTACAGCTACGCCGTGGGGAATCTCCTTATCAAGCAGAAGCAGCATTTTTTCTCTGATAAGCTCGGCGGCAATTACCCTCTCAGGCTGATCGGTCAGGGTATCATCGGGGAAAAAGTGCACCGAAGGGTAAGCTGTTTTTTCAAGCTCATCCATAAGAGCGTCAAGATTTTCGCCGTTAAGTGCGCTGACAGGCACAACAGCCTCAAAATCATAAGCCGAAGTAAAATCCAGGATTTTCTTCATCAGCTTCTCTTTATCTTTAACTAAATCAGTTTTATTAAGAGCGAGAATAACCGGGGCGTTTTCTTTCTTAAGCCGCTGAAGGAGTTCTTTTTCTCTCTCGTTTATTTCACCCTCGGCCTCGGTTACAAACAGGCAGGCATCCGTGCCGGAAATCCCCTCGCCCACGGCCCTTATCATTTTTTCGCCCAGCTTATTCTTGGGGCGGTGGTATCCCGGGGTATCGGTAAACACAAACTGGGTTTCGCCCTTTGTAAGAACGCCAACTATTCTTGTTCTGGTTGTCTGGGGTTTCTGGGTAACAATGGCAACCTTTTTGCCCAAAAGCTTATTCAGGATGGATGATTTACCCACATTGGGGCAGCCGACTATGGCAATAAAAGAGGTTTTTGTCATTCTTCATCCTCCCCGTTTTCTTCGCCGGGTTCTTCTGCCGGGTTCTCCGGTTCGGCGGCTTCCTCGGAGGCAGATTCGGTTTCTTCCGGTTCATCGGAAGTTTCGGGATCGGATTCGTCTTCATCCTCTTCTGTTTCCGCATTTTCTTCGGAAGTATTTACGGCTTCTTCACTGCTTTCGGACAATATATCTTCAGCATCACCGGTTTCGGAGTTTTCATCCTCCTCAGCGGTATCTTCTTCATTTTTGGGTTTGAACCTTACCGAGGGCAGGAAAACAAAAGCAAGGGAAAACACTACGCTGACAATGAGGGCCACAAGGGCAAGCACATTTTCGGAATAGTATTCTTTCATTCTGACAAATGCTTCCGGCTGGAACATAATAACAACACCGGCAACAACAGAGAAAAATGCGGCAATAAGCACAGCGCCTGCAGCGGCATCCTTGGCAGCGCCGGCAACCGGATTATCTTCGGGGCAGGCAAGGTTAACAGCTCTTTCAACAGCAGTATTCACCGCCTCAAGGCCCATTACCAGAGCGCACAAGGCAAGAAGCACTCCGTACTCCGCATTTGATATTTCAAAAAAATCATACAGAGTAAGGAAGCCGAACATATATGCCGTAAAGCAAAGATGGATACGCATATTTCTTTCTTTTACAAGGCAGTAAACCACACCTCTGCCGGCATAAACAAATCCTTTTAAAAAATCTTTCATTGAGGATTCTCCATTACATAACTTTCATTTCTCTTAAGCCCCAGTTCCATAAGGACTTTTTCTTCTCTTTCACGCATTCTTACCTCTTCCACCCCGCCGTTTTCGTGGTCATAGCCGAGAAGGTGAAGCATGGAGTGAACGGTAAGAAAGCCGATTTCTCTCTGCAGGGAGTGGCCGTATTCCTCAGCCTGCTTTACTGCATGGGGAACTGAAATAACAATATCGCCCAGCAGCTTTGCTCCCGTGGACGGGTTGATATCGTAAACTCCGTTTTCGCCGAGGGGAAAGGAGAGCACATCTGTGGAGCAGTCTTTATGGCGGTAGGTCTTATTCAGCTGAGCAATATATTCATCGCCTGTAAAAGTAACACTGATTTCGGCAGGGCTGCCGAAGCCCTCATTTTCAAGCACCGCCGCACAGCATTTGCGCACAAGCAGACGCACACCGGAGGGAACCGGTACCGGGGATTCATCGGAAATAAGAACCTTAACCTTTCCGGGCATTTCTGATTCTCTCCTCTTCATTTTTTTCGTAGGCTTTGATTATATCCTGAACAAGGCGGTGCCTTACAACATCCTTTTCATTCAGGCGGATTATTCCTATATCTTCGACATTTTTGAGCACCTTAACTGCATCTTTAAGCCCGGAGCGCTTTCCCTCGGGCAGGTCTATCTGGGTAACATCGCCGGTAACAACCATTTTGGAGTTGAAACCGAGACGGGTAAGGAACATCTTCATCTGCTCCGTTGTGGTATTCTGCGCTTCATCCAGAATAACGAAACTGTCATCAAGGGTACGGCCCCTCATATAGGCAAGGGGCGCAACCTCAATATCACCACGCTCCTGATGTTTCTGGAAATTCTCGGCGCCCAGCATATCAAAAAGAGCATCATACAGGGGCCTCAGATAGGGATCAACCTTCTGCTGAAGGTCGCCGGGCAGAAAGCCGAGGCTTTCGCCTGCTTCAACCGCAGGCCTTGTAAGGATAATACGGTTAATCTTTTTTGCTCTGAAAGCCGTAACAGCCATTGCAACGGCAAGGTAGGTTTTGCCGGTGCCGGCAGGGCCAACGCCAAGAGTAATGGTGTTGCTGCGTATGCTCTCAATATATTTCTTCTGGCCCAAGGTTTTGGGCTTTATGGGTTTGCCTTTTGCGGAAATGCAGATGCAGTCCGCTGTCATCTGCTCAAGCTTATCCTCGCTGCCCTCGTTTACCAGTGAAAGAACATATCTTACATTCTGGTCGCTGAGAGCTTCGCCGTGGTTGATAAGGGTAAGAAGCCCGTTTATTGCCCGGGCGCCCTTCTGCACATTTTCCGCTTCACCCACAACCTTAAGGTCAGAGCCTCTGCTGATAACGGAAACATCAAATTCTTTCTCTATAAGTTTTATGTTTTCATCAAAAGAACCGAACAGGCTTACGGCCTGCTCCATACGGTCAACATTTATAATCTGCTCAAACATCAAAAAACCCCGCAGTATCTCTATTTTAAATAACAGTATATCACAATATGCAGAGAAATTGTATACTTAATAGTATATAAAAATAAAGACAAATATTGTGCATTTTATTTCCCGTTCTTGACTTTTACCCGGATTAACAGTAAAATTTAATGTGAAATTTTGTGCACTTACGGAGGCGCGAAAAGTGGCAATAAACTATCTGCGGGAATTTTCCGGATATGTACTGCCCCCTCTCGCTCTGGTGATTCTCGGGCTTTGCCTGGGAGCTCTTCTGAGCAGGCGGAATCAGGACCTGGGAAAAATCCGTATTGTAAATACTGCAAACGGAGATGTTTTCCCCATTACCGGGCGGGAAACATCCCTTGGCAGACATAAAAACTGCGATATTGTGCTGAATTATGAAACGGTTTCAAAACAGCAGGCAGTTATCATCTGCAAGAAAGACGGCTGGTACATAAAGAAGGTTTCCGGCGCCGCAGCTGAAATAAAGGTAAACGGAAACACGGTTGAAAAGCCTGCTATGCTTAAAACCGGAGACATTATACAATTGGGCGGGGTTAAGCTTTTATTTGAAAACCACGCAAACGGGAGGTAACTGAAATGGCAAGAAAAAAGAGAAAAAACAGGCTGGCACTGCCGGCGGGAATCATAACCGTTCTGCTTGCCGTGGTTGGTCTTATAACCGTGATTAAAGCGGGCTCCGGATATATTGCGGACCAGAAAAACAAAACGATAAAAAAAGCCGGATTTGAGCAGCTTCTCAAACCCGTTGTAATGTTTGATCCGGATCCTTTTGACGACCTTACTCAGGCGGATAAATCACAGCTGCTTTACGCTGCGGTATGGAACCTGCTGCTTGATAAGGAAGGAATTGAGCGTTACCCTTATTCCCAGGGCGAGCATTTCGGCATTCAGGTACCCCAGGCGGATATTGAGCAGAGCTTCATTTCCCTTTTCGGCAAGGAAATAGACATTGCATCCCTTCACGGCACAATAGATATGAGCAAATACGATATTACCTACGATGCTCCCGTGCAGAGCTATATACTGCCCATTACCGGCGTTGACTCAATCTATACCCCGAAAGTTTATGATATAGAAAAACAGGGCAACAGTTTCCTGCTTACCGTGGGATACATAAGCAACAAGGCCTGGGCAGATATTGAGGGTGATGAATTAACCGCCCCCGAGCCCGATAAATATATGAATATTACCGTAAGGCAGAACGGCGATATGCAGTATGTTGCCTCAATTCAGGCAGCGGACAGAACCGAGATTGCCTCAAGAGCTCCCACCACAGCGGAGTATTATGAGGAAGAAGAAACCACCGCCCCCGAAGAAACAACCGAGGAATTTACGGAAGAATCAACAGAGCCTCAGTACGAAACCGTTACCGATGAGAACGGTGAACCGGTTACAGATGAAAACGGCGAGGCGGTAACCCAGGAAGTAACCGGAGTTACTCCCGAAAATGACTCGGAATCCACCGGTGAAAGCGAAACCGGCGAAAGCAGCGAAAACACAGAAGAATCAGCAGAGGAAAACATACAGTAAACCACAGAGGTTATTATATTTATGACATCTTTTGAAAGATACTCCCGCTCTCTGGAATTTGACAGGGTTCTGGAAAAGCTGGCGGAATTTGCCGGCTGTGACGATGCAAAAGAAACCATATTGAGCCTTAAGCCGGAAACGAATCTTGACCTTGCAAACGCACTGCTTAAGCAGACCGTTGATGCCCACATGCTTCTGGCAAGGTTCGGCGGCCCCTCTTTCGGGGGTATGAAAAATGTGAACAACGCCCTGGCAAGAGCTGCCGCAGGCAGTGTGCTCAATACAAGAGAGCTGCTGGATATAGGCGAGGTGCTCAGGGTGATACGCTCCCTTTCCCAGTGGAGAGGCACAAACGCAGGCGTACCCAGCGCCCTTGATAACCTTTTCAACGCCCTTTACCCCAACAAATACCTTGAAAGCGCAATTTTTGATGCAATTATTGCGGAAAACGAGTTTTCAGACAACGCCTCCCCAACTCTTGCGGATATAAGAAGAAAAATCCGGGTGCAGGAGAGCCGGGTTAGAGAACAGCTTGATAAACTGACTCGCTCCGCAAGTTATTCAAAATACCTTCAGGATAACATTGTTACCCAACGAAACGGCAGATTTGTTGTGCCCGTTAAGGCAGAGCACAGAGCAAATGTGCCCGGCCTTGTGCATGATACTTCTTCCAGCGGAGCCACGGTTTTTGTGGAACCCATGAGCGTGGTTGAAGCCAACAACGAAATAAGAGTGCTTCAGTCAAAAGAAAAGGAAGAGATTGAGAGAATACTCTACGAACTTTCCGCCTCCGCCGGGGATAATGCCGAAGCAATTAAAAACAGTTATGAATGCGCTGTTGAGCTGAATGTGATATTTGCAAAAGCCCAGTTTGCATACAGCATAAAAGCCAGCCCTGCAATCCTTAATGACAAGGGCATTATTGACCTTAAAGGCGCAAGGCACCCACTTATCCCTGCGCAAAAAGTTGTGCCCGTTGATATTTGCCTTGGCAGGGATTTTGACACTCTGGTAATCACCGGCCCCAACACCGGCGGCAAAACCGTTTCAATCAAAACACTGGGGCTTCTTACATTTATGTCAATGTGCGGCCTTATGATACCCGCCAAAGACAGAAGCGAAATTTCCGTATTTGATGAAATTCTTGCGGATATAGGTGACGAACAGAGCATTGAACAGTCCCTTTCCACCTTTTCCGCTCATATGACAAATATTGTATCAATACTCAAAACTGCGGATGATAAAAGTCTGGTGCTCATTGATGAACTGGGCTCCGGCACCGATCCCGTTGAGGGCGCCGCCCTTGCAATGGCAATCCTTGAGCAACTTAAACGGCAGGGAGCAAAAACCGCAGCCACAACCCACTACGCCGAGCTTAAGGCTTATGCCCTTGAAACCCCCGGTGTGGAAAACGGCTGCTGTGAATTTGATATAACTACATTAAAGCCCACATACCGCCTTCTTATAGGCGTACCAGGCAAATCCAATGCTCTTTCCATCAGCGAAAAGCTTGGGCTTCCAAATGATGTGATTAACAGAGCAAAAGAGCTTATTTCCTCAGAAAACAAAGAATTCGAAAATGTAGTTGATAAGCTGGAAGAAACCCGCAGAAAAATGGAAATAGAGTACGATAAAGCCCGCGAGCTTTCGGAATCCGCTTCCAGAGAAAAAGAGAAAACCGAGCAGCAGAAACAGGAAATCACAAAACTGCGTGAGCAGGAAATGGAAAAGGCAAAAGGCCAGGCGCTGAAAGTTGTTGAGCAGGCAAAGCGGGAAGCATACGCTCTGCTGCAGGAACTGGACAAGCTCAAAAAAGAGCAGGCAAAAACCAAAGATGTTTCCGAGCTTGCCAGAAGAGCGAAAGCCGCAGTTAAAAAAGGCATAAGCGCCATTGACTCTGCTGCGGATCCCATAGTTGAAGCCGATGATGATGAAGACTATGTTCTGCCCCGTCCCGTAAAAGCCGGAGACAATGTGGTGATAAGAGACCTGGGCAAAACGGCAAAGGTTATTTCACCGGCTGATAAAAACGGCAATGTTGAGGTTCTTGCCGGGTCCCTGAGGACAAGGGTTAAAGAAAGCAACCTTAAACTGATTGAAGGTCAGGTGAAAGAAACAAAAACAAAAACCACACCTAAACTTACGGGCGAAAGCAGGCTTAATATGGCAGCCGATACCCGTCTTGACCTTAGGGGAATGACTGTTGACGACTGCCTGATTGAACTTGACAGATTCATAGACCGGAGCCTCAGAACCGGACTAAAAGAGTTCACCATAGTTCACGGAAAAGGTACCGGCGCCCTGAGAAAAGCGGTTACTTCTTACCTTAAATCCTCCCCCTTTGTGGAATCCTCGCGGCTGGGAGTTTACGGCGAGGGCGAAGACGGAGTTACTATAGTTGTTCTCAAATAATTTTTGCCGGAAAAGAGAGCATATTTAGGTGTTTTTCTCAGATAAAACAGCACATATTGTTGTTTTTCCGGCCCGTAAAAATGCGGGTTTTTGAACACAGATTTTTCATTGAAAATATGTATTGACAAACCCATTTTCTTATAGTATAATACCCACCTGTAAAGTTTAAAAGCTTTACAGGTATTTTTTGACTTTTCAGAAAGGAGGATTGTTGTGGCAAAAAATTATGAAATGGCCGTACTTATGGATTTTTACGGCGAAATGCTTACCGAAAAACAGCGGGCTTTTCTTGATTATTACTACAATGACGATCTCTCTCTTTCCGAAATAGCCGAAAACGAAGGCATAACCCGTCAGGGCGTGAGAGATACCATAAAAAGAGCTGAGGCACAGATGATTGAAATGGAAGAACGGCTTGGCATTGCAAAGAGATTTTCCGAAATGAGCGAAGGCCTTAACGATATTATAAACTATTCAAATAAAATCACCGAATACAACCTGCGCCATGGCCTCTCAAAAGAAATAAACGATATGAGCCTTTATATCAAATCAACGGCCATGACCCTTTTGGAAAGCTGATAAAGCGAGGTGAACTTACTTGGCATTTGAAGGTCTTTCAGACAGAATAGAAGCCACTTTCAAAAGACTGAAAAGCAAGGGAAGCCTCAATGAAGCAGATGTACGCACCGCTATGAGAGAAGTGCGTATGGCTCTTCTGGAGGCAGACGTTAACTATAAAGTTGCAAAGGATTTTACCAACACCGTTACTGAAAAAGCCATCGGTGAAAAGGTTATGGAAAGCCTTACACCTTCACAGATGGTTATCAAGCTTGTAAGGGAAGAACTTATTGAGCTTATGGGCGGCACAAATGCAAAACTAACCTACGCCGCTCATCCGCCCACAATAGTTCTTATGTGCGGCCTTCAGGGCTCAGGTAAAACCACCCACTGCGCAAAGCTTGCCCTTAAGCTTAAAAAAGAAAACCACCGTCCCCTGCTGGTGGCCTGCGATGTTTACAGGCCCGCCGCAATAAAGCAGCTGCAGGTTGTGGGCGAGCAGGCAGGTGTACCCGTTTTTGAAATGGGTCAGGGCAATCCCGTCGAAATATCAAAAGCGGCGGTTGCCGAAGCAAAGCTCAAAGGCTACGATTATGTTATTATAGATACCGCCGGCCGGCTCCATGTTGATGAGGAGCTTATGGACGAGCTGAAAAACATAAAGTCCGAGGTCAAGCCCCACGAAATTCTGCTGGTGGTTGACTCCATGACCGGTCAGGATGCCGTGAATGTTGCCACCGCCTTTGATGAAGCGCTGGGAATTGACGGACTTATCCTTACAAAGCTCGACGGCGATACCAGAGGCGGCGCCGCCCTTTCCGCAAGAGCGGTTACCGGAAAGCCCATCAAATTTATCGGCACCGGTGAAAAGCTTGAAAACCTGGATGTTTTCCATCCGGACAGAATGGCAAACCGCATACTCGGCATGGGCGATGTGCTTTCGCTTATTGAAAAAGCCGAGCAGACCCTTGATATGAAAAAAGCGGAAGAGCTTGAAAAGAAGCTTATGCAAAACAAGTTTGACCTTAACGATTTGCTTGACCAGTTCCGCTCCCTGAGAAAAATGGGGTCTATCAAAGATATGCTTGAAATGCTCCCGGGCGTGGGCAAAAAGGCAAAGGATATAGATGTGGATGAAAGAAAATTTGACCGTATGCAGGCAATTATTCTTTCAATGACGCCCAAAGAAAGAAGCAACCCCGATATAATCAATCCCTCAAGAAAAAAGAGGATTGCACAGGGCTGCGGCCAGACCGTTGAAGATGTAAACAAACTTCTCAACCAGTATAAACAGATGCAGAAGATGTTTAAACAGCTTAACGGAAAACCGGGCAAGCGCCACAGGAAACAGCACATGAGGCTTCCTGCAGGCTTTGACCCGTCACAATTCGGGATGTAATACAGCAAAAGCTGATGCATTTATAAATTATTTCAGTTTTAATTTGGAGGAACATTACTATGGCAGTAAAAATCAGACTTCGCCGCATGGGCGCAAAAAAATCACCCTTCTACCGTATCGTAGTTGCCGACTCAAGATATCCCCGTGACGGCAGATTCATTGAAGAAATCGGCACTTACAATCCCCTTAAATCCCCTTCCGAGATTAAGGTTGATGCCGATAAGGCAAAGCAGTGGCTTTCAAACGGCGCACAGCCTACCGATACTGTTAAGGCTCTTCTCAAGAAGGAAGGTATCCTTTAATGAAAGATCTGCTTATCAGCATCGCCCAGGGCCTTGTTGACGAGCCCGATAAAGTAACCGTTACCGTTGAAGAAGATAACAGCGCAACTGTTTTTCACCTTCACGTTGCCCCGGATGATATGGGCAGAGTAATCGGCAAGCAGGGCAGAATAGCAAAGGCCATAAGAACCGTTATGAGAGCTGCCGCCACAAGGCAGAGCAAAAGGGTTGTAGTGGAAATTGATTAAAGAATTTCTGGAGATAGGGCAGATAAACGGCACCCACTCAATTCACGGTGAGGTCCGTCTTACCCCCTGGTGTGACAGCCCGGAATTTGTAAAAAGATTCAAAACACTGTATTTTGACGATCGGGGCAAAGAATCCGTAACCGTAAAAAGTGCAAGGCCTCACGGCAATGTGGTTATTCTTAAAATTGAGGGTACGGATACAGTTGAGCAGGCTCAGCGATTAAGAGGCAAAATACTCTGGATGCGCAGAAGCGATGCTAAGCTGCCTGACGGAACTTTTTACATTGCAGAGCTTATCGGCTGCGCGGTTTATGACAGCGAAGACAGCGGAAAATGCTACGGCAGAATTACCGATGTGAGCAAAACCGGCGCAAACGATGTGTGGCACATAACAAACGAAAAAGGCGAATATCTTATTCCGGCAATACCCGATGTTGTAATTGAAACCGATGTGGCAAACGATAAGGTAGTTATCAAACCGCTGAAAGGTATCTTTGATGATGAGGATTGATATATTGACCCTGTTTCCCGAAATGTGCCTGAGCGTGCTTTCGGAAAGTATAATAGGCAGAGCCCGCGAAAACGGGTTTGTGGAAATCAACTGCATCAATATCAGAGACTACACCCTTGATAAACACAACCGTGTTGACGATGCGCCTTACGGCGGGGGCACGGGAATGGTAATGCAGGCACAGCCGGTATATGACTGTTTCAGCGCGCTTTGCGATTCCCTTGGGAAAAGGCCCCGGCTTATCTATATGTCACCTAAAGGCAAAACTCTTACACAGCAAAGGGTAAAAGAGCTTTCGGAATACGATAATATCGCAATACTCTGCGGCCATTATGAAGGAATTGATGAGAGAGTTCTGGAAGAAATAGTGGATGAGGAAATATCCGTAGGCGATTATGTTATCACCGGCGGAGAGCTGCCCGCCCTTATACTGGCAGATGCAATTTCCCGTATGATACCGGGTGTGCTCCCCAACGAGGATGCCTACACCCTTGAAAGCCACTACTCAGGGCTGCTTGAATATCCGCAGTACACCCGTCCCTTTGAATGGATGGGGCGGCAGGTACCGGAAGTGCTTATATCCGGCCACCACGCAAATATACAGAAGTGGCAAAGGGAGCAATCCCTGATAACCACCCTGAACAATAGGCCCGATCTGCTTGAAAAAGCGGAACTTTCGGATGAAGACAGGGTCTTTCTTAAAAAAATAAAAAAAGCTTGAAATTATTATCCTGTTATGGTACAATGCAATGCGTTATGACAGGTACTACTTGAAAGAGGTGAACACAATGAAAGAGGGTATCCATCCCAAGTATCAGCAGACTCAGGTTCGCTGCGCCTGCGGCGAGATAATCGAAACCGGTTCCACAAAGGAGAATATGAGAGTTGATATCTGCTCAAAATGCCATCCTTTCTTTACCGGCAGACAGAAGCTTGTAGATACAGGCGGACGCGTTGACCGTTTCAACAAGCGTTTCGGTCTCAACAATAAAGACTAAAAGTTTAACGGCGCACAGGGCCTATTGCCTCTAAGCGCCGTTTTGCTTTTTACGGAGAATTATGAACAGCTACAAAACCATTGATAAAGAGAACAGCGATGAATATATCGTAAAAAAATCCAGGTTTATCGGCTACATAAAACCTGTTTCAACCAAAGAAGAAGCCCTGGGTTTTATTCAGAGCATATCAAAAAAGCACTGGGATGCCACCCATAATGTTTACGCCTATATTCTGCGTGAAGAGGGCATAAAGAAGTTTTCGGATGACGGAGAACCCCAGGGCACTGCGGGTATGCCGGTGCTGGATGTGCTTGAAAAAAACGGGCTTACAGACTGTGCCGTGGTTGTCACACGATATTTTGGCGGCATTATGCTTGGGGCCGGGGGGCTTGTAAGGGCCTATTCGCACACTGCATCCCTTGCGGTAAATGCCGGCGGAGTAGTAACCAGAACCCTTTGCATCAAGGCAAAAATCGAATGCGATTATAACTTTTACGGTAAGCTCTCCTCTCTCATACCCGAAAACGGAGGAACCGTGGAAGACACATTATTTGAGGATAATGTTACGGTAACCTTTTATATCCCCGAAACCGATAAGGGCAGCTTTGAAGCAAAGCTGACGGAAGCTTCTTTCGGAAAATATAAACCGGAAATAATAACAACCGAATGGCATTAAACCGCCCGGCACACAAAAGTATGCCGAGCGGTTTTGTTATTCATTTTCTGAAACTATTCTGTTTCGGTTTTTTATTATAACAACTGTCAATGTTACAGCAATAAAAAACAATGAAATAATCTGACTTGTTGAAAGTACGCCTAGAAATCCTCGGTATTCATCTGCTCTGTAATACTCTAAAACAAACCTGTAAACAGGATATGTCACACAATAAACAGCCATCAGATTGCGTTTAAAAAAACCTCTTTTATGGCAGTAACACAATCCAAAGAACAAGATCAAATTCAGCAATGCTTCAAGCAGCTGGACCGGAAATCTCGGCACACCATTACACTCAGCCACAGGTGAGTAATGATATGTGACGCCATATTGCCATTCAATTCCATAGCAACACCCACCCAGAAAACAGCCTATTCTTCCAAAAAAATGAAAAAGGGCAACAGACATTGCTCCTATATCAAAATAACTACCCGTGTCAAGTTTTCTGACCTTGCAAAAAATAAAGCCTATGATAAGAACTCCGATCAATCCGCCATAATAAACGGAACCTCCGAATATAACAACCATACAGTCGGCAAACTGCTTAAAAGACTCTATTCTGTCAAAGCTTTTTATTAGATTTATTATTTTATCAGCCTGAGTTATTCCGTACATCAGGTGTCCGCCGCCAATTATACCGATAAAGGAAAAGCAAAAGAGGCTGAGCATCTGTAGTTCATCAAGGCCGTCCTTTTTTGCAGCACGCAGCCCGAAGCCCATCATTGAAAAAACACCGATAAGCCCCATTATAAGATAAATTGATATCTCTTTTCCGAAAATACTGAAAACGGGAATCATACTTATGAGAAAAGTGAATTAACAAAATCTTTTGCTGCGGAAGACGCTGCTTCGGCGGCTTTATCGGCCGCTGAACTTGCCATACTGTTCACCTCATCTGCAGCGGAACTTGCAATACTGTTTGCTGCGTCTGAAACAGTGCTTGATATTTCATTTGCCGCGCTTGTAACTGCTTCGGTTACTGCCTCTTTAGCTGAACTGAGCAAATCAAGGCCCGCCGTTTCGGTCGCTGCGCTCGCGGCTCCCACACAGGCAAGAGCACATATTACTCCTACTGCTGAAAAAGCAGTGCCTATTACGCCGAGCACGAGGCCTGCTGTTGCAAGCCCGGTAGAACTGTTTCCTGCCTCGGCCGCCTTTTTCTTGCCTATTACTCCGAATATTATTCCCAGCACAGCAAGCACGAGAGTAAAGTATTTGACAATCGGAATAAATGAACCGATAATACCCAGCAGGCCACAAACCAGAGCAGCCACAGACATTCCGTTCGCCCCCTGCTTCTGAGGAACAGGGGCGGGAGCAGTATAAACAGACTGATTTACGGGTGCGGGTTCAGCCGGTTTCGGTGCTTCCTGTTTAGCAACATTCAATTCTGCGCCGCAGTTAACGCAAAAAGCGGTTCCGTCATTGTTTTCATAATTACATTTAGAACAAATCATAGTTTTCCTCCAAAATCATGTATAATAAAATCTGCGCTTATCCATATAATAAAGGATAAGCGCAGATAATTGTTATGCTGTCAGCACAACATTTTTTCTTATGAAATAGTATAATGACCTAAATAAAGCAAAGCGGCGTCGCAGAAAATCAGAAAAACTTTTATTCCGAGTACGGTTTTTTTTGAATAACCCTGCCGTTTGCAGACCTTCCGGATAAGTCCGGTTGAATCCGAAACAATAAACGGTATTGCTATGAAAAATACAATTGTAGATATACAGGCTGATATATGTCCCGGCAATCCGTAAGAAACGATACAGGCGGCAATAATGTAAATATAGTAAAGAGAAGAGAGTATCTTTTTCTTTTTGCTGCCCGAAAACCCGGGAATATATGATTCCAGCCTTCTGAGGCTCATTCTGCTTTCAAGGGCGGCAGAAACATCCCCGGCATTGCGGTATCTTTTATCCTCATCCATACGGGTACACTTCATTACAATGTTTCGGAATGTTCCCTGAGTGCATTTTTCCGAGGGAAGCTTTCCCTCAGCCATAAAATTAATCAGTGCACCGAGAGAATAGATATCGGCTTTTTCGGTAGTCTGGTGAAAGCCGAACTGTTCCGGTGCGGCAAAACCGACGGTACCCATTATCTCGGTATCTTTATTTTTTCCGATATCATAAACCCTGCTTATGCCGAAATCTATTATTCTGGCATTACCGTTTTCATCAATAATAACATTTTCGGGAGTAATATCCCGGTGGACTATACCCGATGAATGAACAACTGAAAGACCATTGCAGATTCCCTGGGCAATATGCCTTATCATTTCATCCGGCATACAGCCGTTATCGTGAACATATTCCCCTATTGATATGCCGCTAATAAACTCGCTCACAACATAGGGTATGCCTTCAATTTCGGTGTAGCCGGTTATATTTGCAATATTCGCGTCTCTGACTGTCATAAGCTTATCATAAACCGGCTTTTCTTCGGGCAGATACACTTTCAGTATGTAGTTGCCATTTTCATCCGATGCAAAAAGGGTGGTATCGCTGAATTTATCAATTATTTTATACATAACGGCAAAATTACCTCTTGTATTATCAATGCGGATATTATATCATTACATCGGTGCTTAGTAAAGGAGATTTTCAGATGAAGAAATCAACAGATGAACTGCTCAATTCCCTGAAATCCTCAAGGAACTATTCTGATTTTTTCAAAGAGGAAATGAGCGAACTCCAATTCAAAAGTTTATCGGAATATCTTGAATTTCTCACAAAAAACAAAAAGCTAAAAAAAAGCGAAATAATTGCAAAAAGTAATATAGACAAAACCTATGCTTATCAGATATTCAACGGCACAAAAACAAATCCCTCCAGAGATAAGATTATAATGCTGGCTTTCGGTATGGGGCTTAACAACAGCGAAACCGCCATACTTCTCAAAAATGCAAAGCAGCCGGAATTGTATGTGAGGGATATAAGGGACAGTATTATTATTTTCTGCCTTGAAAAGAAAATGAGCCTGATTGAGGCAAATGAAAACCTTCAGGAAAACGGTATGGATCTTCTGGAATAACCAATTAAAACTGCGCCTGCCGGGTAACAAAACCCTGCAGGCGCTTTTTATAAATTAAACGGATTCTATCTTGTTTTTCATAATATCCGGATAATCTGTAATTACTCCGTCCGCTCCCCAGGCGCAGAGCTTATCAATAAGAGAGATATCATTAACGGTCCACGGGGCAATTTTAAGGCCTGCCTTGTGGGCTTTTTTGACAATTCCTTCGTTTATATAGGAGCAGTGGGGCAGTATATAATCAAAACCGCTCTTTGCCGCCATACCGATAGGTGAAACAAATTTCATCCTAACCGCTTCGCCGAAGAAGGGATAAAGGAATCCAGTTTTCACTCGGCTGTCAATTGCTTTTGCTTTGCTGAGTATTCTTTTATCAAAACTGGAAATCAGCAGCCTGTCAATAAGGCCGTGGCTGCAGACTTTATAAACAACCTCCGGCACAAAACTTAAGTCCTTATGGGTTACGGGTTTAAGCTCAATATCAAGTATTGAAACGTTCGTGGTCTTCATAACCTCAAGAAAATCATCAAGGGTAGGTATGGGGGTATTGCTGAATTTTCTGCCGAACCAGGAGCCGAAATCCATATCCCGCATATCGCCGAAATAAAGGTTCATTACCTTTCCCCTGCCGTTTGAGGTTTTGTTTACGGTTGTGTTATGGCAGAGAACAAGCTGACCGTCCTTGGTGATGCGCACATCGGTTTCAACCCCGTCTGCCCCCATATCGGCGGCTTTGACAAAAGCCTCTATTGTATTTTGCGGTGCAAACTTATTTGCGCCGCGGTGGGCTATCACAAACATATTGCACCGCCTTTCTTATATTGTAACTATTATATCAGAATGTGTCTTCTTCAATATAAACCTTGATAATATTTGGAGCAATCCAGAGGAACTTGGGAAGCCATTCGGTAAAAGTATAGGCTGCAAGAGCAAGAAAACTGGGTATAACATTAAAGTAGTATTCTGCTTCGGATGTAGTATTATCGCCCGAGAATGTTGCTTTATTTTTGCCGGTTTCCTTGGTGATGGTAAAGGAATCGGTATTTGTTATAAGTCTTTCTCCGTTTTCATCTGTAAGCTCATCCGAGAGAATATAGGAATTGAAGGTCAATGTGCCGCCCTTAACGCTTACGGTATTGAAGCAGCCGCCTATATTCTTTTCGTCTTTGCTGTTCCAGTCGGTTCCGTTCCAGTAATTGCCGTAGCCGCCTTTCTGAATAACAAGAGTATTTATAAACTCTGTAGGTGTAAAGGAATCCGCAAGGAATGAACGAACCTCATATCTCTTGGAGCCGGCGGTACCTGCAAGCACATAAACCGTGCCGTCATCGCTGAGCTTATTGCCCTTAAGAGCTTTTGTTCTCAGGTACTGATGATCGTGGCCGCTCATTACAAGGTCAACATCACACTCATCAAGCACTTTTGTAAGGGATTTTGAAAGATACAGGGCATCTGGCCACTTACCGTCTTTGCCGAGGGTATACGGGCTCTTGTGCATGCAGACTATTTTCCAGTCCTTATCCGTGCCGTTCATATCATTTTTAAGCCATTTAAGCTGAGGAAGAGATATGCTGAACAAATCATTGGTATTGAGCACGGCAAAATGGCAGTTGCCGTAATCGAAGGAATAGTTTACGCCGTTTTTGGTCTGCACACTTTCGGAAGTATCAAGGCAGAACATATTTTTGAACCAATCCCACACCCCTAAGCCGTCGTGATTGCCGGCAATAGGAACAAGGGTGGTGTTGCGGTTGAATTCACTGAAAGCGCCGTCAAAAAGGTCCCATTCTTCATTTGTGCTGTCATTTGTGAAGTCGCCGAGATTAACAATAAACTCTGCCTCGGGCATAGTTTTATAGGCCGCATTGCAGGTATCAGCGCCTTTTTTGAAGTTTTCTTCACTGCTTGCCTGAACATCAGCAACAACAACAAAATTCAGGCTAGAATCCTTATCATCGGTAATGAACTTACCGGGTTCGCTTCTTACATCCTTGCTGCCTACCGTGTACTCATATTCTGTGCCGGGGGTAAGATTCTTTACCACCGCCTGGTGAACATAATTGCCCTCCCATTCAAAAACGGGCTCATAGGTAATCTCCGCCCCTTCTGCTCCGGAAATCTCAAGCACAGAAAGGCAGTTTGCCTTGGTATACCAGGTAAATCCCCTTGAGACTGAAGGATCGCCGTTTACCGTGCAGGTAATTCTGAAAGGTGTTTCATCACCATCTCCGGCAGCATATATTTCCGCTGCAAAGCAGCTGAAAACCATTGTAAGCACAAGCACAACAGCCAGTGCTTTTATGAGTGTTTTTTTCATAGTTACATTCTCCCTGCAAGCTTTTGTTTATTTCAATGTAATTTCTATATCATAATCGGGCAGCCATTTGCCAAGGCACATATCCCTTGCCCTGAACAGAACTTTGCCTTCATATACCTCGGTAATATATCCGATACCGTGTTCATTATAATCCCCGTCCGCATTATTCACACAGAAAGAAGGAACATTAACGGAATCAAAGTTGCCTATCTTCTGATATGAGTATTGGCCGAAACCGGTATGCTCGTGACCGGTAATGAGAATTACATTATCGTACTTATTAAATATTGCAAGCAGGTCATCGCTCTGCGCTCCTACCGAACCGGCGGAATCAACAGGGCTGTTCCATACATCCGGCAGGCCGTGAGTATCCTTTAAGGGCTGATGCAGAATAACAAAAGTCAGGCTGCCTTTTTGAGAAGCCAGCTCTTCATCCAGCCATTTAAGCTGCTCGGGGCTTATATAGTTCTCCTCAAACTCGGTTCTGTCAGAGCCGAGGATAATAAACTTGATGCCCTTTACCGAGGTTGAGTAATGAAAAGTCGATGTATCAACCGCGCTGTCACCGTTCATGGCGTTAAGCCAGCCGTTAAACCGTTTTGTGCTTTGGCTGTAATCCCTAAGGCGTATATCGTGGTTACCCTCACAGGCAATATACTGCAGGTCAAGCCCTCCGAGCCCTTCATAAACAAGCTGATACTCGAGAGCCAGGCCGTTTTCGGCTATATCCCCTGCCATAACAAGAGCATCCAGCCCGGTTTCCGCTTTTAAATCTTCACAGGCGGAGGTGAAATACTTCTGCCTGTCCGGCAGATAATTGCTTATCTGCGGGTCCGCAATAAGAGCAAAGCTCATCTGCACCTCATCCGATGAAGGCTTTATAGGCGCATCTTTGGCAAGTGAAACAGGCCCGCCGGCAAATGAGCAGTAAAGAGAGAAAAACCAGACAAAAATGCTGTAAAAAATTTTCGCAATAAAACTGTCAAGTAACATATTATCCCCCAAAAACATTTATCTGTTATTGATATTACCACTTCCCATTTTGTTTGTAAATATCAAACCCTTTTCTTGACAAAAAAAAATATATAGATTAAAATAAATTGATAAATCAATGAGAGGAATATACTATGCAGATTTACGAAGAATTAAAAGCAAGAGGACTTATAGCTCAGGTTACGGACGAAGCAAAGGTCCGTGACCTTGTAAATAACGGAAAAGCCACATTTTATATCGGCTTTGACCCCACGGCGGATTCACTGCATGTAGGCCATTTTATGGCTCTTTTGCTGATGAAAAGGCTGCAGATGGCAGGCAACAAGCCCATCGCCCTTCTCGGCGGCGGCACCGGAATGATAGGCGACCCTTCCGGCAAAACCGATATGAGAAAAATGCTCACAAAAGAAACCATCGCGCATAACATTCAGTGTTTCAAAAAGCAGATGAGCAGATTTATTGATTTTTCCGACGGGAAAGCCCTCCTGGTAAATAATGCAGACTGGATTCTTGATCTTAATTACATTGATGTTCTCAGAGAGGTAGGCCCCTATTTTTCCGTAAACAATATGCTCAGAGCCGAGTGCTATAAGCAGAGAATGGAAAAAGGTCTTTCCTTCCTTGAGTTCAACTATATGATACTCCAGTCTTACGATTTCTATAAGCTCTATACCGATTACGGCTGTAACCTGCAGTTCGGCGGCGATGACCAGTGGAGCAATATGCTCGGCGGCAGAGAGCTTATAAGAAAGAAGCTGGGCCTTGAAGAGGCAGAAGCAAAAGCCCAGGCAATGACCATCACCCTTCTTCTCAATTCCGAGGGCAAGAAAATGGGCAAAACCGTTTCAGGCGCCGTATGGCTTGATCCGGACAAGACTTCGCCCTATGAATTCTACCAGTACTGGAGAAATGTGGACGATGCGGATGTGCTTAAGTGCATACGCATGCTTACCTTCCTCCCCCTTGAAGAAATTGATGCAATGGATAAGTGGGAAGGCAGCCAGCTCAATAAAGCAAAAGAGATACTTGCCTATGAGCTTACAAAGCTTGTTCACGGCGAAGAAGAAGCCGAAAAAGCGCAGGCAACGGCAAAAGCCCTTTTCGGCGGCGGAGCAGATGCAGAGAATATGCCCTGCACAAAGCTTACCGATGAAGATTTCACCGACGGCAAAATCGATATACTGGGCATACTTGTAAAAACAGGCATTGCAAAATCCAGAAGCGAGGGCAGAAAGCTCTGCGAGCAAAACGGTATTTCCGTTGATGATGCAAAGGTTACCGATACATATACATCATACTCCAGGGAAGCCCTTGCAGAGAAAGCCATTATTGTTAAAAGAGGAAAAAAGATATTCCACAAGGTTGAGGCATAAATGAAACCGCACGCTTTGTTTATTGATATTGACCGGACTCTAACAGCTGAATACAATGTTATACCGGAAAGAAACCTCACCGCTCTGAAAAAAGCGAAAGATGCCGGGCATAAGGTAATAATCAATACCGGCCGCTCCTACGGCAACATTCCGCCGAATATACTTGAGCAGATAGATACAGACGGCGTTATTTCCGGCAACGGCACTGTAGTAATGTGTGAAGGCAATATACTGCGTGAAGACTATATTAAAGATTCCGCGGTTGAAAAGATAGCCCGAATCTGTTTTGAATATAAAAACTGCTGGGCAGTATTTGAGGGATTCAATCACAGTTACTGTATTACCGGCAGAGGCAGAGAACCTGCAAGCTGGGATATAAAAGTTGCTTCTTTTGAAGAATTCAGAGAGAAAAGCAAGGATGACCGCTTTCAGGTAGTAGCTGTGGGAATAACCTTCCCTGAAAGCCGGCTCAGTGAGCTCAATAATGATATAACGCATTACAGATTTGACCATTATTTTGACCTTACTGCCAAGGGTAACAACAAAGCAGACGGCATGCTGATGCTTCTTGACGAATTCGATATCCCTGTTGAAAGGTCAATTGCATTCGGCGACAGTGACAATGACAGAACCATGCTTAAAACCGCCGGCAAGGGCGTGGCAGTAGCCAACGCACAGGAACTGTTGCTGAAAGAGGCAGATTACATCACTCTTTCAAACACAGAAGGCGGAGTAGGCGCGGCAATAGAAGAGCTTCTTCTGAAAGGAGAACAGAAATGAAAAAAGCTATTAAAACAGCAGGTAAAGTTGCAATCGGCGCAGGGCTTGCTTACCTTGCTATGGGTGAGGTTGTTTATGAGGCAGTTGTAAACCCGAGAGTAATGAATCTGATAGTATCTTCTCCGTTTTATGATGACAGCGCAAGGGATGATTTCCTTGAGGGATGTGCCGTTTACCACGAAGATAATGACTGGTTTGACGAGCACTATATTGCCGATACGATTATTTATTCAGACCGTATGAGCAGAGATTCCTACGCAAAAGTATACTTTCAGGATGAGCCCACAGATAAATATGCCGTGGTAGTTCACGGCTACAATGATACCCCAAAAGGTATGACTAGATGGATCAGAGCATACCTTGAAATGGGATTCAATGTTGTTGTTCCCTACCTTATCGGCCACGGCCCGGATAAAAGCTTATACTGCTCAATGGGATACTATGACAGATATATAGTTATGGACTGGATTGATTACATCAATTCTCTCAACGATAAAGCAAAGATAGTTATTCACGGCGTTTCAATGGGCGGTGCAACCACTCTTATGGTTACAGGCGAGGAAATACCCGAAAATGTTGTTGCCGCTGTCGGTGACTGCAGTTACACATCCTGCTGGGATGAATACTGTTCTCAGCTGGAAAACTTCCCTGTTCCAGCATCCGCAATTGTGGCCCCCGTAAACTTCGTTTCAAAAATCAGAGGCAATTTTGATTTTAAAGAAGCTTCTCCTCTTAAAGCGGTTATTCGCTCAAAAACCCCTACCCTGTTTATCCACGGTGACGGCGACACATTTGTTCCGTACTCAATGATGGAGCCGCTTTATGAAGCCTGCGGTGCAGCCGATAAACAAATGCTGACCGTTCACTGTAATGTTCACGCTCTTTCGGCATACGCAGACGGCGAGCTTTACTGGAACACGGTAAAAGAGTTTATTTCAAAATATCTTTAATAGTTTTTACTGTGCCCCGGCGGCACAGTATTTTTATTCAGTTTTTCGGGAGGAACGGAAGTGAAAAGAATTATGGCTCTTGCTTTAAGCGCGGCAATGCTTTTTTCCGGCACAGCTTATGCGGCGGCTGCCGCATACAATACGCCTTTTGAAAGGAACACCCTGGGCTGCAGTGAATACAGAATCCCTGCACTTCTTACACTTAAGGACGGCAGCGTTTGCGCTTCAGCTGATATGAGGTGGAGCCACGGCAAGGACTCACCTCAGAATATTGACACCGTTTTTGCAAAATCATCCGACGGCCTGGGTGATTGGAAATATACGGTTGTAAACAGATTTGATGATTATGCCGACGGAGAAAGCTCGGCAAACAGTGCTTCATTTATTGACAGCGCCTTGCTTCAGAGCAATAACGGCACATTGTTTATGCTTACAGAGGCATATATGTCCGGCATAGGGATTATGAACACAAAAAAAGGCAGCGGATGTATTGAAATTAACGGTAAAAAATACATTTCGCTAACAGAAAAAGGAAAAGCCGATTATACATCCTATATTTCGGATTTTGAAAACGGGTTTGCGCCGGTAATCAAAAACGGCAAAGCGACAGGCTACAGCGTGGATGAGGAGTATCGTTTATATAAAAACGGTGTTCTTTTAACTATGCCGCAACTTGACCGTAATGAGAAACCTACCGGCAAAAAAATTGCTCAGAGTGTTTTCTATTCCGAAGCGGATTATCATGTATTTGAAACACCTTTTCTTTGGCTGAGAAGCAGTACCGACGGCGGTGAAACCTGGAGCTCACCGGTAATACTGAATTCCCAGGTCACATCGGAAAACGATTATTTTCTCGGAGCCTGCCCGGGCAGAGGTATATCAGTTACCGTTAACGGAAAAGAAAGGCTTATATTTACGGTTTACCACTCCAACGCCGGCGGAGATGAGAAAGCTATGACTATTTACTCCGATGACGGCGGAATCACCTGGAACCGCGGAGAAGAAGTGAAAAACTCGGTATTCACGGGAAAAACCAGTGAATCGCAAATAGTTAAACTGCCCGACGGAACTCTCAGAATGTTCTCCCGTAATTCATCAAATTATACAGCAAGCTGTGACAGTACGGACGGCGGAGTAACATTTTCAAAATCCTTTGCAGAGCAAAACATGTACGGCACTAAAAACTGTATGGTATCTTTCATAAACTGCTCCCGAAAAATTAACGGCAAAGATGTTATTATTTCATCCTCCGGCTCTTCTCCCGAGGGCAGAGCAAACGGAGCAGTAAGAGTATTTGAAATAAATGAAGATAACAGTTTCAACATGCTCAGCGAATATCATGTAAACCGCGGTTTTTACGCATACTCCTGCCTGACGGAGCTTGAAAACGGCAATATTGCCCTGCTGTATGAGGATGAAGCTTCTCATATAAACTATATGATTCTTTCACTTGATGAAACCGGCCGCCTTTCGGAAATAAACGGCCATAACATTGAATTCGATGAAGAAGAATCTTTTACACAAAAGGTCAAAAGATTCTTTGATAAGATTTGGTTTTTGATTGAAAACATAATAAATGTTTAACAAAAAAATATGCCTGCATCAAAAATGATGCAGGCATATTTTATAAAACAAAGACTACTGTCTGTTGAAATAATCGTAATCGGCGATGTAGTAGGTTCTGATGTAGCCGTCGGTGGAAACGATTACGAATTCGCCGGTGGAGCGGATATAGTAAACATCATCGCCGTCCTCTTTTTCGGTTTTATGCAGGGCTTCGGATGAAGTGACAACCGCTGCCGCCATATCCTGATACTCCTGGGCAGATGAAGCCCCTACCTCGGAGCCGTGCTTCTGATAATGGGAATTGAGCAGTTTTTTATTCCTGAACCGGTAACTGACGGTATATTCCGTGGTGGTTTCCGTGGAATACTCCACCACATAGGTTTCGCTGTTATCAACGGTAACAGAGAATACCTGCTCATTGTTTGAGGATGTTTGAGTTGCGGATGAAACCGCATAAGCGGAAGTTTGCTCAGAGGTAACCGTAACATCGGTAACGGGCTCATTGCCGCCGTTCAGAGCCGAATAAACTTTCGGAATAAGAATAAGCAGAACAACAAGGGCGGCAAATACGGCACCCTTTTTTATCCAGCCGCTGTATGAGGGAGCGGAATATCCGACAGCGGGCATTGAAGATGTCTTTTCGTTCCCGGTCTTTTTTTCGGAAGAACTATTTTTGTTGGCGTTTCTGCACTCTTTGCATCTTTTGGGCAGATTCAGCCCTTTGCTTCTGAAAAACTCGGCTTCGCTCTCGGTTATTTCAAATTCTTTACCGCACTGTTTGCAGGTATATTTCATTATCTTTTCCCCTTATGTAATGATATTGTCAATGGGCATTGTGGCGTAAGCGTTAAGCTCCGGACCGGCAATATTCCCGCTGAGGTATTCATAATATGCCTGTGCCCCAACCATAGCGGCATTATCGCCGCACAGACTAAGCTCCGGCATAAAGAGTTCAAAACCCTTTTCAGCACAGATTTCAGTCATTTTTCTGCGGAGCACGGAGTTTGCGGAGACACCTCCGGCAAGGGCGATTTTTTTATATCCGTATTCTTCCGCTGCCTCAATTGTATTAGAAACAAGGCACTCGGTAACGCAGTTTATACAGGAAGCACCAAGATTGGGAACAGAGATTTCTTCGCCTTTCTGTGCGGCATTGTGAACTGTATTTATAACAGCGGTTTTAAGGCCTGAGAAGCTCAGATCGTATTTGCTGCCCTCAACCCTCGGGCGGGGAAATTTATAGCTCAGGGGGTCGCCGTTTTTGCTGACTCTGTCAAGATTAACACCGCCGGGATAATCAAGGCCCAAGGTACGGGCAACTTTATCCATACACTCCCCTGCGGCATCATCCCTTGTTTTGCCTATTATTTTAAAATCTGTATAATCTTTAACGGCAACAATATGGCTGTGACCGCCGGAAACCACAAGGCAGAGGAAGGGAGGCTCAAGATCCGGAGATGTGATATAGTTTGCCGCTATATGGGAGCGGAGATGATGAGTGGGAATAAGAGGTTTGCCGCAGGCATAACTGAGGCCTTTTGCAAAATTGACACCCACAAGAAGGGCACCTATAAGACCGGGTGCATAAGTAACACCCAGAGCATCAATATCATCAAGGGTAACTCCTGCTCTGTCAAGAGCTTCCTTTACCACGCCGCTTATTGCCTCGGCATGCATACGGGAAGCAATCTCAGGCACAACGCCCCCGTAGATTATATGACTCTCAACCTGCGAAGCAATTACATTTGACAGAACCTTACGCCCGTTTTCAACAACTGCGGCAGCGGTTTCATCACAGGATGATTCAATTGCTAAAATCTTCATATAGTACCTCTTTATGTATCCGGTTCATTACCGAAAAAAAGTGTCATGATTATTCCGTCTTCATCAGGAGATGAATAAAAGTTTTTTCTTTTGCCGGCAGTTGCAAAGCCCATAGAGGAATACAGAGAAATTGCAGGGATGTTGCTTTCGCGCACTTCAAGGGTAATGAAAGCGCACCCCCTGCTTTTTGCCCCTTCGGCCGCTTTGGCAAGAAGCGCTCTTCCGATTCCTTTTTTTCTGAAATCAGGGAGAACGGCAAGGTTGGTAACATAGGCTTCGCCGCAGATTTCCTGCACGCCTATATAACCGACAGCCTGATTATCAAATTCCGCAACGAGGAATTTCGCCTGATTGTTTTCAAGCTCCTCCCGCAGGCCCTCCGGGCTCCAGGGGGAAGAAAAGCAGGCTTTTTCAATCTCCGAAACAGAATCAATGTGCTTTTCTGACATTTCGGTTATAAGTAAATTCATATCAATCTTTGGCATCATACCAGGTTTTTCCTTTACCTACATCGGCCTGCATGGCGATTTTCATTTTAACTGCATTTTCCATTTCTCTCTTGAGAAGGGATTTGACTATATCTGCTTCCTCTTCAGGGGCTTCAACTATAAGCTCATCGTGAACCTGCAGTATCAGCTTTGCACGGTAATTGTTTTTTTCAAGAGTATTCCATACCCTGACCATGGCAATCTTTATAATATCCGCCGCAGTACCCTGAATAGGCATATTCATTGCCATTCTTTCTCCGGCGGCTCTCAGGTTGCCGTTTGATGACTGTATTTCAGGCAGATAGCGCCTGCGGTGATAAAGAGTTTCAACATAGCCGTTTCTTTTTGCATCCTCAACAACCTTTTTCATATATTCTCTTACGCCGCTGAAATTGTTAAGGTAGCCTTTTATATATTCATCCGCTTCCTTTACGGAAACGCCGATATTTTTTGAAAGAGAAAATGCCCCGATGCCGTAAACTATGCCGAAATTAACAGCTTTTGCCCTGCTCCTCATAAGTGGGGTAACCATCATAACCGGCATATCAAAAACCTGGGAGGCGGTTATTGTATGAATATCATCACCGTTATTGAAGGCGTCAATCATATTCTTATCATTTGCCATATGGGCAAGAACCCTGAGCTCAATCTGTGAATAGTCCGCATCCACAAGCACACAGCCCGGAGCGGCAATAAAGAATTTGCGCATCTCCTTGCCCAGAGGAGAACGCACGGGAATATTCTGAAGGTTGGGCTCCGATGATGAAATACGGCCGGTGCGGGTTTCTGTCTGATTAAAAGAGGAGTGAACCCTGCCGTCCTCCCCTATCACTTTGAGAAGGCCGTCACAGTATGTGGACTTAAGCTTTGCGAGAGTGCGGTACTCAAGTATCTTTGCCACAACAGGGTAATCATCCGCTAGCTTTTCAAGAACCTCTGCATTGGTTGAGTACCCGCTTTTTGTCTTTTTGCCTGCGGGAAGGTTCATCTTTTCAAAAAGCGCCTCGCTCAGCTGCTTCGGAGAATTCAGGTTAAACTCATAACCTACTTCCTCATATACATCTTTAATAAGAGCAACTATTTTATCGGCAAGCATTGAGCCGAACTCTTCAATTCCCTGCCTGTCCGCAAGAAAGCCCTCTTTTTCCATAGAGGCAAGCACACGGGCGAGGGGAAGCTCGATTTCATCAATAAGCTGGCGCTGATTGTTGCTTTCTGTTATTCTGTCAAGAGCTTTAAATGCTTCCGGCAAATAGGCCGTGAAGAAGTCAATATTGCCTTCGTCTCCGGGAATTACGCCGCAGTATTCCTCAATAATACGGCGAAGCTCATAGGAGGATGAGGAAGGATTTGCAACATAGGCGCTGAGCATTATATCGCCGCAAATACCGTTTACTTCTATATCTCTGCGGTAATCATAAAAGAAAGAGTAAAGTGCTTTGACATTATAAGTATATTTCTTTATTTCTCTGTCAAAAAGGAAATCTTCGCAAAAGCTCAGGTATTCATCATTATCCGGCTTGATACAGGCAACGCCATTTTCGGCGGCAAAGCGGAAAACGCCGGCCTCAAATGTAAAATATGCTTCGCCCTTTTTTCTGAGTGTATTAAGGAACAGTTTTGTATCACTGACATCAAAGGGCTCTGTTTCAGCCTTTACGCCTGAGCTTTCGCTCTTTTGGGGTAAAGCTTTAAGATTAAGCCGCTCAAGAAGCTTATACATTTCAAGCTCGGATAAAAGAGAAGTAACGGCATAGGTATCGGTTTCTGAAGGGATGTAGGCACTGTAATCGGTTTCAACCGGTGCATCGCTGACTATGGTACCGAGGGTACGGCTCAGATATGCCATATCCTTATCTGCCGCAAGCTTATCGTGAACGCCTTTTTTAACATCTATGGTATCAAGATTTGCATAGATGCTGTCTATACCGCCGAAACGGGAGACCAGCTCCTTGGCGGTTTTTTCACCTATACCGGCAACCCCGGGAATGCAGTCTGATGAATCACCCTGAAGGGCTTTTATATCAATAAGAAGCCGGGGATTATCCACAAGATAATCCTCGCTGATTTTTTTGCAATCGTACTGTACGGTAACGGGGGCCCCCATTTTGGTTGAAGCGAGAAGCACATTGACATTATCACGCACAAGCTGGAGAGAGTCTCTGTCTCCAGTTGCAATATAGCAGAAATCCCCCTCTTTACAGCTGTGGGCAAGGGTGCCCAGAATATCATCGGCCTCCCAGCCCGGGCACTCAACAATACGGTAACCGAGGCCTTTGAGCAGTTCCTTTAAATCGGGCATCTGGGATGCAAGCTCCTCGGGCATACCTTTCCTGTTAGCCTTATAGCCGTCATACATTTTATGCCTGAAAGTAGGCTGTTTCACATCAAAAGCCACAGCCACCGCATCGGGTTTTACATCAGCGGTGAGCTTAAGCAGAATATTCATAAAGCCGTAAATGGCGTTGGTATATCTGGAACCGTCCTTTGTGGACAGGAGCTTCACGCCGTAAAAGGCTCTGTTTACTATACTGTTGCCGTCCAAAGCAAGCAATTTCATTAAATCACCCCGAAAATGATTATAACACACTTGGTATAACAATGCTATTATTTTTTATTCTGGTTGAATTAAACCGCATAAAATGATAAAATAAAGCAGTAATAATAAACAGTGAGTATGGTGAAAATGAAAATAGGAAATGTTGAAATAAAAGGGCACGCTGCGCTTTCGCCTATGGCGGGAATAACCGACAAGGCGTACAGGGAAATATGCATACAGTGCGGAGCCGCATATACGGTTACGGAAATGATAAGCTCCAAAGGGCTTACCATGAAGGACAGAAAAAGCCACCTTCTTATGGAAATAGGAGAGAACGAATTCCCTGTTTTTATACAGATTTTCGGCAGAGAACCCGATACTATGGCTCTTGCGGCAAAAAAAGCAGAAGCCACCGGATGCACGGGTATTGATATAAACATGGGATGCCCTGCGCCGAAAGTTGCGGGTCACGGAGCCGGCGCCGCCCTAATGAAAGAGCCGGAGCTGGCGGCGGAGATAGTAAATAAAGTATCAAACGCCGTGGCTGTTCCCGTAACCTGCAAGATAAGATCCGGCTGGGATGAAAACAGTGTAAACGCAGCGGAAGTTGCCCGGTTGCTTGAACAGGCGGGCGCGGCCGCAATTACCGTTCACGGGCGGACAAGAAAACAGATGTACGCGCCCCCGGTGAACTATGAGATAATAAAAAAGGTTAAAGAAAATGTAAATATTCCCGTTATAGGAAACGGTGATATAACCGATATACACAGCGCGCTATATATGTATGAGCAGACCGGATGTGACTTTGCAGCCATAGGCCGGGGCGCAATGGGGAACCCCTTTATTTTTGAGCAGATAAACCGGTACTTTGAAACCGGAGAAATAATGGCTCCCCCTACTGTTGAGGAAAGAATGAATATGATGATAAATCATATTGAAAAGCTTTGCCTGCTTAAAGGGAACTATATAGGTATGAGGGAAGCAAGAAAACACGCAGGCTGGTATATTAAAGGCATAAGAGGTGCGGCTGCTTTCAGAAGAGAAACAGGAGCCCTCGAAACTATGGACCAGCTTAAAGAACTTGCGGAAAAAGTTATAATGCAGTCAAAGGAGGATTAAGCTCTTATGAACTCATTTCTGACAGTATTACTCAGTGCAGTTATGTTTCTGAATTCGGTATTCGGAATGGTTTTTTATCCGGATTTTTACGGTAAATCCGAAAAAATCAGCGATATACCCGGCCTTGATGAAGGCTTTGTGCTTCAGGGCTCCACTTATCTGAAAAATGAAAACATTTACCTTATGTGCGGATATTTTGACGATGATACGCCATCAAGGATATATGCCGTTTATGAAGATAAAACCGTGACAATTTCTCTGCTAAGAGAGGACGGAAGTGATTACACCTGGCACGCAGGCGGCATAACTTGCGCCGGGGATTATGTTTACATAAGCAACGCCGAAAAGTTTTTCATTATGAACAAGAAAGATATTCTTTCAGCCAAAGACGGCGGTAAAGTAAAGTTTACCGGCAGTGTTGATGTACCCTGCCGCTCTTCATTCTGCTCCTGCGACGGTAATTATATTTATGTAGGCGAATACCATGCCGACGGCTATGAAACCGATGAGAGCCACAAGGTTAAAACAAAAGACGGCGAATATCAGGCAATGGTTTTTGCCTATAAAGTGGATGAAAGCGGACAGATTGTTTTCCAAGATAGCCCGATGCCGGATTTTGCATTTGCAATCTGCGATGAGGTTCAGGGCTTTGCAGTGACACCGGAAGGTAAGGCGGTTGTTTCCTGCTCTGCGGGGTTCCTTAACTCCGAAATGCCGGTTTATGATTACTCCGATGGTAAGCCCGACGGAATGTTTAAACTGCCCGGCGGAGAAATACCTATGTATATTCTTGATTCAGCACGGCTTGAATATACCCTGTCCCTGCCCCGTATGAGTGAAGATATTGAATATGTAAACGGTAAAATACTTATCGGATTTGAATCGGCATCAAAGAAATTCGGGCTGGGGCTTCTGCCGTTTTCGGTGAGTTATATCTCCCTGTTAACATTGAAATAATCTTTTAATACATAATATTATTATTGACAACGGTGCCTGTAAGTGCTAAAATACGTTTTAGTCAATTAAAACAAAGGCAGTGACGAAAAGCAGTAAGTTATTGAAACTGTTCAGAGAAACGCCGGCCGGTGAAAGGCGCCGCAGCAGAGATAACCGAATTCATTTCCGAGCCGTATTGCTGAAGCTGCAAAGCGGTGTGTAGGCGGTATCGGGTGCGCCCGTTAAAGCGCTTGGCGGAACACTCCGCCGTGAGACCGCAAAGGCGGTAAATTGAGGTGGTACCGTGGGTTATTCCCGCCCTCAGAGCATTATGCTCCGGGGGCTTTTTTATTACCTGCGGTGTTAAGGAGGATAAAATGATTATTACCGAATTACTTGAAAAGAACGCAAGACTTTACAAAAATGAAACGGCTCTTGTAGAAATCAACCCTTCCGATGAGAGGGATAAAGCAACAACATGGCGTGAAGCTTCCCTTATAGAAACCGCTATGCCGAACTCCCCTTACAGGCGGGAAATGACCTGGTCGGAATTTGATATAAAGGCAAACAAGATTGCAAACCTTCTGCTGAGCAGAAGCACAAAAAGAGGCACTAAAGTAGGTATTCTGCTTATGAACTGCCTTGAGTGGCTGCCCATATACTTCGGCGTTCTTAAAGCGGGATGCATTGCCGTTCCCCTTAACTACAGATACGCCGCCGATGAGATACAGTACTGCTGCGACCTTGCGGATATAGAAGTACTTGTTTTCGGCCCGGAATTTACGGGAAGAGTAAATGAAATACATAACGATATGCCCAAAGTTAAGGCAATGTTCTTTGTAGGGTCCGACGGACCGGAATACACAGAAGACCTTATGTACCTTATTAACTTCTGCTCATCCATTGCTCCACCGGTTGAGATAAAAGAGACGGATTATTCTGCAATCTATTTTTCATCCGGCACCACAGGTTTCCCCAAGGCCATACTGCACGATCACCACGGCCTTTACTGCTCCTGCCTCACTGAGCAGAATCACCACCGCCAGACAAGAGACGATGTTTTTCTCTGCATTCCTCCACTTTACCACACCGGCGCAAAGATGCACTGGTTCGGCTCCCTGCTTTCCGGCAGCAAAGCAGTAATCCTCAGGGGCGTAAAACCGGAGTGGATACTCAGAGCCGTAACCGAGGAAAAATGCACAATAGTATGGCTTCTTGTGCCCTGGGCACAGGATATACTTGATGCCATTGAAAGCGGCAAAATCGACCTGAACCACTATCTGCTGGATCAGTGGAGGCTTATGCACATAGGCGCTCAGCCCGTTCCCCCCAGCCTTATACACAGGTGGAAAAAATACTTCCCCAATCATCAGTATGACACAAACTACGGACTTTCAGAATCCCTTGGGCCCGGCTGTGTTCACCTTGGCATAGAAAACACGGAAAAAGTCGGCGCCATCGGCATACCCGGCTATATGTGGGAAGCCAAAATTGTGGATGAAAACGATGAAGAGGTTTCTCAGGGAGAGGTCGGCGAGCTCTGCGTTAAGGGCCCCGGCGTTATGAAATGCTATTATAAAAATCCCGATGCTACCAACGAAATCCTTAAAGGCGACTGGCTCTATACCGGCGATATGGCTGTAAAAGACGAGGATGGATTTATCACCCTGGTTGACCGCAAAAAGGATGTTATCATAAGCGGCGGCGAAAACATTTACCCCGTTCAGATTGAAGCGTTCCTGCGTAAGCACGATAAGATTAAGGATGTAGGCGTTATCGGACTGCCGGATCAGAGGCAGGGTGAAATTACCGCAGCGATTATCGAGCTTAAAGAGGGAGCTTCCTGCACAGAGGATGAAATCAATGATTTCTGCCAGGAACTTCCGAGATATAAGAGACCCCGTAAAATCATTTTTGCTCCCGTTCCCAGAAACGCTACGGGCAAAATTGAAAAACCCAAACTCCGTGAAATATACTGCCACGGACGGCTTGTGGAAGTACAGAACAGAAGCTGAAATATACTAAACAAAGAGAGTTGATAACAAATGAAATCACTTATGCTCGGCAATGAAGCCTTTGCAAGAGGCCTTTATGAAGCCGGATGTAAATTCGTATCATCATACCCGGGAACTCCCAGCACTGAAATTACGGAGTTTGCGGCAAAATATTCCGAGATATATGCAGAATGGGCTCCAAATGAAAAGGTGGCTATGGAGAGCGCCTTCGGAGCATCCCTCAGCGGAAACAGAAGCTTTTGCGGAATGAAACATGTTGGCCTTAATGTGGCTGCAGATCCGCTTTTTACTATTTCTTACACCGGAGTTAACGCCGGTATGATTATTGCCGTTGCCGATGACCCAGGCATGCACTCATCACAAAATGAGCAGGATTCCCGCCACTATGCTATTGCTTCAAAGCTCCCAATGCTGGAGCCGGCGGACTCTGAAGAAGTGCTTGAATACACAAAACTTGCTTACAGCCTTTCCGAGGAATATGACTGCCCTGTTATTATGAAGATGTGCACAAGGATTGCACACTCCCAGAGCCCGGTACAGACAGGCGAAAGACAGGTAGGGCCCCTTAAGCCCTATGAAAAGAACCCCCAGAAATATATTATGATGCCCGGCTATGCAAAGCTTAAGCACCCGGTAGTTGAGCAGAGAACTGCAAAACTCACAGAGTTTGCAGAAACCTCATCCCTTAACAGAATTGAGGAAGGCGAAGACAATTCAATCGGCATAATTACATCTTCTACTTCATATCAGTATGTAAAAGAGGTATGCGGCGGAAAGTATCCCGTGCTGAAGCTGGGTATGGTAAATCCTCTGCCTGTTAAACTGATAAAAGATTTTGCCGCAAAAGTCGGTAAAGTTATTATTGTTGAAGAGCTTGACGATATTATTGAAACTCACTGCAAAAAAATCGGTGTTGAATGCACCGGCAAAGAGCTTTTCGGATATATTGGTGAATTCAGCCAGAATATGATTGCCGAAAAACTGGGCTTTGATTCAAAGCAGTTCAAAACCATAGAGGAAAATATACCTCCGAGGCCTCCGGTTATGTGCGCCGGCTGCCCTCACAGAGGACTTTATTACATACTTAAGAAAAACAAGGTTAATGCCATAGGCGATATAGGATGCTACACACTGGGCGCTGTGGCTCCCCTCTCAGCCCTTGACACTACGGTATGTATGGGCGCTTCCGTTTCCGGGCTTCACGGATTCAACAAGCTCTCACCGGAAAACGAAAAAAACAGCGTTGCCGTAATAGGCGATTCCACTTTTATGCACTCTGGCATTACAGGTCTTGTGAATATTGCTTACAATGAATCCAACTCCACGGTTATTATACTTGACAACTCCATTACCGGTATGACCGGCCATCAGCAAAACCCCACCACCGGCTACAATCTTAAAGGAGACCCCTGCACAAAAATTGACCTTGAAGCTCTTTGCAGATCTGTAGGTATTAAAAGAGTGAGAGTGGTTGACCCCTACAACCTTAAAGAATGTGACGAAGCTCTTAAAGAGGAACTTGCGGCAAACGAACCCTCTGTAATTATTTCAAGAAGGCCCTGCGCACTGCTTAAATATGTTAAGCACAACGGGCCCATTGAAGTTAATGAAGATAAGTGCATAGGCTGTAAATCCTGCATGCGTATCGGCTGCCCCGCCATAAGCATGAAAGACGGAAAAGCTTTAATTGACGCTACCCTTTGCACGGGCTGCGGAGTATGCAAACAGCTTTGCCCCAAAGATGCCATAGGCTGCTGAAAGGAGATTTGAATTATGAAAACTAAAAACATAATGATAGTCGGTGTAGGCGGCCAGGGCACTCTGCTTGCAAGCAAACTTTTGGGCAAAATACTCATAGCCAAGGGTTATGATGTAAAAGTAAGCGAGGTTCACGGCATGAGCCAGCGCGGCGGCAGTGTTGTAACCTATGTACGTTACGGCGATAAAGTTTACTCCCCTATTATAGACAAAGGCGAAGCGGACATTATACTCTCATTTGAGATGCTTGAAGCCGCAAGGTGGGTGGAGTACCTTGCCCCCGGCGGAAGAATAATAACAAACACAAGGCAGACCAACCCTATGCCCGTTATTACCGGTGCTGCGGTTTACCCGGAAAATCTTGAAGGAAAGATTAAGGACCTCGGTATTACCGCCGACTGCTTTGATGCCCTTGAGCTGGCAAATGAAGCCGGCTCATCCAAAGCAGTTAATCTGGTACTTCTCGGTAAGCTGTCAAACTATTTCGACTTTTCCGAAGAAGACTGGATGACAGCCATAGAACAGTCCGTACCCCCGAAATTCCTTGAAATAAACAAAAAAGCTTTTGAACTTGGAAAAAATATCTGACAGAAAAGAGTTTTTAAATAAACGGAGAAAGAGGAAAATAAAATGCAAAAGTATTTTCAGCAGGAAATCGAAACCATGCCTCGTGAGCAGATAAAAAGTCTGCAAAACGAGAAGTTTCTCAAACAGATTCAGCATGTCTGGAACGACTGCCCCGATTACCGCAGAAAAATGGAAAAAGCCGGCGTAACCCCCGATGACATCAAGAGTATTGATGACATTTCAAAGCTTCCGTTCCTGAGCAAAGATGACCTTAGAGAGGGTTATCCTTATGCAATGCTGGCAAAGCCCCTTTCGGAGTGTGTGAGAATTCACTCAACTTCAGGCACAACCGGCAAAAGAGTTATTGCCTATTATACCCAGCACGATATTGACCTTTGGGATGAGTGCTGCGCAAGAGCTCTTGTTGCAGCAGGAGCAGACAAAAACGATGTTGTTCATGTTGCTTACGGCTTTGGCCTTTTCACAGGCGGAGCAGGCCTTAACGGCGGCTCACACAAGCTGGGCTCCCTTACCCTTCCCATGAGCTCAGGCAACACAGACAGACAGCTTCAGTTTATGACTGACCTTGGGGCCACGATACTCTGTAGTACCCCTTCTTATGCTGCTTATCTTGCAGAAAGCATAAAAGAAAGAGGGCTCAGGGATCAAATTAAACTCAAGGCCGGAATATTCGGCGCAGAGGCCTGGAGCGAAGAAATGCGCAGAGATATTGAAGCAAATCTCGGAATCAAGGCATACGATATCTACGGTCTTACGGAAATAAGCGGCCCGGGCGTCTCCTTTGAATGTTCCGAGCAGACCGGAATGCACATTAACGAAGACCACTTCTATGCCGAAATAATCGACCCCGATACCCTTGAAGTATTGCCTTACGGCGAACAGGGCGAACTTGTTTTCACCTGTCTTGATAAGGAAGCTTTCCCGGTTATCAGGTACAGAACAAAAGATATCTGTGTGCTTACAAAAGAAACCTGCTCCTGCGGACGCACATTTATCAAAATGGTAAAACCCAGAGGCAGAAGCGATGATATGCTCATTATCAAGGGCGTAAATGTATTCCCCTCTCAGATTGAAACCGTTCTTATTGATCAGGGATATCAGGCAAACTATCAGATTATTGTTGACAGAGTCAATAATTCGGATACTCTTGACATTAATGTTGAAATGACACAGGAGAAGTTCACGGATAATCTTGGCGAAGTAGCCGAAATGGAAAAGAAACTTGTCTCGGCCCTTAAAGCTATGCTGGGGATTTACGCAAAAGTTCATCTTGTTGCGCCCAAAACAATTGCCAGAAGCGAGGGCAAGGCAGTAAGGGTAATTGATAACAGAAAAATATAAGGGGGGAAAAGAAAATGACAGAAAAACAGATTTCCGTTTTTTTGGAAAACAGATACGGCCAGCTTCATGAAATTACAGACATACTGGCCAGGGCAAATATCAACCTTAAGGCACTCAACATTGCCGAAACCAGAGATTACGGCATTGTAAGAATCCTTGTTGATGATGTGGCAAAGGCCACCGATGCTCTTATTGCGGACGGATGCGTGGTTTCCGTAAACCCTGTTCAGGTTGTTGCCGTACCTAATGTTGCAGGCGGGCTGAATGATGTTTTAGGCAAAATTGCCGATGCCAATATAGATATTGAATATATGTATTCAACAGTTGACGGCGACAATGGAAATGCAAAGCTGGTATTCAAAGTAAGTGATGAAGAAAAATTCAAAGAAATACTCGGCTGATAACAAATAAAATATGAATAAAAAATCTGCGTAAGTTTACTCCTTTCGCAGATTTTTATTTTATATTTATGCAACATTTTTCTATAAATCTAACACTTATTAAAGTAAGTTGAAACGGGATTTTCAAGTACAGCAATCCGGGATTCCCCTATGCCATATATTTTTTAATTGACCTTTTTAAAAATATATGGTAAAATAACTACGATTATAATTTTTCGGAGGATAAATTATGAAAAATTTAAAGCGCTTTTTAGCCCTTTTACTTTCGGTTCTGTTTATCGCTTCTTCATTTGCAGTGGCATATGCAGCGACAACTGTTACCGATGAATCCGAACCAAACAACAGTTATACAAGCGCCAACACAATTACCGACCCAGTAAAAGGTGCAGCAGGAACTCTTGAATCCGCTTCCGATGTTGATAACTTTTTGTTCACGGTAGATGAAGCCGGTTTCGTAAAAGTTAATTTCCAGCACGAAGCCAAGGGCGATGATTCAATTTATTTCAAAGTTACGCTTTACACAATGTCTGCCGAAAACAAAGAAAACAAGATTGCTGATTTCTCTGTTAAAGGCAATGCAGCTAAAGTATCTTCAATGGATGTTAAGCTTGAAGGCAAACAGAATTACTATATCAGAGTTCAGGCCGGTGCAAGCTGCGCAGACTTCAAATATACTGTCAGTATTGAAAGTGTTTCAACGAAGTATGCGGTTGAAAGCGAGCCTAATAACAGGGTTTCAATTGCCACGCCTCTTACTGTTAATATGACAGATAAGGTTGGTATAAATCTTTGTTATGGTACAATTACCGAAAAAGTTGCCGGATATCAGAAAGATACAAAAGAAGTAGATATCTATACATTTGATGCTCCCAAGGGATATATTTCCTTTACGATGTTCAATGGCAAAAAGGTAAGCGGTTCTGATAATGGTAATTATATTTTCAGACTTTATCAATACAGCAAAGAAACTTCTCCTAAGCCTCTTCTAATTACATCCGTTACTCTCTCAGCAGATAAAGATGTTGATTATGGTCCTGAAATCGGCACAGATGCAGATAGTTACATTCTCCAAGTTGAAGGAGCAGACAATGCAACCGGAAGCTATGGAATAGAGATTTACGGCAAGAAAGATGATGCTTCAGAGTCCGAATACAACAATTCCTATAGTTACGCTGATGAAATTAAAAACGGATCTAAATTATATGCATCAACCTCTTCCAAAGATGACAAAGACGTTTTTACTGTGAAAACCACTTCATCAGAAAGCAGTAAAATAATTCTTTCATCTGCTTCATCCACACCTAAGGGCTCATGGTGTGCAAGCATTCAGACATCTAAAGGCGAAGAAAAAGCCACTTTTAATTTCGGAAAAGAAAGCAAAGAATACTCCTTTGCAGACCTTGCCGCCGGTAAGTATTATATAGTTATTACACCTACCGGTGAATACACATCAGAGCTCTATACTATTAAAGCTGAAAAAGTTACACCCTCATCCCAGAGCCAGACTTCAAGTGAAGACGGATTCTTTGCAGGCATAAGAAAAGCAATACACGAAATGGGCTGGAAAGAATGGTGGTCAAGCAACTTTGCGTTTATGAAGGAAATCGACTGGATGACCACTATCTCCTCATTATTCCACACTCTTAAGCCCTTTGTAACAATATTCAAGGACTTTATAAATACTCCGTCCGATCCTCAGTAATCAACAAAAGCTAAACACGGCAGGCCAAAACCTGCCGTGTTTTTTAATGTTTACCGGTTTAACTAACCTATATGGAATAATCCTTTGACGAATTCTATAGGGATTTCGGAATAACCGTTGGTGCCGAATTTATCATAGAGCCAGAGGCTTATCTTCCTTAAGAAAGAAGGATCTTCATTTTTAATTTTTTCGGCTGCTCCGTATTTTACAAGGATACTGCGGAGCTCCTCTTCCTTTGCCGCAAAATCGGCCGATGTTGCAAGAGTATCATCGAGCACCGCCTTTGCGTCTTTAACCGCTTTATCAAGCTTATCGGCATCATTGCCGCGGAGTTTTGATTTATCCAGCTTTTCGGCTGATTCAATAAGAGCCTCAATATTTCTGACATCCCTGCCGGAAAGGAACTGGGGATACCTGGGAGATGAATATACATCTTTTATATCATCGTGAGCTATCATTTCCATAGCCCATTCAAGGATAACATCATTGTGCTGGGTTAAATCGTGACGCTGGCCTTTGAAATAGAAAGTGGTATCCGGCAGAAGCCCTGCAGAAGCATCAACAACCCTGTCGGGAGAAATGTGGTTATGGTCGGGATTGCTGCAGTGGGTATTCTTCTGAGCATAGCCGGCAGGCAGCTGCTCACCGCAGTTGGCTGCATAAGCGCCCATTGATGTAGAATCAAGCTGAATAATGAAATCACCGTTCTGCTTATTCCAGTTTTCGCCCACATTTATTACCGCATAATCATACTGCGCAACGCAGAATACGGGTATACCTCTGTCTACCAGGCTCTGAATATTATCCCTTGCGTGAAGCTGAGCCTGATAGTATTTATCGGTCTGCTCTTTTATTTTTGCCATCTCGGGAGATGAAAGGTACCTCTCGGCGGCGGTGGGGTAATCAGCCGACGGGCAAAGGCACCACATACTGGTGGAGCGGGTCATAACATTTTCAACAAGGTGCTTTACGCCCTTATTGAGGGTTGCCATAACAACCTCATCAGGCAGAATACGAACCGCTATTTCAATAATTCTGGCGGTTTTTTCATCAAGAAGACGAAGCTCCTCAAGAAAGCCGTTATAAAGGTAATCCTTATTGAGGAAGTTTACCCTGCCGTTGAACACATCACCGATAATTATTGAGCCGTCAAGGGCGGGAACAATACACATAATCTTATGCAGGTCATCGGCTACCTCGGGGTGATACTCCAGCATTCCGCTGAAAATGGTGCCGCCCTGGCTGATAGGAACTAAATTTACTTTTGAGTGGCCGGTCTGCTTTTTAACCATCTGAATATAGTTATAAAGCTCATTGGCTAAATCTATGTTATTATCAAAAGAATTATAGGCAAAATAATAAATGTGGTCTGCAGGAAGATCTGAAGGATATTTTTCAAAGGGAATATGCATATTCATAAGTCCCTTTTCATACTCGCTGCACTTTGAATAGGGATACATAAACTTTTCAACCTTTACATTGCCGATGGGCTTTGCATTAAGGTCGCAGGCGTTTATGCCGAAGCTGTCATCAATTATTGCGGCAAAAGCATCAGAAAGGCCCACATCGCGCTGAGTGGCAATAGAAAGAAGCACGGGGAAAATTGCTTTTCTGATAATCTTGCCAACCTGAAGATATGCCGGGAAGGCGGAAACTTTATTACCGTCTTTATCCAGAATAAAATTACCATTATCATCGGTTACACACACACTGGACTGACCGAGACCCGGTATGATGATGGTGGGAAAAAACTCACAATCACCGTTGCAGGAAGCAATTTTCTCTTCTGAAGCACTTGCGGCATAAGAGGGTGTGAGGCAAACAGAGAACACCGAAAATGCCATAATCAAAGAAAGAATAACAGAAACAGTTTTTTTCATAATCCTTACGCCTTTCCTTTCAGGGATTTTATATGACTGCATTTACATACAATTATTTCTCTGGCAATTATTACGGAAACAAAGCCAATTGTACCGCCCACGAGCACATCGCTGAAAAAATGAGCGCCGACCATTATACGGCTCAGGGCAACTGCGCCGGTCCAAAGTATGCTGACCGTCCATAAAACGGCTGTTATCTTTTTGGATTTTATTCCGAGCAAATCCTTAAGCATTATTATGCAGAATATCATTGAACCGCTCTGGGTATGGCCGCTGGGGAAGGATTTGCAGGCATCTGTGCTGCTGAAAAAGCTGCGCATCCATTCTTTATCAGGCTGACCGTTTAGAACATACCAGCGGGAGTAATAGCTGAAATCATTTGCATAATTCATTGCCCTGAACCGGGGCCTTCCAAAAGGTTCTTTGATAAGAGTAACGGTTATTGTTGAAAAAGCTATTGCCGCTAAAACAGCAAAGGCAATACGGGGCGCTCTTTTTATGCTTTCATCGGAAAGGCTGTTTACCGCAAAAAACTCAGCAGAGTAAGCAGAAGGGCGATAAATGCAATTTCAGCCTTCATAAAGCCCGGTGTGCCGTCAACATGGTAATGCCTCAGGTTATAATCCAGAGTATCCATTGCTACTGCATAATAAGTAGCATAAACGCCAAGCTGAAGCAGCACGGGAAGTATGGCCTTCGCCTTTTTATTCTGCATAAATCTCAGAATAAAAATAAGAAGCATCTCAAGGCTCAGCGCACCAACAATATAGGGGGCTGTGCAGCCTATGCACTCAAATAAAACACCGAAAAGACCCGTTGCAAGGTATGATCCTGCCGGGAGAGTGCCTTTTGTCAGTATCTGAGAGACCTGCAAATCTGTAAATGTTGCGGTTACAAGCAAGGCTCCGAAAATAAGTGCAAAAAGAACAATAGATATTATTGTAATATTTTTATTATTATTTTTCATTTACTGTTTCCCCCGCTGAGTTTCATCATATACTCCCAGGATTCCGCAGTTGAAGCAAACGGGTCGCCGCCCTCCCAGTCGCAATCCTGCTCATACATAATATAAGGCATTTCAAGTTCACAGGCGGCTTTATAGCACTCTTCAAGGTTTACAACGCCTTTGCCCAGGGAGACAAACTGCCTCTCATTTTTATCATTGATTATGTAATCCTTGAAATGAATTACTTTAACCCTGCCCTTCATCCGCTTGAGGATATCAATGGGATCGGCGCCGGCATAGTGAATCCAGGCAACATCGGGGATAAACCTGAAATAAGCGGGATCTGTTTCGGAAAGGAGCAAATCCATCATGTTATAATTACTGCCGGGAAGCTTCTTAAACTCAAAATCATGGTTATGGTAATTAAAGGTCATACCTTTTTGGGAAAGATATTTACCCACTTCATCCGCTTTTTCAATGAAAGCCCTTACGGCTTCTGCGCTACCCCGGGAGCTGTCCGGAGCGGCACCTATGCCCATTGCATCACAGCCGATTGTGCGGTGCTCATTAATCATTGAATCCAGATCAGTAAGCATTCTGTCAAAAGGTTTATGGGTAACGCAGACTTCCATATTATGTTTTTTGAGGCAGCGGGCCTGCGCTTCGGCAGGAAAATCACCGATGGCGGAAATCTGCACATCTGTAACACCCATCTTTTCAAGCCGGGAGAGGGTGCTGTCAAAATCCTCCTCGGTTTTTATATAGTCCCTTAAAGTGTAGAGCTGTATGCCCATAACAGGTTTTAGCATTATTGTATCCTCCGGTTATACAGAAAGAAGGCCTGCATCCAGCACAAACTGGGAACCGGTAGCGTACCTTGCTTTGTCGCTTGCAAGGTAAAGAACAAGATTGGCAGTATCCTCCGGCTCAATCCAGGGAACGGGAAGAAGGTTGCCTGCGCTGGCCTCGGCAATTTCTTCGGGGGTTTTGCCTTCCATAGCGGCAAGGCCGTCATTCATAGGTGTATTTACTCCTGTGGGGTGAATGCTGACAACCCTTATATTATAAGGCGCAAGCTCAATTGCCCAGGCCTTGGTAAGGCCGGTAAGCCCCCATTTTGAGGCGGTGTAGTGGCTGAGACGGTTGCCGCCCCGAAGCCCCATTACCGAGGAGTTGTTGATAATAACTCCGCTTTTTGCCTCCATCATATATTTAACGGCGGCTCTTGTAACTATAAAGGGACCCTTGAGGTTAATATCAATCATAGCGTCCCATTCTTTATCGGTCATTTCGTGAACCTTTGCATAAGCGCAGATTCCCGCATTATTAAAGAGAATATCTATTTTGCCGAAGGCATCAATTGTACCTTTTACTGCGGCCTCAACAGCGTCGTTATCCCTTACATCGCCGGCAAAGATAACGGCCTTGCTGCCCAGTGACTCAATCTCCTCTTTAAGGGATTTGAGCTCATCGCTGGTGCCGAACTCATAGGCTGGGTATTCTATCTTTTTTGCCACATCAAAGGCGGCAATATTTGCGCCCTCTTTTGCAAGAGCAAGAGCGGTAGCCCTGCCCTGGCCGTGGGCGGCGCCTGTAATAAAAGCAACTTTTCCGCTGAATTCACCCATTTCAGTTATTCTCCTTCCTGTCAATTCTGTACTCATACAGAACTTCATCAAGATCTACTTTGCTGATGGTATTGAAAAGATTTGTGGCATACATAATACCTGCAAAGGCAAATATTGTAACTATCTGCTCATCGGTAAATTTTGATTTTAAAGCAGCGTAAATCTCATCCGGTATATTATGAGGGTCGTTATCAATGGCAAGGCCCAGGTCAAAAAGAAGCTGCTCTGTTTCATCAAGCTCAAGGCAGCCGACATCCTCGCCGCTGTCTTCAAGTATCTTGGTAAAAAACGAGCCGCAGATAAGGCAGCTGTTACCGGTGGAAATGGCATAGGAAAAAATGGAAAGAGCCCTTTCGCCTATTACGGGAACAAGCTCATCATAAAGAGTGTACCACTCCATATAGGCTTTGAAGGAAGGAACATTATGAAGCAGGGTTCGCTTCATGTTTGTAATACGGCCGTGCTTTGCAATCTGGTCGTCATACTCTTTTTTCACTTCCTGAGAAGCGGTTTCATAATCTGTCATCGGAATATAGCTCATATGGCACCTCCTGTGTAAATATCAAAAGCCGAGCGAAGCGGCAATAAATAACTGGGCAATATAGTAAAACGCAAGGTTGAACACGCGCATGGGCATTGTTTTATATCTTTCTCCACCGAAGTTGATAAGACCGAGGCACAAATCCGACTCAAGGAACATCAGAGCTCCGGCTACAGCCAGAAGGCTTGAGGTGGTTTTATGAATAATTGCGGCGGAAAGAGCGCAGGCAAACATAAACGAAAGCATCAGCGCATAAACAAGCACGGGAATTGTGAGCCTGCCGAGATTTATGCCCAAAACAAATCTGAGGGAAATAACCGCAGCGGCTGTCAATGCAAAGAGAACGAAAATCAAAACAAAATTCGGTTTGCCTGCGGAAAGAAAAGCGATAATATAGAATATATGCCCTGCCAGGAAAAAGACTCCCCCGATAAGGGAAACTACCGCAAACACCTTTTTGCTGAAAAAGCTGTTTGTCAGGCATAAATCCCCAACCCAGCCGAGGCAGAGGCCTGTGAGAACCATAGCATTATATCTGCTGCCGGCTCCCGAGCCGATGCTGAACGCACAGTAAAAACCGAAAACCACAAATGCGGTGGAACAAATCATTTTCCACAGAAGGGTTAATCTCTGTGTTTCGGGATAGCCGCTTTTTATAAAAGCCGGCAGAAAAACTGCCGTGAGAATAATGCAGATTACAGGCACCGTATACAATGCAATCACCTGTTTCAAATAAAACTATAAAATTATTATACTCTATATATTATGCGTATGCAAGAAAAAATCACAGGCATCTTTACGATACCTGTGACTGAAATAATTACAATCAGTTCTGAAGCTCTTTGATAAGGGCAACACACTGAGGTTTATCCATAAGCTTGGGAACAGGATAAAGAGGATTGCCTTCTTTAAGGGCTCTTTCTGCAATAATATCAATATCTTCGTCCTTGATGCAGTCAAAGCCTGTGCCTATACCCATTCTTTCGTTCATGGCTCTGATTTCGGCTATGAAAGCTTTTGCCTTTTCTTCATCTGTGCCGTCAGTTTTAACTCCGCTGATAACGGCAAGCTTTGCAAGGCGGGCATAAGCGGTTTCGCCGTAATAATCAAGCACATGGGGCAGGATTGTAGCCATTGCAAGGCCGTGAGGCACATGGTAATAACCGCCCAGATTATGGCCGATGGCGTGAACATAACCTACATAAGCCCTTGTAAAGGCCATGCCGGCATAGTAGGAGGCCTTAAGCATATTGTACCTTGCCTCAACATTTTTGCCGTCTTTATAAGCAGTTTCAATATTATCAAAGATAAGCTTGACTGCTTTTTCTGCAAATTCCTCGGTATTGGCAACATTGCTTCTGCCGATGTAGGCTTCAACGGCGTGGGTAAGAGCATCCATACCTGTTGTGGAGGTAATGTGAGGAGGAAGGCCGAGAGTAAGCTCGGGGTCAAGCACAGCATAAGGAGCACGGAGCTTGGGATCGTTTACGGGGCACTTTTCGTGGGTGGATTCATCGGTAACAACAGCGGCAAGGGTAACCTCGGAGCCAGTGCCGGCTGTGGTGGGAACTGCAAACAGAGGGGGTAATTTATGGCGGACATGAAGCAAGCCGCGCATCTTCCTTACGGAGGTGTTGGGGTTAGCAACTCTTGCGCCGGCGATTTTTGCGCAATCCATAGGCGAACCGCCGCCGAAAGCGATAATACCCTCGCATTTGCCTGCGATATAAGCATCCTTTGCCGCCTCTATATTCTCAATGGAGGGGTTGGGCTGCACGCCGTCAAATACAGTATATTTTACACCGGCTTTTTCCATCTCCTCATACATACCGTCAAGAAGATGAAGACCGGTAAGGCCTTTATCGGTAACAACAAGCACATTGTTAAGACCTTTGGATTTTACAAAAGCAGGCAGTTTTTTTACTGCGCCGGGGCCTTCAAGAAGCTCGGGCTCTTTCCAGTTAAAGAAATTGGTGCCCATAACCAGTTTGAAGCCCATCTGATAAACCCTGTAAAATGCGTGTTTTAATGACATAATTTCAACTCCAGTAATTATTTTTTATTATTATATCACAGACAAAAAACTAATGCAATAATTGTTATATATTAAGATTATAAATAAATCAATAATAATATAATTCAAGTGCAAAAACAGCGCCCCCGCTTTCGCGGGAGCGCCTTTTTAATTTAGGCTTATTCGACTTATGCACCGGTAGTATCGGGTTCAAGAATGGCAATTGCCTGAGTCTGATCAATTGTGCCGTTAACATTTCCGCTGATACCCTGCTGGTTAGCGAATGTGTAGTGAGCCTTGATCTTTGCAATATCATCCATATCGATATCGCCGTCGCAGTCAACGTCTGCTGCAGCCTGACGATAGGATTCAAGTGATGAGGTAAGAGCCTGTGCAGCATAAACATCAAGATAGGTCTTATCAACACCGTCTATAACTGCGTCGCCGTTAATATCGCCGAGAATTACAGCATAGTATCTTACATACTCACCGGCATTGCCGTATGCTGAGAAGTAAGCACCGGTACCCCAGCCGCGGCCGGAATCCTGGAAGTCGGGCTTAACATTGTTGCCGTCAACAAGAACACCGCTGAAATAGAGTGAGGAGTTCTTGATATCCTCTGTAAAGCCTACATACTCCTGAAGACCGGAGATAACACCCTGCTGCCTTGAAAGAATCTTGCCGTTAACCATGAAGGACTGTCTGGGTCCGTCATGTGTAAGAACCAGATCAGGATTCTGACCATTGTCAAGTATTGCAAGGTCGGGGTAAATGCCCTCGGGGAATTCGCAGGCATTGATTACCTGACGAAGTTCGGAAGCCTTTTCAAGGATAAGGTCATTGTTATCGGAGTCGAGAGTTTCATGGTTCTGAGTCCAGTAGGTGTATGCCGCATTGTAAGCAGCAAGCAGGTTGGTAAGGGAGGCCTGTGTGTAACCAATCAGAGGATCCTTAACCTGACCGTTTGCATCTACGCCCATGGGGCTGTCAAGAACGCTCTGTGCGAGTTCAAGAGCTGCTTCATAAGAAGTCCAGTCTGCAAGGCCGCTGAAGAGCTCAAGCTTCTTGTAAGCATCAAGCAGGGTCTGGTATGCAACAGTGATAACACTGGGGGTAATCTCTGTGCCGGTTTCTACAGCGTTGATAATCTGAACAGCATACTCATAAGCTCTCTGGAAGGGAGTGAATGTGGACTTGGAGTAGATGGGAACTATTGCGCCGGAGTTGCTGTAAGTCTTATTCTTACCGACTCCGAGAGGATCATAAGCATTCTCGGTGAGCTTTCTTACAAACTTGATGGTATTAAGTGCGGGAGCAAGCAAAACTGCATTTTCACAGTTTTCAGCTCTCCAGGAAATATCATCGTAACGGTTCTTTACGTTTTCGGTGTATTCCTTGGCAGTTGAAGCGAAATCAATATAAGTTTTCTGAAGCTCGCATCTCTGCTTTTCGCCGCCTTCGGCACCTAAGGTGTAGCTTGAAAGCGGGGTAAGAGAAATTGATGTGGTGGTATCAATACCTGTAATATTACCGTTATCATCGGTAGTGTAGGTATAGTAGTTACCGAAAACAGACTTACCCATAAGGCTGGGTCCGAAGAGAGCAAAGGCCTTTCTGGTGATGTAAGGTGTATCATGATCGGCATCAGCTGCATGATAGGTAAGGCCGAGAGCGGTACATGTGCTCTGGATGTTGCTGATATCTGCTGCGGTAAGGGTATTCCACTGCTTGGATCCGTTATTGTAAGAACCGTTGCTGTTGGGAGTAATATCAAAGCCGATAGTATTAAGAGCAAGCCTTACAACGGACTCGGCATCGCCTGTACTAAGGGTAACATCATTTTCGGAATCTGCAGCGTAGCTGAGAGCTGCGGCAACAACCTGCTGAGTTTCGTTGGCGCTGAAGGGATAAGAATCATTTTTGCCGTAGCCTACATCACTTGAGGAACCGCTGGTATTCTTGAAGGGATAAGGATCTTCGGGCATACCGGGGTTGGTATCCTTGTTGGCATCAAAAGCGCCGTTATCATCCTTATCATACTTGCTGTTGGCAAGCAGCTGCATCTTTACAAAGTACATCAGCCATGCGCCGTAAGCATTAGGAAGGGTCTGCTCAGAATAAGTACGGAACTCTTCGGTAAACTCTCTGGCATCCTTAATGGCATCTGCATATCTCAGATAGTTGAAGTTGGTGTTGGCGGTATAATCCTCGGTGTAGAGGGCTCTGTAACCGTCACCGTACTGAACTTCGCCCTTGGGGCCGGTTCTTGTGGTAACACTGCCGTTATGGGCTGCAGTGATAACCGGGGCTCTTCTGAAGTTAGTATAGGTGTAGGTTGCCTCTTCACCGCTGTAGGTTACAGCTTCATCAGCTGTGGTGGTAAGGTAATTCAACTTTTCCATTACAAAGTAGGTTCTGTTCTGACCGTCTCTCTTGGTAACAACAGAACAGTTATTGCCTGTGTACTGGGAAGCAAGCTCTGCAGCTGCATTGGCAACGGAAAGCTTGGTGTAGGATGCGGGGAAGGTTACAACATACTTAACAGAACCGTTGATAGTGGTCTGGTTTGCCGGCAGATTGGGATCATAATCTGTATATTCAAGCGCTTCGGCAACCTCAATGGCCTTGGCGGTGGTGTTATAGGGGATACCGCCGCTGAATACGCTTGAGTTATAGTCGCCGTCAAGGCTCTCTATATACTGCTCAAGGTTATCAATGGTAACAACGCCGCTGCCGAGGAAGTTAACCTTGGACTGACCGCTTGCATAAGCCTGAGAGGTTTCATAATACTGATAATCCTTAACAGCCTTGGAAGCAAGAAGCGGGAATATTGTGTATGCAAGAGGGCTGATATAAATATTAAGGTAATAGAGAAGACCGCACAGGAGCTGACCGAGTGAATCTGCGCTGAGCAGGTCATCAAGGCCGGTCATTGTGGTGCTGGTTGTAAATACCTTTCTGTCATTGCCGGAGCCTTCAACTGCAGGACCGGTAACGGGCTTGATAACCGCATTGCCGCCGAAGAGGGTGCCGAGAACACGGTCAATAAGGCGTACAAGCACGGGAAGAAGGGCTCTCTTGAGAGGAGCATCGGAATCCGTATTGGCCTGGAGCAGTGAAATAAGCTGCTGAAGGTCAAAGTTGGTAACGGAATCACCGAGCCAGTAATAGATAAGAGATTCACCGGGTGAGCCGCTGTCAGCAAGCCAGTTGGGCAGAACCTTCTTGGGGAAGAGAACAAAGAGAGTGCTGTCAATAAGATTGAACAGTACAGATCTCATTGAGCTTGCGGGTATATTACAGATCCTGCCGGTGGCAAGGGTGCCGGTAGAGGGATACTGATTGAGAAGTGATACATAGTTAGACCAAGCGGTATTAAAAGCTGAGCGGAAAGGAGCATCGGCACTTACACCGAAAGCGGTGAACTGCTTGAAGGTATCACTGTTGTAATCAAACTCACCGGTAAGGAGTTTCATATACTCACGGGCACCCCAGAAGAGGAACTCGAAGCCGAAGGTTTCAAAGTTGGTATCGGTTTCAAAGCTGTTGGTATCGTGCTTTGAGTTAAGGCCTTCAAGAACACCGAACTCACCGTTAAGGAAGAATGCGCCGAGAGAGGCACCGATATCGGCAGCAGCTCTGGGTATAGTAACGGATTTGCCGCCGGCGAGGGTAAGAACCTCGGTATAGGGAAGGGCAGTAACGGCCTCATTTGTGCCTTTGGGATTATAGGGCTGACCGAGCTGGTCATAATGATATTTATCAAGTCTGTCAAAATAGTTGTTCTGAGGAATGTAACGGGCTGCAAGAGATGCAAGACCATAAGCTCCGACAGAGGCAACGGAAGTTGTCCACTCGGGGAAGTAGCAACCGTCAATTACGGAGTTGAGAACTATTTTGAGGATGTAAGCGTAAACCTCGCTGTTGGGCATAATCTTTTCAGTTCTGATGAACTTGGGATTATGATAATCGGCAGCGGTGCTGTCACTTACGTTTACAAGTCTGTCGGTAGCAACATAAAGGGTGGGAGTTCTTGAAAAGTCTATGTTACCGCCTTCATTATCGCCGATGTAGTAAATTGTTTCATCAGGATCAATGTAAATTTCATCACCTTCAAAGGTGAGGTAAAGATTACCATGGGTATCATCGCTCTTGGTTGCGCCGATAACGCCGTCATCAAGTTTGATGTAACTGGGAACATTGATGTTGAGGAGCGGGAAGAGGCCGGGAAGGATTCTGATAACATCGCCGAGAAGAGACATGAATGCATCGGTGATTTCAATCTTGCCCTCTTCAATGTGGATGAATACATCAAGAGCTCCGCCGTCAAAGAGCCAGTTAATAAGAGCATCTATCTGAGGGATAGGATAGTTTTTCTCAAGATCACTAAACACAAGCTCAGGTGCGCCGTTCTGCTCAAGAAGGCCCTTTACTGCGCCCACTATTGTGGCGAAAAGAACATCCTGAACAATAGCGGGATCACCGTAAGGATACTGATCGGTTGCTTCAGCACCGAGAAGGTCCTTAAGAAGATCTTTAAGAAGGTCGCCTACCATGCCGCTGAGAAGGGCCTGGATAATATTATTAACCAAAGCGTAGGTGGACTGGTTTCTTATATCTGCCTTGCCGGGCTGATTTTCAAGAGCGGGAAGAAAAGCCTCAAAGTCGGAGCCGAGCACAGATTTGCCGCCGTCTTCAGAAGTGCTGCCGGTACCTTCATAGGTAAGCCAGTTGATGAGCTTCTGAGCATAAGCATCATAGGTGAAGCCGCTGGGGGCTGCATCGGCATCGCTATCCCAGAGTTTGGAATAAAGGAGATCTCTGAGCCAGCCGGTGAAGTCGTTAAGGATTTTGTCGGCAATTTCGATTCTTCCAATAATCATTGAGCCGATGGTTCCCAACTCAACGCCGCCTGTTACAACCTTTTTGAGCATAACTCTGTTATCGGAAAGGAAGTGGGTAAGGTTGCCGAGAACCTCAAGGTCGTTGCCTTTGGTGAGACCGCCCTTGACGGGCCAGTTACGGCAGACTCTTGAGTTAATATTCTGGTCGGTAAGTGAATCGGCTGTAAGATCCTGAAGGTCTCCGAGCATACCTGCGATAGTACCGCAGAAAGTATCAAGCAGCCAGTTACCTACAGAGCCGACATCAACGATGTTGCCGAGACAATCACCATCGTGATTGTGAGCAACACGGATGATATTCCAGAGTGACCACAGTACGCCGTCGACACTGGAAAGGTCAAGGGTAAGCTTAACATCAATACCGATAACAGAAGTAACGGTTTCATGGTTGAACTTGATATTGGCGTTGTAAAGCAGATCATCGAGCAAGTCGAGAATCTGGGTACAACCCTCTTCTGCTGTAAGGGTAATGACATTGATACTGTTCATGTGGTTCCAGGGGTCACTCTTATAAGCTTCGGGATCTACATTTCTGGCAAAAGCCGTAGTGCAGGCAAGTGAAGCCATAATGACCGCCAAGAGCAAAGCAAGAACTCTCTTTGCCTTTGTCATATAAAGCACCTCCAAATTTAATACGCGCCTGAGCGCGATAATTTACGCCTTTATTTAAAATAAACAATGTTGCAAAGCGCGTGTGCAGATTTTAATTTTTTGTAAATTAAATATGAACAAATTGTTAATTCGACGGTTTTTTGTATAGTTTTTATAATTGCAGCCATGCTGCATTGTTTATAATCAACAAACAGTTGGGATGAAAGGCGCATAATAAGCCGAAAGTATTTTTACACAAAAAACTGATCCTTTGCATATACTATGCCCGAAAATAGCAGCACTGCGCATCGGGATAAACCGGTGCGCAGGGCTGCTTTATTAATGTAATTTTATTAGTAAAATATTATATTATCTCAATATCACTATATATTGCATAGTGGTCGGAATAAAACTGACCGTCAATCTTTTTATTTACTACTCTGAACTTCACGGGTTTTACGGTTGCTTTATCAACAAAGATAAAATCAATTATATCCCGGTACTCTTCCGGCCTGAACCAGTGGAAGGTGAAGCAATCGTCGCTGTCGGGGGCTAGTGTGCGGGCATCTGCCATATTGCCGCTTATCATGGTATTGTAGCAATCGGAGCCCTGAAGCACATTGAAATCTCCGGTGGCAACTACAGGCACGCCCCCGAAGGATGCGGCTTTTTCGCTTATCATTTTTGCGCCGTTAATCTGGGCGACAGGACCAATATGGTCAAGATGAGTATTTATATGCACATAGGATTTGCCCGTTTCCTTATCCGTAAGGTAAACCCAGGTGGCAATTCTTGTGCAGGCGGAATCCCAGCCCTTTGAGGGAACATCGGGAGTTTCCGAAATCCAGAAATTGCCGCTTTCGCCCGGGGTGAATTTATCTTTCAGGTAGAATACGGCGGCAAACTCGCCGTCCTGCTTGCCGTCCTCACGGCCAACTCCAACATAATCATACTCGGGCAGGCCTTCTTTAAGGGCGGTCATCCAGCGGATGTGGGCTTCCTGCACGCCGAAGGAATCCGGCTTTGCTTCTTTAATCATTTTAATGACAAGAGGGATGCGGTTCTCAATTGAATGCTCCCCCTCCCCCCAGCAAAGCACATTTGAGGAAAGAATTCTGTACATATTATTTACCTCCGTTAAAGAGAGTAAGGGTTACGATTACGGGGTGATGATCGGAAGGATAGATACCGTTGAATTTCTTTAAATCCACCTTATAGCTTTCAACCGAGCTGACATAGGCATTTACAAAGATAAAATCAATAGGCTTTGTACGGTTCTTTTCCGAAAAATCGGAGTAGCCGTGGTAGGTGCCGCTGTCCATAGTATCGGCAGCAAGGAACTTGGTATCCTGCATACCGCTTTCAAGAATGCGGTTATACATATCGCTGCCTTCATCATCATTGAAATCCCCGGAGAGAACTACCGGGATATCCGGAGCAATCTCAGCTATCTTTTTTGAAATGAGAGCGGCGGACTCAAGGCGGGAAACCACGCCTATATGGTCGGTATGAACATTGAAATGGGCATAAGTAAAGCCGGTGGCTTTTTCTTTAAGCACGGCATAGGTGCATACACGGTTAAAGAAGAAGGCATCCCAGCCCTTGGAGGGCTTTTCGGGAGTCTGAGAAAGCCAGAAGGTGCCGCTGTCCGTAACCTCGTATTTATCCTTAAGATAAAATACGGGGCTTGCCTCCCCTTTGCCGCCCGGATCTCTGCCGATGCCCACATGGGCATATTCCGTAAGCTCATCTGAAAGTATCTTAATCCATTTTTCATTGGCCTCTTCAAAGCCCACGGAATCCGGCAAATATTCCCTTATGCTTGCCATAACGGAATCTTTTCTGTTCTCTATGGAATACTCACCTGTGCCGGAGGTTTTGAGGTTATAGGTCATAACCGTTGCTTTAAGGGTTGAGGCGGGCTCCGGAACCCGGCCGGGATTTACCGGAGTAACGGGGGTGGGAGTATAAAACAATGAGGCAACGCTCATATATATACTTATTAAAACAGACATTATTTTATAATACATTATATTTCACCTTCCGAAAAATATTCATCCGCAACGCCCAGCATAAACATATACATAGGCGAAAAGGCTTTGTAATATGATTTTGCGATATCAATAATACCTTCGTCCTCAAGGTCCGAAAGCTCGGTTTTGTAAACAATATACCCGAAATCACGCCGGTTATAGTATTTTTCAAGGCCTTTGGGGCAGCCTTCGTACTTTTTCTTTAATTCTTTACCGATAAGCTCCGCACCGGTTTTTTCGCATTTTGATACGGCTTTTCTGAACTCGGTGGTTTTTTCGCGGATGGCTTTTCTGAAGCAATCCATAACCCCTTTATCATCACCAAAAAAGCCGATGCCCATATTATAAGTGGTCTGTGTAACTTCAAACCAGAAGCAGGGATAGTTATGCCACTGATGCTTATCGCGCATAAACATTATCCACATATTATCCCTGTATAGTGTTTTATCCTTGGTGAAGCGGGTATCACGGCGGACCCGGGAAACCATACGCACGGGGTTGAGATTCATAAGTGGGTCAAGCTTTGCCATCTGCTCCCCTACCGCTGCGGCAATCTGACGCATAGGTACGGTGATACCCTGCTTTATTTCTTCTTTATGCTCCTCATAAAACTGCTTGGAATCCCTGAACCGGTTATCCGCAAGCAGAAAGAGAGTTTCTTTTGTAATGCCGTTGTATTCGCTCATATTATCCCTTCTTCCTCAAGCTTTTGTGCCGCCATCATAACGGCGGTTTTGCCTGATGAGAATGTTATGCCTCCCTGCATCCAGGCGGCGTAGGGATCCCTTAAGGGGCCGTCGGCAGAAAGCTCAATAGATGCGCCTGAAATAAATGCTCCGGCAGCCATAATCACTTTATCTGAATAGCCCGGCATATCCCAGGGCTCCGGGGTAACATGAGAATCTATGGGAGAACCGGCCTGAATACCCTCACAGAATTTGCAAAGGGCCTCGGGGGATTTCAGGATAACGGTCTGTATAATATCGTGCCTTGATTCATCGCTGCGGGGCGAAACCTCAAAGCCGAGATTTTCAAAAAGAGAAGCGGCAAATACGGCGGTTTTAAGGGCGTTTGCGGTAACAGAAGGTGCATTAAAAAAACCCATATACATATTTCTGCTCTCGGTTAAAGTGCAGCCTACCTCTTTGCCTATGCCCGGGGTGGTGGCTCTGTAGGAGCAAAGCTCCACAAGATCTCTTCGCCCGCAGATATATCCGCCGGTGCGCGCTATTGAGCCGCCGGGGTTTTTGATAAGAGAACCTGCCATAATATCGGCCCCGACCTGAGTGGGTTCAAGCTTTTCGGTAAACTCGCCATAGCAGTTATCAACCATAACAACCGCATTGCTGCGGGAATGAACAAGAGTGCAGATTTCTTCAATCTGCTTTACGGAAAGAGAGGGCCTTACGGCGTAACCTCTGGAGCGCTGAATATAAACCACCCGGGGATTCATCTCAAGGGCCTTCTCAATGGCTGGCAAATCGGGAAGACCTGCATCATCCAAAGGAACCTCGGCATATTTTACGCCGAAATCCATAAGGGAACCGCTGCCCTTTTCGCCTTTAACGCCGATGGCGGGCAGAATGGTATCATAGGGCGTTCCTGTTACACAGAGCATTACATCTCCGGGGCGCAGCAGGCCGAAAAGAGCCACGGTAAGGGTATGGGTGCCGCAGGTGAAACTGTGGCGGACCATAGCATCCTCCGCCCCGAAAGCGGCGGCATACACGGCATCAAGCTTATCCCTGCCTCTGTCACCGTATCCATAACCGGTAGAGCCGCAGAAATCCGCCTCGCTGACTTTATTCTCAATAAAAGCGGCAAGCACCTTCTGCTGATTGTACTCTTCAATCTCTTCAATCAGCTCAAAGGAGGCCTTTGCCTTATGCAGGGCCTCTTCGGATGCTTTGCTGATTTTTTCGCTGAAATTAAAAAATGACATTTTTACCTCTTGTAAATTCTGATTAAATCTTTGAAAAACCGGATATCCGCATTCTGAAGCTGATCGCGGGTAACACGGTAGCTCCAGTTGCCCTCGGCAACACCGGGCTTGTTGATTCTGGTATCGGAGCCGTACATAAGGAAATCCTGCACCGGAATAACCGCAAGGCGGCTGACGGAAGCGAACACCGCCCTTATGAGCCAGGGGGAAGCTTTGCCCCAGTCGTCCCCGGTAAAGTTGCAGTATTCAAGCATACGCCTGCGCTCATAATCGCTGCATTCCCAGAGGTAGCCGAAGATTGTATTGTTATCGTGTGTGCCGGTATAGGCAACGGAATTGTGAATATAGTTATGGGGCTGGTGGATACTGTCACCATCCCCGAGAAAAGCGAACTGCAGGATACGCATACCCGGAAAGCCGCTCTCATCCACAAGGGCGCGGACTTCATCGGTGATATCACCCAGATCCTCGGCAATAATAAGCTTATCTTCATTGCCCTCTTTTATGGCTCTGACAAAATCCATGCCGGGACCTTTGAGCCATTTGCCGTTTTTGGCTGTCTTTTCTTTTGCGTCAACCGCCCAATAGGATTCAACGGCCCTGAAATGGTCAATCCTTACGCCGTCAAACATCTCAAGGGTGTGAGCCATCCGCTCCTTCCACCAGGCAAAGCCGGTTTTCTTAAGGGCGTCCCAGTTATAGAGAGGATTGCCCCAAAGCTGACCGTCTGCGGAAAAATAATCAGGCGGAACGCCGGCAACTTTATCGGGGTAGCCCTTTTCATTCACCATAAACAGGGACGGGTTTTCCCATACATCGCAGCTGTCATCGCTGACATAGATGGGTATATCCCCTATTATGCTTACGCCTTTTGAGTTGGCATATTTTTTAATCTCTGCCCACTGGGTGAAGAATTCATACTGGATGAACCTCCACATATTGAGAGTTTCTGTATCTTTTATTTCATTATCCTTCCACTGCTGCCAGGGTTTAAGACCGTTCTGAGCTCTGAGAGTCATGAAACGGCAGAAGGATTCAATACGGGGATGAGTGAGCATAAACTTATCTATTTTACCGGTATCCTTAAAATTCAGGCAGGCCTTTCTGAGCAGGGACAGTCGCTCCTTTTCAAGGCGGTCAAACTCGCAGACCCAGGGGGATTCCTGCTTTGCGCCTTCAAGGTCCGCTTTGGTAAGAAGGCCCTCATCACAGAGAAGCTCAAGATCCACAAACCAGGGATTGCCGCCGAAAGCGGAAAAGGATTTGTAGGGAGAATTGAAAGAATCGGTAACAGTGAAAGGAAGCACCTGCCACACGGAAAAACCGATATCGCTTATGAAATCAATAAAGTCCTTTGCATTTCTGCCGAAAGAACCGATGGAATAATCCCCGTAAAGGGAGGAAATATGCATTAAAATGCCGCTTTGTCTTTTCATAAAAATCACCTGAATAATAATATCACATTAAAAATGAAAAGTATATAAAAATATTGATTGCAGGGAAAAAATAATGTATAATTTTTAAAAACCATTCCGTCGGGGGAAATAATGAAGGAAATTAAATATAAATATATAATATGGGACTGGAACGGCACGCTGCTCAACGATGTGAACGCAAGCCTTGATGCGGTGAACGATATGCTTGAGGAAAGGCGTATGCCACCTATTGATATGGCAAGGTACAAAGAGATAATCGGCGTGCCAATAAGGAAATTTTACGAAAGATGCTTTGACCTTGAAAAAGAGGATTACAACGAGATACTCAGTCAGTTCAACGAGGGGTATTTAAGGCACCTTACGGAATACGGGCTTACGGACGGCGTAAACGAAATGCTGGAATATTTCAGAGAGAGAAACTGCCGCCAGATAATTGTTTCGTCATCCAATAACGGCATACTGAAAACCAACGTAAAAAAATACGGGATAGAGCAGTATTTTGACGCGGTGCTGGGCTCCGAAGGATACCTGGCGGAATCAAAAGTGGAAAGAGCCGTTGACTACATTAAAAGAAACGGAGAGGGAAAATCCCTTGTAATAGGAGACCTGGAGCATGATGCGGAAATGGCCCGGGCCATAGGCGCTGACTGCATTCTGATAACCTCAGGCCACGAAAAAAAAGAAAGACTGATTAAATCCGGCGCAAAGGTTATTGACAGAATAAGCGAAATAAAGATGTATGTATAACCCGGATATTGACATTTGATTAAAATCGGGTATTATATAAGTATAATAATTTGGAGGTAAAAACCATGAAGAAAAAGTATGTTTGCCCCGTATGCGGATATGTTTACTACGGTGAAGAGCCCCCTGCAGAGTGCCCCGTATGCAAAGTTCCCGGCAGCAAGTTCAAAGAGGTTGCCGATGAAGAGCTCACCCTTGCCGCAGAGCACGATTACGGCGTTTACGCAAAAACCGTAAAGAATAATCCCGATATAAGCGAAGAGGATAAGAAATACATTTTTGAGCAGCTCAAAGCCAACTTTGAGGGCGAGTGCTCAGAGGTAGGCATGTACCTTTGCATGGCAAGAATCGCCCACAGAGAGGGCTACCCCGAAATAGGTCTTTACTGGGAAAAAGCCGCTTTTGAAGAGGCAGAGCATGCCGCAAAATTTGCGGAGCTTCTGGGCGAAGACCTTGAGCCCAATATGAAAGCCACCACAAAGGATAACCTCAAGTGGAGAGTTGACTGCGAATTCGGCGCAACCCAGGGCAAGTTTGACCTTGCAAAATGCGCAAAGATGAACAACCTTGACGCCATTCACGATACAGTGCACGAAATGGCAAGGGACGAAGCCAGACACGGCAAGGCTCTCAAGGGTCTGCTTGACAGATACTTTGGCTGATAAAGCTTAATAAATAAAAAAAGGAACCGGGTACCGGTTCCTTTTTTTATACAAAAACAGGCGCGCGGAATACCGCGCGCCTTAAGTATTGACTGTTATCAGAATGAAATACCGAGATCGGAAAGGTCAAGGTCCATAACATCAAGAACAACAAACACTATAACAAGAAGACCCTGAAGAAGCGCAAGGAGCGGATAAATAAGGATGAATCCGCCGGCTGCGGCGATATCTGTGAAAGCAAACTCCGCAAAAGTGGTTTTGCCGTCAAGGTCTTTGAAAAGGTCGGTAAATCCCTTTAAGAACTCGGGAACTTCCTTTTCGCCTTCTTCGGTTTCTTCGCCCTCTTTATTTTCTTCTTCTGTTTTTTTATCGTCTTCTTTTTTGGTATCGTCTTTCTTTTCTTCGGAGGCCTTAACCTCTTCGCCTGCTTTGGCATCTGCTGCATAGGCAACAGCGGTGAATACCGAGAATACCATCAGTACAGCCAGTAAAACAGCGATAAGCTTTTTCATAATCATTCTTCCTTTCTCTTATTAAAGGATCTTAACACAATAAGTATAACACAGTAAAATACAAGTTTCAACTGTTTTTATTATTTATTTGCTGTTCTTCTCAACGCCTACGGTTACAGCCTCGCCGTTAAGGTCAAGCTCTTTGCTGAATGAGCCGCCGGCGGTGTAATAAATATTATCCGCAAGCACATCGCGGCTGACTGAGGCCTTGTTAACTTCAAGAATCTGAGCAATCTTTTCATTGCCGGAAAGATAAACATTGATGGTATCCATAACTTCAAATCCGGCCTTTTTACGCATATCCTGAATTTTGGAGGTAAGCTCCCTTACAAATCCCTCTTCAACAAGCTCGGGGGTAAGGTTGGTATCAAGAATAACGGTGATGCCGTTGTCGCTCTCAGCCATGAAACCCGCTTTCTGCACGGTTTCAATAAGCAGATCTTCAGCGGCAAGCTCAATATCGGTGCCGTCGGCATTTATGCGGATAACACCTTCTGTATCAAGCTGACGCTTTGCGGCTGTGCCGTCAAGAGACATAAGGGCATTGCGGATTGCTCCGATAAGCTTGCCGTACTTGGGACCGAGAGTTTTGAGCTGAGGCTTGAAAGCATAGGAAACATAGGAGGAAGAATCGTTTACAAACTCAACCTTCTTGATATTAAGCTCATCCTCAACTATCTCAAGGAACTCCTCGGGAAGCTCACGGGGAACGGCAACAAACATTTTGCCCAGAGGCTGTCTGTTTTTGATATTGGCGGTGTTTCTTGCGGCTCTGCCAAGAGCAACCACATTGAGCACCTCATCCATATATGCCTCAAGGTCTTTATCAATATAAGCGGGATTTGACACGGGATAATCGCAGAGGTGTATGCTCTCGGGGGCGGAGGGATTGACGGAGCGTACGATATTCTGATAAATATCCTCAGTCATAAATGGAATCATGGGAGCTGCAAGCTTGATTACCGTTTCAAGAGCGGTATATAGGGTCATATAGGCATTGACCTTATCCTCATCGCTGTTCTGCTTCCAGAATCTTTCTCTGCCGCGGCGGACATACCAGTTGCTCAGCTCATCAACAAAATCCTGAAGGGCTCTTGCAGCCTCGGGAATAGCATAAGAGCCGAGGTTTGCATCAACGGTTTCAATAAGGGTATTGAGCCGTGACATAAGCCATTTATCCATAATGGAAAGCTTTGAAAAATCAAGGGTGTGTTCGGTGGGGTTGAATTTATCAATCTCAGCATAAAGCACATAGAAAGCATAGGTGTTCCAAAGGGTACCCATAAACTTGCGCTGGCCCTCTACAACAGCCTTATCGTGGAACCTGTTGGGAAGCCAGGGAGCGGAGTTTGAATAGAAATACCAGCGGATGGCATCGGCGCCCAGAGTTGCAAGGGCCTCAAAGGGATCAACTGCGTTGCCCTTGGATTTACTCATCTTCTGGCCGTTTTCATCCTGAACAAGGCCGAGAACTATTACATTCTCATAGGGGCTCTTATCAAAGAGCAGGGTGGATATTGCCATAAGGGAGTAGAACCAGCCTCTTGTCTGGTCAACTGCCTCTGAAATAAACTTTGCGGGGAACTGCTTCTCAAACAGCTCTTTATTCTCAAATGGATAGTGATGCTGCGCGAAGGGCATTGAGCCGGAATCATACCAGCAGTCAATTACCTCGGGCACGCGGTGCATCTGACCGCCGCACTTTTCGCACTTGATGGTAACGGCATCAATATAGGGGCGGTGGAGCTCGATATCATCGGGACAGTTATCGCTCATCTCTTTAAGCTCAGCTACAGAACCTATAGCGTGCCTGTGGCCGCACTCGCACTCCCAGATATTGAGAGGAGTGCCCCAGTAACGGTTACGGGAAATGCCCCAGTCCTGAATATTCTTGAGCCAGTCGCCGAATCTGCCGGTGCCGATGCTTTGGGGAATCCAGTTTACGGTTTCGTTGTTCCTTACAAGATTGTCGCGAACCTCGGTCATCTTGATAAACCAGGATTCTCTTGCGTAATAGATAAGAGGAGTATCGCAGCGCCAGCAATGGGGATATTCGTGCTCAAATTTGGGGGCATCAAAGAGCTTGCCGTCTTTATCGAGATCAATGAGAATATCCTTATCGGCATCCTTGACAAATTTGCCGGCATAGGGGGTTTCTTCAGTCATATTGCCTTTGCCGTCAACAAACTGAACAAAGGGGAGATCGTACTTTCTGCCAACCTTGGCGTCGTCTTCACCGAAGGCGGGGGCAATATGAACTATACCGGTACCGTCAGTCATGGTAACATAATCGTCAACGGTAATGAAATGGGCTTTTTTGCCCTGCTTTGCGGCGGAAACACCGGCGCACTCAAACAGGGGCTCATATTCTCTGCCTTCAAGATCTGTGCCTTTGTATTCTTCAATTATCTCATAGGCCTTTACGCCGTTTTCTTCATCTGCAAGCTTACCCAGCACGGAATCAAGGAGAGCCTTTGCCATATAGTAGGTATAGCCGTCTGCGGCTTTTACCCTGACATAGGTTTCTTCCGGATTTACGCAAAGGGCAAGGTTTGAAGGTAAAGTCCAGGGGGTTGTGGTCCAGGCGAGGAAATAAGCATCCTCCCCTTTTGCTTTAAAGCGGACCACGGCGGAACGCTCTTTTACAAGCTTGTAGCCCTGTGCAACCTCGTGGGATGAAAGAGGAGTGCCGCAGCGGGGGCAATAGGGAACGATTTTAAAGCCCTTGTAGAGCAGGCCTTTCTTCCATATCTCTTTAAGAGACCACCATTCGGATTCTATATAGTCATTGTGATAGGTTACATAGGGGTTATCCATATCCGCCCAGAAGCCTACGGTGCCGGAGAAATCCTCCCACATACCTTTATACTTCCAGACGCTTTCCTTGCAGTATTTGATGAATGGCTCAAGGCCGTATTCCTCAATCTGCTCCTTGCCGTTGATGCCCAGCATTTTTTCAACCTCAAGCTCAACGGGCAGGCCGTGGGTATCCCAGCCCGCCTTACGGGGAACGAACTCCCCTTTCATAGTGTGGTATCTGGGAATCATATCCTTGATAACTCTTGTAAGAACATGGCCTATGTGGGGCTTGCCGTTGGCAGTGGGAGGGCCGTCATAGAAGGTATAAGTGGGGCAGCCTTCTCTGATTTTAAGGCTCTTTTCAAAAATGCCGTTCTTATTCCAGAAATCAAGGGTTTCTTTTTCTCTGGCAACAAAATCAAGGCTTGTGGAAACTTTTTTATACATAAACAGAATCCTCCGTTACAAATATCTGTTATTTAAGCTCATATTCTCTGACAAATGCGTTTACAAAAAGAGGGCCCATATCAAGGGCAACTATTACGGGCTTACCGTCCTTTACAAACACGGTCATCCCTTCGCCCTCGCTGCCCGCCGTAAGATTGCGGTCAATATATTTTTCGGTTTTCCCTGTTCCGATATCCAATGTGAATATAGCCTTGGTATCATCGTTTGTTGCAAGGAAGAGCCTGCCGCCGTAAAACTCTGCGCCCTGAATCATACTGATTTCACCATCAAGGCGGATCTCTCCTGCCCGGCGCATACCGTTATTTACATCGTAATAATATATTACACCGGGAGTCCGGTTATTCTCTGCGGCATAGAGGTAACCGCTTTCGGGGTCAACCGCAACCCAGGGAACACCCTTTTTGATAAGGAGCTCCCCTGCGGAGTTTTTCTCATCAAGAGGATAATACTCTTCAAGCTCAAGAGTATCGGAATCAAACACACCGATTATAGGATGCTCAAAAACCTTGCTGTCTTCCATACCGGCGTATATTCTGCCGTTATAATAACTTATGCCGCCTATATGCTTTGTGCCGTATTTTTCCGTAAGCTCACCGGGGATGGCGGAATAGTTGGCGGCAATGATTGTTTTTTTATCATCTTTGGTTTTTATCAGGGTATTTTTTGAGGAAAAATAAAAGCTTTCTCCGTCTGCGGTAACGCCCTGGGAATAAAAATATGCTGAGGCTCCGGCGATATTGATATTTGATATATCGGTTCTTTCGCCTGCGGATATCAGATCAATGCCGTAAGTCAGGGCGGAAAAAGGGATGAACAGAACCGCCATAAAAACGGACAGGGCGTTGCTGAGCAAAGGAATAAGAGAAGACATTATTTCACCTCTCTGCCCGAAAAATTATCGCTGAATATTGTAACAGGATTTATTTATAAAATCAAGTATTTTTATATAAAGCAACACTTTTGAAGGAATCGGCGGCATTTTTGCGCTTTTCCTTGACCGTAAAAGCAAATTGTTTTATAATTTCCGCATAAAACAACTGAGAGAGGACGGGATTAAATGAAAAAAGCAATTTCGATTATGCTTGCCGTGCTGTTTACGGTGCTGCTGAGCGCAGAAGCTTTTTCCGAACAGACAGACAGTACACTTGCCTTCAAAGACGGGAAGTTCAGGATTCTTGTGCTTTCCGATACGCAGGATGACCATCACCCCGCCCCGGATATGCTTAACCTTGTTGAGCAGGCAATAAAAGAAACCTCGCCGGATTTAATCGTATTCACCGGCGACCTTGTTGAGGACAGCCGCACAGGTGATTTAGGCAAGGATGACGAGCCGTTCAGAGAGGGTGTGCTGGTTGACGGGGACCACGAAAAATCACTTGAAAACACAAAAGCGGCCGCAAAGGCGGTGCTGGATATTTTTGAAAAATCCGGAGTGCCCTTTGCCATAGTTCAGGGAAATAACGATTATAAAGTGACCGTAACAAATGAGGAATGGCTGGCAATATACGGCGAATACTCCAATTCACTTGCATTTGATGAGAGTGATGACGCCGAGGGCAGAATCGATTACCACCTTGAAATAAAGGGCAGCGACGGCAGCCCGAAATTCAACCTGTGGATAATGGATACGGGTAAGTACGGCATAAATGATGACCAGATTGAATGGTATAAGAAAAAATCGGCAGAGCTCACAGAAAACAACTCCGGCGCAGTTATCCCCGCCATAGAGTTCCAGCATATTCAGCCGGCTGATGTAGGCAATCTTTTTGTTGAATGCTCTCCCTTTGATGAGGGCGCCAGGGCAAAGGGCCTCAAGTTTTACCGCCTTAACCCCGAAACAGCGGCAGGCTACAATTTCTTTGCCTATGCTCCCTGTGAACCGACTCCTCTTTTCAGAGCGTGGAAAGAGCAGGGAGATGTTATAGGCTCATACTTCGGCCACCAGCATATTGAGGGCTTTACGGGAACATATGACGGAATTGAAATGGGATTCAATTACGGCGCAGAGATGGCAAAACCGGGACCCTACGGCTACCGCCTGATTACTCTGAATGAAGACAATATAACAAATTATGAAAACGAAATGTTTACATACGAAGGCAGTGTAAATACCGGCAATGCGCACTTTAAAAAGCAGATTGACACGCCTTATGAAGATGCCGGCTCGCTTAAATACATCACAGGCATAGGCAACTTTGCATGGAGCATGATAACCGTGATAATTGATTTCTTCGTTTCGATGTAATTTCAGTTTTTTTGAATATTAAATAATTGACAATCCACCTTTATTATACTAAAATTAAAGGTGGATTATTTTTACGGAGGTGCCGCAGATGAATAATGTTAAAGAGCTTTACGCTGCCTGGCTTGAGGGCACAAAGGGCAATGATGAGCTTCACAATGAGCTTGTTTCCATTGAAGGAAATGATGATGAAATACTTGACAGGTTTTACAGAAACCTTGAATTCGGCACTGCCGGCCTCAGGGGAGTTCTGGGCGCAGGTACAAACAGGATGAATACCTACACCGTAGGCCAGGCAACCCAGGGGCTTTCGGATTACCTTAACAGCAAATATGAAAAAAGCTCTGTTATAATCGGCTATGATTCAAGAATCAACTCCGATGTATTTGCAAAACAGAGCGCTCAGATACTTGCAGCAAACGGAATAAAGGTATATCTTTACCCTCAGCTTGAGCCCACACCCTTTGTATCTTACGGCGTTATGCGCCTTAAGTGCCAGAGCGGTATTGTAATAACCGCCAGCCACAACCCCTCAAAATACAACGGCTACAAATGCTATGACCCCAGAGGTTATCAGATGACGGAGGAAGCCGCCGCCGAAACCTACGCTTATATACAGAAGACGGATATTTTCAACGGCATCAAGATTGCGGATTTTGATGAGGCAAAAGCAAAAGGGCTTATAGAGTATGTACCCGATGAGATACTTGAAGAGTACTATGCGTTCTGCCTTGAAAGGCCCCTGCATCCCGATATTGCGGCAAGCAGCGGAGTAAAAATTATATACTCCCCACTTAACGGCACAGGTAATGTACCCGTACGCACCGTGCTTGAAAGAGCGGGCTATAAAGATGTAAAAATAGTTAAAGAGCAGGAAATGCCGGACGGCACCTTCCCCACCTGCCCCTACCCCAACCCGGAAATAAGGCAGGTATTTGAATGCGGGCTTGAAATGACAAAGGAATACAAGGCAGACCTTCTGCTTGCAACAGACCCGGACTGCGACAGAGTGGGCACAGCGGTACTTACGGGGGATGAATACAAGCTGCTCAGCGGCAACGATATAGGCGCACTGCTTGTAAACTACATTCTCTCTCAGAGAAAGGCTCTCGGCACTCTGCCGGAAAACGCAGTTATAGTCAAATCCTTTGTTTCCACCAAGCTTGTGGACAGAATCTGCGAAAAATACGGCGTTACCCTTGTTGATGTGCTAACGGGGTTCAAATATATAGGCGAAGTTATCTGCGGCCTTGAAGCTGAAGGCAGAAAAGATGATTTCATTATGGGCTTTGAAGAAAGCTACGGTTACCTTATAGGCACCCACGCAAGGGATAAGGACGCGGTTGCCGCATCGCTTATGATCTGCGAAATGACCGCCTACTATAAATCAATCGGCAAAACCCTTTACGATGTTCTGGGCGAGCTTTACGATGAATTCGGTTACTACTGCAACAAGCTTTATTCCTTCACCTTTGAGGGCGCAGACGGCATGGCTAAGATGGCGGATATAATGGCCCACACCGCCGCAAACACTCCGAAAGAAATTGCCGGCATGGAAGTGCTGAAAGCATATAACTACAACACAAGCGAAATTACTGATATGAAGACCGGTGAAAAGGAAGCCATTACCCTGCCTAAAAGCAATGTGCTGGCCTTTGCCCTGCCGGAAGGAAACTTTGTTATAATGAGGCCCTCGGGCACAGAGCCGAAAATTAAGATTTATGTTACCGGCATAGGCAGCACCTATGAAGCGGCGGAAGCAACCGCACAGAAAACCGGTGACTCAATGAAAAAACTTCTCGGTATATAAGGAGCAAAAAAATGAAAAAGAGAAAACTGGGAATAAGAATAATTGCAATTTTCCTTTGCGTGCTTATGGTGCTCAGCGTTGTTATTATAGCCGCCTCAAGAGCTTTCGGAGCACAGGCATCCGTAACTCCCCCTGACACCGGCAGCGGCTCCACCTGGATAATATTTGCAGTTGCCGGAGCGGTAGCCATAGCCGTTGCGGCGGTGTGCATTATTACATCAAAGAAAAAGAAATGAGTGCAGGGAATATACTGCGGATAATCACCGCCCTTATTATGCTGCCCGTAAACCTGTTTTATGCTCTGACAGGAGGATTTGCCGTGCCTGAAATCAGCAGAAACGATAAATATCTTTTTGTTCACTTTACCGGCAACGCCCCGGAGTGTGAAAGAATCCATTTTGCGGTAAGCGAAGACGGATACAATTTTATCCCCCTGAACTCGGGCAAGGAAATAATCATACAGAAAAAAGGTACGGGATGCGTGAGAGACCCGTTTATACTCAGAGGCAAAGACGGTTTCTTTTACATTATCGGTACGGATATGAAAAGCGAGCTTGGCTGGACCTCAAACCACGCCCTGGTTACCTGGAAATCAAGAGACCTTATAAACTGGACGGATGAAACAATCATTGATATGAGAGACTTTGAGGGCTTTGAGCACTGCAACCGCGCCTGGGCCCCGGAAGCAATATGGGATGAGAACGCAAAGGCATATATGGTCTACTGGGCCATATCCACACAGGAAAACGATGTGGCCGCCCTTTATTACGCCCACACAAAAGATTTCAAAACCCTTACCCCTCCGCAGCTGCTTTATGAAAGAAAAGGCATACAGACCATTGACGGCGATATAGGTTATAACGAAAAAAACGGTTATTATTACCTTTATTTCAAGCACGATGAGGATCAGAAAATTGCCTGGGTCAGATCAAAAAAACTTACCGGGCCTTATGAGGGAGAAAGCGTTGTATGTTCCCTCTCTGAGAACGGAGTTGAGGGAAGCACCATTTACCCCATAAACGGCACGGATACATATGTGATGATTATGGATGAATACGGCACAGGCAGCTTCTTTATGCAGCAGACAAAGGATTTTGAAGACTTCAGGCCCGTTAGGAAAGAAGCTTTCGGATTTGAAAATGTGAACCCCCGCCACGGTTCGGTGGTTTCAATAACGGATGAGGAATACGCAAGACTTATTGAAGCCTTCGAAACTGCGGAATAAGAATAATACAAAGATTAACCCGGCTGACAAAAAGTCAGCCGGGTTAAATTATATATTTGGTTTTCAGTTTTCGTTATTTTTTTCTGAGTGAATACTCCGAAAACATTACGCCCATAAGAGGTTCGGAGAAGCTGAGCTTAAGCTTGCCGTTTTTAATGCACTTTGCAGGCACGGCATACTTTGCGGCAGCATAATCCGGGGTGCAGTATTTTTCGGTATAATCCTCATCAATTATGCCGAACTGAGGCCCGCAATAAAGTGTTTCATCCTCTGCGGTGATTCTGAGTTCGTTTACGGCCGGGTCGGTTTTATTCCACCAGGTGACGCGCAGGGTGTAATCGCAGCCGTCATCAAGGCCTTCAATTTCCGTTTCATAGGTGAAATTATCAAACACATTGAAAAGAGCGGTTCTGAGAGAGCCGTTGTTTTTTTGAGGGTTATCCCCTCTGAAATTGAGGTAAGGTTCTCCCTTCTGCTTTTCCTTTACACCGTCAAGAGAAACGGAAAAATAATATTCGCCTTCCCCTGTTTTATTTATTTCAAAATAATCGGCAAAATCCTCTCTTTGGGATTTTGACAGTAGATACGCTCTGTCCGTAACAGGCAGGTCAATGGTTTCAAGAACAGCTCCCCTCTCCCAGCCGTCGGCAAAATAGTGCTCAACATCTGTCTGAAGGCCGATAAGCTCAAAAAGTTTTTGGGCAAAGCCCGAAATCCTGCTTCTTATTTCCGGATATTCGGGGGGATAAGCGCAATTAAGCGTATTAACCGCTTTATCTCTGTTGCCTGCTTTAAGCTTCGCTTCCGATTTTTCAATAAGACGGAGTTCAAATGTTCTTCGCATCCTTACAAGCTTATCGCAGTGGGCTCTCATAATAAGCTGAAGAAAACGCCAGTTATTGCCGAGGAAAGGATACTTTCCGTAAACCTCATTAAATCCGTCATATACTTCATCTATGCCGGGATTCAGGGCGGGATCCCCCTCCCAGTTTTCTTCAAGGCCGAAAATAAGCCCGGCAATTTTTTCTGCATCTGCGCCGAAGAAAAACAGTCGGCAATAGTCCTCAACTGCTTCTTTTACATCATCACCGCCGTAATCCCTGTATGAAAGCACAGCTTTATTCACATCATCGTTTATGCCGTCGGAGTAGCTGACAGCGCCGATAAAGAAGGGTGAGGTAAGGTCATAAAGCCGGCTGTACTCCCGGGGCCTTGGGTTTGTGCATTCGCGGCTCAGGGCGGCGGCAAAGGCAAAGTGCCAGTCATCCCTTTCAAAATGAATGGGATATTCGCACCGCACATTATGGGTAATATCCGGGTAAAACCTGAGGGGATATTTCTCAGGCAGACGATCTCTTAATTCCTCAAGAGGAAGGGCGTGGTTGGGGCCGTAAATTACGCCGTCAATCTCTTCCGGCAGAGCATTCATACACTCAATAAATTCTCCGCCCCAGCCCGGGATTGAGTGAGGAGCCTGAGCAGAGGGCCACATCTGAACTCCCGGCACAGTGGATTTTACAGAGCGGAAAATAACCTTGCATCTGCTGATAAATTCCTTTGCGGGAAGTTCGCCCGGGTCCCCTCCGGGGATGAAAATGTATTTAAGTCCCTTTAAGCGAGAATAAAGCTCTTTACGCTTTGCGGCGGTTATCTCAGCCGGCTCTTCCGGGTTTAACGGATGCCAGAGAGAAACATCAAGGCCAAGCTCCTCCGCCATTTCGCAGGCCTTTATGAGAAACTCCTCTTCACCGTATTTCATAAGAGGATTGCGCTTTGAAACGCCTTTTTCGCCCGGGATATGCTCCACGGTATTCATGCCGAAATACATAAGGTCAAGATAATATCTTCGGTATTGCTCAAAGGACCAGGATTCATAACTGTTGGCAGTTGTTCTGCAGCCCAGCTGATGGCCGCGGATTTTCTTTAAGGGCGAAAACTGCCCGAAAACCCCGGGCAGCAACTCAAAGCCGCCCTCACAGGCGTATATCTTGCGGAGAATGCGGCCAACAGCATAAATAAATCCCCTTATACCGCGGTAATAAACACAAACGCCTTTTTCATCCGAAATACGGAAACAGTCCTCATCAAGAGACAAATCGGTAATAAAGGCAAAATCCGCTTTTTCTTTTTCTGCTTTTTCAAAGGAAAAGCCGGGCAGCCTTGATTTAAGCTCAATACGAAAAAGCTCCGCAGCAAACTCGGAGTGCGGAGCATCGGAAAATATTTTAATTATTTCTGTATATTTCATACCCTTATTTGTGGTAAAGCTTTTTGGTCTGATAAACAGGCTCGCAGGTAAGGTTAACACCTATTTTACGGAATACTTCCTGATCCACCTGAGAAAGAATTACGGTGGAGTGGGCCTCGGAGCCTGCAAGGCGGTAAACGGCGTTAAGGGCGCTCTCGGCAACCGGGTTGGTATTGGCGCTCATTGCAAGGGCGATAAGGGTTTCATCAAGATGAAGGCGGGGGTTATGATTTTTGAGTATGCCTGTTTTAACCTTCTGTATGGGCTCAATAATTGAGGGAGAGATGGTGAGAAGGTCATCCGGCAGGCCTGCAAGGGCCTTGGCGGCATTGAGCAGAACAGCCGAGGACGGGCCCAGCAAATCCGAGGTTTTGCCGGTTACTATCCTGCCGTCCGGCAGCTCCATTGCAACAGCGGGCTGGCCCCCCGTCTGCTCGCTCCTTTCAAGGGCGGCAGCAATAACGGGCCTGTCATCAACAGTGATGCCCGCCTGATTCATCAGGCTCTCAATTTTATCAACTGCGCTCTGAGCGCCTCTGCCCTGCTTAACATCGCACATAGCGGCAAAGTAGCGGCGGATAATTTCCTGCTTTGAGGATTCTTTACAAACTTCGTCATCGCAGATACCGTAGCCTGCCATATTAACGCCCATATCCGTGGGGGATTTATAGGGTGAAACGCCGTCAATCTTTTCAAAAATGGCGTTGAGCACCGGGAAGGCCTCAACATCCCTGTTATAGTTTACCGTGGTTATTCCGTAGGCCTCAAGGTGATAAGGGTCAATCATATTTACATCGTTAAGGTCTGCGGTGGCTGCCTCATAGGCAAGGTTTACGGGGTGCTTGAGAGGAATATTCCAGATGGGGAAGGTTTCATACTTTGCATAGCCGGCTTTTACTCCCCTCTTATTCTCATGATAAAGCTGGGAAAGGCAGGTGGCAAGCTTGCCGCTGCCGGGGCCGGGAGCGGTAACGATAATAAGGCGGTGAGTGGTTTCAATATATTCGTTTTTGCCGAAGCCCTCATCGCTGACGATATGAGAAACATTATAGGGATAGCCCTCTATGGGATAATGGATGAATACCTTAACATCAAGGGCCTCAAGCTTGGACCTGAAAGCGCAGGCGGCGGGCTGGTTATTGAACTGGGCAAGCACCACGCTGCCCACAAAAAGGCCGGCGGCTCTGTAAGCATCAATAAGGCGGAGCACATCAACATCGTAAGTAATGCCCAGGTCACGGCGGATTTTGTTGCTCTCAATATCATTGGCATTGATTACAATAACAACCTCAATATTATCCGCAAGGGTTTTGAGCATCTGAAGCTTGGTATCCGGCTCAAAACCGGGGAGAACTCTTGAAGCGTGATAATCGTCAAAAAGCTTGCCGCCGAGCTCAAGATAGAGCTTGCCGCCGAACTCATTAACCCGCTTCATAATCATTTCAGACTGTTTGCGAAGATATAATTCATTATCAAATCCGATTTTTCTCATACCTGTTTCCTCCCGAAATACAGAAAAAATTATATATTATTTTTTTGCACAATTCAAGAGTTTTTCACAAGATAATGTATATTTTTATTGCTTTTTTATCAACATATTGTTATAATTTTTTCGGTGATGATATGAAATTAAGACTGCCCGACAAAACAAAAATAATATGCGATAACTATGAAACCGAAAACACGGTACTGCACACCGAAATAAAAGACGGTTATATTGATGTTAAGGTTACCTCAGGCGATAAACTGATGTTTGCCGTGCTCAGGTGGAATTTTACGGAAGCCGAAAGCCGCAAAGAGCCGGTAAAAATACTGGGTGACGACTGGGAAAGAGGCTACGGAACCTTTGCGTGGCGGGGTATTGAGCCGGAAAGGTTTATGCCCTGGTACATTGCGGTCTCCAACGGCAGTGATAAGAATACGGATTACACAGGACGCTTTACGGAATGCTTCGGTGTGGGAGTACAGTGCGGGGCGTTTTGCTCCTGGCAGTATGATGACAGGGGCGTTACCCTTAACCTTGACCTGAGAAACGGGGGCATGCCCTGCGAAAGCGCAGGCAGAACCATTGATGCCTGCAGAATATATTTCGGCGAATACAGGGACTGCTCCGCTTTTTCGGCTCTGCGGGATTTCTGCGGCGTTATGTCCCCTGCTCCCCTTAAAACCGATACCGTTATATACGGCTCCAATAACTGGTACTATGCCTACGGCAACAGCAGCCGCGAAGAGATAATAAACGATGCGCGGCTTATTGCCGGGCTTTGCAAGGGCAATGAAAACAGGCCGTTTATGGTGATTGACGAAGGCTGGCAGGTAAACCGCTTCGACGCTCCCTGGGCTCCAAACGAAAAATTCGGAGATATGAAAACCCTGGCGGATGAAATAAGCGAAGCCGGAGCAATACCGGGAATATGGGTAAGGTTCCTTGTGGACGGCAAAAAGTGCCTTGACCTGCCTGAGGAGGCAAGGAGAGGCGAAAACAACGAATACCTTGACCCCACACACCCGGCAGTAAAGGAACATATAAGAACCACAATTAAATACCTCAAAGACTGCGGATACAAGCTTATAAAGCACGATTTTTCATCCAAAGATATAACCGGCGACTGGGGTAAAGATTTAACCGAGGGAAAAGTTCCCCGCAGCGATGAAGGATTCTTTGACAGAAGCAAAACCACAGCGGAAATTGCCGTTGATTTTTACAAGGAGATACTTGACGCTGCAGGAGATACACTGATAATAGGCTGCAACTGTTTCAGCCACCTTTGCGCAGGCCTTGTACATGCAAACCGCACGGGAGATGATACCAGCGGAGTGGAGTGGAACCGCACAAGAAAAATGGGTGTAAACGCCCTTGCATTCCGCCTTTGCCAGAACAGAAGCTTTTATATGGCGGATGCGGACTGCGTGGGGATAACGGGAAAAGTGGACTGGGCTCTAAACCGCCGATGGCTGGAGTTGCTTGCCGAAAGCGGCTCACCCCTGTTTGTTTCCTGCCTGCCTTCTCAAGCAAAAGGCGAAATATATGAGAACCTTAAGGCGGCCTTTATACCTGCATCAAAACAGAAGGACAGCCTTATTCCCCTTGACTGGATGGAAAACAATTTCCCGTCGGAATATCTTATTAACGGAGAATACAGAAGATTCAACTGGTACTGTGAAACCGGGGCGGATCTTATATGAAAAACGAAGAACTATTCAGGCAGAAATTCGGAAAAGAGAACGAATACAGCATATACGCTCCCTACAGAATCTGCTCCCTGGGGGCTCATATTGATCACCAGCTGGGTCACATAAACGGCTTTGCTGTGGATAAGGGCATAAAACTGCTGTTTTGCCCGGGCAAAACGGAAAATGTAAGAATAATAAGCCGTAACTACGAAGGTGAAGGAAACTTCCGGGTATCAGATAACCCCAAAAAAACGGGGAACTGGCAGGGCTATGCTCTTGCCGCTCTTTGGGCGCTGAAAAACTCGGGCTACACTGTAACTTACGGCTTTGAAGGTCTGATTTACGGTGAACTGCCTGCAGGAGGGCTTTCATCATCCGCTGCGGTAATTATTCTTTATCTTTCTGCATTGTGCAAATCAAACGGCATAACTCTCAGCGAAAAAGAGGTTATTGAACTTGCCCACAGGGCGGAGCACAATTTTACAGGCCTTAACTGCGGTAAACTGGACCAGTCCTGCATTGTTCTGTGCAAAAAGGATAACCTTATTCATATTGATATGATGGACAGCTCATTTGAGAATATACCGGTACCGGCCGGTATGAAAAAATTTGAAACCGGACTTTTTTTCAGCGGAATTGAGCACAACCTGATTAACAGCGATTACAATAAACGCACTGAAGAGCTGAAAAGCGCCTGCGAAGCAATTAACAAAGCGGGCGGGAAATATTACGGAAATGTGCTCAGAGATATTCCTTATGAAGTTTACAAAGAATTCGAAAGCGCACTTACGGATAATCAGAAAAAACGCTGCATACATTTCTATACGGAAAATGAGAGAGCCCTGAAAGGCCCCGGATTATTTGCAAAAGGTGATATTGAGGGCTACGGCAGGCTGGTTACCCAAAGCGGAGAAAGCTCCGTGATAAATTATGAGGCAGGCTCGCCGGAGCTTACTGCCCTTTACAGAATACTCGCAGAAACACCGGGAGTTTACGGCGCAAGGTTCAGCGGCGCAGGATTCAAAGGATTCTGCATAGCTCTTATAAACCCGGATTATAAAGAGGAAATCGCAAATTCGGTCAGGGAAAAGTACACAGCGCTTTTCCCCGGACTTAAAGATAAATACAGCTGTACATTCTGCGGTACGGCACAGGGACTGGGAGGCATAAAATGAACATTCCCCTTTGTGTGGAAAAGAGAACGGATGAATATGCAAAAAAGCTTGAGGCATTCAGCCCGAAAATTGCCCGTATGTATAAAAAATGCTATGTGAATACCCTTGAAACCGCGGCGGTACCTATGGATGACGGCTCTTACTTTATACTTACCGGAGATATACCCGCAATGTGGCTCAGGGACTCAACGGCCGAGGTTTCGCACTACATCCCCCTTGCAAAAGAAAGCGAAGAAATAAAAGAGCTGATTAAGGGCGTTATCAAAAGGCAGAGGTATTATATCACTGTTGATTCTTACGCAAACGCCTTCAAAAAAGAACCGGACAGCCGCAGGATATTTGATGATTACCCTGTATGCAAGCCCCTTGTGTGGGAGCAGAAATACGAAATAGACTCCCTGTGCTACCCCATACGCCTGACCTACCTTTATGTGAAGGAAACGGGCGACACTTCCGTGCTGGATGACAGCTTCATAAAATGCGCCGAAATAACGGTTAACCAGTGGATACTGGAACAGCGCCACGAGGAAAACTCAGAGTACCGGTTCATAAGAACAACCAGTGAAAAAGATACCCTTAAAAGAGATGGTCTGGGCAATCCTGTTGGCTACACGGGCATGACCTGGAGCGGATTCAGGCCCAGTGACGACGCCTGCCGATACGGCTATCTTGTGGCATCAAATATGTTTGCCGCCGTTTCCCTGGGGCAGCTGGCGGAACTGCTTGATATGGCCGGAAACAATATGGGGCTTAAGAAAAAATGCCTTACTCTGAAGGAAGAGATTGAGGAAGGCATACGGAAGTATGCGGTTGTTGATGGAATATATGCCTGCGAGGTGGACGGCCTTGGGAACAGCTTTAAATTTGATGATGCAAATGTACCCTCGCTGCTCTCGGCCCCTTACCTTGGGTTCTGCCCGGCGGATGACCCTCTTTACAAAAAAACAAGAGCATTTATACTGAGCAGAGAGAACCCCTACTATTACGAAGGTAAATACGCAAAAGGCGTAGGCAGCCCCCACACACCGGAAGGATATATCTGGCACATTGCCCTATCGATGCAGGGGCTTACATCCGACAGCCCCGATGAAATAAAAGAACTACTGAAAATGCTAGAAAACACAGATGCAGACACGCTGCTGATGCATGAAGGATTCAATGCGGATAATCCCAACGAATTCACAAGAAGCTGGTTCAGCTGGAGCTGTTCGCTGTTTGCAGAGCTGTGCGAAAAAGCCGTTGATGAAAGGATAATATGATGAAAACAGTAAAGCTTATTTATAAAATGCAGCCGGGAACAAAGGAAAAATTCCTTGATGATATTTACGGCAGATATATCCCCGAAAAAACGAGGAATGAAAAAGGCTGCATATCCTATGATTTTTATTCATCCTGCGACAGGGATGAAATACTGCTTATTGAAAAATGGGAAAATGATGAGGCTCTGGAAAAGCATATTGAAATGCCTCACCTTAAGGAACTGAGAAAACTTAAGGATGAATACAAAATAGAAACGGTTCCTGCGGAAATATAAAAAAATATAAAAAAGCACTTGCAAAAGCAAAAACAATATGGTAATATATTCGCTGTTCAGCAGTGAACAGATGCTGCTATGGCTCAGGTGGTAGAGCGCATCCTTGGTAAGGATGAGGTCGGCAGTTCGAGTCTGCCTAGCAGCTCCAGAAAAAAGCAAGTCGCAAGACTTGCTTTTTTCTTACTCCGGAACATACAGAGGGAAATGTGGTGACATAATGGAAATAATAGCCCGCATTTACAATGACTTTGATGAGAAGTTCGGCGTACCCAGGCAGGCGGGGCTTGCCGGGGAAACCGTGAGCACAATTATATTTGAGCCGGAATACAGAGTGCCCGAAGCGCTCAGGGGCCTTGAGGATTTTGAATACATCTGGCTGCTGTGGGATTTTTCCGAAGCAAAAAGAGAAAAATGGTCCCCCACCGTAAGACCGCCAAGGCTCGGCGGAAACACCCGTATGGGAGTATTTGCCACCCGCTCCCCTTACAGGCCGAACTCCATAGGCCTTTCAAGCGTTAAACTTATTGGGATTGAAAAACATCCCGAATATTCAGCGGTGCTGAAAGTGCAGGGCGCCGACCTTATGAACGGCACCCCCATTTATGATATTAAACCCTATCTGCCCTATACAGACTCACACCCCGGGGCAAAAGCCGGATTTACCGACGAGACCCCGAGAAAGAAGCTGACAGTGGAAATACCGGATAACGTTATCAAAAGCTTTCCCTCTGATAAAATAAAAGCCCTTGAAAGCGTACTTGCCCAGGACCCGAGGCCCGCATATATTGATGATGAGAGCAGAGTATTCGGCATAAAATACGCAGGGCATAATGTTAAGTTTACGGTAAGCGGCGATGTGCTTAGTGTAACGGAAATAGAATAAACTTAAACAGCGTTTCCGAAAAACGGAAACGCTGTTTTTTCTTCTGAATGTTCAAGCCGGATTATAACTTATTCGCGGTGCCACTTGACTCCCTGGGCAGTATCCTCAAGCACTATGCCTTTGGCTTTGAGCTCATCCCTGATTCTGTCCGCCTCGGCCCAGTTCTTTTCCTTCCTGGCGGCTGTTCTTGCCTCGATAAGGGCTTCTATTTCGGCATCCCCGTCTTCCTGCTTGCGGTTATAAACAAGGCCGAGAACGCCTGTAAGCTCATCAAAGATTTTTGCCGCATATTCAACAGTGGCTTTTGATGCGTTTTTGCCTACAAGAGCGGTGTTTATATCTCTGACAAGGTCAAACACGGCGGCAATGCCGTCGGCGGTGTTAAGGTCATCATCCATAGCGGTGATGAACTGCTCAGCTCTTGAATCAAGCTTTGCTTTTACATCGAGGTCAAGCTCACCCTCATCGGCGTTTTTAAGCTCAAAATCAATATTGTCACGGCAGGTATAAAGGCGCTGAAGAGCGGATTTGCACTGCTCAATAATATCAACGCTGTAGTTTATGGGGCTTCTGTAAGAGGATGAAATAAGCAGATATCTTATAGGCTCATAGCCGTATTTTTCGGCAACATCCCTTACTGTGAAGAAATTGCCGAGGGACTTTGACATCTTTACATTATCCACATTTATATAGCCGTTATGCATCCAGTATTTTGCAAAAGGAACGCCTGTGAAGCATTCGCTCTGGGCAATCTCATTCTCGTGATGAGGGAAAATAAGGTCAAGGCCGCCGCAGTGGATATCAATGCTTTCACCCAAGAAGCGCAGGTTCATTGCGGAGCACTCAATATGCCAGCCGGGTCTGCCCTTGCCCCAGGGTGAATCCCAGTAAGGCTCACCCTCTTTTGCCTTTTTCCACAAAGCAAAATCCATAGGATCTTTCTTTATATCCCCTACCATAATTCTGGCGCCTGCCTCAAGCTCCTCAAGGGGCTGGTGGGAAAGCTTGCCGTAGCCGGGGAAGGTTTTGGGGCTGAAATAAACATCGCCGTCCGCCTCATAGGCGTGGCCGTTTTCAATGAGACCGCTGACTATTTCAATAATCTTATCAATATTTTCGGTGGCTCTGGGGTGAATATCCGCCGGGCGGAAGTTGAGGCCCTTGGCATCGGTCCAGAACTCCTTGATATATTTTTCGGAAACCGTAAGGTAATCGGTGCCCTCTTCGTTGGCGCGCTTGATTATTTTATCATCAATATCCGTAAAATTCTGAACAAAGGTAACCTCGTAACCCCTGTATTCAAGATATCTTCTGAGCACGTCAAACACGCACAGAGGCCTTGCGTTGCCGATATGAATATAATTATAAACCGTGGGACCGCAGGCATAAATCTTAACCTTGCCGGGCTCTGTTGGTTTTAATTCCTCTTTTGTTCTTGTGAGTGTGTTGAATATTCTCATTGGTTTTTCTCCTTTTCAACAGCTTCTTTAAGGGCTGTGATTTCCGCTTCAAGGCGGTTGATTTCCTGCTGAATGGGATCGGGAACATGAATCTGGTCAAGGTCCTCAGGCCTTTCGCCGTCCACCCTGACAACCTTTGCAGGCACGCCTACGGCAGTTGAATTGGGTGGGATATCATTGAGAACAACTGCACCTGCTGCGATTTTGGTATTATCGCCGATAGTAACGGAGCCCAGTATCTTTGCGCCTGCCCCCACAAGAATATTATTGCCCAGGGTAGGATGGCGCTTGCCTGTTTCCTTACCGGTACCGCCGAGGGTAACGCCCTGATAAAGTATAACATTATCGCCTATCTCCGTGGTTTCGCCTATTACAACCCCGGTGCCGTGGTCAATAAAGAAATCCTTGCCTATCTTTGCGGCGGGATGAATTTCAATGCCGGTTTTACGGGAACATCTCTGGGAAATCCAGCGGGCGATGAAGGGCATTTTATGGCGGTAAAACCAGTTTGCACGCCTGTGCATCCTGATTGCTTTGAGCCCGGGATAAAGAAAAATAATCTCAAACAGCCCCTTGGCCGCCGGATCCCTGCTTCTGACAATATTGATATCGTCTTTTATAGTCTGTATAAATTTCATTTTGCCTCCGAAAAATAAAAACTCCGCAGTTCAAAGAACTACGGAGGCGTAATTACGCGGTTCCACTCCTGTTTATAACTCACGGTTAAAACCCGGCTTTAACGCAGCCCTGCGCACGGGAATACTGCTATTTCCTCCCGCAAGCCGCCGGGCGCACTTGGGAATCTGCCTTACAAGGGATTTCACAGCAAAACAATCCCCTCTCTGATGCAAAGCGCTGAAACTTACTCTACCCGGCCATTGCCTTTTATATTGTGGATATTTTATTATATGTTACTGAAAAAGTCAACTGTTATTTTACTTTGTAATATCAATCTTTTTTGAGCCCTCTTTTATGTAAAGCGCTCCGCTTATAACTGCAAACAGGGCGGTAATGCCAAGAAGAATATTGCAGCAGATAACGAATTTTTCATTGCCGCTTGCGGGCTCGGTATGAAATGCAAGGGCGGCAATAATTGCCGTTGAGAATACCATCTGCGTTACGGTTTTAATCTTTCCGGGAAGGCTTGCGGCAATCACAATACCCTGAGAGGATGCCACAAGGCGCATGGAGGTTACAAGAAACTCCCTTGCAAGGATAATCATGGGAATCCATATATTGCAGATATTCAGCTCCATAAAGGCAAGCAGGGCGGCAGTGGTAAGCATTTTATCCGCCAGAGGATCGCAGAGCTTGCCGAAAACGGTTACCTGATTTGTTTTTCTGGCAATTCTGCCGTCAAGAAAATCTGTTGCGGACGCAACAAGGAATATAACTGCGGCAACAAGAAAATGGTAGGGAAATTTCATTACCATTGCCCCCAGAAAAAAGGGAACAAGCACTATGCGTATTACTGTCAGTTTATTGGGTAAATTCATCTGAGGTTATCCGATATCCTTTCCTATAAGGTCATAATCGTTTACGCCGATTACTTCAACATCCGCAAAATCCCCGGGGTTATAATCCTTGGCCGTGGTGAAATTGATTTTGCCGTCTATCTCGGGAGCATCCATATAGGTTCTGCCGGAGTAGCTGTCACTGTAGCCGTCATAATCCTCAACAAGCACACGGTAAACTTTACCGATTTTTTCTTCGTTTTTAAGGGTGACAATCTCCAGCTGATCCTGCATAAGGATTTCTCCGCGCCTTGTTTTTACCTCTTCCTCAACGGCACCGTCCATATCAAAGGCAGGGGTGCCCTCCTGAGGTGAAAATGAGAAACAGCCCAGGCGGTCAAACTCAATTTCATTTATGAACTCAGCGAGATTTTCAAATGCATCTTCATCCTCGCCGGGGAAGCCCACCATAACGGTACTGCGTATAACCGCATCAGGAAGTTTCCGGCGGATTTTTGCTATAACTTCCCTTAAAAAAGCGCTGTCGCCTTTTCTGTTCATCCGCTTCAAAACACCGTCATCTCCGTGCTGAACGGGCAGGTCTATATAATGAAGAACTTTTGGCTGGTTCTTCATAACCTCAAGCAGTTCATCGGTTATTTTATCGGGATAGCAGTAAAGCAGGCGAATCCACTCTATGCCTTCAATATCGCAAAGGGCATTCAGCAGCTCCGGCAGGCGGAGCTTTCCGTATAAATCAAGGCCGTAAGCGGTGGTATCCTGAGCAACCAGGATAAGCTCCTTTGTGCCTGCGGCGGCAAGCTGCCTTGCCTCCTCCACCAGCATATCAAAATCGGCGCTGCGGTACTTCCCCCTGATGCCGGGAATTGAGCAGTAAGTGCAGTGATTGGAGCAGCCGTCCGCAATTTTAAGATATGACCAATATTCCGGGGTGGTAAGGAGCCTTTCACCGCAAAGGGGAAGATCCTCTTTATTGCCCGGCTCAAATACTTTATCTTCACCGGTTACCCTTGTAACAATATCATAGATATTGCCGATTTCACCTATGCCGATAACAGCGTCAACTTCGGGTATTTCCGTAAAAATCTCTTCCCGGTATTTTTCGCTCAGACATCCGGAAACAATTATTTTGCCTATAACGCCCTCTTCTTTGAGCTGAACCATTTCAAGGATATTCTCTATGGCTTCCTCCTTGGCGGCGTCAATAAAGCCGCAGGTGTTCACTATAACAACATCTGCGCCGTCATAGCAATCCGTTATTTCGCAGGAATTCTTTTCAAGAAGGGCAAGCATACGCTCGGCATCCACCTGATTTTTGGGGCAGCCGAGAGAAATCATACCGACTTTAATCACAGAAATCATCCTCCTTAAGTTCGTTTACGCGGGCAAGGGCCGATTTGATATCCGCCCAGTTATACCCCAGACGCTGAAGGGCGGAAACGGTTTTTTTGAGCCCCTTTTCATCCCCCAGATATCTTGAATATTTGCTCTCAAGAAGAGCGGTTATATCCTCTACACTGTCAAACTCCATACCTTCAAGCACTTCGTCTGCCGTTTCGGAATCTATGCCTTTTATGAGAAGCTCCCGGCGGATACCTTTTTTGCTCATTCCCTTTGACTGCCTGAGCTTTTCGGAATAATATTCGGCAAAGCGCCTGTCGTTAATATATCCGTATTTTTCAAGCAAGTCAAGGGCGTTTTCCGTATATTCGGGCAAATGGCCCTTAGTAACCAGTTTTATGCGCAGACCCTTGCGGGAGTTATCGCCGTAAGAAAGTATTCTCAGGCCCGAGATAAACGCATATCTCGAGCCTATATCTTTGAGGAACTCTTCCTGCACTTTTTCATCCTCAATTTCTGTAACGTTGCGCCATTTTGAGGAGTACCAGTACTCGGAATCCACAGTAAAACGGTATTCGCCGTCTACGGAAACATGAACTTTATTAAGTCTGCCGGTTTTTGCTTCAACTTTCATTATTCGTCTTCATCAACAACTATATCAAGCTTTGCTCTGGCACCGGCCCTGGTGGCAGGCACTGCGGGAGCGGGAGCTGCCTGGGAATCATCCTTTTTGGCGCCGGCGCTCTTTGCCTCCTGGTCTTCCTTAATGGCGGCATAGAGCTTTTCCTCAACCTCTTTGGCAAGCTCGGGGTTGCTTTCAAACAGGGCTTTGACGCTGTCCCTGCCCTGGCCTATCTTTGCGCCCTCATAGGAGAACCAGGAGCCGCTCTTCTGAAGCACATTGTACTTTGCGCCCAGGTCAACAAGCTCGCCTACCTTGGAGATGCCTTTGCCGTAGAGAATATCAAACTCTGCCTCTTTGAAGGGAGGAGCAACCTTATTTTTAACAATTTTACATTTTGTTCTGTTACCGATTATTTCGCCGCCGGTAACCTTGATGCTCTCGGTCCTTCTGACATCAATACGCATTGATGCAAAGAACTTGAGGGCACGGCCGCCTGTGGTAACCTCGGGGTTGCCGTAAATAACGCCGACCTTCTCACGAAGCTGGTTAATAAAAATAAACACGGTGTTGGACTTGGAGATGGCGCCGGAAATTTTCCTCATTGCCTGGGACATAAGACGGGCGTGTGCGCCTACATGGCTGTCACCCATTTCACCTTCTATCTCGGACCTTGGTACAAGGGCGGCAACAGAGTCAACTACAATAACATCAATGGCGCCGGACCTTGCAAGAGCTTCGGCAATTTCAAGGGCCTGCTCGCCGTCATCCGGCTGGGAAACAAGAAGGGAATCAATATCAACGCCCAGGTTCTTTGCGTAAACGGGGTCAAGAGCGTGCTCGGCATCAATGAAAGCAGCTTCGCCGCCGGCCTTCTGGGCCTGAGCGATAACCGTAAGAGCAAGGGTGGTTTTACCGGATGATTCGGGGCCGTAAACCTCAATAATACGGCCTCTGGGCATGCCGCCGATACCGGATGCGATATCAAGGGAAACGGAACCTGTGGATATGGCCTCCACATTTAAGCTTCTGTTTTCGCCAAGGCGCATAATTGAACCTTTACCATAGGCTTTTTCGATCTTTTCAAGAGCAGTCTCTAATGCTTTTTGCTTATCTGACATAAAATTTTCCTCCAAATATTATTTCTACTATTACATTTTAACATCACATTTTTCCTTTGTCAATACTTTGAGGCGAATTTTTTGGACAAATTGTCCGAAATTTTAAAAAATACGCTTTTTTTTCGTATATAATGAAAAAAATACTTGCAATTTACATTAAAACCTGTTAATATATCGGTTGTTAATCACTAAAAAAGGAGGTGCGACTATGGCTAAATGTGAATTCTGCGGTAAGGATGTTGCTTTCGGCATCAAGGTTTCCCACTCACACAGACGTTCCAACAGAACTTGGAAACCCAATGTAAAAAGAGTTAAGGCCGTTGTAAACGGAACACCCAAAAGAGTTTACGCCTGCACACGTTGCCTTCGCTCCGGTAAGGTTACCAGAGCCGTCTGAGCATCATACTGTGATGAATCGGAAGCTGCTTAAAGCGGCTTCTTTTTCTTTTTGCAATTATACAATTTGACAAATAATTTGTGGCTTTGCTTCCCTTTGATATACTACAGATTGTGGTTATATACAGTATATGTAAAACTTGAAAAAACAGTTTTATTTGAACTTTATATTTGTTATAATAGTACCTACTACAATAAGGCAGAGAGTGAATAAAATGAAATATTCGGTAAAGAATTTATCCGCAAAGGGTGAATTCAGCGTACCTAATTTAATAGTTGACAAGCACCTGAGGCTTGCGGGAGGAGAGCAGATTAAAGTGCTGCTCTTCATTTTGCGCAAAGCCCCCTCCCCCATTTCAAAAGAGGATATTGCAAAGGCGCTGAAATTCAGCGTGAGCGATACGGAGGACTACCTGCAGTACTGGGTGCTGATGAATGTGCTTGAGGAAAGCGAAGACGGTGAAGAACCTGCGCCGAAGGCAGATACTGCCCCTGAAAAATATGTGCCTAAATCCCGCACTGCAAAAGGGGAAGAAAAAAAGCCGGAAAAGCCTAAGGCCGAAATTGAATACACAAGGCCCTCACCTTCCGAGCTTGCCCAGCGGATATCGGAAAGCGATGAGCTTTCGGAGTTTTTCAGAGAGATACAGCTTAAAATGGGCAAAACCATCAGCTATGACGGCCAGTGCACTTTTTTGCTGCTGCACGACAGATTCGGTTTACCTTCAGAGGTGCTGTTTATGCTGGTGGATTACTGCATAAGCATAGGCAAAACCGGATACAGCTATATTGAGAAAGCGGGCAAAGACTGGAGCGATAAAGAAATTGACACTATTGAGAAGGCGGCGGATAAAATCGCCTCCCTCAAATCCGCCTCCGGCTTCTGGAACAGATTTATAAAGGAAACCGGTATAAATAATCCAAAACCCACCTCAACCCAGCTTACCTACCTGGAAACCTGGGTAAACGAGTGGAACATGGGCATTGAACTTATAGTTAAGGCCTATGAAGATATGGCAGAGCACACAGGAAAGCTCAGCTTCCCGTATATGAACAAAATACTTGAAAAGTGGCACGCGGCAGGCTATAAGACACTGAAGGATGTGGAAAAGGCGGAGAAAGAGAGAACCGCAAAAAAATCCGCAGCCGCAGACGGCTCGGCGCCATCCTATAATATAGATGATTTCAGGAATAAATCCATTGAATCAGTGCCGAAGTATAAGAGGAAAAAGAAATGAGCTACACGAAAAAAATCATAGACAAAGCGGATGAAATAATCACCGCCAGAAAAAACAGAGCCGAAAGCATTCAGCAGGTAAGGCATACCGAGATTGTTACCAAAATACCGGCCGTTGCGCAATATGAATCCCAGCTGAGCAGCTGCGGCTTTGATATACTCAAAGCAATAGGCATGGGCGAAAACGCAGAGAAATACATAAAAGAGCTCAGCGAGATGAACCTTAAAACCCAGGAGCACATCAGAGAGGAACTTGTAAAAGCCGGTTACCCCGAAGATTACCTTGAGCCGCCCTATACCTGCAAAAAATGCGGCGATTCGGGAACCGTAGGCGGGTACTACTGCGAATGCCGCAAAGAACTGCTGGCTCAGCTGAACCTGCAGGAACTTTACGCTGTTTCCCCTGCCGAAAACTGCAGGTTTGATAATTTCAGCCTTGATTATTATTCGGATGACCCGGATGATGTTTATGGCATTTCGGCAAAGGTGAGGATGCAGAGCATACTGGAATACTGCAGGTGCTATGCCGAGGACTTTGACCTCGACTCCGGCTCGCTTTATCTGCACGGCTCAACGGGCCTGGGCAAAACCCATCTTTCACTGGCAATAGCAAATGTGGTTGCCGCAAAGGGTTACAACATTATATACAACTCGGCATACAACATTTTTTCCGCCCTTGAAAAGGAAAAGTTCTCCTACTCAAATACGGGAGAAGAGGAAGCAAAAGTGCTGAACTGCGAACTGCTGATTATTGATGACCTTGGCAGCGAATTTTCAAGCCAGTATTCGAAGGATGCGCTTTACAATATAATCAACACCCGCGTAAACACGGGAAGGCCCGTAATAATCAGCACCAACCTTACAGAAAATGAGCTGGAAGCCAAATACTCACAGAGAGTTACCAGCAGAATTATAGGAAACTATACTTCCCTGCTTTTTGTGGGAAAAGATATAAGGCAGATAAAAAACAATAATTAACGAGAGAGAACCGAAATGGATATTAACAGAAAACTGACAGAAGAATTCAAGCTGCAGGCCTGGCAGGTTGAAAATGTTGTAAAACTGCTTGATGAGGGCAATACCGTTCCTTTCATAGCAAGGTACAGAAAAGAGCAGCACGGCACCCTTGACGATCAGGTTATAAGAGAGATATCGGAAAGGCTTGAATACCTGAGAAACCTTGACAAAAGGCGTGAAGAGGTCCGCGCCCTTATTGCGGGCCAGGAAAAGCTTACGGATGAAATATCCGCCGCCCTTGACAAAGCGGTAACCGTTACCGAAATTGATGATATTTACAGACCCTTCAGGCCCAAAAGAAAAACCAGGGCTTCTGTTGCAAAGGAAAAGGGACTTGAGCCCCTGGCAGATAAAATTTACGAGCAACGTAAGGATTCCCCTGCCCCCATCGAGCTTGCGGCAGAATATATAAACGAAGAAAAAGGTGTTGAAACCGCAGAGGACGCCCTTAAAGGAGCCCTTGATATTATTGCGGAAAATATCTCGGATAATGCCGATATACGCAGGCGGCTGAGAAACCTGTTTATGGTAACGGGCATTGTTAATGTTACGGCAACAGATAAAGACGCCCAAAGCGTTTACACCAACTATTATGAATTCAGCGAGCCGGTAAACAGAATAGCAGACCACAGGATACTTGCCATTGACAGAGGAGAAAAGGAAAAGTTCCTGAAGGTAAGCGTTGTGCTTGATAAGGTTAAAGCATCAAATGTTATTACCGGAGCCACCCTGAACCCTCAGGGCTCACCCACAACAGAAGCGGTGAGAGAAGCCGGAGCGGATGCTTACGACAGACTGATTTACCCTTCCATTGAAAGGGAAGTAAGAAATATACTTACGGAGAGAGCTGCGGCAGGGGCAATAAAAGTATTTGCCCTTAACACAAAAGAGCTGCTGCTTCAGCCGCCCATCAAGGGCAAAACAGTTATAGGCCTTGACCCGGGCTACAGAACCGGCTGCAAAGTTGCGGTGGTGGACAAAACCGGCAAAGTGCTTGACACCGGCGTAATATATGTTACCCACGGCGAGGAGCAGAGAAACAGAGCAAAGGTTATTATAAAGAATCTTATAAAAAAATATAATGCAGACTGCATTTCAATAGGTAACGGCACCGCCTCAAAGGAAACCGAGATTTTCGCTTCCGAAATACTGCGCGAAATTGATGCAGATGTAAGCTACATGGTGGTTAGCGAAGCGGGCGCTTCGGTATATTCCGCCTCAAAGCTTGCCGCAAAGGAATTCCCGGATTACGATGTTTCGCTGAGAAGTGCGGTTTCAATAGCAAGAAGGCTGCAGGATCCGCTGGCGGAGCTTGTAAAAATCGACCCCAAGGCCATCGGCGTGGGGCAGTATCAGCACGATATGCCCCCCAAGGAGCTTGACGCCGCCCTTGACGCTGTTGTGGAGGATGCGGTTAACTCCGTTGGCGTTGACCTTAACACCGCTTCCGCTCCCCTGCTTACAAGGGTTGCGGGCATCAACTCTTCAATAGCCGCCAACATAGTTGATTTCAGAGAGGCAAACGGAGAATTCACCGGCAGAGCTCAGCTTAAAAAAGTACCTAAACTCGGCGACAAGGCCTTTGAGCAGTGCGCCGGTTTCCTCAGAATTGCTGAGAGCAGGAACCCCTTTGACAATACGGGAGTTCACCCCGAAAGTTACGGCGCCGCCGAGGAACTTATCAAACTTTTCGGCTATACCAAAAAGGATATTGGTACCGAAGAGATTCAGGTGATAAAACAGCAGGTTGAAATGGCCGGTGAGGAAAAGGTTGCGGAAAAGCTGGGGATAGGTGTGCCCACGCTTAAAGATATTGTTAAAGAAATACTCGCTCCCGGCAGAGACCCCCGTGATGAACTCCCGCCCCCGATGTTGAGAACGGATGTTATGGATATTAAGGACCTGAAGCCCGGTATGGAAATGACGGGAACCGTGAGAAATGTTACGGATTTCGGCGCCTTTATTGATATAGGTGTTCACGAAGACGGCCTTGTGCATATAAGCCAGATTACCGATAAATTCATAAAACACCCCTCCGAGGTGCTTAAAGTGGGTATGGTTGTGAAAGTATGGGTGCTGAGTGTTGATACTGTAAAAGGCCGCATAGGGCTTACAATGAAACAGAGCAATATACCGAAAGCTCAATAATAAATAGTAAAAAAACCAGCCTCCCGGGCTGGTTTTTTTAATTATTTTCTTCATTAGTTATTCTTTCAAAATCACCGCTTTTTAAAATGCGGAGAAGGTCGGCGTTTGTCTTTATGGGTTCTTTTGTAAGAATACCGCCGAATCTGCTGTGATTTGTGCGGTGAAAATCACTGCCGGAGGTCAATATTTTAACCCCGTATTTTTCTGCCCTTGCAAGGGCTTTGAGGTTGTTTTCACGGCTCTCTTTGCTGTTATAAACCTCCATACCGTCAATAACCTTGATACCCGGCAGGACAGGATACATTCTGTAAGGATGGGCTCCCACAACAAGGAAGCCCTGTTTTTTTGCGATTTTATAAAACCTGCGGCTGTATTTAAAAAGAAGATTGCCGCAGTTTTCAACAAATTCCTCGGTGATGCCGTAAACGAGAAAATCTATGGGCGAGCACCAGCCCCTCAATTCCATACCCAGGAGCACGGTAAAATCATCCCCTGCCGCATCTTTTGCGGCACGGTAGCCCCGCAGGAATTTCTCATAAAGCTTTCCCGCTTTGAAAGCGTTTGTTTTTTTGAAGGTCATCTGGCTGTAATGGTCCGTTATAACAACGCCGTCATAGCCTCTCTCTTTATAAATCCTTACAAGCTCCGCTGCAGGGGTACGCCCGCAGTTGCTGGTTTCCTCTGTGTGGCAGTGAAGCTCGTACTTGTATTTCCCGTTTTCCATCAGTAAAGAATATCCTCTAATTTTCTTTTGGGCACATAGTGCACCCCGGCTTCATCCCTGTAATAGGCAACCGAACCGTCCGGGCCTACATCCACAAGGCGGACCTCTTCTTTGGGTTTGCCCAGAGCAAGGCAGAGCTCGATTGAGTATCTGTCTGTATCTATATTGAAATTCTCTGCAAAAAGCGGCCTGTTGATACAGCCCAGCATACACCCGCCAAGGCCCATTTCCGTTGCCCCCAGCATCATAGTCTGGGCGGTTATACCTACATCCAGCTGTTTATCCCTGCCAAGGGTTTTATCGCACAGGATAATGATATAGCCTGTGGGCCTTTCCTCGGGAACGGGGCCGTCCCAATCTTTGAGAGCCCCTGCCCAGGCAAGGGTTTCATAGACTTTGGCATTGCCCTCTTCATCACATACAGTCATAAACTTAAGAGCCTGGGAATTGGCGGTATAGCCGGTGTTGCGGGCAAGCTCCACAAGAGAAAGGAGCTGCTCACGGGTCACTTTATAATCGGAAAAGAAGCGCCTTCTGCTCCGGTTTGCGATTACCAAATCTTTAAACATACTTTTTACCTTCAGATTCGTTATAAAGGGCGTAGGCGCCGCTGCTTATATCATCCATCCATTCTTTATTATCAAGGTACCAGCTGATGGTGGATTTTATGCCGGCTGAAAACTCTGTTTCGGGCAGCCAACCCAGCTCGCCGTGAATTTTGGAAGGATCAATTGCATAGCGCAGATCGTGGCCTGCTCTGTCGGCAACATATTCAATAAGAGTATCGGGCTTGCCGAGCTGAGCGAGAATGGTTTTAACAACCTCAATATTCTGCTTTTCATTATGGCCGCCTATATTGTAAACCTGGCCTTCCCTGCCCTTCATCACCACCAAATCAATGGCACGGCAGTGGTCTTCAACATAAAGCCAGTCCCTCACATTGAGCCCGTTGCCGTAAACGGGAAGTTTTTCATCCCGCAGGGCTTTTTTAATCATAAGTGGTATAAGCTTTTCGGGGAACTGATAGGGGCCGTAGTTATTGGAGCAGCGGGATATGCTTACGGGCAGGCCGAAGGTGCGGCTGTAAGCCATGGTAAGCAAATCAGCAGAAGCCTTTGAGGCGGAATAGGGGCTGGATGTATGAAGAGGGGTTTCCTCCGTAAAAAACAAATCCGGCCTGTCTATGGGCAAATCGCCGTAAACCTCATCCGTTGAAACCTGATGAAAGCGCCTGATGCCGTATTTTCTGCAGGCATCCAGCAGCACGGATGTACCGATAACATTTGTTTCAAGGAAAACACCGGGGTTTTCGATGGACCTGTCAACATGGCTCTCCGCCGCAAAGTTTATTACTATATCAAAGCTTTCGCGGGCAAAAAGATCAAAAATATATTCTCTGTCCGCAATACTGCCCTTTGCAAAGGTGAAATTGCGGTGCTCAAGGGCTTTATCCAGATTTTTAAGATTGCCCGCGTAGGTTAAGCTGTCAAGGCACACATAATCAAAATCCGGGTGAGCTTTCAGCATATAATAGACAAAGTTTGTGCCTATGAATCCGGCGCCGCCGGTGATAAGAATTTTCATTCCTCATCATCCTCCTTATCCGAAGCATCCGGGTTAACTACTGTAACGATCTTTTTATAATCTATGCTGTCATAAAGCTTTTTGAAGCGTACCTTTACGGCATAAGTTGTATCGCAGTTTTCGCAGTAAAACATGGTGCGGAAAAACTGGCAGCTGAATTTCCAGGGGGTAACAAGCTTGCACTGCCTGCCGCAGGTATCGCAGTAATGCTCCAGCTTGCGTTTATCAATAAGCGGATTATCAATGCTTTTTAGCACCTTTGCCTTATAAAGAAGCCGGCCGTAAAATTCTTCATCACAGACCCTGACCTCTTTTTTAAAGGATTCTTCATCATAAATTATCTCAAAAATATCTGCTGTAAGGATACTGTCCCAAAGAGCGCGGTGGTGGGTGTAAAGCTCGGGATCTATACCCACCTCCTGAGCGGCGGCAATAAGACCCTTCTGGTGCTCGGGATGCTCTGAGTGCATTTTCTGATAATATTTCTGCAGGTCGCAGTAATAGTGAAGGAAGGGAATGGAATCGATACCGTTGAGGTAAGAATAATTCTCAAGCAGAACCCTCAGGTCACTGTCACCCCAGGTGAGGATAACGGTATCCTCATGGCCGATCCACTTCCTGAAAAGAGAAAAAGTTTTGGTAAAAGGCTGACCTGTGGAAATATCATCATTGGTAAGGTTTGTAAGTTTTTTTACGCTGCCCCTGAGCTTGCGGCTTATCTGGGAGCGGACTATACAGGAAAACTTATCAACGGTATGGAAATTCTCATCAAGCTTGACTGCGCCGATTTCAATAATCTCGTTCATAAAACCGGCGGTTTTCTTGACATAGGTATTATTCCATTCAAGGTCCATTACTACATATTGCATCGGTACACATCCTTACGGGTGAATTTTATTTAACGCTTTCTGTAAACTTTATAAACTGTTCTCTGCCTTTTTCATCGCGGCTGAAAACGCCGCACTGCTCAAGGATAGAGGCAAAAACAATGCCTATTTCGTCCTGAATAATCTTATCTATATTATCGGGGGTAACGGTGTATTTATTCTTTATCATCTCCGCCCATTCGGCGTGCTTGGCGGTTTCTTCATCACGGGCAAGGTCTTTACCTGCTAAAATGCAGTCTTTGACCTTCTCCATTTCCTTCTTGAGCCTGGAGGGAAGCACCGCAAGACCCATAACCTCAATAAGACCAATATTTTCCTTTTTGATATGGTGATACTCGGGGTGAGGATGATAATAACCGTCGGGGTAATCGTGAGTGGTGATGTTGTTCCTCAGCACAAGGTCAAGTTCATAAACGCCGTTTACGCAGCGGGCAATGGGCGTGATTGCGTTGTGAGGAACACCGTCGGTTTCTGCAAAAACAAACGCTTCTTCATCGGTATAGCCACGCCATTTAATGAGAATTTTTTCGGCGAGTTCCGTAATAACGGCGGTATCTTTGCCCCTTAAGCGGATAACGGACATCGGCCATTTTACTATGCCTGCTTCAAGGCTTTCATACCCTGCAAATACAAGAGGAGTTTCAATGGGCGCTTTTGCCATTGCAAAAGTATAGTGGCCGCCCTGGAAATGCTCATGAGAAAGAATTGAACCGCCAACTATGGGCAAATCCGCATTAGAGCCCACAAAATAGTGAGGAAACAGCTTGACAAAATCAAAGAGCTTATCAAAAGCCGATTTATTGATAACCATAGGGGTATGCTCGCTGTTGAAAACAATGCAGTGCTCGTTGTAATAAACATAGGGTGAATACTGGAAAAACCAGTTTTCGCCGTTTACGGTAACGGGGATAATGCGGTGATTCTGGCGTGCGGGATGATTAACCCTGCCGCTGTAACCCTCATTCTCTTTGCAGAGCATACATTTGGGGTATCCGCTTTGCTTTGCGTTGCGGGCGGCGGCTATTGCCTTGGGATCTTTTTCGGGTTTTGAGAGGTTTATTGTAATATCAATATCACCGTAATCTGTTGCCGTAACCCACTTAACATCATTTTTTATTCTGTATTCCCTTATATAGTCGGACTTTCTGCTAAGGTTATAGTAATACTCCGTGGCGGTTACGGGACTGACGGCATATCTTTTATTGAACTCCGAAATAACCTTTGAAGGCATGGGAGTAAGAAGGCCCATAATCTTTGTATCAAACAAATCCCTGTAAACAACGGAATCTTCGCACAGGCCGTTTTCGCAGGCAAAATCAAGAAGGAATTTCAGTATCTCTTCAAGAGAATAATCCTTGCCTGGGATTTCATACTCATAGGAATCAAGGCCGAGAGTATCAATAACACGATTTGTGCAGAATACTCTGTCCGCCTCTTCTATAAGATTCTCCTTAACGGCATAGTTGATAAGGGCTGTTACGGCTTCAAAAACGGTCATAATAATACCTCGCTGAGATTATTTATTGACTGCGGTAAAGCTGAGAGTTCGTTCACCGACGGGAGTCATGGAACCCACATCGCAATATACCGCTTTTATGCTGAAAATGGTGTTGCCTTCTGGAATTGTGCCGGTAAAGGGGATGCTTATACTCTCCCCTGCTTTAAGCACGGTGAAAGGCGGGAAACGGAACCTGAGATTAATACCCTTGCATTTGAAATATACGGGAAGCAGGCGGTAATCCTTGCCGGAAAGGTTAGTAATAATAAGATTGCCGCTATTGCTGCCGAGGAAACCTTCTGTGCTTTTATCAAAGCTCATACCTATTGCAAAGCAGGGGTTTGTGGAATAATGGAAACGGGGATACTTCTCAGATGAATAAACGGATGTTATTTCATCGGTAAGCACAAGCTTTGTGATAAGCTCTGCGCACCAGTCATCCCAGACCATCATTCCGTGATAAAGCCCGGACAGATACCAGGTGTTATTTTTTAGATATGCGTTTGTTGCATCAACGGTGCCTGCGGGAGATACCGTTTTGCCGCCGCCGAGGTAATCACTGCCGAAGTTTTCGCCGTCGGGAGCGCATACAGCCCCGGTGGATGAAGCGGTGGTGATAATGCTGTCACCGTTTATGGGAGAGCCGGTGATAACGCCGTGATCGGTGCCTGCTATTATGGAAATATTCATACCGTAATCATCAATGCACTTCTGAAGATTTGTGAAAAAGGAGGGCATTACGGTATAATGCATATAGTCGCTTTTTTCAATAATCTTTGCATTCTTGACAGGATCAAGCCACTTGGCTTTCATCTGCTCATACACCTCGGTAGGGCAGAAATCCCATATACTGCCTATATTGCCCAAAACCTGAGCGATATAAGGAACGAGAGCGTTGAGCACATCATCAAGAAACCCGAGAGGCTGAGTTTCAAGAAGGATATGCCAGTCCTCCTCTGTGCGGGTGCCCTGCTCTATAAATTCAATAAGACTTTCTTCATCAAAGTGAATATCCTGCCCCAGCAAATCTTTGACAATACCGGCGCCCCGAAGAGCGGGAACGGTCATTACCGCATTATCAACATCTTTTTTATAACCGAAAAGAGAAAGATATGTGCCGGTTATCTGACCGCCGTGGCTTATGGAAAAAATATTTACTTTTTTGGTGTTGCAGTATTCCTTGACCTGCTGAATATACTCATCAAGGGCTTTTGCGCAGTCAACGGCGCCCATACGCCAGTCAACATAAAAATTGAACATATTTTCGCGGGGAATATACTCACGGAGATTTGCGGAAATATCGGGCTCATACTGGTATCTTTCATCACCGAATTTTTCCAGCATTTTAAGAGAATTTGTTTCTTCCGGGCCCGAAAACATAGGTTTAACATTATATTTGCTGCTGCCGTCATCATTGCAGGAAACAATATCCAGCATTTCAACCATTTTTTCGCCCACAACCTTTGCAAGGTAATCGGGCTGCCCGAGAACGGCGCCGGTAAGCCCCGCGAGAATCTGTGGGATTTTTTCAAGCACGGCACCGATAATATCATCATTATCAATATGCCATACCATTTCTTCCGTGCCGTCTTCCTTTTCAAGCACAAGCTCGGGGCCGGCATAGCCACAGACAATTATAACGGGATATTTTGTTATGCTGCTTTTGGATGACTGACCGTAAACCGTAAGGCCGCAGCTTAATGCAATAATTGCAACCGCAAGCATAATGCTGATAAGTTTTTTCATTATCTTCCCCTCACTCAAAACAAAATTACCTATTTTAGATTATAACCTCTTATATTATTTTTTTCAACATAAAAATATGACGGAGCAGTTGAAATAAATCTATGCCGGTATATATTACTATCGCTGACAAACGGTGCAAATATAAAGGACCTGAGCGAGAGCTCAGGTCCTTGTGTTTTTATTCTCGTGATTTACTATTCCCTAAATTACATTTTATTCTGGAGGCCGAAGAGGACGATTGCTTTCTCAAAGAGGTCATTTACGCCTTTGAGGAGCTTATTGCCCATTGACCTTACGAAATTGGTGGTATGGGGGTTCTGCTGAACCGTGCCGAGATTCTTATTGAGGAATGCGGTTCTCTTGACTGCAAAGTTCTTAAGGAAAGCAACATCCTTATCATACTGTGAGGCAACCTCGGAAGCTTTTGATGTTCCGTAGGTATTCCATCTAATATGGTTCATAACGGCGGAATTCTTGACCTGCGCGGCGTATTCATCAAGCTTTTCGCCGGACCAGGCGGTAACTGCCTCGAATATATCGCTGTCCCAATACTGTCTGCAGGCCTTTACAAACTCGGTCTTCTGAGCAAGACGGTTGAAGATGGTGGGGTTCTCATAAACATCAAGGGTACCGAAAACGGTGTTTCTGTACTGTCTGTTGAAGCAGACGGTGAACTCTTCGGGGTTGGTGTAGTCACAGCCGTATCTGCCGTCGCCGTTATTGCCAAGAGCTATATCGTAATCCCAGACGGGACCGGCGTAGAGGATGCCGTCCTTTGTGGTATCAATATAGAAATATGAGCTGGTGAGGCCCGAATCCATATTTGAATACCACTCGCTCAGGGTATAATACTTTGCGAGGGACTGTAAATCTGCGAGGTCGGTATAGGACTCGCCTTTATCGTTTTTGCCGTTACTGCTGATTACGGCATTCTCAAAGCGCTGATAGTAATCGCTGATGAACTCCATCTGCTCTTTTGAAGCATACTCCGGCTCTTTCATAATAATGGGCTGGCTGTCGGTGGTAACAAATCCACTGATTTCATCAAAATACCTGTTGGCAAGCTCCATTTCAAGAATATAGCCGCCCTTTGCGGTGCTCTTTTCGGTCTGAGGAATTTCAACATACTTGTAAGTTCCCTCAAGAAGGCCGGAATACTTACCGTAAGTACCGCCCCTTGTAAGGGTATCCATATCAAAATCCTCACCGTATTTATCAATGCAGATTTCCTCGTTCAAATCATCAAGGTTTTCAACATCGATTCTCTTGCTGCTGGCTTCGATTTTGCTGGTGATGATATATGAGCCGATGTAATCGCCGTTTATGTAAAGATCTATGGGAGCATACTCCGGAGTGTAGGGCATGCCTGCATCTGCGGCAGCACCGAAAGCAACGGAGTTCCTCATAAGTGATTTATCATCATAATTGGTGATAAGGCACCATTTTTTGCTCTTCTGCATACCGAAAAGCTTATACTTTTCTTTAAGCTTGATGTTGTAGGGCTTCTTGGGGTTATTCCAGGTGGCGTTGCCCCTGCCTTTGATTGAGGAGAGAGCGTTATCCTCAGTTTTGTTGCCCTCATCATCCTCTGCCATAGTCTGGCACTTGCCTTTTTCATCGTAAATGTAAATTCTGCCTTTTTCCGAGTGTGATTTATCGGCGTGTATAGCGTCAAGGGAGCCGCTTTCGGTCTGAATAAATACTGTGCCCACGCCGGAGGAGGCAGCTACATTATACTTATAATCTTTGCCGTCGAAGGTGAATGTGCCGGATTTGCCGAGATCATAAGCCTCACCGCTGACAATTCTGTTGCCGTTGAGCTTTACTTCGCCTTCAACGCTGGGGAAAACCTTGAGCGCGGAAGCATCCCAGTAAGAGGGAATAAAGAAGAAATACTCGCCGTTTTCAGCCTGCCACCAGGATACGGCTTTGTCGGATTTGGCAGAGTCAACATCTTCCCCGCCGACTCTTACCCAAAGCTGCTGCACCGCATTATCCGCATAAGCGGAAAGCAGGCCGGCAAAGGAGAGCACCATTGCAAGCACCATAATAACTGATAATACCTTTTTCATAATCTATCTCCTTTCGGGGCCTTTCCCCGTTTTATTTATCAATGTAATTGAAGAATGCTGCCCTTATCCTGCTCTGCCTGAGGGCGGCTTCCTCTTTATCTGCGCCTTTTACTGAAAAATACATTTTAAGCTTGGGCTCCGTGCCGGAAGGCCTGGCGGCTGCCCAGGAACCATCCTCAAAATCAAAGCGAAGCACATTATCTTTGGGTATATCCCCCACCCCGTCAAGGTAATCCGTAACAGTTACGGCTTCATCAAACATTGCCGCACCTTTTTCACGGAAAGCTTCCATTGACTTTTTGATTTTTTCTGCGCCCTCTTTGCCTTTGAGCACTACGGTTTCAAGAGCATCAAGATAATAGCCGTACTTTTCATAAAGAAGATTCAGGGCATCCACAAGGGTTCTGCCGTTTGCCTTATGGTAAGCGGTCATTTCAGCGGCAAGGAGTGAAGCGGAAACCGCGTCCTTATCTCTTGCGTGAGAGCCGGGCAGGTAGCCGTAGCTTTCCTCATAGCCGAAAACATAATAATACTCCCCGTCCTCTTCCCACTTGCAGATTTTGCCGCCTATATATTTGAAACCGGTGAGGGTTTTTACAACGGTACAGCCATAGTTTTCCGCAATCCTGTCACCCAAAGAGCCGGTAACAACGGTATTGACAACTGCGGGCTTTGCTGCGCCTTTGGCTTTGCCCATAGCGAGAACAAAATCAAGCATAAGGGCTCCCGTCTGGTTGCCGGAAAGAAGGGTGAAGCCGTCTTTATCCCTGGCCGCAAGGCCGATTCTGTCACAATCCGGGTCAGTGCCGATTACGAGATCCGCGCCGATTTCTCCGGCTTTTTTAACAGCAAGATCAAGGGCATCCTTTTCCTCGGGATTGGGTGACCTGACAGTGGAAAAATCGCCGTCCGGGTTTTCCTGCTCTGTTACAACGGTAACATCATAGCCGGAAAGAATGCGGCGCACGGGAATATTGCCTGTGCCGTGAAGAGGGGTATAAACTATCTTTAAATCCGAGGGACCGGAATACAGGCTGAGCTTTTTAACCTGTGCAAGGAAGGCGTCAAGAACTTCATCCCCTGCCGCTGTGATAAGCTCCCCTGCTTCATCGGGAGTGAGGACTTTAATACCCTTAACATCCTCAACTGCATTTACATATTTTATCAGCTCGTTGGCATATTCGGGAACAAGCTGGCAGCCCTTTTCATCATATACCTTGTAGCCGTTATATTCTTTGGGGTTATGGCTTGCGGTAACCACTATGCCCGCATCGCACCCGAGGTACCTTACGGCAAAAGAGAGCACGGGTGTGGGCATAAGAGTATCAAAACGGTAAACCTTAATTCCGTTTGCCGCAAGCACGCCTGCCGCAACAAGGGAAAAATCAGATGAATTATTGCGGCAGTCATAGGCGATGGCAACGCCGCCGCTGCCCTTGCCGCAGGCTTTAAGGTAATCCGCAAGGCCTTTAGTGGCCTTTGCGATGGTGTATCTGTTCATACGGTTGGGGCCTGCGCCCATAATTCCGCGCATGCCGCCGGTGCCGAACTCAAGATTTTTATAGAACCTGTCCTCAAGCTCTTTGGGGTCCGTTACAGCTTTAAGCTCCGCGGCGGTTGACGGATCAAGGGAGAGCCAGTAATCAAAAGTATTCATATTATTTCCTCGCCGAGTGTAATAATTTCAAAGGGTGTGTATTCTATTAAATCTGTTTCGCCTTCGATATCTTCAAGCATATTGAGTTTTTTGAAAGGCCTTCCCGGGTTTACGGTACCTCTTCTGCCGTCCTGTTCGCTGAGGCGGTAAACTATCATTTTGCCGTTTTCGGATAGCTTTACGCTCTGGAGCCAAAGCGGGGCGAAATCGGGCAAATCGGAAACAACATCGGCCTTAACGGGCGGGATATTATACTCAAGAGCTTTGCGGTTTATGCCGGCGCTGACAAAATCTCCGCCGTGGGGATAAATCATATAACAGAAATCGTGAATCCCCATATCAGATGTGGGATCCGGGCGGATGGGAGCGCGCAAAAGAGAAACGGAGAAAGAACTGTCAACGGCACTCACGCCGTATTTATTCTCATTTATAAGGGCGATACCCGCGCCGGTTTCGGACATATCGCACCAGTTATGCATACAGGTTTCAAACCGTGCCTGCTGCCAGGAGGTGTTGCGGTGTGTTTCTCTTTTTATAAAACCTGCCGTGGTATCGCAGGTGAGCTCCCTGGTGAGCAGATTGCAGTCAAACCTTACCTTTGCAAGTTTGTGCTTTTCCTGCCAGTTTACTATATTCTCGACCTCAATACCTCTTGATGAGCGGAAAAGTCTTATAATTCTGCACCAAAAACTGCCGCCGGTTTTAATCAGAGCGCAAAGCTCTGCGCACTGGCCGTCAAGGTTGATAAGAGAAAGCTTTTCGCAGGTTCTAATCTCAACCGGCCGCTCGGAATAATCCGGCAGAATATCCCAGGCATCATAGTTACCGGGTCTGTCATCAAACACTTCGGGCTTATTGAAATTTTCACCTGCCCACTGCCGAGACAGTTCTTTATCATAAAGCGAAAGAATGCTGCCGTCAGCGGCAAAGTCAATTTTATAAAATGGAGTAACCGCGGTGCCGTTTTCAAAGAAAAACCACTCTGCCTTTTCGGGTGCCGGAATATCACCGCAGGAAAGCGGAGCCATATCAAGCATCACGAAGCGTCCTTTTACCCCTTTCCTGATAAAGGGTGAAGCTTCATCGGGAATAAAGGTAACGCACTCACGCCTGAAATTCAGGGTATTGAAATATCTGCCGCCTTCACCGATTACACCGCGCAGGTCTTTTTCAGCCGACTCATAATCACGCAGGGCATCAAGATAAACCGGGGTAATGTGGGAACCGGGCAGAATATCGTGAAACTGATTTATCATCAGTTTTTTGTAAGCGTTTTTTATTTTTTCCGAAGGATATGCCGCACCCTGCTTCATACGCAGCACACTGATCAGCTCCGCATCCCTTGCAAGGTACTCAAGGTGCCTGTTGTATGCCTTGAGCAGGGCCTTTGTGGTAAAAGTGCCCCTATGCATTTCAAGGTACAGTTCGCCATCCCAGGTTTTCAGGTTTTTATTTCCTTCAAAGTTATCCTTTAAATACTCCGAGCCTGTTGTATGCCTTGTTTCAGGCATAACAGAAAGCCTGCCGAAGCGATGCATAAACTCAATCATCTCTTCGGTGCAGCCGCTGCCGCCGTCGCCGTAGCCGAACATCTGAAGTGTTTCAGTGCCGGTATCCTTATCCTGAAAAGAATCCCAGTTTGACTTTATCTGTGAGGGCATATTCCAGGAAATGAAGTGGGTGGGCGGCACGCAGGCATAAACCTCGCTGCCGTCTATACCGCGCCAGATGAAATTATTGTGAGGAAAAAGATTTGTATCGTTCCAGGTGGACATTTTATTTGACACAAAGTATTTTACCCCGGATTTTCTGAGAATCTGAGGCAGAATCCAGCTGTTGCCGAAAACATCCGGCAGCCAAGCGTTATCAACGGTAATACCGAACTTCTGCCTGAAATAATGCTGACCGTAAAGGCACTGCCTTATAAGGCTTTCAGCCGAGGGAATATTGCAATCAGGCTCAACATACATTGCACCGGCAACCTCAAACCTGCCGGAAGCAATTTTTTCTTTAAGCTCATCAAAAACTTCGGGATAATACTTCTCAAGAGTTTCATAAGTATATGCCTGCGTGTGGGCATAGGTAAAATCCGGGTATTTATCCATAAGACGCATCTGGATAAGCACGGTTCTCAGGTTTTTCTGCACCGTATGAATCCTGCGCCAATAATAAGCAAGGTCAAGGTGGGAATGGCCTACAAGAGCCACCCTGCCGCTGCCTTTATATGTGCTGCTGCCGTAAATATTCTTTTCAATATAACGGGAGGCCTCTTCAACGTCTTCATTCCTGATATCATCAAAATCTATAAGATTATAGGCCTTATTGAGCTCCGCATTTACAAAGGCGGAATAATCTTCACCGAAAAGCCCGCACTGCGCGGCATCGGTGAGCAGAAGGGTATCATATACAAGGGACTTCACCGCATTATTGACTGTAACAAGGCTCCCGCCCTCGAACACCTGACGGCACCCGCGCACGGAGAGAATCTCGGGATTTCTTTCATCATCGGGCTTTGAGCGGTTATAAGCCTCGATCTCAATATCGAGCCTTCCGTTTTCGGCATAGGGGGAAACAAGGACTGTTTCTCTGTTGGGGTCAATGCCTCCGGCGTAGCGGCCGTTTACCTTAACAATCATTTCGGCTGCGGTTTTTATACGCAGGTAATAATCCCTGCCCTCAAAGCCGGCAGGCACCGTAACCGAAGCGGTAATAAAAGCAGTGCCGTCCGGGGTGAAGTAAATATCACCTTTTCTGAGTGGAACACTCTGAGAATCATAATACTCATACTCATTTTCGCCCACCTGATGCGCCTCGCGAATAAAAAAGGAGCCGATATCATAAGTACCGGAATATATGTGCTTTTTAAGCCGGTTAAAGCGAAGAGCTGTGTACTCCTCCTGCTTCATACTGCGGCGCTCAACTTTTATATGTGCCATATATTATCCTCAAATTTCCTGAAAATAAGGTCTTTTCCGTATGCCGCAAAGGGTTACCTTCTCACCCGTATCCTCGTAAATACGCTGTTCAATCCATTTCAGGCAGCGCTCCAGCATAAGGCACTTGGAGCATTCGCCCTGAAGCAGTACGGTTACTTCCGTGCCCTTGCGCCCGACAAAGCTGATTTCGCCGCCATCACCCTGAAGGCAGGGGCGTATGCGGTTTTCAATATAATCCTGTATATCCATATTATGGCCTTTCGGTATAACATATTTCTCTACTAATTATATCATATTATTAAGGAGTATTCAATTTTTTAAAAAAAAATAAAAAAATCCCGCACGAACAAGGGTGGATAACCGTACGGGATATGTATTTGGTTGAATCAGATAAGACCCTGAGCCATCATTGCATCGGCAACCTTTACGAAGCCGGCGATGTTTGCGCCTGCAACAAGGTCATAACCGAAGCCGTATTTTTCTGCAGCTGCTGCGGAAGAATCGTGGATATTTACCATAATCTGATGAAGTTTTGCATCAACTTCTTCTGCAGTCCAGCTGTACCTCATGGAGTTCTGGCTCATTTCAAGGGCGGATGTGGCAACGCCGCCGGCATTAACCGCCTTGGAGGGAGCAACTGCCTTGCACTTCTCTTTAAGGAAAGCAAGAGCATCATTGGTGGTGGGCATATTGGCAACCTCAATGTAATAAGGAACGCCGTTGGCAGCAATCTGCTCAGCCTCTTTCATGCCGATTTCGTTCTGGGTGGCGCAGGGCATTGCGATATCAACCTTGACACCCCAGGGCTTCTGGCCTGCAAAGAACTGAACGCCGAATTTATCGGCATAATCCTGAACCTTGTCTCTGCCGCTGGCTCTCATTTCAAGAAGGTAGTTAATCTTTTCATCGGTAACGATTCCGTCGGGATCGTAAATGTAACCGTCGGGGCCGGAAACCGTTACGGCCTTACCGCCGAGCTCAGCAATCTTCTTTGCTGCGCCCCAGGCAACATTGCCGAAACCGGAGAGAGCGAAGGTTTTGCCTTTGATATCCTCGCCGAAATGTTTGAGAACTTCCTGAGTGTAGTAAACAGCACCGTAGCCTGTGGCTTCAGGCCTGATGAGTGAACCGCCGTAGGAAAGACCCTTGCCGGTAAGAACGCCGTTTTCGAAGCAGCCCTTGATTCTCTTATACTGGCCGTAGAGAAAACCGATCTCTCTGCCGCCTACGCCGATATCGCCTGCGGGAACATCAACATCGGGGCCGATATGCCTGTAAAGCTCGGTCATAAATGCCTGACAGAAACGCATAATCTCTGCATCGCTCTTGCCTCTGGGGTCAAAATCGGAACCGCCTTTGCCGCCGCCTATGGGCAGGCCGGTGAGGCTGTTTTTGAAGGTCTGCTCAAAAGCAAGAAACTTCATAATGCCGATATAAACCGACGGATGGAAACGCAGGCCGCCTTTGTAGGGGCCGATTGCGCCGTTGAACTGAACCCTGTAGCCGGTGTTGATATTGACCTTGCCGTTATCATCAACCCAGGTAACTCTGAAAGATATTGCTCTTTCGGGCTCAACCATTCTTTCAAGCAGACCGGCCTTTTCATACTCGGGGTGCTGGTTTACAACAGGCTCGAGTGTGGAAAGAACCTCAGTTACAGTCTGCACGAATTCAGGCTCGGCTGCGTGCTTTTCAGCAACTGATTTGATTACATTCTGAACATAACTCATTTTAATACTTCCTTCCGCAATATTTATTGCCTGAGTATTATAACACACTTTAGTTTACAAAAAAACATTGTTTTTACAATTTGTATGTTTTTACAAAACAGCAAGATAAAATCCGGGCTTTTTGGGCTGTTTGCCTGTTTGCCTGTAAAAAATCACCGGATATGCCTGATATCCGGTGAACAACTGGTTATATTTATTTTACCTCTCTGATTATGCCCATAGGAGTCTGCTCATGGGACTGGCCAAGGGGGTTATCCTTGAGCACCCTTGCCATAAGGTCTCTGTCAACAGAGGGAGGATAGGCACCCATAATAACTCCGCCGAGGTCGTTGATATCCGTTACAAGCACGGGGCAGCCCAGAGCTTCGGAAACCTCTTTGCACACATCATCGGGATTAAGAGGAGAGAGGGACACACACTCGTTATAAGGGGGCAGTGTGCAGTCACAGGGGCCGTCTATGGAGCGGGCCTTTTCGCCTGCTATTTTATAGAACCAGCCTCTTTTGCCTATAACCTTGCCGAAGGCGGAAACACCGGCGGCAAAAAGAATTCTGGGGGTGCCGCATTCCCTTAACGCCATCTCCATGGTTTCGGGAATACCGAGGCCGATGCCGTAGGGGGTTTTAAGCACGAACTTGCAGAGAATCTTTGCAAGCTTGCGGGGGTGTATATCCTTCATCGGGATTGCTCTGCCCTGAGTGCAGCCAACGGCCTTTTCGGTGATAAAAAACACATCCCCCGGCTGAAGATGCTCTTTGGCGTATTTGAGGGCAACATCCGTTATTTTATCCGTTTCGGTAATAACATGAGTTCTGATTGCATACCTTTCATAGGTTTTGCCGTCAACCTCAATATCCTTGACCTTTTTTTCATTTACGGTAATATTATCCATTTATTTATTATGTGCTCCTTTTCTCTTATTTTTCAACAGTTTTCAGGGTTTTGTGTTTCACTTTTGTTCCACTTTAAATGGACTTAAATGAACCTAAATAGACTTATCTCATACAGTTTATAATTATCGATGCAAAAAGTCAAGCGAGCCAAAATAATTTTAAAAAAAATATAAAAAAATCTTAAAAAAACTATTTACAAGTGTGTATTTTATGTGTATATTATATTTGTAAGGAGGTGAGAGATAAAATTCAAAGACCTGATAAAGCTTCTTGAATCAAACGGCTGACAGTTCTTCCGACACGGAGCAAATCACAACATTTACTTCAAAGACGGTCAGCGTGAAACGATTCCAAGGCACAAAGGGATTCCCGAAAATCTCGCAAAAACAATCATAAAGCGGAGGGGGCTGAAATAAGCCCCCGACACTCCGCAACATATATAAAAGGAGAGTATTTTATGAAAAGTGTTTATCCTATTGTTATGACTCAAAATGATGCAAGTGTCATAGTTTTTGTCCCCGATTTCGATATTAACACCTATGGGAAAGATTATTATGATGCTATTGAGATGGCAAGAGATGCAATATGCTTGGCTGGAATTTGTTTTGAAGATAAAGGCCTGAATCTTCCGGTTCCTTCAGATTTAAGTTCTGTTCAAGCGAAGCCCGGCGAAGTTGTTACTCTCGTAGATGTAAACTTTGATGATTACCGGAGAAAAAACGATATGCGTTCCGTCCGTCGCAATGTAACTTTACCTGCTTATCTGGATTACGCTGCAAGTGAGAGCGGAATAAATGTTTCTGCCGTATTGCAAAACGCATTAAAAAAAGTGTTAAACATAGAATAAAACCAGCCTCTCCCGGAGTTGATCTGAGAGGGGCAAACTTTTTTATAAACACCAAAAGCCCCCTCCCCGGGGGCACGGAGAGAGGACTTCTGGTGAGGTAATATCTATGAAGGAGTTCAAAGCAGCGTAGGGAGGGAAAATGCGAAAAAACTCCGAGCGTGCAGGAACTGTCTTATTTTGTTAATCCGGCGATAATAAGCTTCTCAGCCCAGAGAGGACAAATATTGTTTCCGGCCTCCCAGTTCTCGAATGTACTGTAAGGAATACCCAAAAGCTCTGACGCAGCTCTCCTTGTTATTTTTGCTTTTTGTCTGGCTTCGAGAATCGTCATATCGCCTTAACCTCCTCTTGACTTTATTTTCAGTTCTGCTATAATGAGGGTGTAATCAAGAGGGCAACCCCTCTTGCGAAACAAAGTTAATTGGCGTTTAACTTATTTCTTAATTAAGATTATTATGAGAAGAACAAACATTAAAGTGATTGTTGTTTCACTCATAAGCGTTACCCTTTTCCCTTCGCTTCACCGCCTAGCGTTTGCTTTTTTTGTGTGGCTTTCGCTTTGCGGTTTTTCTTTGTCTAATCGCTAAAATGAAACTCGCAGTTGCGATTATGTTAACATCAGAGAAATGCTCCAATCGCGCATTCAGATTCGAGAAGCAGAAAACAAATAAAAATAGCCGCCGGAAATAACTCCCGGCGGCGCTCTTTTTCTGTCTGCTTTATTGTACACAATTTGTTCCACTTTTGTTCCACTTTAACTGAATCTAAGTGGATTTAAGTGAACTTATCTTTTGTTTTTAGAATATTAAAAACCGGAGTGAATCAGCTCAAAAGCGTTGAGCCTCAACAGTTCTGAGTGACTTAATATTTTTCGCCTCAAAAAAGGTAAAATATTATCCATTTATTTATCCTCACTGCCGAAATTTTTAAAAACATTTTTTGCAATATAGATTGGCCTGCCCTTAGTCTGGATATAAATCCGGGCAAGGTACTCGCCCAGTATGCCGAGACACACAAGAATTGCCCCGCCGAGAAGCGTAACAAGGAAAATCAGCCAGCCTGCGGCGGTAAAGGGAACGCCGAAAAAAAGGGCTATAAGTTTCGCAATAAGCCAGATTACCGAAAACAGGCCGCTGACAGCGCCCAGAGCCGTGGCAATCTTCAAGGGCGCGGTGGTAAAGGCGATTATGCCGCCGAAAGCATAGGAAAAGAGCTTCCTAACGGACCACTTGGATTCTCCTGTTGCTCTCTCATCGGCTTTATAGGGGATAAACTTGGTATTGAAGCCCACCCAGCTGAAAAGGCCCTTGCTGAAGCGGAAATACTCGCCCATTTCAACTATGGCATTTACCATAGGCCTGCGGAAAGTGCGGAAATCCGAAGCACCGCTTACGAATTCGGTATCCGCAAACTTATTGATTATCTTATAGAAATTCTCCTTGAGGAAAACAACAAGCTTGCTTTCGCTCCTCTGCTCCTGATAGCAGGCAACACAGTCTGTATCCGGATCGGAATCCAGCATTGAAACCATTTCAAGGGCTATTGAGGGCCTCTGCTGAAGGTCCGCATCTATTATGGTAACATATTCGCCTTCGGATTCTTTGAGGCCGGCATACATTGCCGACTCTTTGCCGAAGTTTCTTGAAAAGTTGACTATTTTAACGGGAACATCGCCGGAAAGCAATTTTTTGAGCTCCCCAAGCGTTCCGTCTTTGCTGCCGTCGTTTACAAATACCATTTCATAATCAAAGGTAACATCTTTGAAATCCGCTTTTACGGCATCATACATAAGAGCAATATTGCTCTCTTCATTATAGCAGGGCACCACAAGAGAAAGCTTCATACTCAGATAACCTCCTTAAGCATTACGGCTTTATCTATCTTTTCCCAGGGGAGGTCGATATCGGACCTACCCATATGACCGAGGGAAGCAACCTGCCTGTAAATGGGCCGCCTTAAATCAAGGGACTTTATAATGCCTGCGGGGGTGAAATCAAAGCACTTTTTTACTGCCGCGGCAATTTCGGAATCCGGCTTTATGCCTGTGCCGAAGGTATCCACAAAAACGGAAACCGGCTCTTCAACGCCTATGGCATAGGCAAGCTGAACCTCGCATTTTTTTGCAAGCCCGGCTGCAACAACATTTTTGGCCGCATACCTTGCGGCGTAAGCTGCGCTGCGGTCAACCTTTGTGGGATCCTTTCCGCTGAAAGCGCCGCCGCCGTGGCGAGCGTAACCGCCGTAGGTATCAACAATAATCTTGCGGCCTGTGACGCCGCTGTCACCCATAGGACCGCCCACAACAAACCTGCCGGTGGGGTTTACAAAATATCTGGTATTATCATCAAGCAAAGATGAAGGAACAGTTGCTTTGATAACCTTTTCGATTATATCAGCCCTGATTGTTTCAAGAGAAACATCGGCGCTGTGCTGGGATGAAACTACTACCGTATCAATCCTTACGGGGCGGTCGTTTTCATCATATTCAACGGTAACCTGGGTTTTGCCGTCCGGCCTGAGGTAAGGAAGGGTACCGTTTTTGCGCACCTCGGTAAGCTTTGCGGCAAGCTTATGGGCAAGAGAAATGGGAAGGGGCATATACTCAGGGGTTTCATCGCAGGCGAAACCGAACATCATACCCTGATCCCCTGCTCCCAGACGGTCAACGCCCATGGCAATATCGGGGCTCTGCCTGTCAATTGAAGTAATAACGGCGCAGGTGTTGCCGTCAAAGCCCTTTTCGGAACTGTCATAACCGATTTCGGTTACCACTTCTCTTACGATGGCAGGGATATCAATATCCGCATTGGTGGTGATTTCGCCCATAACCATAACCATACCGGTAGTGGTGGTGGTTTCGCAGGCAACACGGCCTTCGGGATCCTTTGCAAGGATTGCGTCAAGAACTGCATCTGATACCTGATCGCATATTTTATCGGGATGACCGCCGGTGACGGACTCTGATGTAAACAGATAGTGGGCCATAAAATCTCTCCTAACATAAAAAATTACCCGCTAAGGTTTCTCAGCGGGTGAAAAAACCTTATTTCTCGGCCGGAGAATACTCCGCTGCCGCAGGAATTGGCACCTTGCTTAACCGCAGGTTGCCGGGCTTCAAAGGGCCTGTCCCTCAGCCACTCTAAATAAGGATATTCAATTACGGGCACATTATATAACTAACAAATGTATTTGTCAATATAAAAAAGATGTTTAAAGCACAATATCAAGTATCTGCCGGGGAGTATCGATAATATAATCTGCGCCGCACTGCTCCAGCAGGGCTCTGCCCCTGAAGCCCCAGGTGCAGCCGATAATCGGCAGCCCCGCATTTTTTGCCGTGGCGCAGTCCACTTCGGAATCGCCGACATAGACACTGCGGCCCTTTTCGGCCCCAAGCTTTTCAAGAGCAGCAAAAACTCCGTCCGGCTCCGGCTTCTGCTTGAACCCATCCACCTGACCGATAATTACATCTATATCACCGCCGAAAAATCCCCTGACAATTTCTATGGCGGCATCTTCTATTTTGTTTGTGACAACGGCAGATTTAACCCCTGCTTTTTTAAGCTGAGAAACAAGCTCACATATACCCTCATAGGGGGCGGTTTTAACGGCGGAGTGTTCTTTATAATAGCTTTTGCAAAGATCAAGGCATTTTGCCTCATCCTGCTCACCGATCCCTTCGGGAAGGGCAAGATGAACAAGGCGGGGAATGCCGTTACCTACAAAGCCCCTGACCTCCTCCACCGTTCTTAAAGGAAAATCAAAGGCGGCAAGGGCATGATTCACGGCATCTGTTAAATCCTCAAGGGTGTTAATCAGGGTGCCGTCAAGGTCAAATATAACGGTTGAATATTTCATATTGCACACATAACTGCTGCAGTCAGGATGAAAACGCCGTTTTCTTCGGCTGGAGACAGTACTGAAGTACGGCAGAGCCGAAAAAACGGCGAAAACAGCAAAACCCGGTATCGGTAAACTATCAATAAAATCAGAGGCTTACGGATGATAATCAGCAAGCCTCTGATTACTGTTTTGTGTGCCGGTCCGTTCAGACTCCGGGTATATGAGCAGTTTTGCTCCGGATTATCTGAAAACGGTATAATAATTCAAATGAAAATTGCTGTTTGTTTTTCGCCTGAATGCGGCAGTTTCCTTATTTAAGTATTTCTTTTGCGCCTGCAGCAAGGCTTGCTATGCCCTCAAGCTGGCCGGGGATAATAATCTTGGTGGCCTGACCGTCGGCAGCGGCTTCAAAAGCTTCAAGGCTCTTGATCTTGAGATAGCCCTCGCCGGGCTTGGCTTCATTGATAAGGTCAATGGCCTTTGCCCTTGCTTCCTCAACCTTGAGGATGGCCTGAGCTTCACCTTCGGCCTTGCGGATTTTGCTCTCTTTTTCGGCTTCGGCGGCAAGGATAGCTGCCTCTTTATCTGCCTGTGCCTGAAGAATCTGGCTCTCTTTATGGCCCTGAGCCACAAGAATCTGGCTCTCCTTCTGGCCTTCTGCGGTAAGGATTGCCTCTCTGCGCTGACGCTCGGCTTTCATCTGCTTCTCCATTGCATCCTGAATCTCTTTGGGAGGAAGGATGTTTTTAAGTTCAACGCGGTTTACCTTGATACCCCAGGGATCGGTGGCTTCATCAAGAATGCCTCTGATTTTTGCATTGATAGTATCACGGGAGGTAAGGGTATGGTCCAGCTCAAGCTCACCGATGATATTACGAAGGGTGGTTGCTGTAAGGTTTTCAATAGCCATAATGGGTTTTTCAACACCGTAAGCAAAAAGTTTGGGATCCGTAATCTGGAAGAAAACGATGGTGTCTATCTGCATTGTAACGTTATCTTTGGTGATAACCGGCTGTGGCGGGAAGTCCACAACCTGCTCTTTGAGGGAAACCTGCTTTGCAATTCTCTCAATAAAGGGAATTTTTACATGAATTCCGGTATCCCAGGTGGAGCTGTAGGCACCGAGGCGCTCAATAACATAAGCTCTTGACTGAGGAACGATTTTGATATTTGCAATAATGAGACCGAGAGCAATTACGATAAGAATTCCTATAATGATGTACGGCATAATTAAATCTCCTTTACTATAACTTTTACGCCTTCAATTTTTTCAACTGAAACGCTTTTTCCTGTTTCTATGACGCTGTCATCGGCGGACCGTGCAGTCCAGGGAACTCCGCTGACTTTGACACATCCCGTGCCTTTGAGGTTATCAACGGTTTCACTGACAACCGCAGTGCTGCCGATGATTCTGTCCGCATTAAGCGCCTGCTTTTTCTTTCCGGTAATCCTCTTTACAAGGGGCCTGGTGGCGGCGAGAGTAACACCGGAAACCACCACAAACATAACTATCTGCAGCCAGACGGGGCCGTGAGCGTAAGCCGTGATAAGACCGGCAAGGGCTCCTGCGGCAAACCAGATTGTTACAAGCTGCGCTGTAATGCCTTCAACCACAAGGAACAGCACCAGAGCAACTGCCCAGGCTATAAGCGCGGTGTATGACATATTCTGTTCCCCCTTTCTTTCTTAATATATCACAGGGTTGTGCAAAATTCAATATAAGCCTGCATATTTCCTGTGATTTGCATACATTATAACCCGGGAGTACCGGATAATAAATAATTACCGGAGTGAAATAGGAGCTTTATTTCCGCTTTTATGAAAAAATACACTGTTCTTTTTTGTTGACGGAGCATATACGGGAGGTTATAATAAAACCATACCCGAAAGAGAGGAGAAAATAATATGAGCATTCCCCGCCCCGAATTCCCCAACCCCCAGGCAGAAAGAGAAAACTGGCTTTGCCTTAACGGACAGTGGGATTTTGAATTTGACTTTGGCAAAAGCATGCAGGATGACGGCGAAATACTGAAAAAAGAAAAATGGGATAAAGAAATAACCGTACCCTTCTGCCCGGAGAGCGAGCTTTCCGGCATAGGATACAAAGACTTTATACCTGCGGTATGGTACAGGAAAAAAATAGAAATCACCGAAGAAAACCTGAAAGGCAGAGTATTTATATGCTTCGGCGCAGTGGATTATTACACCACGGTTTATATAAACGACAAAAAGGCGGGCACCCACACCGGGGGCTACACCTCTTTCAGATTTGATATAACAGATCTGCTTGTAAGCGGAAGCAATACGGTTATTGTAAATGCAGTTGACGATACCCGCTCCCCCTTGCAGTGCACAGGCAAACAGAGCCGGCTCTCCTACTCCCACGGCTGTGTTTACACAAGGACTACCGGTATATGGCAGAGCGTGTGGCTTGAATTCACACCGAAAAACTACATAAAATCCTTTAAGCTGACCCCGGATGCCGCCAACGGCTGCCTTACTGTGGAAGCAACTCTCTGCGGCGCAGGTGAATTCAGAGCAGAGGCGGACTATGAAGGAAAGAGCGCAGGCTCATTTTGCAAGAAAGCTGCCGGGGAAATTACCGGAGAAATAAAGCTGAGCGAAACTCACCTGTGGGAACCCGGAAACGGCAGGCTTTACGGCCTTAAGCTGAAATTCGGGGATGATGTGATAAACAGCTACTTCGGCCTCAGGGATCTTGCGATTGACGGCTATAAGTTTCTTATAAACGGCAAAAGCGTATTTCAGCGCCTTGTGCTGGACCAGGGTTTTTACCCGGACGGCATTTATACTGCACCTACAGATGATGCCCTTAAAAGAGATATTGAGCTCTCTATGGCGGCAGGTTTCAACGGCGCGCGCCTGCACGAGAAAGTATTTGACCCCAGATTCCACTACCACGCAGATAAAATGGGCTACCTTACCTGGGGAGAATACCCCAACTGGGGTATGGACCACTCAAACCCCGCCGCAACAGACAGATTTGTTAATGCCTGGATTGAGGCGGTTGAAAGAGATTACAGCCACCCCTCAATTATCGGCTGGTGCCCCTTTAACGAAACCTGGGATACCGACGGACGCAGGCAAAGGGACGAGCTGCTTGAAACGGTTTACAAGGTAACAAAAGCCCTTGACAAAACAAGACCCTGCATTGACACCAGCGGAAACTACCATGTGATAACCGATATATGGGATGTTCACAATTACGACCAGAACCCCGTAAGCTTTAAAGAAACCTACGATAAGCTGCTTGAAAATGATGAACTTGTTGACCCTACGAACGAAAGATGCGCCGTGCATTATGAAGGCGGAATAGTATTCGTGAGCGAATACGGCGGCATAGGCTGGGTTGCGGACAGCAACGAAAAAGCCTGGGGCTACGGCAACAACCCGAAAACTGAGGACGAATACAAGGCAAGATACAAGGGCCTTACGGATGTGCTGCTTGATAACGAAAAGATGTTTGCCTTCTGCTACACACAGCTTACGGATGTGGAGCAGGAACAGAACGGGGTTTACACTTATGACAGAAGGCCGAAATTTGAGCCGGAATTCTATTATGAGGTAAACACAAGGAAAGCGGCAATAGAAGATAAGTAAGAAGTAGTAACAAGTAAGAAGGAATAAGTAAGGGGAGCAAAGCTCCGAATATAGTTAAAAACCCGCCTGCAATAAACTTTGCAGGCGGGTTTTTTATATTTCTATCATATATCCCTTAACTGCTGGTTCGGTTTCGGGGAAGGTTTCGCAGATGCGGTAGACTGTGGCTTTTACGGCTTTGCCGCTTCTGCTTTTCCAATCCGGCAAAGCAATTTCACCTTTAAAGAGGCTGAGTATTCCGCCCCCTGTGCCGGCAAAGGAATCGAAATAGTTGTAGCGGATTTCCGGCATTGCAAAATCCCCGGCAAATTCATCACGGGAAATATTTACGGGCAGGCAGGTGCTTTTATCGTTATCCAGCAGCCAGAGAGCCAGAAGGCTGCTTGCCTCTTTTTCGCTTATAAGATCAAGATTCATATACCGATACCAAGCTCTTCGCAAATCTTTTCAACGGTTTCGTTCATCTTATCCATTGCCTCTTCCATTTCTTTGACCAGCCTGAACTGAGTGCGGCAGCGTACAAGATTATGCTCGGGATAATCCGTTTTGAAATAAGTATCGCCGTTAAGGTAATCACCTAAAAACCTCATACCGCACTCAAGGGTCATAAGCTTTGAGGCGAATGCAAGGTTTCGCTTTTCATTTGAAGTAAGAGCCCTGCCTGCGGCGGCAAGGAAACCTTCGGTATAGGCTTTGAAATAATCAAGGCTGAAATGGACTTTATCAAGATTCTTTTCATCTTCGGCGGCGGTGGAGGCACCAAAACGGATACTGTCGCCGAAATCGTAGAGTGAAAGACCGGGCATTACGGTATCAAGATCAACAACGCAGATGCCCTCCCCTGTTTCGTTATCAAACATAACATTATTGAGCTTTGTGTCGTTATGAGTAACGCGAAGGGGCAGTTCACCCCGCTCAATCATATCAACAAGTCTGCCGCAGTCCTTTTCCCTTGCAAGGGCAAAGGCAATCTCATCCCTGCAGGTATCAGCCCTGCCGGAAAGGTTATTATCAACGGCTTTTTTAAAATCGGCAAACCTTGAAACCGTGTTATGGAAATTCGGTATGGTTTCCTTCAGGTTTTCAATGGGATACTCCGCCAGCATAAGCTGAAATTTGCCGAAAGCAAGAGCGGATTTTCTGAAAGTTTCCGGGTTATCTATAACCTGTACGGTGTAAGCGTTATTCACAAAATTAACGCAGCGCCAGAAACCGCCCTCGCCGTCAATATAATAGGGCTTGCCCTCGCGAGTGGGGTAAACGGTGAGGCACTCGCGCTCCGGGTCGCCGCCGTTTGCCGTAACCTCATTCCTGAGGTATTCGCATACGCTGACAAAGTTTTCCATAAGACCTATGGGGTCCTTGAAAACTCCGGTATTTATCTGCTGAACAAGATATTTCTTTTCTTTTCCGCCGGGGAGAAGAAAAGTGAAAGCGTAGGTGCCGTTTATGTGGCCGTCGTTTATTGCGGTTTCGCCGGCAAATTCCCCGCTGAAATCATATGCGGCAAGAAGCTCCGATATTTTTGAATCAATACCTGACAAAAAATCAATCCCTTTACTTTTTATTATTCTTTGCCAGCATCTTTTTAAGATACTGACCGGTGTAGGATTCCTTTACCTTTGCGACCTGCTCCGGGGTGCCTGCCGCCACAACCGTGCCGCCGGCATCTCCCCCTTCGGGGCCAAGGTCAATAATATAATCCGCGGTTTTTATAACATCAAGGTTATGCTCAATTACGATAACCGTGTTGCCCTTATCCGCAAGCTTCTGTATAACCTCAATAAGCCGGTGGACATCCGCAGTGTGAAGGCCTGTGGTGGGCTCATCAAAAATATACACGGTTTTGCCGGTTGCGGGCTTTGCAAGCTCGGTGGCCAGCTTCACCCTCTGGGCTTCGCCGCCGGAAAGGGTGGTGGCGGGCTGGCCCAGCTTAATGTAGCCAAGGCCCACATCATAGAGGGTTTCCATCTTTTTGCGGATTTTGGGTACATTCTCAAAGAAATTCACCGCCTCTTCAACGGTCATTTCAAGCACATCGTAAATATTTTTGCCCTTGTAGGTTACCTCAAGGGTTTCATGGTTATACCGCTTGCCTTTGCAGACCTCGCAAGGCACATAAATATCCGCAAGGAACTGCATCTCTATTTTTACAATTCCCCCGCCCTGGCAGGCCTCGCATCTGCCGCCTTTGACATTGAAGGAGAACCTGTTGGCTTTGTAGCCCTTCTTTTTTGCATCTGTGCTCAAAGCAAACAACTCACGGATATCCGTGAATACTCCGGTATAGGTGGCGGGGTTTGAACGGGGAGTTTTGCCAATGGGTGACTGATCGATATTTATTACCTTATCAAGATAATCCGTGCCGGTTATCTCACGGTGTTTGCCGGGATTCTTTGAGGCGCCGTTAAGCACAACCGCAAGGTGCTTATACAGTATTTCGTTTATGAGGGAGGATTTTCCGCTGCCGGAAACACCGGTAACGCAAATGAACCTGCCCAGAGGGAATTCAACATCAATATTTTTAAGGTTATTTTCCGCTGCGCCGTAAACGGTTAGAAATTTGCCTGTGCCCTCACGGCGTTTTTCAGGCACGGGGATAAACTTTTTGCCGCTCATATACTGCCCGGTTACGGATTCGCCGCATTTCATAATATCATCGGGGCTGCCGCTGCACACAACCTGACCGCCGTGAATGCCCGCACCGGGGCCGATATCCACAATATAATCCGCTTCTCTCATAGTTTCTTCATCGTGCTCAACAACTATAAGGGTGTTGCCTAAATCGCGCAGATTCTTAAGGGTGCCCAGCAGCTTCATATTATCCCGCTGATGAAGGCCTATGCTGGGCTCATCCAGCACATAGAGAACCCCCATAAGGGAGGAACCTATCTGGGTGGCAAGGCGGATGCGCTGGGCTTCGCCGCCGGAAAGGGTGGCGGAAGCTCTTGAAAGGTTAAGGTAATCAAGGCCGACGCTTGCAAGGAACTCAAGACGTTTCTTTATTTCGTTTATTATCTGGTCGGCTATCATGTGCTCCCTGGGGGTAAGGTTGAGGGAGTTTATGAAGGCCAGCTCTTCGGTTACGGGTTTCTGGGAAAAATCATTTATGTTTACGCCGCCTACGGTAACGGCAAGAAACTCTTTGCGGAGCCTTGCGCCGCCGCATTCGGGGCATTTTTCGGAAGACATATATATCTCAATCTCAGAGCGCATTGCTTCGCTGTTTGATTCGGTATAGCGCCTTTCGAGGTTTGTTATTACACCCTCAAAATCAGCGGTGTATTCATAGCTCCCTGTTCCGTAGATACCCGGGCGCTCAAGCTTAATTTTTTTGCCTTTTGTGCCGTAAAGAATAACATCACGGGCAGCCTGCGGCAGCTCGCCGAAGGGAGTATCAAGAGAAAAGCCATATTCACGGGCCAAACCCTCAAAATACATTTTTGCTATTGAGCTGTTGCTGCTCCAGCCGGATGCCTGAATAGCGCCCTCATTGACAGAAAGGCGGGGATCGGGAACTATAAGCTTTGGATTAACCGACATAAATTCACCCAGGCCCGAGCAGGCGGGGCAGGCGCCGAAAGGATTATTGAAAGAGAAGGACCTGGGCTCAAGCTCCTCAACACAGACACCGTGCTCCGGGCAGGCGTAGTTCATTGAAAACATAATTTCCCTGCCGTCGGTAATGCTGACAAGGAGCAGACCGTCGGAAAGATTGGTGGCTGTTTCAACGGAATCCGCAAGCCTTGAACGAATGCCCTCCTTGACCACAAGGCGGTCAACAATAACCTCAATGCTGTGCTTTATATTCTTATCAAGCTTTATTTCCTCGGATAAATCATAAACAATGCCGTCAATACGCACCCTTGCAAAGCCGCTTTTTCTTATGCCTTCAATTTCTTTTTCAAAACGGCCTTTTTTGCCCCTGACTACGGGAGCCATTATCTGTATTTTGGTGCCTTCATCAAGTTCAAGTATTCTGGGCACTATATCATCAACGGTCTGCCGCACAATCTCCCTGCCGCACTCCGGGCAGTGGGGAATACCGATGCGGGCATAAAGAAGGCGCAGATAATCGTATATTTCGGTAACCGTGCCCACGGTGGAGCGGGGATTTTTTGAGGTGGATTTCTGGTCTATTGATATTGCCGGAGAGAGACCGTCAATGCTCTCTACATTGGGCTTTTCCATCTGCCCGAGGAACATACGGGCATAGGATGAAAGTGACTCAACATACCTTCGCTGGCCCTCGGCATAAATGGTATCAAAAGCCAGTGATGATTTGCCGGAGCCGGAAAGGCCGGTGAAAACCACAAGCTTGTTTCTTGGTATGGTAACATCAATATTTTTTAAATTGTGCTCTTTTGCGCCTTTGACTTTTATAAACTCAGATGCCATATTTACCTCTTTGTTTTTCCGGGTTTTGCATTTTTGATTTTCTCTATCTTATCCCTGAGATAGGCGGCGTGCTCAAATTCAAGAATCTTTGCGGCTTCCTTCATCTCGGCAGTCAGCTTTGCAACAAGTTTGTCTCTGTCTGCCCGGCTCATCTTGACATAAGCGCCGTCATCATCCGCGCCGGTTGAAATCTCAATAATCTCACGGACATCCTTTATGATGGTTTTCGGTACAATGCCGTGCTCCGTATTATAATCACTCTGCTTTTTACGGCGGCGGTTTGTTTCTTTGATTGCCCTTTCCATAGAAGGGGTAACGGAATCCGCATACATTATTACCGTGCCCCCGGCATTGCGGGCGGCGCGGCCTACGGTCTGGATAAGTGAGGTTTCGCTCCTTAGGAAACCCTCTTTATCCGCATCCAGTATGGCAACAAGGGAAACCTCCGGTATATCAAGACCCTCTCTGAGAAGGTTGATGCCCACAAGCACATCAAAATCTCCAAGGCGAAGGCCACGGATAATCTCCATACGCTCAATGGTATCAATATCGTGGTGCATATAGCGCACTTTTATATCAAGGTCCTCAAGATACTCTGTAAGGTCCTCTGCCATACGCTTTGTAAGGGTAGTGATAAGCACCCTTTCCTTCTTTGCGGTGCGTGTGTTGATTTCGGAAACCAGATCGTCAATCTGCCCCTCGGTGGGCCTAACGGATATTTCGGGGTCAAGAAGGCCGGTGGGCCTTATAACCTGCTCCGCAATGTTGGCGCTCTTCTCTTTTTCAAACTCGCCGGGTGTGGCGCTTACAAATATCTTCTGCCCTACCCTTTCATAAAATTCATCAAAGGTAAGAGGCCTGTTATCAAAGGCGGATGGCAAGCGGAAACCGAATTTTACCAGATTCTCTTTACGGGCTCTGTCACCGCCGTACATAGCGTGAACCTGAGGCAAAGTAACATGGGATTCATCAACAAAAAGAAGAAAATCATCGGGGAAATAATTAAGCAGGGTGAAAGGAGCTGAGCCCGCAGGCCTGCCGGACATAACCCGGGAATAATTTTCAATACCTTTGCAGAATCCGGTTTCACGGAGCATCTCCATATCATACTCCGTGCGCTCTCTTATGCGCTGGGCTTCAAGCAGCTTACCGCGCTCTTCAAAATATTTTACCCGTTCTTCCATTTCGGCGGTGATGGCAACAATACTACGCTCCATTTTATCCCTTGAAATAACATAGTGGGATGCGGGATAAATTGCCACATGGGAAAGATTGCTTTTGACCTGACCGGTAAGGGCGTTTATTTCGCTGATTCTGTCAATCTCATCGCCGAAAAACTCAATCCTTACTGCGTTTTCATTTGAATATACGGGGAAGACCTCAACCACATCGCCCCTGACGCGGAACTTGTTGCGGCTGAAATCAATATCGTTGCGCTCATACTGAATTGATATAAGTTTTGCAATAAGATCATCCCGGTTTTTCTCCATACCGGTACGCAGGGAAATAACCATACTGCGGTAATCGATAGGGTCGCCGAGAGTGTAAATACAGGAAACGGAAGAAACGATTATAACATCCCGCCGCTCCGAAAGAGCGGATGTGGCGGAATGGCGGAGTTTATCTATCTCATCATTAACGGCGGAGTCCTTCTCAATATAAGTATCCGTGGTGGGGATATAGGCCTCCGGCTGATAATAATCATAATAACTGACAAAATACTCAACGGCGTTTTCGGGAAAAAACTCCCGGAACTCGCTGCAAAGCTGAGCCGCAAGGGTTTTGTTATGGGCAAGCACAAGGGTAGGCCTGTTTACCCTTGCAATAACATTAGCCATTGTAAAGGTTTTACCGGAACCGGTAACGCCGAGTAAAGTCTGCTCTTTATAGCCTGCGTTAAGGCCGTTTACAAGAGAATCAATGGCGCCGGGCTGATCGCCCGTGGGCGCATAAGGGGCAACAAGCTTGAATTTATCCACAGGCAATCCTCCTTCTTACGCATGTAATATTATTATAACATTTTTTTAAGCGGGCTTCAACAATTTTAATGCAGTATATTTTATCAACATAGGAAGAGCCTTGACTCAATTATTATTCATTTTTACGGTAAACCTTGAAAGGGCAAAATAATATGCTTGATTTTTTCACGGCAATGTAATATAATACACCAGTAAATCGGGGATGTAACCCCCGATTAATAAATTGGGGTGTATGAATCCCCAATTAACAAATCGGGACAAAATCCCTATTTACAATCGGGGTGTAAGAACCTCTCGTAATTCAAACCAAATCACAGATTTGGTGAATTACGGAGAACCTTGTTACTCGCAAAGGCTTAGTAATAAGAACCTGAAGTTTCGCTTCAGAACCTTGTTACTTGTGAAAGTTTTGTAATAAGAACCTGAAGTTTCGCTTCAGAACCTTGTTACTTGTGAAAGTTTCGTAATAAGAACCTGAAGCTTCGCTTCAGAACCTTGTTATTCGCTTTGCTCGTAATATGCGCAGCGCCACACCCCAAAAAAATAATATTTTTTCGGGGTGTAGCGCAGATGGTAGCGCGCTTGGTTCGGGACCAAGAGGCCGTGGGTTCAAATCCCGCCACTCCGACCATAAGGAACTCAATGTGTTTGCATTGGGTTCCTTAGTTTTTGAACATACGGCCTCTTGTCAGTCCCGGGCCAAAGTGAGGGACCAGGTGACGGAGCTGAGCGCCGCCTGTGGCGGATGCAGCGAGGCGGAGGAAGAGAAAAACAGGGAGAATTGCGACGCCGAACGACGAGCAAGGCGACCATTGTTTTTCTCGGTCAGCCGTGGGTTCAAATGCTTTTGAAAGAAAGCTTTATAATCCCGCCACTCCGACCATAAAAGAGCTTAAACGCTTTTGCGTTGGGCTCTTTTATTATTTGCAACAGATAACAAACTCACGGCCCCTTGTCAATTCCGAACCGATGTAAGTGACAGGGCGGCAGCTGTTATACACTGCGGTAAAAAATGAGAATAATTCTTTTCTAAAATAATAATCATGTATATACAAGGTATAATAATTATACACCCGGGTATTTTGCACAGGACACGCGGACAGGTGCACGCAAATCATACAGAAAAACGCCTGTACTGTAGAACAAACCGGGCAAGACACAGGGAGGACTTTACATGCTTAACAGAATATACGCCTTAATAATGGCGATAGTCGCCTTTTTCTCATCTCTTTTCGGTATAGGTAATTACGGAAAAGTCAACACCTACTATGATGTAAAATACGGCAGCGGTTCCCGCGAAATTTATGACCTGGCTGTGCCGAAGGACGCAAAGGGAGAAACAAACCTTCTGCTGCTGATTCACGGCGGAGCCTGGATATCCGGGGATAAAAAGGATTCAAGAGACTCAATTGTAAGCCAGGCGGCGGGAAGCGGCTGCTGCGCAGCAGCCATAAATTACACTTACGTATCGGAAAAAACGGATATAAACCTGATTTTGGATGAAATAACCATGGCGTTGAAAGCCATAAAAGAAAAGGGAAAAGAACTGGGAATATCAATAAACAAGGTTATGCTTTACGGACACTCCGCCGGCGGCAACCTTTCGCTTCTGTATGCCTACTCAAGAGCAGAAGAGGCACCCATAAAGCCCGTTGCCGTATTCGGTATGAGCGCGCCTACCGACCTCACCGATGTGCAATCCTATATTGACGGCGATTTTGATGATCAGAGTGCCTGCGAGCTGTTTTCAAAGGCCTGCGGCTTCAAATTCACAAAAGAAAACCTGAAGGATGCCATACCTTACCTTGCGAAGGTTTCACCCGTAACCTATGTGAGCGCCTCAAGTGTTCCCACCGTACTGGCTCACGGCAAAAAAGATACTACCGTCAACTTTTCCCAATCTGAAAAACTTGACGCCTTGCTGACAAAATACGGTGTGAAGCACGAATTTATTGTTTTCCCGAATTCCGGTCACGATTTGGGAAGCGATAATGAGCAGTCCCGGCGCATCTACAGCCTTATTGCTGAATACGCAGATGAATACCTGAAATAAACGGGCATTGCCGGTAAAATTAATTGCAGTCCCCTTTTACATTAGAGATAAAGGGGATTTTTACACGAATTACCCACCGGCAGCTCTTTATACTAAAAAATGTTTCAAACACGGCAGATGTGATATAATAAATAAAACAGAGAACCTTAAAACATCAGACACCGCCAAAAAAACGCAAAAAATACTAAAATTTATCTTTTAAGCGGATAATTTCACGGATAATTTTTCCGTTGATTCTTAAGGATTTTTTAAGTAATGATTTTGATATTGTATTTTAAAACTAAAGTTCATTTTTCTGATTTTTGCACCTTCATCTGATAGAAATATTTCAAACGATGAAATATCCGTTTGAAAAAACTGAGTGAAATATGGTGCAAAAAATCGGTACGGTATCGATAAAAAAGTGCTCAAAGCGACCACTCTTAAAATAATTCACAAAACTTAAAGAGCAATATTCAGTAAAATCTCACGGACTTGGATTGATGAGTCAGCTCTTTTGATGTCTTTTCTGCCAACTCTGAATACATTTGTGTTTTGGTTGACATATATCAGCCTCCTCTTTAAAAGATAAGCGCCACCCGTATTAACGAGTGGCGCTTGAAAAAATATTGATTCTCATTTCTTAAGCAGATTATCAAAGTCAGTAAGCCTTATGAAATAAAAACTATTGATGATGTGTTCCCGGTGGGGATGGAGTAAATGATTAGTCCACTCTTTGCAGTTTAACTGTTGTATCCTCACTGTATGTCAGTTCAATATTATCATTGTCAATTATTCTGACTGTAAAATTCATTGAATCTCCTGCAAAGAAGCTTGTGCAATCAAGACGATATTCGCCGTTTTGTTCATAAAAAGCATATGTGTCACTTGGGCTGTAAACATTACAGTGCGTTCCATCAAACGAGGTTATAGATCCAACCTGCATTTGAGCACAAGAAGTATTTCCTATGTTTTTCCATTTGCCTTCTATTTTAAAATCCTTTATCCTTTTTGAAATATCATTTGGTTCGTTATTAAAGTTTGGATTATCAATAAATTTATTAATCGTGATATTAAACTCTGCAAGGTTATCAGCATCTATAACACCATCATAACTGTCTCCAAATTTAATCTTACATTTTATATAATAATTTTTTCCTTGCTCCAACTCTAAGCGACTACCCTTCTGCAAATAAAGATGTATTCTGACACTTTTGTAGTTTATCCATTCATTTCCATAAGAATCATATACTTTCCCGTTAAAAACATGAGGAATATCATAGTCATATAGGGGAACGTAGCCATCATACTCGAAAACTTTGGACTCAGACGGTACAAGGCTCAGAAGATAATACTTATCACGCTCCACTTCTTCATCATCATATTCAATTCTATGATCATACCCATTAGAAACAACTGTTATATTTGAAAAATCAATATAATGCAATTCATTTACTTGTTTATAATGTAAAACGGCAATACAACCACCGATAATAATAGCAGCAATCAAAGCAATTATAATGATTCTTTTGAAGTTTTTATTTGACTTCGGAGTGTTGTTGGTATTTATATTTTGAACACTGTTTTCAATCTGTTTGTTGACTTCATCGTGAGCGATACTTTCATATGGCTTTTTTTCAGTATTATTTGCTTGATGATCGGCATTAAAATTATCCGTCTTTATTTGCAACTGTAATAAACAGTCATTACACAAAACGTACGATTTTGTTTTATTACTTGAAATCAATGTTGCATAGTTCAATTCGTTAAAACTTTTCCCGCATTTTTGACATACTCCATCACCAAGTTTTTGAACTTGTAAATCAATATAATCAGCCATAGCATTCTTCCTCTCATCATTATTCATATTATCCCGTGAACAACTAATTATTGCACAAAAAAAAAAAAAACAAGCCTTTTTATTTGGTCATTTTGACAAATTTATATATTTCTTTATTTTTGTACCATCATACGATGGAAATCACTCTAATAAGGAAATCATTGGCTGTAAAAAACTGAGAGGAAAACGGTACAAAAACACCGATACGGTATCGAGGAAAAAGTTCCCAAAACAGCCATTCTTGAAATATTCTGTCTTTTTTAGAGTGGCTGAAGGAGCAAGAAAGAATGAGAAAATATAGTTTTTTCGTACGGACTTAAGAAACGGATGTACCGGTGTACCCAAAGGTGGGACACCCGGTACATCCATTTTCATGGTTCAGGAAAAAATCATTGAGCGCGTTTCTTAGTGACAATTACTCCGATTAATGCACTGCAAACGGCCGCAAAAGCCCCAGTAGCAATTACCTTGTTGCTTCCGGTCATCGGAATATCGGTATAAGTGTCCGCATAATCAACAACTATGTCATTTTCAGGTGCTCTCTGTGTAATTGAAACATCGCTCGTATCAATTACAATCTCCGTTTCAGAGGGTTCAGAGGTTTCAAGGGTAACTTCCTCTCGAATAACAGTAACGCCTTCATTATCTTTTTTGGTTGTGCTTTCAGCATCGGATTCTGTTGACTGCTCTTCAGCTTCAACCTGAGTTGTAGCATCTGCTGTGCTTGCATCTGTCACTTCGGTAATTGTAGAGGGCTCTGTTTCAGGGGCTGTAACATCATCTGCAAACGCTGTCGCCGAGCAGACAAAGAGCATAAGAGCGGTTATAATAGTTGCGATAAGTTTTCTGTTTTTCATAATTCAAATTCCTTTCATAATTAAAGTTTAAGCCGCCTGTTTCCACAGACGGCTTTTGTGTTGATTATTGTCATTTATCTGACAAGGTTTTTGAGAAAATAGAGGATGTTTTCAATCATCTTCCACCAGAGAAGCTCAACATGGATCTCACACTCGTCTGATTCTCCGGTTTTATTGTTTGTGCAGGTGATAGTACAGTTGCCGACTCCATTTGAAGTAACAAGACCGTTTTCATCAACCGATGCTATTCTTTCATCGGAGGAAACAAACGTAACATCGTCCATGTTCAAGTCATTGTCGATGTGGAGGTGAACTGCCTTGCCGTAATAAACCGTCACATACCTTTCGCTCATAACATATGCAAAAAGCCGAACATATAAACAACGCCCTTATACTCCAGCACAAACGGATCTCGCACACGCACTCCGGTATCTGTAATCCCGGTTTGTGACAGCGCCGTACCTGCGCAGGAAAAAGCAATAATTCCGCAGAGTATCAGCGCGGCCGATGCCAGGCTTTTTTATCACTCATATATTATCCCCTTCTGCTTTTGAATGTAACGCCCTGTTATTTCTTCGCCTCTACATCCAGAAGAGTTCCGAAACCTTTAACAATATCGGATGCGCTGTTATCCGAAACTGTCATAAGCATTGAATTGGCAACCTCGTTGCCGCCCTCGCCGTTATAGATAAGCAGCGGGGTGAGAATACCCTGAGTGGTGATTGTATCCGGCAGGTTATAGCCGATGGCGTCATTGGTCAGGCCCATTACAAGCAGCTGCTTATCTTCATCGGCCGATGCTTCTCTGACCATATCCTCAAGGGTTCTGTAGCCCCAATCATCACCGCTCCAGGACTGGGAGCCCTCCCATTTTGTGGAGCCGCTGTAGTCATCCTTTGTGCCGTAAACGCAGGCCGGCGCAAGCTCGCCGGGAACCGTGATGAAAGCAATATCATCGCCGAGCTCAATATAGCCGAGCTCAACCATGATGCCGTAACCGCTCTCGGCTGTGGAGGAACGAACGGCATTGAACCCCAGCACTCCGGTTGCGGCGCCGACCTCCATAAGGCCGTAGTCGCAGTCAAGCAGGATTTCAGTTGCCTTTATATTGACTGTGGGGGCAACGGCTTGCTTTTCATTTACCGCATCAATAACAAAATGTGCAAGGGAATAGCCCTTTTTATACATATCGCCGAAGCCGGGCTCACAGCCCTCGTAAAGCTCCTGCGTTACTTTTTCACCGTATCTGCTGACCCATTCATCCCTTGTAAGGGCTTTGGAGGCAGCCCACTGCTCCGCATCGCTGCCGATTTCAACATCTGCAGTTGATACACCCGCCTGAGTGCCCTGAATAAACAGGAAATCATAGCCTGCATCCTTCATGGCAAGCTTCATATAATAGGGATAATCACAATCCGTCATATGAGTATCCTGGGCATTTGCGGAAACAGGATGAGCGCCTATATTTGAAACAATTGTCTTTTTGCCGCTGTCGGATTCAAAGATAAATGAGGAGAATCTGTTCTGGGTTTTTGCGCCGCTGTTGAACTTATCCCTGACCCCGTCGGCTTCGGGAGTATTGAAGAAGGAAAGGCTGCCGGCTTCCATACCGTCGAATGCTCTCTGCGCCGCATCGGAGGCCTTTTCAACAAGAGTATCGTGCATATCTTTTTCAAGGGTAAGTATATACTGATCGGGTAAAAAGCGCTTGAAAAGATTGACGGCAAGAACACTGAGGATTCGCTTCCAGTACATTCCCTGAATATCAAGACCGGCGTGGCAGTGAGTGGCACTGACAGTGCAGGAAAGGATATCGCCGGCTGTGATGCCGTAACGGCTCAGCTTTTGCTCAACGGCTTTTCTGATATCGCGGCAGGTCTGATTGGTGATACCTACGCCGTCAACGCTTATCATAATGATAACATCGGCTTTTCCGTTGCCGTTGATATCGCAGCCGTTGGTAAGAACAAGCACATTGACATTCTGACCCGAGTAAATCTTATCTATCTCTGCCTGGTAACCGCCGCCGCTGTGCATTTTATCAAGACAATAACCGTTGGGATCGGGATTTCCTTCGGCATCACGGCGCCATTTTTCGGGGATAACGCTGTTATCGGCGAACCCGGCTTTCCAGCCCGTGCCGCTGACTTTGCCGCCGGTGCCGGGATAGAAATACTCGCTTTCCCCTGCCTTAAAATCCTTTGCGTTTTTTATGCCGAAGCGGATATTTACGGCGGTTAAGGCCGCAAAAATACCATCCTGCACAACGCCGAAAACATTATCAACTGCGTGCTCAAAAAAGCCGTAACCCTCTTTACCGTCATTTGCGGCAAAGGCGTTTACGCTTGCAGACGCAATAAGCGCTGCAGAAAGAACAACCGCGGCTGTTTTTTTAAGAATTTTCATTACTCCTGCCCCCTGATTATGGATATATCGGATTATTGACGAACAGCTTATAACGGCTGACCGCAGTATTCGCAGAATTTGCCGGTGCCTGCCGGCGCGCCGCAGCTTGCGCAGAATTTGGGTGCTTCTTTTTCGGCGGGAGCGGAGCCGGCCATAGCCTGCTGCGCATCATCAATAAGCTTCTGCATAGCAATCCTGTCCTCTTCAATAAGCTTCTGAGTTTTTAATGCAGCCTGCTCGCGCTCCTCGGGAGTCATCTTATTCATGAGCTCCTGAACTTCTCTTTCTGCCTTTTTAACCAATTCCTGAAGCTCTTCGCAGGTGTATTCAACATTATCCATTTTGATATTCCCTCTCTTTGAAATTCGGGCACAGATGCCCTTATAATGAAATAATACCACAGGGGCATAATTCTTTTCAATAATAAAAAATACAGAAAACCGGGCTGTGATTTTTACATTTAAAACAATTACAAAGGCTTCCCGCGAATGAGAAGCCTTTGTAATAAAAAGAAAGGAGAACAAAAATGAAAACAACCGTTAACGGAAAAACTTACTGATTTTTAAGCTCATCAAATTTTGCCTTCATTGTGGGGCTGCCTTTTGTGAGCTTTTTGATTGACAGATCCTGAGCTTTATCATTTGCAAGGCGGAGATTTCTGTCGGACGAAATAAGATCGGCCTTGGTTTTTTCAAGGGATTTTATAGTTCTGTCAATATCATCTATGGCATCCTGGAATTTCCTTGAGGCAAGCTCATAGTTCTTTGCAAAGCCGGCCTTGAAGGTTTCCATATTCTCTTCAAAATGGGTGATATCAATATTCTGGTTTCTGATCTGTATAAGCTCCTGCTTATAAGAGAGAGAATTAAGGGCGGCGTTTTTCAGAATGGTGATAAGAGGAATAAAGAACTGAGGCCTGATAACATACATTTTGGGGTATTTATAGGAAACATCAACAATGCCGCTGTTATAATAATCGTTATCTGCTTCAAGCATGGTGACAAGGACAGCGTATTCGCAGCCTTTTTCGTTCCTGTCCTTATCCAGTTCTTTAAAGAAATCCTCGTTTTTATGCTTGGTGGCGGTGGTATCGGCCTCGTTTTTCATCTCAAACATTATTGAAATGTATTCTGTGCCGTCTGCGCCGTAATCCCTGAAAATAAAATCGCCTTTGCTGCCGGTGCGGGCATCGTTGTCTTTTTCAAAATAAGCGCCGGGGAAAGCGGTTGCGCGCAGTTTATTGAACTCATTCATGCAGTGCTGCTCAAGGCTTTCGCCTATCATTTTGGTTGACTGGCGGGCCTTGAAATCTTTATAAACCGCAATTTCTTCATCCTTGCGCTTGAGCTCCGCACGGAAGCTGTCCTCAGCGGTCTTCCTCTGAAGCTCGGCTTCTTTTTCGGCAAGCTCAATCTGAGACTTAAGCTTTAATATTTCGGCATCCTTATCCTGAACTGCCGCCTTGATATCGGTCTCTTTTGCCTGCTTGCTAAGCTCAATTTGCGATTTGAGGCGCTCAATTTCCCTTTCCTTTTCGGCAAGGTCATCTTTATACCCGGTTTTTGCATCTGCAAGAGCAATTTTAACGGCAGAATCTTTTTCCTTCTGATAGTTTTCCTGCTGGCGGGCAAGTTCCTTTTCAAACTCCGCGGTTCTTACCTGGGCAAGGATATCGGCATAGCCGGAATCTGTAAGCTCAAAGGTTTCTCCGCATTTGGGGCAGGTGATTTTTTTCATAGACGGTTCCTCCTGTAAAAGGTTTAATAATACATTTGTAATTTCAAAACAGTGTTTATCTAAAGCAATTCGTATCGCCTATATATATATTATACCAAATGTTCAGTCCAATAATCCGGACTCTAAACTATTATTTACGGCAAATAAACAAATAACGGCAGGAAATTTCTGCCGATATTTATCAAAATATAAAAATACGCTTCTGCATTGATTTAAATTGAAAGCACAAAGTCTTTTATATATTCCATAGCTTCGGATATATGTTCGGGGTCTTTGAAGATGTGGCCGGCACCGTCTATTGCCCTGAATGTTACATCTGCGCCGCAGGAGCGGTAGACACTGCAGGCGGTTTCGGAATATGAGATATCCACAAGGGTATCGGCCGTGCCGTGGATAATCAGCACCCTGCCGCCGAAACCTTTAGTAAGCTCATAAGCATCGGCGTCAATTATATCCGTAACATATTTTTTGCCCACCTTCATAGGGCCGCAGTTAAACTCATCGGGAATATCATCCGGGCTGAATCTTGCCTTTATCATTTTACCCGCCCTCATTTCATCGGGGATTGAAAACGCGGGGTAAAGGAGAATCAGATCCGATATTACGGTTTTTGCCCGGGCGGCGGCAATTGCAGCAACGAAACCGCCCTGGCTGCAGCCGAAAAGCAGGGTTTTGCCGGGAAGGGCATAATCCCTTGAAAGAGCATATTCAATTACGCACTTAAGATCCTCCGCCTCGGACAGAACGGACATTTCCGTTGTTTCCCCTGCGGACTTGCCGTCAAGGCAGCCGCCGCAGAAATCAAAACAGAATGCGGCATAACCCAGGGAGGCAAGCAGCCCGGCATAGTGAGCCACATACTGCCTGTTGCCCATAAGCTCGTGACAAAGCACGGCGACGGGGCAGCTGCTTTTACCTGCGGGGCGGATAACCGTGCCGCTGATTTCAAGATTATCTCTGAAACAGACAAACTCTTCTTTAATCATTTTTTCCTCATTACTCTTAAAAGTTTTGCATCAGGACCTGAGCTCCGCCGTTTTTCCTCGACTGCTCGGCGGCAAGGGCTATATCGTGGCTTGTTACGGTGGCCTCAATGGTGGTTATATCGGTTAAATCGGATGTTTCGCCGCACAAAATTTTAACAAAGCCTGAAATAAGGCGTATATCCCCTTCCACATGGCCGCTGGGAATAAAGCCCGTGTTTATCTTTTTGGTTTTGCCGCCGAAAATATGCAGCTTAAGCTTGTTGCCGTAGCCCACAAGCTCGCCTTTGGTGCCGATTATATGGCATTCGCGGAACATTTTATGAGAAAAGCCGTTCATGTTGAGAACCGCAGATGCGCCGTTTTCAAAAACCATTGTGACAAGCTGATTATCGCATACATTATTATCGGCAAGGAAAACGCACCTGCCGTAATCCCCGGTTTTAACTGCATTGACAACATCTGCTTTGGTATTTTTTGCTTTGCCGGTAAGGGTCCGTTTCATATACTTAATGAATTTCGCCTTCCAGAAGGGATCGGTTATATACAGTTTTTCCGCATCATAGGGACAGCTCTTTTTTGCTTTGCAGCCGCCCATACACCAGGGCGTTGCCCCTTCCGGGGCATTATCTTTGCAGAAATACTTAAGGGAACCTACGGAACTGACGCTGACGCAGGGGGAATTTACAAACCAGGCAATAAGGTCAATATCGTGGCAGCACTTTGCAAGGATTGAAGGGGTTGATGTGAACTCATCACGCCAGTTGCCCCTGACAAAGCTGTGGGCAAAATGAAAATAGCCCACATTTTCGGTGTGATTAACGGTAACTATATCCCCGATTGCGCCGCTTGAAATAATCTGCTTTATCTTACCGTAATAGTTTGAATAGCGAAGTACATGGCAGATAATGAGAATAACATTATTTTCACGGGCAAGATCCCGAAGCTCGGTGTACTCGGCCTTCACTCCGCTCACGGGCTTTTCAAGCAGGATGAGTTTATACCCCGTAAGGATGGCCTGCTTTGCAATCTCATAGTGGCTGGCATCCTGGGTGGCAATAATCAGGGCATCGGATATTACTCCCCGGGCGAAAAAATCGGCAGGTGACATGAACTGCCTGTCTTCAGGCACAGAGTATTTGGGCGCAATATCATCAAGAGCCTGACGGCGGATATCGCAAAGAGCGTAAATCTCCACCTTGGATGAATGGAAATATTTAAGGAAACCCATATATTCCGTGCCCCTGTTGCCCAGGCCTATTACAGAAACTTTTTTCTTCATTGATTTCTCCTTATGAGGCAGAGCCTGAGTTAATCAAACTCGTATTCTATAATGTCGCCGGGCTGACAGTGCAGGGCCTCGCAAAGGGCCTCAAGGGTTGAAAACCTGATAGCGCTGACATGGCCGTTTTTGAGCTTTGAGAGGTTTACATTTGCCACCCCAACTTTTTCGGAAAGCTCGTTGAGGCCGATTTTTCTGTCTGCCATTACACGGTCAAGGCGTAAAACAATTTTACCCATAATGCCTCCTCAGAGAGTTTCGTCGGATTCTTTCTGAAGCTGAGCGCCGTAATTGAAAACGGTGACAAGCAAAAAGATAACAAGAATGCCGAGAATTACGGTAATATCAAGGCTGAAGCCGAAGCTGAGCTCTCCGGAGAAAATTGAGCTCCAGGAATTATCGGAGAAGGTATTGAACACTGCAAAAGGAATAAGGGAATAGCCGAAACGCTTCATTTTTTCAATAACATCGGCAGAAAAAGGAGTATCGCACTTTTCAAGGGCCTTCATAAGGGATTTGAGCATAAAGAGCACAACAACGGAGCAGATGATGCCAGCAAGAACCATGCAGACTGCATAAAGTACCTTAGCAGTGCTGACGGTAAACTTTTTATTATTAACGGTAAGCATAAGGCCGTTTTCGGTTTCGGTAAGGTCTGCGCCCTCAAGGATATTATCATCACCGGCAACAACCACATCAACATCGCCTGTGCCGGCAAGGTTAAGCTGAGCGCCGTCACCCTCCTGCTTAAGGTCAAGAACTTTGCGTATCTTTGCAAAAAGCTGACCTTCGGAGGTTATATCCGCAGTGCCGTTTAAGGAAATATCTACGGTTTCTTTGGGCAGGGTTGCAATATAACCTGCGGCTATGGCTGTGACACAGCCGACTATAATCATACACACCGCCATTATGCCGGCAATGATTCTGCCGATTTTGCCTATAACATTGATATTCTTTTTGATGTTTGCATTCATAACAATTTCTCCTTGCGTAAAAAATTTAACGATTATCGTTAACTACAATCGGATTATATCATCGGAATTTATGTTTGTCAACACAAATTTAATGTTTTTCGTTAATTTTATGTTTTTCCTTGGGAATAACAACTTTACAGGCGCGAAAAAACCGCCCACAAGGGGCGGATGCTCATAAAACAGTAATGCCTCAAAAAGCGACCTTTGCGCATCTTGTGCAGGTATTCCTCCTCGGAATACAGCCAAGTATTCCTCGTCGTCAAAACCTGCAAATATGCACAAATTTCATCTTTTTGAGGTGCGAAGCAGTTTTCTCGTGAAAAATAAACCGCAGAACAAGGAAGATTTGCGAAGCATACTTTGTGTATGGTGAACAAATCTGACGATGTACTGCGGTTTTAGTTTTCCGCGAAAACCAATACTGATTTACGAACATCCGCCCAAGGGCGGTTTTTATAATAAGACAGGGTTTCAGAACCCGGAGTATAAGTATAGCCTTAAAGCTGGAAATTGGTTATATAGGAATCAATGCAGCTCTGCACTATCTCCTCTGCCACAGCCCGGGGCTGAACCTCGGTAACGGTGGTATCGGTTTTATGCTCAAGGGATTTGTAAACCTCAAAGAAGTGCTTTATCTCCTCAAATCTGTGGGGAGGAAGTTTATCAATATCATGATAAAAGCTGTAATTGGGGTCGTTCACGGGAACGGCGATAATCTTTTCATCCCTGGCGCCGCCGTCCTCCATAATGAGAACGCCGATGGGAACGCACTCCACAATAGTCATGGGGCGGATAATTTCGCTGCAGAGCACAAGCACATCAAGAGGGTCGCCGTCCGCAGCGTAAGTGCGGGGAATAAAGCCGTAATTTGCGGGATAATGGGTTGAGGTAAAAAGGACTCTGTCAAGCTTGAGCATACCTGTTTCCTTATCCAGCTCATATTTGTTTTTGCCGCCTTTTGAGATTTCAATAACGGCGTAAAACTTATCTTTTTTGATTCTTTTGGGGGATATATCATGCCATATATTCATAAGTTTCTCCTTTAATGAAACAAATTTAACAAAGCTTACCTTGCCGCAGGAACATTCAGCACAAGATCGGAAAGCGGGAAAGAACAACAGGGATGGATGCAGCCGAACTGCTTATCAGCAAGGCGTCTGTAATCAAGCTGAGGGGGAATATATACATCACCGGAGAGCAGATGGGAGTGGCAGAAGCCGCACTCGCCGCTTCTGCAGCGGGCGGGAACGGCGATGCCGTTCTTTTCAAGAATCTGCATAACGGAATCGCAGGACTTGCCGGTAACGGTTTTTGTTTCATCCTGAATTGTTACGGTTATGCTGACATTTTCGGGAACATCCGAGGGATAATCGGGCTGAGAACCGGGATTATGCAGCTCGCCGAACATTTCGCGGCGGATGAATTTGCGCTCAATGCCCAGCTTTGCGGTTTCCTTTTCGAGGAACTCGTACATCTGCTGAGGGCCGCAGATAAAGACGGAATAGTCTTCGTTTGCAGGCGCATATTTTTTGATAAGCTCTGCGGTGATAAAGCCCTTTTCGGAGCCGGCGGGCATTTCATCATCGGGAGTATCGCTGAGCACGTGAACGATTTTGATTTTGCTGCACTGCTTTTCAAGGGCTTCAAGCTCATCCCTGAAAAGAATGCTGCCGGGATTTCTGCTGCCGTAAAGAAGCACAAGGTTAAAATCCTCATCCCCGTCATTTACTGCATTTGCCATTGACACAAACGGGGTGATTCCGCTGCCGCCTGCAAGGCAGATAACAGTGGAGGCATCCCTGAGGGGCTGATATTCAAAGTTGCCCGATGGGGCGGAAACCTCAACGGCAGTTCCCTCTTTCCACTCGGAAAGAATGTAATTTGACATAAGGCCGCCGTCAACCTTCTTGATTGTAAGCTCATAGAAACCCTCAAGGGAGTTACGGGGAGATGAGGAAATTGAATATGCTCTGGTAAGGGGCATACCGCCTATATGCTCAAAAACGGTAAGATATTTGCCTGCGCCGAAATACGCAAGCTTTTCCGTACCCTTTTCTGTATCGGGCACAAGCTTATAGCTCTTGCAGCCGTCGCCTCTGTCTGTAACCGAGGCAACCTTAAGATACTGCCTTACGGGGTGCAGAGCGGTAGCTATGGCTCTGGCGCTGTCGCTGCCGGAGGGGATATCCGGGGAGCCTTCGCCGAACCTTGCCTGCCTGCCGCCGAGCATGGGAAGAAACTTTTTGGCTTTTAATGATTTAATCGGGCTTGCCATATTACTTTCCCTCCTTAAAAGCTTTGATAGTAAGTTTTGCGGCTTTTTCGCCTGTGTGGTAGGCGCAGCCGTAGCCGTCTCCCCTTTCCTGAGAAGCGCCGCAGAAAAGGAAGTTATCAAAGGGCTGATCCTTTTCGTACTGGATGGTTCTGGGAATGAGGCTGTCCCACATTTCAAGCATATAGCCGTAGGGAGTGCCCATAGGCGTATTGAGATACCTTGAGAAGGTGGGAGGCAGAGCAATCTCTATCTCTTCAATATAGGGTGTGATTGAAATGTTCAGGGCTTTTTCGCAGGTTTCAATCATATCCTTTGCAACTTTTGTTTTGAATTTCTTATAGTCCTCGGGTTTAACATCCTTCATAGCATCGCCGAAGGTCATTGAGGTAAGGAAAAGCTGAGAGGTTCCCGGGGGTGTACAGTCCGGAATAATCTCATTGAGGCAGTTTATGATGCAGTAGCCGCTGAAGAAATCCTGACAGGCTTCAAACTGCTTGTCGGAATCCCTGTCCGGGGCTATAAACACTGAATAATCCGTAATACCAAGCTCTTCTTTTGTTTTTTTCATACCGAGGTACACGGTGGTAAGGGCAACGGCGGTTTTGCGGGCGTTGGTCATCCTTGCCTGGAACTCGGGCACATCTTCTTTATTGAAAAGGTCGCTCCATACGAACCTGGGGGAAGCATTGCAGATGAACCTTTCGCCGTATACTTCCTTGCTGCCGTTTACAACAACGCCGGCGGGTTTGCCGTTTTTCATAATAACGGAGGTAACCTCGGAATTATACCAGATATCGCCGCCGTTATCTCTTATTGCCTTATCAATGGCAAGGCTCATTTCGTGGCTTCTGTTCTGAGGGATACCGGTGCCGAATTTGATATAACTGCTCTGCATTGTAAGATAATACAAAAAGTCGAACCGGGAGGCGGGAACACCCATATAGCACCAGTAGGTGTTGAAAATATCCTGGGCTTTTTTGGGCATACCGAGAGCATCAAGGCCCTCCTGAAGGGTATGGGATGTAAGGCGCATAAAATCGGGGAAGTATTTGAGCACCTTTAGCATACCGAGAGGATTCTCCCCTTCCTCCATATAACCGAAGGCGGTATACATATCTTCGGAAAGCTTAAAGGCATTCATTGCGCTCTCATAGGAACCGGGCACAATCTCATCCAGCTTTCTGCTGAAAGCCTCAAAGCCCACGGGCATCCTTGCATCAACGGAAACACGCACGCCGTTTTCATTGATGAAGCTGTCCTCATCCCCTTCTTTGGCGGGGACAATCAGGCGAAAGGTGGAGTTATGCTTGCACCAGTTTACTTTGACACCCATACGGTCAAACTGCTCCTCAACCGAGCCCTTTTCTTCAGGGGTGCCTATACCGCTGAGCTCGTGAAGGGATGGCTCAAACTCAAACCTGCCCCTGACAAAAGAGGACGCGGAGCCGCCGGGAATATTGTGCCTTTCAAGCAGCAGTGTTGACAGCCCCGCCTTTGCGCAGGTAGCTGCCGCTGCAAGGCCGCCGTTACCGGCGCCTATGACAATAACATCATACTTCTTCATCTGTTTCGGTTTCCTCCTTATTATCCTGAATCTGTTTTTTCTTTTTGATTTTATTCATTACAACGCTTGCAACAACGGCAAAAACAAGAGCCGGCAGAGCGTAAAGATATGAGAAGGGATTTGATAAATCCCCTTTTGAGCCAAGAAGAGTCCAGAGCACATTGAGGATAAGCATACCGAGATTTGACGCAATGAAATATTTGCCGAAGGGGATATTCATTGCCCCGAATATGAGGCTGCTCAAGTCCGAGGGCATAAGGCCGCCGGCTTTGAAAATGAACACAAGGGCAAAGCTGTTGGCATCGGCAAAATCATCAATTTTTTTTATGGCTTTGAATCTGCCGGTAAGGGCTTCAATCATCTGCCTGCCTGTAAACCTGCCCAGGTAATAGGGAAGGATGAGACTTAAGGCCGTTGCGATAAAATTGACAAATACGGCAAGGAGGAAGCTGTCAAAAACCATGCCGGAGAGTACAAAAAGGATTGCCGGCGGGAATATAAGGGCGAAAGATTTGACAATACTGAAGCCGATGAGTATAAGAGCAACGGTAAAAGCTCCCCCGGAAAGGTAGAGCGTAAGCTGATCCGCCGTTTTTACGGATATATGGTTTTTGGCCATAAACACAATGCAGACGGTAAGCATTGCCGCCATAAACAGGAAGGAAAAAACCTGAAGGATTTTTACCAGCTTGCCGTAGCGGTTTCCGGTGTTTTCTGCCATCTTACAGCCCCCTTTCACATATATTTTTATTATAGAATATATCAAGGCGGTATGTCAATAAAATTTGACTGCCGCCGATGCCTGTTTTGCAAAAAACATACTGCTTGAATTTGCGGAAAAATAATGATATACTTTTTTCATAAAATGAAAGGGGCAAGATTATGGACAGAACTTATGTAAGCTGGATGGACGGCAAATGGAAAAGCGCGCAGAAAGAATACACCGAAAAAACACCAATGTTTGACGATAAGGGCAACCTTATTGCCGCAGGCTGGGCAAGGCACGATGTATTTGACTACAAGCGCGACCTTGTGCAGAATAAGAAACGCCGCAAAGAGTGGGATTTTTACCAACTCTCCAACGGCAGATATATGGTGCAGCTGAGCTTTGCAAACATTTCCATCGGCGGCTATGTTTCCGCAGTGCTTGTTGACCTGCAGAGCGGCAAGGTTGTAAACTCAAAGATGTCTCCCTTCATAGGCGGAGCGGATAAATACATACTGCCCCCCAAAGGCGATGTTGTTAACAATGTAAAAGGCCACCTGGGCAAGGCGGATTTTGAATTTGACACCAAAGAAACTTCCCGTACCCTTTACTTCAAGATGGGGGATGTTGAACTGAACTTCTCAATGGATATGTTTGAGAACCACGAAAACATCACTACCCTGCTCCCCTTTGAAAACCTGCCCGGCAAATACTTTATGACTATTAAACAAAACTGCATGCCCTGCGAAGGAACATATAAAATAGGCGCAGATATTTATGAATTCAGCAAAGAGGATACATTCTGCGTGCTGGACTGGGGCAGAGTAAACACACCCTACAAAATGGTATGGTACTGGGGCAACGGCTCCGCATATATCACCGATGATGAGGGCAAAAAGCACATAGTGGGCTTTGAAATTACCTGGGGTATAGGCGATGAGAGCAACGCCACTGAAACCTGCATTTTCTATGACGGCAAGGCCCATAAATTCGGCGCGGTTGATGTGGAAGTATTCCCCAAGCCCGATAAATATATGGAACCCTGGCACTTTGTTTCGGAAGACGGCAGATTTGATATGACAATGACACCCTTCTATGACCACCACTCAGACCTTAATGTGCTGGCAATGAGGATGAACAGCCACCAGGTACACGGCAAGTGGAACGGCACCATGACCCTTGACGACAGCACTAAGCTTGAGATAAAGGATATGTACGCCTTCTGCGAGTATGTGGAAAACAGGTGGTAATTACCGGCTGATTCTTAAGATTTAAAACAATAACTTGTTTTGATAAAAACAAATCAGGCACCCGATTGGGTGCCTGATTTTTATTGCAGTGTATTGATTATTTATCAAGGTTTCTGGTGCACTTGGTAACGGTTTTGAAAACATCCTCAAAGTGGGTGAGAGCATCATCAATAACCTCATCTGTATCGGCAAGTGAGGTGTAAAGACGGGAGCCGGCGAGGGTAACGATACCGTGAGCCATATAAGCTGCACCCATCTGCTCCATAGCAACCTTGCGGCGGAGCATTTCGGGCTTTGCCTTGAGCATGGGGATAACAGAAGCGGGAAGGAACATTGAGGAGAAATCATAGCTCATTGCGGCAGAGCACTCAAGGTGAACGATGGAGCCCTGGTTGTAAACCACGAAGGGCAGTGAGTACTTGTTGCAAAGTGCCTGAAGTCCGTTTGCAAGTCTGTCGCCTGCAAGGCCGGCCTTTTCGCAGGCGTTGGTCTTCTCAATTTCCTGAATTGCGCAGTAGCCAGCGTATGCTGACAGGGGGTTGGCTGCAAGGGTGCCGCCAACATAAGCGCGTTTCATCATGGTGCCTACGCCTGCGGCCATGCCGCTGACAAACTCTCTCTTACCGCCTACGCCGCCTGCTGCGGGGTAGCCGCCGGCAACAACTTTGCCGAAGATGGTGAGATCGGGAACAACGCCGAAGTAACCCTGAGCGCCACCCAGACCGATACGGAAACCGGTAACAACTTCATCAAAGATGAACAGTGCGCCGTATTTGTCGCAAAGCTGACGAACGCCCTTATTGTAATCAAAATCAATGGGTCTTGTGCCGCTTTCGGGGCCGACGGGCTCAACGATAACTGCAGCTGTGCCGCCGCGGAGCTTATTGATTTTGAGCATTTTTTCAAGCATATCAAGGTCGTTGGGTCTTACTTCATCGGTAGTGCCGTAGCAGGATGAAGGAATACCGTGGGACTCAAGGAAGCTTCTGGAGCCGGGAATCTTGAGGCCGTAAACCATCTGATCGGACCAGCCGTGGTATGCGCCGCCGACTTTGATGATTCTCTTTGCCTTGGTGGCGTTACGGGCTACGCGGATAGCAGCCATAACGGACTCGGTGCCTGAGCCGAGCATACGGAACATTTCAACATTAGGCATATGCTTGTTGATCTCTTTTGCAAGCAGAAGCTCAGCCTCGTGGAAAAGACCGGTAACGGGGCCACAGGTGTTGATAAGCTCAATTACCTTTTCACGAACGGGGGCATAGTTGCTGCCCAGGATTGTGGGGCCGCCGGCCTGAAGGAAGTCAAAATACTTGTTTCCGTCTATATCGTAAAGATATGCGCCCTCTGCCTTAGTAACGCAGATGGGAAACGGATAGTTGAAAGCAAGGTTGTGCTGAACGCCGCCGGGGATGTAATTTTTGGCCTCGGTGGTAATCTCTTTGGATTTTGCGCAGTTATTCTCAAAATAATCGAGAACCTTTTTAAGCTCCTCATCGGATACACAGTAGATGGGCTGTGAGGTGAGATTCTTGAGCTTGTCATAGATGGGTTTTGCGGGTTTCCATTCCTGGATTGCGTAGCCGTTACTCATTTGTTGATTCCTCCTGTTTTTTTATGTAATTTATAAATTTTTTCAGTTTGTCGGTGGTTTCATCCGGGTTTTCAAAATCCTCATTTGCAAGGAACTTCTGAAAAACAAGGCCGAAATAGGCGCCGAAGATAAAGGCGGAAATATCGGCGGATGAAAACTCTTTGAGGGGCTGCTCATAACCTTCCCTTGCAATTTCATCCTGAATAAGGGAAAAGACTTTTGCTACGGAGCTGTTGCCCGGGGAAATGATGCTGCGGGTGATAAGCTCGCTCATAAGGTAGGGGTAAGGGTAGGTATCCTCAGTAAGCCGGGAAAAAAGGGCGGTGATATCAAGCCTGCCGTCCTCTACAGATGCGGCGATGATATCATCAATCTCTTCATTTGCTATCTGCTTGAGAAGGTCATCAACCGCAGAAAAATGGGAAAAGAAGGTGGACCTTGAAACATCCGCATTCTCGGCAATGGCGTCAATGGTGACATTGCCAATGCCCTTCTCCTCAAACAGCATTTTGGCGCTGTGCATTATGGCGCGGTGGGTCATATCCTTTTTGCGGGTACGCCTGCTTTGTTCCATACAAACACTCCATAGTTTAACTGTAAAAATTATATCATTGAAAATACTGTTTGTAAAGCGTTTTTTGTACTGTAGTGCAAAATTAAACTTTTGTTCACTTTTCTTTGTTTAATGTGCTAAACAACTCCCCGACTCCCTTGTGAATAATAGATAAATCCTTTTTCAGATGAAGAAATAAAAAGTTTTATATATTGAAATTCAAAAGCAAAAATGATATGATTATCTGCGGCAGATAAATACAGAGAAAGGGATAAGATTATGGAAGTTTTAAGAAAAGAATTTACCATCCCCTCGGCAACAGGCGTTGCGGATATTTTTGTAAGAGCCTGGTACCCCGATGAGGGCCCCAAAGCAATATTCCAGATTGTGCACGGCATGGCTGAGCACGGCGAAAGATATGAGGATATGGCTTCGTTCCTCTGCTCCAAGGGCTTTGCGGTGGCAGTGCACGACCACGCCGGCCACGGCAAATCAATAAACAGCGATGACGACCTTGGCTACTTCGGCGAAAAGGACGGCTGGAACGCCCTTGTGGAGGATGTAAGATCCGTAACAGAGCTGCTTAAAAAGGAATATCCCGGCCTGCCGGTAATATTCTTCGGCCACAGCATGGGCTCATTTATAGGCAGGGAATATATAAGGCGCTACGGCACCGATGAAGCCATAAAGGGCGCAATAATCTGCGGCACCAGCGGCAAAAACCCCGCCGCCGCAATAGCGATACGCCTTGCAGATACGGTTGCAAAAACAAAGGGCAGCAAATACAAGAGCGAATTCATAAACAAGCTGGCCTTCGGCACCTACAACAAAAAGATTGCAGTGCCCGATACCGAATTTGACTGGCTCTCAACAGATCAGAATCAGGTTTACAAATATGTGGCGGATAAATACTGCGGATTCCTCTTTACCGCCGCAGGATTCAGGGATTTATTCTCAATACTCAATGTTGTATCCGGCAAAGACTGGTACAACGCCGTAAACAAGAAACTGCCCATACTGCTCACCGCCGGCGAGGAGGACCCCGTAGGTGCCTATGGCAAGGGAGTTAAGCAGGTTTACAACGGCCTTAAAGAGGCGGGGGTAAAGGATGTTACCCTGAAGCTGTACCCCGGCATGCGCCACGAAATCCACAACGAAAAAGAAAACAAGAAGGTTTATGAGGATTTCGCCGCCTGGGCGCTTTCAAAGCTTAACTGAATAAATTGAGCAAATGACATTTTCCCCGGTGAATATGTTTCACCGGGGACTGTTTATGAGGGAACAGATTAAAAAAAAGAGCACGCCTAAGGGCGGATGCTCATAAAACAGTAATGCCTCAAAAAGCGGTCTTTGCGCATCTTGTGCAGGCATTCCTCCTTGGAATACAGCCAAGTATTCCTCGTCGTCAAGACCTGCAAATACGCACAAATCCCATCTTTTTGAGGTGCGAAGCAGTTTTCTCGTGAAAAATAAGCCGCAGAACAAGGAAGATTTGCGAAGCATACTTTGTGTATGGTAAACAAATCTGACGATGTACTGCGGTTTTAGTTTTCCGCGAAAACCAATACTGATTTACGAACATCCGCCCAAGCGTGCTCTTTGCTGTTTTTATTGCTCTAAAGTGCAACTTTCAGCAAAGTCTTTCTCACTGCAAAGAATGAAATATCCGGCTTAAGCTCGATGTGATATGATTTGCCGCTCGTTATTTCAGATATTCATTCGCGTATTCCGCCAGAAGTCTGTAAAGTCGGTCGGACTGCTCGGGATCGCCCGAGAGGTCGTGACCCGAATTCGGGAAAACGATAAATTCGTGCTTTACGCCCTTTTGCGTGAGCAGCGCGTCAAGCTTTTCGGATTGGGAAAAGCTGACCGTGGTATCTTTTTTGCCGTGGCCCAAGACGGTCGGCACGCTTGCGGAATCCACGAAGGTGAGCGGCGAAACCTTTGCAAGATAAGGCTTTGCCTCTTCATAATTCTCCTTAGTGAATCTGTAACCGCACGCCATGGAAAACAGATTATACGCCGTCTCCTCATCAAAATCGCCGTCGATATATGATTGGATATCCGTAAGGTCGGTGGGCGCGCTCAGGCCGAATACGGCAACGGGTTTTATCGGCGCTTCCGCTGCCCTTGAATAGGCGTAGAGAAGCGAAAGATTTCCGCCCGCGGAGTGGCCGTAAAGCATCACCTTATTGACGGAGATACCCAGCTCATTCCCCTTCTCTTTTATTGATTTCAGCGCCATGGTTATCTCGTCCAGAATGAAGTTTATATCCGTTTTGTCCGAAACGTATGTGTAATTCAGGGCGGCGGCGCAATACCCATTTGCCGCCTGGCTCACAAGCGAATCCCTGGAGCTCTTTTTATCCCCGCTGACCCACGCTCCGCCGTGTATCAGAAGCAGCAGATTCGTTTCGCCCTTCGCGCCCTTCGGCACGACCAAATCGTAGATCTCGCGCTCTCCGCTGCCGTAATGAACATCATAAAATGTCTTGACTTTCCCATAGTTTCCGAGGCCGAAAAGCGACGAGAAAAAGGCAACGATCGCCATTATGAATGCGTAAATTCTGTTTAACATGATTTTCCTCCTTGAATCCCTTCATACATCTTACAGGGCGGAAATTTATTTGAGAATCCGGCATTTTTTCAACCGCGCATAATGAATTATCAAGCGGTCGCCAAATACATAATGATCGCAAAGAATTTCCGAATGCGCACAATGAATACCCGGCACAAGCAACGCTTTTCGTCTCTTGCAGCGATTTTCCGGCGCGCCGCCGGCATTCCGCCGAACCTTCCGTCTCCGGTGAATATTATACCACTCCCCCTCACCGGGTGTAAAGTGGAAATCCATACCTGCCAATCCGAAGGAAAATGGTGTGAGTATCCAGCAGAATGAAGCGCAAAAGAAATCTCCTGCCCGAAGTGGACAGGAGAGATAAACAATTGCATCAAATTAGAACTGATACTGATAAGGATATGCGAATGTTACATATGATGCTACTTCTGAGGAACTTATACTGCTATAAAATCCGGTAATTTCGAAGGCCTTCTTTTCTCCAGCCTTAAGCCCAACGATAGCTTTTTAGCACCGAAATAAACAATCAAATGGAAAAAGGGCCATCCGGTAAAATTGTCAATCCGAGTGGCTCTTAAATTCTGCGAAAGCCCGTGAAACAAGGGCTTTGAGTCATAAAAAGAAGAACGGCTATTCTATCAAAATAACCGTTCTTATGTGTGTGTGGGTAGTTATAATAATACAGACGCAAGTGGACGCAAAGTTATTTTAAGAATCATAACTCAGGCTTTGTTGAAGTAAAGAGGTTCTCTTCGATTGCCGTTTCCGATTCATCCGGTAGATCTGTCGACGGGACTCTGTTATCTTCAACTTTTATTACAATATCTCCGGTATTTGTGGTTACTTTGCATTTGCCGCCCGTAACTGTTTCAGGCACATCAATTTCGCCTGTATCGCTTCTGACTATGAACACTTTATCTGTCAGAAGTGTGCCGGTAACATCGCCCGTGTCGGTTGTTATCTCGATTTCACTCGCGTCGCTGTGCTTAAACGAAATATCGCCTGTGCTTCGCTCAACAGTAATCTTTTCCTTTACAACTGAATCGCTGAATGAAATGCTGCCTGTATCTCCGGTTGAATTAAAGCTGCTGCAGGAAACAGAGGTTAAAGCGACACATCCGGTTGAGACGGAAAGGTCGATCTCTTTTGCAGAAAGCTTTTTAAGACATATATCGCCTGTGCTTGTTTTAATTCCTATGCGACCGGATGAAGAAGTGCCGCAGTCAACATTTCCGGTGCTTGATGTAATATCAATCTCTCCGAAAACAAAGTCGGAGGGGACGGTAACATTTCCGGTATCTTCATTTATCTTAAGAGAATTGTAATCATTTTCGGGAAGATAAACCTTTAACGAACGGTTACCAAAAGAGAAAAGAGAAATATTATCATACCATTTGCCGCCGTTATATTTCTGAATAGAAAGGCAGCCATCTGTAACGGTCACGGTGAACTTTTCTTTTTCGGTTTCATCACATATAACCTTGCATCTGTCACTTTCCGATTCAAGAAACTTTATATCTTCGCTAGCCGAATTTATTGAAATACTGTCGAAATCCTCATCAAAATCATAAGTAACTGACTCAATCCTGTCAAAGAAGGCTTTGTTATAATCCCAATCGTTTACAGCCAGCAAAAAACAGGTAAAAGCCACGCATAGAATGATAAAAGACAGGGATAAAAAAAGCATTATTTTTATAATTTTTTTCATAAGGTAACCTTCCAAAAGTGAAGCTTGTGCTGTGAACAAGTGAAGTTATGCCTACGGCATAATGAAGTTTTCTGTTTCGCAGAAAGTGAAGTTAAGTTTGCCACACACGCCCGCAGGCGCTTCACGCGCGAATCGCACTTATCGTGACTTCAGGCACACTTAGTTGAAAACCCGATGCAAAAGCATCGGGTTTTCTGGTGGGAGAGGGTGGATTCGAACCACCGAAGTCGTTGACGGCAGATTTACAGTCTGCTCCCTTTGGCCACTCGGGAACTCTCCCATATTCTGTTTAAGCTGATGTGGAGCTGGTGGACGGACTCGAACCCCCGACCTGCTGATTACAAATCAGCTGCTCTACCAACTGAGCTACACCAGCACGGAATGCTCAAACAATATATCATAAAGTTTATGCTAAGTCAAGATTTTTTATAAAAATAATTGTATTATTCCTGTGGGTAAATACAGAGAAGAGATAGATAATCCCATTTAATTCAAAAACTTGCAATACAGTAATTCAATATTAAAGAATTGCTCAACTATTGTTACAACAAGAGGCACAAGGACTGCTCTTAGCTTATGCTTCTTTACATTTTATTTCTTTTATTGTATAATAATCTGCAGAAAAAGGGGGATTTGGTGTGCAGGCAATTAACTTTTCAACAAAAGCTGTTTCGGTTTTTCTGTCGGCAATTATAGGGATTTTCGGGTCAATAACCGGTATCCGCACCGGGAGGGCGGAGTCGCTTGATTCCATAACAAAAGTTGCGGATAATTATTACATTATGGACTATACCTACGACTACGACCTTGATACTCTGCTGGAAAGCCGTACGGGCAACTCAACCACGGCAGGGCTGCTGCTTTACTCCTTTGCGGATGTTTTTCTTCAGTTCAATCCCTGCGCAAGGAAGGTTGTTTCAAACCTGGGCCTTTACTTTGATATAGACAGCGAAAAAACATCTGAGATTATGCAGAAGGCTTTAAGCCTGACCGGTTTCGGGTGCACAACCTTCAATGCGAAAACGCCCTCCGGCGACAAGCTGTTTGCCAGAAACTATGACTATATGGATTCGCCGGGGCTGACGGTATGGACACATCCGAAGGACGGCTATGCCAGCGTATCCACGGTTTCGCTCTACTTTCTGGGATACGGCGGAGACTTTTTGCCGGAAGGCCCCCTGACCTCTCTGCTGACACTTATTGCCCCGTATATTCCCGTGGACGGCATGAACGAAAAGGGGCTTTCAATAGGGGTTCTTGAGCTTGAAACCCCGGAAACCTTCACCCAGACGGAAAAGAAGGATATTACAACCACCGCCGTTATACGCACGGTGCTTGACCACGCCGCAACGGTTGATGAGGCAATTGAGATATTCAAAAAATATGATATGCACGACCTTCTGGGCGGTGCCTGCACCTATCATTACCAGATAGCCGATGCCTCGGGCAAAACCGCAATAATTGAGTATGCAAACGGTGAAGCGACTGTACTGAGGCCCGGAAAATCCGGCACAATGATTGCGGCAAACTTCTGGCTTACCAAAGGCGTTGATGACCCGGAGGGGCTTGGCAAGGACAGATATGCTACCGCCGAAAAAATGCTGAAGCGGAAAAACTATAAAGTAAGCGAAAAAGAGGCAATGGATATACTTAAAGCCGTGCACCTTGAAAACGAGGATATGAACGGATATATCTGCTCAACACTATGGAGCGTTGTATATAACAACACGGCAAAAACATTTACCCTATGCCCGATGTATAACTACAGCACAAGGTATGTTTTTTCCGTTGGCAATCCTCTGAATTACAAAACCAAAAGCGTATCTTAATTGTTTACTTATAAACAGAAAACAGGGCTGACCCAAGTCAGCCCTGTTTGATTTTACTGTTTTTTGAAAACACGGTCGGTTCTGTAAAGGATTCCGTCGCTTTGGGGCGGATACTGCTTTATGAGGGGCAGGATTGTATTGCGGGAGCGGCTCTGCAGAATCTCCTCACCCCACCCGATAACCGTGCCAATATATTCACGGGTAAGCTCCGGGGTACGGTGACCCCAGAAAATGCGGTAATCCGCGCTTTTTTCATAAAGCCAGCGGGCGGAGGGCAGCCACTCCTCAACAGAGGTGCAGCCCGGCAGATGCAGCCATAGAGCGTCGCACACATTATCTCCGCTGAAAATCAGTTTATCCTCTTCATCAATAAATGCAACGCTGCCTTTGGTATGGCCGGGTGTAAGGTGAGCCGTAACGGTTTTGCCCCCGAGGTCAACCGAGAAATCATCAAAGGGGGTAAGGTTTGCTTTGCGGGGATACCGCTTTGCATCCCGGGGCCCTATACCGTGGGCTTTTACGGCGGCATTGCCCAAGGTAAAAAGGCGGCGCAGGAATACGGAAGCCTGAGCCCGGTTAAACAGGCGGCAGTCAAGCCTGTGAACAAACACCTCATCAAACTGCCCTGCCCCGCCTATATGATCCACATGGCCGTGGGTGGCGGCAACGGTAAAGGGCAAATCCGTAACGCTGCGCACTGCAGCGGTATAATCGCAAAGCCCTGTGCCGCAGTCAATAAGCAGCGCTTTACTGCTGCCGGCCAGCAGATAGCAGTTGGTGCCGTCAAATTCATTTATAAGGTAAACTCCCCCGGCTATGGGCCGGATTTCGGGAGTTTTTTCTTTTACGGTCAAATTATTTCCTCCCCCTACCCGGATTTCAGGAAAGCTCAATTTCTTCACCCGGGGCTATAATAAGGCGGTTGGGGGCGTTGAAGCTTTCGGCTCTGCTTCTGTCAAAAAGCTGACCGGGAATCATATGGTAAGGGATATTGTGCTTTGCCCCCACAAGAGCTGCGCACTCTGCGGCTTCATCAAGATCCATATTATAAATACCGTCACAGCAGAAAAAGGCATAGTCAATACCCCTGCCGGCAAGGTATGCCATTTGCTTGGTTTTGCTTGTATCGCCTGAAGCGTAAACGGTGACACCGCCGGGAAGGGTGAGAATATAACCGACACATTCACTGACATTGTGGTTGCGGTTATAACCCGCCTCGACAGCCTCTACGGTGACAAAACCCAGATCAAAGGACTGATGATCTCCGCCCTCAAGGGCTTCCTTCCAGGTAATTATGCGGCAGTCTGGGTTTCGGTTTTTGATTTTATCCGTATTTGTGTGGTCGGAATGGCCGTGGGTAATCAGAATCAGATCAGCGGCAAGGTCATAGCCGCTGCCGGCGTAAGGGTCAATATAAATCACCTTGCCCTGAGCCGTGGTAATCCTAAGACTTGCGTGGCCCTGATAAAGAAGCGTATCCGATGAAACGCTCATATTCTCTTCCCCTTTGCTCACATTATCGGTTAAACTCTGCTCTTCAGTCTGCCTGCCTGTGCAGCCGAAAAAAGAAAGCAGGAGGAGCAGGGTTAAAATTATACAAACTGATTTGCGCATAGCTTTATTTACACCTTCGGAAACAGCCCGGTTATAAACAGACGGATTTTTTCAACAATGCCGCTGAAAAATGCTGCAATACGCTGAAAGATATTCATTTGCTGCTCATCATCGTTGTTTTTGCCGGTATCTTCGGGGGTAACATCCCTGTATTTGTCAAGGTTGGGGCTGTCTGTGAGATAATTAGGCTGAATGGCAGTATCGCCGTAATATAAATCAATCACCTTACCATTGAGCACATATACGCCGCCGTTACCGTGCTTTGCGATTGTGTATCCCTGCTCAGCTGTAAACATAATGCGGAAATAAACGCTTTTGCCGGCGGGAATTATATCGCCGTCTTTAAGCGTAACAGCATAGCCGTCAGACCCGTAATACCACATTCCGTCTGTAACGGCCGAGTATTTTTCGGGCTCTGCAGTTTCAAGCTTAACAGCATTGCGATAAGTATCCCCTGCTTTGGGAAGGGTAACGGTTGCCTCCATACGGGTAACTGTTCCTTCGGCAAATGCGGGCAGAGCAAGGGCAAAAAGCATAATGGCACAGATTAAAACGGACAAAAGTTTTTTCATAAAACTGCCTCCTTGTATAATAAAAATATACCACGGCGGGGCGGAAAATTCAACGAAAAAACTGAAATGAAATTGAAATAACAATAAGGATATTGTATAATAGATATATAATGTTTCCAAAGGAGAGATAAGCATGGCAGGAAAATGGTATTACGGCGATACTCACATGCACACAACAACTTCAGACGGAAAAATGCGGCTCTATGAGCTGATTGCAAGAGCAAAAAAGAATTCGCTGGACTGGATAATAATAACAGACCACAATGCCGACTGCGTTGAAGAGAGCTTTGACAGCGAAGGGCTTACTGTAATAAGGGGGCAGGAAATAACCGTTGACGCCGGCCACGTTAATGTGTGGGGCGCAAAGATACCCGATAATCCGCCCTATGATATCCCCGATGAAAAAGCCTATGCCGATATAATGGAGCGCTGCCGCAAAGCGGGGTCAACGGTATGCCTTAACCACCCCTACTGCTCACAGTGCGGTTTCAGGGTGCCTATTGATAACCTGCCGGCGGACTGTGTGGAGGTTTGGAACACCATACAGCACAGCGACAATGTAAGAAACATGAACTGGTGGGTAAACCAGCTGAAGCAGGGCCGGCATATAGCCGCCGTGGGAGGCTCCGATTACCACAGCGACCAGGTGGGAATTGATATGATGGCTATGCCCACCACCGTTACCTTTGCCGGGAGCAAAAGCCCGGAGGATATACTCAGAGCCCTCAGGGAAGGCAGAAGCGTAATTACAAACAAGCCGGGAACCTCTATGATTTACCTGACAATCGGCGAAGCTATGCTCGGCGACACGGTAAAGCTTGAGCCGGAGCTTAAAGGAAAATGCAAGGTAACCAAACTGCTACCCGGGTTTGAAATAAAAATATTTAATAACGATACAGTTATTTACAGCCACAAGGCAAAGAAATATGAAAAAAGGCACGATGTGGAATTCATCGTAAGAGAGCCGGGATATGTGCGGGCAGAGATCGACATGCACCTTAACGCACCCATAAAAAAGCTTGTGGGTTATGCAGAAACAAAGTACCTTGCCCCAAGGTGTGAAGTGCCCCCCGAAACCGCCGATGAGCTTTTCTGGGCCTTTACAAACCCCATATGGATTGAAGAATAAAGGAGCTGCCGTATGTTAAAGAAATCATTGGCACTACTGCTAGCAATCTGCGCTGTTTTATGCTGCATCATGCCCGCTTACGGGGCTGAGAAGAGCGAAAAAATATCGGTTAAGCTTAACAGCGACATTGCCGGGCTTTCTGAAAAAGACTATGAAAAACTGGCGGAGATAAAAAGCGGAAACATTGTTTACAGCTTTGAAAGCGGCCTGCCTGTGCTTATTGCGGACTATGCAGGCACGGCAGAAAGCGGCCCTGTGAAAGCAGGAAGAACCTACTATTTTTACTATAACTTCACAGCCGCCGAGGGCTATACCCTGCCGGATGAAATTAACGACAGCACTATTGATATTCAGTGCGGCAAAGGGGTTAAGGTAATAGCGGCAAACATTGTAACCGCCAAGAAAAATGATGCCAAGCTGAATGTAGTGAACTACAGAGGGCTGGCAATATATGCCGAAGTTAAGGTGGACGGCAATATTTTTCAGCGGATTACCGGATTTATTTATGATATGATACTCAAGGCAAAGGCCTGGTCGCTGTATTAAAAAACAATTTAAAACACCGCCGTGGGTTTGTTCCCGCGGCGGTGCTGTTATTTAATCTTATTTATTTTGCAACAACATCAAATTTGATGACTTCGGCTTCACCGTAAGCTGTGAGATACTCTTTGAGGAGGGTGTCATCCTCAAGCACGCCGTCATCGCCTTTGGCTTCGTTTACATCACTGCGGTAGCAGTAAGTTTCGTTACCTTCTGCATCAAACTCGATATAAGCCTCATCCTCAATAAGAACTACGGCGAGTTCGGGATCTACGGTCATAATCTTCATACCGTGGTTGTTGCCGACATAAAGCTTGCCGTCTTTGATTGCGAGAGGATATGAGCTGCCGCCTGCCTGAACCTTGCCCATATACATTAAGGAACCATCGGCATCATAGAAATAAACATCGGCCTCAACTGCGGCATCATAGCGCTCACCCTCACCGAGGTTATTATCGAAGGTTGTGGGGGAAACGAGGAGAACTTCGGTATCGCCGATTTTAACCTGTGCATAGCCCATACCGTCTGTAAGCTTGGTATCAATTATATCGGTGAAAGTATTGCAGCCTGCGATATCAATGGCGGGAACAATGCCTTCCTCATCGGGGATATCTTCGGTTACGCTCGGCTCGGTTACTTCGGGGGCTGCGGTTGTTTCGGGGGCTTTGGAGCCGCCGCATGCTGTAACGGCAAACACCATTATTGCTATGAGGGCAAAAACAAGTAATTTTTTCATTTTTTTACTCCTTTATTTTTATTTTATTAAACCGGTGAGCGGGATATTACCCCAAATCAAACCGGAAATCTCCGTTTTTACATTTACCGTTTGACTGAATAATTATATAAACGGTGCCTGCTTTAAGCGGGGGCGAAGCTGATTCAACACTTTGCCCGGAATTAACAGAACACATCAGGGTTTTGGTACCTGCATCATCATAGTACACCTCTGCCGAGCCTTTTTCAAGCTTTGCGGTATATTTTATTACACCGGCATCGCTTTTATTCCTGAGCTTAAAAACCATTGTGCCCTCAAACTGATAAAAACTCATAAAGGCGTTATCAGACGTGTTGGAATGAACAAAGGCGACGGCGTTATATTTTGAATTATATGCGTTGCAGCCGGAAAGCAGAATAAAACAGATTATAAGCAAAAGGGATAACAGTTTTTTCAGCGGAATCACCCCGTGTTTTTCTTTATCTGCCATAATAATAGCATATCCGGCGGTGATATTCAATTGAAGTTTTACGGATACTATGGTATTATTATAAAAAAGAATTTTCAGGAGATATTATGAAAATATTAAAAAGCGGAATTGTTGCAAGGGTTACGGACAGCTTCTTTTCTTACCACGCCTGGCCCTCGGTATGCCGGGATGAAAAAGGAAATATTTATGTGGTATGCTCCGGGCTGCGTATGGGGCATATGTGCCCATTCGGCAAAATTGTTATGTATAAAAGCCGGGACGGCGGGGAGACCTTCGGTCTGCCCACCGTGATAAGCGACCACTACCTTGATGACAGGGATCCGGGCATACTGTACCTTGGTGAGGGCAAAATGCTTGTAACAAGGGCATCCCACAGCGCAGAAACATATATAAAAGAGTTTGCGGACTGGATTTATTCCGACAGCGGCGAAGCCGGCAAAGGGATGATTAAGCAATTTGAAAAGATACCCGAAGAATACGCAAAAGGCGGCTGCTTTTACCGCTTTGTTTATGATTACGGAGAAAAAGCCGGTGAAGAAAAGCCCATACCCATACACTGCCCACACGGGCCCGCAATGCTCATCGACGGCTCAATACTTTACCTTGGCAAGGCAGTTTTTGCCTACGGCACGGAAATTGAAGACCGCTTTTTTGCCTATAAGAGCGACGATAAGGGCGAGACCTTCAACAGAATCGGCGAACTGAAAATACCCGAAGGGTATGAGCTTTCACAATTTCACGAGGCCCACTGCGCCCAGCTGCCGGACGGCAGAATAATGGGCCTGCTGCGCACTCACCTGACAGAGGATGACAACTATTTCACTATAACAAAAACCTTCTCGGAGGACGGGGGCAAAACCTGGAGCAAACCGGAGCTTACGGGGATATGCGGCTCCCCTCCTCACCTTTGTGTGCTTACGGGCGGAAATGCGGCCCTGACCTACGGCAGGCGGATACCGCCATACGGAATTTACGGCAGGCAGGTAAGCGGCACGGGAGAGATATCTGAGGATGAATTCAAGCTGGCGGAGTGCTTTGATGATGATATAGGTTACCCTGCAACGGTTCAGCTGGCGGACGGCACCCTTTTCACCGTGTATTACGCAAGGTGCAAAGGAGATGACACCGCCTCGCTGCAATATGTTAAATGGAATTTGGAATAACAAAAAATCAAAGATAAAGAGAAATAATATGAAAAAAGAAAACATAAACGGCATTAAACAAACGGAAAACAGCAAAAAGAAAAGTATAATTCAATTTATAAAATTTGCTCTGTTTTCTTCTTCAGCGGGGCTGATACAGATTATTTCGTTCACACTGCTTAACGAAATAGTGATAAAGCTTCCGTTCATTCACAACCTGATGGAGCAAAGCCCGCTTTTTGCAAGAATAATGCAGAATGAGTACGGCCCGATTTATCTGATTGCTTTGATTCTGTCAGTTTTATGGAATTTTACAATAAACCGCAAATTCACCTTCAAATCCGCAACCAATATACCAATAGCCATGCTTAAAATACTTTGTTACTACGCTGTATTCACACCGCTTTCAACAATGGTGGGTAATTATGTTACAGAGAGATTTGCCGGTGTTAACGGAATAAAATACATTGCGCTGGCCGCTGCGATGTCCGGAAATATGATAACGGAATTTATGGTTTATAAATTCTGGGTGTTCAGGGGGAGTGAAAATACGGCGGAGAAGAAGGAAGAAAAAACAAGTGAGAAGTAAGAAGGGAGAAGAAACAAGTTCGGGTCGCTTACGCTCCTTTATGTTATGCACACGCATATCCTGTTTATCGCCACACCCGTCACGGCTTATATCCTTTTTGCCGTGCCACCCTCTCCGTTCCCGGAGAGGGCCAATGCTCTGCATATCTTTTTATAAATCACGGTCCTAAAAACTATTATAACAAATAACCCCCTGTCAGAATTGACAGGGGGTTAAAATTTAAATATCAGCTTGGCTTAAATGATAACACCTCAGGTTGCGTGATCACGCCCAAAGGCGGTAATCCTCAAAGCGGGATTACGCCTTCTTCTTTGTGCATACAAAGGCTGCTGCAGCCGCAACAGAGATAGCAGCAAGTGCTGCGATACCAATGTCAGCGGAACCGGTTTCTGCGGGTGCCTCTGCTACTGTTTGTTCTATAGTAGTTTCTTTGTCGCCTGCATAGAAGTCTTTGATCTTCTGCCTGATGGTATTGATAATATTTTTAACAGTATCAATAAAACCTGCAAGCGGAGTGTTTGAAAGATCTACGCTGTTGACTGTAGACTCAAGGTCATCTACTGCACCTGCAACATCGGCCTGCGGCGTGTCAGCTTCAGCAACAAGGCCCATCAATCTCATGATTGTGTTTGTAAGTGCACCAAAGAATTTTTCCATGTTGCCATATGCGATCTGATCAAATCCGAGATTATAGAAGCTCTCATAGAAATACTGAACGTAACCCATGAGCACCTGGAAAATTTCGGGAAGAGTCTGACCCATATAGTCGTCCCAATGCATATCAACGCCGTAGTTGTGTGAATTTACGCAAGCATTGTAATCTTCAAGGTTTGTGTATCTTCTGCCGCAACCGGGGCATTCATAATATTTATCTCCTACATATCCACCGGGATCATCAGAACTTGATGAAGCGGTGGTAGAGGTTGTATTGTGGGTTTCAATATGTTTATCATAATCTTCTGAATTATCAAACATTGCACCACATTCTCTGCACTTGTAGAGAGATTCTACTGCAAACGCGGGAACGCACATGGAAAGCGCTATGATCAGCGCTAAAATGACTGCATATACTTTTTTCGTGTTTATCATTCCCTTCAGTATCCGGGGATACGCGTATTGCGATTAAAATCGCGAAAATAAGTTTTGGTCAGCAGGCTTTCCACGGCCTGCTGTGTGAGCAAAAATGAGCAATATTAAATTGCATAGAGTTTAGATAAAATGTAATTTTGAAGTGTTATCATTTAAGCGAAACCGATACTTAAATGATGAATATTAAGTTTTTAATTTTGTTAAGTTGCGGGCTATCTGCCTCCTTTACCATTCACAATTTATTGTAGAATTTTAGTTATAATAATACACTATATTGTATATCTATTGTATTTTATATCATAAATCAGATAAAATCAAGTGTTTTTTGAGAAAAAACGGGCTTTTTTTAAGAAAAAACAGCATATTTTGTGTAAAAACGGGAAATATAGCGGAAAATGTTGTGGTTATGGCGGGTTTCAGGTGGCAGATGGAGGGGAGCTACGGGTGGTCAAGTAAGAAGTATGAAGGAAGAAGGAATAAGTGAGGGGTGCGGGTCTCCAGTGGAGACCTCTGCCAGCGGCAGAAGCACCGACCGAGCCAACAGGCGAGACCGCAAGCTCCGGATTGTGTTATGCTCCGCATATCCTTTAGGCGGGCGGATATTATCCGCCCCTACGGCTATAATATTATTAACCTGCTATAAAGAAAAACCGGCTCCCGGGAAGGGAGCCGGCGGTGGGGTATTACTATTTGCCTGACGGGGGTTAAGTAAGGGTATCGAGGCCGAGACGGCGGAACTCAAGGGATTTAACCATACTATCCGCGCTTTCGCCTCCGCCGGTAACGGTTGCCTGAGCGTAAATTACAGTGGATGAGGAATTCTCAAGCTCTGCAAGGACGCTGTCCGGCACCTCAAAGTAATAGGTTCTGTCGGTTACAACATTATAGGTATTGTTAACCGGGTTTACGGTATCGCCTGAGAGAGTACTGCCTTCGCAATCCTCATAAAGGGTGCCGAGAGTAATGGGCTCGCTGAGTGCGGAGCCATCATAACTCTTATAGAATTTAACCTGAAGGCTGTTTGTGGGGCCGTTATTAAGGTTGGGGTCGGTTACCTTTACGCCTGCAATCTTATTCTTAAAGGTTACAGTGGTATTGCCGTCTTCACCTTCGGCTTCATCCACCATTACAACCTTGTAAGCTATATTGCGCTGGTCCTTATCATCCCTGAAGTTTACAGAGGGTATCTCTTTGGCTGCACGGTAAGCGGCAACGAGTGTGTTGATGAAGAGCTCGGCTTCCTCCATGCTGAAGATATTTGCGTGGCCGGCACCGGTGTAGGTTACATTGCCGGAGGTGTAGATATAGTAGGAGTTGATGCCGTCATTGGGCAGCAGGTCATAGACTCTGTCGCTCTCTGCTGTGCCGCTGGGGTCTGCCATGCAGTACCATACGGTGGTATCGCCACCGTTAAGGTTAGTCTGATAAACCTGATCGTGAGTGGGCATAATGGTTATTTTACCATCCTCCACATTACCGGTTACACCGTCATACTTAACAGTATTAACATCATAGGGGTAGGTTGTGAGGGAGCCCTGGTTAACCTGAGTGATGGCAGTGGTAAGGTAGTTGCCCTCGTGAGGTTTAACAACCTGAACAGTTTTACTGTCAACAGTAACATTCTTGGTTTCTTTGGGAACGGTAACGGGATAATACTTTTCATACTCTATTACATTCCCGTTCTTTGCAGCAGAATTGTTTTTGGAAATATATTTAGCTATAGTCCACTTGGTAAAGCCCTGGGTATCATAGATGTAACGAGCTTTTACCTGCTCATAATCCTTATCGGATACAACAAGATTGTTGCCGTTTTCATCCTTGAAAGGCTGCCCATTTGCATCCTTACCGGCAGAAACATTTTTATAGTTTCTGTACTGGACAATTGTATCTCCGCGGTTATTCTTTACAGTTTCAGCAGTGCCCGGCTCATAAGCGATTATGAAACCCTTGGCAAGAAGCTCGGCTTCGCTAATAAGACCGGCTTTTTCGGCACTGCTGTCATGATCGCCAAGCAGGTAGCTGTAGGCATGGCCTGCCCGGAAGTTACCGGAATCCCAATAATTACCCTTATCCATCTGCTTACAGATAGTATAAGTTATACCGTAGCGGTCAAGCTTCAGGGGTACGCGGAGGATAAGGTTATTATAGTAACCGTCTCTGATTCGGCTGTCCGCAATACGGCCATCCAGCTCTTCTTCCTGAGGCGGGTTATTGGGGGTGGGGATAGGATCCATACCCACAAGGCCTCTGAAGAAGTTTCTGATGGCATACCAGGCGTTAACGGCCGCAGGTTTAACTTTATCATTCCACCAGGACTGAATCTGGTCTGCAAAATCAGCAATACCGCTCAAAGCGCCAAGGCCGAAGTAATTAATAAAGTTAACATTGCCGTTGGTGGTATCGTGGCAGAAGAGCACGGGCTTACCTTCATCAATATAATTCTTTATGGCTTTTGCTGCATATATATTGAAACCGAGGTTAGCAGCCGCAAGCTCAAGGCCGGCCCTGTTCTGGCGGGCAAGGCGGCCGTAGGAATCGCCGAAGCCCATTATGAGCATGCTGTACTGATTAAGGAAAAGGTTCTGGTTTGCCTGATCCATATTCTTATACCAGCAGAAGTTCATCTCATAAATATCGGTAAGGGCGATATCCAGCTCAAAATCATACTCTTCATAGCCGTAAATTACATTGCCGTAGAAATCGGTTTTAACATTGCCGTCGGCATCTTTCTTTGGCACTTTTTCGCCGCGGGGGTTCACCCAGAACTCAACATGGGTTCTGTACTGAACTCTGCCGTACTGGGCAAGCTCATTATACAGCTCTTTAATCTTATTGCCCAGTTCGGTGCCATCCTGATCAAAATCCTGAGTCATATCGTTTACATCTTCATAGTAAACGGTTCTGTCAAGCTTGGAATCCTCACCAAGACAGAGCTGATAGAAGGCGTCATTCTTGAAGTCAGCAGCATTATAATCATAAATATGGTTGGTGATATACTGAGCGCCAAGACCACCGGTAACTATGGCCGGGACTTTATCTTTGGTTCTGTAATACCAGGCCTCATCATTCTCATAAATACTGCCGCCTCTGCCGGCACCGGTGCCGAGGAACACACTGCCGGTGTAGGCATTACCCTCACGGGCAGCTGCCTGGGTTTTACTATCATAAAGAGGCGTCTGAGATACATTAACCTTAGTTGTATCATAAGTAGGCCTCCAGATACCTCTTACAACGGGATTCTGATAATCCTGCTGCAAACCTGAAATGTTGGCTATTTTGGTAACGGTATTTGACCATTGATCTGAGGGCAGAATCTGCAATGCGTGGATTACGGTGCCTGCGCCCTTACCAGGCTTGATATAAGCATAGCCCTGATAGGAATCGTGATAATCCTGGAATGCGGTATCGGTTACAACTATCTTCCAGGGTATTATACCTACATAAGCAGAAGGAATCTGCTTCTCAAGCGAATACTCATTATATTTGCCGGAGGTCTGGGTTGGTGTACTGGTAACTATGTAACGGCCGTTACTATCCTTGGTAGCATTAGTTCCGTTACCATTTGCCTTAAGAGTGGTGATACTGACCTCCTCTGAGGGGCTGAAAACAGCGTCATGGTCGGTATCAATATACATCTTCACCTCATAGGTAGAACCATTGCTGCTCTTATCACTGTAAACAACAAAATTGAACTTAATGGCGCTACCGGCAAGAGGAGTGGGATAAGCCGTAAGGGTATTTTTATCCACGGCGATAGTGGGGGTAGCAAGCTTCAAGCAGTTATCAAGGGACTCGGAGCTTGCCGGAAAATTTCCAACTGAAAAGACATTGGTTTTTTTGTGCCTGTCAACCTTGCCCTGGGCCTCTTCAGTGGCATCATAATCCACTTCATTAAACACCTTTGCCATAAACTGATAAAGATAGCTGGTGTTATCAACACTGAAGTCACTGACATGCTCGTAACCATCCAACGGAATATGTATAGTTCCTTCGGGAATGTTACCGTCATCATTTCCGACCTTACCCTGGAATTTGGTGTAGGATGTTATATGCCTTACACTGAAAGATGTGCTTCCGCTACCGCCTTTCTTTATTTTTATAACTTCCTTATATCCGTTGTGAACATCATTAGTAATCGCAGCTAAACGGTCTCCGCAGGCATTTACGCCAACAATTACCCTAAGTAAATCCTTATCGCTAGTGGGGCCCGTAAGTTTGAATGTGGCAGCTGTATCTGTGTTAACTGTTCCCCATTCGCTGATATCACTAAATGCATGAAAAATACTATCTTTTTTGTGCTGCCACAACAGATTCTGATTCAGGAAAACACCCTGTTTTCTGGGGTTAGGAGTAATTGTAACTGAACCTTGGCCGCCGCTTGTTCTATTCATAGTCATATTGTAGGTCTTGGTCTCTGACTTATAAGTGACAGCGTTACTCGTAAGGGTAAGATGCTTACCGACAAATTCCCTTACAACCGGGTCGGCAACAGTTACAGAAGGATCGGGATAAGTGAAAGTTACTACACAATAGAAAGAGTACTGCTCAGGTGTTTTCTGGTAATCCATATTACCCGGCATTGCAAGGCCGGTGATACCGCCGCCGTTCTGGTCTCTGTAGTTTCCGTGATAATCCCAGTCACCAACAGTTGAGTACCATTTTTCGGCATCGTTTTCATCGGGTTCGGTCTTGATAGGCTCTTCCGACAGATCCATCTGACCTTTGTTGCTGGTGTTACTGTTATTAACATAATACCAGGTAAAAGTAGGTTTAATACCTTTGGGGATTTTACCATTTATAGTGGCACGCATAAAGGTATAGTAAACAGCATCAGTACCATAATTGGCTTTATCTGTGTTTTTATTTACATCATTAAAATGTGTGGTTTTTCCTTCAGGGTCAATATCAGCACCACGATAAACACATTTTGTATCAACAACAACCTCAAGCGCAGAGGAAACACTGGCCGATTCAACAAGTTCATCGGCAAACACTACGGGGAAACCGGCATCGGCAAACTCCTGAAGCTGGTTCATAACATCACGGGTGATGTCATTACCGGTGGTGCGCAGACCGAAATCATACCAAGGGCGAATCATCCAGATACCGGAGGTGATGGCGTCATAGTCAACACGGAGAAGACCAGCAAGGGTATTGCCCTCTACGGTACCGCTGATCATCTGGCCAACTTTGCCCTGCTCGTAATTCAGGTTACCTACGGTATTGGCATCGCCTATGCTGGAATAGATTCTGTCCTCAAACTCGGGATCGTTATAATCAATGTAGGGAACTTCATTCTTGTAAACAACATGATCTTCAAGATTTTTGAGTGATGCGCCTACATAAACAATATCATAATTTTCAATAATCCTGGCACCTACGCCGTTAAGCTCAGCAGTGGACATGCAGGTAACATCAATCTTTTTCTGTGCCTCTTCTGAAGAGAGAGCCTGATTATTACTGCCCTTGAAATAACCCTCGGGAAGCCAGCCCAGCACATCAGCGGAGGTTATGGTTGCCTCATTGGTATAGGGCTCAATATCAAGAACACGGAGGTTCTTTTTGTTGCCGATAATACGCCTGCCTGCAAAATTTATGATGCAGCGGATACAGGTTGCCTCGGAAACATCGGAATTGGGAAGGTTGCCCAGATTGCGGGGATTCCTGAGCACATTTTCATAATCTATCTGATAAAAAACATCATAATAGGGTGAAGAGGTAAGATACAGGCTACCACTTCTGCCCTCGGTAACGGGAGAGAGCATTTTGTTGGTTGCAATGGTTTTAACATCAGTGCTGATATGGGCGGAATTGAAAGCATAAACATTCTTTGAAACACCGCCCTGAGAAATAGATACACCGGCCTGCTCGGTGATGCCGTTTGCAAGCTGAGAAACAAGAGAGTAAAGATTGGGGTAATTTGCTTCATCAATCTTATTGGCATAGGAACTGCTGATAAGAGACATATCAACCACAATGGGGGTTTTGGAAGCACCATCAACCAGATTAATTATTGTCTCTTTTGTTTCCGCCGAAATGTCGGAGGCGAATTTTACGGTTTCAAGAGCAGATGAGGCAGAGGTTGCCGTACCGGCGGAAACCACCAGCAAATCTGCACTCTGAATTTTATCGGCATAATACTCTGCGTTATCTTCTATTTCAGAAGGACTGACGCAAACAACACTGACATGGAAGTCATCTCTGCCATCATCATAATCGAGAACATTATACTTAAACCAGTCATTATTTGTTACGCCGTTATAATAATATACTTTATCTGAATAAGCAGTAGTTGATACAGTACCGCCCTGAACAGGCGTAAACACATAAATGCCGCCCTCTTCAGTATATGTATAGGTTTTCTGATTAGCTTTAAACCAGCCTTTAGAATCAGGGTCAAACTTCAGCTCATTTATTTCGTTGCCCTCTGAATCGGTTACAAAATTAGGAACTGCTCTGTATTTATGATATTCATCACGGGTTTCGGTAACGGCAGGGTAGCAGGTTAATCCGTCAACGGTGGCTGCATGGTAATTATCAGCATTAACCTCAGCGGTATAGTAGCCGCCGGCCATGGCGGTATCGTAATCGATATCCATATCCTCAGCGCTGTCAACACCGGCAACACCCAAACATCTGTAAGTCATTGTGCCGTTGACCTCACCGGCAGGTTCATAAATACCAACGCCATTGAAATCCATGGTTTCATAAGCTTCAGCGGGTATGGGAGTAAACTTGACATCATACCAGAAATCTTTTGCAGTATCCGCATAAGTTTCGGGAGCAAACTCAAACTGATATACAGACTGACTGAACTCACGGGGCTCGCCGACATAAACATCTGAGAAGGTGGCAGTGGTGTTTTTGGAATCGACGCCGAAGCACACCTGAAGATAGAGATGCTTATTATTAAGGATATCCGTGGGGCTGGAAGTTTTGATTTTAATGGTATATGTGCCGCTCTGAGACTCATCAATTCCGGAATCAGTGCTGGTTTTGTAGGTAGGCTGAAGAGCTGTGAGGGCAGTCGTGGTAAGTGAGCCTATACTGGATGCAACAGACTCATAGGTTTCAACATAAAACTTACCATTATTATTAACATCAACCTTAAAGGAGATTTCATACTCGGTATCTTTTTCGACCTCCATAAGGTAGCCGTTATTGGAAATATGAGTGGTGCGAACCGGCGTTGTGCCGCTGCCGGAGCTTACTGAAAATGATTTATCGGAAGCGTTGAGATTAAGGTTATTGCCGCCCACATTCGGGTAAAGCCTGTTATCAATTCCGCTTACAATCCATGTGGAATTATTCTGGAACTTTGAAGCAAATTCGTTATATGAGAAAAGTCTCTTGGCAGGACTATAGACCGCATTCAAAGTATAGCTACCCTCAACCTCACCTACGGCGGGAGTAAACTCACCGGTGATTGTGCCGCTATCCTGAGTTTTCAAATCCATTTCTTTAAGATAGCGGGGATTGGATACGAGCGCACCATTAACAATATCTTCGTTAGGCACAATTTTGCCGTCTGCCATTTTAGTAACTTCCCAGGGGAAGAATTCCTGATAACCTACACTCTTGGTAACGGGGAAAGTTGTTACAGTTGAAGAACCGCTTACTATACCTTTATTACAAAGGTCTGCATAAATGCTGCTCATATAAGTCTGCCTGTCAGACTTATGCCAGCCCTCGGCTGAACCGGCAGCAAGAGCAAAATCATCAATGGGATCGTAACCGGCCGCATACCAACCCATAGCAGTCTGCTTTTTTTCGGGAGCAATTTCAACAATTTTAAAAGCATCACCGGAATTCTTTTTAAGAGCTTTAATATCCTCAATATAATCAAAGGAGGTAGCAACGGCGGAGGAGATGACAGAGAATAAGGGACCCAAAGCCGTTGCGGTAATCACAACAGCCAAGGCGGCAGTCACCGTCCTCCTTATTATTTTGGGTAAGTTTTTGTTTTTCATATAATTACCTCCCCTGATTAATCGCCGGCCTCAAGGGCACCGGTGATGGTATCAACATAAGTATCAAGCAATGTTGACTCTTCATCTGCCGGGGCACTTACATAAACAGGCCTGTTTCTGAAGGAAAAAATCTGATTTGAATTATAGGTTTTGCCGCTGTTATCGGCAACAGTTAAATCAACACGGATAGACTGGGCCAAAGCGCCAGAGCCCTGGTTGAGCACAGTTAATGAGAAGCCCTCAACACCGGAACAGAAGGGATCTGTTATTTTATCGGCAGTTAAATCAGCTTTTGCGGATGATGTGCCGGCAGAGCCGAAATAAATGGCTTTGCCGCCGGGATCATACCTGAAGGCACAAACATCTTCGCCGTTATCAAAATAGATAATGCCGTTGCCCTCATAATCATAAACAGTTATGCCTTTACTGCAGCCCATAAAATACTGCTGAAACTGTGACATAGCGGTCTGAGATTTATACTGAACATTAATCTGCCTGTCAACACTGGTGAACATATTGCTGCCGGCGGACATAACCATAAACACGCCTATGGCAACAACACCCAGCAGGGCAAAGGAAATAATCAGCTCCACAAGGGAAAAGCCCTTATTGTTTTTTTGTTTAAACCTTTTTCTCATTAAAAGACTCACCTGATATATTATACAAAATTATGTTCGCCGGTAGTGCGATAAAGTGTGATGGTGTGAACGGTTAAAGACTCAAGGTTAATAACTTTACTGCTCCAGCCTTCACTATGATCGGCGCCACCGTATTTAAGGGTTTTGATTGCTCCGGTATCGCCGTTAAAGCGGATTTCAAGATTATTCTCTTTAACATTATTGGCGCTGTCTATTGTGACCTCAAGGGAGTTATTGCCGACCTGTTCGGATTCATAAGCATTACCGGCAGCATCCACGAGCTCGCAGAAATAGCATCCGTCATCCTCGCTGTAGCGGAGAACAAAGGTATTCTTTCTGCCGCTCATAGCGTTGATTTTGCTTTGGGAAATCATGCCGTCAATGGTTTTGGCCGCCTTTAAAGATCTGGCATTATACATAGTGCGCAAGGATGTGGCGGTTACGCCCACGGCTACAATGAGAATAGCAACAACAACTATGAGCTCTATCATTGAAAAACCTTTGTTATTATGTTTTGCCATTCTCAAAGTTCCTCCTTTAAAATCAATGCGTAATTCGCAATGCGCAATGCGCAATTAAGGGGAGCAAAGCTCCGAATTGTGTTATGCTCACTCATATCCTGTGTGGCGGGCGGATAATATCCGCCCCTACATCAGCATAATATGAATTGCGGTGCAATACATTATTAAAATCAATCGTCTTCGGTGGTTCTGTTCCAGTTCTGATATCCGACAAGGTCGGTTACAGTCCAGGCGTTGCCGAATTTTTCTTCTTCCATTTCGGCATTATTGATATAATCGGAAATACTGGAACCGTCACCGGCTTTTGCCTGATAAGCAAACTTAACACTATCGGGATTTTTATTGAGGACTGCGCCCTGCTTAAGTTCAAGATCTCCGTGAGAGATAAGCAGACCGTCAAACTCAACGCCGTCAACGGTAACATTACCGGTGGTAACTATAAGACAGACCTTTTCGGGATGGCTGCCGGTGGGAACAATCCTGTTGTTACCGGAAGAATTCTTTACATAAAAAGTCTGATGATTCGAAGCGTCTTTTTTAATCTCAACAGGACCGTTAGCGGCTATTGCAACAACATTGCCGTCACCGTCATAATAAACCTGATAAGGATCGTTACCGTCAAGGTTTTCAAGATCCTCACTGAGGATATAATTAACGGGGTTCTCGGGGTCATCATCGGCCGAAGCCTGATTGAGAGAGGTTATCATGTTAATATATTCCTGCTGAGTACTGTCAGCATAGGAATTAAGGAACTGCAGGTCCGAGACATTAAGATAATCACCTAAATTAACCTCGTTGGTATCGTCTTTATACCAGTGAACACCGGCATTGCTGTTGGCGGCTGTGCTCTGGGTAATGCTGACATACTCGTTAACATAAGACTTAACACTATCGGGATAATGCCTGAAATAATCCTTGAAATATTCACTTGCATGCTCGGGGGTATCAAACTCGGCGAAGCAATATACCATACTGTCTCCGCCGGGGAAGACCTCAATTACGGCTTTTACGGAAGAAATACCGTAATCGCTGAGCTTTTCGCCGTAGTCGCCGAGCTCGCGCTTCCAGAGCTTGGCATCTGAAATATAGAAACCGTCATTGGGATACTGTTCAGTATCCGGATTCTGGATAGCGGCAAACTCATCAACGGACATAGCAACAGGGTTTGAGGTCATATCGGTACGGGTGCCGTGGTAGATATAATAGTTGGCGCCCAGGGTACCGTCAATATCAATAAGGTAAGCGGTCTGGTCCGGCTTAACGGCAACGGACTGACCGGTAACCACGGTATTGGTAGTGCCAACAAAGGCATAGCCCGCAAGGGAAAGAGACTCAAGAGCGGACATATCCAGCTCTGCATTTTTGCCGTTTACGAGGATAGCACTGCTCTTATCGGAATTAAGAGGAACGGGATTGCCGCTGAGGTCAAGAACCCCTCCCCTGCTGTTGCCGAAGCCGAAATATGAGCCGCCGAGAACAGCACGGGAATTATAGCCTTTAAGCTCAAGGTCATCGGCAATATAAGTATTGCCGAGAAGCTGTACAGAGCTCCTGGAATCAACAACTATATCATTTGCCCAAAGATTGTTATTCTCATCAACTATGAGCCTGGCATCGGGTTTATTGACATTGCCGGCAACTTTGATAGCGCCGCCTTCGGGCTTACCGGTGGCATCGTTATAATGGCCCAGCACATTGGTACCGCTGCCGGTGAAATGCATCTTAGAACCGGCGCCGCTTAAATCTGCGCCCTGGCCGAAGTAGCTGTCACCGTAAATTTCACAGTTACCCTGACCGGCACCCTGATAAAGCCATCCCTTAATAATACAGGCGCTGTTGATATTCGCCTCATATGTATTATTGGAATAACCAATCTGGGGGTAATCAATGGTGATATCGGTGGTAACGGTGGTGGTGCGCCCCTCTTTGGTATATTTAACGGAAACACCTTTGAGGATAATGGGATCCGGTTTTTTTTCATCAGCTATAGCGCCGCTTAAATTCTCCGCAACACCTTTGTTGGGAACGCCCTCATCGGGAGGATCGCTGACAAACACCTCAACATCAGCACCGAGGCGGTCACTGACAAGGGCGCTGAGAACATCAACATCATAAGTGCCGTTCACTTTATCAAAGAGAACGAGCAAGCCACTTGTGGACATACCTGCGGTCTGCTGACGCCAACCGGGTGAGTTATTATCATCACCGGCAGGGTCATAATAGGCGTTTGCGATGTAGTCCCTGTAATTCTGCTGGAACTGCAGAGTAACATTTGAGCCGTAGTCATTATACTTAACAAGGGTGTTATCATAAGAGGACACAATGGACTCAGAGCACAATTCCTGAAGGCCGGCACTGACCTCATCTATTACGGCGGAAGCGTCATAAAGATTCTGCTTACCTTTACGGTCCGACGCCCTCATCTCAAAGCCGGTGTAGGAGAGCATAAGCAATACGGAGCCAAAGGCGGTAAGGAACATAATTGCTACCAAAACGGTAACAATGCCCGCGCCTTTATTATCTTTAATTAACGCTCTGATTTTCATAATAAAACCTCCGGAAAAGGGTTTATTTTAACTTGGATGCTTCAAGCGTGTGTATGGGAGAAGCGCCCTCCTGGTTTACTGTGCCTTTATCATAAATATATATAACAACATTATAGAAACGGTCTTCTTTTTCGGTTTTGACAAGCTGGTTTCTTTCGTCTGACTGCTTACTGAAATAGAACCAGCCGCCTGCGGAAGGCTTTTTAATCTTATAGGTAAAGGAACTAATCTGGGTATCGGCGCTGGAGCCAAAACGCCTGTTGGCATTTGTATAAACGTTCCTCATATTCTCTGCAAGAGTACCGTCTGCCTGAGTATCAAGATTTAACCTGCTGTTGTGGTATTCATTTATAATAAGCTTATACTGTGAATCGTTATACTTGACTTCATTCCACTTGGTGGCAACGGTATCTGCACTGACAAACTTGCCGTCATCACCTAAAACCATAGGAATCTGCTTAACAAGGAACAGCTTGAACTTCAAATCTGATTCGGAGTTATTATAATCAACATAAATATTTATGGTTTCGGTATCTTCAAGATTCTCATAGAAGGGATAATACATAAGATAACAGGCAACCTCTTTATCAAAAGAAGCTATGTGATAACTTTCGGGGAAAATGCTGAAGGAATACTCCATTTCTCTCTTTTTATCATCTTTTGAGTACCATTTATTAAGAACATGGAACTTATACTTGAAGGTAACAATAACGTCAACATCAAAACCGCCATCGGGATTTTCCAGAGACTCAACATTTATAACGATGGTCCTCTGGCGCTTATCGTAAGTGACACTGTCAAGCCCGTTATCCTGCGCTAATTTTTTGAGAGTATCTTTACAGACAATGGGGAAATCACTGGCGGACATCATATCCGGATTCTGGTTGGAGGCATAGGACTGGGAGAAAGTGCCTGTCATATCCGTATACTGAGCTATATCTTTGCCGTTGATTGAATAAGCGGCGGAGCTTTCATCGCTGCCGGCAGAGAATTCCACCTTGGCATCAAACTCTTTGGAGCCGGCCCTGATATTCTGAATAATCACATCGCCGTTATCGGCAACCTGTGTATCCTCTTTGGAAACGCCGAGCATCTGCAGAATAAGGTCGCTATCCATATGGCCTGCATCATCATGCTTGCGCATCTGGGCAACGGTGCGGGCCTGAATAACCTCCTGAATATTCTGAGCTGCGGCGGTGGCTTCACCGGCCTTACGGGACCTTGAAGTAAGGTTGGCGGAGGTGGTGAATGCCTGAAGCAGAGGAATAACCACTATGGCAAGCACGGCAACCGCAATAATAAGCTCAACAAGGGAAAAGCCCTTGTTATCTTTCTTTTTATAAAATTTCAAAGCACTTTTCCCTCCTTTCTTTTTAATTAAGCGCCGGTGTTAAAGGGATCCTGAGAGCCCTGGGGAACATCGGCAACAGGCACGGGGGTATACTCTGCGCCCTCATAAGTAATATAAAACTTTGAAAGCTGAACATTTGTTTCAAGCCGGGCATTTTCAGAATCATAATTAAGAGAAACGGTATCAACAAATGTAATCTGATTGGTTTCGTTATAAATATACTGAAGCATATCCTTGAACTGGGCGTAATTCATTGATGAGGTGAAGCTTACGCCGGAGCGCATGGCTGTGCAGTTAACATTTTTATCGTTAATAGTGCAACCGAACTCGCCGATGAGGGTATCGGGCTCAAAGGTGATGCTCTTGAAATCGGCATTCAGATCCTCATTCATTGTTTTAACATAAAGGAGGAAATCTTCACTCTTTATTTCAAAGGGCAGGTGAGAAAGATTATCATTGATTGCCTGCTTTGAATCCGCTATACCCTTTTCATAAATCTGAATATTATCATAATAGCCCTTGAGCTCTGTAACATAGGCGGACTGGGTTCCGATTTCTTCATTAAGGGCTGCGGTTTTTTCCTGCAGCTTCTGGTAACCCAGCATATATGAACAAAGGAAGATGGCGATGCCGAGAATAACGAAAATAAGGTTTCTTGTTTTAACAGGAAGGGCCTTGAATTTTGCAATAAGGTCCTTAAAAGTCATATTCTTCATTTCATCGCCTCCTTACTTTTCGGTAGTTGATTCTTCGGTTGAAGCTTCGGTGGTGGTTGTGGTAGTGGTGGGTACGGGGTAGTTACAGGTGATTGTGAAGCTGACTATGCCTGCCCCTCCTTCTTCCTGCTCAGCTTTGGAGATGGGGTCAACATTTATTACTTCAATGCTCTCAAAGGAGCGGAACTGCCTGATAACTACGGCTGCCTCATCATAAGAAGGCACCTCAACAGAAAGGGTTACGCCGTCATTATTACAGTCTGCAGTGAGCAGTGAAATGGCGGAGGGCATTTTTGCCTCAAGCTCCACAAAGAAATCGTAAAGGTATTTATTGTGGGTATCTGCGCCGTCAACAAAGGCTTGTAAATCAGTTTTGCCTTTTTCGTAAAGCAGGTATGAATTATAGGTATCCTCAGCATATTGCAGGGATGAAACGCTGGCGTTAAGGTCTGCAAGCTCTTTATTTGCCATGTGGTTCTGGAAGAAGGCAAAGCCAACCATGAGTATAGCAAGGCCGGTGAATACGCCAAGCACAATATAGCCCAGGTTCTGGTCGCCCAGAATTGCTTTGCTGCCGCTCTGACCTGTTTTCTCAAGATATTCCTTGGGAAGCAGAGACATAGGAGCAAGGCGGGCGCCCAGGCAGCTGATGAATACGGAAATATCATTTACGCTGTTTGCAAGGCCCTGAATATCGCTGAGCTCCTCAAGCCAGAAGGAATCGGCGCCGACAGCAACGGAAATCTGCTCTTTAATACCTATAAGGTGAGCGCAGGAACCCATAAGGATAATTCTGCTTATTTCTTTATCGCCGTACTCGCCGCTGTGGAAGAAATCCACGCTCCTCGCAATGCCCATAACAAGGCGGCGCATAGCATCATCAAGGTCTTCAACATCGGCCGCAACCTCAAACTTTTCGTTGGAAACGCTGATTTCCTGTAAAGACTCAAGGTAAGTATCGTCATCCTTTTCATACAGGCCCATATAGCGGCAAATCATTTCATCGCCGCCCACATTGAGGGTACGCTGCATAAGGAGCTTGTGGTCTTCCATAAAGGTTACATAGGCGGAGTCGGAATCTATAGTGATGAACATATTAACATTCTCACCACCGATGCCTTTGAGCACCTGGAACTGGGAGTTACCGCTGAAGTCTATTGAATTGATTATAAGGCCGGCCGACTCCGCAAGGGAGATATAGCCCTCAATAATGGTGGTGGGCACGGCGGCAACAAGGATTTTTGAATTTTCACTGCCCTTGGTTTTATCCTTTTCAAGGACTGTATGTGAAACGGTATATTTGGAAATATCAACAGGGAAATAATCCGAGGCATTGGTGGCAACAATGCTCTTTATCTGGTCATCTTTGATTGCAGGAACATTCACTTCACGAACCGCGATTTTTGAGGAGGCAACGGAAAAAACGCAGTTATTGATATTGATATTGTGAAGGTTCATTTCATCGCGGATTGCTTCGCCCATAATGGCGGGGTTAACAATTTGGCCGTCAACTACGGCGCCGTCGGGGGTGGCGAAAACGAAACTGTCGCTGACCTGGAAAGCCTTGCCTTTGCTTACGGTCATGCACATTTTACATATTCTTTTGCCAACCTCGATATTTAAGGATTTAGAAGCCATAACGGATCATCCCTTTCCTGTTGATGGATTTTTTGCTTATTTATATTAAATATTATTTTTCCTTATATAATATGGTGTTACCTCAGGCCCGTTACGGTGAGGTACCAGTTTATCATTTCATTGCCCCACAGGGCGCTGAGGCCAAAGCCGATGCCGAGGTAGGGACCAAAGGCAAGCTCTCTGCCTTTTTTCTTTACAACCATGAGGAGTACATGAATAACGGAGCCGATTATGCAGCCAAGCACGAGCCCCAGGGTTACCTGCTTAAGGCCCAGGAACAGCCCGGCGGCTATTGCCAGCTTATAATCCCCGCCCCCCATTGCTCTGCCGTTTGAGAAGAAGATTATGAGGCCGAAGAAAACACACATTGCTACGGGACCGAAAACTATATTCCACCAGTTTTCTCTGAATGTTGCATAATTCACGGCAATGCGGATTGCGCCGAGAATGCCGATAAACACCACTATGGGGAAGGGTATTTCAAAAGTGCGGGCATCTATTACCCCGATTACAAACAGGGCGCTTATGAAAGCCCAGCAGAGAGGAGTATCTGCCGATATGCCCTTCACAAAGAGCACAAGCACAAAGAGAAGGCCGGTGATAAGCTCAACTATAAAATACTGGGGGCTGATTTTTGCCTTGCAGCCGTGGCACTTGCCACGCAGGAAAATGTAGCTGAACAGGGGCACAAGCTCGTACCAGTGCAGCTTTTTGCCGCAGCTCATACAGTGGCTGGGTACAACAACTATGGACTGATGCTCAGGTATGCGGTAAATGCACACATTAAGGAAGCTGCCTATACATACCCCGAAAATGAAGGTGATTATATACACCGCTGCCGGGGCGGAAGTGAATATTAAGTTTAAGGATTCCTTCATAATTTATACCCCGGAAAGCTGTTTTTCAACTTGCAATTCGAAATTCTTAATTAAGAAAGCTGACGCATTTTGTATAATGCTCCGCATATCCTTGTGACGGGCGTATGATATCCGGTTTCGCCTGTCGGCTCGGTCGGTGCTTCTGCCATCGGCAGAGGTCTCCACCGGAGACCCACACCCCTACGACCTAATGCCTAAACATACATCGTTTTCTTCGGGTTGGGATTTTTGGACGGAGATATATGTAAATACTGAATACGATTTAATCTCCGGATTCGGTGGACTCCATTTCAATAGAAACCAATTCAGGATGGGCAGAAATATCGTTGCCGGTAATTCTTATGATATATTTCAAATCGGATTTAACAATTTTTGTATCATCTACTCCGCAAATTGCTTCAAAATCAGTGCTTCCGTTATCATTGTACATAAGACCGTTGCTCAGTGTTACCCTGACTTTGCCGTTGCCGTTTTCAGGGCCGACAGTTACATTACCCTCAGTAACATTATCAGCAAATATCAAATGACCGAGATTAACTTCCGCTTTTACAACAGCAAGTACATCCTGAGCCGCCTGGGTAACAACGGCATCCCTTGAATCCTGAACATATTTAATATACTGGGGACCCATGACCGCAATGAGCGCAACCATAATAGCAATTACAATGATAAGCTCAACAAGAGAAAAGCCCTTGTTTCCTTTTTTAACTGAGTGCCGCAATTTAAACATCTCCTCAAAATAATTATATATACGGGCAACACCCGAGAGCCGCAGAATTTAAGAATTACATTTCCGAAAGGGATGAGTACATACTCATCATAGGCATAAGCAGAGCTATAACTATGGGGCCGACTATACCGGCAAGGGCAACGATAACCATGGGCTCAAGCAGAGCTGTAAGAGATTCGGTAGCAGCCTTAACCTCTTCATCATAATAATCCGCCGTAGTATCAAACATCTGCACCAAATTACCGGTTTCCTCGCCGATTGCCGCCATATGGAATACCATATCCGGAAACACTCCGGTATGCTCTATGGCTTCCGAAAGAGGAGTGCCCAAGGCAACCTCATCTTTTATTTTATCAAGAGCTTCAGCATAAAACACATTTGTCATGGTAGCTCCGGTGATTTCAATGGCATCCACCATATTGATACCGGTTGCCAGCATGGTACTCAGGGTGCGCATAAGGTTGGCACAGGCGGTTTTAACCGTAAGGTTTTTAACCACGGGAGCGTTCATAGATATTTTGCCGAAAATATGCTTACCCACATTTGTTTTCTTGAACCGCTTAATAAAAACAATAAAACCAATTGCAAACAAGACTATATATACAACATTGTTTTTACAAAAGTTACCGGCAGCAACAAGAGCTTTTGTAAAAGCAGGAAGGTCACTGCCCAGACTGCCCAAAAAGCTTTCAAACTTAGGAACAATAAAGGTGAGCATTACAAAAACAACAACCACAACAACTATGCCAAGCACCATAGGGTACATGGTGGATTTTTTGATAAGGGCTTTTAATGATGCGGTTTTTTCTGCCGACTCGCCCATACGGGTAAAGGAAATATCCAGTGAGCCGGATTCCTCGCCGGCAGCGACCATGGTGCAGAAGACCTCTTCAAAAGCCTTGGGGTACTCCGACATAGCTTCGGAAAGAGAGGAGCCCTGCTCAATTTTTTCACGGCAACCGGCAATAGCATTCTTTAAAACAGGATTTTCAGTCTGCCCGGCCACCATACCCAGAGCATCACTCATGCCAACGCCGGCGCCCAGGATTGAAACCATCTGACGGCAAAATACAGAAATATCACGGGGCTTGGGTCCCTTCTGCATAAAGCTCAGGTTTATATCCGCATTAAGGGCAGAACCCTGAGCAACAGATATGGGGGTTACGCCCAGCTCTTTAACTTTTGCAGTGGCGGCATCCTGGCTATCCGCAGCCACGGAGCCCTTAACCTGCTTACCGGATGAATCAATTGCAGTATAGGTAAAGGTTGCCATAATCTCAACTCCTTTTAGGATTTGTCAATTCGCAATTCGCAATGTGCAATGCGCAATGCGAAGATAAGTCATAAGGAACAAGGAAGAAGGGACAAGTTCGGGTCGCTACGCTCCATATTAATTATGCTCCGCATATCCTTGTTGCGGGCGGATAATATCCGGTCTCGCCTGTCGGCTCGGTCGGTGCTTCTGCCATCGGCAGAGGTCTCCACCGGAGACCCGCACCCCTACAAGCCAATACATATAAACAGTTGTTTACTTCTTTGATTAAAAGCTTCGTTTGCCAAAGCGCTTAATCAAACAGTAAAAGGATTTGAATACTTCGCATATCCTTATTGCGGGCGGATGATATCCGGTCTCGCCTGTCGGCTCGGTCGGTGCTTCTGCCATCGGCAGAGGTCTCCACCGGAGACCCGCACCCCTACGGCCCAATGTATAAACATACATCGTTCACTACAGATTCGTAATTCAACCGTAACCGCCCCAACAAGGGGGTTTGAGGCGGATGCGGTTTGAATTACTTAGTCTGCAGACTTTCGGTTACAGGGCAGGTAATTGCTGCCCTGTAACCCGATTGCCGAGAATTGAATAACTAAATTGTCCGTTGATTAGCCATTGGTAAGAGCACCGGGCTCTACCTGAGCACTAATCTTATAAGTATCCTTCGCTTTGTCCATCTTGAAGGTATAACCACCATTAGTAGCATCAGCAGTAACAGTAATCTGATAAGACATATCAGACTTAACTGTTTTTGTGCTGTCAATACCGCAGATAGCGTTAAAGTCATAAGTGCCGCCAGCATTAGCACCCTTGGTTGTGGTGTCGCTGAATTCATAAATAACTTTGCCGTTACCACCAGCAGCAGAAATCTTGATGGTGCCAGCACCCTGAAGGTTATTCAGAGCATACTCGGACTTAACAACTGAAAGCAGTGATTCAGCTGCATCACCAACAACGGCGTCTCTTGAAGACTGAACGTACTTAACGTACTGGGGACCCATAACAGCGATAAGAGCTACCATGATGGCGATAACGATAATAAGTTCAACAAGGGAGAAACCTTTGTTGTTCTTGCGATTTTCACGGATGTGAGCAATCTTAGTCATCATAATTAATTTCCTCCAAACTAAATAATTATATGTTAAACTGCCTTAAATGCTTCCCCCTTGTAAAAGCAGGCAGGTTTAACCGGATTAACAATGCGCAATTCGCAATTAAGGATGCCGAAGCATAGTTAAGTAATAAGAACCTGCCTTCGGCAGAACCTTGTTACTCGCTACGCTCGTAATAACAAGTTATAAGGGACAAGTCCGGGTCGCTTTGCTCCGGATTATGTTATGCTTCGCATATCCTGATAAAATGATTTGACCTACGGTCATGAATCGGCTTTGCCGTGATTTGCCCGAAGGGCATGATTTGAATTGCGATGCAATTCATTAAAACTCAGATAATCTTTCTGCTCATGGCTTCGCGGTCCTGAGCAAAATAGAGGGCGTGGTCACCGGAGATTTTACCGTGAAGGTAAAGGTCATAAAGCGAATCATCCATAAGGTGCATGCCCATTTTACGGGATGTGGCGATGGTCTGAGGTATCTGGAAGGTTTTACCGTCACGGATATTTGCCCTGATGGCGGGGATTGCCAGCATAATCTCAGTGGCAACAACTCTGCCAACACCGTCAATTTTGGGAATAAGCTGCTGAGAAACAACACACTCAATAACATCCGCAAGCTGTGTGCGCACCTGATCCTGCTGAGCAGGCGGGAAGGTATCCAGAATACGGTCTATGGATGCTGCGGCGTTCATGGTGTGAAGAGTGGAGAGAACAAGGTGACCGGTTTCAGCAGCTGAAATAGCGGTCTGCATAGTTTCCAGGTCTCTCATTTCACCAAGGAGGATAACATCCGGGTCCTCACGAAGGGAGGCACGCAGGGCGGCGGCAAAAGATTTGGAATCCGAGCCGATTTCACGCTGGTTGACTACGCTCCTGCCCCGGGGATAAACATACTCAATAGGTTCCTCAATGGTAAGAATGTGGTGATCATGCCGCATATTGATATTCTGGATAAGGGCAGCAAGGGTTGTGGATTTACCGGAACCGGTAATGCCGGTAACCAGGATAAGGCCGCGCTTTTTATCACACATCTCAGCAAGGACCTCGGGAAGACCCAGGCTCTTGAGATTGGGAATTTTATCATTAAGAATACGGCCGCAAGTTGCGAAGGAGCCGGTCTGGCAATAGATATTCATACGAAGGCGGGCAACATCTTTAATGGCATAGGCAAAGTCAACCTCACCAGTTGTGTTGAGGGTATCACGCTGCCGCTCATTCATAATGGAGTTTGCAATTTCTGCTGCTTCCTCAGCAGTGAGCTCCGCCTCCTCATAAAGAGGGCGAATGCCACCGTCAACTCGGACATTGATGGGGTAACCTGCACAGACATGGATATCGGAAGCCCTGGCGGCAATAGCGTCACGGACGATATCATCAAATGTGTGTATCAACTGGAACACCTTCTTTTTTATAATCACCGTGCGCAGGGCGCACTGTGGGTATAGTTTCACTATCCTGCTATAATAATATAACAAAACAGGGCAGATTGCAACATATTTTTATAATATAAAGAAAATTTTATGAATAATACACAAGTTTTTAACAGTTTTATTTAAATGTAAATTTTTTGTAAACTTTAATTAAGGCGGATGATTTCCGGTCTCGCCTGTCGGTTCGGTCGGCATAAAAAACCCCGAGCATCATTCCTAATGCCCGGGGAATAAATAATATATTCTATCAATTTGCTGTTTTACTTTCAGAAATAACTGTTTCTGATTCTATTTCTCCGGCTACCGATTCATCGGATTCTTCATATTCAATGTGCTCCGATTTCAGTTCAGCTTCTTCCGGTTCAGATTCCGGGCTTGATTCCTTGGATTCAGAACTTTCCTCTGCCAAATCGGGTTCTTCAATCAATTTAACCGGATACGGAGGATACTGACCGGTGGTGTTATTTGCCAAGCCAAGGAATATGAAGAAAAACGGAGCGATAAAAATAAACGAATTGCCTACAAATGCAGAGCCGATATAAGCAAGGGCACCCGCAAGGCATATGATGGTTGATTTATCAACACTTTTGCGCTTTATGAGAGCTTTGATATATACAGCAATCAATCCGCCAAGGTAACATAAACCCGCCGGGATCCCGTAATAGGCCATATTCTCCAGATACTCATTGTGTGCCTTATCTGCATGGGTTTCCGTGCCCAAGCGCTCTGCGGTACCTTCAATGCCCCAGCCGATAAAGGGTTTTTCTTTGATATAATGAGCAGTGTGAGTCCAGAGAGTCCACCTTAATGTGCCTGCTTCACCTGCTGATTCATCGTTTTCAACTATCTTCTGAACATCTTTGCCCAAAGAAGCGAACTCACTGAAAAAGCTGGGCGTAAACAAACCGGTAACAAAAACTATACCCATAAATACCGCAAACAGGCCCAATACGGCAAAACTGAATTTTTTGTTTTTGTATGTTACAGCCACAAAAAGAAAAACAAAAGAAACAATTGCGGCAAGGAAGGGGCCCATACTGTCATTAATTGCTAAGACAAAGGTATTAAGGCACATTATTAAAAAGGCAATTATCCTGCAACCTTTGCTCTCATCAAGCGCAGCAAGACCTGCTGCAAGCATTATTGAAATTGAAAGATAATAGGCATAAAAATTATGAGTGTAGAATATTCCGCTGACATACTCATCACCTATTATTGTGATATCGGTAACATATTTGTTTATCAATGTAAGAGCAGCTATTACTACGCCCGTTGCAAGGAAAAACCAAACTGCAAACTTTTTGAGTTTTTCCTTTTTAATAAGCGACCCGCAAAGATAAAAAATCATCATATAACCGATAACCTGAAGCACACCTTCTGCACGGGAAGTAAAACCAAAAATATAATTCGGCTCGGTTTTATTAACTATTGAAGAAACAATAATCAAAACAGAGTATAAAACAAAAAAGTAGAGAGGTAACGAATCAATATTAACAATGCGGTATGCGGCTTTTTTTGCATATGCTATATATGCCAGAATTGCCGGAATCAAAAAAAACGCACCGAGCAAAAAAGCATAATGCACAATGGGAGAATAGTAATCACCGGCAGATTCCGCCGTATTAAAAAAATGAAAATAATCCTCAAATGTCCAATCGTTCTGGTCTTTATAAAGGAACGCAAATGACACCATGTGAACTATTGGGGTAAGCAGATAAACCACAACCGGCACCATAAGCCAAAGCTCATGATGCTTGGGGAAAATATCGCTTAGTGTGTACTTGTTTTCGGTAATGGATTTAAGGTTCATAGGGCCTCCATTGCTTTCTTATGTGTTTCTGAGTGAAAGAACTGTCCTGACAAATTTTATTATCTTTTTTCGCAGCAGAACAGCAACCAATATGAATACCACTAACAAGGCAAACCTTATATACGGGTAATCATAAGTAAAAAGAATTGATAAGCCTGCAAGAGTAAAAACGCAGGATATCAGCACTATTTTTTTGGTATTATATGGTTTTACTCCACCACAATACTTTTGACAGACTATATTCATAAAAATATAATGCCCAATTGCATAAAGAATATAGCATGCAAGGGTGGTGTAACCTGCGGCTATATATCCGTATTTTTTAATGAAAATAAAATTAAGAACAATATTAAGTGCGGCACCTATGATGCTTGCAAGAGTTATAAAAAAACGTTTCTCATAATAGAATTCAAATTTTGCAAACATATCATAGCAATACATAAAGAATACACTTATTGTAACAGGTGGAACAACCCATATTGCTTCATAGTATTCGAGAGGAGCAAATATTTTAATAATTTCGGGGGCAACGCATATAAGCAACAAATTAATTACAGCTATTCCTATTAACGATGCATAAGCTATTGGAGCAATTTTGTTAATTTCTTTTGACTTTATTTTCTGATAAACCCAGGGATTTAACGTTTGAAGCAACGCATTATTAAGTATTGTCAATATCAGCGCAAGAGAATAGGCTAAACTGTATATGCCAGCTGCACTATCGCTTACCATTCTCTCTATCATTATCCTGTCGGAGCTTGACAAAACCACTTGTGATAGGTAATGCGGAACAAGTGGCAGGTTAAACAGAATTGCATATTTCCAATAATAACCGGAAAAGAATTGTTTGCCTTTTTTCAGTTGGATTATATAAAGCGGAATATAGACTATAAATGCAATAATAACGCTTCCCAAAATTCTTGCGGTTACTTTATCTTCTGAATTCTTGATAAGTGTGATAGATAAAACAGGGCTGAGAATGGATGCCGTTAGAGTCACGGCTATCAGAGTTTTATACTTATATCTGTTTCTTTGCTCTGCTGACCAGAATCCAATTATCGCAGAGAGCCATATAAGCAATATCATTGATAAAACCTGAATGGTTGTTAGAGAAAGCAGACTATTCCAATATTTATAAAACGGAAGGTAAACAATAAGCCAGATAATTGTCAGAGTTGTTGAAAGCCCCTGCATTGATGAGGCAAATCTTTTACTATCATCCTCAAATTTAACAAGTCCCTGGTGAAAAACTCCGGCCGATATATTTAGAGAAACAATAATTGTGGTTATTTGGAGCCAAGAATTAAAAACGTTATATTGACCGTATTCAGAAGTTGAAAGCAATCTAGTGAAAATAGGCGTTGTGATTACATTTACTCCTTTTTGCAATATACCACAAATCAAGGCCCAAAATGTTGATTTAAGTGGAGCTGATAATTCTTTGCCCACACACTTTGTAAAATGGTTGTAATTATAGTTATTCATCATCTAAAAAATGCTTTTTAATTGTGTTTTGAACACTTTTGGGGATTATGTGAGATGCAATAAATAGTATAGATTTTCCAAATTTATATGGAAATGAGCTAAATTTGCAGATATTATCATAGAAAAAAGAGAACTGTTCCCTAGTGAAAGAGTACAATTCTTCATCGTTGCAGTCAAAAGGTAAATAGTATTTGCAGTTACCATAATACTTAATGATTTCTGATGAAACTTTATATTTTCTTGCATATGATTTTAGATAGATTAAATCTTTTTTTATAGATTCATATTCATTAACAAGTTCATCGGCTATAGAAACACCATCGATTATTCGCTTTGTTGCTCTTCCTGAAAAATTAAAGTTCTCTTCTCGTTCAACATTGTCTTTGGTTATATAACCAGAACCACCAAAGCGGTCATATTCAAATATAGGTATGCCTAACGCAAGTGCATATTGAACTGTTTTCCCAATAGATATAATACAATCATATTTAATAAGAATCTCCGGAGAAATAGGAACATATCGATCTTCTTCTCCGTAAACTGTACACTTTATACCCTTAGTTTTAAGGTTCTTAATAGCTTCTCTAATTTCTTGGGGAACATGGTTGCTAACAATAGCGACACTTTTCAAAGATGCATTTGGCTGATAATTGTAGTTTCTGAAATAATTATCTGAGACGCAATTTGGAACCACTAAAATCTTTTCACTGCTCAAGTGGTGTTCAGATACTAATTGGGTTGCAAGTTCTTCACTATGAGATTGTATATAGAATATATTTTTAGCAGCAATTTTTGGCAGCAATTCAACCGGTGCGAAGCCACTTAAGCATCCAAACATTATTTTATCAATTGTAACACCTTTGGAAACAATACTAGGTAAAACAGGGAAATGATAGCATAATGCAAAATCAAAATGCATCTGAGCATTCACTTCTGAAACAGACAAGACTGTAATATTTGATTCTTGTACGAGTTGTTTTTTAACACCGTTTTTTACTATTTGTGATACTATTGTTACATTATGACCGTTGTTAGACAAGCCTTTAGCAATTTCCAATATATGCATTACACTTCCGTGAAACCCATCAAAATAAAAGCCTGTGATTAGAAACCTCATATGTCCTCCGATATTAATAAGTAGCAAAACATACTTACTTGATATATTTTATCCATATTTTTCTTAAGAGATTGTACATAAAGTATGGGGTCTTGTCTTTTACAAAATTCTTAATTTTGAGTTTTTTTTCGGCAAAGCCCATGCTCTTGCTAAAAACAAGCGGCGTTTCGTTTATATCTGATATCCATTTACGCTTGTTTGAATCATACTTCCAGACGTTATTTCCGAGAAAATCATCATCAAGAATAAAATCATCAATCAGTTCCTGCGGCAAAAGATTATAGTAAATCAAGGCTATCCATATATCCTCCGCCAAAGAAATGGAATAGTCAAAGCTTTCACCAAGAGTCCCATACCATTTTGCGTCTTCATTTGTGAATCTCAAAAAAGAGTTCTGCGCTTTTGCAACAGAGGCAGACTCTTGCTTTGCGTCATTGCATTCGGTGACATAATTGCCGTTTTTGTCTTGTCTGAGGCACTTCAATTGACCATAAGGAACTTGCAGAGATGCTTCTAAGAAATTTATGTTTTCATATATAGGATGGACGCCTTCTTCATAATTAAACAAACTGGTTATTGCACATCCGATTTGTTTCGGATATTTTGTGTTTCCAATCATAAAGTACTTGCCTGCAATTTTATTACCGGACAGTTTACTCAACAAGAATTGAGTAGTTCCAAAGTAACCGACATCTACGATTGTAAGCTTGTCTGTTTTTGCCTCTTGACAACAAGATGAAATGTAATTGAGGTAAGCATCTCTTAACGGTTTTGCCAGTTTAATAATTTCATCAAGATATGAACTGATTCTTTCTTTAACCATCGCTTTTTGACGAGGCAATTCAATTCTGACATTCTTAAACTCCGGATTCACATTTGTGATATTGCAACGGGTTTCCAAAAATCTGTCAAGGTATCCTTTATAATTTAAATCTAGCAAATCGTCCAGCTCTTTTTCACTTGTAACATAAGCCCTGGATACCGCCTGCCTTGAGGTAAAAAGCATGCAGTTCCTTTGAGGTTCAACTGCCGCATTTTTGCAGTAAGAGAGATACATAGGCTGAAAAATATAGCCTTCTCTGGTTACAAAAAGAAGAAGTGAATCGTCTTTTGTATTTATCAGCCAGCGAATAAAACACGCCAAAGCTGCTCCAGTCCAAAGACCGGTAAGCTCATCATAATTATAAGCACCTGAGAAAGCATTGTTAAATAAAATCTCATTGCTGAGTTTTCCTAAAATCAGGGAGTTTTCAAACTTTCCGTTATCATATTTTTGTAATAAAGGAAACAGCTTGCTTTCAAAAAAAGAATCAACCGACTTTTTTATTAAAAAAGCTTTTTGCCCGGCCCTTTTAACAGCAATACTATCAGAAAACTTATCATCACCGATATGAAAAATACTTTTGCCATCAAATCTGCCGACAATCTCTTTCCACAATGACCCATCACTTTTTGATTTGCCATGTTCATTTGAAACAAACAGATCAAGATTATCAGGGTAACCGCAGATTTCAAGAAGATGCTTTACCTGCGATGATGAAAGATACATATCACTGACAAGTAAAAGCTTCTTACCGGAATTATACAATTCCATAAACAAATCACGAACATCTTTTCTCGGACAGACAAGCTTTTCTTCCGCTTCAAGTTCAACAGTTAAAAGTTGCTCTGTTAATTCGTCTGATAAATTCTGTTCTTTTTTAATTATCTTATAGATATCTTGAATGTTGTAGCTGTATTTTTTTTCGCTGTCAACAAGTTTTTTTTCAGCTTCAATTCGTACTTTTCTTAAATCAAAGCTAATATTCATTCTTTGTTTCGCAAGAATTGCGGCAAGCGAAAAAACATCCGCTGGATGCAACACCTTTCTGGTAATTAAAGTGTCAAAAACATCAAACGAAACAATATCTGTAGAATCTATAAACTTTTGAACTTTTTGAAAAACCATAATATGCTCACTGAACCTGAATAAAAGTTTCTTTAAGTTTTTTTGCTGTTTCTTTTATATCATACCCTGCAGCCCGAATATGTTCTATATTATCCGATTTAGGTAATGATACCATTCTTTCTATGGTTTCTATCCATTTATCCTTATCTTTAAGCGAAACAAATTCAACATTGTCGGTTATTCTCACTTCATTGGTAACATTAGTTGAGAAAACACATGGTAACCCGCAAGCTTGCGCTTCAATACCAGTAACTGGCAAACCTTCAAACAGTGAGGGGAGAATAAATAAATCTATCGCCTGCATAAAATCCTGAACATTGTTGACACTGCCTGTGAATGTCACATAATCGGACAGTCCAGCTTTATAAGCTCTTTCTTGAATTGATTCCTTCAATTCTCCATCACCGATGAGCAAAAGCTTATATTGATTATTCAATTTGTGAAGTTCAGAAAAGATATCAATAATAAAATCATGGTTTTTTTGCTCTGCAAACCTTCCGACATGACCTATTACCAAGTCATCTGCCTTATAACCAAGTTTGTTTCTGAAATCACATCTTATGTTTTCATTATGCTTAAAGACAGATAAATCAATTGCATTCGCAATAACGGTAAAATCCTTTTTGCCAAACATCCATTTGCCTGCTGATTCGGAACATGCCAGCCTTTTATCTGCAAACACTATAAACATCTTATTTATGCTATGCAAAGCTTTCCTAAAAAAACCGGAAGGTACACCGGCGTTGTGCGAATGAATTATTACTTTAGTTTTAGAAAGTTTCCCTGCAATCACAGGCAATATATTTGCAAGTGACAGCATATTTATATGAACCGTGTCATATTTACCGGCCTTTATCGCTTTTCGCAACGCTATAAAATATTCAATAGGATGCTTATTGAAATCCGGCATATGATAAATTATACTGCCATTTGCAATATACTCATCTGAAAAGAACAATCCGCCGTCTTTATCTGTGAAATCAAACTTAAAATCCTTATATAATCTTGAATAGTAATTATGAAAATATACCTCTATTCCACCGAGATTAGCACCCATTCCGATTTCAAGTATTTTCATTAATTTCACTCATTTCAAATGTCTGTATTTCAAAACGCCATTAATAGTGTACCACATCATATAATAAACCGAAGCAAAAAAATTCAAACCGATGTATTTGTAAGTTTTCCAGTTCATAACCGCGGATTTAAGCTTATTACCTGATTTGGAACCGCGGGATACTCTGTATATTGTGAGAGTTTCATTAACACCGACAGCAGAATATCCTGCTTTGAGCAAACGAAGCCATAAAGCAAAATCTTCATGCATACTGTCACCTGAAACATAATGCTCCAAAATCAGATTTTTGCGCACAAGAGCAGAAGAATTAGTAATGATATTCTGCTTCAGCAACTTCTTATAACCGATTTTTTCCGGCACATCAAGTGCCCAATTAAAAGGAACTCCTGATTCATCAATATATGATACACCGGTATAAACAATATCGGCATTCGTTTTCAACTGCAAATCAATCTGCTCTTTCAATTTTTCGGGCATCCAGGCATCATCGCTGTCCAGTATCGCTATCCAATCCCCTGAGCTGTTATCCAGTGCCGCTTTCCTGGAAAAAGAAACCCCGGAATTGCTGCTGTTACGGATAAGTTTGATTCTGGGATCGCGATTTGAGTATTCTTTCACAATACTTTCCGTATTATCGACAGAACCATCATCAATGATAATCAATTCGAACTTTTTATAAGTCTGCTTGAGTACAGATTCTATCGCAAATCCGATAGTCTTTTCTGCATTATAAGCAGCCATTATTACACTGATGAGGCCGAAACCTTCATTTGACATATCATTCCGCCCCTTCACGTTTCAGCACTGTGAAAACCGTTCTTAACACGCAAAGAAAATCAAGGTATACTGAAAAATTGCGAATATAATAATACTCAAGCTCGAGGCGCTCGCGATAGCTTATATTTGACCTGCCGTTACACCCCCACCAACCTGTGATACCGGGTTTAACCTGCTGATACATCTTCATGCCGCTGTGAGCCTCAAGCTCACCCTCGACCAGCGGACGAGGGCCAACTACAGACATTTCGCCTTTTATCACATTTATAACCTGCGGCAGTTCATCAACTGAGGTTTTTCTGAGAAATCTGCCGACTTTTGTTATGCGCGGATCATTGCTTAGCTTTTGATTCGCTTCCCATTCTTTGCGTAATCTATCATCTTTGAGAAGCTCTGCGAGCTTTTCATCAGCATCTGGTATCATAGTACGATATTTATAAATCTTTATCGGTTTTCCATTTTTTCCGATTCTTGCCTGAGTGTATAATATTGGAGCACTATCACCTGACATCAAATATGCAAGCTTAATTATAGCCGAAACAGGCAACAAAAGGATTAAACCTAAAGCCCCGGCAATGATATCAATTATCCGCTTAAAACCAAGATAGACAATTTGGCCCTGCGTAAATTCATATTTACCAACACCAAGCGTACTGTAAGCGCCTACAGTTTCAACAGCGTAGTTTTCTGATGAAAAGCCCAAAAGCGATTCTACAGAAAAATGAATGCCTATATCATACTTAATTAATTTTTCAAACTCACAAACAGGGATTAAGCCGGGTGCTGAAACTATGAGAACCTCATCAATAGAATTTGCAACTGCATAATCAGCTATTCCCTCTCCACCGCAAAACAGCTGAACATCTTCAGCAACATTACAATTCTCTGCATCAGGAACACAGATGGATTTCATTTCATATTCATCGGAATCTCCTGCAAGCGCATCTGAAATAACACCTTCAATATCTGCTTGAGAAGCAACAATCATCAGGGCAGTTTTTTTTGCATTAAGCAGTTTGATTTTTTTTGATTTAATAATCCATTTCCATAAGCACTTAAAAATCAACGACAGCACAAAATAGAAAACAAACATTGACAAGACTATCTGCCTTGAAAAAACTGTGCCTATTTTTAATATGTAGAAAAGCAAAGAAACAGCAACCAAATTATAAAAAGTGAGAATCAAGCATCTCAGTATTTCTTCATAATAAGGCCGTGTAATAATATGCTGATACGGATTTGAGAAAAGACAAATTACAACATCAACCAAAACTATTATCATTATCAGCGGTAACCAAGTTTCACTTTTTAAAAACCCAAAATCACCGAATTTTATACAGTAGGCAAGAGAAAATGAAATTAACAAAGAGATAATATCAACAAGCAAAAAATCAATATGCTTGGTTATTCCATTGCTTTTACGATAATTCATTTTCTCACCTCCTGAAGTATGAGTTTATTTAAAATATTATACATTATAGGCAATAATAAATCAATATGGTTAAAAAAAATTAAAAGCTCCCTTGACGGGAGCTTTTGATAGTTTATATTGAAATTGTAAAAACCTGCTTAATCTGATGAATCAATGACTATTTAGTCTTATTCATTATAATAGCCCATTTTCCGGTCAAACTTGTTTTTGGCGGTTTCTTTGGGGACGGGGATGGGGTAGGTGCCGGTGAAACAGCCGTCGCAGAAGCAGACGGACGAGCCTTCGGCGATTTTATGAACAGCGTCAACGGAGAGGTAACCCAGGGAATCGGCGCCGATTACCTTTGCTATTTCAGCCGGGGAATCATATTTGCAGGCGATGAGTTTATCACGGCTGTCAATATCCGTGCCGAAATAGCAGGGATTCCTGAAGGCCGGGGAAGATACACGCATGTGAACCTCTTTTGCCCCTGCATTGCGCAGCAGACGGATGATGCCTGCGCAGGTTGTGCCCCGCACGATTGAATCATCCACCATTATAACCCGCTTGCCGTTTACGGTTTCTTTAATGGCATTCAGCTTAAGCTTTACGGTATTTTCCCTTTGCTGCTGCGAAGGCTGGATAAAACTTCTGCCTGTGTATTTATTCTTGATAAAACCCACGCCGTAGGGAATGCCGCTCTCTTTGGAGTAGCCCAGGGCGGCGTCAAGGCCGGAATCCGGCACACCGATAACGATATCCGCATCCACGGGATGCTCCCTTGCAAGGTACATGCCCGCATTCATCCTTGCCCGGTTTACAGAGCAGCCGTCTATTACGGAATCCGGGCGGGCAAAATATATGAACTCAAAAATACACATGCTTGTATTTTCTTTTGCGGTGCAGTGGGATGAAAGGGATTTCATCCCCTCTTTGGAAAAGACAACTATTTCGCCGGGCCTGACATCCCGTATAAGCTCCGCGCCTACTGCGTCAAGGGCGCAGGATTCGCTGGCAACGCAGTAAGCGCCGCCGGCGGTTTTGCCGATGCAAAGCGGGCGGAAGCCGTTGGGGTCGCGGAAAGCGATAAGGGCGGTTGCGGTCATAATAACACAGGAATAGGCCCCTTTAATGGCGTGCATTGTTTTTTCAACGGCCTCGGGTGTATTTGAGGAAATAAGGCGGTTTTTGACAAGAGAATAGGCAATTGCCTCGGTATCCGACGTGCCGTGAAAAATGCCGCCGGATAGCTCAATGCCCCTGCGTATTTCCTCCGAATTTGTAAGGTTGCCGTTATGGGCAAGGGCGAGGTTGCCCTTGATGTGGCGGATAACGAGAGGCTGGATATTATTGATATCTTTGCCCCCTGTGGTGGAATAACGCACGTGCCCGAGAGCCATATTACCCTGCCCCAGGCCGCTCAGCTTTTCGGCCGAGAACACCTCCGAGGCAAGGCCGTCGCCCTTATAGTGGGAAAACACGCCGTCATTATTGACAGCTATTCCGCAGGATTCCTGCCCCCTGTGCTGCAAAGCGTGAAGCCCCAGATAAACAAGGTTTGCCACATCCGAGGTTTTGTTATCAAAGATTCCGAAAACTCCGCATTCTTCGTGTAATGAATTAAACATAGCGCTCCTTAATTTGCAGTATAAAGATTTGCATAAGGTCTTGATGTTTCGGGAATAAGCTTCATAAAAGGTTTTTTCATTATTTCATCGTAATCGGCATCAAAATATCTGCAGTATTTCTTAAGATAACCGTCAAGCTCTTTTTTATCACGCTCATCCAAAGCGGTGATTTTAATATTGGGGGAAAGATTCTCTTTTGGGAAAGCCCCCCTCACAAAGATTTTACCGCCATGCATACCGGAAGCGCAGTGGGTGCCGAAGAGCTTTTCGCCCCGCTTAAGATTAAGGCCAAGCAAAACGATGGTTCCCCCTGCCATATATTCGCCCAGGAAAGAGCCCGCATTGCTGCCGATAACAAGCACGGGTTTCATGCTGCGAAACTCCTTCATGTGAATTCCGCCGCGGCAGGAAACGTTATCGCGCACATAAATCTGACCGTCACGCATGCCGTAGCCCAGAGCATCCCCGGCGTGGCCGTGAATTATAATTTCACCGCCCCCCATGGTGTTGCCCACGGCATCCTGCCCGTGGCCGTGCAGGATAATCCTGCCGCCGTTAAGGCAAAAGGCAAGGTCATTGCCTGCGGTACCCTGAATTTCAAGAGTTTTGCCGCCTGCAAGGGCGCAGCCGAGGTAACGCTGGCCGTTTACATCGGTAACGGAAACTTTATCCTTTGAAAGCAGCTCTGCTTTTATTTCATCATTTACCTCGGAATATCCTCTGATGCCCGCTGTAACACTCATAAGGCAAGGGCTCCTTTCATCCTGATATCTCTTTCGGCTTTAGCGAAAACAAAGGGACCGGGTGTGCCGTAAATATCCCCGGGCAGGGCCGAAATATCGGCTCCCGTTTCAATAAGGCTTGTGTAAATACCCGCGTTTTCGCTTGAATTTATAAGCACATAACCTACAAGCTTATTGCCCTCGAATATAAGGCGTTTGTAGCTGCCGCCGGAGTTTATGATTTTATCGGTATAACGGCTTCCTTTGGCATTTATAAGGCCGCAGGTGCAGATACGCAGGCCGTAGAAATCTATGGCATTTACCGAATAACTGCCGGCGACGGTTTTACCGCCGCCTGCCATCTGAGAGCCCGCGGCAATACCCTGATTAACCGCATTGGGCCAAAGGGCAATAACCTTACGGCTGCCGTCCAGCATATCAACGGAAACGGTGCAGTCCCCCGCCGCATATATATTTTCATCGCTTGTGCGCATTGTTGCGGGGTCAATTATAATGCCTCTGTTTACCTCAAGGCCGGCTTTTTCCGCAAGCCCGCTTTCCGGGCGCACACCCACGGCAAGAATCAGCAAATCACAGGGGAGCTCCTTGCCGCTGCTGAGAACAACGGAGGTGATAACATCGCCTTTGCTCTTTGCTTCGGCAACGGTCTGCTCCAGATGAAAGCTGATATGCCCTTCGGTTTCAAGAAATTTTTTTACGGATTTTGCAGACTTCTCATCAAGGATTGAGGGCAGAACCCTGGGAGCAAGCTCCACCACATCAACGCTTTTGCAGATTTTTGAGAGCCCCTCCGCGGCTTTCATACCTATAAGGCCTGCGCCGATTACCACGGCGCGGGTATTTTTGCCCGCCTTGGCTTTAATCTGCTTTGCATTTTCAAGGTCAAGAAAAGTGAAGGCGTTCACTTTGCCTGCCGCATTTTTAACAGGGGGAACAAAAGGCTTTGAGCCCGTGCAGATGCAGAGCTTATCGTAAGGGTAGCTTTTTCTGCCTGCTTTTACGCATTTGTTTTTTCTGTCAATTGCCTTTACCTGTGCGGCTGTGATTATTTTAATATCCTCCGCGCCGTAATATGAATTCCTGCGCAGGAGCATATCGCTTTCTTTGACCGTGCCTTTGAGGTAATAGCTGATTGAGGGCCTGCTGTATGGCATAATGCTTTCTTTAGTGAAAACGGTTATTTCGCCTGTTTTATCTTCTCTTCTTATCTGCTCGGCGCAGGCAAGGCCGGCGGCGCTGCCGCCGATTACAATATATTTCATTTGCTTTCGCCTCCCTTATCGGTATAGACAAGAGCGTGATTGGGGCAGTTTTTAACACAGGCCGGCTCGCCCTCATTGCGGCAAAGGTCGCATTTGACTGCGGTTTTGCCGGTTTTGATACAGCCGTAGGGGCACACCGCAAGGCAGGTCATACAGCCGATACATTTATCTTCATTAACATAAACTATGCCGGTTTTTTTATCTTTTGTCATAGCCCCCGTAATGCAGGCCTTTACGCACCGCGGATCATCGCAGTGCCGGCAGTTAAGGGCGGCGGAGAGAAAATTATCGCCGTAAACCGTAACCCTTGAAACGGGAGCGGGATCCTCATATTTATTTGCCTTTACCACATCTTTTGACCGGGAGTGAGCTGTTTTGCAGTAAACCTCGCACAGGCGGCAGTTAAGGCATAATTCTTCAATTGCATATACTTTTTTCATTTTGCCGCCTCCTATTCTCCGGCATGCTTTATGCCGAGTATTTCAAGCTCTTTTTCGCTGAGGCCTATGCCCCTGAGCATAAGTCTGTTGCCTCTGAGAGAATCAACGGAGTTTATGCCCATACCGCCCATTATCTCTTTTATTTCGTGATTCCAGGCGTTTATAAGATTAACTACCCGCTTATACATAATATCAGGATTCAGGCGCTTTGTAAGCTCCGGGCGCTGGGTGGCAATGCCCCAGTTGCACTTGCCTGTGTTACAGGTCTGGCACATGTGGCAGCCCATTGCAATAAGTGGCGCCGAAGCGCAGTAGCAGGCATCCGCACCGAGAGCTATTGCCTTGACAATATCCGCAGAGCACCTGAAAGAGCCTGCCGCCACAAGGGAAATGCGGGAACGGATACCCTCATCCCGCAGCCGTTGATCCGCAGCGGCTAGGGCAAGCTCAATGGGGATACCAACATTATCCCTTATCCTTGCGGGGGCTGCGCCGGTGCCGCCCCTGAAGCCGTCAATTGCTATGATATCCGCACCGGCTCTTGCGCAGCCGGAAACGATGGCGGCGGCATTGTGAACCGCGGCAATCTTGACGGAAACAGGCTTGCTGTTGCCTGTTGCCTGCTTGATTGCCCAGATAAGCTGGCGGAAATCTTCAATTGAATAAATATCGTGATGGGGCGCGGGAGATATTGCATCGCTGCCCTCGGGAATCATACGGGCGTTTGAAACCTCCACGCTGACCTTTTCGCCGGGCAGGTGGCCGCCGATACCGGGCTTTGCACCCTGGCCGATTTTTATTTCAACAAATCTTGAGTTATTGAGATAATCGCTGTGAACGCCGAATCTGCCGGAAGCAACCTGAACAATGGCCCTGTCTGTATAGGGTTTCAGATCGGGGTGAAGGCCGCCCTCGCCCACATTGAAAAGGGTGCCCAGCTCTTTTGCCGCCATTGCCAGGGATTTCTGGGCATTCAGGCTGATTGAGCCGAAGCTCATTGCGGAAAACATTATGGGGGTTTCCAGCATCACCTGAGGCGGCATATCAACGGTTGATTTGCCCTTTTTCTCTACGGTGAGTTTTTCCGGCTTTCTGCCGAGAACCGTGCGGATTTCCATAGGTTCCCTGAGGGGATCTATGGAAGGATTTGTAACCTGAGATGCATTGAGCAGGATTTTATCCCAGTAAACGGGATAGGGCTTCGGGGTGCCCATACCGGAAAGCAGAACGCCTCCGGTTTCCGCCTGGCGGCAGATTTCCTGCTGATACTGAGGGGTCCAGTTTGCGTTTTCCCTGTAATCGCACACATATTTTTCAATACGCAGGGCACCTGTGGGGCACAGATCCACACAGCGGTGGCAGGCAACGCAGCTGTTCGAATCGGAAAATACCGTTTTGCCGTCATCGCCGAAAAAGTGGCATTCATTTGAGCACTGCCTAACGCAGCAGCCGCAGTTTATGCAGAGTTCTTTATCCCTTACCACGGTGAACCTGCGGGGGATGTAGTTTACTGACATACTAATCATCCTCCCTTTCATCAATTTCAAGCGGAACAAATACAGGCTCCGCACCGCTGACGGACCAGACTTTTTCCGGCTCCGGGCAGATTATTCTTATGGCGCTCTCTTCGCTTGCAAAATAAGCCCTGCTGCCTTTTGTTGCCGCAGTGAGGGAACGCAGCTTGAGCCTGTCATTGATTGCCAGAAGCCCTTTGTTTGAGCCCAGTATGACGGAAAACGGTCCGTTTACCAGAGCTCCGCTGTAAATGGCGCGAAGGTTTGTGAAATACTCTTTCTTTTCGCTTTCCATACGGTCTATTTCGTCCCACTCCGGGGCGGTGAGCACATCCGCGGCCACATTTACGGGCAGACCGTGATGCCTGACAAGATGGTCAAAAAGATAGGTGATTACCTCGGTATCGGTCTGCATGGTGCATTTATAGCCGAACTGCTCAATATACCTTCTGTTGGCATCGTAGCTTGAGATTTCGCCGTTATGAACTATTGACCAGTCAAGAATATTGAAGGGATGAGCTCCCCCCCACCAGCCGGGGGTGTTTGTGGGGAAACGACCGTGAGCGGTCCACAGGTAAGCATCATATTTATCAAGCATATAGAACTCGCCCACATCCTCGGGGTAACCTACGGCCTTGAAACAGCCCATATTTTTACCCGATGAAAAGATGTAAGCTCCATCATACGCGGAATTGACCTTTGTAACGCACTGCACCACATATTCGCTCTCGTCAAGGCGGGAGTTTTTCATACGCACCCTGTTGACTCTGCCGAAATAGCGCCAGATATCGGGGCCGTTGCTTATGGCATCAATTGTTTTTGTGGGGATTCTTTCCGCCAAATCAATATTGAAATGCCTGAACAGAAAATCCTCACAGCTCTGATGAGCCTGAGCATTTTCATAAAAAATATGAAATGCGTATTCATCCTTATGCTCGGGATAAATGCCGTAAGCCGCAAAGCCGCCGCCAAGACCGTTGGAGCGGTCGTGCATAAGGGCTATTGATTTTATGATTTCCGAGCCGTTTATCATGCCGCCTTTTCTGTCAATAATTGCGGCAATGGCACAGCCGGAGGGAATTCTTACCTGGCCTTCTTTAAGCATAGTTTTTTACTCCACCTTTGCGAATCATTCTTTATATTCAAAACAGGGCATATATGATAATTTGAACAGGTTATCCCTGTGCTTTTTATCTATTGCCGCTTTTATGTTTTTATCATCAATTTCGCCGGTGCGTATATACCGATCAAGCACTTCATAGGTAAAACCGAGGTTTTCTTCATCGGTTTTGCCGCACAATCCGTCAACGGGAGGTTTATTGATAAGCACCTCGGGAAGGCCCAGAACCCTGCCGATCTGCTTAACCTCCTGCACAGTAAGGAACGAAAGGGGGCTGAAATCCCCGGCCTGATCTCCGTACCGGGTTGAGTAGCCCACCCAGTCCTCACTGAGATTGCAGGTGTTGGCAACCCTGCCGTTATGGCTCTGAGCCACGGCATAAAGAGCTGTCATCCTTACCCTTGCGGGAATATTGGTAAGAGACTGACGGGAGGGCTCAAACGGAAGGGCTTCTTTAAGAGAATCAACGGCGGATTTTATATTCACCGTATAGCTGCGTATGCCGAGATGCCTGACAAGCAGCTGCGCCATATCAATATCCGGCTGGATGCCGTTGGGCATAAGCACGCCGATAACACTTTCGGTGCCCAGGGCTTCGGCGCACAGGGCCGCAACCACGGAGCTGTCTTTACCGCCGGAAATACCGACCACGGCATTGCAGCCCCTGCCGTTATTTTCAAAGAAATCCCGGATCCAGTTCACGCATTCGTTTTTGACCTTTTCCGCATCAAACATTTTTTCACCCTCAAATATATGACTTAAGGGCGGAGGAAATCCGCCCTGTTTTTTATATATCGTCTTCGCCCTGAAGGGCATCGTAACCCCGCTCACCGGTGCGGACTTTGACAACATCATCCACTTCGTAAATGAATATCTTGCCTTCGCCGATATTGCCGGTATAGAGCACCCTGCGGGCGGCTTCCACAACATCCTCAACGGGAACCGCAGAAACAACCATTTCAAGCTTCATCTTGGGGCTCAGGTTCACTTCTTCAATCTCAACGCCCCTGTATTTCTTGATATTGTGGCCCTTCTGAGTGCCGCAGCCCATTACATTGGTAACGGTCATACCCGTTACCCCTATATCGTTCATGGCCTCTTTAACCGCTTCGAATCTTGCGGGATTGAACACCATAACGATTTTTGTAAGCTGGGGTTTGCTCTTTGCAATATAGGATTCAACAGGCACCGCCGCTTCAACAGGCTGCATCGGGGCAAGGGGTGTAACATCCTTTGCCTCAGGCAGGATTGCTTTCATTGAAGCGGATGTTGCAACTGCCATAGCGGGCATAAAGTCTGCATAAGCGGAAGGAAGATTATGCTCGGTGGCATCAAGGCCTTTGATTTCCTCCTCTGCAGTAACACGAAGGCCGTGGAATTTTTTGATAATGAAGAATACGGCAGTCATGGTAACTGCAGTCCAGCAGGCGATGCAGATGAAGCCGAGGGCCTGTATGCCCAGCTGGCTTACACCGCCCCCGTAAAAGAGGCCTTTGCCAACACCGTTCATTCCGGTTGAAAACAGACCTACGGCGAAGGTACCCCAGATTCCGTTGGCAAGGTGTACAGCGCAGGCGCCCACAGGGTCGTCAATATGAAGCCTCTTATCAATAAACTCAACGGCAAGCACAACAAGAACACCTGAAACAGCGCCGATTATTATTGAACCCAGCGCGTCGGTGCAATCACAGGATGCCGTGATTGCAACAAGGCCTGCAAGAGAGGCGTTAAGACTCATTGATACATCGGGTTTCCCATCTTTAATCCAGGTGAATATCATTGTGACAACCGTTGCAATTGAAGGAGCCAGAGTGGTGGTTACAAAAACAGAGGCAAGTATATCCGTGCTTGTTGCCGCTGCGCCGTTGAAACCATACCAGGCGAACCAGAGAATGAATACTCCCAGGGCACCTACGGTCAGGTTATGGCCGGGAATTGCTTTGGGGATTTTTTTGCCTGTTTTCTTATCGATTTTATATTTGCCTATACGGGGGCCCAGTATTGCCGCGCCTATAAAAGCGGCTATACCGCCCACCATGTGAATTGCGGTTGAGCCGGCAAAATCGTGAAAGCCCAGCTTTGCAAGCCAGCCTTCGGGGTTCCAGACCCAGCCCGCTTCAACGGGATAAATTACCGCAGAAATTACTGCGGAATAGATGCAGTAGGATGAGAATTTTGTTCTCTCTGCCATAGCGCCGGAAACTATGGTGGCGGCAGTGGCGCAGAACACAAGATTGAATACGAAATTTGACCAGTCAAAATGGGCGTAATCGGTAAACACGCCCATAGTGGGCATACCGATAAATCCTCCCAGGCACTCCTCGCCCATCATAAGACCGAAACCCAGGGCAACAAACATTACTGCGCCTATACAGAAATCCATAAGGTTTTTCATAATGATGTTGCCTGCGTTTTTTGCCCTTGTGAATCCGCTTTCAACCATTGCGAATCCGCACTGCATGAAAAATACGAGAGCCGTGCCTATTAAAAACCAGACACCGAAAACGCTGTCGGTAACAGCTGTAAAAATTGAATCAGTCATAATATTATAAATCTCTTTCCTTATAATGAATTACAGCGGGCAGGAAAGGTAAGACTGCCCGCTGCGCCGAAGCTTATCAATAGTTAATCATATATTTATCAATTTCCCATTGACTTACCTTTGTTCTGTAATCATCCCACTCGGCTTTCTTGCCCTTGATATAGTTATCAAAGGCCTGCTCACCGATGACTTCCTTGATGAAGGGATCTTTTTCCGCTTCCTCAATGGCTTCTTCCAGTGTGCCGGGCAGGCATTCTATGCCTTCCTTTGCCAGCTCTTCATCTGAAAGCACAAATACATTCTTATCATAAGCGGGCTTGGGAACAAGGCCTCTCTTGATGCCGTCAAGGCCGGCGGCAAGGCAAAGCGCCATTTCAAGATAGGGGTTGCAGGTGGGGTCAGGGCAGCGCAGCTCAACCCTGGTGCCTTTGCCTCTGCTGGCGGGAATCCTTACAAGGCAGGAGCGGTTTGAGGTGCTCCATACAAGATAACTGGGGGCCTCATAGCCGGGCACAAGGCGCTTGTATGAGTTGACGGTGGGGTTTGAAAACACAGCCATACCTTTGATATGGTCCATAATACCTGCGATAAATGCGTAGGCTTCTTTTGAAAGGCCCAGCTCACCGTCGGGATCGTCAAATATATTCTTGCCGGTTTTGATATCGTAAAGGCTCATATTGGTGTGCATACCGCTGCCGTTGATGCCGTAAATGGGTTTCGGCATAAAGGTAGCGTGCAGGCCGTGCTTTGTGGCATAGGTTTTAACCACATGCTTGAAGGTCATAACTCTGTCCGCGGTGGTAAGTCCGTCACCGAACTGGAAGTCAATCTCGTGCTGACCTTCTGCAACCTCGTGGTGGGAGGCCTCAATTGTGTAGCCCATTTTTTCAAGAGCAAGGCAGATATCTCTGCGGCAGTTTTCGCCGTGATCAATGGGGTTCAGGTCAAAGTAGCCCGCCTCATCCCCTGTCTGCAGAGTGGGCTTGCCGCTTTCATCCAGCTTGAAAAGGAAAAACTCGCATTCGGGGCCTACATTGAAGCCGTAGCCCTCGGCAGCAGCTTCATCAATAACTCTTTTGAATATATTTCTGGGGTCGCCGTCAAAGGGGGTAACATTATCTGCCTTATAGGCGGAACAGATAAGACGGCCGGTCTGTATCTCGTGGTGCTTTCTCCAGGGAACGATTGCCCAGGAATCAAGGTCGGGATGAAGGTACATATCGCTCTCATCAATTCTTGCAAAGCCGTCAATTGAGGAGCCGTCAAACATACAGTCATTATCAAGGGCTTTTTCAAGCTGAGATACGGTAACGGCAATATTTTTCATAATACCGAACAAATCGGTAAACTGCAGGCGGATAAATTCAACATTGTTTTCCAGTGCGCTCTTAAGTATCTCTTCTTTTGTGATTTTGCTCATAATTCTGTCCTCCGTAATCATTTTTATTTTTCGGGTTCAGCCCCGGGGAGATGTATCTGAGTTTCTGAATTCTGTGGGCGGTTTTTCAATGTAAAGGTAATTGCCCCGGATATTGTTATTATCCATTGTATCAGCCCCCTTAAAACAAAAAAGCGGCGCTTCTCCCTTATGAGAAAAGCGCCGTTGCTTTCTGATGAAATAAAAAATGAAGAAGGCGTCAATGAGCCGTAACTCAAAGACGCCTTTGCCTTATGTGTGTATTTTACTCCCCTATTATCCCGGTGTCAATTGATTTTTGCTTATTCCGGAAAAATCGGGATATATGTATATTCTCACAGTTTAATGATGAAAACTTTTTGTGCAGGATGATAGTAACTCAGGGCTTTATTCCCACTCAACAGTTGCCGGGGGCTTTGCTGTGATATCATAAACCACCCTGCCGATTGACCGTACTTCGTTGGTTATGCGGTTTGAGGCCGATGCAAGCACATCAAAGGGAACCCTTGACCAGTCAGCTGTCATAAAATCATCGGTGGTAACCGCTCTTAAAGCGAGGGTATAGCCGTAGGTGCCGGCATCGCCCATAACGCCCACGGTGCGGCAGTTGGTAAGCACAGTGAAATACTGGTTGATTTCACCGGTAAGCCCTGCGTTTGCGATTTCTTCCCTGAATATCGCATCGGATTCTCTTAAAATATCAAGCTTCTCTTTTGTTATTTCGCCGATTACCCTTATTGCAAGGCCCGGGCCCGGGAAAGGCTGGCGGCTTACGAGGTCTTCGGGTATGCCCAGCTTTCTGCCTGCGGCTCTCACTTCATCCTTGAACAGATCCCTCAGGGGCTCCACTATTTTTTCAAAGCGGATAACATCCGGCAGGCCGCCCACATTGTGGTGGCTCTTTATTACAGCCGCATCCCCTTTGCCGCTTTCAATCACATCCGGGTAGATTGTGCCCTGAACAAGCACATCCACCTTGCCTATATCTTTGGCAACATCTTCAAACACGCGGATAAATTCCGCGCCGATAATCTTTCTTTTCTCTTCGGGTTTTGTAACCCCTGCGAGTTTTGAGAGGAACCTGTCCTCGGCGTTTATTCTTATGAGGTTAAGGCCCATCTCCTCTTTCATAACCCGCTCAACCATATCGCCTTCGTTCTTCCTGAGAAGACCGTGGTCAACAAACACGCAGATAAGGTTGCTGCCGATTGCTTTATGGAGAAGCACCGCGGCAACAGAGGAATCCACACCGCCTGATAGAGCGCAGAGCACCTTTTTGCCTGCAAGCTCCTCTCTGTATTTATTAACAGAGGTTTCAATGAAATCATCCGTAGTCCAGTCGCCGGCACAGCTGCAGATATTCATAACAAAATTTTCAATCATCTTTCTGCCGTACTGTGTATGGGTTACCTCCGGGTGGAACTGAACGCCGTAAATCTTTTTTTCTTTATTGCAGAGCGCCGCGCAGGGGCAGTTATCCGTAAAAGCGATTATTTCAAACCCTGCGGGGGGAGTTTTAACATAATCGGTGTGGCTCATCCAGCAGATGCCGGTTTCGGGAACACCGTCAAAAAGAGGACTTTCCTTTACCGTAAGCCCGGTTTTGCCGTATTCGCTTATGCCGACCGCACTGCAGATTTCACCGCCGCCCATATATGCTATAAGCTGACAGCCGTAACAGATGCCGAGAACCGGCACCCCGGCATCAAGAATCTCCGCCGGATAATGGGGAGAGCTTTCATCATAAACGCTGTTTGGTCCGCCGGTGAAAATAACGCCCTTGTAACCTGCGGCCTTTATTTCGGCCGGAGTTATTTTATTGTAAGGGATAATCTCGGCAAATACGCTGAGCTCCCGCACACGGCGGGCAATAAGCTGATTATACTGACCGCCGAAATCAAGCACAAGAATCTTTTCCATAACCGCTCCTTATTTCCGCGCAAAATCAATGGGCTCAACGGAGAAATTCAGCTCCTCAAGCACATCAAGGAACACTCTGACCGTATCAAGGGATGTGAACATTGTGATTCCGTTCTCTATGGCGGTGCTTCTGATTGCCTCGCCGTCCTCATAATGAACACCGGAGAGCACTGCTCTGGTATTTATCACATAGCTCACATTGCCGCTGCGTATGGCATCCAGTATCTCCCTGCTGCCTTCGCTTAGCTTTTTCCTGACCCTTGTGTGAATACCTGCGTTTTTAAGGTACTCTGCCGTAAGGGAGGTTGCCTCAATGCTGAAGCCCATATCATAAAATCTTTTCACAAGAGGAATACCCTCTATTTTATCTTCATCCGCAAGGGACACAATAACAGTGCCGTGGTTCAGGAGCTTGATACCCGCAGAGAGGAATGCTTTATACATAGCCCTGTGGATTTTTTCATCAAAGCCGATTGCCTCGCCTGTGGACTTCATCTCAGGCGAAAGATAGGAATCCATACCGTGAAGCTTTGAAAACGAGAATGCGGGCACTTTGACATAATACTTGGCGGATTTATCGGAATACTCTCCAGTAAGGCCCTGCTCCTTAAGGGATTTGCCCATCATAACAAGCAGAGCTATATCCGCAATGGGTTTCCCCGTGGCTTTTGAAAGGAAGGGCACGGTTCTTGACGAACGGGGGTTTACCTCAATGATATATACATTTTCATCCTTATCCACAATAAACTGGATATTGAAAAGCCCCACTATGCCTATGCCTTTGCCCAGGCGGTTTGTATAGTCAATTATGGTATCCCTGACTTTTGCGGAAATACTGTAGGTGGGATAAACGCTGATTGAGTCGCCGGAGTGCACGCCGGTTCTTTCCACCAGCTCCATAATACCGGGTATGAACACATCTTTGCCGTCGCATACGGCGTCAACCTCAAGCTCTTTGCCTCTTATGTATTTATCAACCAGCACGGGCTTGTCTTCGTCAATATGAACGGCGGTTTCAAGATAGTGCCTGAGGTCCTTTTCCTTAGAAACAATCTGCATTGCCCTGCCGCCCAGCACAAATGAGGGGCGCACAAGCACAGGGTAGCCGATTTCTTCCGCTGCTTTTACACCGGCCTCGATATTTGTTACCGCCGTGCCTTTGGGGCGGGGAATATCAAGCTCGGTAAGGAGCCTGTCAAAGGAATCACGGTTCTCCGCCTTATCTATGGCCTCGCAGTCCGTGCCCAGTATCTTTACACCGTAATCTGCAAGGGGCCCGGCAAGGTTGATTGCCGTCTGACCGCCCAGGGTAACAATTACGCCCACAGGCTGTTCAAATTCAATGATATTCAGTGTTTCTTCCACGGTAAGGGGCTCAAAATAGAGCTTATCCGATGTGGTGTAATCCGTGGAAACGGTTTCAGGGTTATTGTTTATGATTATGGCGTCATAGCCGTTTTCTTTTATGGTTTTAACCGCGTGGACCGTTGAATAGTCAAATTCTATTCCCTGACCTATTCTTATGGGGCCGGAGCCCAGCACGATTATCTTTTGCCTGCCGGAATCAAGAGACTCGTTTTCATACTCGTATGTTGAATAAAAATAGGGAACATAGCTCTCAAATTCCGAAGCGCAGGTATCAATCATTTTGTAAACGGGGATTATGCCGTGCTGCTTTCTTTCGGCGCGGATTTCCTGCTCGGTCATACCCCATATACGGGCAATTTCCCTGTCGGAAAAGCCCATTCTTTTTGCTGTGTAAAGCTCTTTTTCGTTTTTATTCTCTTTAAGGCGCTTTTCCTCCTGTGTAATCTTTCTGATTTTGGTGAGGAAAAACATATCGATTTTTGTTCTTGCGGAAATCTCTTCCGGTTTAACATTTCGCCTGAGGAGCTCCGCAATGGCGTAGATTCTGTCATCCGTTCCCTTTTCGGTATATTCAAGGAGACTTTCGGTTGATTCTTCAGCAAACTTCGGCATATACAGATGATATGTGCCGGTTTCAAGGGAGCGGACTGCTTTGAGCAGGCTTTCCTCAAAGGTTCTGCCTATGCTCATTGTTTCGCCCGTTGCCTTCATCTGGGTGCTCAGCCGGTTATCGGCGGAGGTGAACTTATCAAAGGGGAACCGGGGCATCTTGGTTACAACATAGTCAGGGGCCGGCTCAAATGAGGCAAGGGTATTTGCAAGATGAATCTCATCAAGGCGCATGCCTACGCTTATTTTGGCGGATACCCTGGCAATAGGATAGCCGCTGGCCTTTGAGGCCAGAGCGGATGAACGGGAAACCCTGGGATTTACCTCAATAAGATAATATTTGAATGAATTGGGATCAAGGGCAAACTGAACATTGCAGCCGCCCTCTATTTCAAGGGCGCGGATGATTTTCAGGGCGCTGTCCCTGAGCATGTGATATTCTTTGTTTGTAAGAGTCTGTGAGGGGCAGACAACTATGGAATCCCCGGTGTGTATGCCTACGGGGTCAAGGTTTTCCATATTGCAGACGGTGATTGCAGTATCTGCGGAATCACGGATAACTTCATATTCAATCTCTTTGAAACCCTTAACGCTCTTTTCAATAAGGACCTGATGAACCGGTGACAGCTTAAAGGCGTTTTTGGCAATCTCTTTAAGCTCCTCTTCATTATCGGCAAAGCCGCCGCCTGTGCCGCCAAGGGTGAAGGCGGGGCGCAGAACTACGGGGTAGCCGATTTCTTCTGCTGCCTGCACGGCCTCTTCAATACCGTAGGTGATTTCTGACGGGATAACGGGCTCGCCGATTTCCATACAGAGCTCTTTGAAAAGCTCCCTGTCCTCGGCTTTCTCTATGCTCTCGCTTTTTGTGCCAAGAAGCTCTGTGCCGCATTCCTTAAGAACACCTGTTTTTTCAAGCTCAACGGCAAGGTTAAGCCCGGTCTGGCCGCCGATACCGGGAAGGATGGCATCCGGCCGCTCTTTTCTGATTATTTTTGCAGCAAACTCCGCAGTGAGGGGCTCCATATATATTCTGTCCGCAATAACTGAATCTGTCATAATGGTGGCGGGGTTGGAGTTGCAGAGGATAACCTCATAGCCCTCTTCACGCAGGGCAAGGCAGGCCTGGGTGCCGGCATAGTCAAACTCCGCCGCCTGGCCGATTACTATGGGACCCGAGCCGATAACCAGTATTCTTTTTATGTCAGTTCTTTTTGGCATAGATTCCGCCGCCTTCAATCATATTTATAAAGCAATCAAACAGATAGCCGCTGTCCTGAGGGCCGGGGGCGCTTTCGGGATGGTACTGAACGCTGAAAGCTCTTTCGCTTTCACACATAACCCCTTCAATGGTGTCATCAAGCAGATTTATGTGGGTTACGGTAAGCGGTGTGTTTTTTACGCTTTCAGGTGAAACTGCATAGGAGTGGTTCTGTGAAGTGATTTCCGTTTTGCCGGTAATTATATTCTTAACGGGATGATTCCCGCCCCGGTGGCCGAATTTAAGCTTATAGGTTTCGGCTCCGCAGGCAAGTGACAGCACCTGATGCCCGAGGCAGATTCCGAATATGGGATATCTGCCGATAAGCTTCTTTACCGTCTGAATCAGCTCGCCTACATCCGTGGGGTCTCCGGGGCCGTTTGAAATAAACACACCATCGGGGTTGATGGCTTCAATCTCCGCTGCAGCCGTGTTCCAGGGTACGCTTGTTACGCTGCAGCCGCGAGCGTTCAGTGAGCGGATTATATTCTGCTTTATCCCGCAGTCAAAGGCGGCTATATGAAGCCGGTGATCCGGGACCTCAAATTCCCTGATATCCGTGTGGGAAACCCGGCTCACCGCATCGGTGGGCAGGGAAATACTTTTAAGCTTCTCGGCGCATACATCAGCCGGAGTATCCGCGCCGGTAATCAGCACTTTACAGCTTCCCCTGTCACGGATTCTCCTTGTTATCGCTCTTGTATCCACACCGCTTATACCGGCAATATCATATTTTTTCATCACATTGCCCAGGGTATCGGCGCTGCGGAAATTTGATGGCTCATCGTTATACTCCCTGACTATAAGCGCCCCGATTGTGGGCCTGTCGGTTTCATAGTCATCAAGGGCCATACCGTAGTTGCCGATAAGGGGATAGGTCATACATACCGCCTGATCGGTGTAGGACGGGTCACTGAGGATTTCCTGATAACCTACGGGAGATGTATTGAACACAAGCTCAAGCACCTTTTCGCTTCCGGAGCCGAAGGACCGGCCGTAGAAAGCCGTGCCGTCTTCAAAAACCAGTTTTTTGTTTTCATCCGTAATCATAATTTCTGCCCTTTCGGGGGAAACCCGCAGAATAACTGAATCCTGCGGGTTTCCGAAGTATTAAATGAGTCACAAAATGAGCGGAGATGTCTTAATTAACAAACGCCCTGTTCAAGCATTGCTTCAAGGACTTTTTCAAAACCAGCAATGTTAGCACCGGCAACATAATTTTTCTCCATGCCGTATTTCTTGGCGGCATCGTCCATATTGTGGAAAATGTTAATCATAATATCCTTGAGTTTTGCATCAACCTCTTCAAAGGTCCAGTTCAGGCGCTCTGAGTTCTGGGACATTTCAAGTGCGGAGGTGGCAACACCGCCTGCGTTGGCCGCTTTGGCCGGGGCAAGAAGCACACCGTTTTCCTGCAGATATTTGACCGCATCTGCGGTAGTGGGCATATTTGCGCCTTCTGAAACAGCGATACAGCCGTTTGCAACAAGGGCTTTTGCATCATCAAGATGAAGTTCGTTCTGTGTGGCGCAGGGAAGGGCTATATCAGCTTTTACAGTCCATACGCCTCTGCCCTCGTGATACTCTGAATTGGGGCGGTATTTCTTATATTCGGTGAGTCGCTGGCGGTTAACTTCCTTGATTTCTTTAAGTGCTGCCACATCGATTCCGTCGGGATCGTAAACCCAGCCGTTTGAATCGGAGCAGGTAAGTACCTTTATACCCAGCTGTGTTGCCTTCTCTATGGCATAAATCGCAACATTACCTGAGCCGGAAACAAGAGCGGTTTTGCCCTCAGCCTCTATTCCGTTGCACCTGAGCATTTCTTCGGTAAGGTAAAGCAGACCGTAGCCGGTAGCTTCGGTCCTCGCAAGGGATCCGCCGTAAGCAAGGCCTTTACCGGTAAGCACGCCCTCGTGAAGGCGCTTTATTCTTTTATATGCGCCGAACATATATCCGATTTCTCTTGCGCCTGTGCCTATATCGCCGGCAGGAACGTCGGTATCGGCGCCGATGTATTTATAGAGCTCAAGCATAAAGTTTTTGCAGAAGGACATGATTTCTCTGTCGGTTTTGCCCTTGGGGTCAAAATCGGAACCGCCCTTTGCGCCGCCGATGGGCAGGCCTGTAAGAGAGTTTTTGAAAATCTGCTCAAAGCCAAGAAATTTTATGATGCTGATGTTTACCGAGGGATGAAGGCGAAGGCCGCCTTTGTACGGGCCTATGGCGTTGTTGAACTGTACGCGGTAACCGGTGTTTACATGGGCATCGCCGTTTCTGTCAATCCAGGGAACGCGGAATATTATCTGCCTGTCGGGCTCAACAAGTCTCTCAAGAATGGCGTCTCTTTTGTAAGCTGCTTCATTCTTTTCAATTACGGGGCGGAGTGATTCCAGAACCTCGGTTGTGGCCTGAAGAAATTCCTTCTGGTTTGCATACCTTACACCCAGTTTTTCGATGATTTCGTCTACATAGTTTTTACTCATTGTTCTACTCCTTTTTTACCGGGATTTCCCGGAAATATAAAAAAGGCGCACTACCCCCTTGGTAATGCGCCTTTGCATTGTGAATTCAATCTTCGCTGATTATGTTTTCGGCAATTTCTTTCCTTGTGTGCCGGGAATCCATAGCTTCCTTTTCAATATACCGGTGTGCTTCCGGCTCGGTCATCCTCATTTTTTCCATAAGGATGAACTTTGCCCTGCTCACAAGTTTGATCTCTTCAAGTTTGTCCTGAAGCTTCTGCGCTTTCTTCTCACCGTTGAGAAGCCGTGCGCTTGTTGCCGTTATAAGCTTGATTGCCGTATAAAAATCTTTTTGCGATACCGGCTTTGCTATGGTAAGCACACCGGCCGCTTCAACCTTTGCGCAGGTCAGGTCATATAAATCGCTCCTGGCCGTTATCATAACCCCGGAATGGGATGAGGCCGTTGCGTCAACGGCAAAGTCACTCCCGAATTCATCCGGCAGAGGTGGATCTATAATGAGGATATCATAAGGGCTCCTCAGCATTTTGCGCTTTGCCTCGCCGGCGCTCAGAGCTGAATCAACAGGCCTGTAAACAGAAGCGTCGAGCATAGCCGACAGCAAAGCGATATTATGCTTTTTGCCCGATACAATAAGCACACTGAAGCATCTTTTTGCAGGCGGCATACCCGTTCTCCCTTCCTCCGTAATTGAGCTTTTGCACTTAACTTATCAGAGTGTGTAAGTGTCAATAACTCTCTGCGGTAAAATCTTCTTCACAAATTCGCTGCTTCTTGCAATGGCATTTGCCTCTTCAAGGCTGCCGGGCAGCGTATCTATGCCGCTTAAAATATCTTCAGTTGTGTTATACAGGTTAAGGTCGGTGGGGGTGGGGGCCTGCATCTTTGCATCTATACCCTCAATACCGGCGTAAATAAGCAGTGCGCAGGAAATATACGGGTTGGCAAGAGCATCGGGGGACCTGAGCTCCATTCTGCGCCGATCTCCGCTTCCGGCGGGAATTCTTATAAGCTGGGAGCGGTTTTCCTTTGACCAGGTGATGTATTTCGGAGCTTTCTTGACGCCCAGGCGTTTGTATGAATCCTCCGAAGGGTTGAGGAATGCGGTTATTTCTTTGATTCTGTTAATAACCCCGGCCATAAAACTCTCAAGGTAATCTTCGGAATCGCGGGATTTAACCGAAATATTTATATGCACTCCGTTTCCGCTTTCATGGGGCAGAGGCTTCGGGGAAAAGTCCGCATAAAGCCCGTATTGCTCCGCAATGGTGGAAACCACCGATTTGAAAGTTACGGAATTATCCGCTGCAGAAAGTGCGTCGCTGTATTTGAAATCAATCTCGTGCTGACCGGGGCCCTCCTCGTGATGTGAACTCTCCGGGAGTATGCCCATCTCGGAAAGGGTAAGGCAGATTTCGCGGCGGACATTCACGCCCCTGTCTTCCGGGGCAATATCCATATAACCGGCCCTGTCATGTACCTGTTTTGTGGGGTAGCCCTCCTCATCTGTTCTGAAAAGGTAAAACTCGTGCTCAGGCCCGAAATATACTTCAATCCCTTTGGATTCGGCATATTTTACCGCTTCCTTAAGCATATTTCTGCAATCCATTTCAAAAGGTCTGCCGTCAGGGTAGCGGATATCGCAATACATCCTCACAACGCTGCCCTGGGACGGACGCCAGGGAAGAACCGAAAGAGTGGAGGCATCCGGGAAAAGGAAAAGGTCGCTTTTTTCTTCGCTGCCGAAACCTTTTACGGCGGAGGCATCTATGGCTATTCCCGTTTCAAATGCACGGTCCAGTTCCGTTGTCATTATTGATATGTTTTTCTGCTTGCCGAATACATCGCAGAACGCGAGTCTGATAAATGTTACATCTTCCTGCTCAATGTAGTCCCTGACATCCTGAATGGTAAGTTTCATATCATCCGGCTCCTTAAAAGATAAAAGGGCACCCATTGATTGCAAGAAGCCCGTAATCAATGAACGCCTTTGTTCGTGTGAAATTATATTCTTTTTTTTCCTTTAAGTCAATGATTTTTATACTGCATTAACCGATTTCTTAACTTTGCACAAAAGAAACACAACTTTTGCAGGCCCGGATTGTAAAAATTGCAAAAATCACCGTATTCGGGTGAAATATACACTTGACAATGAAATTTTGCGGTGTTAAAATTGCAGCATATTAAGGCAAAGGTGCCCGTACCGGGTGCCTTTGCCTCTTTTTTATTTTCAAATTATGCTTTCTGAGGAGGCGATAATATGTGCTCCGTAGTGGGATTGCTTTCATACCCCGAGGATTATGAAGAGTTTAAAAAAGCATTCGAAAAAACAAAATCAAGGGGACCGGATGATACAAAAGTCATAAAAGCGGGCGACGGCCTTCTGGGCTTTCACCGCCTTGCCATAATGGACCTTGAATCAACCGGTATGCAGCCCTTTGAGCTGGGCGGCAATAAGCTTGTGTGCAACGGAGAAATATACGGCTTCCGCAAAATCAAAAAAGAGCTTGAAAAAGAATACTCTTTCACCAGTGATTCCGATTGCGAAATACTGCTGCCCATGTATGAAAAATACGGCTTTGATATGTTCGCGATGCTGGATGCGGAATATGCCCTTGTGATTTATGACGGCGAAAAAAACTGCCTGATTGCCGCGAGAGACCCGATTGGCATAAGGCCCCTGTTCTATGCTTATGATAAAAACGGAAGCATAATGTTTGCCAGCGAAGCGAAAAACCTTGTGGGACTCAGCGATAAAATAATGCCCTTCCCTCCCGGTCACTACTATGACGGCGAAAAATTCGTATGCTACAACGATATTGCAAAAGTTGACGAATACATTGACGGCAGCCTTGAAGAAATATGCGGCAACATTCACGACAAGCTGGTTGCAGGCATAGAAAAACGCCTTGATGCAGATGCTCCCGTAGGTTTCCTGCTCAGCGGCGGCCTTGACAGCTCCCTTGTGTGTGCCGTTTCCGCAAAACTTCTGAGCAAGCCCATAAGAACCTTTGCAATAGGTATGAGCGAGGATGCCATTGACCTTAAATATGCAAAGGAAGTTGCGGAATATATAGGCAGCGACCACAGGGAAATAATCATAACGGCAGACGATGTTATCGGCTCGCTTGAAGATGTTATAGCAGCCCTTGGTACATTTGATATAACCACCGTAAGGGCCAGTATGGGTATGTACCTTATATGCAAGGCGATTCACGAAACCACCGATGTAAGGGTACTGCTTACGGGTGAAATATCCGACGAGCTTTTCGGCTATAAATACACGGATTTTGCCCCGGATGCCGAAGCATTCCAGAAAGAGGCGCAGAAGAGAATACGCGAGCTTTATATGTATGATGTTCTCAGGGCCGACAGATGTATTTCCGTTCACTCAATGGAGGCAAGGGTTCCCTTCGGCGACCTTGATTTTGTGAAATATGTAATGTCAATAAACCCCGAAAAGAAAATGAACATTTACAATAAAGGCAAATACCTTCTCCGCCACGCCTTTGAAGGCAACTATCTGCCGGAGAGCATCCTGATGCGCGAAAAGGCGGCTTTTTCCGATGCAGTGGGACATTCCATGGTGGATTACCTCAAAGAGTATGCGGAAAAGAAATATTCCGATGAAGAGTTTGAAATAAAGTCGGCAAAATACACTCACGCAAAGCCATTCACCAAAGAATCTCTGCTTTACAGAGAGATTTTTGAAAAGTATTACCCCGGTCAGGGCGAAATGATAAAAGATTTCTGGATGCCCAACAAAGACTGGGAAGGCTGCAATGTAAACGACCCCTCCGCCAGAGTTCTTTCAAACTACGGCGACAGCGGTAAATAATAAAAGGAGAGAATAATATGGGAACAACATTTTTTTCTTACAGATGCAATGCTGAATTCAGTATGAAAAAGCCGGATATTGAAATTGATGATTATGAAAGAGAAAAACAGCACGATGTTGACAGCGGCGATAATTTGGAAGGAAATGAAACCTGCGAATAGTAAATGAACGAGCTAATGTGTGAAAGCGAGGATGAAGCTATGACGAAGTATATTTTTGTTACCGGCGGTGTTGTTTCCGGCCTTGGCAAAGGAATCACCGCGGCATCCCTCGGCCGCCTGCTCAAAGCAAGAGGCCTTAAGGTTGCCGCCCAGAAACTTGACCCTTACATCAATGTTGACCCGGGCACAATGAGCCCATATCAGCACGGTGAAGTTTATGTTACCGAGGACGGTGCCGAAACAGACCTTGACCTGGGCCATTATGAGAGATTTATTGACGAGGACCTGAACAAATACTCAAACCTGACCACCGGTAAGGTTTACTGGAATGTGCTCAACAAGGAACGCAGAGGTGAATATCTCGGCTCAACGGTACAGGTTATTCCTCACATCACAAATGAAATTAAAAACTTTGTTTATAATGTAGGCAAGCACAGCGACGCCGATGTGGTAATAACCGAAATCGGCGGCACTATCGGAGATATTGAAAGCCAGCCGTTCATTGAGGCAGTGCGCCAGATTTCCCTTGAGGTGGGCAAAGAAAACAGTCTTTTTATCCACGTGTGTCTGGTGCCTTACCTCAGAGGCTCCGATGAGCATAAATCAAAACCCACACAGCATTCCGTAAAGGAACTGCAGGGCATGGGCGTAAACCCGGATATTATAGTGCTCAGATGTGATGAATCTCTGGAAGAATCCATATTCAACAAGATAGCTCTTTTCTGCAATGTTCCGAAAGAATGTGTTATTGAAAACATAACCCTTTCCTGCCTCTATGAAGCTCCCCTTATGCTTGAAAAATCCGATTTTTCATCCGTTGTCTGCAAACGTTTGGGTTTAGATGTTCCCGCTCCCAACCTCAAAGAATGGGAAGACCTTGTTGAGAGAATCAAAAACGAAAAAAAGAGCGTTACAATAGGCCTTGTGGGCAAATATGTTCAGCTGCACGATGCTTATCTTTCGGTAGCGGAAGCACTGCGCCACGCCGGCTACTATCATAACGCCGAGATAATTATTAAATGGATTGATTCCGAAACAATCACGGAAGAAAACGGCGATGAAGTATTCGGCGATATAAGCGGAATAATCGTACCCGGCGGCTTTGGTGACAGAGGCATAGAGGGAATGATTCTCTCCGCAAAATACGCAAGGGAGCACAATATCCCTTATTTCGGAATCTGCCTTGGAATGCAGATTGCAGTGATAGAATACGCCCGCAATGTTGCAGGCATAAGCGACGCAAACTCCGGCGAATTTGATGAGCTTTGCAAAAACAAGGTTATTGACTTTATGCCCGGCCAGAGCGATGAAATAGATAAAGGGGGAACCCTGCGCCTTGGCGCATACCCCTGTGTTATTTCCGAAAACACCACTATGAAAAAATGCTACGGCACCAAGGAGATTTCCGAGCGCCACAGGCACAGATACGAATTCAATAATGATTACAGAAGAATACTGCAGGAATGCGGCCTGACCTTAAGCGGCATTTCACCCGACGGCACACTGGTTGAAACAGTGGAACTGACAGACCGCCCCTTCTTTGTGGGAGTACAGTACCATCCCGAATTCAAATCAAGGCCCAATAAACCCCATCCCCTGTTCAAAGGCTTCATAAAAGCAGCTATGGAGAAAGAGTAAGCAGCCTCATAAGAAATAATTTAATCCCGCAAGTTACAAAAACTTGCGGGATTTTGATATTTGATATTGAATTTGAAAAGTGCAGGAAAAATCAGGTTTCGAATGAAATCTTCATAAGCTCCTTGATGCTGGTGGTGCCCTCTATAACATACTTGGCACCGGCCATGTGCAGGGTATTCATGCCAGATTTAACGGCGGCCTCTTTGATATCATTGGTGGAGGCCTTGATGGTAATCATGTGCTTAAGATCCTGGGTAACCTGCATTATTTCGTAAACACCGGTTCGGCCGTAGAAGCCCGTATCGTTGCACATGGGGCAGCCGCAGGGCTCATAGATGGTGAGGGGCTGATCCGCCGGATAGCGCAGGTAGTTCTTTTCATCCTCGGTGGCTTCTCTGGGCTTTTTGCAGTGAACGCAGAGCTTACGCACAAGACGCTGAGCGATAACACCGATAAGAGAGTCCGCAAGAAGGAAGGACTCAAGGCCCATATCAAGAAGACGGGTAACGGTGGCCGCCGCTGAGTTGGTATGGAGGGTGGAAACGACCAAGTGACCGGTGATAGACGCCTGAACGGCGATGGAAGCGGTCTCAAGGTCACGAATCTCACCTATCATGATAATATCAGGGTCCTGACGGAGTATGGAACGAAGAGCCGCGGCGAAGGAAAGGCCGGCTTTGTTATTAACCTGAACCTGGTTAAGGCCGGAGATGTTGGCTTCGACGGGGTCTTCAACGGTGATTATATTAACGCTCTCATCATTGAGCTCTGAAAGGGCGGTGTAAAGAGTGGTGGATTTACCTGAACCGGTGGGTCCGGTAACAAGGAAGATGCCGTTGGGGTTTGAAATAATGTGGTCAAACACCTTGAGCTCATCTTCCCTCATACCCAGCTGGCCTTTGGTACGGGTAAGAGCAACGGTGGAGGCAATACGCATAACCACCTTTTCGCCGTAACAGGTGGGGAGCATGGATACACGGATATCATACTCGGAGCGGTCAACATTGATAGTGATACGGCCGTCCTGGGGTTTGCGCTTTTCGGCAATATCCATACCGCCCATAATCTTAAGGCGGGTAACGATAACCGGCATAAGGGAGATATCATAAGTCATAACCTTGGTGAGCACGCCGTCTATACGGTAGCGGACTACAACCTGGGTTTCGTGAGCATCTATATGAATATCCGATGCTCTGGAACGGACCGCCTGCTCAAAAATTGAGCGCACCAGCATAACGATGGGGGCGGATTCCAGCTTATCGTCTTCCTCTTCCTTCTTTTCTTCCATCTCCGCTCTGCGGGCTTCTCTGTCCTTCTGGAACTGCTCGGCGGCGGACATTGCTTCATCGGAGCCGTAGTATTTATCAAGAAGGTGGTTTATTTCACTCTCTGTGGAAATACGGGGCTCTATCATACAGCCGGTGATTATGGAAATATCATCCATTGCCTGCATATCCAAAGGATTTGCCATGGCAAGAATCAGGGTGCTGTTATCTTCATCAAGATAGGAAATGGGGCACACATTATTGCGGCGCAGAACCTGACCGCTGACAAGGCCTACGATATCCTGAGGAAGGGTAACCGCGCGAAGGCTCATATAGGGAACATTGAGCAGCTCGCCCTGGGCCATAGCCACATCCTCGGGGGAAGCAAGATTTTTTTCAACAAAAATATCTCTTAAAGGTGTGCCGTCATTTTCATTGATGGCAAGGGCCTGGTTATATTTGTCTTCGGTAATTTTACCGTTCTTTAAAAGTATATCGGCAAGGGTATTGCCGTCTCTGGTAAAAGCCATATACCGGTTCCTTTCATAAAAAACTGTAATCTATATTATCCGCTATTTTTATTATTATGTCAACGGAAAATGTGTAAATTTTCGTATGAATTTTTCGGCAAAAATGACCGAGGAAATTAAGTAAGAAGTAAAAAGGAAGAAGGGACAAGTAATAAGTACGGGTCGCTACGCTCCGGTTGTATTATGCTCCGCATAACCTGTGACCTGAAAACAAAAAAGCCTGCAGGGAAGACCCTGCAGGAAAATATAAATTATTAAATCAGTTCATTTGCTCTGTGAGGAGATTTACGGCGGCATTCAGCTGATTATCATCGGCTTCATCAAGCAGGCTGATATTTGCATCCTCAACGGGCAGGGTGATTTCTCCGTTTGCATCGGGAGCGATACCCACACCGTCATAAACCGCGTTTTCGCCGGCTCTGGGGATAATCAGCGCAGTGGTAAGCATAATTGCTCCGCCGTCATCAAGGGTGAATACCTCCTGCATTGTGCCTACGCCGGCGGTGGTGGTGCCGATAAGGACGCACTGCAGAATATCACGCATATCGCAGGCAAAAAGCTCCGCAGGGCCCGAGGTGCCGCCGTTTATGAGAACAGCATAGGCAAACTGGGTGAAATTGCTGTTTTCGGCGGTGAAGACATCCTCTTTGCCGTTTGAGTGCCTTGCAATGGCGATACTGCCGTTGATATTTGAAATAATAACATCAAGGGCGTTTGCGGCGTATTTTATTGTGCCCTCGCGATTGTTGCGAAGGTCAATTATAACAGCCGTAAGCCCGGATTTTTTATAATCCTCCAGCACGGATTTAAGCTCAGCCGCGGTATTTTTGCCGAAGCTGCTTATGCGGACATATCCGACACCGTTTACATTTCTGCCTGTAACGGTGGGTATGCTGAAATTGCTGATGGGCTGGGCAACTTTTGTGACATCATCACGCATATATTCAATACGGACACTGTCAAGCCGGCTGCCGGTAAAGAAAGCCGCAAGGGCATCGTAATTGGAGCGGTTAACCGCAACATCATCAACGGCGGTTATTACATCCCCCGCCCTGATGCCTTCGCTCTCAGCCGAAGAGCCCTCATAAACATAGGTTACAACAAGCTCGCCTGCGGCGTAATCATAAAGGGTTTCGATACCGACGCCCGTTATTTCACCGTTGAGCCTTCTGTTATAATCCATATACTCGGAGGCGGTCATATAATAGCTGTTTTTATCCTGAAGACCGTTAACATAGCCCTCGCCCAGGGATGCGCTCAGGTTGCTGTTGAAAGCGCTTAAATCGCCGTAAAAATTATTGGAAATAATACGGTTTATCTCTTCAACATTGCTGTAGCTCTGAGAGCGCTGGGAAATATTGCTGATGATGCGGTTGTAAATCTGCTTTGAAAATACCATTGTTACGGCAAAAGTGGCCGCAACGGTAATAATAACCAGGGAAAGGCAAAGCCCCAGTGATATTTTTCTGTTCAAGACTTACCCTCCCTGCAAACAAATTTTAAAGATATTAACCATAAGGATTGGAAACATAATTAAGGGGATTTACTCTGCTTACGCCGCCGTCCGCATTCTTTACCCTGACCTCAAAATGGAGGTGGGGTCCTGTAACATTGCCGGTGGCGCCTATAATACCTATCTGCTGGCCTTTTTTGACAACCTGACCCACGGAAACCTGGATATTATCTGAATGGGCGTAAAGGGTCTGGGTACCGTCGCCGTGGTCTATAACGCAGTAGTTGCCGAAGCCGTAATTCCAGTTGCCGTCATTGACTGCAAGGATAACCTCGCCGCCCTGGGCAGCATTGAAGGGCCTGCCTCTGGTGTTGCCGCCTACGGCGCAAATATCTATGCCCCAGTGGGCTCCGCCGCTGGGATAAGAGGGATAGCCCGCGGAAATATAGCTTTCAAACTTAACGGGCCAGGCCATTTTACCGTCGTTTTCATAAGAAGCGTTGGGGGTATCGCCTACGGATGAACCGTGAGCGGCAATGTAGGCGTCAATCTGAGCGGAGAGGACTTCTTTTTCTGCCTCCGCCCTCTTGATGGCGGCTTTGTATTCTTCGCTGTCCTCATCAAGGTCGTTTATGATTGCCTGAACTTCCTGCTGTTTTTTGGTAACTTCGGATTTTTTGCTCTGCTCGGTGCTCTTGGTGCTCTTGAGGTCGGTTTTACGGCCGTCAAGGGCGGTTTTCTCTGCCTCAAGCTCTGTGATTTTGCCCTCAAGGTCGGTTTTCTGCTCCTCAAGCTGTTTCTGAAGGGCATCTATCTCAGCAAGCTTATCCTCAAGCTCCTGAATAAGAGCCGCATCGTTTTCGGAAACACGCATAAGCAGCTCCCGGCGGGCAAAATAGGATGACATATCATTGCTGGAAAACAGGATTTCAACATCGGAAACTTCGCCGCTCATATAATTCTCGCGGATTCTGCCCAGGAGCATTTCCCTGGTATCCTGCATGGTGGCTTTGATTTCATCCATCTGGCGGTTTGAATTATCAATCTGCTTGTTGATTTCTTCAATCTCCGCATTAAGCTCTTCAATATTTGCCTCTTTGCCGGCAATATCGGAATTGAGGGTATCGATTCTGGTTTCAAGAATCCTTATCTGACCGTTAATGGCATCGATTTCGGAATTCAGGGTGCTGAGCTTTTTGTTCTGGTCCTTGATTTCGCCCTGGACCTCCTTGAGCTCGGCCTTATCTTTGGCAATCTCTTTTTCAAGATTGTCATACTGCCTCTGCAGGTCATCCAGCTCCTCATCTGCAGAAACCCTTGGTGAATAAAGAAGCAGAGAGGTGAAGACACAGCAGAGAGCCAGCGCAAGGGCGATAAGCCTGAACGCTTTTCTCTTAAATATCATCAATCTCAACAAACTTCCTTTCTTTAAGATATTTCCTTATAGAGGTAATGGAGCCGAAGACGCCGGTGAATATACCTATGCATACGAATACCGCCGCAAGGTAGGGAGCGTAATCTATAAAGGAAATTAGTTTGATATTAACAAATGATGTGACTATGTAGGAAAGCTCCTTCATGGCAAGGGTATAAAGCCCCCATACGGCTCCTGTTGCCAGAAGGCCGGCAATGATGCCTATAACTATACCTTCCACAACAAATGGCCACTTTATGAAGGAATTTGTGGCGCCCACGGATTTCATTATGCTTATTTCAAGGCGCCGTGAGAACATGGTGACCTTGATGGTATTGGATATAATGAAAAGGGAAACCAGCAGCAGCAGGGCGATGATGCCGAGACTTATATACTGAACTGCATTTTTAAGGGAGGACATCTGCCGCGCAAGGGAGCTGTTTTCGTGAACCCTGAGCACATTTTCCAGCAGTTTCAGCTGGTTTACCACATCCTCAAAGTGATCCATATCCCCTACCGTGATTCTGTAGGCATCCGGCAGCGGATTTTCATCAATGCTCTCAAGGTATGCTCTCAGGCTGTCATCAAGCTCGGAAAGAATCTGCTCATAGGCAGGGCCTTTCTCAACGCTTTCAACCTTGGCAACATAATCCATGGCGTCGATTTCGGCGCCCATTTTTGCGTAATCATAACCGGTTATATCCGTATTGGCATAAACCATAATAACATTTTCAGCCTCAATACTGCCGATGAAGGATTCAATATTGGCAAGCAGCACAAAAGCAACGCCAACAAGCAGAAGACAGCTGAAAAGCACGGTGATGGAAGCAAGGGTCATAAGGCGGTTTACCCGCAGGTTGCGGAAGCCTTCTTTGGTAAGATATCTGAGCTTAGTCATTGCTTTCACCTCCGCTTGAAATATCCTGAGAATCTGCTATTTCATCGCCGAGATTTTCGGGTAAAGTCAAATCCTCAAAGCTGACGGGCTCCGCGGAAACTTCGCCGCTTTCAGTCACGGGAGCTTCCTCTGCGGGAGCTTCCTGAACTGCTTCGGGTGCTTCCTGCGCAGGGGCTTCCGGCTCCGGAACAGCTTCAGGCGAGGGCTCTGCGGGAGCTTCGGCAGGCTCGGGAGCGGGCTGCGCGACAGCCTCTTCCGCCAAAGGAGCGGCGGTCTCATCCAGTGAAAAATCGGCGGTGAAATCTTCCTCCGATATTTCTTCGGGTGCATCCTCCGGCTCCGCGGGAGCGGTTTTATTCTCTGCGGATGAGGAATAAACGGAGTAATCCTCCTCCGGTGAAATTCTGTATTCGCTTGAAATTTCGCTGGCGGGGTTTATATGGGAGGTAGCTGCCTCGTGGCTGAGAACGCCGCCGTCGGAAACAACGCTGCCCTTATCAAGGATAATTACGCGCTTGTCGAAGCAGCGGACAAGGCTGTGCTCGTGGGTAACCATAATAACGGTGGTACCCGCTTCATTAAGGCGCATAAGCAGGTCAACGATTTCATAGCTCATCTGGGGGTCAACGTTACCCGTGGGCTCGTCGGCAATGATTATTTCCGCATCGTTTGCCAGGGCTCTTGCAAGGGCTATACGCTGCTGTTCGCCGCCGGAAAGCTCCCTGGGGTAGTTTCTGGCTTTATCACTAAGACCCATAAGTGAAAGCAGATAGGGTACCCTTCTGCGTATTTTCTTCTCTTTGGTGCCGATAACGCGCATAGCGAATGCAACATTATCAAAAACAGTCATTGTGGGGATAAGGCGGAAATCCTGGAACACAACGCCCAACTTCCTTCTGAGATAGGGAATTTTCTTTTTCCTCATTTTGTTGAGGTTTATCCCGTCAATGGTAATGGTGCCGGAGGTAGGCACTTCTTCACGCATCATAAGCTTGAGGAAGGTGCTTTTGCCGGCGCCGGACGAACCTACGACAAAAACAAACTCGCCCTTTTCGATGGTGATATTCACATCGCTCAGAGCCGTTGTTTTGTTATCGTATTTTTTTGTTACGTTTTTAAATTCAATCACTGTAAATTCCTCGTATCAGGTATTTTGTACAGGCAGTAAAATCAATACTTAACGGGCTTTGAATCAAGATATTTCTTAACCATAAGGGCCACTTTGAAAACGATGGCGTCATCAAATTCCCTTAAATCAAGACCGGTGATTTTCTTGATTTTTTCAAGACGGTATACAAGGGTGTTTCTGTGAACGAAAAGCTTGCGTGAGGTTTCGGAAACATTGAGGTTATTCTCAAAGAATCTCTGGATTGTGAAGAGAGTTTCCTGATCCAGCCCCTCAATTGAGCCCTTCTTGAAAATCTCCTTGAGGAACATTTCGCAAAGGGTGGTGGGAAGCTGATAGATAAGGCGGGCAATACCCAGGTTATCATAGGAAACTATGGTTCTTTCGGTATCAAATACTTTGCCCACTTCAAGAGCAATCTGCGCCTCCTTGAAAGAGCGGGCAAGATCTCTTATGCCCTCAACCATAGTGCCTATACCCACAAGAACATGGGTATAAAGCTCGGTGCTCAGTGAATCGGAAACCGAGCGGGCAAGCTTCTCAAGGTCTTTACTGTCTGTACTGTTATGTATTTCCTTAATAATGGCAATATCCGTTTCGCTTACATTTATGATAAAGTCTCTGGTTTTATCGGGGAAGAGATTTGAAACTGCATCAAAAACAGCGGCGTCGTTATGATCGGTAACCCTTACAAGAAGGACTGCTCTGTAAACATCGGTGTTGAAGCGCAGCTCTCTTGATTTAAGATAAATGTCACCGGGCAGTATATTATCAAGGATAACATTTTTAACAAAGTTTACTCTGTCATACTTTTCTTCATAATACTGCTTGATGTTATCAAGGGAAACACAGCAGACTGCCGCAAATCTGCCTGCGATTTCATCGGTGCCCTCAACAAAGACGGCATAATCCGTCTGGGCGTGGGTGCCGAAGTTGCAGAAAGTGTAGCCGTTAATGATATGAAGCTCATTATCCGCAAAAACATCCACAGCCGAAGAAAACACCTCGCTGATTTTGTTGAGCTCGCTGCAGGCAATAATAGTGCCTGTTTCATCGATTACTCCCAAAGTCCTGCCCACCGCATCGCGCATCTGGTGCACAAGGCCCTGGAAAATTCTGTTTGACATAATAATTCCCCCTCATAGGTTCGGCGGGGCTTACGGCCCCCGCCGGTTAAGTCTGTAAATTTTACGAATATGCCAAAAAACTTGTAAAGTTATGCATATTTTACACAATTCAAGTGACTTTTGCAATAGAAAACTTTATTTTTTTGACATTTTTTTCAAAATGAGGGGTAAATTTACGGTTTTTTACAGAAATATTCACAAAAGATTTAATTTTTCGGAAAATTACGGCAACAAACGCAGTAATCAAAATAGCCAAAAACTTCATTTTGTTTTGTGCATTTCATTGGGGAAAAACGGGCTGTTACAAAGCATTCACCCTCTTTGTGTATTTTAACAAATGACCCTTTGTGCAAAATAACATTATCGCTTTTTTGCCATTTTATTCTGCTTTTTACACAAAAAATCCCGGCCTTGTGGATAAATTTTTCTCATTAGGGGCTTTTCAAATAACCATATATATGGTATAATAACTCGAAATTCGAGCGTAAAAACCACGAAAGAAGGATAACCTTTTGGAAAAATTCGTTATCAACGGCGGTATTCCGCTCAGGGGTGAGGTTACCGTAAGCGGTGCCAAAAACGCAGCCCTGGCCGTTATCCCCGCCGCTATACTTTCCCAGGATATCTGCAGGCTTGAAAATGTTCCGGTGTCCATAAGCGACGTTAACTATATGATGAAGACCCTCAAATACATCGGAGCCGGCGTTAAACTTATAGATAAAAACACAATCGAAATAGATTCCCGCCATGTAAACTCTTATGTCATCTCCCACGATATGACAAAGTATCTCAGGGCGTCCTATTACTTCATCGGCGCTCTTCTGGGCAGATTCGGCAGAGCGAGAGTTGCAATGCCCGGCGGCTGCTACCTGGGCCCCAGGCCCATAGACCAGCACATAAAGGGCTTTGAAGCGCTGGGAGCCAAGGTTTCGGTTGAAGACAACGCCATAGTTGAAGCTGTTGCGGAAAACCTTACGGGCAGCCCGGTTTACCTTGATATGGTTTCCGTTGGCGCCACAGTTAACATAATGCTTGCCGCAGTAAAAGCGGAAGGCCTTACGGTAATTGAAAACGCCGCAAAGGAGCCCCACATTGTTGACCTTGCAAACTTCCTTAACTCCATGGGCGCGGATGTAAGAGGCGCCGGTACCGACGTTATCAAAATCCGCGGCGTTGAAAATATGCACGGCTGCACTTATTCCATTATCCCCGACCAGATTGAGGCCGGCACTTTTATGGTGGCCGCAGTTGCCTCAAAAGGCGATGTGCTCATAAAGAACGTTATACCCAAGCACCTTGAATCAATCTCAACAAAGCTGATTGAGTGCGGGGCAACGGTTGAGGAATTTGATGAAGCTGTAAGAGTATCAATGGATTCCCGCCCGGGAAAGTGCAATATCAAAACCATGCCTCACCCCGGATTCCCTACCGATATGCAGCCCCAGATGGCTGTGCTGCTGAGCCTTGCAAAGGGCACCAGCATTGTATCCGAGAGTATCTGGTCAAACCGTTTCCGCTATACGGAGCAGCTTGCCAGGATGGGTGCCGACATTAGCGTTGACGGCCAGCTTGCGGTAATACGGGGTGTTGAAGCCCTCAAAGGCGCCCCGGTTAAGGCGGATGACCTGAGAGCAGGCGCCGCAATGATAATTGCAGGTCTTGCCGCAAACGGCAGAACCGAGATTGAGGATATCCTTCACATTGACAGAGGATATGAAAATGTTGTTGAAAAATTCGGAAGCCTGGGCGCGGACATAAGAAGAGTTTACTGTGTTGAACCCTTCAGCGCCACAGACGCAGGTTAAATACAGTCAGCCGCATTGCGCTGTAAGCCGGTGCGGCTTTTTTATTTAGCCGTATCAGTGGGATAACACCCTATTCTATTAACAATGATACGGCCGGGGTGATAAAATGGCAAAATTCTGCTCTTTATTTTCTTCCAGCAGCGGAAACTCCACTTTCATAGGCACAGAGGATTCCGGCATACTTATTGATGTGGGAGTCAGCGCAAAAAAGACTGCCGAGGCTCTTGAAAGAATCGGATCATCTCCGCTTGCAATAGACGCAATATTCATTACCCACGAGCATATAGACCACATAAACGGGGTAAGGGTATTCGCCTCAAAATACAATATACCGGTTTATGCCACCAGAGGAACCCTTGAGGGAATGGATGAGGCCGGGGTATTCAGCTCCCCTGTGGAAGCATTTGTTATCCCCGAAAAAGGAATTGAGGCAAACGGTATGTTTGTAAGGCCTTTCCGCACCTCACACGACAGCAACGAGCCCTGCGGATATACGGTTGTTACCCCCGACGGTAAAAGAATATCCATTGCAACGGATATGGGAATGGTTACCGAAGATGCGGCTGAGAATATAAGAGGCAGCGAGCTTGTGCTGCTCGAATCAAACCACGATATAGGAATGCTGAAAATGGGATCCTATCCCTATTTCCTAAAGCAGAGAATTCTTTCGGATACGGGGCACCTGAACAATGATGACAGCGCCGATTTTGCCGGGTATCTGCTGGAAAACGGCACATCAAAATTTGTTCTGGGCCACCTGAGCAAAGAAAACAACCTGCCCTCCCTTGCCTACCAGACGGCAAAAAATGTTTTTGACGAAATGGGAGCTGCCGAAAACAGGGACTATACCCTGTGCGTTGCATCCGACAATAATGAACCCATAATATTCTGAACGGGAAACACTGCCTATGATGAATGTAAAAATTATATGCGTGGGAAAGCTGAAAGAAGACTACCTGAAAAGCGCCTGCGCCGAATATGAAAAGCGGCTTAAAGGCATGTGCCGGCTTACCGTAACTGAGCTTTCGCCGGAATCCCTGCCGGATAATCCGTCCCCTGCCCTGATTGAAGCAGCCCTTAAAAATGAGGGGGAACGGATTTTATCAAAGCTGGCAAAGGATGATTACGCCGTTGCACTCTGCATAGAAGGCAAAGAGGAATCATCGGAGAAACTGGCGGAAAATATTGAAAAACTTGCCCTTGAAGGAAACAGCACGGTGGCTTTTATTATAGGAAGCTCACACGGACTTTCCCCTGAGGTTAAAAACCGGGCCCGCAAGCGGCTGTCAATGAGCCCCATGACATTTCCCCATCAGCTTGCAAGGGTAATGCTGCTTGAGCAGATTTACAGGGCGTTTTCAATTATAAACGGAAGCAAATATCACAAATAGCTTTAATATTTCATTTACGGCTTGCGGAATTACCGTGAGCCGGTTTTTATTTCCGTTTCAGTGTTTCTTTTTAAATTTATTACATATATATGTGTAGAAACAAAGCTGATATGTTGCATTTTTCCTGCCCTTTCATCGGCATTTTTCAAGTGCTTTTCGGCTGATAACTGCTGTTTTTTGTTAAGATTACCGAATATTGCATTTCATACAAAAAAAGTATTGCAAATTTGTGTAAAAATGGTAAAATGTCTTTGGTTAAAAATAAAAAATTAAATTTCCGGAGGTATATCACATGTCAGTTAAAGTTGCAATTAACGGTTTCGGCCGCATCGGCCGTCTTGCATTCCGCCAGATGTTCGGCGCAGAGGGATATGATGTTGTTGCCATCAACGACCTTACCAAGCCCTCCATGCTTGCCAACCTTCTTAAGTATGACACCGCACAGAAAGGTTACTGCGGCGTAATCGGTGAGAATCTTCACACCGTAAGCTCAGATGACGAAGCCGGCACTATCACCGTTGACGGCAAGACCCTTAAGATTTACGCTATGGCCAATGCCGCAGAGCTCCCCTGGGGCGAACTCGGTGTAGATGTTGTTCTTGAGTGCACAGGTTTCTACTGCTCCAAGGACAAGAGCATGGCTCACATCCAGGCAGGCGCAAAGAAAGTTGTTATTTCCGCCCCTGCAGGCAATGACCTTAAAACCATCGTTTATTCCGTAAACGAGGATACTCTTACTGCTGAGGATCAGATTATTTCCGCAGCTTCCTGCACCACCAACTGCCTTGCTCCCATGGCAAAGGCCCTTAACGATTATGCTCCCATCCAGAGCGGTATTATGAGCACAATCCACGCTTATACCGGCGACCAGATGATTCTTGACGGCCCCCACAGAAAGGGTGACCTCAGAAGAGCACGCGCAGGCGCTGCCAACATCGTTCCCAACTCCACCGGCGCTGCAAAGGCAATCGGCCTTGTTATCCCCGAGCTCAACGGCAAACTCATCGGCTCCGCACAGAGAGTTCCCGTTCCCACCGGTTCCACCACAATCCTTACCGCTGTTGTTAAAGGCGCAGACGTTACCAAGGAAGGCATCAACGCCGCTATGAAGGCTGCTGCCAGCGAATCCTTCGGCTACAACGAGGATCAGATAGTTTCCAGCGACGTTATCGGCATGAGATACGGCTCACTCTTTGATGCAACCCAGACCATGGTTTCCAAGGTTGGCGACGACCTCTATCAGGTACAGGTTGTTTCATGGTATGATAATGAAAACAGCTACACCAGCCAGATGGTTCGTACTATCAAGTATTTTGCAGAGCTTGCATAAAAACTGTCCGGCACAATAAGCGCGAAAAACAAACAGACAATAAAATTGAAAGAAGTGCGTTTTAACCCGCACTTCTTTTTTTATTGGATAGCTTTTATAATGATTTGTGCAGTTGAATAATCTTCTTTATTTGTGTATAATAAGTTTGTTAGGAGAGTTACTATGAAAAGACTTGACAAACTGCTTGCCCTCAACTGCAATCTTTCAAGAAAAGAAGCCAGGCAGCTGATTAAAGACGGCAAAGTCAGCGTAAACGGCCGCACGGTGCTTCGGGCTGAGGAGCTGATAAACACCGAAGAGGACAGCATAGATGTAAAGGGAACAAACTTTACAATAAAAGACCATATTTACATTATGATGAACAAACCCCGGGGTGTTATCAGCGCCACATCGGACTCCCGGAAAGAAACGGTTATAGACAGGGTGCCGGATGTGCTGCGCCGCCGGTCTCTTTTCCCCTGCGGAAGGCTGGACAGAGACACAACCGGCCTCCTTATAATAACGGATGACGGGGAGATGGCTCATAAAATAATGAGCCCGGCCCATCATGTTTACAAAACATATATTGCCTGCCTTGAGAACGAACTTTCCGGAGAAAATATTGCAAAACTTGAGGAAGGAATCACTCTGGGGGACGGAACGGTATGCCTGCCTGCAAAGGTAAGAGCCTTTACAAATTCCGATGATATCCCCTGCGCAGAAATAAGCATAAGAGAGGGTAAATACCATCAGGTGAAGCGGATGTTTGCTGCCCTGGGGAACAAAGTGACAGATTTGCAGAGAATTGCCATAGGTTCTCTCAGCCTGGATGAAAAACTGCCGGAAGGCGGCTGCAGAGAGCTGCTGCCGGAAGAAATTGAAATGCTTTTTACAGATAAACAGTGAGAACAACAGTTTCCGCGGAGATAATTCCGCGGATTTTTTATTGGAATAGGCAATTGACTTTTGCAGTTGACTTTTATGAATATATATTTTATAATATAGCAACACGCGCTGATTAAATAATTATTTATTTAAGGAGATATATTATGGCTAAGAAAGTAACCCAAACCGAGTTTGACAGAATGAGCAAAAAGCTCGCCTATCTCAAAAAAGAAGGAAGAGAAGAAATAGCCGCAAGGCTTCAGGAAGCCCGTTCCCACGGCGACCTTTCCGAAAATGCGGAATACGATGAAGCAAGAAACGACCAGGCGAAGCTTGAGGAGGAAATCTCCCAGCTTGAAAAAGATATAGATACTGTTGAAATAGTTGACGAAGATTTCTTTGAGCAGGGCGTTGTTCACATCGGCTCCCTTGTTGAGCTTGAGGATGAAGGCGAAATACTCAGGTGTGTTATAGGCAGCAGCTCCGATGACGACACACTCATCATAATCTCCGATGATTCTCCCGTTGGCTCCGCCATAATCGGCAAAAAAGCAGGGGAAACCTTCAAAGTAAACCTGCCCTCAGGCGAAGTTGCCACAATGAAAGTTATTTCCACCGAGTATAAGAGAGGTTAATTATGTCCGAAAACATCAATAATCCTCAGGCAGAGGAAGTTAAAGACGTTAACTCCCTGCGTCAGATAAGAGTTGAAAAGCTGGAGGCCCTGCAGAGCGCCGGCAAGGATCCTTTTGAAATCACCCTTGCGCAGCAGGACACCCATTCCGATGATATCACCGGCAATTATGAAGAATATGAAGGCAAAACCGTTTCCCTCTGCGGCAGGATGATGAGCCGCAGAATAATGGGAAAGGCTTCTTTTGCAGATATAAGCGACAGAAACGGAAGGATTCAGTGCTACATTGCCCGGGACAGCATAGGCGAAGAGGAATACGCCGCTTTTAAAAAGCTGGATATAGGCGATATACTGGAAGTGAAGGGTTTTGTATTCAAGACCAAAACCGGCCAGATAAGCATTCACGCCGAGGCGGTCCGCCTTCTGTGCAAATCGCTGCTACCACTGCCCGAAAAATTCCACGGCCTTACGGATACGGACACCCGTTACAGAAGGCGTTACCTTGACCTTATAATGAACCCCGAGGTAAGAGATACTTTCTTCAAGCGCTCCGCAATTATCAGCGAAATAAGAAGATATCTTGATGCTCAGGGCTTTATGGAGGTTGAAACCCCTCAGCTTGTTCCCAATGCCGGCGGCGCCGCGGCAAGGCCCTTTGAAACCCATTTCAACGCCCTCAACGAGGATGTAAAACTGCGCATTTCCCTTGAGCTTTACCTCAAGAGACTTATTGTAGGCGGCCTTGAAAAGGTTTATGAAATCGGCAGAGTATTCAGGAATGAAGGCGTTGATACCCGCCACAATCCCGAATTTACCCTTATGGAGCTTTACCAGGCCTATACGGATTACCACGGTATGATGGACCTTACGGAAAACCTTTACCGCCACCTGGCAAAGACCGTAATCGGCTCTGAAAAAATCATATACAACGGTATAGAAATGGATCTGGGCAAACCCTTTGAGCGCCTGACCATGATTGAAGCCGTAAAGAAATATTCCGGTGTTGACTGGAATGATATACACTCGGTTGAAGAAGCCCGCAAAGCGGCGGATGAGCACCATGTTGAATATGAAGAGCGCCACGGAAAAGGCGATATTCTCAACCTGTTCTTTGAGGAATTTGTTGAGGAGCATCTTATTCAGCCCACTTTCATCATGGACCATCCAATTGAAATATCTCCCCTTACAAAGAAAAAGCCCGGAAACCCGGATTATGTTGAGCGCTTCGAGTTCTTTATGAACGGCTGGGAGCTTGCCAACGCATATTCCGAGCTTAACGACCCCATAGATCAGAGAGAACGCTTCAAGGCCCAGGAAGCTCTGCTTTCAATGGGCGACGAAGAAGCCAACACTACGGATGAAGACTTCCTAATGGCTCTTGAATACGGTATGCCCCCCACAGGCGGCATAGGCTTCGGCATTGACCGTATGGTAATGCTGCTGACAGATTCCCAGGCCATTAGAGATGTGCTCCTGTTCCCCACCATGAAGAGCCTTGATTCTTCCGAAAAAACGGCAAAAGCTGCCGCTGAGGAAGAAGCAAAACCCGAGGTTATTGACTTTTCAAAGGTTGAAATTGAGCCCCTGTTTGAGGACTGTGTGGATTTTGACACATTCAGCAAAGGCGATTTCAGAGCAGTTAAGGTAAAGGACTGCGTTGCCGTGCCAAAGAGCAAGAAGCTGCTGCAGTTCACCCTTGATGACGGCACCGGAACAGACCGCACAATTCTCAGCGGAATTCACGCTTTTTATGAGCCGGAAGAACTCATAGGCAAAACCCTTATAGCAATAGTGAACCTGCCCCCGAGAGCCATGATGGGCACTGATTCCTGCGGCATGCTTCTGAGCGCAGTGCACAGCGAAGAGGGTGAAGAGAAGCTTAACCTGCTTATGGTTGACAATCATATACCTGCAGGGGCAAAGCTCTACTGATATGAAAATATCCGTTGTTATTGCAGCATATAAAGGCGAAAAATATATTGCTGAGCAGCTGGGCTCCATACTGCCTCAGCTGGGAGCGGATGATGAAATAATCGTTTCGGATGATTACCCGGAAGGGAAAACAAAAGAGGCGGTTATGTCCGTTGGCGACAGCAGGATAAAATACACGGAAGGCCCCGGCAAAGGCGTTACGGAAAACTTCGGATACGCCATGACCCTTGCAAAGGGAGATGTTATTTTCCTTTGCGACCAGGATGATGTGTGGATGCCGGATAAAGTGCAAAAGGTAACCGGTTTTATTGAAAAAGGATTTGACCTTGTGCTTCATGATGCCCAGGTAACCGATGCCGAACTCAATATGACCGAGCCCTCATTTTTTGCGCTTCACGGCACAAACCTTTCGCTTATAAGCAACCTTGTGCGCAACGGTTTTGTAGGCTGCTGCATGGCTTTTACCAAAGAGCTTATGCACGCCTTCCTTCCCCTGCCCCGGAATATCCCCATGCACGACTGGTGGATAGGGGTTTACGCCCTTAAAGCCCACTACAGCGTTAAAATGCTGAAAGAGCCCCTGATAAAGTGGAGGCGCCACGGCGATAATGTTACCGGCGCAAAAACCTCCGCCCTTCAGAAAATCAGGTGGCGTGTCAATATTACGGCAGACCTTATTTCACGAATGCCCGGAAAGGACAGAAAGCATGAATAAAAGCGTTACCGGCTGTATAGTCACTTACAATAACATAAAGACAATTGAAAAAGCGGTGCGCACCGTTCTTGAGTGCACAAAATGCGAATTCACCCTTTATGTGGTTGATAACGGCTCCACCGACGGAACGGTTGAGTTTATAAAAAAGAACTTTCCTCAGGTTGTTCTGATTGAAACCGGCAGCAATATAGGTTTCGGCGCAGGCCATAACTATATACTTGACCGGCTTGATTCGGAATACCACGCAATTATTAACCCGGATGTGATAATCAAAGATGATATCATATCCAATATGGCCCGTTTTCTTGATGAAAATGAGGATGTGGGTATGCTTTCGCCTGAAATCCGTTTCCCCGACGGCAGGATGCAGATTCTGGGCAAAAAGATTCCGCAGCCCCAGTACCTTATTGCAAGCAGGCTGAGGGGAGATGAGCCCTCAAAGCTTCTGCGGGAATATGCAATGATGGATGAGGATATGAGCAGCCCCGTTGAAATACAGAACGCCACAGGCTGTTTTATGTTTATACGCACCTCGCTTTTCAAGCAGCTCGGCGGCTTTGACAAGCGGTATTTTATGTATTTTGAGGACTGCGATTTAACCCGCAGTGTCAATAAAGTAAGCAAAGTGCTTTATTACCCCTACGCTACGGTTTACCACGAATGGGGCCGTGAATCAAAGAAAAATATGAAGCTGAAATTCATTCAGCTCAATTCAATGCTCAAATATTATTCAAAATGGGGCCTTTCTTCAAAATAGCCCCGGAGGAAATATGAAGTATCTGAAAAACTTTTACAAGTACAGAAACCTGATGTATGAAATAGTCAGAAAAAACATCAAGCTTCAGTACAGGGATTCGGTGCTGGGAATTTTCTGGACCTTTCTGCAGCCCTTCCTCACCACCGTTGTTCTGGTATTCATTTTCGGAAATGTTTTCGGAACATCAAATTCCGGCGTGGTAAACTACCCGATTTACCTGCTCTGCGGACGGCTTCTTTATGAATTTTACACTCAGTCCACAAAAAGAGCCATGCGCTCCGTGAGAAACAGCGCCTCGGTTATCAAGAAGGTTTATGTGCCGAAATACATTTATCCCCTTTCAAATGTCGTTTCCACTTTTGTTACATTCTGCATTTCCCTGCTTGTGCTTGTATGCTTTATTGTATTTTTCTGCGTAATCGGTAAAAATCCTCCCCATATAACACCCTATATGCTTTTTGCTCCAATTCCCATTCTGATTTTACTGCTTCTGGGCATAGGCGTGGGCCTTATCCTCTGCACCCTTGATGTTTTCTTCAAGGATATTGATTACCTTTATGAGGTATTCTGCCTGCTGCTTTTCTATATGACCCCCATAGTTTATAAGATTGAAGCGCTTAAACTCAACAGCAGACCTTTCAAGCTTGTACTTATGGCAAACCCGATGTACTCAATTACGGAAATGTTCCGCTGCTGCGTGCTTTACGGCAAAATGTTCAATATGCATCACCTGATGTATTCACTGGGCTTTGCTTTCGTTACCATAATAATCGGCCTGATTCTGTTCTACAGAAAACAGGATAAATTCATCCTTCATATCTGATTGAGAGGATAATTAAATGAGTAAACCTGCAATAGTTGTTGAGAACATGAGCATGATGTTCAACCTTAACAACGAAAAAATCGACAACCTTAAAGAGTATTTCATAAAGCTGGTTTCCCACAAGCTTCACTATACCGAATTCTGGGCTCTGAGAGATATTAACCTTACGGTTGAAAAGGGCGACAGAGTAGGTATACTGGGCTTTAACGGCGCCGGCAAATCCACCCTGCTTAAGGTTATTGCCGGGGTTCTGAAGCCCACTGAGGGCTCGGTAAAGGTAAACGGCGTTATAGCCCCCATGCTTGAGCTGGGCGCCGGCTTTGATATGAACTACTCGGGTAAGGAAAACATCTACCTTTACGGAGCAACAATGGGTTACTCCCGCAAGTTCATTGAATCAAAGTTTGATGAGATTGTTGAGTTCTCCGAGCTTAAGGATTTCATAAATGTACCGGTAAAGAACTATTCCTCCGGTATGAGAGCCCGCCTGGGCTTTGCAATTGCATCGGCGGTTCAGCCGGAAGTTTTGATTCTGGATGAAGTTCTCTCCGTAGGCGACGCAAAATTCAGAAAAAAGAGCGAAGCCAAAATCACATCAATGTTTGACAGAGGAATAACCGTTCTGTTTGTTTCCCACTCGGTGGATCAGGTTTTAAGCATATGCAATAAAGCAATAATTCTGGACCACGGCCGGATTATTGCATCCGGAAGCGCAGAGGAAATCTGCGCGGAATATGAAGATATGATAACAGGAGGGAAAAAATAATGGTTTTTGCAGCAATATTTGCCGGCGGCAAAGGCAGCCGTATGGGCCATTCCGACACACCGAAGCAGTATCTTGAGCTGGGCTCAAAGCCGGTTATCATCCATACAATAGAGAAATTTTTTGTAAATGACAGAATTGACACAATAATTGTTCTTTGCCCTAAGCCCTGGGTGGCCCACACAAAGGACCTTGTTAAGAAATACATCCCTCAGGCGGAGAACATCTTTGTTACCGAAGGCGGAGAAACCAGAAACGGCACCCTTGAAAATGCCATCTCCTATATTGAAAACAACTTTGAAACCGATGAGGATACCGTAATTGTTACCCACGATGCGGTGCGCCCCTTCCTTACCCACAGAATAATAAGCGAAAATGTTGACGCGGCCATAAAATACGGCGCCTGCGATACGGTTATACCCGCAACAGATACAATAGTAAGAAGCGAGGATAACGCCCTTATTTCCGAAATACCGGACAGAAAAAAGATGTATCAGGGGCAGACTCCCCAGTCCTTCCGCCTTAACGAGCTGAAAAGGGTTATCGGTTCCCTTACGGAAGAAGAAAAAGCCATACTCACCGATGCCTGCAAAATATTTACAATCAAGAACAAGCCCGTATATATGGTTGAGGGCGAAGTTTTCAATTTCAAGATTACTTTCCCCTATGATATGAAAGTGGCGGATACCCTTATGAAAGGTAAGGACGCCGAATGATAAATCAAGTTTACAGACTGGTTGCCCCGGGCATGATTGACGTTGCCTGCACTGAGCCGGATTTAAGCAAAAGCGTTCTTATCCGCCCGGTGTATATGTCAATATGCAAGGCAGACCAGAGATATTACCTGGGCAACCGCAGCAAGGAAGCCCTTAAGGCAAAACTGCCCATGGCTCTTATACACGAGTGTGTGGCAAGAGTTATTTACGACCCCGCGGGGAATTTCAAAAAGGGCGAAATCGTTGTTCCAGTGCCCAACACCCCCACGGAAGATGACGATGTTATTGCCGAAAACTACCGCCTCACAAGCCACTTCTGCTCCAGCGGATGGGACGGCTTTCTGAGGGATTATGTTGATATTGATGCCGGAAGGCTTGTAAGGGTTCCCGATGGGATTGATCTTAAGGTTGCCTCCTTTGCGGAGCTTATAAGCGTTGCGGTTCATGCCGTTTCAAGGTTTGAGAAATTCTCGCACAGCAGAAAGAACTCCATAGGCGTATGGGGCGACGGCAATGTTGGATTCATTACTGCCCTTATTCTCAGGGCTGTTTATCCCGATACAAAGCTCTGCATTTTCGGCACGGTGCCCGAAAAACTCAGCTATTTTGCCTTTGCGGATGAAACCTACCATGTGGACCATATACCTGCCGGCCTTATGATTGACCACGCTTTTGAGTGCGTGGGCGGCGAAGCTTCAAGATATGCCATAGCTCAGATTATTGACCACATAAACCCCGAGGGTTCCGTGGGCCTTATGGGCGTGAGCGAAAACTTTATAGGCATAAATACCAGAATGGTGCTTGAAAGAGGCCTTAACCTTTTCGGCTCAAGCCGCAGCGGTGTGGCGGATTTTGAAAGGACAATGGAAATACTCAGCAAAAATCCCCAGATCCCCGCATACCTTGAAAACCTTGTTGGCGAGGTTGTTGAGGTAAAAACCATTTCCGATATTCACAAAGCCTTTGCTTCGGATATAAGCCGCAGTTTCGGCAAAACCGTACTTAAATGGGAGAAATAATAAATGGAATACAAGTTTTCCGTTATAGTTCCCTGCTACAATTGTGAAAAAACTCTGCCCGAGACGATTGACTGCCTTCTCGGGCAGTCTTTACATAGTGAAATACAGATTATTCTTGTAAATGACGGCTCCTCAGACGGTACCGGAGAAATAATCGGGAAGTACGAAAAAGATTACGGCAATATTCTTTCTGTCAGCAAGGAAAACGGCGGGGTTTCTTCTGCAAGAAACGCAGGAATTGCCCTTGCAGAAGGCAAATATACTCTGTTCCTTGACGCAGATGATCTGCTGTCCTCTGGAAGCCTTGAGGCCATTTACAAAAAAATGGAAAGCTCAGGGGCGGATATGGGTGTTTTCAGGCTGATGCGTTTCGGCTTCGGCGGAAAAGAATACAACCCGGTTGTGGATTTCCTGGCAAAGGAAGATGAAATATCCTGCTATGACCGGCGGCTTATGTGGACCTTCAGCCCCGGAAACAAATGCTATAAAACTTCTGTACTCAAAGACAGCGGCGTACTGTATCCCCCCACCCGTTTCAGGGAGGACGGCGCTTTTATGCTTTCCTTTATTTTCACTGTATTCCCCGGAATCACGGGAATTTACGATGCGGTGAATCTTTACAGGCAGGCGGATCCGAGAACAGGCCGCTCCGTAACACAGAATGTAAAAAAAATACACTGCGATGATTTCTTTACATCAACGGGGATTATTACGGAAAAGATACAAAAATCTTTTTCCGACAGCCGATGCACCTGTGATAACAAAGAGGAATATCTGCAGGAGTTTTATCTTAAAACCTGCCACGCTCTTATCAATCACTTTTTCAGAAAGCTGTGGCGTATTGATGAAACGGCGCTGACCGATTTGACGGAGCACTATAAATGGTATTACGGTATGCTTTCCCCTGATAATCTGCTGCGCCTGAGGCAGACCGACGGGGATATATGCGATGTTGATTTTTCCGTAAAGAAGCTCAAATCCTCTCCCCTGCTCAGCGTTAAGGTTAAAAATCCTTCGCCGGATTTCCTTTTTTCCTGTTACGAACAGACCATGCCGCTCTTTGAGCTTGTTACGGAAAACTCCGGGGACTGCAAAAATATGCCCAATATAAACTCCGGTAAGCCGAAAAGCGGATTTGTGCTGAAATTCAGAGGGCAAAAAGCCATAGACCCCCGCATTTTCAGGGCGGTAATTCTGCTGAAAAAACACGGTAAGCTTTCAAAACTGCCGGGCTTTATGCTGAAGCACGGAGCTTTTGCCTACCTTAAAATCAAGGATATGAAAAACAGATGAGAAAGATTATTTACGGCATTTTTGCCTTTCTTTTCAACCTTAACAGAATATTCCCGGTAAAAGAAAACCGCATCGCTCTGGTTGCCCCCCATAAAGGCGGCAGCCACGATTCTCTTTGGGAAATAAAGGATTATCTTGAAAAGAACGGCAGTTATGAAGTAAAGTATATCTCCACCTCGGCTTTAAGCTCCCCGGCAAAAGCACTTAAGCTTTTCTTTGCCGGCTCCCGTTACCTTGCAACAAGCAAATACCTGTTTTTCAATGATAATTTTATGCCTATGGCATCAATGAACTTTTCGGAAAAAGCAAAGGTTATTATGCTATGGCACGCCGAAGGAGCATTCAAAAAATTCGGACTTATGACAGACCTTGACCCGGATATAAAAAGAAGGCAGATAAAAAGCGGCGGAAAGCTCAGCTGTGTTATCTGCACATCTGAAAATATTGTGCCTGTTTATGCCGAAGCCTTCGGTGTGGATGAAAGCAGAGTACTGCCTCTCGGCTCACCCCGCACGGACTACCTGCTGAGAAACAACGGCAGTGAAGAGTTAAGGAAAGAATTTGATAAAAAACACCCTGAATGCGAAGGCAAAAAACTGGTTCTTTACGCCCCCACCTTCAGGGATAATTCGGAAAAAGATGCGGAGATTCTCAGCCACATAAACGGCGGCCGGTTTGATTCGGAACTCGGCGGCAATTACGCGCTGCTGGTAAAGCTTCATCCTCAGGTTCACTCAAGCCCGATACCCGGAAATATTACGGATGTAACAAATGAAGACATTGCAGGCCTTACCCTTATATGCGATACGCTTATTACGGATTACTCCTCGGTCTGCATGGATTTTGCCCTGCTTTCAAAGCCCTGCATTTTTTACGCCTATGACCTTGAGGAGTATGAAAACGAAAGGTCCTTCTGCTTCGGCTATAAAGACTATGTGCCGGGCCCGGTGGTTTATGATTTTGATTCGGTTATTGATGAAATAAAAAATCCCCGAAGCTCCGGGAATGCCGAAAGCTTCAGGAAATTCAATTTTGATTATATTGACTGCGGCAATACCGGAAGAGTGCTGAAAGCCGTTATTTCAGCCAGCCTTCAATAAGGCGGACCGCTCTTTCGGAGGAATGACCGTCACAGGCGCTGAGCTGTTCTTTGCGGAATTTTTCAATTCTGTCAAGGGGCGGCTCTTTTACTGCACGGCGGATGAAACCCAGAAGCTCTCCGGGATTTTTCGTCATCTCCCCGGGCAGATCCCCGGGATAATCAATATAAAAATTTCTTTCGTATTCACTGAAATCGGGGCAGAAAAAAACCATGGGCTTTCCCATAAGAGTACTGTCATGAACAACGGAGGAATAATCCGTTATAACCGCAGATGCGGCGGCAATAAGGGCGGTGGTCGACTCCCCGCTCATATCCCGGATATTATCATATCTGCCCTTTATTATCTCATAATCCGCCAGCGGATGGCGGTTTACGATAAACACTTCATCTTCACTGAGCTCGCTGCTGAGTTGTTTCCAGGGGATACCCGGATCAAAAACAGTAAGCTCGTGATTTTTCTCCCTGAAAGTGGGGCAGTAAAGATATATTTTCTTTGATTTGAGCTCCGGATATTCCTCAAAGAATCTTTCCCTGATTCTTTCCGGATTATTCACCATAATATCCGTTTTGGGAAGGCCGATTGCAAGGCACTTTTCTTTATCTATACCGAAAGCCCGGGCAAAAACATCCCTGCTTTTTTCCGAGGTAACCGCAACGGCGCTGTATTGGGAGTGAGCGGCTTTTTCGTACCTTATATCGGAAGGATTATCTTTTACGGCATCAAGGGCGAAGCACTTGAAAGCACCGCAGCCGTGCCAGATCTGGAAAAGCTTTTGCCCGTTTTTAAGCTTCATGGCTCTCATATAGCCGCAGTAGTCATCCGTAACAATCACTCTGCTTGTAAGCAGATAGTAATAGGCGGCGGGTTTAACGCGGATTTTATGGGGCTGTTTATGGGCAAAGATAACCTTTTTGCATTCAAGGGCATTATACAGGGCTTTGATATTATCAAGCAGCTCCCCTTCGGAGCGGATTGTAAAGAAAAGCACCCTGTTCCTTACAGGCAGAAAATTACAGAAAGATACCCACAGTCTGTTGAAAAATATAAGTATTTTCCTGCGCTGTTCGTATGAAAGCAGTTTTTTAAGAAGTTTCATCATTTAAGTCACCATACTGTTACGGAAGCTGCCGTTACCTGTAAAAATTTTCCCTTTTTTGAGCATAAAACGGAAACTGACCGTATTGTAATAAAAGCTTTTTTCTTTCGTTTATTGAAATTTTACCGCCGATGTGATAGTATATCACCCGTAATTTTTTTTATTAAAGAGGTTAATTATGGATAAAAAGAAAGTTTTGCTTATAGTAAACCCCTGCTCAGGCAAGAACAAATCAAGGCAGGGCACATTTGATATAGTTGACCGTTTTTCATCTGCCGACTATGATTTTATTATTAAAACAACAACCTGTCAAGGTGATGCGACAAATATAGTGAAAAACTGTATTGATGACTGCGATATGGTTGTATGCTGCGGCGGTGACGGAACCTTTAACGAAACCATTAACGGCGTAATGCAGCTCCCTAGAAGAGTGCCCGTGGGTTATATACCCGCCGGCTCCACCAACGACCTTGCAAACACCATAGGCCTGCCTCTGGGCATAGGCCTTGCCACGGATGCCATAATTGACGGCCATAAAAATTCCTACGATATAGGCCTTTTCAACAACAGATTCTTTACTTATATAGCATCCTTCGGCGCAGCCGCTTTCCTTTCCTATTCAACATCACAGAGGCTTAAAAACATTTTCGGCCATAGCGCATATATCATCAACGGCTTCCTGCTTCATCTGCCCCAGACTTTCAAGAGCATTAAGCCCGTTCACGCTAAGATAGAGTACGACGGCGGAGTTATTGAGGATGATTTTTCCTTCGGCTCAATTTCAAACTCCACTTCCGTTGCAGGGGTTTTCAAATTTGCCAAAGATGATGTGAAACTGGATGACGGCAAGTTTGAGGTGCTGCTTGTAAGGAAGGTCAAGGGTATGGTTGACGCATTCGGCCTGCTTGACCAGGTTAAGAAAATGAACTATGACGGCGATAAGGTTATATATTTCAAAACATCCACAATAAAGATAACCTTTGACAATCCCGTTGACTGGACTCTTGACGGCGAATACGGCGGCGCTCCCGAGGAGGTTTATTTCTCCGTTCTCAACAGAGCCATCGATATTTTCACACCCGAAAACGAGATGTTCCTTGGCAATAAGATAGATATACCCGTGTTTGATGTTGCAGACGCCAACAGCGAGGAAGCAAAGCAGGAGGATACTATTTCAAGATTCTCAAGATTCAAGCGCAGGAAAAAGGAAGAGCATGAGGAAAAAGCCGAAGAAGAAACCGCCGAAGCTCCCGCAGAAGAAATAAATAACGAAAATAATAACGAAACCGAATAAAAGTCCTTTTTTTGGGACACAGATAATGATATAATACCGTTGGAAGCAATTTCAGCGGTATTTTTATTTACGGGAGAAAAGTATGCATAAGATAGTTCTTTCCGGCGCAGGGGATGCCGGAAGCAAGTTTATAACCGGTGAAATAACAAGCAGGGTTAATGCCGGAAACTGCAGGATAACACTTATTGTGCCCGAGCAGTATACCTTCACCTGCCAGAAGAATCTACTCTCATCCATAGGTCCCGAAAAGATGACTATGGTGGATGTATATTCATTTACGGAACTGGGCGAAAAGATAATCGGAAAACCTGCTTTTTATGAAAGGCGCCGCCTGAGCGATTCTGCCGCTGCGGTGCTTATGAGCCTTACCCTTGCGGAGAATAAAGATAACCTTAAACTCTACGGCAGGCACGCCGAGCACATTTCGGCCGTAAAGGATTTCCTTGCCCTTTCTTCGGAATTCAAGCAGAACGGCGTTACTCCCGAAAAAATACGGCAGACGGCAGAGAATACCCCTGAGGGGCTGCTCAAAATAAAGCTTGAGGATATTGCGCTTATTCTCGATGCCTTTGATAAGAAGGTGGAGGGTAGCTATTTCAACCCGGATGACCTCCTGTCGGAGCTGCTTTATGCCGCAGGCCTTGATGATTACTTCAGGGGCAGAACCGTTTTTGTGGATTCATTCCGCGGATTTACTGCGCCGGAATACGGCGTGATTGAGCGTATTATCAGAACGGCGGATGATTTCTTTATAACCCTGTGCGCAGATAACACCGAAAACTTCGGGGATATTACGGACCTTTTTGCAAAAACGAAAAACACTGCCGGTATTATAAGCTCCCTTGGCTCGGATAACGGAATAAAATTTGAATATGATACTCTGCCTGAGCAGGAATATTACAGGTGCCCGGAACTCGCCCACCTTGAAAAGAACCTTTACCGCCCCGTGCCGGAAACATATGAAGGCAGATGCGATAATATACTGCTGTGTACAGCGACGGATATTTACCTTGAATGCGAGTATATTGCTGCAGGTATTAAAAAGCTTATAAGAAGCAGTAAATACAGGTGCAGGGATATTGCGGTAATTGCCGGAAACATTTCGGATTACGAAGCGCCCCTGAACGCCGCTTTTGAAAAATACGGCATAAGCTCTTTTGAGGATTTCCGAAAAAGTGCCGATGCCTCCCCGGTAATAAACCTTGTAAGCGCCGCCCTTGCCGCTGTTTCGGATAATTTTGCCGGGGACAGCATTATGCGGTACCTTAAAACCGGGCTCACAGGTATTCCCGATATTGATATATCAAATGTTGAAAATTATATTTATCTTTGGAAAATTTCCGGCAGAAAGTGGCTCTCTCCCTGGGATAAAAGCGTAAGGGGCTTTGAGGAAATAAGAGAAAAGGACAGGGAGCAGACGGATAAAGATCTTGCAAAGCTCAATGAAACCCGCCTTAAAATAATCGGACCCCTCAGCAGCCTTAAAAGCAGCCTTAAGGGCGGAGTAAAAGGGGCTGAAGCGGTTAAAGCTCTGTGGAATTTCATTGAGAGCATTCACCTGAGCGATAACCTGAGAAAAACGGCAAAGGAACTGATTGCCTGCGGCGAAAACAATACCGTTGCGGAGCTTGACAGAACCTGGAACCTGCTGACCGGTATTCTTGATGAAATAAACCTGCTTATTGAAAGCGAAACCGTTACTGCGGAAAAGCTCAGCTCCGTATTTGACCTTATTGTATCGGTGCAGACCGTGGGCAGCATACCCAGAGGCCTTGATGAGGTTACTATGGGCTCTGCGGAAAGGATGAGAATAAACGCCCTGCCCGTTATATTCATAGCCGGAGCAAACGAAGGGGTGTTCCCTCCCGCTGTTGCAAACAGCTCTCTGCTCTCGCTCAATGACAGGCGCAGGATGGAGGAAAACGGCATAACCCTTTCCGCCTGCGGAGAGATGCTGCTGGCAGATGAAAAGCTTATTGCCTACAGCAGCGTATGCGCGCCTCGTGAGAAGCTCTTTATATCCTGCTGTTCCTACGGCAAAGACGGCGCGGAAATGAGCCCCAACGAATTCTACAACGCAATAAAAGATATGTTCCCTGCCTGTAAAGAAATATCAGCCGCAAAGCTCGACCCCGTGTTTTATGCGGAAAGCGACAGGGCGGCTTTTGAGCAGCTTGCAAAATCCCGGGAAGGCAATCTCAGGGAAACACTGTTTAACTATTTCGGCGAAAAGCCGGAATATGAAGGCAGACTCCTCGCACTGAACAGAGCGGCGGGCATAAGGGATTTTTCCATTAAAGACAAAAACGCCGCGCTGAAGCTGTTTACCCGGAAAATGATGGTTTCATCCTCAAAGGTGGAAAGCTACTATTCCTGCCCCTTTATGTATTTCTGCAAATACGGCATAAAGGCAATGCCCAGGAGAAAATCGGAACTTGATGCTTCACAGATGGGCACAGTTACCCATTATGTGCTGGAAAAACTGATTTCCGGCACGGGGCGGGAAGACCTTTTAAAGATGACGGAGAATGAAATCAAAGAAAAAATCAATCTCCTTATGGATGAATACCTCGAAAAATATCTTTATTCCCCGGATGATATCAGATTTCTGTATGTTTATAACCGGATGAAGGATTCTCTCTATGAGATAGTGAAGCGCATTATTGAGGAGTTTGAGCAGAGCGAATTTGTGCCCGTAAGCTTTGAGCTGCCCGTAGGCCCGGGGGAAGAAGTGGAGGCATATATACCCGACGGCCCTTCGGACAATGTGAGCATTATCGGCAAGATTGACAGGGTTGATACAGCGGACTCCGCCGGCTCCACATTCATAAGAATTGTTGACTACAAATCAAAACAGAAAGAGTTTAAACTCAGCGATGCCGTGCAGGGTATAAGCATGCAGATGCTGATTTATCTGTTTGCCCTGTGGAAAAACGGAAAAAACAAATTCGGCGAGAATATCACCCCTGCAGGCATCCTTTACTATAACGCCTCTACCCCAATAGTTTCGGCAGATATAGGCGAAACCGAGCAGGATAAGGAAAAAGCCCGTGAAAAGGCGGAAAAGATGACGGGAGTAGTGCTTGCGGATGAGAAGGTTATACACCTTATGTGCAGGGATGACAGCCGCAATATACTGCCTGCATCTGTAAACCCCTCTACGGGAAAAATCAAGGGAAATGCCCTTTCGCTGAAAGAGTTTGAGGCACTTAAGAAAAAGACGGATGAGCTTATATGCAAAATGGCCGAAAACCTGCAAAACGGCGAAATAAGCGCAGTTCCCTCGGCACCGGCCGAAAACAAACTGCCTTGCAGATACTGCGATTACCGCAGTGTATGCAGCTATGAGGAGGGTATCCCATTCAGGCAGCGCAAATCAATGAAAAACGAGGATGTAATAAAACAGCTTACGGAAGAAGGTGACGGCAGTGGAAGTAAAATGGAATAAAGACCAGCTTAAAGCCATTGAAGGCAGAGGCGGCACCGTTCTTGTTTCCGCTGCGGCGGGCTCGGGAAAAACCGCGGTGCTTGTTGAAAGAATCATACGCAGGCTCTGCGATACCGAAAAACCCGTAAGTATAGAAAACTTCCTTATTGTTACCTTCACAAGGGCTGCGGCGGCTCAGATGAGAGAAAAAATACAACGGGCTCTCAAAGACAGAATCGCAGCCGACCCGGATAATGCGGTTATGAGAAGAAACCTTCTTATGCTGCCATACGCAAATATATGCACCATAGATTCATTCTGCATAAATCTTGTAAGGGAAAACTTTCATAAGCCGGAAATATCACCGGACTTTCAGATTGCGGATAACAGCGCCCTGGCAATTTACGAGGACCTTGCCGCAAATAATACGGTAGCCGCATTTCACGAAAACAGGCAGGATGAATTCCGGGAGCTCAACCTGCTGGTAAATGACAACAAAAGCGACTCCCGTATAATTGAGATAATCAAGGAACTTTATACTCTTTCACAGGCCTATGTTTTCCCCGGTTATATGCTGGACGGACTTTATAAGGAATATACGGCGGAAAGCAGAATTGAAGATTTACCCTACTGTAGAGAATCAGCAGAAAATGCCCTCAAGTTTATAACGGGAAAGCTGAAAGATATTAAGGAGCTGTCGGACGAACTTAACCGTGAAATAAGGCTTGAAGGCGGCGAAAAAAAGGTTGCGGAAAAATACCTTGATATTTTCAGCGATGATTCCGGAAAGCTTGTTCAGCTTGAAAGCGCTCTTAAAAGCGGAGACTGGGCCGTTATAAACCGGGCATTTGCAGATCTCTCCTTTCAAAAAGAAGCGGGAGGAGCGGTCACTCCTCTTAAGAGCAGATGCAAGGATATAAGAACATACACCAAGGATTTCTTCTGCAAAAAATATCCCTGTTTCTATATTTCCTCGGAGGAATACAGGCAGTCTGTTGAAATGACCGCCCCCGCAATCAGAACGCTGATTGATGCGGTAAAGGAATACTCACAGGAACTCAGACGCATAAAGGATGAGGAAAACGCCTATTCTTTCGGCGATATTATGCATTTTGCCCTTGACCTTCTTGTGGAAAACAGAAACGGCGTACCCGTAAGGAAAGAATTTGCAAGGGAGCTGAGCAGTAACTACTCGGAAATACTTGTTGACGAATATCAGGATGTAAACAAGGCCCAGGACACCATATTCCTTGCCCTTTCAAGGGATGATACAAACCGTTTTATGGTGGGTGATGTGAAGCAGAGCATCTACGGCTTCCGCCAGGCAATGCCGGAAATATTCACGGACCTTCGCAAATCCATGAGTGATTATGACGGGAAAAATTACCCCGCAAAAGTCAACCTTTCCTGCAACTACCGCAGCAGAAAAGGAGTAACCGGAACTGCCAACTTTATTTTCTCCGCTCTGATGTCGGAAAAAGCCGGCGGCGTGGACTATAATGAAACGGAGTTTCTGAACCCTCAGGCGGATTACCCCGTAAGGGAAAAGGGGGATAACGACTTTGAGGTTTATCTGCTTGAGTGTGAAAAAGCAAAACAGCTTGAATCTCAGGCCGAATTTGCCGCAGAATACATAAAAAAAGCTGTTGAAAGCAAACTTCAGGTCGGCAGAACCGGAGATACACGGGATGCCCGTTACAGCGATTTCTGTATACTGATGAGAAGTGTTTCCGATAAGGGAAAAATATTTGTAAAAGCATTTGAAAATGCAGGAATTCCTCTTATTACCGAGGCAGAAAATTCTCTGCTTTCATCTCCTGAGGTTTCACTGGTAATATCCCTGCTCAAGGCCATTGACAATCCGCTTAATGATATCCCTCTTACGGCGGTGCTGCTCTCCCCCATTTACGGTTTTACCCCGGATGACCTTGCCCTTATGAGAGCGGAGCACAGAGAAGGCAGAATATACGAATGCCTTGCGGCATACGCCGGAAACGGCAGCGAAAAGGCCGCCTCCTTTATTGCCGGGCTCAATAAGATGCGGAAGATTGCCTCCACCCTGCCTACGGGAGAATTTACGGCAAAAATCATAAACGAATCCGGTTTAAGAGCAATTATTTACGCAATGGCAAACGGCGGAAACAGAGTTTCAAACCTGAACGCATTTATTAACCTTGCCGAAAAGTATGAAAAAACCGGCGCAAAAGGAATATCGGCATTTGTAAAATTCCTTGAGAAACTTGAAGGAAAAGAGGATGCCGTTCCCGCGGCAGGCTGTGTTTCGGCTTCGGATGCGGTAAGGCTGATGACCATACACAAGAGCAAGGGGCTTGAATACCCTTATGTGTTCCTTGTGAACTGCGAAAAACAGCACAATGATATGGACAGCAGTAACAGCCTGCTTGTTTCACGCAAAAGCGGCATAGGGCTTAAATACATAAAAGACAACACAAGATATGAAACTCTGAGCCACCTTGCGGCAAAGGACAGCATAAAAGCGGATTCCCACTCGGAAGAGCTGAGGGTGCTTTATGTGGGCCTTACAAGAGCAAAAGAGAAAACCATAGTTGTTTCTGCCTCGGATGACTGGGAGGCAAGGCTTAAAAAGATATCCTCCGGCATTCCGGCCGGCGGCAGATTTTCACCGGAAGCGGTGCTTGATATGAAGAGCTATGATGAGTATATTCTTTCCGCTCTGCTCCTGCACCCGGACGCTCACGCCCTGAGAAATGCGGCGGAAATTGACCCGGGCATAAAACATAACTGCGAAACCGGACTTCACTGCGAAATAATAAAATACAACCGGGAAGAAGAACAGCCGGCGGAAGAGGAAAAGCCTGTCTTCAGACCCGACCAGGCACTGCTTGAAGAGCTGCGCAAAAGGCTTACCTACACCTATCCTTACGAAAAGCTGAATAAGCTTACGGCAAAAAAGATTGCTTCGGATGCGGGCGAGGAAGGATTCAACGAGGAATACTTTGCCGTTTCAAAGCCCGCCTTCACAAACGAGGGCAGCCTTACGCCTGCTCAGCAAGGTACCGCCACCCACAGGTTTATGCAGTATGCAGATTACAAGAGCGCTCTTTCGGATATTGAAAAAGAAAAAATACGGCTTGTGGATGAAGGAATGCTTACCGAAGCCGAGGCAAAAGCCGTAAACGGCGGCTCCGTGCTGAAATTCCTGACCTCTCCCCTTGCAAAAAGAATCTTTTCTTCACCGAAAGTTTATAAGGAGTACGGTTTTACCGTTTCACTGCCTCTTAGTGAGGTTTACGCCGATATTGACCCGGATATTGCCGGGGATGATGTGATAATTATTCAGGGCGTTGCAGACCTTGCTTTTGAGGAAAACGGTAAGCTCATAATTGTTGACTACAAAACCGACAGAGCATCATCGGCAGATGAACTCAGGGAGAAATATACCCCTCAGCTTGATACTTACCGCAAATGCCTTTCCCGGGCGCTTAATATTGATGTGGCGGAAACAGTAATCTATTCCTTCAGGCTGGGAGAGGAAATCAGAATATAAAAGATTATCGCCTCAGCTGCGGCTGAGGCGATAGTTTATGCTTTTTATAAACTATGATAGTTAAAATTAACACATTGTTAACCGATTGAGATAAGCTATGTATTAAAATATACAAATGAGAAATATAATGGGGGAAAAGAAGTGCTGGGGTACATCAGGCCGGACAAAGCAGAACTGAAAATCCGGGATTATGAAATATACCGGGGTGTTTACTGCTCTTTATGCAATGCTCTGGGCCGTAACTATACGGTTTTAGGCAGGCTGTTGCTGAATTATGATTTTACTTTTGCCGCCCTTCTACTGCTTGCCGTTTCCGGAAGCCCCTGTACTTTTACCCGAAAACACTGCCCCCTGAACCCGCTGAAAAAGTGTATATTCTGCGATAAAACGCCGGTGCTTGACCGGTGCGCTCATATTGCGGTGATTATTGCTTACTATAAGCTCAGGGATAATTTCAAAGATAAAGGTTTTGTAAAAAAGATTGTTTCCGCATTGGTTTTTCCTTCCATTGCCCTTATGCATAAAAAAGCGAGGCGCCTTGCTCCCGGAGAGGAAGCAATGATTTCGGAGAATATGAAACAGCAGGAAATTGCGGAAAACAAGGGTGCGGGCCTTGATGAGGCCGCCCACCCCTCTGCCAATACCCTTGGCAAAATATTTGCCGACGGCTTTGAGGGCGAAAAGGCCGATGCCATGTACGAAACAGGCTATTACACCGGCAGAATGATTTATATTCTTGATGCCGCAGATGACCTTGAGAATGATATAAAATCGGGAAATTTCAACCCGTATAAATCTGAATTTCCGGAAATAAACAGCCCCGAAAAGAAAAAAGAATTCATTGCCCGGGCTGAAAAATCCGTAAACCTTACCCACGCCGCACTGCTTGAAGCGGCAGAAAAAATCGAAACCCGGGGATTCGGTGAGATTATTGACAATATAATCTGCGGCGGATTTCTTAATGCCGCCGGGAAAATATACGGAAAATACACAGAAGAAAAAACAGACAGCCGCAGTTTTACGGTAAAATGAGGACAGTATGAAAAATCCTTACGACGTTCTGGGTATCCCCTACGGCTCGCCTATGGAAAAGGTAAAAAAGGCGTATATAAAAAAATCCAGGGAATACACTGAGAAAAATCAATACTCAAAGTTAGAGGAGCTGAACGAAGCTTATGACAGCATAGTTCTGGGCGGCTCCTCTTACGGCAGCTACGCCGCAAGGGATTACAGCGATATAAGGGATAAAATCAATTCCCGCCGCCTTGATGACGCTCAGATTCTGCTTGAGGGTATTCCCGAGAGCGAAAGAGACGCTCAGTGGTATTACCTGAGCGGGATAGTTTATCAGAAGCGGGGCTGGCTTGAAGAAGCGGCAAGATATTTTGAAAGAGCCCATATTATGGACCCGGGAAACGATACTTACAGGATTGCATACCGGAAAGCACAGCAGGCTCAGAACGGCGGATACAGAGAAAAAAGATCCTCCGGCAAAATGGATGACTGCTGCTGCTCGCTTTGCGCAGACCTTATATGCGCAGATATGTTCTGTGAGTGCCTGGGCTGCGATCTTATCCCCGGATGCTGAGGTAGAATATGAAACAAAGTTCAAAATGCGCTTTGGGCGGAATAACGGCGGCGCTGTCACTGGTAATGATGATTTCGGTGGCAATAGTTCCCTTTATGACCTATGCCCTGCCTGCCATAGCGGGAGCGCTTACCGTATTTATGGTTGTGGAAGTTGATAAAAAATGGGCTTTCGGGGTTTATGCCGCGGTAGCGATTCTGGGTATGTTTCTTGTGCCTGAAAAAGAGGTAGCCGTAATGTACCTTGCGCTTTTCGGCTATTATCCCATTGTAAAGGCTCTTATTGAATCAAAAATACCTGCGGTTGTCGGCTGGCTGCTGAAGATTATCCTGTTTGAAATAACTATGGTGGTTTCCTATATCCTTATGATTAAATTTATGGGAGTTACCATTGATGAAATGGATACTCTCGGTAAATTGGCAATACCCATACTGCTGGGTGCCGGTACCCTGGCGTTTATCATTTATGACTTTGCGCTGACCCGGCTTGTTTCAATTTACACCCGTAACTGGAGAAAGCATTTCAGGCGTTATTTCAAATAACGATTTATATATGAAAAGAGGATTTGCATTATGAAAAACTCTGTTAATCTGGGCTTTATAGGTATCAGCGGAAGAGGCAGCGGTATGCTTAAAGAGCTGCTTTCCTGCGACGGAGTAAAAGTGCCTGCCGTATGCGACAAATATGAAGACAGAGCGCTGAACGGGAAAAAGATAGTTGAGGAAAACGCGGGATATACGCCCGATGTATATCTTGACTATAAAGAACTGCTTAAAAGGGATGACCTTGATGGCATAGTATGCTGTACCACCTGGATTACACACGCCCGCATTGCCATTGACTCCATGAGAGCGGGCAAGCATGTTGCCATTGAAGTTGGCGGCGCCTCGGATATTGAGGAATGCTGGGAAATGGTGAGAGCATCCGAAGAAACCGGCAAATTCTGCATGTTGCTTGAAAACTGCTGCTACAACCGCTCTGAAATGGCTCTTTTCAATATGGTTAAGCAGGGCCTTTTCGGCGAGATAGTACACATGCAGGGCGGCTATCAGCACGACCTGAGGGATGAAATTTCACTTGGAAGAGAAAACCGCCACGGCAGATTATATAACTTCCAGATGAGAAACGGCGAGCTCTACCCCACCCATCAGCTGGGCCCCATAAGCAAGGTGCTTGGCATTAACAGAGGCAACAGATATATTTCCCTTGTTTCAATGGCATCAAAAGCAAGAGGCCTGCACGAGTGGATTGTGAACAATAAAGGCGAGGACTATGACCTTGCAAATTACAAATTCAATGAGGGCGATGTGGTTACCACAATGATTAAATGCGCAAACGGCGAAACCGTTGTGCTTAACCATGACTGCTCCCTGCCCCGCCCCTACTCAAGAGGTTACCGTATTCAGGGCACAAAAGGCATATATATGGAAGACGGTGAAACCATATATCTTGAAGGCATTTCAAAAGAAAACAAAGAGCACTGGACCCATACCTGGGAAGAGTTTTACGATGACGGATATATAGATAAATATGACCATCCGCTGTGGAAAAAATACAGGCAGGACGGAATACACGCCGGCGGTCACGGCGGTATGGACTTCCTTGTGCTTTCCGCATTTGTTGAAAGCGTAAAGGTGGGCTCTCAGCCCCCTATAGATGTTTATGATACCGCAACCTGGATGGCAATTACCTGCCTTTCGGAGCAGAGCGTTGCCATGGGTTCTCTGCCGGTGCCCGTGCCGGATTTCACAAAAGGAATGTGGATAGACAGAGAGCCCTACCGCAGGGGTCAGTTCTGCCTTGAAGAGGTATGCACGGACTGCTTCAGCAAAGAGGAACTTGAATAAAACGGATTATGAACCCGGATTAAGGAGATTGCTTTATGAAATACTATGCAGGCGTTGACGGCGGCGGCACAAAAACCGGCTTTGCCCTGTTTGATGAAAACAAGAATATGCTGCTTTATAAAGAAGGCCCCGGCAGCAATCACGAAAACTATGAGGACGGTTTTATTACCCCCGTAAACGTGATTATTGAAGGCCTCACGGGCCTTTGCACAGAATACGGCATGGCTCTGAGTGACCTGAGCTTTACGCTTATGGGCCTTGCAGGCATTGACCACCCCTGGCAGCACGATAAAATGTGCGCAATGCTCCGGGAAAAGGGCCTTGATAATTTTGAAATATTCAACGACGGCTTTATAGTTGTGAAAGCCGGCTCCGAAACAGGATACGCCGTAGGCTATAACTGCGGCACCGGGGTATGCTGCAACGGCATTGACAGAAACGGTAACATGCTGCAGCTTATGGGCCTCGGGCGTTTCAGCGGTGATGTATCCGGGGGCACGGATATTGCCGTAAAAACCTTTCAGATGGTTTACAGCCAGCTTTTCCTTAACTGCGAGGAAACAATGATAACAGAGCTCCTGTTTGAAAAATACGGCTTTACACGCAGGGAACAGATCCTTGACCTTGTGGGCAAAATAGAAAACCTTGAAAGCGAGCATATCAGAAACTTTATAGATTTCTTCTTTGCCGCAGTAAACGCAGGAGATAAAGTTGCCCTTGATTACAGCGAGAGAATGGCGGAAAGAGGAGCAAAATCCATTGCCGCAATTATCTCTTCGCTGGATTTCTCCGAAGAGGTTGAGGTGGTCCTTTCCGGCTCCATAAATATAAAACTCCCCAACAGACCATATATGGATTCCCTTAAGAAAAAAGCGGAAGAATACAGCGGCAGACGCCTTAAATTCATAAACCTTGAAAATCCCCCGGTAACGGGCTGCATAAACTGGATTATGCAGGATTACGCAAAATGAGGTAATAATATGAAAGAAATAAATGTTGCAATTATCGGCTCCGGCAGCACATACTGCCCTGAACTTATTGACGGCTTTCTCAAAGCCCGGGATTCTCTTAAACTGAAAAGAATAGCTTTTATGGATATAGATGAGCGCAAGCGCACAATAGTAGGCAACCTGTGCATCCGTATGCTGCGCCACGAAGGAATTGACTGCGAAACCCTGCTCACCGATGACCTTGATACAGCGCTGCAGGGTGCAGATTTTGTTATAACCCAGATAAGGGTGGGTAAACTCCCCTGCCGCCATCTGGATGAAACAATCCCCCTGAAATACGGCCTCATAGGCCAGGAAACAACAGGCATAGGCGGATTTTTCAAGGCACAGCGCACAATACCCGTAATAAAGAATATATGCGACAGAATTGAGGCAATATGCCCTGATGCCTGGCTTATAAACTTCACAAATCCCTCCGGAATAATTACGGAATTTGTGCTTAACAACACAAATGTAAAGTGCATAGGCCTCTGCAATGTGCCAATAGATATGATTGACGATACCCGTGAAGATGTGGGCGAGGATATGGAATACACCTATGTAGGGCTCAACCATTTAAGCTGGTTCACAAGTGTACGGCTTCACGGCGAAGAACTGATAGATAAACTTATAAATGAGGGCTTCACACCCAAGGTTATGGCAAACATTAAAGATGACGGTTTTTCACTTGAAACCCTTAAGGCCATACACGCCATACCCTCCTCATACCTGCAGTATTACTACTGCCGCAACGCAAAGCTGAAGCACCTGCTTGAGGGTGAAAAGAGCAGGGCTCAGGTGTGCATGGAGATTGAGGAGCAACTGCTTGAAATGTACTCGGATGAGGGACTGTATGTTAAGCCCGCTCTGCTTGACCGGAGGGGCGGTCACAAATATTCCCTTGTGGCGGTGAACCTTATAAACGCCATAGCAAACGATATAAACGATGTGCAGGTTGTAAACATAAAAAACGGCAATACTCTCCCCTTCCTGAAACCCGATGATGTGGTGGAGGTTGCCGCCCGCATAGGAAAAGACGGGGCAAAGCCCGTGCCTGTGGGCGAGGTTACAAACCGCCATATAATCGGCCTTATGAGAGTGGTTAAAGAGTATGAAAACTATACCGTTAAAGCCGGCCGTGACGGCGATGAGGAAGCGGCGCTCAACGCTCTGCTGATTCATCCCCTTGTAGGGGATTGGGAGGCAGCCCACAAGTGCTTTGAAGAAATGAAAGAAGCGCATAAACAGTATCTGCCGCAATATTACAGATAAGAAAAAGCCCGGATAATCCGGGCTTTTTTTAATGATATCCGCTTGGTAAGCGGGTGATATCCCTTCGGGATGATATCTGCTGCGCAGATGATATCCGCCTTTCGGCGGGTTATAGGTCGCTTCGCTCCTTTTTTGTTATACTCTCGCATATCCCGATGGATGATTTGCTTTGATTTTTATTGATTCACCGCATCTTCGTTAAGGCGGAAGCGGTTCTTTTTATAGGTTATGATCCCGTCTTTCTGCATTTTGGAAAGCTCATTTGAAAGGGCACTTCTGTCAACGCTCAGGTAGTCTGCAAGCTGCTGGCGGGAGAAGGGAATTGTGAACTCATTATTGCCCTGCTCAATGGACATGGTGGTAAAATATGAAATAAGGCGGTTTCTGATTGACCTTGAAGCTATGTGCATCATCCTTGCGGAAAGGTCAAAATTTTTTCTTGCAGAAATGGATACCAGGTTACGGATAAGGCGGTTGTGCTTATCGCAGCCGTCGGCGCATCGGGTAAGCAGGCTGTTCATATCCATAAACAGTATTTTGCACTCCTCCGCCGCGACCACATCGCAGAAAAGCTCCTTTTCCGGCAGAGCGGCATAGGTTTCGGAAAAAATCTCACCCTTTTCATAGTGGCCGAAAATATTGCTGCTGCCCCAGTAGAAATTAACAACAATATTAACGCTGCCCTGTTCCACAAGGCAGATATCGCTTACCTTATCCCCTGCCCTGAAAACGGTTTCATCTTTTTTATACTCCTTTTCCCTGCAGCGGATGCAGGTAAGCATTTCAGGGATTTCATCCTGAGAGATGCCGCTGAAAAGCTCGGTGGCAGCCAAAAATTCCAGATTCATAAAAAATCACCTTTTTTGTTGTAAAAACAACATACTTATACTGCGGATTATAGTACATTATCGGCGTAAAATCAACCGGAAAATAAAGGAGGAAACAAAAATGGCTGAATATGTAAGCAACGATACCCTTATAGGCGAAATAGTAACAAAGTACCCCGAATCTGCAGAAATCCTTTTCTCAATAGGTATGCACTGCCTCGGCTGCCCCGCATCACAGGCAGAATCCCTTGCAGACGCCTGCGCCGTTCACGGCTTTGAGCCGGATGAGGTTGCTAAGGCGATAAATGAAAAGATAGCCCAGACAAGAGGATAAGGGGCTGTCGCATTTAAGCGAGAAAAAACAGACAAGTTTAAAAAGAGATTTGCAGTAAAAGAAAACTCCCGCTCACCGTAGTGAGCGGGGGTTTTTAATGGTTATTATCCAAAATTAACTGTGAAGTTTTGGGCTTTTTCCGCATCCCACTTGGGACCTCTGCCCTGAACGGTATACTGAGTTGCGTCGGTTGCAAACTTGTAGTTGATTGTCCAGGTTCTCAGGCCGGTTTCCGCATCATCCACATAAGAAACATTGTTTTTGGTTGTGGTCTGATAGGTTGCGTACTTCATCTTGCCGCCGTTATCATAGCCGATACGGATCTTATCGCAATCGGATGTGGTTACTACTGTAATCGTACCGTACTGGCCTACGGCTGCAGTTTCGGGACCCGAAACGCTTACAACGGAATAGCTGGGATAACCTTCGGTTACATCAATCATGGTGCTTTCATCTTTGTAAACCGTGACTGTAATCGGTGAATCATAGTTGGCTTTACGGTAAGCGGTTTCATCGGCCACCTTGTAGCTTAAGGTCCAGCTCTGGATTACGGACTGAACATCCTCGCTGTAATTGAACTTCATCTTTATCTTCCAGGTTGCAACGCCGTCTTCAACCGTGCGCTCTATATTGGAGCTTGTGGTATCGCTCTTGTAAATGACGCTGGTCTTTTTACGGCTGCCACCCTCGGGAGTATAAATGCCGTCAAGTCTCAGCCAGGAAATGCTCTCGGAAGTTACAATTGTCCATACCAGATACTGGCCGCGGATTACTTCAACCGAACTGATTGTTATATCCGCTACATAATATCTGTAATTTATCAGCTCGTAATAAGCGCTGCCCAATTCATCATATTTAAGGCTTGAGCCGCCGTAATACCAGCCATCGGGCACAGGATTCTCTACAAATTTCAGGGGCTCTGTTGCGGTAACTGTAAGATAGCCTATGCTGGTTCCGGTTTCCGGATCATAAGTCAGCTCTACGGTTTCAACCAGTTTGCCGGTTGCATCATAAACATCAACACTGGTGAGTGTGCAGGGAACTTCGCCGGGGAAACGACCTAACCAGTTCTTTATAACGGGGGTGGGTTTCTTATTGTATCTGTTTACAATCTCCCAGTGACCGCCGTCATCATCCTTAACCCAGGTGATGCTTACAAGAGTGAATCCTTCGGGTACATTATCCTCTCTGATACCGTAAACATCAGGACCTACATATCCTTCGCTGGTGTTTGTGCCGGGAACAAGGTAGAGAATTACGGTTCCGATAGGATTGCCATCTGCATCAAGAGTAGTAACCTCAAGAGTTTCGGGAGGTGTTACGCCGTCCGGCAGGCCTTCCCAGATTTTAACTACTCTTGTGTCTTTACCGCCTATATATTCATTGATAATTTCCCAATGGCCGCCTTCATCATCATCTACCCAGGTAATGCTTACGAATCTGTAGCCGTTCGGTACATTATCCTCTCTTATTCCGGCAACTCCGGGATCTGCATAGCCTTCGCTGATATTGATGCCGGAAATAAGATTAAGGGTGATAGTTCCTATGGGATTGCCGTTTGCATCGAGAGTAGTAACCTCGAGAGTTTCGGGAGGTGTTACTCCATCGGGCAGGCCTTCCCAGATTTTAACTACTCTTGTGTCTTTACCGCCTATATATTCATTGATAATTTCCCAGTGACCGCCTTCATCATCGTCTACCCAGGTGATACTTACGAATCTGTAACCGTTCGGTACATTATCCTCTCTTATACCGTAAACATCAGGACCGACATAACCTTCACTGGTGTTGGTGCCGGGAACAAGATTGAGAATTATAGTTCCTATGGGATTGCCGTCTGCATCAAGTTTGGTTACTTCAAGTGTTTCGGGAGGTGTTACGCCGTCGGGCAGGCCTTCCCAGATTTTTACTACTCTTCTGTCTTTACCTCCGGTGCCCCCGCCGTCGTACTTGTTTATAATTTCCCAGTATTCATTGCCTTCATCATCTGTCTTTAAGGTAATGCCCATAAATGTGTATCCGGCAGGTATATTATCTTCTCTCAGACCATAAACTTCTGAACCAACATAACCTTCACTGGTGTTGGTGCCGGGAACAAGATTGAGAATTATGGTTCCGATGGGATTACCGTCTGCATCAAGTTTAGTTACTTCAAGGGTTGCGGGAGGTGTTACTCCATCCGGCAGGCCTTCCCAGATTTTTACTACTCTTCTGTCTTTACCTCCGGTACCGCCGCCGTCGTACTTGTTGACAATCTCCCAGTATTCA